>JAHHHJ010000016.1 GCA_019359445.1 Kastovskya adunca ATA6-11-RM4 | reverse complement strand
AAATGATTCGGCTCGTGGGGCTGTCCGTAACGCAGCCTGAAGGCTCGAAGATTCTTAGCTGTCAACTCAGTTGGGACTCTTCAGGGCTATTGAAAGCCCCGTCTCTAAAGAGCGGGGAAGCTTACCCTATCTGCTAGCGGCTGTTTTTTAGCAATCATCCACCCCATTAGTGCTACTGATGGGGTTTTGAGCGCTTGGCAGTGAATTTGGGAAAAGCAAGCTACCACGTTATTCTGTACAAACAATTTAATTGTTTCTTGCTATCTGCCATGGAAACTCCCGAAATCCTCATTGATTGTCAATGTGAAAATGCTGAGGGCCCACTCTGGCATCCTATTGAGCAGCGTCTTTATTGGGCGGATATCCTCGCCGGACACTTATTTCGCTACGATCCCGTTACCCGTACCCACGAGCAAATATACTCCGGGGAGCCTGTTGGGGGGTTCACCATTCAAGCCGATGGCTCCCTGCTCCTGTTTAAAGCACGGGGAGCGATTGAATGCTGGAGTGAGGGAAAACTCACCACATTGATTCCTGAACTACCAGAAGAACGGGAAACCCGCTTTAATGATGTGATTGCTGACCCTGTAGGGCGGGTTTTTTGCGGCACAATGCCTGCTCCCGATCGCGATGCTCGGATTTATCGTTTAGATACTGATGGTTCTATCTCGATTGTTATTGAGGGAATTACTCAGGCAAATGGGATGGGCTTTACTCGCGATCGCCAACACTTCTACTACACGGACTCGCCCGAACAAAAAATTTACGGCTGTGACTACGACGAAGAAAGCGGTTCCTTAAGTAACCAGCGAGTGGTGATTGCCACGCCCCCTGATCAAGGAGAACCTGATGGGATGACCGTTGATGCGGAAGGCTATATCTGGTCAGCTCGTTGGGATGGCGGACATCTCTTCCGCTACGCGCCGGATGGTACGGAAGTGTTACGCATTCCTTTCCCAGCGAAGAAGGTAACAAGCATCACCTTTGGCGGGGAGGACTACACCGACATGTTCGTCACTACCGCTGGCGGCAATAATCGAGAGCAAGAAGGAAGCGGAGCCGGGGCAGTTTTTCACCTCAACTTAGGTATTCAAGGTGTGCCCGAATTCCTCTCCCAGGTGGCTGTACCGGAGGAGTGATCCGGCGGTAACTTACTCTCCCTGATTTACTCGCAGTTGTCCGCAAGCGGCATCTCGTTCTAAACCGCGAGAACGGCGGATGCTGACGGCGATATGTTGTTCTTTTAGAGCCTCTACAAAGGCTTGAATTCGGCGATCGCTGGGACGTTGATAATCAACTTCGCTAATCGGATTGTAGGGAATCAAGTTAACGTGGCTTTGGAAGCCGCGCAGGTGTTCGGCGAGTTCGGTAGCGTGTTCTGGTAAGTCGTTGAGTTCTGCTAAGAGGATGTATTCAAAGCTGACGCGACGACCCGTAATTTGCACATACTCTCGGCAATCTTCCAAAAGCGTCTCTAGGGGATAGTGATGAGCGCTGGGGATAAGTTTTTCTCGCAGTTGCTGATTGGAAGCGTGGAGGCTGACGGCAAAGGTGACTTGCAACTGATATTCCGCAAGTTGACGGATACGATTGGGGATGCCGACAGTGGAGATAGTTAGCGATCGCTGTCCAATCCCAATATCTTCATTAATGGACTTCACCGCACCCACAACCTCTGTAAGATTTAGCAACGGTTCGCCCATGCCCATAAAGACAACATTACTAACTCGTTGCTGAAAATCTTCCTGTACCGTTAACACTTGATCGATGATTTCATGACGCTGCAAATTGCGGATAAAACCACCTTTTCCGGTAGCGCAAAAGTCGCACGCCATCGGACATCCGACTTGTGAGGATACGCAAACCGTCAGTCGTTTGGCAGTGGGAATGCCAACCGTTTCAATGAGATTCCCGTCTGCCAGTCGCAGCAAATATTTAATCGTGCCATCGGGAGCAACAGAACGATAGTGGAGTTGGGAACGTCCAATGGGAACGGCGGCGGCATCTTCTCGCCATTGCTTAGGAAAGACAGTAATTTCCAAAAGCGATCGCGCCCCTTTTTGATAAAGCCACTGATGGAGCTGCTTTCCTCGGTAAGCTGGCTGCCCTTGCTGCTGCACCCAGCTTGTCAACTCGGCTAAAGAAGACCCCAACAACGGAGTTGTTGCACCCTCTTGGAGCTGAGGGCGATTCACTGGAGATGAAACAGGTGTCAAAGACATAATCAAAAAAGTGGCTGGGATCTCTATCCTAGAGCAAGCGGCAACAAGCGACAGGCTCAGTTGTCATTAAGGTTATGGAGAGAAACAAATGGATACTAAAGAGCTGATCGTGCAGGAATTAGAATCAGCCTCAGAGCCAATCCTGACTGAGGTTCTAGATTTTCTACGATTCCTCAAGAACAAACAGACCGAATTGGAGCTACAGGAAGACGTAAAAGATGCTTTAGAAGCCAAGGCAGAAGCTAAAAGGCAGGGAACCATCTCCCTTAAAACGTTTAAACAAGAATTGGGGCTTTAGGGTGTGGTCTACCAAGTCGAAATTGCCCCCGCCGCACAGCGCCAGATTAGGAAGCTAACGACTGACGTTCAGCAGAAAATTATCCAGCGCCTAGAAGCCTTAGCAGTAGACCCTTATCCAGCAGGTGTAGTCAAAATGCGGGGGGAGCAAAGCTTATACAGAGTCCGCTTAGGCGACTACCGGATCATCTATGAGATTCAGGACGAGGAGTTACTGATTCTTGTTTTAAAAGTAGGGCATCGTCGAGATGTCTACAAATGAAGAGCCTGGGTTGGCAGGCTTTGTTTGTGTAGCCCAGGTTTCTAACCTGTGGGAAATTTAGCGAGATTTTATGTCAGCGATCGCGCTTTTGGTCATTGCCGCGATCGCGCGATCGGTAGCTTTGGGTAAGTGGTAATACTTCCCTCCTGCATGTTTGGCGAGTTCCTTGGCAAAGCCAGTAGAGACAAATTTATTCTCCGTATCAATCACCAATAGCTGAATGCCCATTGCCCGAATTCGTCCGGCAATTTCCAGCAACTCACCTTTGATATCCGGCTTCTCCCCCTCCGTCATTGGTTCACCCAAAGAACGGGCTAAGGAAATATTCCCCCGTCCATCGGTAATCGCCACAATCACTACCTGACCGATATCGCCTGACATCTGAGCATTAGTCCCGACGCGAACAGCTTGAGTCAAACCATGGGCTAAGGGAGAACCACCGCCACAAGGCATTCGTTCTAAGCGATTACGTGCCAAAGCAATGGAACGAGTCGGCGGTAGTAATACCTCAGCCTGTTCGCCCCGGAAGGGAATCAACGACACCTGATCGCGATTTTGGTACGCCTCAGTGAGCAGTTGCATCACAGCTCCCTTAGCCGACTGCATCCGGTTCAATGCCATCGAGCCAGACGCATCCACCACAAACACCACCAACGCCCCAGCACGACGAGCTAAACGTTTTGAGCGCAAATCTCCCTGTTCAACAATCACCCGGCGATCGGGTTGGCGTTGTCGGCGGGCTTTTTGGTAAGGAGCCGCCGCGCGTAAAGTGGCATCAACGGCAATACGACGGACGGCACCTTTCGGTAGCATCGGCTTCACATAGCGGCCTCGGTCTTCGGAAAAGATAATGCTGCGGCTTCCAGATTTCCCTTGTCGATGCGCTTTTTGAGCAAAGAAAAGAATACTGGGGTCAAGGATGACACCTTCGGGGTCAAAGACAAACTCTTCCGGGATGCCGGGTGGCTCCTGCTCCGGTTCTTCGGGAGTTTCGTTTTCCTCCGGTTCGTCCGGTTCATCCGGTTCCTGTTTAGACTCATCCTCCGGTTTGTCCTGCTGTGGCGGCGGTGGCGGCGGTGGTGGCGGTGGCTCATCCGGGGGCGTCTGTACAATCGTTGAGCGAGGAACAATGACCAATTCCACTGCCCGTCGCAAATCTTCTGGTGTAACGGTTTGACGCCCTTCTAAAGCGGCGGCGGCTTTGGCAACGCGCACGGCAAATAGTTCCGCCCGATGTCCTTGAACGCCCCCTCGAAGTGCTTCATCAACGAGATAACCAATTTGTTCGCGGCTGATGCGGACATCTTTTAGCCACTCTCGCGCCAGCACAATCTCTGTTTTCAGGGTATCGGTATCTTCGGTGTACTGCTCCAGAAACTGCTGCGGAGAGCTGGCGTACTCTAAAACCTGGTCTACGGCTTGCACCCGCTCATCTAGAGACAATACCCCATCTGCCGAAAGGGTAATGGCAATGCGATCGAGTAGGTGTTCCCGCAGGGGGCCTTCTTCGGGGTTATAGGTGGCAATCAGCAGAGGTTTGCAAGGATGCTGAAAGCTGATTCCTTCTCGCTCGATTTGGTTGCGTCCTTCCGTCAGCACCGTCAGAAGCTGGTTTGCGATCTGGTCATCCAGCAGGTTGATTTCATCAATGTACAAAACGCCTCGGTGCGCCTGTGCCAGTAGTCCGGGTTGAAAGACGGGTTCTCCCTGTTTTACGGATTTCTCAACGTCTACTGAACCCAACAGACGGTCTTCTGTCACTCCCAGGGGAATTTGTAAAAAGGGCGAGGGGATAACTTCCGTCGGGACGCTGGCAGGATCGACATAGTCTGTTAGTAGCTGGTCATCCCATTCTTCAGGACGGGTGGGATCGCAGTTACAGAGGGAATCTTTGACAACTTCAATGGGTGGCAAGAGGGAATGGATCGCTCTTGCCATGACGGATTTGGCAGTCCCTCGACGACCTGCGATCGCCACGCCTCCAAGTCCTGGGTCAACGGCGGCGAGTAGCAGTGCTAGTTTAATGGCGTCTTGCCCCACCACGGCGGTGAGGGGGAAGGCTGACATGGCAAGTGTAGTAGTCGGTGCAGGCATAGTTTTAATCGTTGCACATCCTGTGACGCCGCGAAAGTTCTAACTTTGGAGGGTTGTAGTACAAAAGTCGCACAGCTCACACTATTATGTTAGGTTTTTCGGTGAAACAAGGAAGCAGAGTTATGGTGACGAGTCCCAAGGCTATTTTAAGACTGCTCAAAGAAACATTTAAAGAATGGCAAGAAGATAAAGTGTCTCGACTCGCCGCTGCTTTGGCGTATTACACCGTTTTTTCCCTAGCACCGCTATTAATTATTGCGATCGCTGTAGCCGGGGCAGTTTTTGGAGAAGAAGCCGCTAGAGGTGAAATTGTCGGGCAAATTCGAGGCTTAGTGGGTTCTAACGGAGCGGAAGTCATCGAAACAGCGATCGCTAGTGCGAACCGTCCTGATGCAAACGGCGGGATAGCCTCTCTTATCAGTGTTGTTGTGCTACTGTTCGGGGCTTCTGGAGTCTTTACTCAATTACAAGATGCTCTCAATACGGTTTGGGAAGTACAGCCTAAACCTGGACAAGGTATTGCCACTATGTTGAGGCAACGCTTTTTATCGTTTTCGATGGTGCTGGTTATTGGTTTTTTGTTGCTGGTGTCTTTAGTGCTCAGTGCTGGTTTAACAGCATTAAGCTCCTACATGAGCCATTTACTTCCTGGTCTAGATTTTGTCTGGCAAATGGCTAACTACGTAATTTCTTTTGTTGTTATCACATTTTTATTTGCCCTAATTTATAAATTTCTTCCCGATGTCAAAATTACCTGGAATGATGTTTTAATTGGGGCGATAATTACCTCTGTGTTGTTTGTTATTGGTAAGTTTTTTCTGGGACTCTATTTAGGTCAAGGTACTTTTGCAAGCACCTATGGGGCGGCTGGCTCCCTCGTAGTTCTCCTGGCATGGGTTTACTATTCTGCTCAAATTATCTTTTTTGGGGCTGAATTTACGCAGGTTTATGCCAGAAGATATGGTTCGCAAATTGTTCCTGCCGATTACGCTGAACAGGTTCCTGAAATCGCTAGAGCAAAGCAAGGAATTCCTCGAAAGCGGCGACGCTAGACCTTCATCGAGTAGTTAACTACCTGCCTATTTCTCACAGCTTGCTCTAAGTAAACATACTTACAGCAAGCTGTGATTGAAACAGATTTAATTTATCTAAATATCTCAATCACTACTCACCGCAGTAACGAATAATAGTCAAGAAACTGTAACATTATTTTCGGAGGTCAGCCTCAATCACTTCTATCTCAAGGAAGATGCTTCATTGTTAGAAAAAGGAGTTTAGCTAAAATGTCGAATTTAACAGCAGGTTTAGCTGCCTTTGAGGCTGAGGATTATACTAACGCATTCAAAATTTTAAAACCAATTGCCGAACGAGGGGATGCTGAAGCGCAATGCATAGTTGCAAATATGTATCACTTAGGACTTGGTTTAGAAAGAGCTGTTTTAGAGGCAGTTGAGTGGTATAAAAAATCAGCCGAGCAGGGCTATGGCGTAGCATCAAATAACTTAGCAGGAATTTTCATGATGGGAGATCAAGGTATAGCTATGGATCGAGCAAAAGCGGAGAAATGGGTTCAGCAGGCTAAGGAGCAAGGATTTTTACACGCTGCCGATTGGCCAAGTTTTTGAGCTTAGTAATATTTTGCTGATAGTGAGAATGTTGATAAAGTTCTAGGTACTTAAGATGCAAAATACTAAACTCTTCTGAGGTTAAATTAGGTTCAAGAACCTACTCCCTTCCTACCAAAAGATTAGGCAACTAAAGCAAAGATGTAATTCAAATTCCTTTGCACTTGTTCTGCGTTGAAAAACTGATGCGATTGTAAAAACTTAGCCAACTGTTGCTCAATGACCTGCAAAGAAGTGCCTATGGGTAAATGGTGCAAAAATCGCTCTGCGAATCAGATGAATAACATACTCGACTAAATTCAGCTTTGGTGAGTAAGCAGGCAAGTAAATAAACTCCACTTCAATCTCATTGGACAACCCCATCTGCTGCAAATGCACCATTAATTGAAACCGCATCTTCTGTTTAGTGCTCAGATCGAATTATGATGATGATTAATGCCCCCATGCTAAAATTGGAGAGATTTTAGAGGTACCATTCCCGCATCCACGCGATCGCCAAGTGATACGATAATCAAGAGAGTATTTTGAATTACGCAACCATGCCCTAAACTTATTGGATCATCATTTCACTCAAAATGAATAGATCTCATGGTTTCTAAATTGTTAGATTAGTTATGAGTGGGGCAGCCTAATCCATTCCGGCTGACAATCAAATTATGTTAGCTAGGGATTTGGAGCGGAGGAACCAATAATTGGGGGCGAATCTTTAGTGAGAGAGGCACCTTCCAGCCTTAGCCCGTCAGCTAACTTCGTCGGCAGTGGAAGGAGTACCAAGGCATTAGCTTTTATTGCAGTTGTCTTTAGTGTCTCCTTACAGATGTCACTAATTGTTAAAAGGCATAGTGACATCTATTTTTGACCCACCTCTCCTCGGATAGTTGTTCTCTTTTAGAGAGGTTAAAGTTGTGAATGTTAAGCCTATGCTAGTGCGTCTTGAAGGCGCAATGGATCGCAGTGATTTAATCAAAGAAATGCTGTTGCTACCTGAGCCAGCGACAGCTACGTGGGCTACCTCTACAAACTCAGTTAACTTAGTTGTTGGCTATAATGGCTCCCCCAGCAGTCAAACAGCTTTAGATTTGACAATGTGGATTGCTCATCAAACAAGGTTGGTGACTCAAAAATTAGTCACGGTTCAGGTTGTTTATGTTGTAGGGAATCAGCAAAGCCGTAAGTCTTCAGATGTTTTCGATTCTGTCAAATCTGGCAGATCATCAATCCATCAGTATGCAGCTAAACTTGACAGTGCATCAGCATCCGGAAAGTCTACAACATCTGTTTTAACTAAACCCAGACCCCAGGCGTTAGAAGCTCAAAAAAGAAGGTCGGTAAGAAAAGGTAATTCTCAGATAGGTAGCCAATCCCAGTCTTTTAAGCAAGCCGCCCGTATTTTCGAGCAAGCACGTTACTTGGCTGAAGAATGGCGAGGTTTTTTCAAAACTCATCTGCGTTTTGGTGATGTTGCTACTGAATTGAGGTCAGTTGTTGAATCAGAAGCGGCGACTTTATTATTTGTCGGTTGTAATTCTGTGGAACATCCTCTAATTCAGAGATTGGGTTCTAATTTTCCTTGTTCAGTGCTGGGTATTCCTAGTGATTTAACTTCAGAATGAGGAAATTTAAGTAGGCGAGAATAAATCGCACCATGTGAACCAATGCAAGTATTCAGTTTTAGTTGTTCAATAGCCAACAGGTTTAGCAAAATAATCATTCTTGCTTATTGAGGCTGCAAAAGTTCCATGAGTTGGGCTTCTGATAGTTGGGTTATGCCCAAGGTTTTAGCCTTTTCTAGCTTAGAACCTGCTTCTTCCCCAACAACGACGTAATTGGTTTTGGAACTGACGGAATTGGTGACTTTGCCTCCCGATTTTTCAATCAATTCCTTGGCTTCATCTCGCTTGAGAGTGGGTAAGGTGCCTGTGATCACAAAGATTTTTCCTGCTAGCTGCTGGTTGGTAGGTTCGCTGGTTTTTTGCTCCCCAGCGAGTTGTAATCCGGCAGCCTTCAAGCGGTCAATTAAGCTTTGATTGGCGGGAATGCTGAACCATTGGGAGACAGATTGGGCAATTTCTGGCCCAATACCGTAGACGCCTTCAATGTCGCTAGCTTTTGCTTGGGCTAGTTGCTCGACAGAGGAGAACTGAGCGGCTAAAGTTTGGGCATTGACACTGCCAACGTGACGAATACCTAAACCGTAGAGGAGGCGGTGCCAAGGTTGGGTTTTGGAAGTAGCGATCGCCTTGACAATTTTTTCAGCTAATTTCTCTCCCATCCGCTCTAGTTGCAAGAGTTTCTCCACTGTTAAGTCATACAGATCCGCGACGGACTGCACCACAGTTTGGTCTACGAGCTGCTCGACAATCTTTTCTCCCAAGCCGTTAATATCCATCGCATCCCGGCTTACCCAGTGGGTAATTGCTCCCTTTAAAATGGCAGCACAAGAGGCGTTGACGCAGCGGGTTACTGCCTCGTCTACGGGCTTCACTACAGGCTGACCGCAGACGGGGCAAGCGCTGGGCATTTGGAAGGGCTGGGCGCTGGCTGGGCGCAGCTCTGTCAGCACCCGTACCACTTCGGGAATGATTTCCCCGGCTTTGTGAACGATGACGGTATCGCCAACACGGATGTCGAGCGATCGCACATAGTCGATGTTGTGCAAGGAAGCGCGGGAAACGGTGGTTCCAGCTAGTTGCACCGGGTGTAATTCCGCTAGCGGCGTTAAAGCCCCGGTTCTGCCAACATTGATGGAAATATTTTCTACTAAGGTGGGGGCTTCTTCGGCGGCATATTTAAGCGCGATCGCCCAACGGGGAAACTTTTGTGTAAACCCCAACTGTTGCTGAAGTTCAAAGCGATTCAGCTTCACCACTACTCCATCCGTCATGTAGGGTAAGTTCCGCCGCTCGATATCCCAATAGTCGTAGTAATCCTGCACATCCTTCAAGCTTGGGCAGAGTTGGCGATGAGGATTAACACGAAAACCAAGGGAGGCTAGTAACTCCAGAGCATCCCATTGGGTGCGGACAACCTCCTTATCCTCTCCGGGAATATGTAGGGTGTAGGGAAAGAAATCCAGCCGCCGTTGCGCCACAACTCGCGAATCTAACTGGCGTAATGTTCCCGCTGCGGCATTGCGCGGATTTGCAAAGAGCGCTTCCCCGGCTTTTTCTCGCTCCTGATTGATGGCTTCAAACACATCTAAGGCTAAAAAGGCTTCTCCGCGCACTTCCACAATCGGCGGCGGTGTGTCTGTATTCAGCCGCAGGGGAATGGAGCGGATAGTTTTGACATTTTGGGTAATATCTTCCCCCCTGACACCATCACCACGGGTAACGCCCCGTACTAGAACGCCGTTCTCATAGGTTAGGGCGATCGCGGAACCGTCAATTTTTAGCTCCGAGACATATTCAAAGGAATCTACCTCTGGAGCATAGCGCCGCCAGCGTTCCTGCCACTTAGTAAATTCCTCAATGTTGAAGGCATTCTCCAAGCTATAGAGAGGGATGTTGTGTCCCACGGAGATAAACTGCGACGCTGGCTTTTCTCCCACTCGTTGAGTCGGGCTATCAGGGGTTACCAGTTCTGGATACTGCGCCTCTTTGTCTTGCAGTTCCCGATAAAGCTGGTCATATACCGCATCCTCCATCATCGGATTATCGAGGACGTAGTAAGCATAGCTAGCTTTTTGTAGCAGTTGCCGCAGTTCTTGAAGGCGCTGTTGTACTTCCGGTGATGCTTGTGCCACGGCGTCTTTACCCTCAACACTAATTGGCATCTAGTCTAGCGGCAGTTCTACAACTACGGGTTCCGCCGTTAGGCTAAATAGCACGGCAACAACTAACTTTTCCTCTGGCTGCACTCGCGTTGCGTCACCTGATGGCGATAGCCAAACATTTGCTCTAGCTCCCTGAGTACCACCCAACCAAACATCTGTTCTGCTAGCCAACCACCGGGTAAGGAAAAGGCGATCGCATCAGTAAGTCGCGTTTTCCCCTCTATTGGGGCAAACTGATGGCGGTGAACCCAGTAGGGTAGGGGCCCTTCTTTCTGCTCGTCTGTAAACAGTCGGTAAGGTTCGCACTCCGTATGAACGGCTAGCCAGCGTAGGGGTATGGAGCCAAAAAGAATCCGAAATTCTGTAATCGCGCCGACACCCAAACCTCCCTCACGGCGCACCACCTCCATCGGTTGCCACGGCGGAGTCAGCAATTTCAGAATATCCGGGCGTTCATGAAACTCCCAAACCACCTCAACGGGGGCATCAATAACAGAGGAATGTTGAAAGTGCAGCATGAGTCGTCAATAAGGTGGGTTGTACCATTTCACTTGTTCGATCTAGATCCCATCTATATCCCTAACTTCTTCAAGAAATCGGGGATCTGAGCAACTTACAATGCCCCATAACTTATAAATTATCAATCGGCACTGGCGCGATCGCCTCTGCGGGTTCAAAGCCGAAGATGCGGGAGTAGAAGTAAAACTCGCCATCTAGGGCGCGTTTAATATTCTCGGCACGGCGGAAACCATGCTGTTCTCCGGCAAAAGGGACGTATGCCACAGGTAGATTCTTAGCTTTGAGGGCAGCTACCATTGCCTCAGCTTGATTAGGGGGAACGATTTTGTCTTCTAGTCCCTGGAAGAAAATGACGGGACAGGCAAGTTGGTCAGTAAAGTGAATAGGCGATCGCGCTATGTAAATATCTTTGCGTTCGGGATAGGGGCCAATCAATCCGTCTAAATAGCGAGATTCAAATTTATGGGTATCTGTTGCCAAGATTTCTAAATCACTGACGCCATAGTGACTCGCCCCGGCTTTGAAAACATCCCGGAAGGTCAACGCCGCCAGGGTAGTATAGCCGCCTGCACTCCCGCCAGTAATTGCCATCTGCGTACCATTGACTAACCCTTGTTCCGCTAGATACTTTGCCGCATTAACGCAGTCATCAACATCGACAATGCCCCAGGCACTATTAAGCCGCTGACGATACTCTCTACCGTATCCCGTACTGCCGCCGTAGTTGACATCAAGATAGCCAAAGCCGCGACTCGTCCAGTATTGAATTTTTAAATTAAAGGTACTACTAGTCGCCGCCGTCGGCCCACCGTGGCTTTTAACAATTAAAGGAGGCTTCTCTCCCTCAGGGGCGGTGTAGTCTTTGTTTTGAGGCGGGTAAAAGATGGCGTAGGCGGTGAGATTATTTTCTGTAGGAAAGGCGATCGCTTGTGACGTGGAAAGGTAACCTAGGTCAATCTCTAACTGACTCGACTGACGCAGCACCTCCAACTTACCCGTCGCCACATCCATCAACACAACGGCTGTGGGATTAGTCGGCGAACCCGCAATAAATGCTGCTTGACCCCCCGACCCTTGCACTGAGGAAATATCTGTAAAGTCTGTCTCAATCTCGCTTAATTCTTTTTTCTCAGTATCCAGACTTGCCAGATGCCACAGCCCCTCACGGGTGTAGGTGCAGATCAGACGATTGGCAGCAGCAAAGGCATAAGTAGACATGCCAAACACCCACTGCGGCAGTCCAAACTCTGCTTCCATTTCCCACAGTGGTTCAATTTCCTGTTGCCAGCGATAGAGGTTCCACCAGCCGCTACGGTCAGAAACAAAGTACAGCACCCCATCGCTTGACCACTCTGGCTGAAAAATAGATTCTGCTTTTCCCCCAGCAACACACTTTTTCTCACCGACAGAACCATCTGTATTGAGTTGCGCTAGCCAAAGTTGCGTACCATCCCAGGGCATATTCGGATGATTCCAACTCAACCAAGACAGTTGAGAACCATCAGGGCTGAGGCGAGGGGAGGAGTAAAAGTCATCTCCAGATGCCAAAACCTGAACTTCCCCGTTCCCTGTCAAGCTGATGCTAACGAGGCGATTGACAGGTTCGTGGCTGCTGTTGCCGTGGTCTTCCTGGACAGCAATGAGGCGATTGCGTTGCTGATCGACAATGGCATCGGCATAACGCTGCTCTCCTGCTGGTGTCAAGGGTTGCGGCTCTGTGCCGACGGTGTGGCGATACCACCGCTGATCCGCATCGTTGGAAAAGTACACCGTCCCCTCTGTCACCGTAAACGCACCGCTGCCATATTCGTGGGCGCGCGTCCTGACGTTGAAAGGCGCTGGCGTCACATCCACTACTTCCCCGTCGGGAGTGCGGCGCACAATCACGTTTCTTCCGGCTTCAGCAGGTCGTCCCTCTACCCAGTAGACCGCCTCACCATCCAGCGCAATCTGACCTAATCCCACCGTTCCGGCAACCAATAGGTCGGAGGTAATAGGAGATTTCCAGGAGCCATAGGGGGCGGTTGTTGGTTCAGCCATGAGTCAATTTAAAGATGTCCTTTAGTCTCTACTCTAGGGTGACGTGGGGGGCGATCGCTACTACCACTCCGCAAAATCACTGATTTCCTCAAATATTACGAAAATTTATCCCCAATTCTACTGATTTCTTTTAGTCGTTCCTAACGGTATTCTTTAACAACCCTTGATGAAGTTTCGTTACTGAGTAGGACGAAAACGTTAAGGTGCAATCCCTACAACCGATTTGCCTCTTTATCGGTAGATATAAACTTTTAAAAAAGATTGGGTGTATCCCTAGACAGACCCCTAGGCTAGTATGCGAATATTTTACACAGTTCCAAATCGCAAACTACCGTTTTCTTTAATAACCTTCAGAAAACACAATCAGGGTGCATCTTTTTTTTGTCCGCGTACAAAAAATATGACCGCATTTACCACGCGATGCACCTTACCGAAATCGCTCTTCAGTTCTTTACAGTCCAAATTCTAGAGTCTACATCGGTTTAGAAATAGAAACTTGCTCTGGTATCCTTGTTCAAGTGTCTATTTGTAGTTTTTTGCAAGGTTGCTGAACCGAAGCTCTAGAGTCAGTAAAAATCCAAAGCTTTCTAATTAATACCGAACTGGAAACTGCTGCTCTTGCACCACCGAGAATTCAGTAGCAACTGTGCCATAAGAACGAGCTTCAGTTAGTTTATTTACATAGCCTTGATTGAGTCTTTGTAGCTCTCTAGTTTGTAAATTTACCACCTCAACTGGGCCGATTTCTCCCGGTCTTTCACAAGCAAAGACGACCTGTAGATTAGAAATAAATCCTACAAAGTTGTTTCCCTTGAATTGTTCGCAAGCTGCAAACGATAGAAGCTGATAATCATTAAAGGCATCTAAGACAACATGATTGACCCAGGAAGCATTCTGACCATCAGAAACATCAACTCGTAGGACTAAGTATCGGCTATCAGCGGAAAAGGCGATGGGGTTGACAACTGTATAGTTATAAATATTACGAGTTATGCCCAAAACATTATAAAGTCTCTTCCTGATAATTTTTCCTTCTTTTTCAACAATTAATTCTCCACTTGGTCTTTCTGCTATGTTGCCATTGCATCGAATTACAAAAGTATCTTCCCCATAACTGTTAGCTCTCCCCCTTCTTCTGAGGGTCATATCGATGTAAACAGAGCTTCTTTCATCAGGGGAATTGAGAGCTTGAGAACGATAGCTAACTTCTGTGGCTCCCCGGCAATCTCCATTTAAGCGATTGAGAGTTTCTTGACTTAAAGCAGAAAAATATTCATTATCTTGAGCTGAAGTTTTTGGGGCAAAGCTTAAAAAACATCCGGCAAAGATAAAAAAATAAATCAGCGGTGCTTGAAGTTTCATCATTCTAATTATTCTCTACCAGTAACTAAGTTGATATCAAATCTACCAGAATCGCCATAAATTTCTCTGATTACTACTATTCGCCGTAGCAGCGATTAACTAGATTCAAAAAAACAGCGATCGCTTCTACCTAAGACTCTGGCTCAAACACCATCTTGGGAATCAACAACGGCTCATCGGTGGAGCTACTGTACTGAGCAATGCCTAAGAAGCGTCCTTCTTGATCATGCACCCGTAAGATAGAAGGAATAACGGTAGTTTCTATTGTCCACTGTTCGCTGTCAGCTTTTAGGCGTTGACCTTGGCACCAGGCTTTGGCAGGAGTAGGGGACAGGATGACAGCAGGGATATGCTCTAAAGCTGCTGTCGGTGGAATCGGCTCAAAGGTTCCTTGTTGGAGATGAGTTTCTAGTTCTTCCAGGGTTAAGCTGTCGGCTATATGGAAGCCACTGCTTTGGGTGCGGATTAAGGAAGCGAGGGTACCGCCAGTATTTAAATAGTCTCCCAAATCACGAGCGATCGCGCGAATATAAGTACCTGTACCACAAGCGATCTCTAAATCAATTTCCGGAAATTCTCCCGGACGCCAATCGAGAACTTCAATACGGCTAACTTCCACCGTTCGTGCTGGCACCTCTACCGTTTTTCCTGCCCTGGCGATGTCATACAAGCGCTTCCCCTCCACCTGAATCGCGCTGTACTGAGGCGGTACCTGCCGAATTGTTCCTTCAAACAGCTTCAGCAATGGCGCAACATTCTCCAGCGTCAAACCCGTAGCTGGCTGCGTGGCGATAACCTCCCCTTCTAAGTCATCTGTCGTTGTTTTCACTCCCAATCGTACTGTGGCAATATAGGCTTTATCTTGCCGCATATATTGCAATAGCCGGGTAGCTTTCCCCAAGGCAATAGGTAAGACACCTGTTGCTTTAGGGTCTAACGTACCTGCATGTCCCACTCGTTTGAGGCGCAACAGTTTCCGCACCTTGGCAACGCAGTCGTGGGATGTCCATTCGGCTGGTTTATCTAAGTTCAAAAATCCTTGCACAGAATAATCTTTAAAAGTGACATTCTCCCACACTAACCGCAAGCGGTATAGTGCGGGCTTCCCAAGACTTACGACTTGGGTTTCCTGGTTTTTCCCCGTTCGGACTTCGGCGTGAGCGCTCAGTCGAACGCTGAGCGCTCACGGCGAAGCCTTCGACTACGCTCAGGGGATTTCGACACTTGCCTAGACTGAGTTACCTCAGTCCCCGGTAGAACGTCTGCACAGGCAGTTTCCATTCCCGTCTGTCCAACGGTACTAATTAACTTAATTCCTCGGTTTCTGATATTTTGACCTGCTGCTACGTCCCTATCGGTTCGATATCCACAACGAGGACAATCATGAATTCTTACACTCAGGTCTTTTTTAACCTCGCCACCACATTCGGGGCATTGCTGAGAAGTACCCCGAGCATCAACTTCACTGAAAAACTTTCCTCGCTTCCAGCACACATACTTAACGATGCTTCTAAATTGTCCGAATGCGGCATCAAGCATGTGTTTCCCAAACATTCCCTTAGCACTGGTACGGTAATCCAAATCTTCCATGAAGACCATATCACCCGCATCACAAAGAGCATGGGCTTGTTTGTAGTGAAAGTCTTTCCTCGTGTTGTCAATTTTATGGTGAAGACGAGCAACTTTGAGACGTTGTTTCTCGTAGTTTTTCGACCTTTTTTGTTTCCTAGAAAGCCTGCGTTGCAGCAATTTCAGCTCGCTTTGCAGCTTCTTAAAGAACTTGGGAGGCGATACTCGAACGCCGTCACTGGTTGCCAAAAACTTCTCCAACCCGATATCAACTCCAATGGGATGACCGTGGGGCGTTGGGTCGGGAAGACTGACATCACATTGCAAGGAGATAGATGCATACCAGTGGTCAGCTTTCCTCAAGATTCTGACCTGCTTGACTACAAACCCAGAGGGGATAGAACGATGCAGGTTGATTGGAATTGCTCCAATCTTTGGCAGCTTAATATGCAAGTTCGTTACTGGATTCTCCTTGAATTGGGGAAAGAGCAACGACTTGAACTGACCATACTTCTTGAATCGGGGAAAGCCAAATCCTCTCTTCTGAAAGTACTCCCAACCTCTATGCAACTGCTTAATGGCTTGCTGAAGAACTTGGGAAGGAACTTCACCCAACTTAGGGAATTCCCTCTTCGCTCGTGGCAAATTATTAAGCTGTTGAATCTCACCCGGAAACTTTAGGTCGGCAGGGAGGATGTATTCTTTCTCCAAAGAGCATCTATCAACCAAGCACTTACGACTATCGCACCAATCTTTTATCTGCCGCAATGCATAGTTAAATGCATTGCGGCAGATTTCCATCCACTCAATGAGTTGTTGCTCTTGGGTGGCATCTGGATAGATTCGGTAGCGGTGAGTAAGTGTCAGCATTCCAGTATGATACTAGATTTACTAAACGATGGCACACCATTAAATGTTAAAAGAGAGGGCATCGAACCCTCTCTTCTAACCGCCTTTCATGAGGCGGCGTGGGGCGAAATAATTCGCCCCTTTAAGCGCCGTCCCGCCACTAAACTGTCAGGGGTACTTGCTACGCTCGATGTATCCCCTTCCCGCTATAGTGGGGGTCTTCCCGGCGAACCAGATAAATAGGTTTCTTCTCCAGTACACTGCCACAAAAATGCAGACTTATGCACAGGCTCTGTAAAAACGTTGATGCTGCCCTAGTGACTTGAAATTGCTCAATCGTCTCAATTTAAGCTTAAGTCCATCGGGTCTTTTGTATTAACGTATTGCTAATCTCCGCTTAACCTTCTTCGTCTATAAAGGGATGTGCAATGGTGAATTCCCTATGGCACAAAAGAACGAAACCACAGTCCTAATCCTCGCCTTGCTGACTACTGCCGGACTGCTAGCCGGGGGCTTGTGGTGGTTTTCTCAACGCTCAGGAATTGGGCTAGATAACCTATTGAGTCCTACTGCTGAGGGTGGGGATAACGGGGAACGCCAGCAAGACCCCTCTGGGGCGGCTCAACCCAATCAACCCATCGTTGAAACATTGGCGGCGGTACAGAATGTTCCCTCTGGGTTATTTAATTATGGTGGAAGTACCTCTTGGGCCCCAGTTCGTGGAGATGTCGATCCGATAATTCAGAACGTTTGGCCGAAGTTTCAGTTGCGCTACACCGAGCCTCCTAATGCCACACCTGGTTCGGGTAGCGGCATTCGTCTGTTGTTAAATAATCAACTGGCTTTTGTTCAGTCTTCGCGTTCTTTGAACAATGAGGAGTATTCCTCCGCGCAACAACGGGGATTTAGCCTCAAAGAGATTCCTGTCGCGATTGAAGGAATAGCGATCGCCGTTAATCCTAACTTAAATATTTCCGGTCTAACGCTGTCACAAGTCAAAGATATCTATACAGGGAAAATTTCTAATTGGAATCAAGTCGGAGGGCCAAATCAACCCATTACTCCTTACTCGCGGCGAGTTGAAGATGGAGGCACCGTAGAGTTTTTTGTGGAGAATGTCTTGGCGGATGAGAGGCTGGGGAGCAATGTTAAATATGTTCCCAGTACAACTATAGCCTTACGAGAATTAGCTAATGACCCAGGCGGAATTTATTACGCATCGATTCCAGAAGTCGTTGGTCAATGCGGTGTTAAACCGCTTCCGATTGGGCGACAAGCCAACGAACTGACTCCTCCCTATAAATTACCTTATGTCCCCCCTTCTGAGTGTCCCAGTCGGCGCAACGAGATAAACCGGGAAGCCATCCGCAGTGGCACCTATCCCCTCACCCGTCAGCTCTTCGTAATTGTCAAACAGAACGGTCAAGTTGACGAGCAAGCGGGTGAAGTTTACGCTAACCTGTTACTAACCGATCAAGGGCAAGAGTTAATCGCCAAATCCGGATTTGTCAGAATCCGTTAGTACCCAATCCGGGTAGGGTAGTTGAAGTTTCCTATCAAGACGTTCACGCCGCTGTTACGGTTGCAGAGCAGGCGGTAGGACACTCTCTCCCCCTCTCGCTGCTTCCATCAACTGCTCTGCCGTCAAAGACTTGATCAGCTCTAATGGTAAAGGGTCTTCACTCAAGGTTCGCGCGTAGGTAGAACTGAGGTAGCGACGGTAGTCAGGCTCTCCTGCGATGTAGGTTTTAAAAAAGGCGACGCTCAACGCATTCATGTATTGATAAGCAATCCTAGGATCGGGGCCGAGTGCTGTCTCAGGTATGGGTATTGACCCAGTTGATGGCCCCAGGGTGGAAAAATGGGTTCCGTCTTCTAACAGCACCAGATACTTTTCGGGTGTTGTCAGCCAAGTGAAAGGTCGAATTTGTTCGGGTAAGGCGGGGGCGACGGTATCATTACTACTAGCAACCAGCATCACGGGTAACTGAATCTGACTCAGTTGTTCTTGTCCAAAGATGCTGCTGATCACCGGGTTAATCGCGATCGCTGCCCCAATCCGCTCATCCTGCAACTCCTCCTCTACAGAACCCAACTCCTGCGCTCGACATTGCAGCAGTAGCGATAGATTTAATGCATTCTCTTCATTCATACAGTCTGCTTGCAGTTGCTCAAAGTTAATATTCGCCCCAGCTAAGGCTAAAACCGTGTAGCCACCAAAGGATTGTCCTAGCACGCCGACATTTTGCAGATTTAGTTGTCGGGGATACAAGCGTTGCAGTTGATCGAGCAAAAACTTGATATCTTCGGGGCGATCAATCAACTCGGCTGGCGTAGAAACTTCATTGGCTAACCCTTGGGTGAGCGCTTGCAACTGTGCAGCATTACTCCCTGGATGTTCGGGAACAGCCACGGCAAAGCCATAACTAGCAAGGTGTTCTGCTAAATAAGCAAAAGTTTCGCGCTCAGAACCAAGTCCGTGGGAAATAACAACCAAGGGTGTTTTTTCCTGAGTGGAGTTTGAGGTGGGGAGGTAAAGATCCACCGGAAAGCTGCGGTTACGTTGGAGATCGTTGAGGATCAGGGTTTGCTTTTGGAAGTTAACCGCTCCCGGTTGCTGTAAGTCTAGAAATTGTGAAGTATCTTCTGGAAATAGGGTGGCAAGTTGGGAGTCATCGGTTGGTACTTCGGCGGCGGCTTCAGCGATCGCTTGTCGCCTGACGGCGGCGGTTGCCAGTTCAGTTTCTTGAACCAGCACTGATAAATCATCAAAAAGCTGAAAACCGCGCTGGGAATTGATCCGAATCCCGTAGGTGGGAAACTCCCGCAGCACATTGAGCAGAGTTAAACCTTCCGGATCGGTAGCCGCCCTGATTAATGCCGCTCGAATCGCATAAAATCCCGGTTGCCCTGCTTGGGTTTGAATGAGCTGTGACACGCGCTCTAGGATGATTTCGCCTTGGCGGGAGTAGAGAAATTGCGCGATCGCTACAGGTGTTACAGGCACCCGTGCCGTCAACACCTGCCGCAGTTGCGCCAGCCGCTCCGGTTCTATATAACGCGCATACCCCGCTAGTTCCGGCTCAATTTTTCCTTCTTTGGCGTAAGTTTCCAACGCTGAAACGGTCAGTGAAAACTGCAAGGGGCCATAAGGCACATAAATCCGCTCTGCTCCCCATACCGGAGCCGTGAGAACCGCTGGCGCACCTAGTAAAACGCCCAGATTCAGTAGCGCTATTCCTACCTGGGCGGGAATAGACATTTTCAATGTGCCGTACCACAAGCCTTCGCCCCCCTTTTCCTCTTTAATAGAGGTAGAAAATTGCGGACGGCGAGGGACAACAGGCATTGCAGCGTTTCGGCAGTTCATGATTTGCAGTATCCTCTGAAGGAAAAAAATTACAGCTTATCTACCAATGCTTCTATTGTGTCCCAATCTTGCGATGTGCCGTATTTATTAAATTTCCGACAACGCTTCAGATAAAGGATTGCCACTTTATCCTGGGGATTTTTTTGTAAAAGGTTCTTAAAAACTTGATAGCCTTCTGCAAATTTTCGGCTGTAGTACAGTTGAACTCCAGACTCAAATTCAGCACGATATTTTGATTTCAGTTCGATACTCTCTGGTGATTCCCCATCGAGAACTTCAAAAATTGATACAGTATCTTTCCTACCTTTAACTGGCACTCTTCCTAAGAAACGATAATTGTATTTTGTAGGGTCTTCTAAAGAAATCAAAATCTTTTCGCTGATGATGGGAGACGCTCCATAAATTTTCGTTAACCCTTCCAAGCGAGATGCCAGATTCACCGCATCAGAAATAACGGTTCCTTCCATCCGTCGTTCCTCTCCAATCGTTCCCACCATCAAGCTTCCTGTATGTATTCCAATTCCAATAGTAATCAGAGGTTTCCCTTCTGCTTTAAGTTGCTCGTTATACAGAGAAAGTTGCTTTTGCATATCGATTGCTGCTTGCAAGGCATCTTCCGTTTTCCCCGGAAATAGCGCCATGACAGCATCACCAATATACTTATCGACAAATCCGTTGTTGTTTTTGATCGCTGGAACAACCTGTTTGAAGTAAGCATTAAGAAAGTGAAAATTCTCTTCCGGCGTCATCGCTTCTGACATACTCGTAAAGGAGCGAATATCCGAAAAGAGAATCGCCATATCTTTTTGAATATGATCGCCCAACTTCACATCTAAAATTGTCTCTCGCTCTAAAATTTCGAGTAATTCATGGGGGACAAAGCGCCCATAGGAAAGATTTAGCTGACAAAGTTGAATGTGTATTTTAATTCGTGCCAGTAACTCCTGTTTGGCAACGGGTTTAGTGAGGTAATCATTCGCCTCACAATTAAACCCTTCTACTAAATCTGAGACTTGATTTTTAGCAGTAAGTAACAGAATCGGCAGTTCGTTGGCACCATAGCTCTTGCGAATTTCTTTGCACACCTCATACCCCGTCATCCGTGGCATCATGACATCCAGGATGATTAAATCTGGCTTGAAACCTTGTTCAATTAATGCTAAAGCTTCCGGCCCATCTGAGGCTTGGGTAATGGAGTAGTTTTGCAGAAGGTGGTTTACTAGCACCTGTAGGTTGATCGAGTCATCATCTACCACCAGAATTTCCAACTTATTAGTGGAGACGGAGGAAACAGAGAGATCCAGTCTTGTATTTTGGTTGGAGAGAGATGGGGGAAGGGTGGAGGGAGAGATTTTTTGGCGAGGGAGGCGATCGCTCTGACGCCATGCTTCCCTAGACAGGGTTGGGACTTTCCCACCACCAGCAACTGGTAAGGTGAAGGTAAACTGCGAAGATTTTCCGACAGTAGACTGCACTGCGATCGTTCCTCCGTGCAACTCCACTAGCTGCTTAGTAATCGCCAAACCTAAGCCAGTCCCGCCGTACCTCCTGATGATGGAGCCATCCGCCTGTTCAAAGGATTCAAAAATTTGCTCAAATTTGTTTTCAGGAATGCCAATACCAGTATCAGAGACTGCAATTGCCAAGTAAGGGGAAGATTGAGAACGTTGAGATTTTCCCTTTTCCTGAATGACTTGTGCAGAAATTTCAACAACACCGGACTCGGTAAACTTAATCGCGTTACCTACTAAATTGTAAAGAATTTGCTGCAAGCGACTTTCGTCTGCTGCGACGGGAGGTAGATTCTCGTCAATATTATTAATAAGTTGAAGAGCTTTTTTGCCAACCATGGGTTGCGAAAGAGATAGCACTATTTCTGCCACATCTTTTACCCCAACGGTTTTAACTAATAACTCAATATTGTTATGTTTAAGCTTGGAAAAATCGAGAATATCGTTAATTAAATTATTTAGGCGCTTGCCGCTTTGAGCAATCATTACAAGATTTTCGTTTTGGATTTCGGATGGCTGTCCTCCGACTCCATCAATTAGTGATTCCGTCAAGCCAATGATGCCATTTAAGGGGGTTTTTAACTCATGGGAGGTATTAGCTAGAAATTCATCTTTAAGTTGATTTATATGCTGCAAATCAGCGTTTTTCTGCTCCAGGTTTTGGGCATAATCGCGAATCTCCACCACCATTAAGTTAAACGTATCTGCCAGTAGCCCTAGTTCATCTTTACTTTTGATGTCAATAAAGGTTTGAAAGTCACGGGCGCGGACTCTTTCTGCTCCATCCCGTAACTTAGCAATTGGGCGTCCCACGAGACGGGATAAGAAGAAGGCTAATAGCACAGAAAGGGCAAAACTGATACTGATAATAATAAAACAGATGTAACGTAACCTCTGAACTTGATTCACCTCGCTCGTGACGTTATAGTCAAGGGCTAAGACGGCAATGACGTTACCTCCCTCCTCTTTGATCGGCACTGCTGCTGTTAGGAAAGTCCCCCACTTATCCGTATAGAAATCTTTCCCTACCTGTGCTTTACCATCAAACGCTTTTTTCAAACCTACTTCTTCCGGCGCATACAAGTTTCCAATCGGATTACCTTGTTCGCCAGGTTTTTTTTCATAGTCGGCGTCAGCCAAAAATTTTAATACGCTTCTGTCAGGAGATTCCGGGATGGTAACTAAGAGGTAAGTGTAGTAAATTGAAGGTGCATCTTGGGGATTTTCCGATTTTTGTTCCAGTCTTTTTAAGGGTGTAACTCCCTGCCGACTTCCTGCTTTGATTTTTCGCAGGATTTGCACAATTTCTTGAAAATCCTGCGAGTTCATATACTTTTTTGCTGTCTCACTCGGTAAAGTTTCTGCGCTATCTCCCGGTTTAATGCTTAAGATTTTGCTATCAAGGGGTAGAGAATCTCGCGCGATGGCTTGGCGCAATCTTTGAATGGCTTCCCGGTCTTCTTCATCAAATAAAAATGCCCCAGTGCGACCAATATCTTTGAGCCGATTTGCCGTTTGGTTTAAAATAATCTGATAAGTTGTGACATAAAAAAACCAGACACTTGTACCCGTTATTCCCACTGAAAGTAGTGAAATGAGTAAGACCAGTTTTTTCCCAAAAGACAGTTGCATTGAAGTTAAAACTTATAAACGTTTAGGGAGTTTGAGCGGTAGTAGAATTTCATAATCTTGAGTAATACCCTGTTATTAATATTTAAGCTACTCCAGCTTGTAGAGGCTGGCAATCGTTGAGAAGATTTTTCAAACTATCTCTTCATCTCTCAGGCGCGACCTCCTCTTATCTCTACACATGCCCTAGCTGCTGATCAGTCTCCAGAGAAAAAGAAATGGGTGAAAATTTGGTAGTCAGTTAAAGGGTTTGTTCTCTTTTTCCGTAATATCATGTATGGCTGAGGGACTGCTGCAAAACTTGATAAGTTTTTCAGGTGTCTTTTTCAGGGCACAACTAGGTAGTCATTGCCGAGTTGATATCTGGTCAAAGAGGTGTTTTTTTGTATCACGCTACACGCCTTTATATTTCATTTCAAGTCAGTTATCGAGGAAGAAGATGGAGGCATTGAAAGGACGGGATTTTCTGAGTGTGGTAGACCTCAGAGCAAATGAGCTTCTAGACTTGTTGCAACTGGCGGAGCAGTTAAAACAAAAAAAGGTGCATTTGCGCTGCAATAAGGTGCTGGGGCTACTGTTCTTCAAAGCCTCTACACGAACGCGGGTGAGTTTTACTGTGGCGATGTATCAATTAGGCGGTCAGGTAATTGATCTTAATTCCAATGTAACTCAGGTGAGTCGGGGGGAACCTGTACCGGATACAGCCCGGGTGTTGGATCGCTATTTGGATGTGCTGGCAATTCGCACTTTTGAGCAGCAGCAACTGGAAACCTTTGCTTCCTATGCCAAAATCCCGATTATCAATGCTTTAACTGATTTGGAGCATCCTTGCCAGATACTCGCTGATTTATTAACGGTTCAAGAATGCTTTGGTTCGCTGTCGGGTTTGACATTGACTTATCTTGGGGATGGCAATAATGTTGCTCACTCTCTGATGCTAGGCTGCGCGTTGGTGGGGATGAATGTCAGAATTGCCACTCCTCCAGCTTACTTGCCGCAGGCGGGTGTTGTAGAGCAAGCTAAAGCGATCGCTGGGGGCAAATCACAAGTCTTGGTGACTGACGATCCAGCGATCGCGGTGCAAGGCTCCCATGTTATCTATACCGATGTTTGGGCAAGTATGGGTCAAGAAGACTCTGCCGATCAACGGATTCCTATTTTTCAGCCTTATCAGGTTAATGAAGAACTGGTGAATCAGGCAGATCCGGAGGCGATTGTGCTTCACTGTCTCCCCGCTCATCGGGATGAAGAAATTACCGATGGGGTGATGGAGGGAGCAAGGTCAAAAATTTGGGAGCAAGCAGAAAACAGAATGCATGCCCAAAAAGCTTTATTAGTCAGTCTTTTAGGCGCAGATTAGTAGGGATACTAACAACAAAGGACTAGACAGATGAGACTTTTAATAGTACGACTGTTCTATATTAAGGTAACATTCAATACCTACAAGTTCTGAGGAATAAGTGTTTAACTTTACCCCCAAGAATTCAAAACTCAAATTATGGAACCTCTGACTGAAGCTCAAAAACAACTTCATGACTGGCTAGTGGAATACATTCGCACATCCCAGCATGCGCCTTCGATTCGGCAGATGATGCGAGCGATGAATTTGCGATCGCCTGCACCCGTTCAAAGCCGCTTAGAACACTTGCGAGCCAAAGGCTATATAGACTGGAGTGAAGGACAAGCCCGTACCATTCGGATTTTACACCCCAAGAATTTAGGCGTTCCTGTCTTAGGAGCGATCGCGGCGGGGGGATTAGTCGAACCCTTCACCGATACCCAAGAGCAATTAGATCTATCCCACGTCTTCCATCAACCCGACTACTTTGCTCTGCGAGTGACGGGAGACAGCATGATTGAAGACTTAATTACAGAAGGGGACGTGGTCATCATGCGCCCTGTCCCCAACCCAGAACAACTAAAAAATGGTGTCATTGTCGCCGCACGGGTGGAAGGACATGGCACAACCTTAAAGCGCTTTTACCGTCAGGGGAAGCACGTCACCCTCAAGCCCGCCAACTCGAAGTACGCCCCCATCGAAGTGATGGCTACAAGCGTACAAGTTCAGGGGGTATTAGTGGGAGTTTGGCGCGGCTGCGACCCCACGGCAAACTCAGCCACCCGATGACAATCGCTCTTGAGGCAGATATCCGGAAACAGGAGCGCAACTATGGCATGATCGACTGCAAGAAATGAAGCGACTAGAGAATCTATGCAACTGGTTGATTGGTTAATTGTGCTGCTGTACCTCATCTTAACGATGGGGTTAGGTGTGTACCTGTCTGGCAAGGCATCAGATAGCCTGGTAGATTTTTTTGTATCGGGGCGACGCCTGTCTTGGTGGCTTGCAGGAACCAGTATGGCAGCGACCACATTTTCCATTGACACCCCTCTGTACATTTCGGGGGTTGTTGCCAGCAGAGGGATCGCCGGAAACTGGGAATGGTGGAGTTTTGGCATCGCCCACTTGGTGATGATCTACCTCTTTGCCAAACTGTGGCGACGCTCAGAAATTGTCACTGACGCTGAACTGACAGAAATTCGCTATGGGGGCGCTCCGGCGGCGCTGCTGCGGGGAACCAAAGCCTTTCTCTTTGCTTTACCCATCAACTGTATCGGCATTGGTTATGCCATGCTGGCGATGGTCAAAGTCGTTGATGCTCTGCAATTGTGGCAAAGTTTGGGCATTGAGCCAGGGGAGAACCTGAAAATCTGGAGTGTCGTTGGGGTGAGCATTTTCGTCCTGATTTACTCTGGCTTTGCGGGGTTGTGGGGCGTTGTGACAACGGATTTCTTTCAGTTCTTTTTGGCGCTACTTGGGGCGATCGTTGTGGCGGTGGCGGCGGTGAACTCTGTCGGCGGCATCCACGAACTGATTCCGGCGGTGCAGCAGGCAACCCAGCAGGATGTTTTGTCGTTTTTCCCCTTTAGCGTTGGTGCTGGCGGCTTTCGCTGGAGTGAAGCAGCAGGTATTAGCGCTAGTAGCTTTTTTGCTTACATCTTTATTCAATGGTGGTCGTTTCGACGCAGCGATGGGGGAGGTGAATTTATTCAACGCCTTGCTGCCTCCAAAGACGAAGCCGAGGCAGAAAAAGCCGCCTGGTTTTTCAGTGTCCTCCACTACATTGTTCGCACTTGGCCCTGGATTGTGGTGGCACTTGTCGCCATTGTCGTTTACCCAGATTTAGCAGACCCGGAGTTGGGGTATCCCAGACTGATGCTGGACTTTTTGCCGCCAGTGATGCTGGGATTAGTAGTGACTTCGCTGATTGCCGCCTTTATGAGTACCGTCTCCACGTCGATTAATTGGGGGGCATCCTATCTGACAAACGACCTCTATTTACGCTTTTTTAGACCGAATGCCCAACAGTCAGAGTTAGTATTAGCCGGACGCATTGCCTCGGTAATCGTGACAGCAATTGGAGCGATCGCGGCATTCTTTGCTGACGATGTTGCAACGGTATTTCGGCTGGTGATCGCGATCGGCACTGGGCCGGGGTTGGTGCTAATTTTGCGGTGGTTCTGGTGGCGCATCAACGCCGCAGCGGAACTCACAGCAATGGTTGCGGGCTTTATCGTCGGTTTTACCACCAGCGTTGTGCCGATTCTTCAGATTGAGGACTTTGGCACGCGGCTACTTGTCACTACAGTAATTACCAGCATTTTGTGGATTTCCGCCCTGTTCCTGGCACCACCAGAAACGGATGCGACGTTGGATGAGTTTTATCGGCGAGTACGTCCGGCGGGCCCAGGCTGGCAGCGTCAGCGCGATCGCACCGGGATTTCCTCGATCCAAGACTTAGGTTTGGATCTCAAACGAGTGCTGGCATCGGTTTTGCTGCTATTCGGGGCAATGTTTGCCATCGGGGGCTTCTTGCTGCTACAACCAGTCACCGGGTGGATCTCCCTCTTGAGCGCGGTCGTGGGTGGGATGTGGCTGCGTCAGCTCAGTAAGGCTAAACCACGAGTCGTCGCCGCTTCCGGAGTTGATAAAGGAGCTTAATTCCTATCCCATGTAGCATGAAGAAGAAGGGCTTGACAAGCATCTTCAATTAGTAGCTTTAGCCACTTTCTACCCTAAAAAACGCTTTTTTCAATATGGCTTTCTTTCGTCAATACGTTGCTCCTTTCCTGGTTTTATTGACCTTTCTGGTGGCTTTATTCGCCGTCAGCGCCCGGATCTTTCTCCCCAACGATATGGCAGCCCCCGCACCGACAGCAGAGATGGAGACCGTCAAGGGACAAACATCATCATCTGGTATCGATACCCAAGCCGGAATGCCATCTGTGGACGCCCCTACCTTACCCACCTCCGCTGGCTCGTTGAACTAATGCTTAGACCTACAAGTGTCTAGTCAGTTACCACCGGAATACCGACTGCGGGCAGGTTCAAGGCGGGAACAAGCCACTCTGGTCAAGTTTATGCAGCTAACTTACCAGGAGCTGTTTCCAGAGCAGGAAGATTTTGCTCACCTAGCAGAAACGGTGGAGCGTTATTTTTCTAGGGAGACGCCGCTATGGTGGGTGGAGGTTCTCAACCAAGAAGAGTCTCCCTACCGCCCTGCAACCGTAGCAGGTCTTTGGATGGGGAATGCTGTTGATCAGGTAGAGGGCGATCGCCACGCCCATGTTTTTCTCCTCTACGTGATGCCAGAACATCGACGCTTAGGTATTGCTTCAGCGTTAATGCATCATGCTGAAGACTGGGCGAGAAACAGAGGCGATCGCCAAATGGGTCTGATGGTCTTTCAAATCAACCAACCCGCTTTGGATCTGTACCAACGCCTAGGCTATCAAACCCACTCCCTATGGATGGTTAAACCCCTTCATTAGCTGTTAATCATTGGCGATCGCTTGGGAAGGGATGTATTTCTGTACGCCCCTTCCTGCCCCAACGTGATTTCCCCCCTTAATAAGGGGGGTTAGGGGGGTTGGCGTTGCAGAATAGAGGTATTCAGCAATGCCGGGGGCAATTTGTAGCGCTATTTGATGAAATTGGTATAACGATAGCGATCGCCCTACTTGCTACCAAATCCCTTGGCTTTTTTCTTCAACTTCCCGCGCCGTTGCAAATCCTTCCCCTTTGGCTCAGGAATGCTATCAGCAGAAGGCTGGGGTTTTTTAGTTTTGGTAGCCTGGGTTTGAGTCTGAGATCTGGCACTTGACTTTGCTTCTGCCAAGGTCGTCTCTGGCACCATGAAGTTTTTGCCACAATCCTTGCAAACATACCGTTGATTGCCCCGGCGATGTCCATTTTTGCGGAGGTTGTCAGAGTTGCACTGAGGACAGCTCACCCCATCGACTTGGCTAGGGAAAGTTGTTTCTTTCGCTGCTGGGGCTGATACTTCTGTCTCGTCCGCCTTGTCATCAGTCACCAAATCTTTGAGCGTTGTGGCAACTCTCTCAACAACAGTTGTTTCTTTCGCCGCTGGAGCTGATACTTCTGCCTTGTCCGTCTGTTTGTCACCAGTCACCAAATCTTTGAGCGTTGTGGCAACTGTCTCAACAACAGCAGCAACTTGCTCTCCAAAGCTGGGAGACTCTTCCGTGTCTGCTGATACCTCCTCCGTCGCTGCTGTGCTTTCTGGAGTGCGATCAGATGTTTCTACTTCAGGAGTTGATTCTTCAACAACTGCCGTCGGAGTATCTACTTCGGCAGTTTCTTCCTCAGAAGTCGTTGCCACAACTTCTGCTGAAATTTCCTCGTCGGTTGCCTCTTCAACGGGTTCAGCAACAACTGTCGCCACCACTTCTTTCTGAGCTGTCTCTTCTGGCTCCGGTTCCGTCACATTTGTGGGGACTTCCGCCGTCGCCGTCTCTTCTACTACCTCTGGTTCCGCTACGACAGTAGCTGAGATAGGATCTTCTGCCTGCTTATCCTGCTCAACAGGTAACGATTCGACGTGCTTCGCCTCAGTTGAGGGAATGTCATCGTATTGAGGGAATTTGGGCGCAGCAATAACGGGAATGACTTTCTTGGTAGTCATGCGGCTGATGCGATCGCCAATATTCTCCGGAATCGCATAACTCGTTGGCAAAACGCTTTTCTTCGAGACTGCCTCTCGCACCAACGTCGCTATATGCTCGGACAGGTCAATGGGTGGACGAGGTACAGGAGGTTCAGCTTCCTCAGATCTGACTGTCTGGGGATTTGAACTACTTGCTGGTTCTGGTGCTACTCCATCGACAATAGAGTTCAGGGATGGCTGCTCAAGGGGAAGTGGAGGAAAAAATCGCATCGAACGAACCATCCGTCGATAAGGCTCTAGGTGGTCGGTCACGTTATCCCCCCTGCTACTAAGTACATTAAAACCTTAGAATAATAAGGTTCTCGGTGTCGTGTAATATAGCAAATTCCGGTTTTTGATCGGGGAAAGTGGCGGGGGAATTTTAGTTTTCTTAACGTTCGCCAGTTTTTCTTATCTCTATCCTGGTTTGACACCGATGAAATCGGGTTGGATAGGATAGGTTATCCCTTATGTATGACGATGACGACCTAAGCGTACTTGATGCGGCAGTTGAAGCAGAAAGCCCCCTGGATAACATTGAGCCAATTGATGAATCAGAGGCTCAAAAGCCCGATCCAGAGGCAATGCTGGCGCTGCTGACTGCCCCTGAGACGCCACAACGGATGCTAGCAACTAGAGCGTTTTGTGAGTTGCAAGACGAACGTGCTGTCCCTCACCTGATTCACCTGCTGACTGATGTTTGTCCATTGGTGCGGGTGAGTGCTGCCTATGCTTTAGGACGCAACCCTAGCCCAACAGCGGTAGAGCCGCTGATTACCCAGCTAAACCGTGACTGGAATGGTTATGTGCGTAAGGGTGTCGTTTGGGCATTAGGGAATTGTCGCGATCGCCGCTGTTTACCTTCCCTAACAGACGCCCTGAAAAACGATATCTCCGCTGTGCGGTTATGGGCAGCGAGCGCCCTAGCACAAATGGCAGAATTGGAATACGAAGATATGGTGGCAGCCATCCCGCCCTTAATTACTGCCTTAATGCAAGACCCCGTTGCGGCAGTACGTAGCAACTGCGCCTGGTCTATCGGGCAACTATGCCGGGAATTGCCCTCCAATGCCATCTATGCCACTGCTGTAGATTCCTTGGTGGAATCCCTAGTAGAAGATGAGGATATGGGCGTCAGGGAAGACGCGAGAGCCGCTCTTTTAAGACTCGGCGACCCTCGTGGTCTTCAGATGATTGAGTCGTTGGAATTGGAAGGGTTGGTGTAGCCACACAGGGGGGCGAAGCGCCATTCGCCCACCACAAAATCTCAATCAATGCTCTAGACCAACGACTTCAGGGTAGAGGTGTTGGGGCTGCCAAATCAATCAACTTCAAATATTCTGTAACGGCTCGCTCGACGCTAAAGTCCTGCGATCGCTGCTTCAATTCCTCAATGGCAATTGGTGAATCTAGCGCTGTTTGCATCGCCGCCGCTAGCGCTGACACATCTTTGACGGCAACTAACTGCCCATATTTCCCCTCTGCTAAAATTTCTCTTGGCCCGTGGGGACAATCGGTTGAGACGACCTGACAGCCACAGGCGATCGCTTCAATCAAAACCGTGGGTAGCCCTTCCCAACGAGAGGAGAGGACAAACACCGACGCCCGACTCATGTAAGCGTAGGGATTTTTGACAAATCCGGGCAACAAAACATCAGCCTCTATCCCCAACTTCGCAACCATTCCTTCTAACTGCTTCCGCAACGGGCCCTCACCCAAAATCAACAGCCTCGCCTCTCGTTGTTTCCGCAACTGTGCGAACGCTTGCAGAAGCAATGAAAAATCTTTTTGCCCTGTTAATCGACCCACTGCCAAAAATACAGGAGGTTGGTTAGGTTCAAACCAAGGATGCTCAATAGGCAATTGTGCATTGAGAAATAACCTCTCATCCACAACTGGGTTATAAATCGCCCGCACTGAACCAGTTCGCAGCTTCAAACCTACTTCCACAGCTCGCGCCATACCCTTTGAAACCGCTACAACAGCGTCAGCTTTTGGATAAAGCCAAGCGCGTAAAAGTCTTGGCAGTTGGCTTTGCGGTCGCCTCCAACTCCTATCAGGGTTAGGCAGTGGCAAGTGTTCTACTAAAACTAAACGTACGGGAACTTTAGCGAATATCCATGCAACTACAGCTACCCAGTTTGTTAGGGTCAAATGACATAACAAAAGATCCGGTTTTTCTTGTTTTAAATATTTAATTAAAGGAGGAACAAGTTTAATCGCACTTTTAGCTTGAAAACCAATTTTTTCACCTAAATCAACAACCCGTACTCCAGTGGGCACCTGATCTAAATAGGGTCGCCCTTCTGCCCAATCCAGAACTAAATCTAGCGAGATACCCCGTTGGGTCATTCCCTTAAGAAGATTGAGAACAACCCGTGTTATCCCTCCTCCACCTTCCGGATTAGCTAAAATAGCTATTCGCACTTGATTTATCTGCTTGGACATGTTCTGGGTTGTAGTTAAGTTTTAGAGCCAGCATATCTATCACCGTCGCGGTCTTAAATCATTGGCGATCGCTTCGGTCTGAGGGTATGACTACACCCCAATAAATAGTTTGCGAGTCATCAGAATTGCTATAACAGGTAATATAACTTTTAATAAAGCAATAAATAGGGATTACCCAACTTGCTGATAGTTTTAACATTGCTTTAAGAGGTCTTCAATGCCAGTTATTACTTGAGAACTATCTTTGGCAAATCTACAGAAAGGAACTGAGTAAGTCCAGGTATTATAAAACGATTCATTTTTATGATAAGAGTTAGGTAAAAAGATATGAGGCAATCCTAATAGCACACAAAGAATATGCCCATGTAAGCGGTTAGTGATAATTAGTTGGTGTTGTTTGAATTGGTAAATTCCGCTATGAATAAAGCTCCAAGAGCGGGAGTGTAACTGTTGGTTGTATAAATTATTAAAGTAATTGTTATAGAAAAAATAATCTTCCCATTTTTGTCGAAACATCCAATCACCAGGAGTTTTAATTCCTCGTTGCCATACTTCTCGAAAGAGATCAGCTAGTGTTTGAGCAGCACGAGATTTGTTAGTCCCTAATACCCACTTAAATGAAGTCCAATCTTCTACAACTAAGCTAGAAAAACTGGGAAAATCTATAGCAAATGAAGAACTAAGTTCTTGGTCTTGACGACAGTGATATAAAATAGATTTTGAAGCTTGTTTATCCGTTGATAAAGCTGAAATTTGGCTTAACTGAAAAGCCATGTCAGGGGCTTTGACAACCTGGCAGTTTTTGAAGTTTTTAGTCGCAATTTCATAACTATAATCATCGCGAACAAACAAAGTTAGATCGGGATGAGAGTTGAATATTTTGGCAGCATTATCTAAATTTGCTGGATTAGCAAAATAAATGCTCTGGGGCAGAATAATTACAGGGCGATCGCGGTAATGAGAAATAATGTATTCGCGGAATGCCTGATACTTAGGCCAAAGGTCGCCTAAATTACCCCCACCATTGAGGAGTATGGGGGCTTTACCAATCTGTTTTTCTAGGATAGCCCCAGAAAAATTATTAATACTGGAAGCATAGCTGATTTTAGCTTTTATCTTCTCAGTTATGTAAAATACAGAGCCTATCCAGATGAGATGATCGCCAATGTTTGTGTAATCAGGATAGTCTAAGAGTGCACAGCGTTCAAAATCCTTCAACCTGCCTAATGATTGATGTAATATTTCAGTAAGATTGTGCATGGTCAATAACTGTTTATGATAGCTAAATGCTAAGTTGAAGGTTTCAGGAATTTATGCCGTGACATATAGTTACACGTTGATTATAATTTACAATAAAGAGTCTAGTTTTTTCTGTTAGTAAATAATAAGAAGCATTAGTTTTATAGTGTGCATTCTAATAAAGTCTTTAAAACATCAGTGAAGTTGATAAATAATTTTAGTTTTCTGTATAAAGAAGATATTACAGATAATCGAATATTAATCTTGCGATCGCTCTTTTTCAAACCTTTGCAAAGCTGAGATACTCCTGATGGTTGACTTCACTGTTGCTATCTGTACCTATAACGGAGAAACGCGCCTACCAGAAGTATTGGAGCGACTACGAGAGTGCTATACCTACACAAGGCGATCGCTAGTCGATTCAGAGTCAATTGATTGGGAAATTATTGTTGTTGATAACAATAGCACTGACAATACTGTTAAGGTTGTTCGAGCTTACCAGACTACTTGGTCATCCGACTGTCCTCTTAAGCTATGTTTTGAGCCTCAACAAGGTCTAGCATTTGCTAGACAACGGGCTATTACGAACGCCAAAGGCAAATTTATTGGTTTCATTGATGACGATAACTTACCCAATCCTGAATGGGTAGCCGCCGCTTATACCTTCGGACAAGCACATCCCCAAGCCGGAGCATTTGGCGGTTTAGTTCTTGCGGACTGTGAAGGCGAAGTTCCCGAAGACTTTGAGAAAGTAGCCTGCTTTTTATCCATTGTCGATCGCGGAGCTAAACCCTTTATCTACGATCGCCGTCAGGGACTGCTTCCTCCGGGGGCGGGATTAGTCGTGCGTCGGCAAGCCTGGTGCGAAACTGTACCGAATCGGCTGTTTCTGGCAGGAAGAGTTGGGAAATTCCAACTAGCAAGCGAAGACTTAGAAGCACTATCCTACATCCAAAATGGAGGCTGGGAAATCTGGTACAACCCCCAGATGTGCATTCACCACAAAATCCCTCCTCGGCGAATGGAGCGAGACTACCTCCTCTCAATCGTGCGGGGTACAGGTTTAGCCCGGCATCAAATTCGGATGGTTCGCCTGAAAGCATGGCAAAGACCGATACTGTTTCCCCTCTATCTCATCAACGACCTGCGGAAATTAATCTCTCTCCTGATTGAGGATGACCGAACGACCAAAGCTGAACTGGCTGTGGCTTGTGACATAGAGTTTTTGCGAAGTAGCTTGCTCAGTCCCTTTTATCTTTGGAGCAAACAGGCCAATTCTAAGAAAAAATAAAGGGAAGTCCGGAGTTGTAGAGGCAAAGGCAGTGCCTTCGCCTTGTACTGAGTGCCTGAGTAAGTATTTTTGTAGCCCTAGGCTTTCAGTCTATGTAAGAGGAGGCGCTAAAGCAAAAAAATAGAGTGAGAAGGATATTCCAACCTCTCACCCTAGCTTCTAGCCATTAACACTCATCTAAAACTTTGTCTTAGCCAGCGTTGCGGCTCTTGCGGCGACGAGCGGTAAACAGTGCGCCAGCTACTAATCCTAGTCCAGCGATCGTTGCAGGCTCAGGAACCGTAGCTCCAACGAGAGCATAGTCGCTGTAGTGGTAGCTTGTGCCTCCTGTTTCTGCGGGAGAGGTGAAGACAACTTTGTCAACCTTGAGATCTCCAAAGGGATTGGCAATGCTGTACCAGCCGCCACCAGTGCTGTTAGAAGGGCTAAGTGCATTGATAGTCTGGAGGATATCACCCCACTTCCATACGGCGGTAGTGTCGCTCAGGACTTTCAGAGTTCCAGTGATTCCACCCGCAGTAATCTGTGCAACTTCATTAACCTTGTCACCGAAGGCAACTGTAGTGTTACCTGCCTTATATAGAAAAGCTAGATCCAGGGACTTGAGTATGGAAGGCCCATTGAGAAGAGATAACGTCAGGGTCTCTCCGTGGTCAATTTCTTGCTGGCTACCTTTACCATCTTTGCTGGAGTGCAAGTAGACTCCTGTACCCTTGACACCGTTGACTTCCTTGGTGGTGAGCTTGCCTCCATCATTAGCTTCTAGTAAAAAGCCATCGGCAGTTTCACAAGAAGAAGGGCCAGTAGAAGCCTGCTCGTTGCCAAGCTTTTCTAGAGGAACGGCAGAGCAGCTACCTAGATCGGAGCCAGAGTTGAAGCTGAAAGCTTGGGCAGGAGTGCTAGACAGAGCGAGCACGCTTCCTGCAACTAAACCGACGTAAGCTGTAATTTTTTGGAGTTTCATGGATTCTCACTCTGTGATGTGGCATCACGTTTGTTTCTGCTCATCATGTTAGTCATGCCCAATCAGTAATAGCAACAAAATAGCTGACTCTTTACTGATTCTTTAAACACCTACTAAGTACTATAAACTTTCAAGTAATTTATCTTTTCAGTACTTGTACCGTTAGGGGGATATTTTGAGGCAGTTTAGCTTAAAAACTAGAGTAGATTTATTGAGGCTATTACTACTAGCTGTAGAAAAAGGACAGTTTGTAAAGGTTTTAGACACTGTTAAAAAGGAAATAGAATTTTTTAAAAAACATAAACTTGGGTAACTTAATGGTGGTAACAAATTTCTTTAGATAAAGTTTATTATCTCCGTGAAACTACTTACGTGGTTTTACGGCTGACACATAGAAAACTCAGGTTTATCAAGGTCTTTGGGGCAATGTATCTACGCATACATAAGCAATTTTTAATTCATCTCTTGGCAAATCGACAGCCAGTTTAGGTTTTTTGCTAATAAAAAAGGTCGGTCTACCGACCGACCCCGACTGGATTAGCTTTCGTTTGAATTAGCTTTCGTTGGTATTGAAGAAAACTACTCAAGCTGACTTCAAGCTAGATTGAGCTTCCTGAGCAACTTGCTCTACCTCATCATGAGAGAGGGATTCTAAGGTGGAGTGAGCTTCTGTTCCTCCTAGTCGCTTGAGGGCTTGTACTACCCGATAGCGGATTTGCCAGTCAGGATTAGTGGCATAGGGTACCAGGAGAGGGACAGCACGGGTATCACCTAATTCTCCTAAGGAGCCAATAGCCGCTGTTTGCACTAGGTTATTTTCTGAGGCAAGGGCTTCTTGGAGTAACTCAAAGGCACATGGATCGCCTAGTTCTCCCAACGCGGCAATAATGCTGAACTGGACAAGCCACTCAGAAGTCTGGTGATAAACCTTTTTTAGGTCTTCAAAGGCTTCGGTAAGCTTGAGTGCCGCCAACGCATCAGCGGCAGCGGCTTGCACGTCAGGTTCCGGGTCGTTGAGGAGGCGATCGCGCAACATGGTTAACGTTGCCTGTAAATCTTGCTGTCCTAGGGTATCTAACTGGCTAATCGCCGCATACCGGACTCGCGTATTGCGATCGCTCAAGGCAGGTTGGATCATCTCAAAGGCAACAGCAGGGTCAAGTTCCCGTAGCTGATTCACGCCGCTGATGCGCTTGCCAAAGTCTTCAGAACTCAGCAGTTCCTTTGCCGATTCAGGAGTAACACTCATTCTCTATATCCCAAAATTTACTCGTACTCAGCCGCCATTGCCCGGACAATATCGCCACGGGTGAGGATACCCACCACCGTTCCTGAGTCATCTAGCACAGGCAGGCGAGAGACGTTTTTTTCATTCATCAAATGAGCCGCTTCTCGCAAGGTTTTATCCGGCTCGACTGTCACAGGCTGATCGCTCATGACTTCCCCAACCGTTTGTCCTAGCGCTTTGTGAACGTCTTTTTCGTAACGGGCAGGATTCCTCAGATAAATCACGCTATCGAGAAACATAATATAAGGTGGGGGGTCAACTCCCGCTTCCTGCCACACCAAGTCTGTTTCAGAGATAATTCCGACTAATTTTCCTGCCTCATCGACTACCGGCAAACCACTGATGCGATGTTCTACTATCAACTGAATCGCCTCCTTTAGAGGCGTCTGTGGTTGTACCGACAAAGGGTCGGGGGTCATGACATCAGCAACAGTTTTGGGCATTCTCGGCTCTTTACTCATCAACTGTATTGTAAGAAATTACCGGGATCATGAGGCATAACTAAATTTATGACGTTGCAACCCACGGATGCCTTCATCACACTAGCAGCCATTGACGCTGAGACGCTGGTGCAATTTTATACCCAACTTTTAGGGCAAGACCCTACCTCTTACATACCGGGCAGTTATGCTGAGTTTAGTCTGCCTAACTTGCGCTTGGCGATTTTTAAGCCAAAAGCCAGCCACCAGAGCGAGTTGGCAAATTCTACCCGAAGCGGAATGAGTTTGTGCGTAGAAGTCAAAGATTTAGAAGTAGCGATCGCTCACTTAGAAGCTCTGGGCTACCCACCCCCCGGTGAAATCATCACCGCCTCCCACGGGAGAGAAATCTATGCCTACGACCCCGCCGGAAATCGTCTGATTTTGCACCAAAGGGTGAGTCCTGAGTCCTGAGTCCTGAGTCCTGAGTCCTGAGTCGGGGAGAAAGGATGAAGTGTTTTCGGTGAAGCCGTTGCCGGAGGCGCTTGGTGAAGGGTGAAGTATGAAGGGTGAAGGGTGAAGTATGAAGTATGAAGAGTGAAGTATGAAATAGGCGATTGGAGTAATGGCTAATCGTCATTGATTTTTCTCTCTCGCTCCCCATCTCCCCTGCACCCCTGCGCCCCTGCTCCCTATTCCCTCATCTCAGGGCAATGTCCACCTGATAACTCAGTTGGGTTTATTTGAGCGTACCTACTTAGCTAAAACGCCATCAAAGATAATGAACTAGATCAGCGAAGGTATATAAGCTATAAATCAGTAACAATACCGCCAAGATTTGCAAGACGCGGGGATGGGGCGAGGGGGTGATCGCTTCCCGTACCCACATTGATATGGCTGCCCCCATTGCGTAGCTGGAACTGAGAACCAGATAGGGCCACTGCTGCGTCACTGCCCAACTTAACAACAACGCCATCGTTAAGGTGGTCATCACCAGTTCGACAAACTCTGGTGGGTTGTACTGAGAAGAAAGAAGTAAACTACGCCACCAAAATTGCCAGTATCTCATTGCTAGTTGGGAGTTATTGGTTGTGTTTGTTGTTAGCGATCGCTTGAGCCAACAACACCCAATCCTAGGGCTGGGTTTGTCTAGTAGAATAGTGCAGCCTTGCCGATCAGCGCTACCCGCTAAGGGTTATCTGGACTCTGCCTACGGGTAGATAACAGCAGATGGTTGTGTTGTTGCAACTGTGCTAGGGCGTCTATGGTTTCAACCTGAGGAAACTGCTGATAGAAGCGACTAACGCTCATAAACGGGTCAGGTGTTTCTAAAATGATCACGCGATCGCTCCATCGATGTAAAGATTTGAGCAATCCGGGCGGGGCAACGGGCGCACAAATCCACACCTCTGCTGGGTTATATGCCTTCAACGCTTTTGCGGCGGCTGCCATTGTCATCCCCGTGGCAATGCCATCATCAACTAAAATTGCCAATGCTCCTTCTGGATTGACATCCGGACGACCAGGGGCGAGTTGTTTTAACTGTGCTTGGGCTTTCTCTTGAGCCTGACGTAACGCCTCATCTCGCACAGGAGAATACTTAGAAGGAAAGAGTCTTGGCTGTGTCCAAAGAACATGACCCTCAGATGTTACAGCCCCAATCGCTAATTCCGGGTTTTCAGGCTTCACGATCTTTTTAGCAACCATCACATCCAAGGGACAGCTCAACTGACGCGCGATCGGGACAGCAACAGGAATACCACCACGCGGCAAAGCATAAACAATCGGTGAGGCAGATACACTACTTGCCTTTAACTCTGTGATGAGATTGACCACGGACTGAGCCAACTGCTTCCCAGCTTCGGTGCGGTCATTAAAGAGTGGGGATGATGACATGATTCCCTCCGGCACTTAGCAACGGGTTTGCCCCCATGATGAACGATCTTTACAGAGACTGTCGGGATCAATAGAGAGAATGTTGCAAATAACACTTAAGGATCAAGGATAAAAATTCCCTTGTTTCTTCTTTACCGTGCCAGGAGAATTAAAATTTAAAGGGCGAGTACCGATCCTTTTTTGGTACTGTAGACCTCTTGCATAAGTCGAATAGACCCCCCTTAATCCCCCCTTAGTAAGGGGGGAGACTTGAAATCTTGCCCCCTCCCCTTAGTAAGGGGAGGGTTGGGGAGGGGTCTAGTATATTTTTGCAAGAGGTCTTGTGGCTTCGATGGATACGAGCTTGTGACATACTCCCCTTTGATGTATTTGTGGCATTGAGCCACACTAGACTTTCTCGCTTTCATCCCACCGCTAAAAACATCACTCCTGAACGTTGCTTACTTTATAGCGGGGGCTTCCCGCGAATACATTTAAATTCATGGCTAACGAAGAACAAATAAGTCTTTTTAATACCGACGCCTTTAGCGAATCTTTACCCCAGGCAGAGCCTAATCTAGAGTTAATTCCCACGGATGTAAAAATTCCCATTCCTCCAGGTACCTATGACAGCCTGACGCCAATTGCCGAGCATTGTAACCGCTGCCATCGTTGCGACTTAGGAGCAACCCGCACCCATGCTGTTGTCGGACGAGGCAACCCGAAAGCACCAATTATGATTATTGGGGAAGGGCCAGGGCAAAATGAAGACGAGACAGGGTTACCCTTTGTGGGGAGGGCTGGGCAACTGCTAGAGAAAATTCTGGCAGCCGTCAAACTCGATACGGAGAAAGATGTCTATATCTCAAACATTGTCAAGTGCCGTCCGCCAGGGAATCGCACGCCAACAACGGAGGAAGCGGCAGCTTGCAAGCCTTATCTATTAGAGCAGATTCGCCTGATAGATCCCAAAATTATGCTGCTAACAGGGGCAACAGCGGTTAAAGGATTGACAGGGGATAAGCGAGGCATCACGAAGATTCGCGGTACTTGGATGGAATGGGAAGGGCGTCTGTGTATGCCGATTCTCCACCCTGCCTACCTGTTACGAAATCCTTCACGAGAGCAGGGAAGCCCAAAATGGTTAATGTGGCAAGACATCCAAGCGGTGCGGGATAAGTTAGACGAAATCAGCGCTTAATGAGGCAATATTGGCGAAAAGCCCCTATTTTTTGCGCTTAAGTCAATAATTCGCCCGCCTAACCGCTTCAGTAATGCTGCCTCATGGCTCACCACCAATAGCCCTAACTTGTGCTGGCGGGTGTATGCCGTTACCGCCTGCCAGATTAATGCTTGGGTATTGGCATCCAGCATTGCCGTCATCTCATCGGCAATCAGGTAGCGGGTAAAGGGATTTAGCGATCGCGCTACCGCTATGCGCTGTAACTCCCCGCCGCTCAGTTCGTGGGGCCATCGTGTCAACCAGTTACTGTGGATACTCAGCGCTTTTAGCAGTTCCTGCTCTGGCGGTTGCCCTTCGTGGAGAATCTTCTCAATCCGCCAGCGAGGGTTAACCGATAGTTCCGGGTTCTGGAAGATGAGTTGCACAGGCGAGTAACCCCGCTTTGGTAAAGGCTGACCGTTAACGGTGACGATTCCCGACCTTGGGGCGATATATCCCGCCAGAATCTTACCCAGCGTCGTCTTGCCAAAGCCACTGGCACCGCTTAAACCGACAATTTCGCCGGGAGCAACTTCTATATTTAAATTCTGGAACAGCCAAGGCTGATTTTTCCCGTAGCGAAACGAAAGATTTTCACCTCTCAACATCAATGCACCTCATCTGCATGAATACAGCGTACCGGAGCGCCCCGCACTTCCCGAAAGGCTGGACGCGCTTCCCTACAAGCGTCTGTCACCCACGGACAGCGCTCAGTAAATAAACAGCCAGGGGGTAAAGCATCCGGGCTGGGTTGAGTGCCGGGAACGGGAATAAAGTCATTTTGAGGAAGCGATCGCCATAATGCCCTAGTGTAAGGATGACGAATTTTTCCCGTGGGAAAATCTTGCGCGTCCGCAATCTCAACCGTTGTCCCTGCATAGAAAACCGCCACCCGATCCGCCACTTGCAGCGCCGCCTCAATATCGTGGGTAATCAATATCACCCCTTTACCCTCATTGGCTAATTCCCGTAAATGATTCAGCGTTTCCCTCACCACCTCTGAGTGCAATCCCGGCGTCGGTTCGTCCGCAATCACCAACTCCGCTTGTCCCACCGCCGCCGTTGAAACCAGCACCCGCCGCGCCATCCCGCCAGAAAGCTGAAACGGGAAAAAGCGTTTAACCACAGAGGCGAGTCCATAGCGGTTAAACGTTTGCTCCACCGCTGGTTTAGCCGCTTGCGTTGAGATGCCGCTCAGTTGTGCCGCACGACCGACTTGCGACCCTACCCGCATCAAAGGGTCAAGATAGCCTACAGATTGGGGAATCAGGGCAATTTCTCGCCCGCGCCAGGTTTGCGATCGCGCTGGGGTTAGTAGCTCCCCCTTGAAATAGATCTGTCCCGCTACTTCTGCATTCTTCGGCAAAATCCCCAGAATCGCATGAGCGAGCAGACTCTTACCCGAACCACTTGCCCCCACAACCGCCATCACCTCTCCCGCCTTAACCTCCAAATCCAGCTCGGTAATCACCGTAAGCCGTCGCTGAGTCAAGCCCTGGTTGTACATTGTGAAGGTGACGCTGAGGTTGTAGACGGAAAGCATGGGTGAAGTATGAAGGGTGAAGTATGAAGTATGAAGGGTGAAGTATGAAGGGTGAAGTATGAAGGGTGAAGTATGAAGTATGAAGTATGAAGGGTGAAGTATGAAGTATGAAGTATGAAGGGTGAAGTATGAAGTATGAAGTATGAAGTATGAAGTATGAAGGGAGTCCTGTGTAGGGGCACGGCAGTACCGTGCCCGTAAAATGATTGGTTATTAGGTCAATAGTGCTTCTCCCCCCATCCCCTCAGCTCCCCTGCACCCCCGCTCCCCTGCTCCCCATCTCCCCTGCTCCCCCGCACCCCATCAATCCTGGCTCGTTTTCGGGTCAAGAAGTGTTCGGAGATTTTCGCCGAGGATGTCGAAGGCTTTGACGGCAATTAGGAGGGCGACACCGGGGAGGACGCCGAGCCACCAGTAGCCTGTGGATAGGTGACGCATGGACTCTGCAAGGATGATGCCGATGGCGGGGGTGTGGGGAGATAAGCCGATGCCGATAAAGGTGAGGGCGGCTTCGTGGAGAATGGCATGGGGGAAGAGGAGGATTAAACCAACTAGTAGCTGGGGGATGACATGAGGGATCATGTGGTGACGGGCTACCCACAAGGGCGAATGTCCGAGTTTGTAGGCAAGCTGGACGTAGTTGGAGCTACTGACTTGCAGAACTTCGGCGCGGATGATGCGTGCCAGACTTGTCCAGTGCGTTAGGGCAACGGCAATAATTACACCTGATGTACCGCCACCGACAGCAAAGGCAATCATAATCAGCAGTACCAGGTGAGGCAGGCTGAAGAAGACATCGATAATCCAGGTAACTACGGCATCTACTTTGCCCCCAACTGTTCCGGAGATTATCCCTAAGACAGTACCAATGACGGCACTAAATCCCGCCGCTAGTAAGCCGATACAGAGGCTCAAGGAAAGCCCGTGCAGGGTGCGGGTGAGCATGTCTCGCCCTAGCCAGTCGGTGCCGAAGGGATGAGCCAAGTTGGGAGGCTGATTGCGATCGCCTAAACTCGGATTTAGCCCTGCATCCCCTAATATCTGGCTGCTGAGGATAACGGCTGCCAAAAACACGACGCACGCCCCAATCGTCCAGAGGGTGCGGTGGCGGCGATTGCCGAATCTCTGGCGTTGTTTTCCCGGTAAGGTTAGGGTGGCGCTTTCTGGAGGCGTCAAGGATTTCATGGCGCAGACCTGCCAATGCGAATGCGGGGGTCAATGAGTTGGTAGGTAATGTCAGCGATCGCGTTTCCTGTATAAACAAAGATGGCGCTAAAGAAGACAATACCAATCAGCAGTGGTACGTCGCTCCGCAAGGCGGCTTGGACTGTGGCTTGCCCCAAACCAGGATAGGCAAAAACTTGTTCGGCGAGTACTGAACCCCCAAACAACTCGCTCAAGGACGCAAACTGTAGGGTAATTGCTGGCAGCATGATATTGCGTAAGCCGTGGTGCCAGACAAACCCGGCTGTAGTTTCCCCCTGCGCTTTGGCAAAGAGGGCGTAATCGCTATTTAAAACCTCAATCAATTTCTGACGAGTGTGTAGGGCAATACTCGCTACACCAATCAGACTCAAGGTGGCGGCGGGTAGAAGTAAATGGTGCAGGCGCTGCCAAATCGTCACATCTTCTAGCAATACACCAGGCGGTGAGGCACAACAAATCGGTGTCACGCGGAAGTTGACAGAGAAGGTAATCAACAGCAACAGCGCGACCCAAAAGGTGGGGCTAGATGCCAGGGTGTAGGCATAGAGGCGAATTGCCCGATCCAGCCATGACCCTTCCCACGCTCCGGCTAAGACCCCCAACAACAGACCAAAAACCCCCGACAGCAACCAAGCCACCGCCAGCATCTGGAGAGAGGTTTGGAAGCGCGTCGCAATGACGGTAGTAACAGGTTGATTAAAAATCATTGAGGTGCCAAGATTCCCCTGGATAAATTGTTGCAGCCAGAGGAAAAAGCGCGTTGTCATGGGTTGATCCAAGCCCCAGCGCTGGGCAATCAGCTCCCGTTGCTCTGCCCCAATCTGCAACATATCCGCACCGATATAAGCATCCACCGGGTTAATCGGTGAAAGGCTTACTAAAACGAAGCTAAAGATGGCAACCGCTACTAGTAAAAGAACTAACCGCAGCAGTTTCTGAAAAATAAATTGGGCGATCGCTTTGGTCATTTATCCGCTGTCCGTGGTCAATGGCGCTTTGGCTAAGGGTTGCAGGCGTGGCATCAACCAATCCTTAATTGCAAACCCATTTCCAATCAGCAATATTGCTAGTAATCGGCCAACCGTGTCCGTGAGGTTCGACCTGAGGATTGCCAATATCCAAGCACTCGCTGACAAAATAGGTGTGGTGAAGGTTCACCAACCATGCCCAAGTAGCATCGCCCTTGGTGGTGAAGCCCGTTTGCCCCTCCCACTGTGCAGCTTGCCAAAAGGCGATCGCTTCTTCTTCAGAAGGCGCACCCATTGCTAGATCTAATGTCTTGTCAATTTCCTGATTGGCGTAGTAGCCCGCGTTATTAAAGTCCCCTTGCGCTGAGGAACTGTGATAGAGGTTGTAAATCTCCGTTTGATCGTGACTTCCCCAGCCGAAGAGGATGACGTTGTTGTGCATCCGGGGTTTGATTTCATCCCAGCTCTTACCTTCGACATTTGCCTGAATGCCAATGTTCTTAATCATTTCGGCAGCAGACAAGGCTAACGCCTGACGGGTACTGTCGTTGGAGGGATAGAGAATAGTAAATTCTGCCTTCAAGCCATTTTTATCAACAATGCGATCGCCATCGCTATCTTTCCAGCCTCCCTCCGTCAGAATTTGCCTTGCCTTCTCCGGTTGGGCATCCTGAATATTCGCATCCGGCTCTTCCCACGCTAACCCTGTCACCGGGCCATAAGCAGAGGAACCATAACCTTCTAGTACCCCTTCAACCAATGCCTTCCGGTCTATGGCGTAGTTAATCGCCTGACGAATCGCCAAATCCGCCGTTACATCATTCCCAATTGGATCGCCCTGAGGGGTCTTTTTCCCCTCCGAAGCAGGAACGTAGGGAAACATCAAGCCGCGATTATCGACACTTTTCACGTCGTACAGCTTCATGCCGTTAATTTTCTGCACCGCTAGGGATTGAGGTACCGCCGCTACCTGCGCTTGCCCAGACTTCGCTGCTGCAAAAGCAGCGTCTTCTTCCGTAAAAAGGAAGACTAAACGCTCAATTTTGGGTTTTTCCCCGTAGTATTCCGGATTAGCTTCAACGATTAATTGCTGTCCTTCATTCCACTGCACAAGCTTATAGGGGCCAGAACCGATAGGATTGCGGGCATAGTTTTCGTTGTGGGCGTGCTTCGGCACAATTCCCAAGGTAATTAGCCGATTGACAAAGGTACTTTGCGGCTCTTTCAAACGCAGTTCGACTTCGTAACTTCCGGTAGCAACGGCTCTGTCTAATACGCTTATGTCCGTCAACCCTGCACTTTCCGCCGCCTTGTTAAAGGTATAGGCAACATCCTCCGCCGTTAGTGGCTTACCATCCGAAAACTTGGCATCCTCGCGGATTTTTACCGTCCAGACTTTTCTGTCTTCGCTAACTTCATAGCGTTCTGCTAAATCATTGACAATTTTGAGGTTCTCGTCGCGCCGGAGTAGCGTGCTTTGAAACAAGGGAGAACCGTAGCGCCCCCAGCCAAGGGTAGGATCGTAGCCTTCCTCTGATTCTCCACCGATAGCTAAGACGATTTGCTCTTTCGAGCCAGAAGACTGGATATTACTAGACTCAGTGGTCTGAGGGTTACTACAAGCGGCTAGCATCTGCACTATTAGCAGAAACCCCAGAGACCAGCGGGGCATCAACACAACTCAAAATCCTTTTATTATCTTTGTTCCAACGTATAAGTAAAGCGATTCTCACTCTCAAAAATCAATCCCCTACAGGGGCATTAACTAGCCTTCAAATGGAAAGAATTGCTTAAGGTTGCAGCCCTAGGGTGTGTTTTTCAACCTGGAGATCCCTCCCAGTTTCCTTAAAAAAGCGCTGCTGGGACACGTCCAGTTCCTCCGAGTCAGGAAGTGTCAAGGAAAGAGGGTATTCAGTCAAAGTCCCCTTGAAACTGAATCTGACGGATAAGGAGCGAAAACAAACCCTAAAAGAGGTAGCGATCGCTAGGGCTGTCCTACAGAAAATATTCTTGCTTTAATCTACAGCACTAGGTCTTCGCGGCAAACGTTTCCCCAGTGGATGAATACTCCCGCCAATCCGATTTTCTAACAATAGGTGAAGATTTGAAGAAATCGCTTTATTAAATATCTTAAGCTTTTCAGGATTTTGTTTGTCCTCCAGGCTAAATTTTGCCTAAAGGTAAACGTACTTTTTTCTATCTGATCTTCTCCTTACTTGAGAGTCGCTTAGTTTAATTTCTGTTGCTTATTCGAGGGATATTGCTAGTCTTGTTGATGTCCATTCCCCAAATTCATATCTATACCCGGCTAGCTATGAATATGAAGAAAATCGTTTGGGTAGTTTAGTCCCAGAAACCATAATTATAGGAACACAAGCAATTCGTTAAAAGCTATAGTGCTTGCTTCATGCCTATATTTTCATTCATTTCATTCATTAAGTAAGCACTACTTGATGACAATAAATTTTTCCTGATTAGGCTAAATTCCACCGCTATGTAGAGACATTGCGATCGCGGAATATCTATAGTGACCAGTTGTAAAGTACCACTGAAAACTATAGAGATGTCAAGCGATAAAGGACTCGGCGAACAAGCACTCAGCAAGGCAGCAGAAGCTGGATTTTCTAGCCAACTCGATGAGGTGGAGGAGTTGGATGTAGATATTCAGACTAATCCCCTTAATGCAATTCAGGGCAAGGTGGATTCAGTCTCGATGAAAGGTAAGAAAATAGTGCAGGGAGACTTGCGCGTTGAAGAAATGGAAATTGACATTGGTAGCATCAACATTGATGCAATGAGTGCTGCCTTTGGCGATATTAAGCTGGAAAATCCGACTGATGCCACTACTCGTATTGTCCTAACGGAACAAGACGTTAGTCGAGCGCTCAACTCGGAACTTGTGCATAATGAGTTGCAAAATCTAAGCGTGCAGGTAGAGGGTAAATCCACAACGGTTGATGTACAACAGGCAGAATTTTCTTTACCAGGTAACGGTAAGATTGGCGTGAAGGCTGAAGTTTTTATGCAAGAGACGGGCGAAACTCATTCAGTTGCCTTTACAGCAGTACCCCATTTAGACCGAAGTCGTGGAACCATATCCTTAGAAGATATCCAGTACAGCGAGGGGAAGGACTTATCACCGGAAGTCACCAAAACCTTACGCGATAAGATTAGTAATTTGTTAGAGTTGCGGGACTTCGCCCTAGAGGGAATGTCACTGCGCCTCACACAGTTGGAGGTGCAAAAGGGTAGAATGACGCTTCAGGCTCAATCTCATGTAGAGAGCCTTCCTTCATCTTGATACATAGGTGCGTCCCAAATTACCTAATCTGAAAATAGGGAACAGGGAATCGGTTGACATTCTCCCCAACCTGAAAGGAGGGAATTCTAGCTTCAACCCCTTTACTCATCAGCTAAACTCTCGCTCAACTAACAGAGGGTAAAAGGATTTTTATTCTTTGTTGTGGTGTTGTGGACGAGACACCAGTGGGGACTAACTTGGTTAATCTCTTCCTGCTACTTTAGATATAGTCATTTTATCTACCTAGAGACAGAGTTTTATTGCTAAACATACCTCTAGGTGGATATTCTTTAGTTCTTGTAGTTTTATGATTAACCCGAAGTAAATATAGACTTTAAGCCGATTATCCGAATGTTGGGTGTTGAGCTTGGACTTTCGGTTGTTCTTGGTTAATCTGAACCCTCATGACTGTTTGCTTAAATGATTCGCCAGATTCCTGCCCCAATGTTGCCACGTTAATCGATCTCCTTCAAAGTAGAGCAAATCAAGAACCCGACAAAACTGCTTATATTTTTTTGGCAGATGGCGAAACCGAAGAAGACAGCCTCACCTATCAAGAATTAGACCAGCGATCGCAAGCCATTGCTGCTCATCTGCAACGCCTTAATGCAACTGGCTCCCGTGCTTTATTACTCTACCCACCGGGATTGGAATTTATTACCGCCTTCTTTGGCTGTCTATATGCCGGAGTGGTAGCTGTTCCCGCCTATCCCCCTCGACTCAACCATTCCTTGTCTCGTCTGCAAGCGATTATCGCAGATGCTCAAGCGACAATTGCCCTTACCACGACCTCTATCCTCTCCAATCTAGAGCGACGATTTACCGAATTCCCGGAGCTAAAGGCACTGCACTGGCTAGCCACTGATAAGGTACAAAGTGATACGGCAGTGGGATGGCAACTGCCACATGCAAACAGCAATACATTAGCGTTTCTTCAATACACATCGGGTTCTACCGGGACACCCAAGGGGGTGATGGTCAGTCATGGCAACGTGTTACATAACCAACGCTTAATCCAACAGGGGTTTCAACATACTAAGCAAACGATTTTTGTGGGTTGGTTGCCTCTTTACCACGACATGGGTCTGATTGGTAATGTGCTTCAGCCCCTTTATCTGGGTATCCCTTGCATTCTCATGTCTCCGGTGGCGTTTTTGCAACGCCCTTTTAACTGGCTGCAAGCTATTTCTCGCTACAAAGCCACTACTAGCGGTGGCCCTAATTTTGCTTATGATTTGTGTGTTCGCAAGATTACACCCGAACAGCGATCGCAACTCGATTTAAGTAGTTGGGAAGTCGCTTTCAATGGTGCTGAACCCGTCCGCGCCGAAACTATTGAGCGATTTACACAAACCTTTGCTCCTTGCGGCTTCCGGCGAGAGGCATTTTATCCCTGCTACGGCATGGCGGAAAATACTCTAATTGTTTCAGGTGGACTGAAATCTGCACCACCTATATTGCAAAATGTCCAGGGAGAAGCGCTAGAGAAAAATCAGGTGATTCTGGCAGAGGTCGAATCGCAAGACGTGCGAACCTTGGTCGGTTGTGGTCAAGCTTTAGGACAACAGAAAATGGCGATGCCAACGGCGGTTCGCGGAGCGACCATCGCAAATCCCGAAACCCTAACTCGCTGTGCCTCCAATCAAGTGGGTGAAATTTGGGTATCCGGTGCTAGCGTGGCGCAGGGGTATTGGCAACGTCCTGTTGAAACCGAATACACCTTTCAGGCATACCTGGCAGATACAGGTGAAGGGCCATATCTGCGTACAGGCGACTTGGGATTTTTGCAGGACGGGGAGTTATTTGTTACAGGTCGCCTCAAAGACTTGATTATTATCCGGGGACGCAATCACTATCCCCAAGATATTGAACTAACTGTAGAACAAAGTCATCCCGCGTTGCGATCGAGTGCGGGAGCAGCGTTTTCTATCGAAGTTGATGACGAAGAACGATTGGTTGTTGTCCAAGAAGTGGAACGAACCTATCTGCGGAAGTTAGATGTTGATGAGGTGGTTGGGGCAATTCGTCAGGCTGTATGGAAGCAGCATGAATTGCAAGTATATGCTGTGCTGCTGCTGAAGACGGCTGGTATTCCCAAAACGTCTAGTGGCAAAATTCAACGTCATGCTTGTCGGCAAGGGTTTTTAGAAGAAAGCTTATCTGTGGTGGGTTCTAGCATCTTAGAAGTTGATCCCCCCCAACCCCCCTTTTTAAGGGGGGAGTCTATCAGTCTTGAACAACCTCTGGTTTCCCCCTTTTTAAGGGGGACGGAAGGGGGATCTAATAGCAGAGAATCTGTCAGTCTTGAACAACGGACGTTGGAATTAGACCTGCGAAATAGCATTGCAAAACTCTTGCAGATTCCTCTTGCTCAACTTAACCTGCAACAGCCAATTAATACGCTGGGGCTTGATTCACTGAAAGCGATTGAAATTAAAAATGACTTAGAAGCCAATTTTGAGGTAGTGCTACCGATGGAGACATTTTTAGAGGATGTCACCATTGCCCAGCTAGCCAACCAGATTTTAACAGAGGGTGCAGGGACTGAGGCAAGTGAACTAGCCGCTTCATCAGCGCAACCCGCAGCACCTTCCCAAAAGCAATCCATGCCAGCTAACGCGACTCAGTCGCCAACACTAACAGCTAAAGAACGAATACAATTTAGCCTGTTTTACTTTTCTAGTAACGAGGCTGAGTTTGCTAACGATAAATATCAACTGTTGATTGACGGGGCAAAGTTTGCCGATGAGCAGGACTTTACTGCCGTTTGGATACCTGAGCGTCATTTTCACGCCTTCGGTGGTATTTATCCCAATCCTTCAGTTTTGGCTTCTGCCTTAGCAATGGTTACAAAGCGGGTACGCCTAAGAGCAGGGAGTGTAGTTTTACCACTGCACCACCCAATCCGAGTCGCTGAGGAATGGTCTGTGGTGGATAACTTATCAGGGGGAAGAGTCGATCTTGCCTTTGCTAGAGGTTGGAATCCCAATGACTTTGTGCTTGCACCAAAGGCTTATAAAAACCGGACAGAAGCTTTATATTCCAACATTCAAACAGTACAAAAGCTTTGGCGGGGTGAATTGATTTCATTGCCTAATGGTGTAGGTGAACAAACGCCAATTAAAATCTATCCTCTACCAAAGCAACCAGAGTTACCAATCTGGATTACTTGTAGTGGGGGTAAAGAGAGATTTATAGAAGCGGGTGCGATGGGGGCTAATATCCTCACAGCCCTGCTTTTCCAACCGATTGAAGAATTAGGTGAAAAAATTGCTATCTACCGGAATGCACGAGCAAAACACGGTTACGCTCCTGATGCAGGTCATGTGACGCTGATGCTGCATACTTTTGTTGGTGAAGATTTAGCTAGGGTTCGTCAGCAGGTGCGACAGCCGTTTACAAACTATCTTAAAACTTCGGTGGATTTGTGGCGGCAAAGTTCTCAAAATCTAGATGAGTTGACTGAAAAAGAGCGAGAAGATTTGCTGGCTTATGCGTTTGAACGCTACTTCCAAACCAGTGCTTTATTTGGCACTCCTGATACTTGTTTGGAAATGGTGAATCGCCTCAAGAAAATTGGCGTGGATGAAATTGCTTGTCTAATTGACTTTGGCGTTGAAGTTGATGCGGTCATGAAATCTCTCGACTCGCTCAAACATCTTAAAGATAATTTAAATGCGGCAACCGATGAAGAGGATCAGTTGCTTAAGCCAGCGGATATTCCTGCCAACATCGACGCGAATCAGGCACAGCAGTTGTTATCTAATTTGGATCAACTCTCAGAGCAGGAAGTTGATGCTTTACTCAGTAAGCTATTAGTAACAGAGGAGGTTAATGGATGAGCGATCGCTTTCAGAATACAAAACTTTCCCCAGAACAAAAGCGGGAATTGCTGGCACAACTGCTTCAGAAAAAAGCGATCGCATCAAATCCCTCTAAATCCATATTTCCTCTTTCTCAGGGTCAGCAAGCGCTATGGTTTTTGTATAATTTGGCACCGCAGAGTTGGGCGTATAATACCTTATTTACGGCTAGAATTCGCTCAGAGGTGGATGTAACCGCCTTGCAACAGGCATTTCAAACGCTAATTTCGCGGCATCCTTCCTTACGCAGCACGTATACAGAACGGGAGCGCCAACCGTTACAGCAGATTCAGGATTCCCCAGACGTACCCTTTGAGCAGATTGATGCTTCTAATTGGAGTTGGGATGAACTCAATTCTCAGGTGAGAAAATCAGCTTATCGTCCGTTTAATCTCGAACAAGAATTACCCCTGCGGGTGTGTTTGTTTACGCGCTCCCCTACAGATCATATTCTGTTACTGGTTATCCACCACATTGCCAGCGATTTCTGGTCGTTGCTCGTGCTAATGGATGAGTTACGAGTGCTATACCCAGCCGAAAAAGCAGGTATTTCAGCATCTCTCCCCCCGCTCACAACATCCTACGCAGATTATGTTCAAAAGCAAGCTGAGATGCTAGCAGGGGCGCGAGGAGAACAGTTTTGGCACTACTGGCAACAACAGTTAGCAGGCGAGTTACCCGTACTGAAGCTACCAAGCGATCGCCCCCGTCCCCCTATCCAAACCTATGAGGGCGCTTCCCATCACTTCAAGCTCAATGAGGAACTAACTCAGCAGCTTAAGAGTATGGCACAGCAGGAGAAAGCCACGCTTTATATGACGTTCTTAGCAGCTTTTCAAGTGCTGCTTTATCGTTATACAGGTCAAGAGGATATATTAGTGGGTTCCCCAACCTTTGGGCGAAATTTTAGCGAATTTTCAGAGGTTGTGGGTTACTTTGTCAATCCAGTAGTTTTGCGCTCAAAAATTGCTGATAATCCCACATTCAAAGAATTTCTCAGTCAAGTGCGATCGACGGTATTAGGTGCGATCGCGCATCAAGATTATCCCTTTGGGTTACTTGTCGATCGCTTACAACCCAACCGCGATCCCAGCCACTCTCCCCTATTCCAAGTTACGTTCGCCTTCCAAAAGCCGCAACGCTGCGAGGAAATTGCTAAACTGCTAACCCTCAGTGACGCTGAGTTTCGCGTTAATTGGGGCGGTTTAGAGCTAGAGCCATTTGACATTCCCCAGCAGGAAGGACAGTTTGATTTATTCTTAGAAATGGTGGAGCTAGATGAATCGCTGTTAGGAGCTTTCAAATACAATACTGATTTATTTGATGCTGCCACGATTGCCCGGATGGAGGAACATTTTAGGACGTTATTAGAAGCAATTATTAATAACCCAGAACAACGCCTCAGTGAATTACCCCTGCTTACCCCAGCAGAACGGGATCAACTCCTGGTGGAGTGGAACAAAACTCAGGTTGATTATCCTCAAAATCAATGTATCCATCAATTATTTGAGGCTCAAGTCGAAAGAACCCCGGATGCTATTGCACTGGTATTTGAAAATCAGGAATTGACCTACCGAGAACTGAATCACCGTGCAAATCAACTGGCACATTACCTGCAAAAATTGGGAGTTGCTCCAGAAACTTTAGTCGGGATTTGTGTTGAGCGATCGGTGGAGATGGTGGTGGGACTATTAGGTATCCTCAAAGCGGGTGGCGCTTATGTGCCGCTAGACCCAAGCTATCCTAAAGAGCGTTTGGGCTTTATTTTAGAAGATGCAGAGATAGCGGTGCTGTTAACGCAACAGTCTTTATCGCAAGCACTTCCAGCACACAATGCCAAGGTCGTTTTTCTAAATTCGGATTGGGAAAAAATTATTGCTCAGGAAAGCCAAGAGAATCCGCGCAGTAGCGTTAGTGCTGATAATCTTGCTTACACCATTTATACCTCTGGTTCGACGGGAAGACCGAAAGGAGTTGCGATCGCACATCGCAATACTGTTTCAGTCATTCATGGCACCCTAGCAGTTGTCACGACCGCCCAAATGAAGGGGATGTTAGCTTCCACCTCGATTTGCTTCGATATTTCAATTTTGGAGCTGTTTGTTCCCCTCAGTTGCGGTTGCACCATTATCCTCATTGAAAACATCCTGCAACTTCCCAGCCTATCTGCATCAGTCGCAGCAAGAATTACTCATATCAACGGTGTTCCCTCGGCGATCGCAGCTATGGTGCAAACCCATACCCTTCCGCCAAGCATTGTCTCAATGACCTTGGGGGGTGAACCTCTACACAACGCCCTTGTACAGCAACTGTATCAGCAAAGCCATCTCCAGCGGATCATTAATATCTACGGACCGACGGAAATCACCATCTACTGTACCTGTAAAGACATTGAGCGGGGTGTTCAAGAACCTGTATCCATTGGTCGCCCCATTGCCAACACCCAAGTCTATGTTTTAGATCAATTTCTCCAACCTGTCCCCATCGGCGTGACAGGTGAATTGTATATCGGTGGTGCTGGCGTAACGCGAGGTTACTTGAATCGACCTGAGTTGACCGCTGAACGCTTTATTCAAAATCCTTTTAGCGCCGATCCTGAGCAACGGTTGTATAAAACTGGAGACTTGGTGCGGTATCGTCCCGATAGCAGCCTAGAGTATTTGGGGCGCAGGGATTATCAAGTTAAGGTGCGGGGCTTCCGCATTGAACTGGGAGAAATTGAAGCGGTACTGTCTCAACATCCCACCGTGCGAGAAGCAGTTGTCACGGTTCAAGCAGATTCCCCCACCGATAAACGCCTCATTGCTTATATCGTTCCCGATCAATGTCCTGACCGATCCAAATTAATCAATGAGTTGCGCCAATTCCTGAAAGAGAAATTGCCAGATTACATGATGCCAGCCGTCTTTGTAATCTTAGACGCAATGCCGCTAACACCTAATGGCAAAGCAAACCGTCGCGCCCTCCCTGCACCCGATTTATCCCATCTCACACCCGCCAACACCTTTGTCGCCCCGCGCACGGCTACAGAAGAAGTTTTAGCCAAAATCTGGGCTGAGGTGTTAGGACTAAAACAAGTCGGCATTCATGACAACTTCTTTGAATTAGGCGGGGATTCCATTCTCAGCCTGCAAATCGTCTCCCGTGCGAATCAAGCAGGGCTACAGCTTTCACCTCAGCAGCTATTTCAGCACCAGACAATTGCCCAATTAGCGACTGTGGCGGGTACTACGCTACAAACTCAAGCAGAACAAGGAATAATCACAGGTTCAGTACCACTAACCCCAATCCAGCAGTGGTTTTTTGAGCAGAATCTGGCAGAACCTCACCACTTCAATCAATTTGTGCTGCTAGAAGTACCACCAGACCTAAAGCCAGAGTTATTGCAGCAAGCTTTGCAACAATTACTACAACATCACGATGCTTTGCGGCTAAGGTTTGAGCATTCAACGGAGGGATGGCAGCAAGTTAATGCGGCTCCCGATGAAACCATTCCTTTTAATGTAGTGGATTTATCCCAACTTGCACCCCAAGAGCAGCAAGCAGCGTTTGAGGCAGCAACGGCTAAAGTGCAAGCCAGCTTGAATCTGTCACAGGGGTCAATTGTTCGAGCCACTCTGTTTAATCTGGGTATCAATTCAGATCCCCCTAAATCCCCCTTAAAAAGGGGGACTTTGAGTGAATTCTCCCCCCTTGTTAAGGGGGTCTGGGGGGGATCTCACGGCGAGAAAACAAACCCTAACCGTTTACTCATCGTCATCCATCACCTAGCAGTGGATGGTATCTCTTGGCGAATTCTGCTGGAGGATTTGCAAACTGCCTACCAACAACTCAGCCAAGGTGAAGCAATAAAACTCGCACCGAAGACAACATCCTTTAAGCAGTGGGCATCTCGATTAGCAGAGTATGGCGAATCAGGAGTCGCTTCTGAGTTAGATTACTGGCTAACTCAATCCCCCAGTGGCTCTACTTCCTTACCTATAGACTATCCAGAGGGTAGAAATGCCAACACTGTTGCTTCCTCTGCTAAAGTATCTGTTTCTCTCAGTGCAGAACAAACCCGCGCCCTGTTGCAGGAAGTCCCTTCTGCCTACCACACTCAAATTAACGATGTTCTACTGACTGCTTTGGTGCAAAGCTTGCGAGAGTGGAGTGGAAAGCAAACCCTGCTCGTTAACTTAGAGGGTCACGGACGTGAAGAATTGTTTGAGGGGGTTGACATATCTCGCACCGACGGACATGAAGAATTGTTTGAGGGGGTTGACATATCTCGCACCGTAGGGTGGTTTACCAGTATCTTCCCCGTTCGCTTGCAGTTACAAGCTTTCAATCCAGGGGAAGCACTCAAATCAATTAAAGAGCAACTGCGTCAAATCCCAAAACGGGGTATAGGTTACGGCATCTTGCGTTATCTGAGTTCAGATGAAACAACACGAGCAAAGCTGGAATCCCTGCCTCAAGCAGAAATTAGTTTTAATTACCTGGGGCAGTTGGATCGAGGACAATCAGAACCCTCCCTCTGGACACTGAGCAACAGTGGCTCAAATCACAGTCCATTAGGAAACCGTCGCTATTTGCTAGAGATAGACGGATTCATCAGTGCGGGCAAGTTGCAATTTGAGTGGACGTACAGCGAGAAGGTGCATCAACGCGCCACAATTGAACGTTTGGCTCAGGGGTTTATTGAGGAATTGCGATCACTTATTACCCACTGTCAGTCACCAGAGACAGAAGGCTACACTCCTTCAGACTTCCCAGCCGCCAGATTGAATTCTAATCAGCTTGATAAATTCATGAAGAAAATCAAACAATCCAGTCGGGGGTAGGGTAGTGGAAAATATCGCAGATATCTATGAGCTTTCGCCCATGCAGCAAGGGCTGCTTTTCCACAGCCTTTATGCACCTGATTCGGGGGTGTATTTCAACCAATTTAGCTGCACGATTGAGGGCAATCTCAATGTTGCAGCATTTCAACAAGCTTGGCAGCAAGTAGTAGAAAGATACCCAATTTTACGGACTGCTTTCTATTGGGAAGAATTAGAGAAGCCGTTGCAAGTCGTCCATCGGCAAGTCGAAATCCCTTGGCAACAGCACGATTGGCGACATTTATCTGCAACCAAGCAGCAAGAGCAGTTAGCGACTTTTCTAAAAGGCGATCGCGAGCAGGGTTTTGAACTGAATCAAGCGCCACTAATGCGCTGTATCCTGATTCAATTTACTGACGATACTTACCAATTTATCTGGAGCCATCATCATCTGCTAATTGATGGTTGGTCGTTGCCGATTATCCTCAAGGAAGTTTTTGCATTTTATGATGCGTTTGACCAAGGAAAAGAGTTATATCTGCCTACGTCACGCCCTTATCGAGACTATATCATTTGGCTGCAACAGCAAGACCTTTCTCAAGCAGAAGCGTTCTGGCGGCAAGAACTGCAAGGCTTTACTGCTCCCACCCCTTTAGCTGTAGGGAAAGCCGCAAATTTATCCAACCACAAACCAACCTACGCCGAACAAGATCTGCAATTATCACAAGCGATCGCAACTGAACTACAATCGGTGGCTCGACAGCATCGCCTAACTTTAAATACCCTGGTACAAGGGGCTTGGGCGTTTCTATTAAGTCGCTACAGTGGTGAAGCGGAAGTTGTATTTGGGGCTACAGTCTCCGGTCGCCCGAATAGCCTACCCAAGGTGGAATCGATGGTGGGGCTATTTATTAATACTCTACCAGTACGAGTGCAAGTACCAGGAGACGCTTCCCTATTGCTTTGGCTGCAACAGTTGATGCAACAGCAGGTAGCGCGGGAACCCTATTCCTATAGTTCTCTCGTGGAAATTCAGGGATGGATTGATGTTAAGCGCGATTTGCCTTTATTTGAGAGCATTTTAGGATTTGAGAATTATCCAGTTGATGCATCTATACAAGAATTAAGCGACAACTTAACTATTAGCAACGTTCACATTGTTGAGCGCACAAACTATCCCCTCTCTGTGATTGTTCTGCCTGGTACAAAATTAGGGGTGCGGATGATCTACGACTGTCATCGCTTTGACGATAGCACCATAAAGCGGATGCTAGGGCATTTCCAGACATTGCTAGAAGCGATCGCCACTAACCCCCACCAACGTCTGTGTGATTTACCCCTACTCACCCCAACAGAACGCCATCAAATGCTTGTAGAGTGGAACAACACCCAAGCAGATTATCCTAAAAATCAGTGTATTCATGAGCTATTTGCCGCTCAAGCTGAAAAAAAACCAGATGCAGTAGCAGTAGTCTTTGAAAACCAACAGCTTACCTACCACGAACTAAATTGCCGTGCCAACCAACTCGCACACTATCTGCAAAAGTTGGGTGTTAAACCAGAGGTTTTGGTTGGTATTTGTAGCGATCGCTCTATTGAGATGGTAGTCGGGATGCTAGGTATTCTCAAAGCGGGTGGAGCGTATCTGCCTTTAGATCCCAGCGACCCCCAAGAGCGTCTAACCTTCATGCTAAACGATGCTCAAGTATCCGTCCTTTTGACCCAGAAGCAGTTGCTAGAAGAATTACCTGAGTTGCAGGCAATACTTAAGCAGAATTCCTCCATTCCAAATCCCCAAGTAATCTGTTTAGATGCAGATTGGGGGGCAATCTCCCAAGAAAGCGAGACAAATCCTGTTAGCCCAGTTACAGTCGAAAATTTAGCCTATGTTATCTACACGTCAGGCTCTACAGGTCAGCCTAAAGGAGTTGCTATTCCTCATAAAGGGCTACTCAACTTAGTATTCTGGCATCAACGTACATTTAAGATTACTCCATCAGACCGAGCCACGCAGTTAGCCAGAATCGCTTTTGATGCGTCAGTCTGGGAACTATACCCTTATCTTGCCGCTGGAGCAAGCGTTTATCTGGTTGAGTCGGAAATTATTCACTCACCCGTTGCTCTACGAGATTGGTTAATATCTCAAGAAATTACGATCGCGTTTGTACCCACACCACTAGCAGAAAGCTTATTTACTCTGGAATGGTCGGATTCAGCGTTGCGAATCATGCTCATTGGAGGGGATAAGCTACATCAATATCCATGGGCTTCTCTGCCCTTTAAGGTCATCAATAACTATGGCCCTACCGAAAATACGGTGGTGACAACATCAGGGCTGATGCTTGCCGACGAACAAGGCAATGGTACACCTGGAATTGGTCGTGCGATCGCCAACACTCAACTTTATGTTTTAGATCAATTTCTCCAACCTGTTCCCATCGGCATTACTGGCGAACTGTACATCGGCGGTGCAAGTTTAGCACGAGGCTATCTCAATCGACCTGAACTGACTGCCGAACGGTTTATCCTAAATCCCTTTAGCAATGATCCTGAGTCTCGTTTGTATAAAACAGGGGACTTGGTGCGGTATCAACCTGACGGCAATCTTGAGTTTTGCGATCGCATCGATTATCAAGTCAAAATTCGCGGCTTCCGCATCGAGTTAGGCGAAATTGAGGCATTACTGAGACAGCATCCCACCGTTCAAGAAGCGATCGTTATTGCCAGAGAAGATGTACCGGGTAACCCATACTTAGCCGCCTACATTGTCCCTAACCCATCCCCATCCTCTGCGAAGGAGTTACGCAACTGGCTTAAGCAGAAGTTGCCAGAGTACATGATGCCTTCAGCCTATGTCATGTTAGAGTCCCTACCTCTAACTTCCAATGGTAAGATAGACCGCCGTGCCTTACCTGCATGCGATCGCGCTAGTCTGGCGAAAGCAGCCACGATTGTTCCCCCCCGTGACGCCTTAGAACGGCAACTGGTGCATATTTGGGAAGAAACATTAGAAATCTCCCCCATCGGAGTACAAGACAACTTCTTTGAACTCGGTGGTCATTCTCTTGTAGCCGTTCGCCTCATGGCTCAAATCCAGGAGCAATTTGAAAAGAATCTCCCGCTGGCAACGCTTTTCCAAGCCGGAACGATTGAACAGATGGCAAGGCTACTTCGTCAGGAAAACGCCGACCTACCCTGGTCTCCCTTAGTGCCAATTCAGTCGAATGGCTCTAAACGACCGTTTTTCTGCGTACCTGGGGCAGGGGGTAACGTCATTTACTTGTATGCTTTAGCCCATCATCTAGGTTCTGACCAACCGTTTTATGGACTGCAAGCATCAGGACTGGATGGAAAATCACAGCCATACACCAGAATTGAAGATATGGCTGCCCAATACATCGAAGCCATACAATCCTTACAGCCAGAAGGCCCCTATCTTCTCGGCGGTCATTCCTACGGGGGACAAGTTGCCTTTGAGATGGCGATTCAGTTAGAAAAGCTAGGGCATAAGGTCGCTCTCTTAGCGATTTTAGATACTCCAGCACCACTTCCTGGCAGTCAGTCAACGGTTGGGATGGATTGGGACAACGCGAGATGGTTGACTCAGATTGCTGGTTTAGTAGAACGCCTGTACGAAACAAATCTGGAGGTATCTTACGAAATCCTCCAATCCTTAGAGCCAGACAAGCAATTTAACTATCTCAAGCAAGGACTGGAACGGGTGAACTTGCTCCCTCCTGAGGCGGGTACAACCCAGGTTCGCGGACTTGTGGAAGTTTACAAGGCAAATCTTCAAGCCCATTATGTGCCACAGGACATTTATCCGGGTCGAATTACTCTTTTCCAATCTAGCGAGGAGCATCCCAAGGATTTTGATAGTCAGGAATCTGCTGAAATCTTGCGGGAGCCACAGTGGGACTGGAGCCAGCTTTCTACTCAACCGATAGAGGTTTATCACATCCCTGGCGACCATATTGCGATGATGGTTGAGCCTCATGTGCGGGTGCTAGCTAACCAATTGCGAGATTGCCTGGAACAAGCACAACTGCTAGTTAGATAACCTAGAGATGCTGCGCCGTTTAGCGATCGCACCCACCTTCACTTAATTTTACAAACCCTCTCTTAATAAATTAAAACCCGCGCTGTTAAGAAGCGTGGACACATACTCCTAATGCCTGAGAGTTGGGGGAGTTGACTCAGGTGTGCTGTAATGGGATCGTGGGAGATTACACACCGCAGCTAACTTCCGGTAGTTGGGTAGAGATGCCACCCTTATCTCGATGCCTAAGAGCGTGCATTAACCGCAACGTTTTTTAGGCTAGCGAGTGAGTGTCATTACTAGTTGCGCGTCCTGAGACTTTATCCTGAAAGACCTTTCATGCAGACCAAAGCTTTTAGTGAGCTTTTCCCCCTGTTCAACACTGCCAATCCAGAGACATTAGACTGGCTGCTATCTGTTGTAGTTGAGCACGAATACCCAGCAGACCGCGCTGTCTTGATGGAAGATGCCTGGGGTAATGCCGTTTACTTTATCGCTTCTGGCTGGGTGAAAGTCCGACGCCTCTATGGAGAGGATGCCGTCACCCTAGCAATTTTGGGTAGAGGAGATTTTTTTGGAGAAATGGCAATTCTCGATGAATCTCCTCGTTCTACAGATGTCGTTGCCCTGTCTGATGTGCAGTTGCTGAGTGTCTCTGCTCAACGATTCATTCAAACCCTCTTCAGAGACCCCCAACTGCACCACCGAATGTTGCAGCTTATGGTCAAGCGGCTGCGCTTTACCAATCTTCGCGTTCAACGACGCCACCAGCCTCCAGCCGTCAAGCTGGCGAATACTCTGATCAGCTTGGCAGAGAATTACGGTCAAGCGACTGAAGACGGAATGGAAATTTTTAACATTCCCTCTAAAGATTTGGCGGATGTCACCGATATCACCGTTGATGACACCAACAAAATTATCGAAAAGCTTGAGAGTAAGGGCTGGCTTAAGATTGACTCGACAAATCAGACACTTTATTTAGTCAATACCAAGCAATTAACTCATTTAGCAGGGCGAGTATAGGATTTAGTTATTAGTTGGCGATCGCTAAATGGTGTTTTGATGCTCTTAGCTGTCCCGATTAATTTCATCCTTCAAACTTTCTCCCTCTCTATTGATAACGGACACATACAGAATGACTGAAGCAATAACGGTTCCCGCCAGTCGCCACAACCGCACCCTACCGACGATTTCCTATGAGGTTGCCATGCCTCAGCCCCAGTCCCATTTGTTTGAGGTGACGTTGCAGGTGGCGTGGCAAGAGTCGTTACTGGACTTGAAGATGCCCGTGTGGACGCCCGGTTCTTATTTGGTGCGGGAGTATGCCAAGCATCTCCAAGATTTTACGGCCGAGACTAGCGATCGCCAACCGTTACCCGCCCGAAAAGTCGGCAAAAATCACTGGCAAGTTGAGACAGGGGAGGCGGCGGAAATAACGGTACGTTACCGCATCTTCGCCAACGAGCTAACGGTGCGAACCAATCACCTCGACAGCACCCACGGCTACTTTAACGGTGCGGCGTTGTTCTGCTTCATTCCTGGCTGGGAAAACGAACCGATTCAGGTGACAATTGTGCCGCCCAAACCGGAGTGGCAAGTCACAACACCTTTGCCACCTGTGCGGGGAAAAGCCAACACCTTCTCGGCGTCCAATTTTGATGCCTTGGTTGATAGTCCCTTTGAGATTGGAACCCAGCGCTTGTATGACTTTGAGGTGAGGGGATTACCGCATCAGTTGGCGATTTGGGGACGGGGAAATGCGAATCCAGAGCAGATTATTGAAGACACTAAAAAAATTATTGAGGTAGAAGCCGACTTATACGGGGAACTACCGTATAAACAATATCTATTTTTATTGCACCTTGCCTCTAGTGGTTTTGGAGGATTAGAACACAAGGATTCTTGTTCGCTGATTTACCCCCGTTTGGGATTTCGGACAACGGAAAAGTACAACCGCTTTATGCAGTTGGTGGCGCACGAGTTTTTCCACCTGTGGAATGTGAAGCGGATTCGTCCCAAGGTGCTGGAGAAGTTCAACTACGAGCAGGAAAGCTATACTACCTCGCTCTGGTTTTGCGAGGGGACGACGAGTTATTACGACTTAGTTATTCCCTATCGGGCAGGAATTTATGATAGCAAGGCGTTCTTAGAAGGCTTGAGTAAAGAAATTAGCCGAGTGCAAGCCATACCGGGACGGAAGGTGCAGCCTTTGAGCGAGTCTAGTTTTGATGCCTGGATCAAGCTGTATCGCCGGGATGCCAATAGCGACAACTCTCAGATTTCCTACTACTTAAAAGGGGAAATGGTGTCATTTTTGCTAGATTTGCTGATTCGGGCGCGATATGGAAATACGCGATCGCTTGATGATGTGATGCGCCAAATGTGGCAGCAGTTCGGTAAGGAGGAAATTGGCTTTACTGAAGAACAGCTACGTCATCTCCTACAATCAGTCGCGGGTGTCGATTTGAGCGATTTTTTCCGTCAGTACGTCGATGGCACGGCAGAATTGCCTTTTAATGAGTATCTAGAACCCTTCAGCTTAAAGGTGGTAGAGGTCGAGGAAGAACCCACCCCCTACCTTGGCGTAACGCTACAGAGTAACAACGGGCGAGATTTAGTCAAGTTTGTAGACAGCAGTTCTCCTGCGGGTGTAGCGGGAATTGATGCTGGCGATGAGTTGCTGGCGATTGATGACTTGCGGGTGACAACAGAACAATTAAGCGATCGCCTCAAAGACTATAACCCTGGCGACACTATCCAAGTCAGCGTTTTCCATCACGACGAACTCCATACCTTCCCCGTTACGTTAGGAACACCTCAGTTTAGTCGCCACCAAATTGTTCCCATCGAAAAGCCCACCGCCGCTCAACAAAAAAACTACATCGGATGGTTGAAATAAACTCTCTCTGCTTCTCTAATTCCTCTAGCTAATTCGTCATCATCATGGATGTTTTTCTGCCCATTGCTTACTTACGTAACCAATTTATCCCCTTTAGCGAAGCCAATGTTTCTATTGCTACCCAGGCATTAAACTACGGAACCGGAGCGCTTGGCGGATTGCGCGGCATCCCCGATCCGCAAGATCCATCACAAATTTTACTATTTAGATTAGAGCGGCACTGTCAACGACTAAGCAACAGCGCTAAGTTCCTGCATTACGACTTATCGGCTATTAAAATTCAGGAATTGATTGTTGATTTTGTCAAAAAAAACAAACCTGAAAAATCCTTTTATATTCGACCATTTGTCTATTCATCAGGTTTAGGTATTGCACCAAGATTGCACAAAGTCGAAAAAGATTTTTTCATTTATGGACTAGAACTTGGGGATTATCTTCCAGCGGAAGGTATTAGTTGCCGCATTAGTTCCTGGTATCGCCAAGAAGAACGCAGCTTACCGCTGAGAGGCAAACTGAGCGCTGCTTACATTACCTCAGCATTAGCCAAAACTGAAGCCGTAGAATCTGGCTTTGACGAAGCAATTTTGATGAATTCTCAAGGGAAAGTCAGCGAAGCTTCTGGGATGAATATATTTATAGTCAGAAACGGTCAACTGATTACTCCCGGATTTGAGCAGGATATTTTAGAAGGAATTACTAGAGATAGTGTCCTAAAAATTGCCCAGGATTTAGGAATCAAAACAATTGAAAGACCTGTTGATAAATCCGAGCTTTTTATTGCAGATGAAGTCTTTTTAAGTGGAACGGCTGCTAAGGTTGTTTCTGTAAAAAGAATTGAAAACTATGAGCTGCCAGAATCTTACCTGATTGCAGAAAAGATCAGAGAAAAGCTGGTAGCCATTACAGAAAACCGCGATCCAAATTATTCTGATTGGGTGTATCCAATTTCTATTAATTAATTTAGGAGACACCTAGCTTTTCTATTTAGCTTATAAAGGAAAACTAGCCATGTCAAACATAAAAAAACAGATCATAAAAATGGAGATGAAATTTCATCTTACATATTTTCTAGTCATGCCTGAATACTTAATACCTAATCCTCAATGAGCGCTGAAATTATTTGTGTTGGGACAGAATTACTACTAGGCGAAATTCTTAATAGCAATGCTCAATTTTTGGCACAAGAGCTAGCAACGCTGGGAATTCCTCACTATTACCAAACAGTGGTGGGAGATAATCCAGAGCGTCTGAAACAAGTATTGAAGATTGCCAGCGATCGCTCTCGTATTCTCATCCTCACAGGTGGTTTAGGGCCAACACCGGATGACTTAACCACAGAGACAATTGCTGATTTTTTTGACACTTCCTTAGTAGAACGCGCCGATCTCCTCGAAGAGATTGCCCAGAAGTTTGCCTCTAGAGGGCGGAAGATGACGCCCAACAATCGCAAACAAGCCTTGATTCCCCAGGGTGCGGAAGTGCTCCCCAACCCTACAGGGACGGCTCCTGGCATCATCTGGCAACCCCGTCCGAATTTGGCTATTCTCACCTTTCCAGGTGTCCCTTTGGAGATGAAGCGGATGTGGGAAGATACCGCCATTCCCTTTCTCAAAGCTCAGGGCTGGGGTCAGGAAATTATTTATAGCCAAGTCTTAAGATTTTGGGGAATCGGGGAGTCGGCTTTAGCGGAAAAAGTATCGTCCTACTTCAATTTATCTAATCCCACCGTTGCTCCCTATGCCGGACAAGGGGAAGTTCGCTTACGAGTATCTGCCAAAGCGTCATCCGAAGCAGTAGCGCGGGAGTTAATTGAGCCTGTAGCCAAACAACTCCAAGAAATTGGCGGACTCTACTATTTTGGGAGTGACACAGATACCCTAGCGTCGGTAGTCGGTCAGTTGCTACGGGGATCAGGGGAAACACTGAGTGTTGCCGAATCCTGCACCGGAGGCGGTCTGGGGCAAACGCTCACGGAGATTTCCGGCAGTTCTGACTATTTTCTGGGAGGGGTGATTTCCTATGACAACGCGGTGAAAACATCGGTTTTAGGAGTCAATCCTCAGGATATAGGCTCCGATGGTGCGGTGAGTGAATCAGTAGCAAAACAAATGGCAACAGGCGTGCGATCGCTTCTCCAAACCACTTGGGGACTAAGCATTACAGGTATTGCTGGCCCTAGCGGAGGTACAGAAACTAAACCCGTTGGGCTAGTTTACATCGGATTAGCTGGGCCGGGGGATGAAGTAGAAGGCGTTCGGTATCAACTTGGAGAAAACCGCAGTCGATCTTCCATCCGTCATGCGAGTACTTGTAACGCCCTCGATTTACTGCGGCGTCGTTTATTGCGCCCCTAGCTCTTACGCATCTGATTTAGTAATGAGGGAATAGAGGGATGGAGTGAACCAATAACCTCGTTCATACTTCATCCTTCACCCTTCACACTTCATACTTCCCTCATCTATCCTGCCTTTGGGTTCTTCGCCTCTACATTTGGGGGAACATTCGCCCCTTCTTGGGTAGGATGACCGCTTATTGGCGGGTGTGTTAATGTTAGGTTAATAATAAGAAATGCAACGGTTTTTCAAACTGGTGTTGAAGTAAAAATCCTGGCTAGGCTGAGATTGATCGTTTTCCGCTTAAACACGGATTTTTTGATCGATTAAGCTGACCTAAGATAAAAAGAAGACACAGCTTGTCTCATAGGAGCCTTCTGTTTGATGGAATACCTCGAAAAAGTTCTGGAGAAACTAAAAGAGTGGGCGCGTAGGCTCATTGAGACCTTACATGGCCCAGAATCCCAACCAGAACCGGAACTCATTCCCATTCCTGTGGATGAACCCCGGCGTCGTCGGTAACAATTGCAGTGCCTTCGGAACCTTTGTGTTGGTTGAATATCCTGGTTCTACATGGGCCTAATTTGAACTTGTTGGGACGCCGAGAACCAGGGATTTACGGTTCGGTCACTCTCACTGAAATTAATCGTCTGTTAGAGGCGGAAGGACAAGGGCTGAAAGCCAAGATTCTTGCCGTTCAGTCTAATCATGAAGGGGTGTTGGTTGATGCCATTCATGAAACCTTAGGGCAGCAACAAGGGCTTTTGATTAATGCTGGTGCCTATACCCATACCAGTGTTGCCTTACGGGATGCGATCGCGGCTGTGAAGATTCCCACAGTGGAAGTTCATCTCAGTAATATTTACCAACGGGAAGTTTTTCGCCATCATTCCTATATTGCGCCTGTCGCCATCGGACAGATTAGCGGTTTTGGAGCTGAAAGCTATCGTCTAGGGTTACAGGCACTAGTTAACCACCTCAGAGAATTGCAACGAGACTAATTTCGTTTATTCTCTGGGCTTTTGGAGTGCGGATTTGGCAGCGACTACTCTCAGAAGGGTGATGTTAAAGGTAGAGCCGACGCTGAGTTGCTGAAAGTCACTCAATTTTAATGCCGTTTCCAAGTCAGAATCACTCCTATCAGAGCTGATAACAATAAAAACCATACTCCAAAGGCAATATTTGTCGCCTTTTTAGCGCGATAGACTTGCCACCATTCGCCAGGTGCTACTTTCTGTAGCAATAAGGTGCCGACGCTTGCCAAATTCAAGCAAGTTAGGTTTGTTAGCACTAGCAGCATTGCACCGCCAGCAATCTCCCATTCTCCTGAACCCAGCAACATACCAAAGGTTACTAATGGGGGCAATAAGGCTACAGATACCATGACCCCCACGATCGCACTTGTCTCGCCGGCAGTCAACGAAATTGCTCCAGCAATTCCCGACGCCAAAGCCAAAACTACATCGGCTAAACTTACCTGCGTTCGGAAGGCAATCTCTGGTAAATCAGGATTGATGGGAAAGAAACGTCCGATCAAGATTGAAAGCGAAAGCGATACAAAAATGCCCACGCTACCAACTTTAACTGTACGTAATGCTAGTGCCATATCCCCTAAGGTGGTCGCTACCGCTAATGCCATATTTGGTTTTAGCAATGGTGCAATTACCATAGCGCCGATGATTACCGCTTCACTGCTCCTCAGTAAGCCAATGGCGGCAATTGTGGTGGAGAGAAATACCATTAAAATTGGCGTCCAAGACAATCTGACACTTTCAGCCACAGCGACATAGAGTTCTTCCCGATTAATGCGTGGGAACGGGGTGTCAGAGTTTTCCCCATTTTGGGCAAAGTCGGGTTCAGATACGGCAGATTCAATCAGTTCCGGGCGTGGTATGGAGGCTTCCACAGGCAGTATCAGCAGGCGAAAACCCTCTACTCCAGAAAATTTTTGTCCTAGACAATCAATCAGAGGTTCAACTTCTTTTGAGTAGACGAGGATTTTTACAAGCAGTTGATGATTCTCTAAATGTTCGTGCCAAATGCCGAGAAATGAGTAATTTTCGAGCAAATCTTCAATGCGATCGCCTGTTTCATCTGGCAAAAAAACTTCAATTAAACGTAAGCTCATTAGGGCTGACTTCTGACTAGGGATGGGTAACTTGTGATTGTCGCTTTTGCCATACTATGGCGAAAGTAAGCGATAGGTTTTGACTGATAGAAGGAACTAATGCAGTATTCTCTATTGAGCCGCTTTCGGGGGGCATTGTTAGGCTGCTTGATTGGAGAAACTTTTGGGGATCGGGTGGGTGGACGGTGGCAAAGTATGCCATCGGGGTTACTTAAGGATGCCTCACCACCTACAGTGGCATCAGGTTGGACTCAGGTGGCAGCAATTGGCATCGACAGTCTGGTGCGTTGTGGGGGACTGAATTTAGAGGATTGGGGAGGGGCGGCGAAAACAACAGTAAAGTCGCTTCTGGCAACTCACAGCCCTAAGGTGGTGAGTCTGAGTGAAGCCGCGATCGCCACGTTACCCGTAGCCCTGTTTTTCCATGAAGATACTGTTAAGCAGCGCGATATGCTTAACCAATCCGCCTCGTTTTGGCAAGGGGAATCCGAGGCGTCCGTAGCAATCCTCACCTTGGGAGAGGCGATCGCTTCTGCTCTGAAAGAACAACTGCATCCCCACACCTTAATTCCTCGCCTCTTAGCTAATGGAGCGATGCCAGATTCACTGGTTGCTCAAGAGCTAGAAGAGGTACAGTTCCTGATTAACAAAGGTGCAGGCTTAGATAGGGCGATCGCGCAGTTTCGTCGTCAGCCTGCGACACCGACAAAAGCGATCGCGCTGGCGTTTTACTGCTTCCTTAGTACTCCCGAAGACTTTCGCCTTAGCGTCACCCGTGCCGTCCGGATCAGCCATCAACAGCAAACAATTGTAGCTCTGACTGGGGCTTTATCAGGTGCTTATAATAGTCTTGCTGGGATTCCTATCGGCTGGCGTCTAGCTTCAACTTATTCAAGTAGCGATATGGGGATGTTGAAACTCGCAGAGCGCCTTTTTGCCGTATGGTCAGGAGTCTATGATGATAGGGCAGCGGAACGTTGCTTTGTGGCGGCAGTAGCAGCACCCTACGTTATTCAGCGCCGTTCGCGACCGCTCTAGAGTTTAACCCGTCAATTGTGTTTTTTTCGTAACTACTTCTAACTACTTAGTTAGGGGGATAGGCATTTTTCCCTCTGGTTTTGTAAGGTAGGAACAAGTGTATTCAAACGCTAGGCTCTATCAATAGAAATCTATAGACTCGATTGCAGTAAGACACCTATACCCAAACTAATTAACTTGGGTACTTCCACCGCTCCTGTCGCCTGAAATGGCAATTTTATGGTATGAAAACGCTTCACTCGTTGACGCAGCAGCTCGATCGTTTGCGGCGGACAACTCAGCCGATTCGCAGCCTATTGTCATTTGGGGAGGTTGAGGCATCAGTGGATACCAATACCTCAGAACTTCAGGCTCAAAAACGGGCAATTTTGTCCCAGCGTCAGCATTCTGCAACACGGCGGTCACAAAGAAGCGATCGCCAACGTTGCCCCTCCTCAATGATGTGGGTAGTTGCAGTTGTTTCCCTCACCAGCGTAGGGGGAAACCGCTTCTACAACCAGCCGGGACTAAATGTCAGTACCATCGCTCCCCAAACAATCCGCGCCCCTCAGGATGCCACAGTTGAGGACACTAAAACCACCGAAGAAAAACGCAAAGCAGCACGGACGGGTTTTGTCCCCGTCTTGATGATCGACCGAACTTATACCGATCAGATCTATCAAAATTTGCAACAATCCCTGGATGAAGCTGACCAAGTGCGGTCAGTAGCGGGTGCGTTTCCCTTTGTTGCTCCGGCTGTTTTGTCAACGTCTAGCCAACAATACTTACGGAGTAGCGAAGATTGGGAGTGGCAGGCGGTGATGAATGCCGTCAAGATTAGCCCAGACAAAGCCTCACCTTCACCAGACTTGTTAGTCCCCAACCAGACAAATTCAGAGACAGAAAGAAAATTAGATCTAGCATTTTTTCAAACGGTGACCGAGCTGAAAACCTACCGAGCGGCAAATTCAGCGATCGCATTTAATGACCTCATCAGCTTAATATCTCAATCCCGTCAGCGTTATGCCCAAGCGGTTAAGCAGCTTAAAGCACCAAGGGCAGAAAAAGCCAATAGCCGTTACGAAGTAACATTGCTGGAGCTATCCGATACAGATTGGGAACAGACACAAGATGGCATTCACCAAGCAGCGACGCGAATGCTTACCCAGGGAATTCCGCGAGGATTGCCCAAGTCAATTCTCAAAGAGGCGGTAAGGCTACAAGTCGGTATGGTGATTCCCACCGGAACCGAATCGCTAGCCACTCAGCTTTTAACCGAGGTTTTGCAACCCAATTTAGTTGAGGATAAGGAACAAACTAAACAACGGGCAGAACAAGCCGCCCAAGCTGTGCCACCACAATTGGTCACAATCAAGCAGGGAGAGGTGATTGTTGAATCGGGAAAAGCAATTAGTCAGGCAGATTTTGTGCTGCTCGATCATTTCGGCTTGAGTCGTCGGCAAACAAACTGGCTGGGTTTAGCCGGGTTTGGCTGTTTTGTGACAGGTGCCGTCGGCGTTTTTGTCTTGGTGGAACGGCGCTTTTCTATGGCACTGCGACGCCGTGACTATATTTTAATTTTGCTTTTGAGCCTGAGCACCCCCCTGATCGCCGCCTTTAATTTTCCTTACAGCAGCCTACCTGCTGTTGGTTTATTAATAGGCAGCTTTTACGGTTCACCTTTGGGGTTGACCGTCGTCGGGCTGCTAACCGTTGTCGCAGGTACAGGTCTAGAAGTTGCCTGGGAGTCTTTGCTCGCAGGTGCGGCTGGGGGGTTACTGGGTGCGTTCATGGCGGGAAAAACGCGATCGCGTGAAGAACTCGCCCTGTTAGGCGGTGCTGTCGGCTTAACCCAAGGTGCCGTTAACCTGATTGTCAACTTAATCCTGAGTTCGGCAGCAGGAATGATCTGGTATGCCGTGCTTCCTGAAGCGGCTATTTATGGATTATCGGGTTTGGCGTGGAGTATCGTGGCGCTGGGCATCTCGCCTTACCTAGAACGTTTCTTTGACTTAGTAACGCCGATTCGTCTGGCGGAGTTGGCAAACCCCAACCGCTCTCTTTTGAAGCGCCTCGCCACCGAAGCCCCTGGCACCTTTCAGCACACCCTCTTTGTCGCCACCCTAGCAGAAGCCGCCGCGCGAGAACTGCACTGCAATGTAGAACTGGTGCGAACAGGAACGCTTTACCACGACATCGGTAAAATGCACGACCCCTTGGGCTTCATTGAAAATCAGATGGGCGGCCCTAATAAGCATAATGAAATTAATGACCCCTGGAAGAGTGCAGAGATTATCAAAAAGCACGTTACTGAAGGACTGGTGATGGCGCGTAAATACCAGTTACCGAAAGCTGTACGGGACTTTATCCCCGAACATCAAGGAACACTACTAATTTCTTACTTCTATTACCAAGCTCAACAGCTAGTAGAAAAAGAAGGCGAAACTCAACCCGTGCGAGAGTCAGATTTTCGCTACGATGGCCCAATTCCCCAATCGCGAGAAACCGCAGTAGTGATGCTGGCAGATGCTTGCGAGGCAGCATTGCGATCGCTCAAAGATGCCACCCCGGAAACCGCCCTCGCCACAATTTTGAAAATCTTCAAAGCCCGCTGGCAAGATAACCAACTCGTAGACTCTGGGCTAACACGGGAAGATTTATCCCATATTGCCGAAGTCTTCGTCCGCGTCTGGCAACAATCCAATCACCAACGCATCCCCTATCCCAAAGCCGCTCTTAATCCTCAGCCGTTGGTTGGGAATTAGGGGTGATGAGGAGCGGGGGCGCAGGGGAGCGGGGGAGCGGGGGCGCAGGGGTGCAGGGGAGCAAGGGAGCAGGGCAGGGGATAACTACACCCACCCTTCATACTTCATACTTCACCCTTCATACTTCATCCTTCATCCTTTCTCCCCGACTCAGGACTCAGGACTCAAAGAACTACCCCTTCACTCCACTCCCTGCTTCTGTGGGGACAATATAACGCTGCATAAAGAGGAAGAAGAGCAGTACTGGGGCGATGGAGATGACTGAACCTGCTGCAATGAGACGCCAATCGAGAGAAAACGTCCCGGCTAACGTCGCTACGCCTAAGGGAAGGGTGTAATATTCCGGGCGATCTAAGACAATTAAGGGCCAAAGGAAGTCACTCCAGGAGCCGATAAAGACAAAGATAGCTAGGGTGACGAGAGCGGGGCGAATGGCAGGTAGCATCACATGCCACCACAAGCCTAGTTCTGAGCAGCCATCCATGCGTGCGGCTTCTTCAAGTTCCTTGGGGACACCTTGAAAGGCTTGTCGGAGGAGGAAAATACCAAAGGCGGAAGCGATCGCTGGAAAAATTACACCCAAATAGCTATTCCTCAAACCCAACTGCACCGTCAAGATGTACAGGGGAATCATCACGATCTGAAAGGGAATCATGATCGTGGTGACGATCAGCGTGAATATTGCGTCACGTCCCTGAAAATTCAACCGTGCTAAGGGGTAGGCGGCTAGAGAACAAAACAGCAAATTTAAGCTAACCGTTAGTACGGCAACAATGGTGCTATTGAACAGATAACGTCCGAAGGGATTCGTTTGCCAAACCCGGACAAAGTTCTGAACAGTGGGTTCTTGGGGGATGAGCTGGGGAGGAAACTGAAAGATGTTTTCTGTGGGCGACTTTAAGGATGTGCTGATTAGCCAAAGTAGAGGAAACAGCATCAAAAAGGCGATCGCTCCCAAAAACCCATACATAGCAATCGTCTTAAGTTTTGCGTTTCGACCCTTTGCTTTGCTTGAAGGCATGGCTTTGAGTGGTTTTTTCGAGGCAAGATTCATCGCTCAAGGGGATAAAAGTTTACATCTGTACAAACAGCCTGCAAGGGCTTGTCCCACCCATCAGTTGGTAATTCTTGGCAATAAGCAAACTCAAAAACAATGCCAATCGTCGGCTTTTTTGCCCATTCTGGAGAACTAAGCATTCGGTCGTAAAATCCGCCACCGTAACCTAAACGGTAGCCACGAGTGTCACAAGCAACAGCGGGAACCAAAATTAAATCTACCTGATCGGGCGTTAAGGTGGGGGAATCCGGATGCGGTTCGCCAATGCCATAAGACCCAAATTGTAGCGGTTCTCCGGGCTGCCAGCGGTGCCAAATGAGGGATTTATTAACGCAGCGAGGGAATCCCCAGCGGTATTTACTCTCGCTAAACAAGGGGCTGAGGTCGGGTTCTTGGCGAAAGCTGTGATAGGCGAGGATTGTTTGCGCTGGGTGGAATAGAGGGGAGGACTGGAGATGATCAATTAGGCGATCGCTCTTTTGCCGCCATTCCTCTCCAGAGAGAGCGCGGCGCTGCTTGAGTAGCGATCGCCGTAATTGGGCTTTGCTTAGTTGATCTTCAATGGCGTTCTGCATTTAGACGCGATAAGGAATCAGCACAAACTTATATTGCTCCGGCGGAAAATCCCGCAAGTTGCGAGTCACGAGCCTCAAATTATGGATCTCGGCTAAGGCGGCTTGGATGGCATCAGGCAGTTTCCACCCCTGTTCCCGACGCAATGCTGCTGCTAAATCAGCGACTTGCACATCAACCACCAAGGTCGGAAATCGATCCAAAAGCCGCGCCGCTAACTTGGCTTCTGGTGGCTCAAAACCCGTCATCACTTCCGCTCTAGTAATAACAGAAATAGCACTATCTGGTTGATTCTCCCTCAGATAGGCAGTCGCCGCCGGGACATTATTGAAGTGGTCAATCAGGATAACGGAATCTAGCAAGAGCCTCATTACCACTCAGAGCGTATTGACTGCTGGTAAGCCAAACCCTCTTCTTTTTTCCACAGTCCCTGAGTTTGTTCAAGCAGAGTATCAAAAGAAGGAGAGTTGCTTTCATCTTCTTGGCGCATCCGTCGAATGGCTTGACGGATTAAAGCTGCCATTGGCTTTTGAGTTTCTTTGGATTTCTGCTCCAGCCAACGCTTATCTTCCGGGTCAAGGCTAATTACGGTGCGGATCATTGAAGTTAGTAATGATATCATTTGTGCAAAATGATATCACTTTTATGTCCAATTCCCTCCGAATTGCCACTTGGAATCTCGCTCGACCCCGTACCAACGGATGGCAAAAAAATCCTGCTATTCTCCAGAAGCTTCGAGACATCAATGCCGATATCTGGGTGCTGACAGAAACCAATCACGCGATCGCACTGAAAAACACTCATCAAGGCGTTCCCTCCCAAGACTATCCCCCAGAAAGTTATTACCGTCCAGGAGAAAACTGCACAACAATTTGGTCTCGCTATCCCGTGAAGCAGCAGATACCAACAGCAGAGCCATTCACGGCTGTTTGTGCAGAAATCGAGTCTCCCCTAGGAAACCTGATAGTTTACGGCACCATTATCACTTGGGCAGCTGATGGAGTTAGGGAGAGAGAAGCCAAGATGTGGCAACGACACTACGAGTCTATCCACTGGCACGGAAAAAATTGGGCAACACTGAGAAATTCAGAGTTGCCCTTTTGTGTGGCGGGTGACTTCAACGAGTGTCTCCACAAACCTTTCCGGTATGGAACCCCAGAAGGACGAGCATTGCTGGAGCAACAATTGCAACGTAGCAACTTAGTTTGCGTGACTGCCAGCGATGAAATCGGCTACAACATTGACCATATTTGCCTGAGTGCAGACTGGTCAAAGCGCGTGAGTCAGGTGAAGCAGTGGCAAGGCTACTACAAAGAGGGAAGTAAACCCGTTAGTGACCACTTTGGTATCTACGTTGATTTGAGCTAAAGCTTAGAACCTATCGGAACTATCAAGACTGATCGCAAAATTCATCATCTAAGCGGCGTGCTGACGATACCATTCAATCGTATTCTTTAGCCCTTGCTTAAACTCCACCTCAGCCGTAAACCCAAACGCCTGCTTTGCCCGTTCTGTATCTAAACAACGACGAGGCTGACCATTAGGTTGATCCGTTTCCCAAACGATTTCGCCCTTAAAGCCCATCAATTCACAAATTAGCTCAACTAAATCGCGAATTGAGATTTCGTAGCCCGTACCTAAGTTGACAGGTTCTGGGTCATTGTAATGAGTTGTACCCATGACAATACCCCGTGCTGCATCGGTAGAGTAGAGAAACTCGCGGGTAGGGCTACCATCTCCCCACACCGGGAGTTCTTTATCTCCTCGTTGCTGCGCTTCATGAATCTTGTGAATCAAGGCAGGGATAACGTGAGAACTACTAGGATCAAAGTTATCTTCTGGCCCGTACAAGTTTACTGGAAGCAGGTAAATACCATCAAAGCCGTACTGTTGGCGATAGGCTTGCAGTTGCACCAATAGCGCTTTTTTAGCCACGCCGTAGGGAGCATTTGTTTCCTCTGGGTAGCCGTTCCAGAGGTCATCTTCTTTGAAGGGAACGGGAGTGAACTTGGGATAAGCACAAATTGTGCCGACACAGGTAAACTTTTCTACCCCTGCTTGGTACGCCGCATGAATGAGCTGCGTTCCCATCATCAAGTTGTCGTAGAACAGTTCTGCTGGTTTTTCGCGATTTAAACCAATACCGCCGACATGAGCCGCCAAGTGAATCACAATGTCTTGTTGATCGACGGCTTGTTTGCACTTTTCCAAGTCACGGAGGTCGTAGTCGCGCGATCGCGGTACAGTAATTTTTTCTGGATCTGCCCCAGCTTTACATAACTGCTCTACGACTTGACGCCCCAGAAAACCAGCACCACCAGTGACGAGAATTCGTTTGTTGCTCAAATCTAAGGTTGACATCTGTTGTTGTCTTTTGAAGGTAAGAGGTACGGGGCAAGAGGTAAGAGGAAGAAGCCAAATAGCCTCTCTTCCCTCTAACCTCTCACCTATTTTTGACGATCAACTACTTAATAGTGACGCATTAGTCAACCATACTGCCGACGCCTTGACGAATGTAGGCATTATCCTTCATTAGTTGTGCGCTCTCACCATTTGGTGCCTCTAACCCTAGCGCTCGCAAGTCTGCTTCTACCATCAGATACACTAATTCTTTAAAGGTAATAGAGGGTTCCCAACCGAGTTTCTGCTTGGCTTTGGTAGGATCGCCAATTAGTAAATCAACTTCAGCCGGACGTAGATAGCGCTCGTCAAATTCTACGTAGTCGTGCCAGTCTAAATTAACGCAACCGAAAGAAATATCTAGAAATTCCTCAATGGAATGAGTTTCGCCTGTTGCCACTACATAATCATCGGGCTGCTCTTGCTGCAACATCAGCCACATCGCCTTAACATAGTCTTTGGCGTAGCCCCAGTCCCGCTTAGAGTCGAGATTTCCTAGGAAAATTTTCTTTTGCTTTCCGGCAACAATACGAGCGATCGCGCGAGTAATTTTGCGCGTGACAAACGTTTCTCCTCGACGCGGGGATTCGTGGTTAAACAAAATTCCATTACAGGCAAACAGCCCGTAAGATTCGCGATAGTTGATCGTTTGCCAATGAGCATAAACCTTGGCGCAAGCATAGGGACTCCGGGGATAAAAAGGGGTTTCCTCCTTTTGGGGGATATCCTGTACCTTGCCAAACATTTCCGAAGAACCCGCTTGATAGAAACGGACTTCGATCCCGGTGCGCTGTTGATAGTCCCGAATTGCTTCCAAAAGTCGCAGCGTTCCCATGCCCACCGCGTCTACAGTGTACTCTGGAGAGTCAAAACTGACGCGAACATGGGATTGAGCACCCAAGTTGTAAATTTCTACCGGCTGGACTTCCTCCAAGATCCGACGTAGCGTTGTGCCATCCGTCAAGTCACCGTAATGGAGAAACAAACGCGCCGTTTCATTGTGAGGATCTACATATACATGGTCAATGCGATCGGTGTTAAAGGTAGAAGTCCGTCGGATAATACCGTGGACTTCATACCCTTTTTCAAGTAACAACTCGCTTAAATAGGAGCCGTCTTGACCTGTAATGCCAGTAATCAGGGCTCGCTTGCGTTGTGACATGCTCTATAATTCCTGTAACAAAATGGGCACTCTCGTGAGTGGTTGTTCGCCTTTGGCACCGACCTCCTAACCCTGAAAAGTCAAAAGGCGGCGAATCATTCCCTAAGCTAACTCAAAATTCGCTGCATGGCTCTAGGCAAAATTCAATATTCCTAAGGTATAGCCGCCTTTAAATTGGCAAGTTAAAGCAAGCTACCCTTTAGGCACGGAGGATTGAGTCGCATTTGCTGGTTGGGTAAGATGAAGGGATAGGGGAAAAAACTTGTCTCCTCTTTGGTTTTGTCCCCTTGTCTTTTTGGCAAACACTACGCTTGACCGCTTAGTGTTAGTAAGCGCCATTATTCCTCGGAATAACGATCACACCGATAGTTTTAATAATCAGCCACAAATCTAGCCAAAAGTTTTGGCAGTTGACATAGTAAACATCAATCTGGATACGGCGGCTGTAGGGAATATCATTGCGCCCAGAGACCTGCCATAAGCCAGTAATGCCGGGGCGAATCGTCAGTACCTTATGCATATAACGCCCGTATCTGGGTAATTCCTCAGGAACAAGGGGGCGAGGGCCCACGATACTCATATCTCCTTTTAAAACATTTAGAAATTGGGGAAATTCATCTAGACTCGTTACCCGGAGGAATTTCCCGATCGCTGTTATTCGCGGATCGTGCTTGAGTTTAAAATTATCCTCAAATTCCTGACGTAACTGGGGCGATTCTTCTATCATCTCCAGCAACACTTCATCGGCCTTATCCACCATTGTGCGGAATTTGATACAGCCGAAGTGCTTGTGATTCTTCCCAACACGCTCCTGAACATAAAAAATCGGGCCTGGTGAACTGATGGCAATCAACAACCCCAGGATGAGATACAGCGGAGCGCAAAGGATGAGAACCGATAAGGAAAACAAAATATCAAAAGTTCGTTTAGCGAAAGCACCGTCTAGACAAAAGAGAACTTTGTTTCTCTGTTTGCTTCTGGCTGCAAGGGGCTGGAAGCCTTTCTTGACATATGCCTGAAATATCTTGACGGAGATCAGTTGGCTCTGGGCAGTCATCTTACTCCTTGATTTCACACCACACAGTCACGATCATAAAGCCACAGGACGCTGGCGATAGCGTCTAGAGTTCCAAAAACTGAGATTGATTGTGAGAAAACCGCAACTGATGATGCTGATAACAGCGTTTTAGGAAACTCACGTAACGATTGCCAAAAACTTCCGGGGCAAAGGATTCGGCATGTAATCGACTCAATTGGGGGCTAAACTGCCGTTCGTGAGCCTCAAAACTTTCAACAGCCTCAATTAAAGATGTTTCCGTCTGGTGGTCAAAAAACAAACCTGTTCCTTTATCGGCATGTTGCCGAATATCACGAATGGTTTCTAATGCACCACCCGCTTTGTAGGCAATGACGGGTGTGCCACAAGCTTGTGCTTCCACTAAACCAATTCCAAAGTCTTCATAAGCCGCGTATACAAAGGCTTTGGCTTTTGCCAAATACTGCTCAACTACATGATCTGGCTGAAAACCTAGCACTTGTACGTTAGGTTGTGCAAGTTTACGAATCAATTTTAATTCCGGTCCGTCGCCAATTACTACAAGAGGGCGTCCTAGCTGATTAAATGCTTTGACAATAAGAGATACTTGCTTATAACTCACTAACCGGGAAACGGTGAGGTAAAAATCTTCTTTTTGGGTTTGTAAAGAAAAACGCTCTACATTCACCGGGGGATAGATCACTTCCGCAGGGCGTCGATAGCAACGCCAGATGCGACGAGCGGTGTGTTGGGAGTTGGCGATAAAGTAGTCTACTCGATTGGCAGAAATTACATCCCACTGACGCAAGCGGTGGAGGAGATCCCGTGTCAGGTAGCTAGGAAGACCGCGTCCTAGGCGGCTAGCGTTGAGGTAGTCGAAGGTTAAGTCCCAGGCGTAGCGCATGGGGCTATGACAATAGCAGATGTGGAGTTGTTGCGGTGTTGTCAGGACTCCCTTGGCAACGGCATGGGCAGAGGAAAGGATGACGTCGTACTCCCGCAGGTCTAGCTGTTCAATGGCTAGAGGTAGAAGCGGCAGATATTTTTGTACACCGTTTCGTGCTAAGGGAAAGTGTTGTAGGAAGGTAGTACCAATGGAGCGTTTGAAGAGGTAGCTTTGAGGATTGGTTGATTCAAAGTCGATTAGGGAATATAAATCGGCATCAACATTTTTGAGAATTTCTCGGACAACTAGTTCAGAACCGCCAGTGGCTTTGGGGGTTAACCACTCGTGGACAAGGGCATGTTTCAAGGATATTTACGCAGAACGCTGCATCACCGTTAAGAGCTTATCTCAAAGGTGATAGATTAGCGATCGCCTTCTCTTGGCTCAGTTTGTCTCAAATACTTGAAGCGCTATACCACCTTAACTTCCAGCGCAGTAAGTATTAATATCGGTAACTAACTGTTTTTCAGGAGTCGTAGCTTGTTGCAAATTGCTTAGGGCTTTTTCAGCAGCGGGACGGTCTTTTTTTTCAAAGGCTGCGATAAAGTTGCGAGTAGCTTTACTGGTATCGCGGTACATATTAATAAAACCTGCTTGATAGTCCTTAAGCTTGGCATCTGTTAGCTCAAGAGATTCCATTTCTTTAGAGGCTTGTTCCATCGAATCTGCTGCCTGGAGCATCGCCTTGGGGTCACTGGTTTGACCGCCATTGGTGACGGATTTTGTTTTTGTAACGGCTTGATTTGCCACCTCAATAATCCTGCTGCACTGAGCAGTTTTGCTCTCACTGCAACCTAAAATTAAAACGCTAAGGGCAGCCGCCGCAGGAAAAATGACGGCATTCCGACGAAGAAAGAACATTAAGACTCTCCTAACGAATATTCGCACTCTCGTTTTAGTAGCACATTTTTTGACGGTTTGTTTGTTGTTCCTCTAGTTCGGGATGCTTCACTGATTAGCGACGTTAGGAGCATCTTGAGGATTGGGGAAGATGTTGATCGCCAGCAAGTATTAGCACCATGAACCAAAGTGCCATTCGCAATTAATGATTATCCCCAGCTTCAATAGCAGCGGTAAAGCGTTGCAATGTTTCTGTAAGTAGAGACAGTTGCTCTAGAGAATGGTTTTGCGTTTCCGCCAGGGTTTGGACGGCATCACTCAACGCAAAGAGCTGATAACCCTGCTGTTGGACTTGATGTCCTTGGTGTTGTACTTGCACGGTTAGAGCATCGACTCGATCAGATAGACGCTCAATCGTCTCAGTTGTCGCAAGTACCGCTTCGCCAATTTGTTCAACAATTGATTCTAAGCGGCTGAGGCGGACTTCAGGGTGAGTTGTCCCCTTTTTGGGAGGGGTTGAGTTATTTGCGGTCTTTCCTGTTTGAGCGGGTCTATTCACCGTAGTCTCTTTCATCCAAACACAAAGTGATTAAACTGCATCACCCGATCTATGACGCTGTTGATGCCACTGCCAAGCATCAGCGATGATTTTCCTGAGGTCTGCGTATTGGGGACGCCAGTTAAGCAGAGTCTTAGCTTTATCACTGCTACCGACGAGAATAGGAGCATCTCCAGCACGGCGATCGCCTTCTACTACTTTAATCTCACAACCCGTCACTACCTTAGCGGTTTCAATGACTTCTCTGACTGAGAAGCCACTGCCGTTACCCAAGTTAAAGATTTCACTTGTCCCCCCTTCCAAAAGATACTCCAGACCTAACACATGAGCATCGGCTAAGTCACTGACATGAATGTAGTCACGGATACAGGTGCCGTCGGGAGTGTCGTAGTCGGTGCCGAGAATGGAAATGGACTCCCGAAGCCCTAAGGCTGCCCACAGAATCAGGGGAATCAAGTGAGTTTCGGGATTGTGGTCTTCACCCAGTAAGCCGTCAGGGTTAGCACCGGAGGCATTAAAGTAACGGAAGACAACGGAGTGCAAGTCGTAGGCATTAGCGAAATCGGCGAGGATACGCTCAACCATCCACTTGCTACTGGCGTAAGGGCTTAAGGGGTTTTGGGGATGCTCTTCTGTCATTGGCACTTGCTGCGGCATTCCGTAGATGGCGCAAGTGGAAGAAAAGACCAACTTCTTAACGTTTGCCGCTACCATGGCTTCGAGGAGCGTTAGCGTGCCAGTGACGTTGTTGCGATAGTATTTGGCGGGTTCTGCAACCGACTCGCCAACGGCAATGTAGGCGGCAAAGTGCATGACTGCCGCAATGTTGTGGGTACTAAAGAGCTTGTCTAGCAGAGGGCGATCGCTTGTGTCCCCAACTACCAGCTCTGCTTTTAAGACATCTTCAACGAGTTCCCGATGTCCATAGACCAAATTGTCTAGAACGACGATGCCGTATCCTGTCTTTTGTAGCGCTAGCACCGCATGAGAACCAATATATCCTGCACCACCCGTTACTAAAATTGTTGGTTTGACTTGCGACACCTGAATGCCTCCCCAGTTTTCGTCCTACCTAACTGTTGAAAGTCGTTACTTATTTTCAGTACAACACAACCTAAAACTCTTTAAGTCTATGCTAGAGACGCTAGATCTAGATCTTTCTCTCGATAAAAGTACCTACCATTCGCAAATTAAGGCGCTGATGCGTCAGTTGCGATCGCTTCAAAAAGCCTGTCGGGATCAAAAGCTGCCGATGGTGGTCGTTCTCGAAGGCTGGGCGGCAGCAGGGAAAGGCTCTTTGGTCAAAAAAATGGTGGGTTACATGGACCCACGCGGCTTTACCGTACATCCAATTTGGCCTCCCAGCGAACAAGAGCAGCAATACCCGTTTTTATGGCGATTTTGGCAAAAATTGCCTGCAAATGGCAGTATCGGCATTTTTTACCATAGCTGGTATACCCATGTCTTAGAAGACCGCCTGTTTGATCGAGTTTCGGCGGTGGAGGTGCCGATGGCGATTCGGCAGATCAACGCCTTTGAGCGGCAATTGGTGGATGATGGGGTAGTGATCGCCAAATTCTGGATTCACCTGGGTCAAAAAGAACTTAAAGATCGGTTAAAAAAATATGCCAAGGATGAATTAGACGCGTGGCGCGTGCGCCCAGAAGATTGGCAGCAAGCCAAACGCTATGACGAGTATGCCGCCTTTGCCGAAGAAATGTTGATTTACACCTCTACAGGTGTTGCTCCCTGGACACTTGTGGAAGGCAACGATAAACGCTGGGCGAGGGTGAAAGTTCTCACCCAACTCGTTGCCACCCTCACCGAGGCTCTGGATCGACATCAGTTGCAGATGCCTGCCCCTGTACTGCCTCCCCAAGAGCAACTCACCCCCACCGAACCCGACGCCTTGGCGCAAGTTGACCTCAGCCTCAGCCTCTCCTCCGATGAATACAAAAAGCAACTCCGTCAAGCTCAGGTCGAACTGCGTAAACTCCAACAGAAAATTTATCAACAGCAGGTGCCAGTGCTGGTGCTATTTGAAGGCTGGGATGCGGCGGGTAAGGGCGGAGCAATTAAACGCTTGACGGATGTTCTTGACCCTCGCAGTTATGTCGTTAACACCTTTGCCGCTCCTACAGACGAAGAAAAGGCTCACCACTATCTCTGGCGCTTCTGGCGACGCCTACCTAATACCGGAACGATTGGGATTTTTGACCGCTCTTGGTATGGACGGGTTTTAGTGGAACGAGTGGAAGGCTTGGCAACGGCGATCGAGTGGCGTCGCGCCTATCGGGAAATCAACGAGTTTGAAGCGCAGTTAACTAATGCTAGTTACGTGCTGGTCAAGTTCTGGTTGCACATTAGCCCAGATGAACAGCTCCAGCGTTTTAAGAGTCGCCAAGATGACCCCTTCAAGCAATACAAACTCACAGACGAAGATTGGCGCAATCGCGAACAATGGGGGTTGTATGAGGTGGCAGTCAATCAAGCGATTCAGCGGACTAATACCCCCACTGCTCCTTGGACGCTTGTTGCGGCTAATGACAAGTATTTTGCCCGTGTGCAAGTAATTCAGACGGTAACAGAGGCAATTAGCAAGCATTTACAAGGATAAAAAATAAACACAATCAGATCTTTTTAGATAAGATGCCTGTGTCCTGCTCTAGCCCTTAGCTCTAGAAATGTATTTACTTCTAACGCGGGTTCTGTTGTGGATAGTAGTTGTTGTCTTTATCTACTATGTGCTGCTGCAGCTCATCCCTAGGCAATATCTGGCGTTCTTGGGTGCTTTATTTTTGTTTGCCATCATCGTTCTGGCATTTCTTAATCCCAACGATACGATGGTGTCAACTTTCTGGGCAATTCTTTCTTTTCCCCTCAAACCTCTAGGAGCAGCCCTAACGCTCTTGTTAATCGGGGCAAGTAAGGTAAAGAACTCGGCTACCCTTTGGGCAGCTTTTTTTATTTTGCTGTTGTCTAGCCTGCCCATCCTCTCTTACTCTCTAGCACAACGCGCAGAACAAGAAGCGATTCAAGTTGAGCAACGACGTCGGGAGATTTGTGAGGGGGTTTGCCCTGAACCACTCCTTCCTACTGCTAGCCGAGCCGCCGCCGCTATTGTGGTCTTAGGACAAGGGACGACAGAAGCTAACCTGCCCTACCAGACGCAAATTCAACTAACAGATACAGGCGATCGCATTCTCTATGCCGCTCAGTTATATCGAGAGCAACTTGCCTTGGGACGACAACCCTTTGTTATTGTCAGTGCTGGCCCTCGACCTGACCTAGAGGGCAATAATACGAGCGAAGCTAGCGATATTGCCAGCATCCTCACCAACCTCGGTGTTCCCCGCAACCAAATTATCCTGGAGCCTAGAGGTGTAGATCTACGTACCAGTGCTGTTGCCGTTGAGAGAATTTTGAGGGAACGGGGACTGCGAAATGAATCAATGATCCTTGTCTCCTCTGGTATCAATACCCGTCGTGCCACCCTCACCTTTTCTAATCTCGGTTTACGAGTCATCCCTAGACCGACGGATTTTTATACCTTTCAGGAAGGTGCAACTCCCAGTCGTCGCCTGGAAGTCGAAAGTTTCCTCCCCAATGTTCAATCACTGGCGATAACGACGCAAGTTGTAGAAGAATTCCTGAGTTCGATTTACTACTTTCTCCGAGGCTGGTCGTCACCAGTGCTTTTGTAGCTCCGTGATCGGATTTTTCTAAATTTGTACTACAGATAGATAGCAATCTTAGATGAATGTCACTGACTTAAGAGAACAAGAGTTGTTCTTGAGAAAAACCCAGCTTGGGGGGCTTCCCCCCAATCCCCTCACTCTTGGGATGAGTGCCTCCCCCAGACCCCCTGCACAAGGTTTGATCGGTTGTGATGAATGTTTTTAAATTGGTGCTATTGAGTCCTAGGTGATTTATTGTCGTGAAGTCGGGGATATGAGGCGATCGCATCTCACCAATAGGATTGCTATAGGAAATATCTATGGCGGTTTCGAGGTGGATAGTGATACTCAGTTTATTTTTACGGGTTCTTGTTTTAGTGCTTCTTGGACTAATTGACCTGTAGCTTTTTCAATTGCCAATTTTGTTGATTCAGGCGAAGTCTTGTTTTCGATATCGTGGGGGCTTTTAAAGGTTGTTTGGGCGTCAATCTGCTGACAGGCAACCATGGTTTTAACGTGCTCTAGTTCGTCATCGCGAACGGCTAGATAAACATCATAAAGATTCTCGATTTTTGGGCGACGCTTTTGTTCAGGATGAGAGGTCTGAAACTCATCAAATAAATAAAGATCCCCATCTTGATAGTAATTAACAGCAACCACTGGCGCGGGTTGGGCTTTTAATTCATCTTCATGCTCCTTGAGAAACGTGTCATAAGTGTGATAGGCATGTTCTTCTATTTTCTGCATGAAGTGGTAAGCCGAGCGGGGCGAAATCATATATACAAAAACTAAAATCCAGTAATATATAAAGGCACCACTATGAGCTACAAAACGATCGATCCAGTATTTATTGCCTCCTAGTTCTTCGACGATCAGTAGGTGGTGTAACTCATTCCAGGATTCGGCGAAGTGTATCTTTAACCAATCAGATTTACGCCACCAGCCCATGCTTTCGTAGAGATGAAGTACGGAAGTGTAGGCGAAGTAAGGAACCCGTGCGACTGTTTCTAGAACATAAAATCGCGGATAAGTGCGATCGCGATAAAAGAAATTCAAAATAAACTCTAAAGTATTGACGAGAAAATTAATCATGTTTAGGCTTACTTTTAGTTTTACGGCTAATTTGTGACTTTATTACTTATCTTACTGAATCTAAACTTAGTAACTCTATCTAAAGGATGATTAAATATGGATGATTTTCTGAGACTTCGCTAAAGAAGTTTCTAAATCGGGTAGCTCTCATCGAAACAGGCAAGGTTGTTAAAAATTTGGTAACGTTTGAAGCCGGGGAGTGGATAGCCTGAAAAAGCAGCGTCATTAGGTGAGGTTGCCGGAGCGATCGCCTGACTGCCCAAAAATTCAGTGCCAGTCATCATCTAAAATCAAAAATTGTTAAATTGATTTTATGGCTAACTCGCGGCTGCAAAAATTAGGTGAATACCTGCGTCCTCACTGGAAACAGGCACTACTCGGTATTACGGCTCTATTTGTCGTCAATGCTTTGGGCGTCTACATCCCACTACTGATCAAAGACGCCATTGACGAACTACGTACAGCACTCAGCTTTGCTCAAATCTGGCGCTATATCATCCTGATTCTTGTTCTATCAAGTGTGATGTTGCTGATTCGGATGGCGTCACGGATTCAGCTATTTGGGGTGGGGCGTCAGGTAGAATTTGACTTGAAGCAAAAGATTTTTCAGCACCTGCTGACGTTAGAACCTGCTTATTTTTCTACCAGCAGTACGCCTGGAGATTTAATCAATCGAGCGACAAGTGATGTTGATAATATCCGCCGTCTTGTAGGGTTTGCGGTATTGAGTTTGGCAAATACGATCTTTGCTTATGGTTGGACTCTACCCTTCATGATGTCGCTCAGCCTGCGGCTAACGCTATTTGCGATCGCTGTTTATCCGTTCATGTTGATCGGCGTGCAACTCTTTAGTCAGAGACTGCGGAATGAACAGCAAGTTGTTCAGGAAGAACTCTCAAATGTGAGCGAACTGATTCAGGAAGATATGAGCGGTATCTCCCTGATCAAAATTTATGCTCAGGAAGAAAATGAACGCCGCGCTTTTCGTCGCCTGAACGAGCAACTTTTGTCTGCTAACCTCGATCTGGCAAAAACGCGGAATACATTATTTCCCATCATCGAAGCCCTAGCGTTTGTCAGTTTACTCGTGCTGCTGTGGCTAGGCCCAACAGAGATCGCCCAGGGAGAAATTAGTGTCGGTGGCTTTGTAGCACTGATTCTTTACTCTGAGCGTTTGGTTTTCCCCACCGCCATACTAGGCTTTACAATTACTGCCTATCAGCGGGGTGAAGTTAGTATTGACCGCGTCGAAGCAATTCTCAAGGTAAAGCCAAAGATTAAAGATGCCGTTGATGCTATTGAACTACCGAAACCTGTCGAAGGTCACATCAGGGCAAAAAATCTCAGCTATACCTTTCCCGGAGCAGAAATCCCTGCCCTAAAAGACGTTAGCTTTACTATTCATCCAGGGGAAACTGTTGCCATTGTCGGGGCTATTAGTTCTGGGAAATCAACCCTCGCTAATGCGTTACCACGCTTGTTGGATATTGCGACTGGAACAGTTTTTCTGGATGGAGAGGATATTACGAAGATACGCTTGCAAGACTTACGAGGAGCGATCGCCTATGTCCCTCAAGATAGCTTCCTCTTTAGTACTTCGCTGATGAACAACATCCGCTATGGTAGCCCTCTGAGCGATCGCTCAGAAGTTGAATATGCCGCCAAGCAAGCGCAAATTCACCCGGAAATTCTCAACTTCCCCCATCAGTACGACACCATTGTCGGGGAACGGGGAATTACCCTGTCTGGCGGTCAACGGCAACGCACAGCCCTCGCCAGAGCGCTGCTGATGGACGCCCCGATTCTGATTCTGGATGATGCCTTGTCTAGCGTTGATAATCAAACCGCAACGCAAATTCTTAACAACCTGTCTGAGGGTAAGCAACGCCGCACGGTGATTTTTATCTCTCACCAACTTTCGGCGGCTGCCACGGCTGACCGCATCTTAGTCATGGATGCTGGCACAATTGTTCAAATAGGCACCCACGCGGAACTCCTGACAAAGCAAGGTTTATACCGCTCCCTCTGGAGTCAGCATCAGTTAGAGGAAGTGTTGCGTTAGGGCGAATGGGGATGAGGTACCCCCAAAATCAGCCTTTAGACAGATTTACAAGTGTGGTGAGCTGAAAATATGACCTTATTGCTGATTAGATTGTTTTGCCTCCACCTTTTGGTAGAAGCTTCATCGTCGCAGACATGACTATGCTGACAATGAAGACTTGTAATATTTCTTAATAGGAGAATATGATATGCAAAAATTTTCTAAATCAGTCAAAAAGTTTGCTGTGCTTGCAGGAGTAGCTGGTGCAATTGTCGCATTACCAGCGATCGCTCAGAACATGCCAACGGTGGGAACTCAATCCCCGCTTCAGGCACAAGCTGAGCCGATGACTCCCTCAGGCTCTGAGTCTGCAATGATGGAAAATAGCATTGTAGCGATCGCTGACTCTAGCAATTCTTTTGATGTCTTATCCGGTTTATTGAAACTCACGGGTTTAGACGACGTTTTGGAAAATGGCACTTATACCGTTTTTGCACCAACTGATGCAGCGTTTGGGGCACTGCAAAGAGAAACCTTCCAAGCCTTACTCCAGCCAGAAAATCGGGAACTTCTCACTGAGATTCTGAAATATCACGTCATGTCTGGAGAGATGGTTTCCAGCGAACTTCAGTCAATGACAGCAGAAACTGTTGAAGGTAGCTCTGTCGATGTTCAGGTTGGCTCCTCTGGCGTCATGATTGGCAATGCGATGGTTACTCAAGCCGACATCCAAGGCAACAACGGTGTCATTCATGTCATTAACCAAGTCCTAGTGCCTGAGGAAATCGCTACTGCCCTCACTTCTACCCTAGGTGCTAATGCCCTCACTCCCCGCACCTTGTCTGACTTAGTAAGTTCCAGTAGTTCTAGAACCATGGGTACTACCTCAATGGGTAATACCTCAATGGGTATGAGTAGTGAATCAGCAATGGGTTCTGGCTCCACCATGAGAGGCGATCGCTCCACTATGGGTAATGCCTCAATGGGTAATACCTCAATGGGTATGAGTAATGAATCAGCCATGGGTTCTGGCTCCACCATGACAGGCGATCGCTCCACTATGGGTAATACCTCAATGGAGATGGGCACAGAATCGACAATGGAAGCTCGCTCCACCACCGCAAGCGACAGCGTCATTGGTGTTGCCGCGTCTAATGATTCCTTTAAAATCTTAACGGCAGCTCTGAGAGCATCAGGTTTAGATCAAGTCTTAGCGGCTGAAGGGCCTTACACTATCTTTGCCCCCACAGATGCAGCCTTTGCTGCTCTGCCTGCGGGTACAATTGAGCAACTGTTAAGACCAGAAAACCGCGATCTACTCGTCCAAGTTCTCTCTTACCACGTAGTTCCTGGTGAAATGAGTTCCACAATGCTGGAATCTGGAGCAACTGAAACCGTGCAAGGTAGCCCTGTAGAAGTGGTAGTCAGCGACACTGGCGTCATGGTAAATAATGCCCGTGTTGTTCAAGCCGATATTGAAGCCAGCAATGGTGTTATTCATGCCATTGACCAAGTCATCCTACCCCCCGACGCCTAACACAGCGATTTAAACAGAGAGAGAGACGATTAAGAAAGGAAGTCTTTTTCTTTAGGTAATTGAATTCCATAAATAGGGGTGCGCTATAGCGTGCCCCTCTTTTTATGAATGCCTAAGTTGGCGAGGCTGTTGAGGATAACGCCAGTTTAGTAAATGTGATACAGTACCCATGCATCGGTTCTGGTAGGGAGCAGCTACCAGAGATAACGGGGAAAGTTCGGTGAAAATCCGGCACTGTACCGCAACTGTAATGAGATGTTCTCTCAGTCAGAATGCCCGCCGATGAAGAAAGTCGATATTAAAAACATCTGCGAGGTACGGATGAGGACTGATTGGAAATTACAAAAATTAATTAGTGGTTATAGCCGTCGCTGTCTGTAGGAAGCAGTCAATCGCTGAGAATTAACGTCATACCAGCGCGGATTGAGCAGTTAACTCGACGAATTAGGTAAGAGGCTCATCAATCATCTAGTATCCTAGGCTACGAGTTGCTGGTTTTAGGAATACGGTACTGAACAAAATTTAGCTGAAAGGCTGATTGAGGTTTGATTACAGGTGAGAGTAGGTAGCGATCGCGACCGCAGCTCAGTCCCTCAACTGTGCATTTCTACATCGATATGTTTTGGAGATTGGGGAACAATCTTCAGGATCAAGCAAATCAACAACTTCGTATCTTTCCCACTATCAATTGCCAGTCCCCGAAACCAGTTTGTCAAATCTATTGTTGTGAATACAGAGGTGTTCCATGTCCCATGTCAAATCTGCAAAACTCGTACATTCTGTTTCTGCTCACCCTGGGCGATCGCCTTTTCTCAAGCATAGACAGGGACTTGGCTTGGGTATAGTCATTCTTGTAATTGCTGGGTTGTTGTGTGCGGCTCCAGAGGCGATCGCTCACCATCCCACAGGAGGACAGGTACCCGCCAACTTCATCACTGGCTTCCTATCAGGATTGGGACACCCGGTTGTAGGTCTGGATCATTTAGCGTTTGTCATTGCTAGCGGATTAGTCGCCATTGGACTGACGCAGGGACTATTGATTCCCACCGGGTTCATCGTGGCAACCCTCGCAGGAACGGGGATTCATCTGCTCAGTATTGACTTACCAAGCCCTGAAATTGTAATTTCCTTTTCTGTCGTCGCCTTCGGAGCTATTCTGGCAATCCCAACTAAACCCAACGGGTTAGTACTCACCGTGATAGCTGCCATTGCAGGCTTATTTCATGGTTTCGCCTATGGTGAGTCCATTATCGGTGCAGAAATGTCACCGCTGATTGCTTATCTGTTAGGTTTCTTCATCATGCAGTACGGTATTGCCCTCTTCGCTTTCGTAGGCGGCAAATGGGCGCTACAGAACTTTAGCGGCAAACCCTTTTCCCCAACCCAACTTGCAGGTTTGGCAATTAGCGCCATTGGCGTTGTTTTCCTAACTTCCGCCGTCATCAGCTAATAGCGACTGATAAATTCTGGAAACGGCTGTACCCAAATCCCTCTGAGGGTTTTGATTGGGTCATTTATGGGTAAAGCATGGTGCCGTTGACGAGGAGGGAGAAGAATTATTCTGACTTCTCCCCGATGATGGGGAGCGATCGCTTCATATCCCGCCGCGTCACTTGCGAGAAAATAAAGGTGTCGTTTCCTGCTGACTCAGTATGCTCCCGGTCACCACTAAGCGCTTTACAGTAACCGAGTATCATCGCCTGATTGAGCTAGGTTTCTTTGCTGAGGGCGATCGCGTGCAGCTGATTCGGGGAGAACTCGTGCAAATGGCGGCTAAAGGTACGCTGCATTCGGTTGGCAATACTAAGCTAATCCGGGAGTTGGATCGGTTAGTCGTCAATTGTGCTGTGGTACGGGGACAGGAGCCGATCGTTTTATCTGCCGACAGCGAGCCAGAACCCGATGCGGCGATCGCCCAAGGACAGCCAGATGATTACTTATCCCATCATCCTTATCCCCAGGATATTCTGCTGGTCGTTGAAGTTTCAGACTCCACCTTGGAGTATGACCGAACTGTCAAGCTATCTTTGTATGCAGAAAACCAAATTCAGGATTATTGGATGATGAATTTGGTTGCTAATCAACTGGAGCGCTACAGTCAGCCCTATCAAGATACTCAAGGGAAATTTGGCTATCGGATCAGGCAGATTGCCTTGCCAAATGAAACGGTTACACTTCCTGGCTTTCCTGACTTATCTCTCGATTTAAAGCGCGTATTTCCAGGAGCGTAAAAGCGATCGCTTATTGAATTAATCGGCGAATCTTTCCATAAGCAATATAAGAACCCCCATTCTTAGCTTCTTCCACTTCGTCCACAACATAGAGGATGTTTTCTTCTCGAATGTCGCGGGGAAAGCGCATGTTGTAGTTAGGATCGTAGCCATCTGAAACAACTCTCGCCCTCAGCTTCTTGCCTTCTTTAACACACTGAACGAGAACACCATCCCCCACCGTATCGACTGTTTCTAAATCGGCAGCAGACGTAGGTGCATTGAGCTTTTGTCGTTTTGAGCTTTTGGTAGAAGATGTATTCGCCGCGCGTTCCTCTCCTGGCTTTACTAAGCGGCGGATTGTACCGGAGGCGCGATAAAAGCTACTGTCAGCCGATAGCTTGATTTCATCAACGACATAAGTAACGCCCTCCTGGCGAAGGTTCCGGGGGAATTGCACATTGAAGTCGGGGTTATAGCCGTCAGAAATTACGCGAACTCGCAACTTACCTCCTTCACGGAAGCACTGTACCAGAATGCCTGTATCCGCGTGGGAAACCGCTTCTAAGCTGCTAGCTGAACCCGCCGCAACGCCTCGCAGTTTTAAATCGCCGCGATCGCGTTTTAGTGCCTGGTAAGACTGGTCGCGCATCTCCTTCCGCATACTACTATCAAACTGTTTGCTTTCTAGACGTTGGGCGTAGTGATCCAACTGCTCTATCTCTTCGGCAACTTCAAAAGACTCGTGCAATGCCTGCTGGAGAGCCTCAAGGGTTTGGCGAAGTTTTTGGGAGGCGGCGGTGTAATCTCCTTTGTCAGCCAGGGCGATCGCTTCTTCTTTGACTTTCGCAATCCTTAACTGGCTTGCCTGTTCGACGACAACGGCATCTGGCTGACTACTATTGGCGGCTTCCTCGGACGCAATGGTAATCACAATCGGGATTGCGTCGGTGAACTGTTGGATGCTGCCATCTACAACCGTCTGATATTTGTAGGAGACGGTAGCAATGTTGGTAACGCCAAGGTTAGTTAGCGATGGGAGGGAGAGTTCTACTACTAACTTTTTCGGCTCAACCTCATAAACGTCACCCAAGAAGATTTCTGGGTTGTTGCCAAGTGCCGTAGTGCGATAATTGTTGAGAATCTTGGCAATCTCTACAGATTCCTCTAGTTGCATCGTCACGGTAAGATTTTGGGCAACAACAGAGGTGAGGCTTTCTAGTTCGATGCGGAAGACATCAGAGGCATCATCAGGAGATTGGATGAAATAGAAGTTTCCCTCTGCCGCATTTGCCATGCCGATGAGCAAATCTTCGTTAAAGTAGCTGCCAAACCCTAAAGTTGTCGTAATGATTCCAGCTTCGGCTTTTTTCCTAGCGGTGTTGATGAGTATCTGGGAATCGGTAATGCCGACATTTGCCTGTCCGTCGGTTAATAGGAGAACGCGGTTGATTCGTTCAGTGGACTGTTGGGTTGCAACGCGATCGCATCCCATCAGCCAGCCACCGCTCAAGTTCGTACATCCGCCGGCTTTGATTTTGCCAATCACCTGACGAATGGCGGATTTATCCTGGACAAGCTGGTGCTGAAAAACCACTTCAGCGGTATCGTCATAAGTAACAATCGACAGATAATCTTCTGGTGTCAGATGCTCAACCAGCCTTTGGGCGGCGGCGATCGCTTGTTTGAGGGGTGCCCCAGCCATAGAGCCGGAGCGATCGATTACTAAGCTCAGATTGAGGGGACGCCGGGGAGCCTGGTTGCGGATTTCTGCTTCCCCCTGGAAACTAATTAGCAGATCTACGGTAGAGGGGTGATGGGCAGCAATGAGCGAGTGACTCAGGGAATAAGTTGCTTTCATATGCCTCTTCTTTACTAAATGCTTCGTGCAGATATCTGCCCGCAGGCTGAAGTTCTGGCTCAATTTTGTGCCAATCTACTCGATGTTTGACGCCAACCGCCGCAAATGTAACGAAGCTGTAGCGAGGAGTGACGTTATACCAGTCGCCCCATAGGTTAGGGCATTCCGGATTCTCTAAAAGCAAGTGCTGGTTGAATCTTCAACTCACCGACTCAGGACTTTGCTGTAGGATGCAGGCGAGGATTTATAGCGCTTTTTTCTGCCACGAAGCACCGCCAGAGCGATGTTTAATTAATCCTCAATTACTACCTGCTGTTCTCCCCACAAAGCATTGAGGCTTTGCATAACTAAGGGAACAGCCGTAATCAGAATCACGCCGGAGACTAATAAGCTAATAACGCCGTCCGCCCACATCCATTTCAGTGCCCAAATAGCGATCGCCGCCATCACAACGCCCACAGAACTAACAGCATCGGCAAAAACGTGCAGGAATGCGCCTTTGAGGTTGAGGTCGTGGTGGCTATCTTTGTGCAGGAGAAAAACATTAAAACTGTTGACTCCCAACCCAACACTCGCGGTGACTAGCATTGGCAAGCTGAGAATTTCGTCGGGGGGAGATTGCAGGCGCACCACGGCTTCCCAACCAATCCACAAGGCGATCGCTACAATTGAGATGCCGTTGATTAGAGCCGCTAATACTTCCAAACGGCGATCGCCTCTCAACAGGGGTTGGCGCGTCATCCATGTTGCTAACAGTGCTAACCCTAAACCAAAGCAATCTGAAAACAAATGACCGCTATCTGCCATCAGCGCCAAGCTGTGACTAAATCGACCAGCCATTAACTCCACCAGAGAAAAGCCAGCAATTAACGTCAGAGCGATGGTTAGTACTCTAGTTTTGTTGGAACCAACAGAGTCTTTATTCAGTGCGGCGTGATGGTTGCAGTGAGCGTGATGATCGTGCATTAGTAATGATTACGGTATTTTTGTTAGTTGTCCGGTTTTCTCTCAAAGCTCGTGCAATTTAGCATAAATCTACATTTTTCAGTGGTGGACAGTGCCTCACCTACAACTAACTGCATCTCAGGCGTTCCCCTAAGCACTTGATGTCAACGTTGCCCCTAGAAGTTCCCGGTGGCACTCACATCAGCCGGAGAACCGCGTCGATAGTACCCATGAAGGATTCCCAGGAGAGATTAATATTCAGATGCCTGACTTGTTACCTCTAATTACAAGCGATCGCCTTTATCTGCGGCTTGCCTTACCCGATGATGTTGCCGCTATCATCAACTACTACAGTGAAAATAAGACCTATCTCACCCCCTTTCATCCCCGTTGGTTTGACAGCTTCTTTACTGAAACATTTTGGCAAAAGCAAGTCAATCAAAACATTAAAGAATTCAGAAAAGATCGAGCTTTAAAGTTGTTTATTTTTCCACGATTAAATCCCGAAACTATTATTGGCAATGTTGATTTTGTTCGAGGATCAGCACAATTTTGCTTTTTAGGGTACAACTTAGCGGAAGTAGAACAAGGCAAAGGTTATATGACCGAAGCTCTACAATCTACAATTCCTTATATCTTTCAAAACTTAAATTTGCACCGAGTGATGGCAAACTATATGCCCCACAATCAGCGTAGTGGCAAGCTGCTAAAACGATTAGGATTCATTGAAGAAGGATACGCCAAAAATTATTTATTAGTTAATGGGAAAATGGAAGACCATATCCTCACAAGTTTGACCAATCCACATTGGAAAGTCATCTAAACCTCCAGAGCAAATACTACTTGGAAAGCTCTCCCCGGCTCGCCTTGAACAGCCACAACTCCCTAACTCACGTTAAGTTACAAGTTAGGCAGCGATTAAAAATAAACAGTGAACAAAATTCTCGTCATCATCCATCAAGTCACGTCTGACCCCGGTCTGGTGGGGCAGATTTTGCACCGTTACGGTTATACCCTCGATATCCGTTGCCCTAGCAACAACGACCCCCTCCCACTGACCATGGATGACCACAAAGCGGTGGTGATCTTCGGTGGCCCGATGAGTGCTAATGATGACGAAACCTTACCGTTTATCAAAACAGAGCTGGATTGGATTCCTGTGGCGCTTGCCTCTGGAAAGCCCTACCTAGGAATTTGTCTGGGCGCTCAACTGTTGGCGCGGGTATTAGGGGCGACAGTCAAGCCCCATCCAGAGGAAAAAGTAGAAATTGGCTATTTCCCGATTATGCCCACCTCGGCTGGAAGGAAAGATTTTGCCGAACCTCTGTATGTCTATCATTGGCACAATGAAGGGTGGGAACTGCCTGCGGGTGCTGTCTCTTTGGCTACAGGGGAAACGTTTGTCAATCAAGCCTTTCGTTACGGTGAGAACGCCGTCGGTGTGCAGTTTCATCCAGAGATGACGGAAGAGATGCTGAAAAAGTGGACTGTACTGGGAGCCGAACACCTGAGCAACCCAGGGGCGCAGTCTCGCGACGAACAGCTACAAAATCATGCTGTATATGCGATCGCTATGGAAAAATGGCTCACTGATTTTCTGCACTGCTGGCTCCAGCAGGAAGCCAGTCTGGCGGGATAAAAGCTTGCCAAAAGTTGCTCACGGAAGTGGGTTGACTGACTCACCAACCGAGGGATTTAGCACTATTTTCCTAAGCTAGCTGTAGAGCTGCCTGTTTAATCGGCTCAAGCAAAGATAGCGGCACCTGCATCTGATTGAGGGTACTCCCTGCTTTTTTACCATCAGGGCTGGGCCCGTGGTAATCGCTCCCCCCCGTCATCAGTAAATTGTACTGATTACACAACGCTTCTAAGCGTCTCATTTGACTAGGGCTATGACCAGGATGATACACTTCCACTCCCATCAAACCCACGGCGACTAATTCCTCTAAAACCTCCTCAACTGCGCCGCCCCGAAATAGGTAGGGATGCGCCCAGATGGGTACAGCACCGGAACTACGTAACAATCCTATCCCCTCAGCAATAGAAAACTTCTCGTAATGCACATGAGCGGGTTGATCATCCCCTAACCAACGCTCAAACGCTTCCTGCGCCGACTGCACATATCCGGCTCGTACCAAAGCGTTAGCAATATGGGGGCGTCCCGGTGCCATTCCTTCTCCCATTGAGGGCAGCTCAATCGGATAACCCAACTCTGCTAACTTTTCCATCATTTGCCTAGAACGGCGTTTGCGTCCTTCTAAACGCTCCTGTAAAGGCGCACATAGCCGTTCGGGTTGCGGATAAAAGCCGAGGATATGCAAAGAGCGATCGCGATGAACCGTACTCAACTCCAGTCCCGGAACAATTTCCAGCTCGTAGTGTTTCGCCGCTGCAAACGCCTCCTCCCAACCCGAAATCGTGTCGTGGTCAGTAATCGCCAGCGCCCGCACCCCAGCCGCGATCGCTTTTTGTACCAGCTCTCCCGGCGTCAGGGTGCCATCAGAATAAGTGGTATGACAATGCAGTTCTAACATGGTTGTCTGTTGTGATGAGGTTCTATTGATATTGTCAGCGAGATGTTAGCCTCTCAGATTACTGACTTCTCTAAGAAGTGACCTCGCATTCACAAAATGGAAACGAATCCTGACATTTATGAATAAGATACTTACCAGAAAAAAGGAAGAGAAAAAGTCATGATTCCAACTGCACCTCGTTACTGGCTGACAAATGCTCATGTACCAGCCTGTCTGCTGAATCCAGAGGAGGCGATCGCCGCAACAAAGACGCGGGAAGGTTTAGTAGCCGTAGATATTGAAATTGCGGGGAATGCGATCGCCAATATTGTTCCAGCAACGGCTACTAGCCGACAAGAACTCAGACACGATCTAAAAAATGGGATTGTGTTTCCCTGTTTTGTGGACATCCACAGCCATTTAGATAAGGGTCACACTTGCGAGCGTAGTCCTAATCCCGATGGCACCTTCGATAGCGCCCTCACTACCGTTCATAAAGATGCAGAATATTGGAACGAGGAAGACGTTTACCGCCGCATGGAGTTTGGCATCAAGTGCAGCTACGCCCATGGTACAAAAGCCATTCGCACTCACATTGATTCCTTCGGGGAACAAGCGGCGATTAGTCTTGGCGTCTTCAAAACCTTACAAAACGAATGGGCGAATCGAGTCATTTTGCAAGCAGTTTCCCTAGTAACCCTTGATTACTACCAAACTCCAGAAGGAATAGCTTTAGCTGACCGCATTGCCGAAATCGGCGGCATCCTCGGAGGTGTAGTTTACACGCATCCTGACTTAGACGCCCAGTTAGATGCAGTCTTTACCCTGGCAAAGGAACGCCATCTCGACCTTGACTTCCACACGGATGAAAATACTGATCCCAGCTCAATCTGCCTCCGCCACATCGCCCAAGCCGCTATCCGCCATCAGTTCGCCGGGAAAATCGTTTGCGGACACTGCTGTAGCCTGTCAGTTCAGTCACCAGAATCAGTTGAAAACACCCTCTCCTTAGTCAAGCAAGCAGGAATTGGCATCGTCAGCCTGCCGATGTGCAATCTTTATCTGCAAGACCGTCAACCCAATCGCACCCCTCGTTTGCGAGGCGTGACTATCCTGCACGAACTCAAACAACAGGGCATCCCGATTGCTGTTGCTAGCGATAATTGCCGCGACGCCTTTTATGGATTTGGCGACCACGATGTCTTAGAAGTTTTTACCCAATCCGTCCGCATTGCTCATTTGGATACGCCTTATGGGGACTCTCCTTGTACGGTTACTAAGACGGCAGCAGATTTAATTGGGTTGCCAACTGTTGGACGAATTGCTATTGGGTTGCCAGCGGACTTAGTTATTTTTAAGGCTCGTTATTTCAGTGAGTTGTTGTCGCGATCGCAGCACGATCGTATTATTTTGAGAAATGGTAAGGAGATTGATACGAAGCTACCGGATTACTCGGAACTGGATAATTTATGAAGAGAACGCAGAGGAAGAGAAGAAAAAGGGGTTCAAGGTATTTAGTAGGATGGCTATAGATAAGTGAGGATTGACCTGACGCTGAGTTTATTTTCCGTTAGCGATTAGTTGCCAAAATGTTACTCCACCGCCAATTGTGGCAATGAGCAATCCGCTAACAACAGTAGTCAGAATGTAGGTCAGTAACCCACCGACAATATTAGTAAGAATAAGTAGGACGGAATCATGAAATAGCGTCAGGCTTAGAGGCAGGCAAATAGCCCAAGCAATGATGACTCGCAGTACCTGCGTCCCTTTTAGGGAAGGTTTAAACCACTTGAGGATTAAGCCCATAAGCAATCCGCCAATTACTCCGGCGATCGCTCCGGTGGCAAACAAAATCTCAGGCGACGTGTAATCGTACCAGCTTAAGGATACAAGCGCACCAGCAACTAGGGCGATCGCCCAAATTATGGGAACAACAAGGAAGCTTCTCCAATACTGAGTGGATACAATCGAAATCAATCCTACCGCAATGCCCAATCCCCCCATTCCTCCGCTAACAAGACCAAAAACTAGAGAGCGCGATAGCTCAACGTAGGGCGATGAGTGGTAGTTTATATCCCAGCCGAGAAATAAGTAAAGGCTAAACAACAGCCCTATAGACCAACAAATAGCCGTCCACAAAATAGCGATCCACAAAACAAACTGACGCATTAGTTTGATTAAAAAATGTTTATTTCTTCAACTCTACTCTTTGAGCGGTACCTAAGTCGAGATGAAGGGAGCGATCGCTCTATTTCACTGGGGACTATGAGCGGGTACTAAATACTACTTGAAAACTTGTGAAAAAACCGGAAAATTACATACCTCCGACGACTACTCAATCAATTGACAGGGATGCTTTATTAGCCCAATTAGCGGGAATAGAAACGATTACCGACTCTGTTCAGATTGCCAAACTCTCTCAGGATTATTACCACTTCAGCCCCGTACTGCAACCGCAGCTAGCGGACAAGACTGGTGATTTGGTTGTGCGTCCTGTCAATGAGGCGGAAGTCTTGCGGGTAGCTGCTACCTGCGTGAAATACAAAATTCCTTTAACTGTGCGAGGTGCAGGAACAGGAAATTACGGACAGTGCATTCCTCTTGAGGGTGGGGTGATTCTCGACTTGACGCGGATGAACGAGATTCGGTGGATTAAGCCGGGGTTAGCCTGCGTACAGCCACTTAGAGTTTATTCGCATCGCTGGACAAGTTGTACCTGCTGCCTTACAAGTCGTGCGCTACACCACTGAAGAACGGCTGAATGAGATTATTAGCTACCACGAACAACAGGGGGCTTTCATTGCCATCCTCACACTTACATTCTGGAAGATGGAGGAATGAAAACTAGCGATAGTCAGAGATTCGCCATAATAGAAGTGCACCGGAAATTTCAGATCCATCGAAGACAACACCTTCGATTAGACGAGAATTGGGCTTAGCGGAACATGAATCTACTGGATATGAACTACCCGCAAACTGGATACAAAAGTTAGTAGAAGCGGCAATTCCAGGAACTTTAAAAATATAAAATTAACAGAAAGATGAACTTAGACGAACTCGATCTTGATGATTTACTTGGCATCATCAAATATCAATCACAATGGCGATTTTTTGTTTGTACTGTAGTCGAATGGATTTTAGACTATGCTAGGTACGATCCCAGTTGTATCACATCTCAAAATTCTGTTTTATTTCGCAATGGTTTGCTCGAAGTAAATGACAGAAACTTCTCGGATTTTCTTAATGCCATACAAAGGTACGAGCTTTCTTATCAAGAGGTAAGAGAACTACTGCAACGTGAAGATGCAAACCATTGGTCATTGCAAATTGTCATAGATTACGACAAAAAACTTTATGTAAATGGTTTTACAGAAATAGAAATTCATGAATATATCTCTCCAGGCTGGCAAGGAATAGAAGAGTTTCCCCTTGATTTCGTGCCACAAAATATTAAAGATTTATGGATAGAAAAATGATCCATTATCACTTTATTGTTCTCCTGTTAAATCTGTCTAAAACGTCGTTCTTTCGTCAAGTGAAATGACGTAAAATTCGTGAAAGGTAAACTAAGCGATAGAAGAGGGATATCCATATTTTGTTCTGAATCAGGTTGTTATTAGGTTCAGTTCATCTTCTCGGCTCATGCTCAAGCGGCTGGCATAATTAGATACTTCTCAGACACCCTCTTAGGAATCTTACATTATTGCTATATTACAAATCTTCTAGATTCACTCCCAATTCCCGCAATCGTTGTTCCAACAGTTCAGGTCGCCGCTGTTCTTGCTTTCGTAAAGCCCGCTCCTGTTGTGATAATGCCCCAGCTTGCTCTGCTCGTTGGGGTAGTTCTACAAAAGTGGCAAATTGTTGTCCATCAGGGCGATAAATTTGCAGTTCGCTATCAGTTAATTCAAACCGAATTCCCAACCTCGGACTTGTCCAACCTGCGATTTCTTCAATAACTTCTAAACCTGATTCAGCACGTAAGGAGCCTGTAAAATCATTTTTATCTGGGTCATATAGATAATACTCCTCCACCCCATAACGGTCATAGAAAAGAAACTTTTGCATTATCTCCTTAAGTGTGTTGCTAGGGGAAAGAATCTCAAATACGACTTGAGGATTGATGTTATTTTCCTGCCATTGCCGATAGGAACCCCGGTCTCCTTTAGATCTGCCAAATGCCACCATCACATCAGGCGCTGTTTGAATGGTATTGTTGCCTTCAATGGGGTACCAGAGCAGATCGCCAGCCACAAACACTTCAGGATTGTTAGCAAACAATAATTCTAAGTTTTCTTTGATAAGGACAATCCATTGAAACTGCTTAGTATTGTCTGCCACTAACTGTCCATTGCTGTCAGGATAGATAATATCGGATTTATGGGAACTTTTGAATTTGCTTATCATTGCTATTCCTATTTGTAATGTTTTAACCTCACTCTACCAATTTCAAAACTAATGATGCATAGTTTTATTCCCCCAGAACGCTTTTTTTCTTATCTCACTTGGACGGAAATTCAAGCGATGCCGGATAAGGAAAATGTAGTGATTATTCAGCCCGTGGGGGCAATTGAACAACATGGCCCTCATTTACCGATTATTGTTGATGCCGCGATCGCTACTGCTATTACTGGCAAAGCCTTAGCAAAACTGGATACTAATATCCCTGCCTATGCCTTGCCTACACTGCATTACGGCAAATCTAACGAACATGACCATTTTCCCGGCACGATTACCCTTTCTGCCCAAACCTTATTAGCCGTGTTGATGGAGATGGCAGAAAGCATCTACCGTGCTGGCTTTCGCAAATTGGTGTTGATGAATGCCCACGGTGGACAACCCCAAATTATGGATATTGCCGCACGGGATTTGCACGCTAAATATGACGACTTTCTAGTTTTCCCCTTCTTTACCTGGCGAGCCCCCCACATTGCTAAGGAATTGCTGTCAGTGAAGGAAGTTGAGTTTGGCATCCATGCAGGGGATGCAGAAACCAGCGTGCTGCTCTCGATTTTGCCGGATCAGGTGCAGATGGAGCAGGCGGTAGCCGAGTATCCTCCAGAGATGCCGGAAGATAGCCTGCTGAGTATGGAAGGGAAGTTGCCCTTTTCTTGGGTGACGCGAGATTTGTCTCAAAGTGGAGTACTGGGAGATCCCACAGTAGCCACGAAAGAAAAAGGCGATCGCCTCCTAGAATCCATCTCTAGTAGTTGGACAAAGCTCATCGAAGATGTGTACAAATTCCGTCAGCCTAAAGCCTGGAAAGATTAGCTGAGATCTTGCACCATTTTTAGCAAGTATTTCTCAATCGCCAAGCTATGTAGAGACATTGCATGACTTCATCAACTCTTTACACCATCTTCATAGAATCTCAACTAGAGCTTTCAAAAATACTGAAAAATATAGATGAAAAGCATAGTTACAAAGGTAAGTTTGGGTATGTCTACTGACGCAATTATTTGAGTCAGAACAAAAGATGCCTTTCAAGTGCAAGCTGACTCGCCCAACTTTCCTTAATGTGAGTAAAATCCTCGCAAAAAACCAAAACTCTCAAAAAATGAAAAAACAAATTGTTACCACGGGTCTGTTTCTCTTTTCATTCCTGCTACCGCTCAAGGCGAACGCCGCCACGTTTAATCAGCTTTTTGTCTTTGGTGACAGCGTTTCTGATACAGGAAATGTGAGTAATTCCACTGGAGGATTGGTTCCCCCAAGCCCCTTTTACTTTAATGGGCGCTTTTCTAATGGCCCTGTTTGGGTGGATTACCTCGCCGAAGCTTTAGGAATCATTCCTGCTCCCGATCTCGACCCTATCCCTGCGGGAGCTGTATCTGGAAGTACAAACTTTGCCTTTGGGGGGGCGACAACAGGGTCAGACAATACAATTCTCCCTCAGTTGCCAGGATTAACGCAGCAGATTGGCTTGTATAGCCAGCTTGCTCCCTTCATTACTCAGCCGGATAAGAATCCGCTCTACATCCTGTTTGCAGGGGCTAACGATTATTTGCCCACAGAAAGCCAGACGTTCACGCCGTTTCAAACACCTAATCAGTCAATCGCCAATTTATCCTTTGCCTTGGATTCTCTGATTAATTCCGGTGCTGAAAATATCATGCTGGTTAACCTGCCAAATTTAGGCGAGCTGCCACTGACGGCTAACACTCCCCAGGCTCAACGCCTCAATAAGTTAACCCAGAAGCATAATTCTCGACTAAATGGACTCGCCTCAAAATTTGCTTCTGAGGCGAATATATTTTCTCTGGATGTGAATTCTCTATTCAGTAATGCGGTCGCCAATCCCTCGGAATTTGGTCTCACCAATGTAACGGATTCTTGCCTTTTTACACTGTGTCAAAATCCCCAACAGTATTTGTTCTGGGATAACATACACCCCACCACGGCTACCCATCAAATTATTGCCAACTCCGCCTTGGAAAGGCTGCAAGCTGAACCGCAAAAGAGCGTTCCTGAACCTGCTGCTGTTTTAGGATTGGTAGTTGTTGGTGCTTTGGGTACTACTGCCAAACGTAAACGTCAACTCCAAACGGCTAGCCGGAACAAAAGCCGTTCAGCTTGAGATGTAGTCATACTTAGTTAAATCCTGGTGGTGCGGAATGTCTGCTTCTAATTACGACGATTGAAGAACTGCTAGAGCATCGCCAATCAGGTAAGTTTTTGCACAGAGCTAATTTTAGGTCTAATCTAAAAAGCCGTTTCAATTCTGGCAAAAACTTGCTGATCTGTTTTGTGGTAACTGCGTCAAAACCGAGAACTAGATGGTGTGCTGCTTCATCTGACATCGGCTCGTAATACTCCGCATCCGACCAAAAACCAACACCCCTTTGCGCCGCCCGACGCACTAGAGAGAGCCTGTTTACCAAAGGCTGATAATTAAGTCAATGAACTTCTGTTAAACCTAGGAACCACTAGGCGAGAGTTGCTATAAGATTTTGTGTAAGTAGGCGAAAAATAACAAAATGTAGTCTGCTGGTCAGTTGTAAATTGTCCTAAACCTTCTGACCTAGATTTTAAATGCATTTACACTCAGAGATTGCACCTGTAATGCAAGCTCAAAGGGAATTGGTATTCCTTTGGTTTGGTGTGAGACGAGAATTGTACATCTGAATAATTTGGGCAACTCAAAGAAGTTGCCTGCACATTTTTGGGATTTTATCTGAATACGAAATCCCACTTCACGGCTTTTGAAATTGAAGTTTTAGGAGATTTTAAAGATGAACACGCAAGAACTTCTAAATCTATACGCAACAAGAAAATTAAACTTTCAAGAAGCAAAATTTCCCGGAGTTTCCCTCCCTGGAGTTGATTTAAGTCGGGCTGATTTTAACCGTTCTGATTTTAGTCGGGCTGATTTGAAAGGAGCAGATTTAAGCGGTACCTGTTTCCACCAAGCCAACCTGACTAATGCTGACTTGAGTGGAGCTGATTTAACCGGAGCTAATTTAACAGAAATTAACTTGATTGGCAGCGATTTGACGGGAGCCAATTTGGCGGGAGTTGACCTAACAGGTGCCGATCTGCGTTGTGCAAACTTGCATCAAGCCAATCTTGATGGCGCTAACTTAACCGATGCTGAACTGAGCGGTGCTGATTTGAGTGGTGCTAATTTGAGTGGTGCTTGCTTAGAGGGTGCTTCTTTAACGGGTGCTGATTTAGTTGGGGCTGATTTAAGTGAAACGGGTTTGAACCTAGACACAATCACTCAGGAAACAACATCAAGTGGCGTCTCCCACAAGTGGGTAACCTGGAATGGTAGTTGCACTACTGGTAATTAGCCGCAAACGATAGGGGAATTAGGGTAGGAGCGAAGGGTCGTTCGTTCCTACCCTAGTGTTAATTTTGTTTGCCCTAGTTACTAATTCTTTGTAAGCGATCGCGAATGGCAGTCAACTTATCCGGAGTGCTGATAGGCTCTCGCGGTGCTGGAAGTTCGGTGTTGGGCCAACCAGATATGTCGTTACAGGGACATAGTTCTGATGGCATCCCAGCCATTTTTACAGGCACAGGCATCTCACAGCGAGAGCAGGATGATAGATCCCACACTGGGGTTAACAGTTGATCAATGGTTTGCTCAGTGCCTTCTAGGTGACATTCACCGCTCTTGGGGGAGAGAATTTTCTGCCAAATCTCTTCAAACTCCTGGCTGTAGCGATCGCCTGCTATGACCTTTTCTGGTGTTAGGGTTTCTTGTCCGTTGCGGAGTACAACCTTCTTACCGAGTTGAAACCAATAAGCAAGATAGCGTTTGACCTGTTGTTCGGATGCCATAGATGAGTGCTTAGGGACGGGGTGTTTTTGCCTATTTACTTCTATTATGGTACCGATAATCAGGCGTTTGGGAGTGGCGAACCCAAAACACTAAGGTTGAGAATATGACCACAGGTAACCAAGTAAACGGGGTTGGCGATCGCTCCTAGTAAGCGGACTAATGTCCCTAAGCGGTCGCGAAACTTTCTCCCCAAGGAATAAGCCGGAACCACTCCCCATCCTGTCTCCTCAGCCACCAAAATCACATCACTAACTGCCTGTTTAATTGCCTGCAGCAAGTCCTGGGAGATTTTCTCCCACTCCTCGTCATCGCGATCAAGAAAATTAGCGACCCAAGTCCCCAAAGAATCAATCAACAGACAGCCATCCTGGGATGATGCCGCGATCGTGGCAGCGAGGTCGTTTGGCACCGATAGCGTTTCCCAACTTTCCGGGCGACGGCGTTGGTGTTGCTCAATGCGGGCTTGCCACTCTGTATCATTGGGGTCAACGTGAGCGGTGGCGACGTAGATCACAGAGTTCCCCGTCTCTGTCGCCAAGTATTCTGCCCACTCACTTTTACCAGACCGAGCCGGGCCCGCTACTAAAATGATCCGTCTTGCCAAGATTACCTCCCCTGCCATGACAAATTTTCTCTTCTCCTGAAGTGCGATCGCTCTTGTCTGGGTCGTTTTCCCCGCACCCAATTCCTGAAAAACTACCGTTTCTGCCAAGAGATACAGTTAAAATGACGACAAAAATAAATACTTGTACTGACAAGTAAAACAACCTAGATTGGCACAAGACAATGCCAGAAAATCTTACCAGGATTAAGTAAGTCGGTTAGGGATTGGCAATCGCAGCGACAAGAGAAAACTATGAAACCAGAATTACAACGGATAGAGACAACACTAAATCGCTTGGCACAAGCCAAGGCGGGAGCCAAGCAACAGACAGCCACTGCCGTTAAAAGTCGCAGTAGTCAGTCATCAAAACGCTCCCGCACCAATTCTCCAGAGCCATCCTTCTCAATGGCGGTGCAGCCTTTCCCTGCCCACAAATATCACGGTGGCAAAACTCCAAGCCTGCCAAAGTTTAAGTCTCCTAGCTTCAGCGACCATCGCCACGCCGCCAATCCCGCTTTAGCAATGAACCTGCTAAAAGAAATTGAAGGTGTTGTCGGCGGCTGGCAGAAGGAATTACAGCAAATTTTGCGCCAAGTTCAAGACATTTATCTGGAAGGGCCAATTGTAGACGGCTGGCTAGATTCTCATGCCCGTGAATCCGAAATGGGTGGTGAAACAGTCCGTCACGCAGAAACTGACCGACTGATGGACTACGAAGAAGTCCTGAATCAGTCCGATACTAACGTCACTTATCAAGCGCCCCGCACAGGCTACCGCCTCTGTGGACTAGATGCCGATGGTAAATTGTGGTCACAGCCTTGCCCCGCCGAACAAGTGCCTGATGTCAGTATGGCGATCGCTCGTTATCATAAACTCCGCCAACTCCTCAGTCGCAAGCAGTACCTAGAAACTCGCCTCAGCCAACTTGCTGAAACTTTGATCGTTTTACATAGTCATTTGCAGGAATAGTTCATTGTGTAAAAACAGTGAACATCATCCCCGGTCTGCCAATCCCCAGTCCCCAATCGCCAACCCCTCCAATGAAGATTTCTGCAATTATCTGTACCCACAATCGGGAACAGTATTTAGGCGCTGCGATTGATAGCTTATTGCAGCAAGACTTTGATAGTTATGAAGTGATCGTGGTTGATAATGCCTCCAGCGATCGCACATCAGAAATCGTTAAAGAACGCCTGTCTCACCCTCGTCTCAAGTATGTTTACGAACCCATCACGGGTTTATCTGTAGCGCGGAACCGGGGAGCCAAAGAGTCACAAGGAGAAATTCTGGCGTATTTAGATGATGATGCCGTTGCCAGCTTGGGGTGGCTGCGAGTACTTGTTGAGGCGTATGAGAAAAACGAAAAATTAGCGATCGCCGGAGGCAAAGTCACACTGCTTTGGCCGGAGGGAATTACGGCTCCGTCCTGGCTATCTGCGGGACTCGCAGGCAATCTAGGAGCCTATGATCTGGGTGAAGAGATGGTTTATATCAAACAGCCCGGTTTAACGCCTAGGGGCTTAAATTACTCCATCCGGCGGAACTTCCTCGAACAAATTGGCGGATTTGATGTCAATTTGGGTCGGGTTGGCAAAAATCTTCTCTCCAACGAAGAAGTGCATATGACCGAACTTGCCCTCAAGCAGGGCTGGCAAGTTGCCTATCTCCCAGAGGCACTCGTTGCCCACAACGTTGCTGTAGAACGCCTAGAGCGCACTTGGTTCCTAAATCGGGGCTGGTGGCAAGGCATTAGCGAATGTTACCGTGAACAAGTTACAGGACGCTCAGGCCCTCCTCAACTCCTGCGAGGGAGCGAACGCATCGTCCGGGGGTTGTACAAATCTCTGAAATACTTTGGCAGCCCTGCCGAGCGCTTTGATAACTTAGTGTATGCCTATGGTCAAATTGGTTATTTGAGTGCTGCCATTCAAGGAATGCTCTCCGGCGACAAGCAAAAGGCGGTTTCGCCCAAGCCCAAGAACTCTTAACCGATTGTTTCGCTCTTGATCCGTCTCTGTAGAGTTTTAGAGTAGCTGGTCTTTCCGGCTAAAGACTAATAACTCAAGAGGAATGATTAATGCGACAAGTCCTAAACCCTACAAATGAACCTTGCGGATTCACAGATTATGACTTCCACTAACTCCAAAATCCCGGTTTCGGTTTTGATTCCAGCCAAAAACGAGGAAGCCAATCTGCCAGCTTGTCTGGCAAGCGTGGAGAGAGCTGATGAAGTATTTATTGTCGATTCTGATAGTAGCGATCGCTCCGTTGAAATTGCCGAAAGTCATGGTGCAAAAGTCGTACAATTTCAGTTCAACGGTCGTTGGCCGAAAAAGAAAAATTGGTCGTTGGAAAATCTGCCGTTCCGCAACGAATGGGTATTGATTGTTGACTGCGATGAGCGCATTACCTCAGAACTTTGGGACGAAATTGCGATCGCCATCCAAAACCCTGACTACAATGGCTACTACCTCAACCGTCGAGTCTACTTTCTCGGCAAGTGGATTCGTTTCGGTGGCAAATATCCCGACTGGAACCTCCGCTTGTTCAAGCACAAACAAGGTCGCTACGAAAACCTCAGCACTGAAGAAATCCGCAACACAGGCGACAACGAAGTCCACGAACATGTCATCCTAAACGGTCGCGTTGCTTACCTAAAAAATGACATGGAGCACATGGACTTCAAAGACATTTATCACTGGCTAGAACGGCACAATCGTTACTCCAACTGGGAAGCCCGCGTCTATCTCAACATGCTCACAGGCAAAGACGAAGCTGGCACAATTGGTGCAAACCCGTTTGGAGATGCGGTGCAACGCAAGCGTTTTCTGAGAAAAGTCTGGGTGTGGCTACCCTTCAAACCAACCCTGCGGTTCATTATTTTCTACTTCCTGCGGCTAGGATTTTTGGATGGAAAAGCTGGCTACACCTATGGGCGCTTACTCAGTCAGTACGAGTATCAAATTGGCGTCAAACTCTACGAATTGCAGCAATTTAGCGGTCAGCTCAACGTTGCTAAAACACCACCCGTGACACCGCCTCCCCCTTCCCAGTCCATTGCCTCTAAAACCAATTAGAGAACAATGGCTTCCGCTACTCCCAATCCTTCGTCTGAGGGAGATTCCTCTAATCTCCCCCTTCCCCAACCCCTGCCTACAGAGACTGTAGAACCCAGCCAACTCGACTGGGATGCCGCCGCCTATGTGGATTTACGCCGCTACAACCAGAGCGGGTACGACCGAGGACGCCCTGGCTGGTTTGTCCTACTGTGGTGGTTGGTACAGGCTATTGCCTTCCCCCTAAGCCCGCATCCTTTGAATAGCCTTCGTTGTGCGCTGCTGCGGCTATTTGGCGCAAAAATTGGCATCGGCGTCATCATTCGACCGACTTCCCGTTTCACCTATCCCTGGAAAGTCCAAATTGGCGACTACTGCTGGATTGGTGACGACACTGTTTTCTACAGCCTGGAACAAATCTCTCTCGGCAACCACTGCGTCGTTTCCCAAAAAAGCTATCTTTGCACAGGCAGTCATAACATCCAAGATCCAGTTTTTAGCTTAGTCGTTGCCCCCATTACCCTTGGTAACGGCGTCTGGATTGCCACTGATTGCTTTGTCGCCCCTGGCGTCCGAATTGGTTCTAATGCCATTATTGGGGCCCGTAGTAGCGTCTTCAGCACCATCCCCCCAGCGCAAGTCTGCTGGGGCACCCCCTGCCGTCCCCACTATCTGCGAAAAATGACGAATTAGGTTGAGCCGCTTACATCCTCCGCCGTAACCAACAGCAATAAAAAAGACGCGATTCGTCGCGTCTCTACAGAAAGAAAACCTTATTTAAACTTAACGAAAGCCAAAAATCTCTCTGTTACTTCACTTTTTGAAGAGAGCCATCAGCGTATAATTCCAGCGGTACTAACTCCACTTTGCCGTTGACTTTTATCTTCGAGTAGACAATTTTTACTAAAGGCGCTTGGTTTTGATTGTAACGGCGTGCCATAGTAATCACCTCATTAACTATGAATTCGTCAAAAATGTTGTTTAATCGGCAATGGTGTAAATAATTTCCTTGCCTATTTATGTGATAACAAAATCTTTTTAAAGTTATTTACCTTCCTCGGAGATTTTTTGATGAAGCTTTGAAAAAGTTTTCTGCCTAGGTTCTCATCTACCCAGCAATCAAAGAGACTATTTTCGCGTAGCTAACCAGTAAAAGCCCCAAATCCCGATTAGATTAGCCGTCATATCTACTAGACTCGCGGTGCGAACTGGTGAGAGGAGTTGGAAACTTTCCTCTATTGCTATGAACATAGTAATGAGAACTGGTGCTAGCGGTAGAGCAACAGGAAAAAACCGAATTTTGAACATTTGCCCATTAAGAGCTTTGTGACCCAGGTAAGAGGCGATGCCTAATAAAACAAAGTGTCCAACTGTGTCATAAAACGGAATATGTTCTAGTTCTACTGGCAAAATACCTTGATATGCAGAAATGATTACAGTTAATAAAAATAGGAAATAGAAACCGAACAAAATTGTCCAGTTTCGCTTTAGCTTTAGTGAAATTCTTTGTTTATGGTTCATCGCGCGCTGACAAGTTGGTGCTTCATCCACTACAGAGAGCAGGCGAGAAATTCCGCACTAATACGTGAGTTGAGCGGCTAGTGGGCATTTGACTTGCGTATTTCTCTGCTGGGGTAAAAGCAGTTGATTTCTCTCCCCCTCATTCCTAACAGGACTCTTAAGCCGAATGGCACTGATTTAAAAAAATTCATCACAAGCGATCAAACCTTGTGCAGGGGGTCTGGGGGAGGCACTCATCCCAAGAGTGGGGGGATTGGGGGGAAGCCCCCCAAGCTGGGTTTTTCTCAAGAACAACTATTTGCCACTTAAGCTCAGTACCATTCCTCTTAAGCCAAAGTTCCTTTTGAGGAGGACAGTTTCAAATTCTGGAACGACCCCACGGGTAAACTTGGCAACTGGGCTAACATCGTCTCACAGAAAACATCTCTACTGTGAGATTTCTGAAAACGACACAATATCTAATCACGATTAGGATTCATCAAGTTAGCCGTAATGAAGCGCATCATCACCCTTGGACTTTTGACATTTCTAGCTGCTTGTAGTGCCACTCCACTGCTTTCCTTACCGGAGCAACCGCGAGGGAGTAAAGCTGTTGCTGTAAGTCCAACGGCAAGTTCTACTCCTCCTGCGTCACCCCGCGATGTTTTTTACCTGAGCGATCGCTTTGGCTATCGGATTGTTTCTCCGAGTGGCTATATCATCACGCCATCCGAAACGACGCCCTCAACGCAACCGACGACTCCTTTAGAAGTATTGGAAGTGTGGAAACAATCTGATTTCCTCACCCGTATCTCTTTGCCTGAAACTCCTCCCATCATCAGCATCACCGTCTACAACAACTCCCCACAACTGCCTCTCACCCACTGGAAAGGAGAACTCAGCAGCAATGAAGAGCAGCCGCTCACAGTTGCTGGACAAAAAGCGATCGCCTATACCTCCACAGGACTCTACGAATACGACAATGTACTATTCACCAGCCCGGATAGCCGTTACGTGTTCCGCTTGAGTGTGGGTTATCAAGATGCCGAAGCCCCAATTCGGCAAACGTTCCAGGAGCTTGTTTCTAACTTTACGTTTGATGTACTTCCCAGTTCTAGCTCCCCCTCTAAATGGCGCATCAACTACAGCCATCTTGAGAATCTGCTGACTGCACAAAACTGGCAAGCCGCAGATGTCGAGACTCGTGCAATTCTCCAACGTTTAGCCAGACCTCAAGGAGATTTGCTCTTCAGTAGCAAATCAGTCTTCAATGACATTCCTTTAGAAGACCTGCGAACCCTTGACACCCTCTGGTCAACTGCCAGTAATGGACGGTTTGGCTTCAGCGCTCAACAACGGATTTGGCAGCAAGTTGCCAAAGATGCCAAAAACTCCAAAGCCCGGGTAGACCGCTTTGCTCAAGCCGTGGGATGGCATAGAACTCAGCCTCTACCAGAAAGCAATCCGGTTGGTATGGAGTTAAGCGGGAGTTTATGGCAGTTAGATACAGAACTCAACTACACGGCGGCTGCACCAGCAGGACATTTGCCCTCAGTTGGTGTTTCATCGGATCGATTGACTGACATGCTCAATGCGCGCTCTCTAGGCTGCGGTAGTTGCACAATTGATGCTATGTATTTGGTTAGCGATCGCTACTATGATTACCTGCCCGCTTTCTTTAGCAAGTTCAAGTAATTAGCAACTAAAAGTGCTGAGGTTTCTCTGGTGTAGAGTGACTAATTATTTGTTATCGGTGACAGATTAATGTCGTCAGGGTGAACGTCCCAATTACATCGGCGGCATACTCAAACCTTTGAGGGCTTGTGCTTGTTGCCCCAAAGTCAACCCTTTGCTTTGAATCAGTACTCCAAAGCCTCCTAATCCTGAAGGGTCAATGAGCTGATGAAGGGCTTCGCGACGCCCCATAATAGCCATGAGATCTTGTGCGGTGGCAACTTGTTGAGCGCGATCGCTTTCGGGGGAAGAAAGAGCCGCAATGCGATCGCCCAACCCCAACGCCATCAAAAACATCCCTTGTTTAGTAAACCCTACCGTCTGCAAGCCACAGCGATCGCCCTGACGCTCCAGAGCTGTAAAGTCTACATGAGCCGTTAAATCCTGATGTCCGATATTCCAGTAGGGGTCATTGTGATACTGATGGCGGTAATAGCACTGCAACGTCCCCTGATACCGTTGAGGCGTGTAGTAACGCACTGCTGTGTAACCATAATCAATTGTCAGGAGATAGCCCCGATCTAGCCGCTGGGCGACGGTACTCAGCCAGTCCAAAGCTGCCAAGTTTACCTCGCTCCTAAAGCCTTCTGGATAGTCAGCAGACGTAATATCGATTCCTACTAACTCAAAATATTCCGCCAGTTTGGAGGTTGAGGGTTCCGCCGTCACTTCCACAAACTGTCCCGTTTCCGTAGCCGTGATATAGACTTCCCGCAGTTGTCCATTTTCCAGTACAAACTGATGCACGGGCAAAGCGTCCACCAGTTCATTAGAAAAGCAGCAACCCACAATGGAGGCGTCGGGAATCTCTTCTAAACTGCACCAGCGCAGTTTGGGGAATTGGTGATTGGTGATTGGCGAAGAGAGTCCTAAGTCCTGAATTTGTTGCTCCTCTGCTCCCCTGCTCCCCTGCTCCTCTGCTCCCCTGCTCCCCTGCTCCCCGGCTCCCCGGCTCCCCGGCTCCCCGGCTCCCCGGCTCCCCGGCTCCTCTGCTCCCCTGCTCCCCAACCTTTCCAACACTTGCTGCTGCTGGGCAATCATCCCGGCGGCTTTCTCGACGATGATGTACTCAACAGCGTTAAAGACTTCAGGATGATCGGTTTTTAGGTGGTTGAGGATATCGGCAGCAATTAAGCCTTGACCTGCGCCCATTTCTACCAAAGTAAAAGGGGTGGGGTGTTCCAAAATCTCCCACATTTGGACAAATTGCTCGGCAAGCAACCTACCAAAGTCCGCTCCTAGGTGGGGTGAGGTAAAAAAGTCGCCTTGCGCCCCAATCTTACTAGCTGCTGTAGCGTAGTATCCCTGCTGTGGGTGATATAACACTAAGTCCATATACTCAGCAAAAGTGATGCGTTGCTGCGGTGCGGCGGCAATACGCTCTGCAATCAACTGACACAGGATAGGATTAGGGCGATCGCTTTTTGGGGTCACGGCTATTGTCTTTTCTCCTTGAGAAATGCCTCGACTTCTGAGGCGGTGGGTTGAGCCGCGATCGCTCCTGGCTTCAGCGTCGTTAATGCTCCCACCGCACTGGCGTATTCCACAACTTCCCTAGCAATTTGGGGGTCATTCAAATCTTGCAGGCGGCGCTGACAAAGCTGATGGATGAAACCCGCGACAAAGGCATCTCCAGCTCCTGTGCTATCTTTCACATCCATCGAAAAAGCAGAAACTTTACCTTCATTGTCTCCTAAACAGTAAGAACTCTGCTTATCGCCATCGGTTACTAAAACGCCTTCCACCGTATCCAAGCGATGGGTAATCGCCCCTGCATCAGCCGTATCAAAAAACATTTCGGCTTCTTCTTTAGAGATTTTGAGGAAATCGGTGCGTTTTAACAGTTGATGAATTTGCGGCTGGGCTTCGTCTGGGTTCTGCCAAAACATCGGACGCCAGTTGATATCAACAACAATCTTGACATCGTACTGCTCTGCCAGTTGTAGCGCTTTCATAACCGCTTCCCGCGTTTCGGGGTAGGCTAGCTCCAGCGTTCCTAAGACTAAAAACTCCGCCTCTTTAAACAATGACTCTGGTAACTTAGATGCCTGAAGGAAGGTGTCGGCAAATTTTGTAGTATCCAAGCCACCAAAGCCCGCAAACTCGCGATCGCCTGTTTGCGATCGCACAACATAAATCTCCCTAGTTGGTGCGCTGGGATGACGCTGAATGCCACTGTCGTCAACACCAATATCTTGTAAAAGCTTAACTAGAGTATCTCCTGGCTGATCTTGACCGACGCAGCCAATAAAACCTGAAGGCGTACCCAACTTGACTAGGGAACAGGCAACATTGGCAGGTGCGCCGCCTGGATAAGCTGTCCAGGATTCAACTTCTTCGAGCGATCGCCCCAATTGGTCGGCTAAAAGGTCAAATAAAATTTCACCAAGGCAGAGAACACGAGGATTCGTCACAGGTTGCATACCTCTCAACTTTTTTCAGACTACCAGAGGCGTTACCTCCCGGAGCAGTACAACTAGACCTTCGTGGCAAAAGTTTCTCACTAATTCCGAAAGCAGCGATGGGGAGCAGGGGTGCAGGGGAGAGAAAAATTGACGACGATTAGCCATTACTCCAATCGTCTATTTCATACTTCACCCTTCATACTTCACCCTTCATAAAAACTTGCTTCAATCCTAGTCTCTAAGCGGCTCAGCCGCCGATCGATCCTCTAAAATTGAAGGAGACGCTAAGTAGATCTACTAAGGAAAAAATACTCATGGCTGGTGGTGACTCCTATACCCCTGCATCTCTTTCTGACCGAGAAGTGCAAATTATTGAATTAGTAGCCGCTGGCTTGACCAATCAGGAAATTGCCCAGAAGCTGGAGATTAGCAAGCGCACAGTTGACAATCACATCAGCAACATCCTGACGAAGACATCAACGGATAACCGGGTGGCACTAGTACGCTGGGCACTACAGTGGGGTAAAGTTTGTTTGAACGATGTCAACTGCTGTACCTTGCCCCTACCGAGTGATGAAGTACTGTCCTAGTAATACTCATCGGCAGTGGCAGTAAAGCCATGATCCCTATGGACGTGAAGGAACTTTATATAAATTTCGCCCGTTACAATCAATGGGCAAATGAACGAATTTATACGGTCTGCCAACAGCTAGACTCTGATAGTTATTATCAAGACCGCCGCGCATTTTTTGGTTCTATTCATGGCACGCTGAACCACATTTTACTAGCTGACCGTGTTTGGATGAGTCGCTTTACTGGGGAAGCCTACGAAGTCACTTCCCTGAGGGATGAACTGTACCCGACTTTCGAGTTATTAAAGTCAGCCCGCCAAAGTGAGGATACCCGGATTCTTGCTTACGTCACTGATTTGACATCGGAAGCGCTCGCGCTTGAGCTATCCTACAGCAACTCAACAGGGCAGCAGTACAATCAACCCCTGTGGCAATGTTTAGTCCATTTATTCAACCATCAAACCCATCACCGAGGACAGGTGCATCAAATGCTAGGGGAAGCGGATATGAAAACGCCAGTCCTCGATCTAGTGGTGATGTTGCGCGATCGCCCTTGAGCACATTGCCTCAGTCAGCTATGGCACAATTTCAATAAATTTCCTGTTGAATCTTTTAATGCTAATAGTCGTTGCTACTGCGGTGAGGGGCTGGGAGAAGGTGAGGCTTGAGAAGCAGGAGACGGCGTTGTTGCTGGGCTAGGTGTAACCGTTGTGACTGTGGGAGAAGGTGAGGCTTGAGGAGCAGGGGACGGCGTCGTTGCTGGGCTAGGTGTAACCGTTGTGCCTGTGGGAGAAGGACTGGGAGATGCAGGTGCAATTGCTCCTTGGGGAACAGGTGAAGCAGTAGGGGCGAGAGGGCTAGGAGAAGGCGTCGCGGGAGTCGTCACCGGAGCTACTTGCGGCGATGATATCTCTCCCAAGATTCCCGGTGCGCCTGTATAAAATACTCCTGCCACGCAAGCAATCATTGTTGTTGCTAGGGTGCCGACAAAGAGAGCTTTCCAGCCTAACTCAGAAATATCTTTACGTCGGGACGGAATTAGGGCAATCGTACCACCGACAAAAATGCCCACAGAAGCAATATGGGCAAAACCCGAGAGGGCGTAGCTAATGATGATCAACGTGCGCTCGCTCAATTCTCCGGCGGCGGCTGCCCGACCTAATTCTTGATAGGGAGGAATGGCGGTTTCTAGCAAGCGGCGACCAAAAATCACCGACGCTTGCCAGGATTCGTCAAAGGGAACGCCAGTGAGGATTGTCAGTGGGTAGAACAAAAATCCGAGAATGTTCTGCAAATTGACGATGCTGAAAAACTGTCCGACGATTTGCAACAAGAAAATGTTGGACTCAGTCAAAGCCGCAAGTGCGCCAAATATCTGATTGACTAGCGAGACTAAGCCGAGAATTAAGATTAGTACCGCCGCGATCGCTACCGCCATTTTCACCCCATCCAACGCGCCGACAATCGCCGCATCCATCGGGCTAACCCGCTCAATCGGTTCGCCACCGACTGTTTCCTGGGGAACATCCTCCTCAGGCTTAACGCCCATGAACTCTCCCTCATCATCAAAATTTTTGGCTTTATTCGCTTCCTCTGTGGGAATGCCTCCAGCTGTAAGGGGAACGCCTGTTTCTGGCACCAAAATCTTCGACAGCACAAAGCAAGCAGGAATGGCAATAATCGACGCCGAGACTAAGTGCCCCAAAATATTCGGAAACACAGGTCTGAGGAAACTAACATAAATCGCCAAAGTGGAAGAGGCGGCGGTACCAAAACAGCAGGAAAGAATCGCACAGAGTTCGCTACGGGTCATCTTCGCCAAAAAGGGCTTGACCACGATCGCCGCTTCAATCCCCACAAAAATATTCGCCGCACCACTCAACGCCTCAGCCCCACTCAGGCGCATCGTTGCATAAAATATCCGGGCAAAGAAATTAACAACAGGTTGAATGACCCCAATGTTGTAGAGCAACGCCATCAACCCGGAGAAAAACACCACCGTCGGTAAGGCGCGGAAGGCAAAAATATAACCGAGATCTACTGTTGGTACTACCCCTGGTCTTGGCACAATATTTGGGCCAAAGACAAATCGTGCTCCGGTATCAGCAGCGAAGAAGACCCCATCAAGCAAGTTGTTAAACGCATTCAACGCCGCACGGGTGGGGGGAAACAGAAAGATTAAAGCACCCAGCAGGAGTTGTAAACCAATCCCCCAGATAATCACGCGCCAGGGAATGTACTTGAAGCGACGGTTCTCAGAAAACAACCACGCGATCGCACATAAGCCAAAAATACCAGCTAGAGAAACTAAATTGAGGTAAGACATGGATTGGGATACCTGTATTGAGATGGCAATCGTGAGTTGGGTTGTTGTAATGTTGCCGTTACTTCAGGACCAATAAGCGTTGTATAACTGATTACAAAAAGATTAATGAGTAAAAAACAGCTATAGCCTTGACTAATCAATCTAAACTTACTCGCGAGCTTTATGCCAGAGGGCAGTAACAATTTTTTGAACTTTCCGCAACCCTTGAAGGTTAGAAACTCATTAACTGATGGTGAAGGGAGTCAGTGAAGTATGAAGGGTGAAGTATGAAGTATGAAGTGTGAAGGCTTCGACGTGAGCTCAGCCGAACGGGTGAAGTATGAAGGAGGTTATCAGTTTTCCTCATCGCCTCATCTCCTCTGCCCCCCTGCACCCCTGCTCCTCTGCACCCCTGCTCCCCTGCTCCTCATCCCCTGCTCCTCATCCCCTTATCACCCTCTCCTTCTCTTACCTCTGCGCCCTCTGTGCCTCCGTGGTTTATTAAAATCCCCATCACCTCATCCCCCCACTCCTCAGGGAAGCAACACTTCGTGAATTGCCACCGCCTCATCCTTACCTTTAACCTTCACCGAGTCGCCTACTAAGCGCAGCTTAAACGCTTCCGGGTGATGTAGCGAGGAAACAACCGATTCAGTCACCAAAATTGCACAATCGTACTGCCGAGTCAGTCCCTCAACTCGGGCGGCAACATTCACCGCATCCCCAATCACGGTAGACTCAATCCGCGAGGTAAAGCCAATCGTCCCCATCACGACCTCACCGCGATGAATACCAATCCCAATTTCGATTAGAGGTAAGGCTTTGTGCTTCCGGTTGGCATTGAATTCTTGCAACATCTGCTGCATGGCTAAGGCGGCGTACAGCGCACAGCCTGTTCCTTCATCATCAAACAACGCCATGATCGCATCACCGATGTACTTGTCAATAAATCCTCCATTGTCATTAATCACCTGTCCCATGCAGGCAAGATAGTCGTTTAACAATGTAAAGGTTTCTAGAGGCGTTAACTGTTCTGACATTGAGGTATAACCGCGAATGTCAGCAAATAAAATCGTAATTCGGCGTATTGCCGTGACACCCACCTGGATGTTTTCAATTCCGTCTGAGGCAATAACAGCCAGAAACTTATCGGGAACAAAACGTTCAAAAGACTCTATCGTTTTTTGAAGTCTCCCGAAGGATGCCTGCAACGCCGCAGACATCTCATTAAAAGCCGCCGCCAATGCGCCAATTTCATCGGTTCGCTGAATATCAGCACGATGTTGTAAATCTCCGGCGGCAATCTTGGCAGCACTAATTTGTAGACGTTGCAAAGGGTTACTAAGTTGACGCGCCAGGAGATAAGCTCCCACTAGTCCAACAGCTAGTCCAATTGCCCCGACTATTAAAGCTTTTTTCAAAGCATTTGCCATTGCTAGGTTGACCTCTCGTAGGGAGATGCCAATGCGGAATGTCCCAATTTTTTCTCCCGCAGCATTACGAATGTCAGTGGCAACTTCCATCATGCGTTCTCCCCGACGCCCTCGTAATTGCCCTTGAGGGAACTCAACATCTCGTAGCAGATAAGTTTCGAGAACAAAGGTTTTCCCGGATGCATTTAGTGCTTTGTCAGTGATATCTACCCGCACTACATCGGGATAATACTGTTCCTGAAAATCGCTCGGCAGGGCAGCGACAATTTGATTTGATAGCCGTGCGTCAGATACCAGGATGTAAACAAAGTCTTGATTGCGTCTAAGAAGTAAGTTCAATCCCTGGCGAATTTGTCCCCAGTTTTGATCTACTAATTCGTTTGTCCAAGCACTAGCAAGAGCCGCCGCCAGTAGTTGTACTTCCTTACGCTTGGAGTAGCGGTAAAGGTCTTGCTCGCTCTTCACCCAAAGCCATACCGTAATCCCAATAATCACGATAATCAAAAGCGTCGTGGCAGTCATAATCCGAGTGCGAATTGAGCGAAATAATGCAACCTTCATCAATTCAAGGCGACAGTTAATCAGCCTATTGTCTCAAGTTTCAGGAGTGATGGGGAGCGGGGAAGCAGGGGAGCAGGGGAGCAGGGGAGCAGCGGATAACTACACCCACCCTTCACCCTTCATACTTCACCCTTCACCCTTCATACTTCTCCCCTACTTCCCGACTCAGGACTCAGGACTTATTTCGGTAAGGGTTGACCAAACTCAATTACAGGGACTGTAGCTGAGTTGGGTTGTGAGGGGGGTGTTCCAGGGGGAGAGGATTGTAGCGTCGGTATACTAAGGTTTGGTGGTTGACTAGGCGGCGGAAAATTGGCTGGTGTGGGGGCTGCACCCGGACGAATCAGTGGTGGCACCGTTACCATAGCACTAGACTGACCAGAAACTGTAGTCGCAGGCGCAGGCGTGGGAATCCCTAGAATAGGGGTTGGTTTTCCGGCAATGAGCGGACGCAGTATCCAGCGATTTTCAACGGTGTTCCCTTCTACTCGTTGTAGTTGTACCTGTTCTGGTGATAAGGCGACAGCAGGCGAGAGTTCCATGACGATTCGCGCCACATTTTCTTCAAACTGCGCCACTCGAATTTGACGCACTGTTCCAGAGTAGGTTTGTTGGGTTGGTACGCTACCGAGTTGGGTGTTGGGTAAATCGATAACGATGCGTGGCGGCTCTGTCAGTAGGAAGTAGCGGGGGGTTGTACTTTCCTGGGTCGTAATTTCCAGTTGATTGGCACTTTCATCAAATTGCCAGCGTGTTAAGAGGGCAGCAGCAGAGGCGATCGCTACTTGTAATACCACACCAACCATCACCAATAATCCCACTACGCTAACGGTTTTTAACCGCTGAACGGACTGCTTAAAGATGGTTGACTGTAAGCTTGGGGTGAAAAATCCTTGCGCCAATGCCTCTCCCTCATTGCTCTGCTCAGGTTTAGTTAACCTTACTCGAAAGTTTGGGTTCTAAATCATCCTCCTTTAAAAAAATCAGGGAGAGATGGCAATAAAAAAGCTTTTTATCGGTTATAGCGTCTTCTATGGAAAGCATTTTTGTAGAAAAAAAGTCTGCAAATAGTTGTGGGTAAGCATTAACTTTTCAGCAACTTAAGTGTGCAGTGATCTCGATCCGAAAAATATCGGTCGAGGATCACACAGAAATTAACCAAATCTTCTAGATTTAAAAGAGTTAATATCATCTGCATAGAGCAACTTACATCACCTAAGTGATGACTCCAAAAACAAAATAATATTCTTAGTCGGCAAGCTAATCTAGCCAGAACACCATGTTTGTAAGTAACGAAAGTTTGCCCCCCGGTTCTGCAAACTGGGTCAAGTATTGCAAAAAATTAGAAAAAAGTCTCGTTTTGCGGACAAAGCAGTTAACCAGAGCTAATCAAGAATTGGCTGAAAGAATTGCTGTTAGCGAAGCAGTCTGCATGGAAAATCAACGATTAGAAGAGGCATTACTACAAGCACAAGAAAAGTACCGCAGTATTTTTGAAAACGCGGTGGAGGGTATCTTTCAAACGACACCGGAAGGATGCTACCTCAGTGCTAATCCTACCTTGGCAAGAATTTACGGCTATGAGTCGCCCAAGGCACTGCTGGAAAAGCTGACTGATATTGAATGCCAGCTTTATGTAGAACCAGAGCGGCGTCAGCAGTTTATTGAGCAGTTGCGATCGCAAGACTCTGTATCTGAGTTTGAATCGCAAGTCTATCGCCAAGATGGCAGCATTATCTGGATATCGGAAAGTGCCCGCGCTGTACGCGACAGTTTAGGCAATCTTCTCTACTACGAAGGCTTTGTTACTGATGTCACCAAACGCAAACAATCGGAAGCCTCGTTGCGGAAATCACAAATGCAGTTTAAAAAACAAGCCGAAGAACTGCAACTAGCATTGCAAAAGCTGCAACAAACGCAGTCACAGCTCTTGCAAACTGAAAAAATGTCCAGCTTAGGACAGCTTGTTGCAGGCATTGCTCACGAAATTAACAACCCTGTTAATTTCATGTGTGGCAATCTTCTTCATGCCAGACAGTACGCGGAAGACCTCTTAGAATTATTCCAACTTTACGCCAAGCATTATCCTCAGCCTGTACCAGAAATTCAAGCCGCAGCAGAAGCCATTGATTTAGACTTTATCATCAAAGATTTTCCTCAGACTCTATCTTCCATGCAAATTGGCGCTGATCGCGTCCATCAAATCGTTCAATCGCTGCGGAACTTTTCCCGGATTGACGAAGCGCAGACCAAACCAGTAGATATTCACCAAGGTATAGATAGTACTCTCCTTATCCTCCACAACCGTTTGAAAGCTAGAGGTACCTATCCTACTATTGCTGTTTTAAAAGAATATGGCGATCTGCCCTTGGTAGAGTGCTATGCCAGCTTATTAAATCAGGTGTTTATGAATCTTTTGTCTAATGCTATTGATGCACTAGAACAGGAGATTGAGAAAGAAGACAAGGGAGCAGAGAACAGCAGTCAACTCTCTTCCCTGTCGCAAATTCCTAATTCCCAAGGCCCAATCCCTACGATTCGCATTCGGACAGACACGATCAGGAATGACTGGGTAGTTATTAGCATTATTGATAATGGGCCGGGAATGTCAGATGAAGTAGTCAGAAAAATATTTGAGCCATTTTTTACAACTAAACCCATAGGTAAAGGGACAGGGCTAGGACTTTCTATCAGTCACCAAATCATTGTTGAAAAGCATGGCGGCACTCTACGTTGTATTTCTGCACCCCAGCAAGGAACTAAGTTTGTTATTGAAATTCCTCTCCGAGCTTCTGCGACCAAGTCAGGGGTATCATGGGGTTGATGGCTCGTAAACTCTCTTCGTACTACAAATTAGCAAGGGAATTATCTTCTAGAGTATCTTCAAACTAGTACTCCGGTGGACTCTTATGTTCAACTACGCGAGTGAACATTAAATTAACAAGGGAATTATCTTCTAGAGTATCTTCAAACCAGTACTCCGGTGGACTCTTATGTTCAACTACGCGAGCGAACATTTTCTGCAACCAGTCTTCCAATGAAACGGCGATCATTGCATTTTTCCATTCTGAGGGGGGGTATTCATGATCGCAGTCGAGTACCGGATTTTCACCAGCAATTAACTCGTCCATATCCAAAGCACAGAAATCCCCTGTACCGATTCGTCCCAAATAGGCGATGGGCAGCGAAGAAGGATAAGTCGGATACTCTTCTGTATCAAGAAGTAGAAGTTTGTAGACTAACTGCCTATACTCTAAAAGAGATTTTGTTCCAAATATGATAATCCCAGAATCTGCCCACCAAGAGTTAGGAGTTGAACGGTTTCCGGTATGAGAGCAAAAGAGATGAGCGCCATTGTACTTAAGTAGAAACTTCCGATAGCTTGGTGGAAGCGATACACTTAGTTCTTGTTCGCATTGATCTACTTCTTCTTGTGTAGCAGCTTCACCCATACTAAATCCCCAGTTAAGGGAGAACTCTTGGAATACACTTCTTGACTGCTCTATTGCTTCAGGTATCCATTCGTACATACTTATCTCAATTTTTAGCTTCAAAAAACAGGATTTAGCACAGATACAAAGGAAATGAGGTATTCCTGCGCGACTCTTTTGTAACGGGACGGGGCTAGGACTTTCCATCAGTCACCAAATCATTGTTGAAAAGCATGGCGGCACTCTCCGTTGTATTTCTGCACCCCGGCAAGGAACTGAGTTTGTTATTGAAATTCCTCTCCATCAGTCGTGTTAAACATGCCTTGTACCATCCTATTAAGTAATGTTTCTTAATAGCTAGGCAAAATAATATCGCCAGTTTTAAGCGAAAAGAAATAGGTAGATAAGCTTTCTATTTCTTTTCGCTTTTTAAACTGACGATAGGGTTATAGCGATGCTGGCTAATGGCTATCCTGGCGAGAGTTTTTTAAGCCAGAAACTTACTTCACCAGCAACTTACTACGTCAACAATTAGTAAAAGGGAATTTTCTGCTTAACGCCATTGCTTCTTGCGACGTGCAACTTCTTTACGTTTGCGTTTTTCCTGGGGAGTCTCGAAATGACGCAGCCTCTTGACATCTGTCAAAATTCCTGCCTTGGAGACTTGACGCTTAAATCGGCGCAAGACCGACTCAATAGCTTCATTTTGACCAACAGTTACTTGAGTCATCCTTCTTAACTAATCAACCTCAATTACTAATCGCCAGTTAATGACTGACTTTGTACATATTCTGGCAAATAATTATGGCAAAAGATATCCCCTTAATGCACGATCGCCATCTTTTAAAGGAAAGTTTTGTTACAACTGAGTAGTTTCAAGAACAAAAGGCGCGATCGCCAACAGACTGAAGCTTGAGGCAAGTTCTGATCGCCACTGGTTTACGGTTGAATCCTGAGGGCGCTGCCCAAAATAGCACAACGCTTTGGCTAGGAAGCCCAGTTCCACATTAGGGGATTTTCATCGAGGTTGTCGGTAACGTGTCGGGCGATGCTATCAATTTCCTGGAGGTCTTCTGCCGACAGGGAAACTTCAGCCGCTTTCGCATTAGCGGTCGCTTGCTCGGCATTTCGTGCGCCAGCGATCGCGTTAGCTTGGGGTTGGGCAATCAACCAAGCAAGGGCGAGTTGAGCAAGGGAGCATTGGTAACGTTCCGCAATTGGGCGCAGTTTATCCAGGGCTTCTTGGGCGTGTTGGTAGTTTTCCCCCTGGAAGAGCTTATTCTTTTTCCGGTTATCGCCTTCTTTAAACTCGTGGTCAGGACCAAACTTACCTGTCAATAGTCCTTGCGCTAAGGAAGAGTAAGCGAGAATCGAGATTTGGTTCTCCGCGCAGTAGGGCATCGCCTCATCCTCGACATAGCGCCAGAACAGCGAGTAAGGGGGTTGTAAGCTGTCAATGCGTCCGTACTGTGTGGCTTCTTCCAACTGGGCGCGGGAGAAGTTAGATACACCGATTGCCCGAATTTTGCCTTGCTCTTTCAATTTGTTCAAGGCACTCATCGTTTCTTCAATCGGCACAGTCTCACTATTGAAAGCTCCAGATGGCCAGTGGATTTGATAGAGGTCGAGGTAATCTGTCTGGAGATTTTTTAAGGAGCGATCGCAAGCCTCAATCACCTGGTCGTATTTGAGGTGGTTGGCAAAGACCTTACTGGCATAAACTAAGCGATCGCGGGGTATATCTGAGAGGGCGGCAGCGATCATTTGCTCAGAGTGACCGTCTCCATAAACTTCGGCAGTGTCAATTGTGGTGATACCTGCATCTACGGCTGCCCGGATCGCTTTTTTAGTTTCGGCATCTTCAATACCAACCCACTGTTTCTTCCCGGCTTGCCAAGTACCCAGGAGGATAGGTGAGATTTGGACATCAGACGTGCCTAAGCGTCGCGTTTCCATATTTATTAAGATCTGTATTTTTCTGTTTGCCTCTCACCTTAGCGAGTTTTTTTGAGTCCTGTTGTACCTCTGTGGTTTGAATCCTTCGAGAACAGGAGTTCCCTAACTTTGGGAAAACCCTCCCCCACTCAACAATAAAATCGGTAGTCTTAAATAAAGACGCGAGGGTTAACAGCCATGCCAGCAACTACTGTCACAACGACTCACGCACTCAAAGAATGGGCGCTTGCTATTGAGGCATTAGAACGGGGCAAAACGATTATGCTGATCCGCAAAGGTGGCATTCGGGAAGTCGGCAATCGTTTTCAAGTCGCCCACAACCAAGTTTTGCTCTATCCTACCTACGAGCATCAAAAGTCTGATTTGTTGAAGGTGGAGTATGCACTGACAGCGCCACCTGTTTCCCCTGGTTGGCATCCTGAAACCGTGCCGATTAGCAGTTGGGCGGAGATTACTGATATTTTGCCAGTCAGCGATCAATCAGTGGTGCAGAGGCTATTACCGCATCATATCTGGAACGAGAAATTTGTCAGCGATCGCCTCCATTGGAAGCCAAATCAACCCCTATTTGTCTTATTGCTGCGAGCTTACCTACTACCACAAGCAGAAGTTATTCCCTATCGCCAAGACTACGGCGGTTGCCGTTCCTGGATCGATCTGGTTGATCCAATTTCCTTGGAAGGAATAACGCCTGTTTTGCACGAAAGTGACTACAACCAGAGGGTAAGCGAAATCCGTAAATTGATCGAGGAGCCGGGTTAAAACCTGCCTTTGCCTGTATACCCCCCAAGCGGCAACGCTGTGGGATTTTTGGCTATCTCAAATAGAGTCTGAGTTCAACTTGTAAACTTCTGGAAGCTTCCACCAGGGAGCCGCAGGAAAGGCATGATGTTCCTTATGGTAGCCAAAGTGGTAACAGGTAACGAATGACCAAAAAACAGGCAGAGCATTAGTTTTTGCTCGATAAGAATTGTTGTATCCACCTTTGGGTTCCCGGTGGGGTAGGTAAGTACCAAAATAAAACAACTGCACAGAACTTAAGAGGGAGGGGACTACCCAAAACCAAGTTAAATTCCGTTCTGGAATATCCAGGGTATAAACAATAATATTGAAGATAGCCACCAACGCCCCAATCCTGAGCCAGCTCCAATATTGCTTCATAAAATAGAAATACCAAGCAAAAAAGTTTTTATGCTTGCTGTCATGAAAATCAGGATCAAGTTCGCTAGCTGGGTGATTGTGATGTATCCAATGCTTTTTCAAAATATTTTGATAAGGAAGCAACCCATAAATAACTAGCGCGAATGCTCCGATAAAATGATTGAGTTTTTTATTTTCAGGGCAAACTACGCCATGCATGGCATCATGGGCAGTAATAAATAATCCTGTATAAAGAAACGTTTGTACAAGTACGGCGGGTAGCAGCCATAACGTCGGAATATTAGAAATATCAATCGTTAACAGGAAAACTAAGCTACTTGCCCAGATTCCAATAATTGCACAAGCAATAAAAACACCATTAACTATTCCTTCACCTTTCACGGTTGACGTGAGTTTGTTTTGTTGCAGTGATGGTTGTTCGGACTGAATCACACATTTACTCCATGTAGGGGTTTGAGAGCAGCTTTATAAGCCACACAATTTGGACAATAACTATCAGCCTCCTGGCAATGAAGGCTGGCAACGTTTTATGAGACAATAAGAGTATTGTCTTAAGCAAAATGAAGTTATATTATGTATTGTAAAGCTTTAAGAGCAGATTGAGGCGATCGCTCTCCTAATTCAGGGTTGAAATAACGAGTAACGCTTGTTATTTGGCTGATTTACCTAGATATTAAGCTTAAATTACTTCATTACAAGCAATAATTAAAAATTTTAGTCTTTAGGGGTTAACAGACTGACAGTCTATTGGAAGCCCTTAAACTGTCAGTCTGTTAACTAATCAACCTGTCCTTAGCGAACGACGTACTGAGGTAGAAGGTGAAGCAGGTCACGAAGGACGCTGTAACCAGCCCAGTCCCAAAGCAAGTAAGCCAGGAAACCAATCATCGCTAGGCGTCCGTTCCATAGTTCGGCTTGAGGATTCCAGCCAAACTTGAAAGTGTTGCGGTCTAAGCCATTGTAAGCTTTGGCAACAGCAGGTAGATCGGTAGCTGTATCAACAATCTTTTCTCTTTCGGGTGTTGGAGTTTTCATAGTTTACATTCCTTAACGTTCTGATAATTTCATCGTAGCTACCAGGCTAAGTGCTGCTATCTGTCTTTAGTGGCAAACCTCAAGCATCTCTAAAGAGTGATGTAGTTTTAAAATCTAGTGACATAATGTCACAAAGGTCAGAAAAATTGAGAAATATTCTAATAGAGAGAGGATTAATTTTTTCAAAGATTACAAATAGAATAAACAAAAAATATGCCTCTAGAGAGGCGTAAGTTCACTTTAGTAGAGTGCGAAGTTGTTTTTACTGCGATTTAAATTAAGTAGCAGGAGCCAATTAAACGTTAAGCGATCGCTGCCTAAAAACGACCTTTTGTAGAAATTAATAGCAACGATTGCGAGCAGTGCCCACCCTACACCTCTCTTGTTCCTCTGCGTTAAAAAAATCGGGCGATTTTACTCCCCGTAAACTGTCACGACAACAGTACGGCGGCGGGGTTTGATATCACATTCCAAGTGGAAAATTTGTTGCCAGGTTCCTAACTCTAACTTGCCATTTTGCACGGGTACGGTGAGGGAAGGGCCAAGCCAAGTAGCTTGCAGATGGGAATGTCCGTTGCCATCGTGCCACATTTGCTCGTGTCCGTATTCCCGACTGGGGGGAATCAGCTTGTTGAGGAGTTCCGGCAAATCGCGTTGCAGTCCGGGTTCAAACTCAATCGTGCCAATGGCGGCGGTACTACCAATGTTGAAGACATGCGCCATTCCCGTCTTGATTCCGGAGCTTTTGACGATCGCATTAACCTTATCCGTCAGGTCATGCATTGTCCCATGACTGTCTGTAGAAAGGTGGATTTGCTCCTGATGAACCATGATTGATGTTGAGTTGAGTTTTTTAGTGGGGCGATCGCATCCCCATCTAACCTCCTATTTTAGGCATCTTCAAACAAATCGAGCGGAAAATGACCGTAGGTGCCGTTTACTGCATCCTCTTCCGATGACTGACAAGACACCAAGACGCCGCGATACTCTCCCGGATAGGGACTTAGATAATGGGACATGCGTTGCGTGTTGAACTTGATATACATCGGTTCTGCTTCAGCGGGAATATCAGCTTGGTCAAGATCAGCCTTGTAACCCAGAGCATTTAAATAACTTTTGAGCGCGGACAACCCCTCAGCCGCATTATCCGCGCAAATTCCGAAATTTTGAGCATCCGATAAATCAGTAAACAGGAGTAGCGCCTGACGCAGTTGAGCTTTTTCCGATTCTGATGCGATGGTTTTATTGTCTATACAACTAAACGCCGTTAGGATTTTGTGGGCAGATTCGAGGGTGAGAGTTGATGAGTGTTCAGTAGACATTGAGGGTGCTGTAACGAATGTGGGGATGATTGATTGTAGTGAGTTTCTGCACAAGAGGAAACGGCTAAGGGTAGGGTGAACCAAAAACTAGCGCCTGCCAGAACTAGAGCAGTAATCGTAACAATCGCCAAAAAGCCTTGCAGAATTAAAATCCTTTGAGGAATATTTCCCGCCTTTATCCCTAGGCACGAGCTAGATCCCCGACTTCTTCAAGAAGTCGGGGATCTGGGCAGTAAGTCAGCACCCAATCCTGGGAGAAGGGGTTAGGAAATGAGGAATGACTCAGATAGCCTTTTTAAAACTCAGCACTCAACGGTGTCCGAGGGAAGGGAATGACATCACGGATATTTGTCATCCCCGTCATGAATTGCACCAAGCGTTCAAACCCCAAGCCGAATCCCGCATGTTCAACCGTACCGTAGCGGCGCAAATCCAGATACCACCAGTAATCCTCTGGGTTTAGCCCTTGAGTTTTAATCCGCCGTTCCAAAACATCCAAACGTTCTTCCCGTTGAGAACCCCCGATGATTTCCCCAATATTGGGAGCGAGGACATCCATTGCCCGCACCGTCTTTTCATCGTCGCTGAGGCGCATGTAAAACGCCTTGATTCCCACTGGGTAGTCGGTGACGATGACGGGTTTTTTAAACAGTTCTTCTGCTAAGTAGCGTTCGTGTTCCGACTGCAAATCTACGCCCCAGTTACAGGGAAACTCAAACTTTTTGTTAGCTTTTTCTAAAAGGGCGATCGCGTCTGTATAGGTAATCCGCTCAAACTCGCTGTTAATAATATTCTCCGCCGTTGCCAACACCGTGTCATTAATGCGCTGGTTGAAGAATTCCATATCTTCCGGACAACGTTCTAGGACTGTCTTAAAGACGTACTTTAAGAACTCCTCCGCCAAGTCCATATTGCCCTTCAAGTCACAAAACGCCATTTCCGGTTCCACCATCCAAAACTCTGCCAAGTGGCGCGAGGTGTTGGAGTTTTCCGCCCGGAAAGTAGGGCCAAAAGTGTAGACGTTACTAAACGCCATTGCCATCACTTCAGCTTCCAACTGTCCGCTCACCGTTAGGTAAGCAGGGCGTCCAAAAAAGTCTTGAGCGTAATCAATATCTTGCGTATCTAGGCGAGGAACGTCCTTTAAGTTAAAGCTAGTGACGGCAAACATTTCCCCCGCTCCCTCGCAGTCGCTAGCGGTAATCACAGGGGTGTGAATCCACAAGAAACCCCGCTCTTGGAAGAACTGATGAATCGCGTAGGAGCAAGCATTCCGCACGCGGAATACAGCGCCGAGGGTATTGGTACGCGGTCGTAAATGCCCGATTGTCCGCAAAAACTCAAAGGAGTGACGTTTCTTTTGCAGGGGATAGGTTTCTGGGTCAGATGCGCCGTAAACCTTGACCGCAGACGCTTGTAGCTCAATCCGCTGTCCTTTTCCCTGAGACGCGACTAGGACACCCGACGCTTCCACAGACGCCCCGGTATTGATCTGCTTGAGGATATCTTCATACCCTGGCACCTCAGAGTTGAGTACCACTTGCAGATTACCCATAGAGGAGCCATCGTTGACTTCCATAAAGGCAAAGCCTTTCAACTCCCGCTTCGTGCGTACCCAACCTTGAATGGTCAACGACTCCTCAGGTTGACCATCTCTCAATATTTCTGCAATCCGTCGAGTCACCATGTTTCAGACAGCCACTAAATAATGCAAATGCGCTCTTAAATCAATTGGCATTAACCTTCTTCAGTGTAATCGTTCTCCTGTACAGAAATGGAGGTACCCATTCGGCTGTCGGTTCATTGCCCGTTCAGTAGGCTACAAGGACAAGTTCGCTAATCTTCTTAACCAAGGATAAAGCGCCCAATTGGCGATCGCTCGCTTCACCCTCTCCAGTCGCCAAAACCACAAAAGTTAGAATGGAAGCGCCGTACTTCGTCTTTTGCTCCCTCCTTCTAGAGTCACGCCATGAAGAAAAAATTACTGATTAGTTCTCTTTGCTTGCTTGCTGCTGGAAGTGGGCTGAAGCTGGCATTCTCTCCAGCCAATGCTGATACCCCTGCGGTCAATAATCCGTCGCCTGTTGTCGAGTCTACGCAAGCTGCTCCCGCCACGCGATCGCAACTACAACTTCTAGATGCGGGGGCTGAACCCAGGCAGGAGCTACGTTTTAGCCCCGTAGTCAACGCCAAGCAAACGCTGACGATTACAACCAATCTAGATATGGTTACCGCGATCGCGGGACAACCCATACCCTCGTTCAAAATCCCGGCTAGCAGGATGACGATGGAAACCGTTGTCACTCAAGTCGATCCCAACGGCGATATTCACTTTGATTTCTCTTACACAGACGGTGATGTTGTTGCCGATTCCAGCGCTTCGCCAGAAGTCGTTAACGCTGTGCGTTCAACACTCCAAAAGATGGTTGGGATCAAGGGTTCTTATGTCATTGATAATCGAGGACAAGTCAAATCCACTAATGTTGACTTACCGGAAGACCTTGACCCCAGGAGCAAACAACTACTGGAGCAAGTCTTCAGCTCGCTGGAGCAACTGTCTTCACCTGTTCCTGAAGAAGCGGTTGGCATCGGTGCTAAGTGGCGCGTGTCTTCTTCCCCAACTTTCAGTGGCATGAACTTGAATCAGAACACGGTTTATGAGTTGGTGAGCCTGCAAGATAATGTTGCCACCCTCAACGCCAACATTGAACAAGAAGCAGCATCTCAGAACTTAAGCATCCCAGGACTACCAACCACAGCCAAGTTGAATTTGAAATCCTTGGATTCTCAAGGACAGGGACAGGTGGTGATGCAGCTAGACGAAGCAATGCCGATGCGATCGTCAATCTCTATCCGCTCCAACACGGCGATGGATGTTGAGATGAGCCAAGGCAAAACAACACCGATAGAAACCAATCTCACAATGCAGATAAATCTCGAATCTCAACCCTAGTAGCAGGATAGCGCTACCTCTTAAACGTAGGGTGGGCAACGCCCGCGATCAAACTGGAAATCCTTACAAAAACTTCCTTCTAGGCAATGCCTACCTTACAACTGAATTGGTTTTATTTAACCGCTAAACCGTCTTAAACAAGCACGTCACGAGGTACTCAGATGACAGAAACAGCACAACAAAAACGGGTAGTTGTTGTTGGTGCAGGATGGGCGGGATTAGGCGCAACCTACCACCTCGCACAACAGGGCTATGACGTTACCCTCCTAGAAGCTGGCCCCTATCCCGGTGGCTTAGTCGCCGGGTGGAAAACCACCGAAGGACGTTCCGTAGAAGGTGGGATTCATGGCTTCTGGTATCCCTACAGCAATATCTTTTCCCTCGTTCGAGAACTGGGACTGCAGCCCTTCACTCCCTTCACCCGCTCTGCTCAGTATTCTCCCGCCGGATTAGAAGTTGAATCCCCCATATTTCAAGACGAACCCCAACTCCCTACACCACTGGGAACCTTTCTCTACACTCGCTTCAAACGCTTACCACTAATCGACAGACTTTCTGCCCTTCCTCTCCTCTACGCTATTGCTGATTTTGATAATTCCGATGAAGCATGGCGACGTTACGACAAAGTAACAGCACGGGAACTGTTCAAGCAGTTTGGTGTCTCTGCCCGACTTTATAAAGATTCCTTTGAACCGATGCTGTTGGTGGGATTATTTGCCCCCGGAGAGCAATGTTCCGCCGCCGCCGCTCTGGGAATGCTGTATTACTTCATTTTGGCTCACCAACCCAACTTTGATGTTGTCTGGTGCCGGGGAACCGTGGGAGAGACGATCTTTAAACCTTGGGTGCAGCAGATTGAAAAAGCTGGCGGTAAGGTACTCATCAATCAGCGGGTTAATGATGTTCTCCTTGACGAGATAGGGAAAACCAAAGGTGTTGTCTGCGGCGATGAAGTCTTTGAAGCCGATGCTGTCATTTTTGCCGTCAGCGTCAGCGGCATGAAAAAGATTGTCTCCGGTAGTTCTACCCTGAAGAAGTATCAGCAATTCCGGGACTTGCAAAATTTAGGGGCAATTGATGTCTTAGCAACCAAGCTATGGTGCGATCGCAAAATCAATGTACCTTTGCCTTCTAATGCTTGCTTTGGTTTTGACTCTACAACAGGTTGGACATTTTTTGACCTCAACGCCCTACAAGATGAATACAAAGATGAACCTGGTACCGTCATTGAAGCCGACTTTTACCACGCCAACCAGTTGCTGTCGATGAGTGATGAGGAAATTGTAGAGAAGGTACAACGGGATTTAGCGGTTTGCGTGCCAGAATTTCGGGATGCAAAAGTTATTGACAGCAGTATTATCCGAGTCTCTCAAGGTGTGACGCACTTTGCTCCGGGTAGCTATCAGTATCTTTTGTCAGCAAAAACGAATATCCATAATCTATTTATGAGTGGCGATTGGGTTATTACCCGCCACGGTTCTTGGTCGCAGGAAAAGGCTTATGTGACGGGTTTGGAAGCCGCAAATTTAGTAATTAAAAGTTTTGGAATTGGAAATAAAGCTAACATTATTCCCGTCGAACCTGACGAACCGCATATCCAAATTGCCCGGACGGTTAATCAAACAGTACGCGGTATAAGTGAATCGTTTTTACCTAAATTTTGGTTACCTTAGAACTAAATCTTTAGGGTAATCTAGAAAATGTGTTTTCTGTGCGGCTGTCGGAAATTGAGGGAGTTGAAGCCGATAGCGAAACCCAAGAGGCGGTTGCCGATTGGCACTATTGGGTTAATAGAGGATATGAATTGTGAAGGGACAATCCTATGGCAGTTTATCAAGTTCGGTTGCTCAATCCGGCAATGAATCTCGACCGCACCATTTCGGTACCCGACGATCAATACATCCTCGACATGGCGGAAGAGGCGGGGATTCGTTTACCCGCAGGATGCCGTGAAGGTACCTGTTCGTCCTGTGTCGCAAAACTGGTGAGTGGTGAAGTGGATCAAAGCGAGCAAAAATTTCTGCAACCCTCAGAAATTGCGGCTGGTTATACAATCACCTGTGTCGCTTATCCCTTGTCTGATTGCACTCTGGAGACTCATCAAGAGCAGGTTTTGTACAATTCTTCTCTTTACTTTAAGAAGGATGCTAACTGAGGAGGGCGGGTTTTGGACAAGAGGTATTTGCTAAACCCGCCCCTACAAGGTTTATGAAACTGATGCTTTGGCAGAACTCATCAAGGCTTTGGTGGTAGACTGACCTGCCTGTCGTAACTGTCGTGTTAACTGAAGGTTGAGCAGTGCCCAAATCAGCGATTGACCGACGAGGGTTAGGATAACGGCTGTCCCGGTGGTGTTTTCAATAGCAATCCAAGGAATCGCAGAGAATAACCAAACACTAGGGGTATTTCCTGGAAACAGTGAGAAATAACCAAAAGCTAAGGGCGGTAAGACAATCGCCGCAACGACGGCTGTCGCTGCAAATCCCGCTCGTTTCGGGTGCTTTATGAATAACGTAAGTTGAGCGATGCTGGCATAGACCAAAATCAGACTCATCGTGAGTAGTACTCCCAAAACGGCGGCTATTTTGTCCTCACCATTGAACCTTAGCTGTATCCAGGGAAGTAAGATGGCAGAGGCGATCGCTATATTTATCCCAATTGCGACTATTGCTGGACTTTTTTCTCCCCTAATCAAATCTTGCATCAGGCTGCGCTTGCGGGAAAATTCCTGTCGATGCCGATACCTTGCCCAATCTTGCATCGCTTGTCGATGGGGACTCAGCGCCGCGATAAAAAACAAAAACAGCAGCAGGTTGCAGATAACCAAAATCGACAAATGACCGAACAAATTTCCGATTCTGAAGTACTCCTCGTGGTTGTTGGATTCCCAAGCAAATGCCAGCAGTACCAGATTAAAGGTAGCGGTTAGACAGTAACTTTGTTGCTTGCTGAGTAATGTAGCACTGGGAGTATGGAAACGACGTTTAAGCCCTTGCCATAGCCAGTAAGTCCATAGACCATAATTCAGCAGTACTAAACCAGTCACCTTCACCCCACTGGTACCGACGGGTACGCCAAACACCTGCAACGAGTCTAAGCCTCGAATGAAAACATCAAACGCCCCAGAGATCGTGCTTCTATCTTTTAAGTAGGGCAGAACAACTAAGGGCCCAGCCAATAGAGTGATGTTGTTTAGGGGGTAGTTACTGACTAAATGCCCTCCGCTTTGAGTGATGATACTGATGATCGCCAAAAATAGAAGTACTAAAGCACTACCCAGCAAAGCGTGAATCCCACCCGAAGAATTGCTAAGTAACCCAAAGACTTGGGACAGAATATAGAAAAACAAGCAGCTAGCCGCTAAGACAGCGTAAAAGCCCAAAATTGAGACCAGTGGAATCCCAGCAGAGAATCCTGAAAACAAATGCAAAGGTAGCGCTAGAAAACCAATTAAATAAAGAAGGCTGGGGACGCCAAGCACCTTACCCAATAAAATGCTTTGAGCAGACTGGGGAGTGAGACGAATGAAGTTTAGTGTGCCGCTAAATTTTTCCTTCGAGAGGTCGCTAATCAGCATATAGGTGCCGACTGCCAATAAGGTGAAAATACCTGCAATGCTGAGACAAATAAATACCTCTGTCCACCATAGCGACCAATTAACCAAGTAGTTCCCGAAACTATCGGTGAGACAAGTGCGAGATTCACCAGTGCAGTAGTGGCTATAATCCCCTGTTGGAGATGGTTCCAGACGATACCCCCCTGGTAGCTCACTGGCGAATAACAGTAGAATTAGTAACTGACTGCCTAAAGAAATGACTGTGGCAATCAAAACATTCTGGGGTTTAAGACGCCCTTTTAGTTCTCGAACTAGTTGAGGGTTCCACTCTCCTAACTGGGTAAATATGTCAAATGCCATACAAATTAATCTCCTTATAAGAGAAATTTTGGAGCGGACAAGGTTTTCATTACCAGCAGTTATTTGCGTTCTCTAACTAAAGAAAATTAGAGATCTAAAACGATTAAACTGCTTTGAATTTGTTGATAAGAACCTGGCTAGCAGTGAAATGATTCAGGATGCTTGTTGATGACCCAGCTTAAGGAAGATAGTTTCCAAATCTTCAGGGGCGCAGTGAAATTCGGTCAGGGGAATCCCTGCCGCAATGAGCGATCGCAACAGTTGGGCACAGTCTTCTTGACCTCCAGAAAAGTGAACGCGCAGATGCCCGGTTTTAGGCATAACTTCCCAATCTTCAACGAGGGGATAATTTTTCAATTGGGCTTGCAAGTCTTCCAAGGAACCCAGGGTAGCGAGAAAGATTTGCTGGCGAGAAAGACGCTGGTAAAGTGCGCTTAAGGAGGCACTTTCGACAAGATAACCCAGTTCCATGATGCCGACAGAGGTGCAGAGTTCGGCAAGATCGCTTAGGACGTGAGACGAAATCAAAATCGTCATTCCCGCTTCCTGCAAAACTTTGATAATTTGTCGAAACTGCATCCGCGCGATTGGATCGAGTCCGGAAACGGGTTCATCCAGTAGCAATAAAATCGGCTCGTGAATAATCGTGCGGGCAAGGCTGAGGCGTTGTTTCATCCCCCGCGAAAGGGTGGCAATGAGACTCTTGCGCTTGTGGGTGAGTTGTACCAGTTCCAGTACCTCCTGCAAGCGCTGGCGACGCTTTACCTGACGCAGGTTATAGAGACGCCCAAAGTAGTCGAGATAGTCCCAGACGGTTAAGTCCTCATAGAGGGGATAGTCGTCCGGTAGGTAGCCAAGGCGCTGTTTGAGGGCGGGGTTGCTTTGATCGCGCAGGAGGCGATCGCCATTAATATAAATTTCGCCTGTCGTTGGCTCCTCTGCCGCCGCTAGCATCCGAATTAGGGAGGTTTTTCCAGCACCATTAGGCCCAATCAACCCGTAAACTTCCCCCGCCTCGACTTGTAAATCCACCTCATGAACGGCAATGTGGCGGTCGTACTGTTTCGTCAGTGCGCGAGTATCAATCGCTAGTTCTTTTGCCATAACCACTAAGAGCGAGTCCTGACGGCAACGTCAGTTAAAAATTACCTGTCAGCCTAGCCTGTCTCTACAAAAAGTGTCAGTAACATTACTGAAATTGAAACAAAGACGCGATCGCGCTCTTGTCGGAATACAAACCAAAATCGCTCTCAAGCTTTGATACTCAAAAAATTAGAGACTGCAAACTGTCACTACCTATAAGCTTTCTTCTGCGGTCGTCGCGCCTTGATTCGGCTAACAATTTCTTCAATTTTCTCTCAGCTTCCAAGGGCACTCGTTCTTGAGTTTGAGCATCGAAGGGGCGATTTAGGCAACAAAAATCTAAACAAATCAAGAACCCCATCGATACAGTTGCTCTTGTATGATGTTTACTCTACAAGGATTTCCTAATTCATTTAGTAACTATCTCAACAAAATTTCTTATGACACAGCATCACCGCATCACCCTACTACCTGGCGATGGCATTGGCCCTGAAATTATGGCGGTAGCGGTAGAGGTGCTGAAGGTTGTTGGACAGCAACTAGATATCGAGTTTGAGTTTCAAGAAGCCCTGATTGGTGGGGCGGCAATTGACGCCACAGGCGAACCCCTGCCAGCCCAAACGCTGGAAATGTGTCGCAATAGCGATGCCGTCTTGCTTGCCGCTATTGGCGGGTACAAGTGGGATTCTCTCCCCCGGAATTTACGCCCAGAAACCGGACTGCTGGGACTGAGAGCCGGATTGAAACTGTTTGCAAACTTGCGTCCAGCGATAATCTTGCCCCAACTAATTGACGCTTCCTCCTTAAAACGAGACGTAGTGGAAGGGGTCGATATTATGGTGGTGCGCGAACTCACTGGGGGTCTTTATTTCGGCGAACCCAGAGGAATTTTTGCCACGGAAACGGGAGAGAAGCGAGCTGTCAACACAATGGCTTACAGCGAAGCGGAGATCGACCGCATTGGCAAAGTCGCCTTTGAAACTGCCCAAAAACGCGGTGGAAAACTCTGTTCTGTGGATAAGTCCAATGTATTAGAGGTGTCCCAATTGTGGCGCGATCGCATGACACAGTTGGCGTCCAATTATCCCGATGTGGAACTTTCCCACTTATATGTGGATAATGCCGCCATGCAACTGGTGCGATCGCCAAAACAATTTGACACGATCGTCACAGGGAATCTATTTGGTGATATTCTCTCGGATGCAGCCGCTATGCTGACAGGCAGCATTGGTATGTTGCCCTCTGCCAGTCTCGGTGAATCAAAACCAGGAGTTTTTGAACCTGTCCACGGTTCCGCACCAGATATTGCCGGACAAGACAAGGCAAATCCCTTGGCACAAGTCCTAAGTGCAGCGATGATGCTGCGCTATGGCTTGAATCAAAAAACGGCTGCTGACCGCATTGAGCAAGCTGTGCTGCAAGTACTAGACCAGGGTAAGCGTACCGGTGACATCATGTCAGCAGGAATGACTCAGTTGGGCTGTCGGGCGATGGGAGAGGCTCTCATTGATGCACTCCAGTCAACCTAGTCCTCTATAATTCCCTCTTGCTGCAATGACACGCTCTAGATTACAGTCGAGCTGAAAACTTTGGGGGTAGCGGGTGGTATATACATCACAGCAACGAACAGAAAACTATACAGAGCGGATGGATCTACCAGTTTTGCTAGACCCCTCAATATTAAGAGCAGCTCGACACATCTATCACACTTACTATGAAGTCCACCCCAATCGTATGGATCGCCCAACGGGGGTCGCCATTCACCGATTTACCCATCGCGGAAAACTGATTTTTTCAACCAAACCGATTTTGTTACCGGATGAGTGCTTTGTACCCTTCAGTCAGCTTGAGGCAGAGATTTATTAAGGGTGAAGTATGAAGTATGAAGGGTGAAGGGTGAAGTATGAAGGGTGAAGGGTGAAGGGTGAAGTATGAAGGGTGAAGGGTAAGAGGTTCTCCCTTGCTCCCGGTGCTCCCCATCCTCTTATCTCCCGTTCGGCTGAGCGTTCGACTGCCCTTCGGCAGGAGTTCGGCGAAGGCTCACTCGAGCCGCTCAGGAACCGCGCTCACGCCGAAGTCTTACGTCGAAGCCTGCTCCCGTACCCTTACCAAATAGTGACCGATAGCAAACATGGAAGCTCTGATTGCTGTTGTAACAGCTTTGTTTGTTTTTGCCTTGGGTGCTGCAATTGGTAGCTTCCTGAACGTGGTAGTCTACCGCTTGCCTGCAAATTTATCAATTCTTTGGCCCCCTTCTCGCTGCCCTCATTGCTTGCACTCCTTAGGAAAGCGTGAGAATGTCCCCGTTTTAGGGTGGCTGTGGCTGCGGGGGCGTTGTCGTCATTGCAAAAGCCGGATTTCTGCGCGTTATCCTCTGGTAGAAGCGGCGACGGGATTTTTGTTTATACTAGTTTTCTGGACATCTAGTTCTAGCGTACAAGTAGTAGGGTATTGGGCGTTTGTCAGTTGGCTGTTAGTCTTGTCGCTGATCGATCTTGATACCATGACGCTTCCCAATTCCCTGACGCAGTCGGGATTAGTGGCGGGGCTAGGGTGGCAAGTGGCGAATGGTTGGTTTGAGTCTGCTCAAATTACCGCCATGCCGGAGCGTTTGATGATTGGTATTTTTGGAGCAGTGTTAGGAATTTGGTTATTTGATTTTATTGCCAATGTGGGTTCAGTGGTCTTCCAGCAGGAGGCAATGGGGGGAGGCGATGCGAAACTAGCGGCGATGATGGGGGCGTGGTTGGGCTGGAAGTATCTGCTTTTAGCCGGGTTTCTCGCTTGTGCGGTGGGAGCCTTTGCGGGAGGCGGCGCGATCGCCTGCGGCTGGATAACCCGACGCCAAAGGATGCCTTTTGGCCCGTTTCTCGCCCTTGGTGCAGCATTAACAATTTTTTGGGGAGAGGCAATTCTTAGCGCTTATCTAGGGCTGTTTTTTCCTCTACTCTAAAACGAAAAACGTAGCAAGTTCTCTCAATAATGATAATTTAAAACTTAACGCTTTTTATAAGCACAATTTTTGAGTTTCTTGCGTCTTAATCCTACCGTCTTGATAAGATTGACCTGTGTCTTGGATAACAATAAAAACCACTAACGTGCGTTGGGAAGCTGAGTTGATGCAGCAACTGCTTGCTGCTCATCAAATCCCAGCGCGGGTTCTCGACATTGGGATTGCGTCTTATTTTGGTGCAGGGAGTCCGGCTGCTCTGCAAGTTCTCTCGCAAGATCAGTGGACGGCTTTGCTTCTCTTAAGTTCACCGGAGGAGGAGCAATTCGGGGCATCGGAAAATAATTAAGGAATTTATAGCTTTCATGTCTCTATTTGATTGGTTTGCAAATCGACGGAAATCCGAACCGATTAATCAACAACGGCAAGAACGTGAGATTGCGGATGGTTTGTGGATAAAGTGCCCAGAGTGTGCTGTTTTGGCTTACACCAAAGACCTCAAAGCAAATCAAATGGTTTGCCTGGAGTGTAATCATCACATGCGGGTATACAGTGATGAGCGTATCGAGCAATTGATCGATGCCAATACCTGGATGCCACTAGACGAGAACTTGCGCCCCAGCGATCCGTTAAAGTTTCGCGATCGCAAACAATATAGCGATCGCTTGCGAGAAACCCAGGAAAAGACACATCTTGTCGATGCCGTCCAAACAGGTATCGGGAAGCTAGATGGCGAGTCCGTCGCCCTAGGGGTAATGGATTTCCGCTTTATGGGTGGCAGTATGGGTTCGGTAGTCGGTGAAAAAATCACGCGATTGATCGAACAAGCCACCCAGCGACGCATTCCAGCGATCGTTGTCTGTGCGTCCGGTGGGGCAAGGATGCAAGAAGGAATGTTGAGTTTGATGCAGATGGCAAAAATTTCTGGAGCACTAGATCGCCATCGCGAAGCAAAACTACTTTACATTCCCCTACTCACTCATCCCACAACGGGAGGAGTCACCGCCAGTTTTGCCATGTTGGGAGATATCATCCTGGCAGAACCGAAAGCCACCATCGGCTTTGCGGGACGGCGAGTGATTGAGCAAACCTTGCGGGAAAAATTACCCGACGATTTTCAAACCTCGGAATATCTCTTGCAGCACGGTTTTGTGGATGCCATTGTCCCCCGGACTCAGTTAAAGAAAACCCTCGCCCAACTAATTCGCCTACACCAGCCTGTACTAGCTACACCTTTGATGATGTCTATCCCCGAAGCTGTTACATTCAGCATTAGGGGAAGCGATTGATCCCCACTCAAGAGACTGACGTGACTTACATGTGACGCTCAGTGGCATCATATTCATAGTAGAGCGACTCAATCTTTAGCCGCCATCACTAATAACTATGGGGTTTGCAGACTTATCCATTGCAGAAATTGCCGCAGAATACGACCTCACAGCCCAAGAGGTCTGTAATCTGTGCGATCGACTGGGAATTGCCTACAAGTCCCCTGAAACTCGTCTTGCCTTGGAGGATGCTAAGGCAATCATTTCTACAATTTTGTCCATAAGACAGGGTTCTGGCGAGTGAAGTTAGAGAAGATTACTTTTGACTTACTCGGCTGGAGCAATACCTGGGGAAAATATCCTGCGGTTAATGCTTTGGCTTTAGGGTACGAAGCTGTGCTTTTGAACCCAAAAAGAGTTGTTTTGGGCAATCTTCTCAAGACGGTAGGACAGGCGGAGACTGAGTAAGTGCTGTGTTGACTCGTCCGAAACGAATGAGCAAAATTTTCAAGGAGAACTATGCTTAAGCGATTGATCTTGCTTGTTGTAGCAAGTGCATTTTTTGCCTTTCAAATTGCTGTTGGGAACGCGACAGCCGTTGAACTAGATGTTCAGACTCGTACATTGCCAGCGAATGAAGCTGGTGACACCACTGTCTTGAGTCTCGAACAAGTGCAGAAGGGTAAACGCCTCTTTAACGACACCTGCTCTAAGTGCCATGCGGGAGGTAGAACGAAAACTGACCCAAACATCGGTCTAGATACAAACGTTCTTGCTGGTGCGACACCACCACGGGACAATATCGCCGGGTTGGTTGATTACATGAACAACCCCACCACCTATGACGGAGAAATCGATATCTCGGAGCTGCACCCCAGCACCAAGAGTGCAGATATTTTCGCTGAGATGAGAAACCTCACTGAAGATGACCTAGAAGCGATCGCTGGTCATATTCTTCTTCAGCCGAAGATTATCGGCAGAATGTGGGGTGGGGGCAAAGTTTACAACTAATTTGCCTCGCAAGTGATCGGGAGAGAGGGTGAGGCGGTAGCAAAGGTAGGGAGAACTTTTGTAGCCTCTTACTCGCTCTCCATCAGCCTCTTTTGGCTAATAAGCGCACCGAAAGCTATTGAGAAGGGAATCGCCTTCTGCCCCTGTTTACTAAAGATGAACATGCTGACCTGCTTACGCTATATCATTCAAGTTACCCAGTCTTGGGCGCGTCAACTGTTCTCAGTCCGAGGTCTTATTGCTGTTTTAGTGGCTTTGCTAGGTATCTCCATCCTCAGCGCTCCGGCACAGGCGGGAATAGATACCTACGTCAGACGCTACTTAAAGGTTACAGAACCAATCGCCCTTGATGTCGATGGTCAAGGGCATACAGCACAGTTTTCTCCCGAAGATTTGACCATCGGCAAAGAACTGTTTGAAACACACTGCCTTAATTGTCATGTTGGAGGCGCGACCTTACCCGATCCATCGGTATCCCTATCTTTAGATACCTTGGCGGGAGCAACGCCACCGCGCGACAATGTTAACAGTTTGGTCGCCTTCCTGCGGGAACCTATGACCTACGATGGCAGCTCAGAAACGTTTTGGTGCCGTGAAGTGCCAGAAAGTTGGATGCCACGGAAGCAGGTCGAAAAACTAGCGGCTTTTGTCCTCCGCGCTGCCCAAGAGGCACCAGGGTGGGGTACAGAAAAGTTTTAAGATTAGCTAGAGTCAATATATGGTCAGAACGCTTTTACCTGTCAAAAGACGCTCGGCAAGTATAAACTCTTAGCTTCTCTCTGCTAGAATTGAAGCTTTGCCAAATTTGTGTTAAGTAAGTTAAACGAAAATTTCAGGAGATAAAAATGAAGATTGCAGCCGCAATTCGCAAGAAACTGGGCGTGATTTTGTCCACACTCTTGCTGGTTGTTGTCAGCTTTGCCTTGTCAGCAACCCCTGCCGCCGCAGATTCCCACGTAGTGAAAATGGGCTCCGACTCTGGACAGTTAAAGTTTGTCCCAGAAAGTATCACGGTTAGTCCTGGTGACACCGTGCGCTGGGAAATGAACAAACTGGCTCCTCACAACGCTGTCTTTGATGCCACTGGTATCCCCAACAAAAGTGCAACCCTAGCCAAAGAACTGTCCAAAGACAAGTTACTCTTCTCTCCCGGAGAGTCCGCTGAAGTTACCATCCCAGAAGATGCCCCCGCAGGAACCTATTCCTACTACTGCCAACCTCACCGTGGCGCTGGTATGGTCGGTAAACTCGTTGTTGAGTAGACCGTTAACTTCTACTGAAGTTTAAAGAGTGACTACAGGTAAAGCGCCCCTAAACTATGGCTTTTCTTTTAGCCCTCTCCAGACAAATCCTCTGGCAAATGAGAAGGTTGTAAACAGCTTTGCCCTTGAAGCAAAAGCAGTTTAAGCCAAAACAACCGATTGTGTTTTTGCCAGGACATGAACCCCTCTATGCTTGCTAGAGGGGTTTTATTTCAGCAGATTCTCAATAAAGTTTTTAACTGAAGTAGCTTGGAACAGACAATTAGTGACAAGTTAAGTTATGTTTTTTCCAGTCTTTAGGATAAAAAGTTAACTGTGTTTCCTATTCACGATGAAACTCCAACACGGATCACTCCGTTTGTCACCTATGCCTTGATTGGGGCAAATATCTTTATTTTTTTGTATCAGCTCGCTCTGTCTTCCTCTGAGCTGCAACAGTTTTTCCAGACTTATGCCCTTGTTCCCAGAGAGCTAAGCGCTGCCTTAGCAGGTGAGGCTGGCGATCGCCTTGTGCCGGAAGCGCTGACGTTGGTGAGTTCACAGTTCCTGCATGGTGGCATTGCCCATATTCTGGGAAATATGCTATTTCTCTGGATTTTTGGCAACAACATCGAAGAGCAACTTGGTCACATCAAGTACTTAATCTTTTACATTGCTTGCGGCGTACTGGCGGCTCTAACCCAGTGGTTTTTCTCGATGGGATCGGGCATTCCCTCCCTGGGTGCCAGTGGCGCGATCGCTGGCGTGATGGGGGCTTATATTCTTAAATTTCCCCAGGCTCGCATCCGAACAATGGTTTTTCTCGGCCCCTTCATCACCTTTCCTCGAATCCCCGCCTTTTTCTTCCTCGGTTTTTGGTTTGTGATGCAGGCATTGTATGGCGTTGTTAGTCTCAACGCTCAAAGCACTGTGGAAACAGGTGGAATTGCCTACTGGGCTCATGCTGGGGGCTTTGTTTTCGGCGCAATCTTAGGCCCGCTCCTAGGGTTGTTTTCGGATTCGTCACCGCGTTCTTAGCACTGATGGGGAGCACCGGGAGCAGCAGCGCAGGAGAGAACCAATAACCTCCTTCATAATTCTTTGAAATCTATCCTTAGTTGGCTGGTTCTTAGCTGCCAACTACGTTATGTTTTTTCCAGCTTTTAAATAAATAGGAAAAAATACCTGTGGTTCCTTTACGCGATCTAAATCCTGTCAAAATCACTCCCTATGTTACTTATTCGCTGATAATTGCGAATATTTTAATTTTTTTCTACGAGTTATCCTTGCCTGCCCCAGCATTAGATGGTTTTTTTCATCTATTTGCTGTCGTTCCTGGGGAACTGACTACAAGTTTTCATGGCATTGCCGTCAACCAGCCAGTCCCAGAAGTACTAACGCTGTTTACGTCCCAGTTTCTTCATGCTGGATTTGCCCATGTGGCTTTTAACATGTGGTTTCTCTGGATTTTTGGCAACAACATTGAAGAAGAACTCGGCAGCATTAAGTTTTTGTTGTTTTACTTGGCGTGCGGTGCTTTGGCAGCGTTGACCCAGTGGTTTTTCTCAGCGCAGTCGGGAATTCCTTCTTTGGGAGCGAGTGGCGCGATCGCTGGCGTTATGGGAGCCTATATTCTCAAGTTTCCCAATGCCAAGGTGGTTACTTTAGTTCCATTAGGTTTCTTTTTCCCCACTTTTAAAGTTCCGGCTGTCTTTTTCCTCGGTTTTTGGTTTTTGCAACAAGCCTTAAATGGTTTGGCAATGTTAGAAGCTCCCGCCAATGTCGGCATGGAGAGTGGCGGCGTTGCCTACTGGGCGCACGCTGGCGGCTTTATCTTCGGAGCGATCCTAGGGCCTTTACTGGGGTTATTCTCCCCTGACTCTAAGCCCCCCGCCTACACCACGGAACCCGCCCCTGCCGAAGCTTATGAATCGTCTAAATCTTATTAAGCGATCGCGGGCAAGTATTTAGCAGTTGCTAGTCGGTAGTTCTCAACTACTGACCAGCACCAAACTAAAAGCGTGAGGCTCCAGTTGGGACATTTCCCGGCTCGGGAAGGTCTTCTGAGAAATCCTCGTCTTCTTCCTCTAGCAAGGTGTCTTCTTCCTCTTCCTCTACCACATTGGGAAGGGCAACGGGCTTGTCAACGCCGTTGATAATGGCTCCAATCATGGGCAGTTCAGCGTCTACCAGCTCGTCCACTGCCTCAGCCAGCATTGTTTCTTGGGTGTAGCCTGGTCGCGTTACCAGCACAATGCCATCGGTAAACGGTTGCAGTAACAAGGCGTCGTTGCAACGGGAGAGAGCAGGAGTATCGACGACAACTAAGTCAAACCGACCGCGAACATCTTCGAGCAGTTGTTGGAGTTCGCTAGACTCAATAATTGCAGCGGCTTGTCGCTGAGGGCCGGGACTGGGGACAATGTATAAGTTTTCGATATCAGGAACTAAGCGGATGCACTCGCTCTTGGAGTTGTAGTAGCGTAGCGGTTCTACCGCTGCAGCGGGATCGGGGGAAACTCCCAGGGATTTGGCAAGGGATGCCGATCGCAAATCCGCTTCCACTAACAGCGTCCGCTTTCCGGCTTGGGCAGAAGCGATCGCCAAATTATACGCACTCAACGACTTCCCTTCCTCAGCGACGGTACTGGTCAACAACACCACCTTCAAGGCTTTATTTTCCGCTCGCCGGAGATTGCTGCGGAAGCGCTCATAAAATTCCTGATAGGGAGAATCTGACCTCAACAAAACCGGGATGTTGCTGTGTGTCGGAGTAAATAGCACAATGTAGGGCAACTCACCCAAGAGCGGCACTTCTCGTTGCACCAAGGCTGCCCGTACTTCTTCTGGCGTGTAGTAGGTATTATCCAACGACGCTAAGACGAAAATCAAACCGCCCGCCACAAGCAATCCGACAAATATCCCCACACCGATAGTGGCTGGTGCACTCGTCGCGGTACTACCATCAACCTGCACTTGCGGCCCTTGAGCGATGTTAAGACTACTTACTGTTTCAGCTTCCGCCGCTTGAGCATCTGCCAATGCCGCTTGCATTTTGTTGAACAGCTCTTGTTTGAGCAGTACCTGCTGCTGTCGTCGGGCTTGCTCTAGCTGCTTATTGGGGACTTGCGTGTAAGCCTGTCGCAGTTCCTGCTCATCTCTAATGGTGGAAACTAATTGCTGTTGCAGTGTTTCCTGTTGGGTTTGCAAATTCACCAGTGTATTGGCAAGCTGCTGTCGTGCTGGGTCAAGGTTGCTATCCCGCCGCACTTGACTGGTGGGGAGGGGAGCGGC
>JAHHHJ010000015.1 GCA_019359445.1 Kastovskya adunca ATA6-11-RM4 | reverse complement strand
GACCATTGTTTCAGGTATTGGTTTTTCCACATTTTCTGACCTGATTTTTTCGGCGTTACACTAAACCTATTTTCCCTCCTCCACTTTTGCCCTTCTCTCTTTTGTAAAAAACCTACACCTGTGAGGCTCCCGGCTCTCCATTCCCTTGCTGTTGAGATCCCAAAAACTGTATGTCTGTTTTGCTCTTTATAAAATAAACGTTATACACAGCTTATGTCTAACTTACCACCGCTAACTACCGATACGATTTGGGCAATTCTCAAAGATGAAATTGAGGATGGGACAGTCAACCAACTGGTGTGGCAAGGCTTGGGATACCGCTATGATGCGGCGACTGATCGTTGGGATGCTAGTAATGCGGATGCTCAGTGGAAAGAGGATTATCCTGAGCCTCCAGATTTTATTGAAAACCGTCCTGCCACAGTGAAGCTGACGCGCTCGATACCAGCAGAAAATAAACAGCTCCTAAAAGAACAGCTAGGCTTTAAAGGTTACAAAATTGGTGAATTTGGGCCCCGACAGACGCGACGAGCCACCGCTGCCAATTGGTTGTTGAGCTATTTGAAGCAAACAGGTACAACAGCAGAGTGACGGCTAATCCCTACGCGTGGCTAGAAGAATCTCTCAGGGTAATTCATCGGGCTGATTGGTACCGTTCGGTGCAGGCGATTCAGGGGCGTTCTGGAGCGGTTGTGCAGATGGAGGGGCGATCGCTACTGAATTTCGCCAGTAATGACTACCTAGGGCTAGCGGGCGACGAACGTTTGATCGCAGCAGCCGTTGAGGCGACGCAGGTATATGGCACAGGTAGCACAGGTTCGCGATTAGTCAGCGGACATCGAGAACTACATCGGGAATTGGAAACAGCGATCGCGGCTCTCAAACAAACGGAAGACGCTCTGGTATTTAGTTCAGGATACCTGGCAAATTTAGGGGCGATCGCGGCGGTTGTCGGCAAACGCGATTTCATACTTTCCGACCAGTACAATCACTCCAGCCTCAAAAACGGTGCAGTCCTCAGTGGTGCAATGGTTGTAGAGTATCGCCACTGCGATATTGAACACCTGCAAACCCAGCTCCATCAGCACCGACAGCACTATCGCCGCTGCCTGATCATCACCGATAGCGTCTTTAGTATGGATGGCGACTTATGCCCCTTACTCCAACTATTGGAACTCGCCCAAGCCTACGATTGCATGGTACTAGTCGATGAAGCTCATGCCACTGGTGTTCTTGGTCATCAGGGTGCAGGTTGTGTAGAACACTTTGGCTGCACCGGGCAACCTTTAATTCAAGTTGGCACCCTGAGCAAAGCCTTAGGGAGTTTAGGTGGCTATGTTGCCGGTTCTGCCTCCCTGATCGATTTCCTCCGCAATCGTTCCCCTAGCTGGATTTACACTACGGGACTAACACCCGCAGATACGGCTGCTGCCTTAGCGGCGATCAAAGTTATCCAACAAGAACCGGAACGCCGTGCTCAGCTTTGGCACAATACGCATACCCTCAAGCAGTTAATTGCCCAGCAACTCCCTGAGCTTAAACTTTTGCCCTCAAACTCACCCATTCTTTGCCTGCAACTCAACAGTCCCGCTACAGCTCTCAAAGCCGGACAATACCTCAAAACCGCAGGCATTTTTGCCCCCGCTATCCGCCCTCCTACAGTCCCTACCAGCCGCATTCGGATGACTTTGATGGCAACTCACGAGCCGAGTCAGCTTCAGCAACTCGTCACCGCTTTGAGGGAAATTCAGGATTGATAGACCTCCCACTCCAAAAGATTTTGCTGACTGAAAATGGCAGTAGCGCGGTCAATTTCTGCCAGCGTACCTTCAATAATCACTAAATGATTACCTTTGAGCAGTCGCTCGTTGTAAATTCGAGATTGCTCTTCTGGAATGCCTAGCCCTGTAAAGGCACCGACTATTCCACCCGTCGTTGCACCAACGGCACCGCCAATCAAAGCGTCCCCCAAGATAGAGGCGATCGCACCACCTGCCACAACCGGGCCAACTCCCGGCACAGTAAGGGTCATCAAAGCGCCGATAATGCCGATCAGCCCTCCTGTCATACCACCCGCCGCCGTACCAACAACAGCGCCTTTCCCCGTTGCCTTGTTATCTTGGCTTGTTACCTCTACTCCGGCAATTTCATTGTCTCCTTCAAGGTTTTGCGCGATCGCAGAAACTTGATGCATGGGAAAACCTGAGTTTTTTAATTTATTCAGTGCGTCTTCTGTATCTTGGCGCGTTGAAAAGACGCCAACCGCACGAACAGTTTGACTAAATGCCATATTTTTCTGCCAAAAATGGGGATAAATAGATGATTTTGAACCTTAAAACTATTTTTTGAAGACCTCAATGGCTTGATCTTACTTCAGAAGTTTTTTTTAATTTTTCATCAGTCCTGAGGGAAAGCATTCAGCTTTTATCAAACCGCAAATTGAGATAATTCCAGCAAGGTTACTTCCCACACCAGGCGCGGCTGAGCATAACTGAGAAGAGATTTTCTCGCTTGCTCTAGCTTTGTCACGAGCGCCGGGTGCGATCGCGTCCGCCAGTAGCTGTGCTGGAGATAGGTTACCAACCACAACTGAGCTTCTGTATCGAGGGATGAGTCAATATCACGGGCAAGTTCTAGGGCGATGCGAGGGGTTTTGGGAAACTGGGTGCAGCGCTTGAGAAGATCGGGGGAAATAACTTGGAGTTGTTGCCAAGCCGCGATCGCTTCTCCCGGACTGCCTTGGGCAATCTCTAACACAGCTCGTTCCTGCAAAATCTCCTCTTGTCCGGTTTTTCTCAGCACTTGCTCCATATCCTCCAGCGCCAAGCGGGAAAAGGGAATCCGCTGACAACGAGATACCAGGGTTGGTAACAAGGCATCGGCACCGGGGGCAATCAAAATAATCGTCGCCTTACCCGGTTCTTCTAAGGTTTTCAGCAAACCATTTGCCGCCGCCTCTGCCATCATCTCGGCTTGGTCGATGGCGACAATTTTACGAGGGGCTGTTAATGCCGAACGACCGAGAAACTGAGCAATTTCCCGAATTTGTTCTAAGCGAATTTGGGGAGGTGCCTTGCGCTTGAGGTTTTTTTCTGCCGCTTCCCTCGCTGATAAGCGTACCCCGTTGTGCAGATAGGTAGGTTCCACCCACAACACATCCGGGTGATTTCCCTGCCGCAAGCGCTTGTGAATTAATTTCTGCTTATCGGCGCTCACCCCGGTACAAAACAGCAGTTCCACAAACGCCTGCGCCGCCAGACTCCGCCCCACACCCGGAGGGCCAGCAAACAGATAAGCTGGAGCAAGGCGATTTGCGGCTACGGCTCCTTGTAGTAACGCGATCGCCTGTGATTGCCCAATCAATCCCTCAAACCCATTCATCAATCAGCTCTCCCCTCTCAAATGCTCCCTAGCCATACCACTCGGTCAGTTTTTGCTCCAAAACTTCCTGAATCCGGGCAGTTACGGCTTCCTGGCTGCCACTGGCATCAATGGGGACAATCCTTTCCGGGTGGGCTTGGGCGAGTTCTCGATAACCTTGCTGCACTGACGAGTGGAAGGTGAGGGCGGCTTGTTCCAAGCGGTCAGCAACGCCTCTATTTTTTGCCCTTGTTAACCCAATTTTGATCTCGACATCCAGCCAGAGAGTCAGGTCGCTTGTCAACCCAACTGTTGCTAACTGATTAAGCTGATGAATTAGATCCAGGCTCAAGCCTCTTCCGTAACCCTGGTAAGCAATAGTAGATTCGACGTAGCGATCGCATAAAATAATCGACCCCTGCTCTAGTTGAGGCTTGAGGACTTCCTCTACATGTTGAACGCGATCCGCCGCGAATAAAAATAATTCGGCTCGATCGTGGAGCGGGAAGGTTTGTTTTTGGAGCAACAGTTGACGCAGCGCACTACCTAACTCTGTACCTCCAGGTTCCTGCGTCACCACAACGGGTACAGGAGAAACTTTATTCTTTAGCCAACTGGCGATCGCGCCTAGTTGAGTTGTTTTGCCACTCCCCTCGACGCCCTCAAATACAATCAGTCGCCCTTGCATTTCCCCCGTCCTGCTTTGTTAACATTTGTAGAGACGCTCCATCTTACTATCAAATCCGCTTGGTTAATTCTCCTGGCTCAAAACCGAAAAAAAGCGACAGAACCCCCTCCCCTGCTCCTCTAGAGCTTTAGGTACAGCAGTTCCGTAGAAAATTGCCAGGGAGTGTCCCCTATATCCTGATCAACCATTAATATGCTAGAAGCTAATAGCACTTAGCTTCTGTCTGTTCTCTACTCTCCCTGCCATGTCCCTCACCAGAGGTTCGATATGATAGGAGGGTCATTGAGGAAGGCGTTTGACACCCGGAGTTGTTTATGGCTCGCTACACTTGTTCTTTCACGCTCGCAGTTTCTCTCGATCACCTTCAAGAAACTCTCATTGAAGTGTTGCAATCATGTAATTTTGATATCATCTACGATACCAACGACTATTTAATGGCGCGGGAAATTCCTGGACAGGTTGCCTTTGCCAAGTTGGTGACGGTGGAAGTTCTAATCGACCGTTCAACCGCAACTGAGCAGGAAGTGCGGATGAATTTTGTCATTAAAAACGAAGAGTTGCCATTGCAGATAGACAATCACTGTCACCAGATGTTTCAACTGGTACATGAAGCGATCGCCGAAAATCGTCATTGGCAACTGCTAGAAAGTGTGGCTGGGTAACGGACAAGGAACTGAAAATCCTGTTTGTCCCTTTAATGCCAAGAGCTAAACTCGTCTGGATCGTCAATCATACCGGGGCTAATTAGGGTGATATCGAATTCATCAGGTGGGCCAGTCGGAACAGTTTCCCGCTTCAATAAGTAATAGACGGCGCTGACTTGGGGACCAAAGACAATTTCATCCTTATCCTCCAAGTCGTGAGCCTGTTGAGAGTGAAGCTTGCGACCATTAATCAATAAGCCGTTAGCACTACTTTTGCCTTTGAGATTGCCATCAACAATCCGGTAGTAGTGCGTACCGTCCTCACGGACTCGCCGCATCAACGTAGCATGTCGGCGCGAGACGAACTGGGAACACAGACGGATATCGCACTTTTGGTCTCTACCAATGGAATAGAGAGAGTCCTCTAAGGGAAATTCTTTACGCCCCTTATCGTCTTCAAGAATTAATAAGTGTTGGTAATTTTGTTGTGCTGACATTGAAAAATCCGAATAGGGAGTGAGGTAGGGTTAGAAAAAGCTCTTAGTTTACTCACCGTGGCACCTTTTCTACTGATTTGTCTCAATGAGTGTCCTAGTTCCCCAATTGTCCTGTAGCAATTGGGCACTCATTGAATCAATAATAGTCGGCATTTCTGAAGACAGTAGGAAGGAACATTTTGAGCCTGATTTTCTGTAACGTATCACAGGAAAAATAGCGGTCTATCCGCGCTGATTCTGCTACCCTGAATTGTTTTCGTTGCAACAAGTTTTATTTTGGCACAACCTATTACCCCTCTGTAGAGTGTGCAATATTTGTCAATTTTAGAAATTCTCCTAATTCATCGCTTCTGCCGCTCAATTTCGGGATTTGAAGGTGCGACGTAGTAACAAAGAGTTGGTCACCACACTAACAGAACTAAATGCCATCAAAGCCCCAGCGGCAGCAGGGTTAAGAATAATCCCCAAGCTAGGTAGTAGCACTCCGGCGGCGGCGGGAATTCCTAGGACATTGTAGGCAAATGCCCAGAAGAGATTTTGGCGAATTTTGTTGAAGGTGGCACGAGAGAGGCGGATTGCTTCGACAACATCCAACAAGCGCACATCTTCAGAGCGCCCAGCCGTCACCCGCATCAGAATAATTCCGGCGGTTTCTCTGGCGACATCAGTGCCAGCATGGAGAGAAATTCCGACATCTGCTTGGGCTAACGCTGGGGCATCATTAATGCCATCTCCTACCATGACAACCCGCTGTCCTGCCGCTTGCAGTTTAGCGATCGCGTCTACTTTGCCATCGGGACGAACCTCAGCAATGATATCTGCCGCTGCAATGCCGACTTGTAGAGCGATCGCCTGCGCTGCCTCTAGGCGATCGCCAGTCAGCATCATCACCCGAAATCCCAGCGCTTGCAGGCTAGCAACAGTTTCTTGGGCATCACTTCTGACGATATCCGTCACCGCAATTAGTCCTGCCAGCCAGCCATCTACCGCCACATAGACTACTGTTTTCCCCTCCTCTGCTAAGGCGGCAACTTTCCCTTGCGCCTGAGGGCTGATCGTTACTCCTTGCTGCTGCAACCAGTCCGCATTCCCCAACAACACCGACTGACCTTCCACCCGTGCGGAAATTCCCAACCCAGCTTCCGTGTAAAAATTCTCTGCGGCTAGTCGGGGAAGTGCTTGCTGTCGTGCGGCTTGTTCAATTGCCGTCCCCAAGGGGTGATTGGTGCCGCTTTCAGCCGTGGCAGCCAGTTGCAGGAGCTTTGTGGCGTCTAAATGATCAACCATTCCTAAGCAGTCCGTCACGGTGGGATTACCGCTGGTGAGGGTGCCTGTTTTATCAAAAACGATGGTTTGAGTTTGATGGACTTGTTCGAGGACATCGCCTCCTTTAATTAACAGCCCTCGTTCGGCACCCAGACTAGTACCGACTAAAATCGCAGTCGGCGTCGCTAAACCCAGGGCGCAGGGGCAGGCAATTACTAAAACCGCGATCGCTAACTTTAAACTCAACAGCAACGGTGTCATCCGGTAAGCCTCAGCACCCATCTGTGGCATTGAGTCAGCCATTGTGGGCATAAAACTGCCCAAATCCAGCACTTCTGGCCAAATCTCAGTTCCCGCAAAATACCAAAAGAGGAACGTCAACGTCGCAACGCCCAAAACTCCGTAGGTAAAGTAACCCGCAACCGTATCTACCAATTTCTGTACAGGTGCCTTACGAGTTTGCGCCTCCTCCACCAACGTCACAATCTGCGCTAAGGTCGTGTTTTCACCCGTGCGGGTCGCTTTAATTGCTACCGCTCCCGATTGATTAGTCGTACCAGCCGCAACGGCGTCTCCCGGTCGTTTAGCAACAGGGACAGGTTCCCCCGTCAGCATCGACTCGTCAACCAAGGTTTCCCCAGCCACCACTTCTCCATCCACCGGGATTTTTTCACCCGGAAGCACCCGCAGCCACTCCCCAACTCGCACTTGCTCAACGGGAATCTCAATTCCCGCTTGCTCCGCATCGGCGGCACCAATTAAGTGGGCAATCTGGGGCTGGAGAGCTAGTAAGGACTCAAACGCCGCTGATGCTCGTCCTCGCGCTCGTTGCTCCAAGGTACGCCCCAGTAAGATAAAGCCCAGCAGCATGACGGGTTCCTCAAAGAAGCACTCCCAACCGAGTTGGGGAAATAGTAACGCTACACAGCTTGTACTGTAGGCAGTCAGCGCTCCTAGCCCGACTAAGCTGTTCATGTTGGGCGCTCGATGCCACAACCCTTGTGCGCCATTGATGATAATGCTACGGGCGGGGCCAACTAAAGCCAGGGTTGCTAGTCCCCAGTGAAACCAAATGTTGCTCAACACGGGCAGCATCGGTGCGCCGAACCAGTGTCCAATGTGACCGATGATCGAGAGGGCGATCAAAATGCCCGCAACGCTCAATCGTCGGATTTGGTCGCGGTTTTCCTGCTGACGCCGCTCGGCTAAGCTGGGAACAGATGCGCCCTCTTCCCCGGTAGCTTTGTGTCCTTGAGGATAACGGAGTTGGGACGGAAATCCGCTTTGAGTAAGCTGTTGGGCCAGAGCATTGGGATCGACTACACCCGCTTCATACTCAACAACTGCCACCTCTGTCACCAGATTGACCCGCGCATTCACAACACCGGGATGCTTACCCAATTGTCGTTCGACAACACTGACACACCCGGCACACTTCATGCCTGTGACATCCAGGGCAAGGGTTTCTACCGAGGCATCCCGGACAGGACTCGGCGAGGAAGGGTCTAGCAATGAAGATTGATCCATAAGAGGTGTGATTCCTGCGAAAAATTCTCTGAGGTGGCAAGTCGAGAGCGCGTTGGAGGGCAAGACTCTCTAAACCTCTGCTGCCAGCTCTGTCTCTATGTATATCATTGGTCAGCAAATGACTTCTTTGCACCTCAGAGGGAGATGAGGGAATGGGGAGCGGGGGAGCGGGGGAGCGGGGGAGCAGAGGAGCGGGGGAGCAGAGGAGCAGAGGAGCAGAGGAGCAGAGGAGCAGAGGAGAACCAATAACCTCTTTCACCCTTCATACTTCACCCTTCATACTTCACCCTTCATACTTCACCCTTCATACTTCACCCTTCACCCTTCATACTTTCTTTCCGACTCAGGACTCAAGATTAGTTGACGCCGCTACCTAAGGCATAAAGGCTCAGGAGTGTCCCCGCATTCCAGAGACTATGGAGCAGCATTGGGGCAAACAGATTACGCGATCGCGTATATACCACTGCCAAAATCATTCCTAAGGTCGCTAAGGGTAAAACTTCCGAAAGACTTAGGTGAGCGATCGCAAACAAAAAACTACTGGCGACAATTGCCCCCCAAATTGGCATATATCGCGTCAGTGAGGGTAATAAAAATCCGCGAAAAATAATTTCCTCAAAGGCAGGTGCCGCCACTGATGCGGTTAAGAAAAAGATCGACAAGGCAACGCTATCTCGTCCCTCTAACGCCAAGGGCAAAATCGGATTGCTACCACCTTGTCCCTTCCAGATTTGTTGATTAATCAGCGATACCAGCACCACCAACGGTAGGGCAGCGAAGTAACCGCCAACTCCCCATAAAATCCATCCACCTCGCCACTGAAACCGAAACCAACCTTCGGGTAGGGGGAAATACGGCTTCACAGAGATGTACAGCACCAGTAAGCCGCCCCCGGCGAGTAGCAGGTAACTGAGCATCACATAAATGGCTTTCATCCGCACGCCAAAAGTAGCCGGATTAGAGCCTAATGAATTGAATACCAATCCAAATATCAACGGCAGTAATATCTGCCCGATAAAGAAAAAGCCAAAGATGAGAACCTGCCAAATCGTCTCCCAATCCCAAGGGGTTGTCCAGGTAAGTTCGCTGTTGTTAGATAAAAGCGATTGTTTCCCTTGCAGCAACAGTTGCGCCGCCAAAAAGACCAATGTTCCTACCCCCAGCACTCCCCCAATCGCCGGAATACCGCCCACAATCGCTAACTTAACAGCGGCTTTTTCCGCAACTTCTTGTTCTTGGGCTTGCAGCGCTGACAATGCCTCTTGACGCTGCTGCAACTTATACAGTTTTGTTAATGCCCGATAGCGAAACCAACTATCTAAGTTCTGTTGAATCTGGGACTCAGCATCGGGAAGCAGACGCGACGGTTCGCTCCACAATCCGATTAATACTGCGGCTGTCTTTGTCAAGGCTGTCTCAGACTCCTGAGTTTCAGCCTGCTCGATAAACTGAGTCCAGGTGTTGATCGCTTCTGTGGTTTTCCCTTGCTGGGCTTGTAGAATACCAATCCGCACATCCAACTCAGCTAACAACTTTCCCACCTGAGAGGCGGATTGTTGCCTTTGTGGCTGCTGCGCCGAAGCTTCAGACACGGGAGGATACTGGCTCTGCGAGTCGGAGGTATCTGTTGAGGCGGGGGCTACAGACGGCGCAAGTTTTGCCTGGATCGTTTTCAGGTTGGTTTGCGCTTCTTCACGAGCATCCTGATATTGCTTTTGAGCTGTTTCAAAGGGGTTTTGTCCCAGTAATGCGGTACGAGCGTTGGCGATGTCTGCGCCTGAGCCATTAGGTGGCTTGTCATCCTGTAACTCTGCTGCGTGCAGGATGAGATTAGTTTGGTAGAGTTGCAAGCGGCTCTGAATTTGAGGCTGTCCCCAACTTTCTACAAGAGACAGCCCAACTTGGGCGATCGCCACAACGGTCAGCAAAACCAAAACCAATCGCTTAATGGTCTTAATGCTCATGAAATCCCCTTAAAAAGACTGCAACGCCAGAAAAATCACACCCTAGGTGCTGTATTCCTCTCCAATCCTGTTTACAACTTCCGTTACTACTCATCCCCCTCATGACAAAAATCGGTAAATTGCCAACAAGCACGATTTAACCAAACCACGACCCGGTTGATGTCCGCTTGCGAGTTACAATAACCCTGACTTTTGTGGTGTTCGATGCTGCCACTTGTCTTAAAAGTGCAAGAGACTGTTAGTTTACTAACGATGGGAGGAATAGAAGATTGGCTACTCGCGTCATTATCGTGCGTCATGGACAAAGCAGCTACAACACCGAGCGGAGAATTCAAGGCCGCTGCGATGAGTCGGTCATAACAGAAAAAGGTCAGGCTGATGCCCGCCAAGTCGGTGCTGCATTGAGTAGCCTCACCTTTGATGCCTTCTACAGCAGTCCTCTGCAACGAGCGCTTCAGACAGCAGAAATCATCCTATCTTGTTTAGCCTCTCCCCCCAAGCTCCAAGTGGCAGATCAACTGATGGAAGTGGATTTGCCACTTTGGGAAAAGCTCCAAAAGCAGGAGGTGCAGCAGAAATTTGCTGATGACTATCGCTGCTGGAAAGAACACCCGGATGAATTTCGGATGGTTATTCCCTCGGCTGATGGCTCTTCAAAAGACCATTTCCCTGTGCTGGCACTATATGAACAAGCCAAGCAGTTCTGGCAAGATATTCTCTCCCGCCATCAGGGACAAACGATTCTCATCGTTGCCCATAACGGCATCAACCGTGCCATCATCAGCACTGCTTTGGGAATCTCTCCCGCCCGTTACCACTCGATTCAGCAATCTAACTGTGGTATCAATGTCCTCAACTTCTTTGGAGGATGGGGCGAACAGGTGCAGTTAGAGTCCCTAAATCAAACAGCCCACTTAGGAGTCTCTTTGCCCGCACCGCGCGTGGAAAGCCATCAAAAAACAACAGCCCCTGGATTCCGTTTGCTGTTGGTACGCCATGGCGAAACCGATTGGAACCGCGCCTCTCGCTTCCAAGGACAAATTGATGTCCCTCTCAATGACAATGGTCGTAAGCAAGGGGCGAAAGTGGCAGAATTCCTCAAAGATGTCACGATTGATTTTGCCGTGAGTAGCCCGATGCAGCGTCCCAAAGAGACGGCGGAAATTATTTTGCAGTCTCATCCGGGTGTCTCGCTGCAACTGCACGCTGAATTAAGTGAAATTAGTCACGGACTGTGGGAAGGAAAACTGGAGTCAGAAATTAGAGACGTGTACCCAGACTTACTCCATCAGTGGCAAGTGGCTCCCGAAACTGTGCAGATGCCAGAAGGGGAAAATTTGCAGCAAGTTTGGGATAGAGCGATCGCCGCTTGGCATGACATCCTCACAAATGCCGCAGAAAAGGCGACTCAATCTCAATTCCCCACAGGTTTAGTCGTGGCTCACGATGCGATCAACAAAGTCATTCTCTGCTACTTACTAGGACTCACCCCGGCTGATATCTGGGCAATCAAACAAGGTAACGGCGCAGTCACCGTGATTGACTATCCCCAAGGACGAGAAGGGATACCCGTACTCCAAGCGATGAACATCACCACCCATCTATCGGGAAGTGTCCTCGATAAAACGGCGGCTGGGGCGTTGTAGAAATTGGGCGAGGAGAGAAAAACTAATCAGCATGACTAATGACAAATGACTAACAGCGAATTGCTGCGACAAGTTCGGGTACTAGATCCTGTTTCTGACAGCGATCGCCTTGCTGATGTTCTGATCGCTGATGGTGTAATCAAAGCGGTTGAGACAGAGATGGCTGATGTTCCGGCTGAGACGACGGTGCGGGATTGCCAGGGGCTAATTTTGGGCCCAGGATTGGTAGACCTCTACAGTCACTCTGGAGAACCCGGCTTTGAAGAACGAGAAACTTTGGATTCTCTCACCTCATCAGCAGCAGCAGGCGGTTTTACACGCCTCGCCCTGCTCCCGGATACAATGCCGCCCATCGATAATCCAGGGGGATTGGCGATGCTACGTCAGAAGTTGCTGGGGATAAATGGAAAAACAGCCTCCCTACCCCCCCGCCCCGCTGCACCTCTGCTCTTTCATTTCTGGGGTGCCATCACCCAGGATATTGCTGGACAACAGATGACGGAACTGGCGGAGTTAGCCGCCGCCGGAGTCGTTGGCTTTGCTGATGGGCGTCCTTTGTCCAATTTAGGGATGCTGCGTCGGGTGTTGGAGTATTTGCGTCCTCTCAATCAGCCTGTCGCTTTGTGGGCTTGCAGCCAGCAGCTACAGGGCAATGGGGTGATGCGAGAAGGTTCTGCATCGCTCCGCTTTGGGCTACCAGGAAATCCCGCCATTGCTGAATCGGCGGCTTTAGCTGCCCTGCTGGAAGTGGTAGAAGCGATCGCCACTCCCGTACACATCATGCGTGTTTCCACCCGTCGCGGTGTGGAATTACTTCAAGATGCCAAGGCGCGGGGCTTACCGATAACGGCAAGCACGACCTGGATGCACCTGCTGCTCAATACAGAAGCTGTAGGGAGTTATGAACCCAACTTACGCCTAGAGCCCCCTCTGGGCACTCCCAGAGACCAGCAGGCACTACTGGAGGCAGTAAAGTCGGGAGTCATTGAGGCGATCGCTATCGACCACACTCCCTACACCTACGAAGAAAAAACGGTTGCCTTTGCCGAAGCACCCCCCGGCGTCATTGGCTTAGAGTTAGCCTTACCGTTGCTGTGGGAGAACTTAGTCACCCCAGGCAAATGGTCTGCGGTGACATTATGGCGATGCTTAAGTACTAACCCTGCCCAGTGTTTGCAGACTAAACCGGGAGCGATCGCTCCTGGTGAACCTGCGGAATTAACACTCTTCGACCCCCAAGCCACCTGGAGAGTAGACCGACAAAGCCTCAATTCTCTCTCTGTCAACACCCCTTGGCTAGGAAAACAATTGACAGGGCGCGTCTTGAAAACTTGGTGTGAACGGTAATATCAAAGGAACCGTTTACCTAACTACCGGATCTGCATTAGTGCCGATTGCTCTACTTGATACACTGGCTGAGGATCGATGTCACCAACCCGATTGAGAGGCCAAAAGCGCACAGCCGCCCGACCAATAATTCTATCGCGGGGGACAAAACCCCAGTAGTGAGAGTCGTAACTGTTATTGCGATTGTCTCCTAGTACCAGATATTGGTCTGCCGTTACTGTCACAGGCCCATAGTTGTACTCAGGTCGCTCCTCAATATAGTTCTCTCGCAGAGGTTGATCGTTGACATACACCCGTCCCCCTTTTACCTCTACCTTTTCTCCCGGTAGACCAATCACCCGTTTGATAAAAGCATCTTTAAAATTTTGCTGCTTGAGAGTATCCGTGGGTGAAAATACAACAATGTCACCCCGCTCTGGACTCCGAAAGTTGTAGCTCACCTTTTCGATAATCAGGCGGTCATTGATCTGTAGTGTTGGTAACATCGACCCTGAGGGAATGTAACGCGCTTCGGCAACAAAGCTGCGAATACCAAAGGCGAGAATGCCACTCAAGGTTAAGGTTTTGAGTAGTTCTACCCAAGGATTTTCAACCGATTGGAGGGGCTGTTTCTCAGGATCTTGTTTCTGCACGCGAGTCATAGGCGTTCAATCACCGTAGAGTCAGGATATTGCGAGAAGGGCGATGTCAGTAATGAAGCGATTCCGTTAACGGAAACAAAATCATGTCTACATTTAACTGTACAAACTTAAATATACATAGACAGCAGCGTTGAAGTTTAGTATCTATCTTAATTATGTCCTCCCAACCTTGCCTGTTAATCCGCAATTCGCATTCTCTTACCGACGGGTGAATTTTTGTAGGAGATGTGCAGACCGCAGGACGTGAAATTATCCAAGTGGCAGCTACACGGCCTGACATTAGCAACACTAAGGAAATAGACGCTTAGGGTTTAACTTTGTTGCCAGGGGTAATTGACCCACAAGTTCACTTCCGAGAGCCAGGGCTAGAACATAAGGAAGACTTATTCACGGCTAGTTGTGCCTGTGCTAAGGGTGGCGTGACTTCGTTTTTGGAAATGCCCAACACTCGCCCCCTGACTACCACTCAAGCGGCACTTGATGATGTTATTGAATACTAGTGCTTACGAAAAGATTGGGACGTTGGCGCAAATGAATCCGCCTTGGCGATCGCCTCACGACAATAGACCTCTTGCATAAGTCGAATAGACCCCCCTTAATCCCCCCTTAGTAAGGGGGGAGACTTGAAATCTTGCCCCCTCCCCTTACTAAGGGGAGGGTTGGGGAGGGGTCTGGTACATTTTTGCAAGAGGTCTAATGAAGTCCTTTGGCAAGCGCTACTCGATGGTGTCATTGACTTTATTGCCACCGATCGCGCACCCCATACCTTCTAGTCTTTATACAGGGATAGGGCACTGAGTTCAAATTCCCCAACGGCGGTTAATTGCGCCTGTCGTCCGCCATCAGCGGAGTAATGCAGTTGGATGCTGAGATAAGTTTCTGGTAAGTCTGGCATCCGTTCTGCCCACTCTATTGCCATAATTCCTGGTTCTACTTCAATCCCATCCCAGTACTGTTCTAAATACAAAGCGGAAACATCTGGAGGTTGTAAGCGGTACAAATCCAGGTGATAGAGGGGTAGCTGTCCTTCGGTATATTCGTTAATTAGGGTAAAGGTGGGACTAGCGATCGCCTCAGTAATCCCTAGCCCTTCTCCAATACCTTGAACCAGGGTTGTCTTACCCGCCCCTAAATCCCCTGCTAGTAAAATTACGCTACCAGCAGCCAGAGATTGTCCTAGCACCACACCCAGTTTATGGGTGGCGGCGGCATCATGTAGTGCAACTGTCAACGACTCTTCTACCATCTCTCTTGTGGGGTAAGTACCCTCCCTGACTCCCGATTACTCCCTCAGCTAGGCAATTTTAATAATCGGTGATTCAACTCCAATTTCTCGGTCTCGGCACGACTATACCAGCGCAATAGCACCCGTGCTAACCGTTCGGGATTGTGCCGCACCAGATTAGTTTGCTCATCCTCATCCATGACATTGGTCAGAACGACGCGCCGCCCTAGGGCTGCAACTTCGTCTCGATCGAGGAAAACCGGGTGGGAGTTTTCTTGGGCGTATTTAATTAAAGCCAGAGCCGATGGCGATCGCCGATGGACGAGTACGGCGTTAAATAGCTTTTGTCCACATGCCTCATCAATAGCACGGATGTGGTCTGAGACAGTATAGCCCTGAGTTTCCCCTACCTGAGTCATGATATTGCATACGTAGATGCGGGGTACGGCCCTCGCGGCGATCGCCTTGGCAATTTCTGGGACTAGGAGATTGGGAATAATGCTGGTATACAGACTACCAGGCCCAATAATAATGTAGTCAGCTTCTTTAATTGCCTTGAGCGCGGCGGGTAAGGCGGGAGGGTTTTCGGGAATGCAACCAATTTTTTTGATTTTTCCCAGAGCGGCGGTAATGTTAGACTCGCCTTGAATTTGTCGTCCATCCGTTAATTCTGCCCAGAGACAAACATCGCTCAACGTTGCAGGTAATACTCGTCCTCGCACCGCCAACACTTCAGAACTTGCCGCGATCGCCCGTTCTAAATCCCCCGTGATTTCACTCATCGCCGTCAGGAACAAGTTACCAAAGCTATGACCCACCAGCCCATCTCCTGCCCGGAAACGGTACTGAAATAGTTCCGTCATCAGCTTTTCCTGGTCGGCTAATGCTGCCAAACAGTTGCGGATATCCCCTGGTGGCAAGACGCCAATTTCCCGGCGCAACCGTCCACTAGAACCCCCATCATCCGCCACCGTGACAATGGCTGTGATATTAGCGCTGTATACCTTCAGCCCTCTCAGTAAGGTTGAAAGACCTGTACCGCCCCCCACCACAACGATTTTTGGCCCTCGATACAGTTTCCGATGCGCCATCAGCACATCAATCAGTTCTGCGTCTTTTCCTGGCTTGAGTACTTCAGTAATTGACCCTAGGGTTCGGGTTTGTCCCCAGAAAATCAAGACAATACCAAAAATAATTGCCACGGGGCCAGAGACGTAACTGGGGATAATGGTGGTAATCAGCTCTAGGATATCCACCATAAATTCGATTAAGTAAAACACCGGAGTGAGCTTTACCCAAATCGCCACTCCCAGACTGGTGAGCAGAACACCACCCGCGCTCAAAAGCAACCAACGCTTGACAAACAATCCCGGTGCTAACCATTTAAACCAGCGATTGACTCGTTGCGGCGTTCGACTTTGCGACTCATGGCGCAGGGTGCGCAGGGCTTTTTTGAAGAAACTGATTGAGGTCATTACTGATTTAGGTCGGGAAACACGGAAGATTGGGTAGACAAAGAGCGCTCCTTTGCAGAACGGCTCAAGCTAACGACTATATTTCAGCGTGATCTGTTGCTAACGGTGTCATATTACTTGCCAACTGCTGCTAATGTTCATCAGGATGAATTTAAGCCATGAAATTAAGGGGCGATCGCTAAAACATCAGTAATTTGGTTAGTTGGGCTGGGAATTGACAAATACATTGACGCAGTCGGCAATTAGACTAAGCGCCGCCAACAGAGTATCAGACTAAACGGGTATCTTAAAGCAGCAAGGTTAATGGAACAACGCATTTTAGGACTTGACCCAGGGTTAGCTATCTTGGGATTTGGGACAATTATCTGCCAAAAGGCAAAAACGCTTGCTGTCACCTCCGGGAATTCTGCCCCAATCACACCAGAGCAGCAATCGGAGTCAGTGCAGTTGCTGGATTTCGGCGTGATTCAAACTCCGGCTCGCACAGAAATAGGCGATCGCCTCCAAACAATTTATGAAGATTTACATACCCTAATGCAGCAGATGCGTCCGGATCTAGTGGCGATTGAAAAGCTGTTTTTCTATCGCATGAGCAGCACAATCAACGTTGCTCAAGCACGGGGAGTACTAATGCTGGTCTTGGCTCAACACAGCGTTCCCTTTGTTGAGTTTACGCCTGCACAAGTTAAACAAGCACTTACAGGATACGGCAACGCGGATAAACGTGAAGTGCAAGAAGCCGTAGCCCGAGAGTTGAGTTTAGAAAGCATTCCCAAGCCAGACGACGCCGCCGATGCCTTAGCTGTCGCTTTAACCGCCTGGTTTCACGAGGAGTGATGGAGTTTTAATCCTCGGGCGATGACTCGTTTTCTGACTCAGTCTTCTGAGCCAGCTTGACTAAAAGAGCGATCGCCTCTCAATTACCTTGGCAAGTCTCGCCATACTTTTATCTACTCTCGCCCTATTTTGTACTGCAACCCTAACGTTTATACGCCCTTACTATGGTTTCAATTGCTCGGAAAAACCTGCTTGAAGACCTTCCTCGCTTCCTTGTTGCTCAGGCAGGTATTATGTTTGCCGTTAGTTTGGTCACTATTCAAACAGGGATCTTCAATGGGTTCACCCGTTCAACAGCTCAGCTAGTTGACAACTCTAACGCCGATATTTGGGTGGCTTCAGAGAGCCTGGTACAACTGGAACTCACCCTACCAATTCCTCTATCTCATGTGATTCAATCGCGAAAGGTTAAAGGTGTTGAGCGAGCTGAAGCTTTTATTTTCAATGGTGGACTGTGGCGTAGCCCTAGCCAGGAAATTACCCGTGTCCGGGTGATTGGGTTTAACCCGGAGGGGCAATTATTTACACCCAAAAATCTTGTTCAAGGCAATTTGCAGGCGCTTAAAGAGCCATACAGCGTTATCGTAGACACCACGAATCAGGATTCTTTGAAAGTTGATCGGGTAGGCGATGTTGTTGAGGTGAATTCCTTACCAGCAGGGGTTGTTGGCTTCACGCAAAGAAATCGCTCTATTATTTCTAATTCCTACATGTTCACGTCTTTAGAAAATGCCAATGCCTACATAAACTCCGGTCAGAGTTCCAAATTATCCTGCGAATTACCATCAGGTTCTCAAAATCTGATCTGCACCAACACCTACTTCCCGGATTCGTCTCCAACCGAAACGCTTCCAGTTCCCAATAAGCTAGCCGCTTCTGACGTAATCAGTTTCGTTTTGATTCGCGCCCAGCCAAATCAGGATTTACAAGCCCTCAAGCAGCAGCTAGAAGCCGCTTTGCCCAACACTCGTGCCTATACCCGTGCTGAACTCATTGAAAAGACTCAGAGGTATTGGCAGCAACGTACAGGAATTGGCTACATTTTGGGACTAGGTTCTGTAGTGGGGATTATTGTTGGGGTAATTATTGTTGCTCAAATTCTCTATGCGTCCGTATCTGACCATCTCAAAGAGTTTGGTACCCTCAAGGCAATGGGCGCGTCGGATTGGGAGCTTTACGGCGTGATTATCGAACAGGCGCTTTGGATGGCAGTTCTCGGCTACCTTCCTGGCATGGTGCTATGTTATGGCGTAGTAACTTGGACTTATACCACTCAAGGTATTCTGATTTTGATTACTCCTGGTTCAGCGATCGCTGTTTTTGGACTGACAGTTGCAATGTGCATTGGTTCTGCTATCTTTGCCATCCAGAAAGTCACCCGTCTCGACCCGGCAATGGTATTTAAGGCATAGTTAAGTTAGATGCCATAAGATAAGTCGAAGAGTTTGCAAGCAACACTCAATGACACCAACTGATTCTCCCTTAGAATTTTTTCAGTTTGAAGCCGATTTTGTCGATTCCCTGCGCTGCATCCCCATGCAAGTCCGCTACAAACTTGACACTTGTGGCATCAAACTAAAACTGTCCCACTGGCATCAATTTAGTCAGGAAGAACGCACGCAACTCGTTACCATGCCCTATAGAACCCAACAGGAAGTTAAAGCCTACCGGGACTATCTTAATCATCTCGTCTTGAAACACACAGGTGAACTAGCAAAAGATTTGCCCGTTGAAGCCCATCCCCCTTGGATGAATGTCACCGCCGTACCGGAAACTCTCCAAGAGCAAGCCAGCGTCACTGACATGACTGTCACTCTTGAGCAATGGACAACTCTAACCCCCCTACAGCGATTTGTCTTACTTAAACTCAGCCGCCCTAGCCACGAAAACAAAAATTTTCTCCCTGCCTTAAAAGAATTTCACCTCATTTAAGAACAATCTTAAAAAGAGTTCATTCTATTAAGTAAGGTAAATTCCACGTAGCGTCTACACAATATGGAGGAAAAGCCCTTTTTATCTATTAGCATTCGCTATGCTAAAAGCAATTTTTAGCAGAATAACCCTCCTTTCGGTGGTTTATTGAACTCATTAATTGTTAGTTTGTTTTCCAAAATAGAATGATTTTATAGATAGTGTTGAAGCGTTGTAATGCTGCAATTAAACATTTAAATTACGCTAGCGATCGCCTAAATCATCAAAGCCTACTATGGCGTTATCAATATGAAGAATTAAGTAGGAACAAAATAACGGGTTAGGTGCCAAACTCACCTAACCCAGAATTGTTGCATAGGAGACTTTCAGGAACGATAACGCCCTTTTGAACTACACTCTTTTGCCCAACAGCGTTCCAAGAGTCGAATATTGTGACGTCCCCAAAAGCGACGGGGATTAAGAATTAGTTTGGTTGTGGAATCAAACACGGGCTGGGTGAGAAATTGCCACAGCGGAAACTTGTTGTAGTTGTGTTGAGGAGCCATAGTTGGGGAAGTACTTGTTGAGGAGATGTAAAAAAGGACGCCTTCCGTGTCGGTGTGACGCTCGGATCTTCATGCTAATTATTACCTTGCCACAAATTAGCTATAACTACCTGGTAATAATTGCGGAAGCCTTCACTAGTTTTTTAACACAGCCTGTAGTTTCACGGAACTTGTTCTTGGCATCTCATGTTTCCTGACAAAAGTCAATACCTTCACTAAACTTTAACAGAGCCTTGCTAAGACTAAATAGTCGCTCAAACAAGGAAAAAAGTTTCTGTACGTCTCCTACTATTGTCCTTTGGAAGCAGGGTTTTCCAGCACTTTGGTAGAGTAGCGTCATTAAAAATAAAACCGAAGTACCCATGAACCCGATTCAACTTGAGGTCATTTCTCATCAAACTCAGGAAGGTTTGCCGTATCAGCACCTACACTTTCAGATCATGACGGAGGACGGCATTATCGCACCAGCAGACATTAGGGGTCTAAAGCTGCCAGAGGGTATGCAGTTCAACCGAGGTATTGTCATCGAGGGAAAAGGCCCGATTTGGCTATACGGCTACCTAGTCCATGAGTGCCACCCTGCTACCTGGGTAGGATGCTACGATCCCCGATTGGGAGCAGTGGTAGTTGCGACGCATACCCACGATGTATCAGTGAGTCAGGTATTAAAACTGGAACTACCAGCATCGGTTAGGAACAAGCGTTAAGGAAAAATAGCTATAAGTGCGATCGCGCTTTGAGAGTCAAAAAGCTGGCTTGCCAAGTGCTGACGATTAACAGCTTAAGCCTGAGAGCTGGATTAGCTCTCTTAGGAAATGGGTCTATTTGTTGGGCAGGGGCTATTATTTGTATTGCTGCCATATGTTTTGGATATCCAGAGCCATCTGCTGCCGTAAGTCCCAAGGTAGCAGGACTTCTACTTCTGAACCTAAAGCCCGCAATCGCCTGAGGACGTGGTAGTCTGTAACGCGGTATTTGGCTTGGTAGTAGGCATCGGCGGGAGAGCGAGACTGGAGAATTTCTAATAGAGATTGTCGCTGTTCTGGGTTTTGGGTGTGCTGTTTGATTAGGCTGGCTGCTTGCTGGTAGTCCACGGGTTCAAAGGTGTGATGCAGGAAAGTCCCTCGGATATAGCGATCGTGAAATTTCTGGTTAAACCGCAGTAGCATCAGGGCTGATGGTTTATAGAAGTCAAAACCCCAAGCTTGTTTCAGCTTCGTCTGGACTGTCTTTTGGGTTGGGAGTTGCCCGTCTTCGTATTTCTCCCGCAATAACTGAGGTACACGCGGGTCTTCCCAGTCCAATGTCACTAGACGTTTCGAGCAAATTCGATCGAGGCGATAATTGTGCCAGTTGATTTCACCGTTGGGAGTGCTGCCATAGGCACACAGGTATTTTGCCCGTTCCATGTAATAGATGCAGACGGGATAGACAACGCACTCTTTAACCAGACCGAGATGAGCGCTGTGATAGGTCAGCAGCAGAGGCTGAATTTGTCCGGAGTCCCAAATTTCCTGCAATTCCCCCTGGAGCTGATCGACATCATCTTGCTTTTGAGTAGACTCTGGCACCAAGTAGTCAACGTACAAAAAGACGCGACGAGTATCTTCGTGGGGCTGTTCAGAAATTTGTTCAGCTAATAGAGGGATATTGGGGTCGAGAAACCCAAGCATTTCCAGTGTTTCAGCTACATAAACTTGTTCTTTGGTTGTTAGGCTGCCTTCGGACTCAAGGTTTTCTAGTTTATGGGAAATGGGCAGTACTTCGACTCGGCGGTAGTGCTTGCTCCTGCCAGTCTGGCTAGGTACTCGCTGGAGCCAGCCCCAAGTAACGAGTAAGTCGAGGTCGCTCTGAAGCGATTTGCGGACTTGGGCAAATAGCCGTTCTTGCAGGAAGTCCTTTAAGTCAGAGTCGGAGATAGGGATTTGTTTTTGCAAAGACTGTTGCCATTCATCTACAGGTATATCTAGCTCATGGAGCCATTGAGATGTTGTTTTAGTGCAGGTGCAGTTGGGGTCTTGATGGCTGAAAACGTCTTCCCGCTTTTCATCCTGGTGTGTTTCGCTGAAGAAAGCCTGACGCCAATCGGCATAGGTGAAGCAGTCGGGCAGAGCTGTGTATCCTTTATCGCCGTAGAGCCAGCGTAGCAAAGCCCATAGTCTGACAGCACGGGTAAGATGGTGCTTTTGTTCTAGAAGTCCTTTGGCTAACTGTTGTAGGAGCTTGGGGTGCGGGGGATTGTGAAAGAGTACATCCGCCATCGGTTCTGTAAATCTAAGGTGTGCCTTATAGCGTATCAAGCATCGGAAGGGGGTATTTCCGATGGTGTGCCATATTGGGGTGGGATTTGCAGGAGACGGATAAAGTTACTGCCTGTAACTGGAGGGGGCGATCGCATTTCCTAGAGCAGCAGGAATTTCATACACGCTTTAAACGCCAGAAAATATGAATACATCTGAGTTTGATAAGTACAAAGTCGATCACCTCTTTTTGCTCATTGGTGAAAATCCGTTGCCTAATTATGTAGCCGCCAGACTTTTATTAAACAAGGGTGGTACGCCCTATCTGGTGTATACAACGGGTACAAAAGATACAGCAAAACGTTTGCAAACAATATTGAGTAACGAACCAATTGGCTTAGAGACGGCTCAACTTGTGCCACTTAATGATTACGAATCCGATGCTTATCACATTAAAGAGGCGATTCGTCCAAAACTAGAAGCAATCAAAGTTAGAGAAATTGGATTGAATTACACGGGTGGCACCAAGGCGATGGCTGTACACGCTTACAGAGCTGTTTTCAGCAAAGAGCATCCCAACACTGTTTTTAGCTATCTTGATCCACGCAAGCTAGAGATGTGCATAGACAGGGAAAATGGCGATCGCATCCCCCTTAAAGTCAAGCCAGAATTGCTGGAAGTCAAACTTGTAGAGCTTTTTGAACTTCACTGTTTAAAGTTAAACGGACAACCCACACGAGAAGCGCAATTACCCAAATTAGCCACAGCACTCGCCCAAGTATTTAATGATGAGAATAAGGCAAAACAGTGGTTTGATTGGTACTTCAACGTTTTTTGTGAAGAAGCTCGTAAGAAAAAAAATGGGAACTGGGATGATTGGAAAAGCCCGACAAAATTAGCTGAATTATCGATATCAGTAGAAAAACTACCACCAGAAGTTGAGACTGAGTTTAAGCAAGAAAACTTAATTGGTTCAGATGGTAAACTTTCGTTGCAAGCAGTACAACAATTAAAAACTATAAAACAGGAGCCTGTTTTTAAAGAAATTAAGTATTTTTGTAAACACCTTGATGGTTTTTGGTTAGAGCATCATGTTTTGCATCAAGTCAAAAATATTGCTGAACAAAACTCTATCAAAGACTACGGACTTAATTTTAAAGTGCCTCTCCCAGGAACTCAACAGGGATTTGAATTTGATGTGGCGTTTACAAGAGGATATCAGCTTTTCGCCATTTCAGTCTCAACAGCTAGCAAAAGAGAATTATGCAAACTTAAGCTGTTTGAAGCTTACTTACGGGCACGGCAAATGGGCGGCGATGAAGCGAGAGTTGCTTTAATTTGTTGTACTAACGAACCAAATACACTCAAAGCTGAGATGGCATTGCTAGACGACAAAAAGATTGCGGTTTTTGGACGGGAAGATTTAATGGATTTGTCTAAAAGGATTGAAGAATGGATTAAACAAACTGATAAGGATGCAAGATGAGAAAAATCACGGTTACCGTACTAGACACAACCGGAATTCAACCCTACATTTTCGGCAGTAACCGCCTACGCGAAAATATTGGTGCATCTTACCTAGTTTCTCAGGCAACAGATAACTGGGCGAGAGAGGCTTTAGAGAAGTTGAAAATAGATATTAAGCAAGAACTTTATGCCTTCAATCCTGAAAAACATCAACCAGATGCAAAACCGCGCATCGAAGATGATGGACTAGCTGCTGAGTTAGTTTATGCAGGTGGTGGTAATACAGTATTGCTTTTTTCAGACAAGCAATATGCTGTGCAATTTACTCAGATTTTGAGTAAGCGAATCTTAGAAGAAGCACCGGGTATCAATCTTATAGCAGTCCATAAAGAGTTTGATTGGGATAATCAATCTCTCTATGATGTTGTTCGGGATTTGATGAAAAATGACTTGGATGTCAAAAAGCGAAGTAGGATATCCTCTGCACCATTGCTAGGTTTAGGTGTAACAGCAACTTGCAGATCGACTCAATTGGTTGCTGTAGGGATGAGCGAGAAATTTGAAGATGACGAGCCTTATCTAATTTCTAGAGAAATTGATGCAAAACTCGAAGTTGTTCGTAATCGTAAAGCTAATGATAAGCTGCAAGAGATGTTTGCTACTTCTTTAGGTTCCTACGAATTTTCCATGAGAACCGACAAAATGGGTCGTTCAGAAGGGGATTCCAGCTATGCTGCTGTGATTCATGCTGATGGTAATGGCATGGGTAAACGATTTCAAGAGTTTGGCGAACATCTGTCTAACCGAGACTACATTATCGCTATGCGTAAACTGTCCCATAGCGTTAATCAGGCTGGTATTACAGCACTTAAAAACGTGGTAGATATACTGGTTAAATCTATTGAGATAGATAAAGATGGGAAGAGAAAGGTCAAGGGTCAGTTTGAAATAAAAGATAATTACTTACCTTTCCGCCCTCTCGTCTATGGCGGTGATGATGTTACCTTCGTTTGTGATGGACGCTTAGGATTAGAACTAGCAGCAATTTATCTCGAAGAACTTGAAAAACAGCCAATTGCAGACGGTAAGCTAATTAAAGCTTGTGCGGGAATTTGCGTTGTTAAAACTCATTATCCCTTTGCAAGGGCTTACCAACTAAGTGACGACTTATGTCAAAAAGCTAAAAAGTTTGTCAAAGATGAAGATAAAAAAGATTTCTCAGCTTTGGATTGGCATTTGGCAGCAAGTGGTTTAAGCGGGTCGATTGGAGAAATTCGCGATCGCGAATATCGCGTAAAAATTCCTGATTTCAAGGAACTTGTCTCACTAGAAATGCGACCTGTTAGTTTGAGAAAAGAGCAAGATAGTGATTGGCGGACTTGGGAAGCTTTCACAAAAGTAGTCAAACATTTTAACGAAGATGAGGAGTGGAAAGGTCGTCGTAATAAGGTTATTGCTTTACGGGAAGTGCTGCGTCAAGGCATTAAAGCAACTCAAGAGTTTCTGAGAAATTACAAAATAAAAGATGAGCAACTACCAATATTTCCCGAATTTAGCGGTCAAAGTAAAGACTTAGCTAAAAAAGGTTGGCTGAATGGCATTTGTGGTTACTTTGATGCCATTGAAGCAATGGAATTTTATATATCACTTAAAGAAGAATCAGATGCCGATTTGCCAAGTGAAATACAAACTGACAATCAAACTGCTGAGTGATACCACCTTTGGACGTGGGGATGGGGTAGCAGGTTTAATTGACCAAGAAGTAGAGCATGATGTTTATGGCTTTCCCTACTTGCGGGGGCGTACTCTCAAGGGATTACTGAGTGAAGAATGCGATAACTTAATCGCTGTACTTTCTCATCATAAACGGGATTGGGAGGAGGTTGCTTGTAAATTGTTCGGTACGCTTGGTAGCACCATTGGAACAATGGCAGCAGTTCATGTGGGAGATGCTTATTTACCAGATGATTTGCGTCAAACCGTTGCCTTCCAGATTCAGGATGAAACTTTAACAAAAACAGAAGTACTTGATTCTTTGACGACTATCCGGCGTCAGACTGCAATAAACCCAGAATCTGGTACACCGGATGAGGGAAGTTTGCGTTCATATCGTGTTGTTTTGCGTGACCTTTGTTTCACTGCTGACTTAATTTTTGAGGAAATCCCAAATGATGAAATGCTATCGCTTTTAGCTGTTGGCGCTATGGCACTCCGACGCTTGGGTAGTGGACGGAATCGGGGTCGTGGTCATGTTAAATGTACGCTACACAATTCAGAAGGAAATGACATTACCCATCAATATATGAACCATTTTGGGAAAGAGATTAAGGAAAAAGTTGCATGAAAGCAATTACTTTGACATTAGAAACTCAGCAACCACTTCTCGCTACTTCATTTCAAGGCGATCCAAACAGCGATGTGTCATATCCTTATATTCCTGGCACCATGATTCGCGGCGCAATTATTGGGCGTTATATGAGACAGCATAACTTGCCAGAACTTGATTTAACCAATGATGAAGTGAAGCGACTTTTCTTTGATGCCAAAAGTACTCGCTACTTAAATGCTTATCTTTTGAGCCAGGAAAATAAACGTAGTTTGCCTGTACCTAAGTCTTGGTTCAAGGATAAGGATGAAGAACTTAGTGATAATTTACCTATAACTGTATATGATTTCAGTATTGATAAAGGAGAAAATCCCGAAACCCCAAAGGCTGTTGGTGAATACTTCTGGTCAAAGGAAGGAGGAATTGTAAAGTTATACAAAGAGAAGCGACGAATTAATATTCATAATTTTCGCGCTCGCAAAAAAGGACGTTCTACAAATAGCCAAGGTGAACTATTCCGCTATGATGCTTTAGATGCAGGACAAATCTTTCAAGCTGTCATCCTTTGTGAAGATGACGATGTAGAAACGATTCAGAATTTATTAAGCGAACCCAATATCTGGTTAGGAGGTTCTCAAAGTGCTGGATACGGACACACTAAAATTATTGCAATAAAACTATCTAGCGATAATTGGAATGAAATAGGAATTTCAGCAGAAGACCGAGAAAATGATGAAATTTTAAGCGTTACCCTTCTCAGCGATACGTTGTTAAGAAACAAACAAGGTCAACCTATAGCCGATCCAACTTTAATTAAACAAGAAATTGAGGATGTGTTAAATATAACCTTGCCTCAACCTAAGCCGAGAGGTGTTTTTACTAGCAGTACTCTAATCGGTGGCTTTAACCGCAAATGGGGATTGCCTTTACCTCAAGTTCCAGCCTTAGCAGCAGGGAGTGTGATTGTTTTTGAAAGTGAAGATATTGAGATTACTTCAGAACGAATTCAGCTACTTGAAGCTTGCGGAATTGGAGAGAGAAGAGAAGATGGTTTTGGACGAATTGCTATTAATTGGCTAAAAAATGAACATATTAAAGTAAAATTAGCCAAGTCATCTAGTACCTCTAGCTTGCCTCCGTTAAGAAGCGAAGGCTCGCGGCTTTTGGCTGAACAGATGGCACAAAGATTGTTGGAACAAAAGCTAGAACAATATCTTCAAAAACAGGTTGGATATTTAAGTTTGGATGAAGGCATTAGTACCAGCCAATTATCACGATTACAATCTGTTGCACGACAAGCACTTTCCAACGGAGATTGTAATTTAGTTATCTCGCTGCTAAATAACTTACCATCCAATGCCCGTAATCAGTTTGAACGGACAAAGATTAGTAATGAAAATCCTAAAAAATCTTTTAAGCAACAGCTTGATGAGTGGTTGCTTAACCCGACAGATTGGATTAAGGGCATAGAAGTCAAAATTGCTGATATAGACCGAAAATTTGATGATGATCGCGCCCGACAAGATAAGTTAGCTGAAAAGTATACGCTACGGCTAATTATGGCAGTGGCGAAGAAGGCAACTAAGGAGAGAAACTAATGAGTCTTGAGCGCCTAAACCGCCACCAACGCCCTATTGCTAAACGCATCCTTGTACGAGGCACATTAATTTTAGATACTCCTACTTGTCTAGGAAGTGGTGATGCAGATAGTCCAACTGATTTAGCATTACTCAGAGATAGTATTAGTGACCATGCTCTTTTGACTGGTTCATCCATTGCAGGTGCTTTGCGAAATTACTTGCGCGAGTATGAGCATGGGTATGGTACAAGTGAACAAGAGTTCGATTGCGCTAGTGTCTTATTTGGTGGAATCCGCCGTGTTGATGATGGTGAACAAAGTCCATTAATTGTGAATGATGCCATCAGCAGCAAGATACCAACGGTGGAATTGAGAGATGGAGTAGAAATTGAAGGAACAACGGGTACAGCCAAAAAAGGTCAGAAATACGACTTAGAGCTATTAGCTGCCGGAACTGAATTTCTTCTCTGTTTTGAATTACTGATAGAGCAGAAACAAGACCCCAGAGAACAGCAAAATTATGAAGATAGGCTAGCAAAATCACTAGCATTAGCTTTACGAGGCTTAGAGCTTGGCGAAATTGGCATGGGCATGAAAAAGCGGCGCGGTTTTGGTCGCTGTCATGTAAAAGAGTGGCAGGTTTGGAATTTTAATCTAGAAGATGCAGGCGACAGAAATTTATGGTTAAACTTTGAACATTGGCGTACAGGTTTTATACCTATATTTAACGTACATACATCAATTACAGAAGCATTAGGAATTCAGCTAGATATAAATGGAGAAGATAAGCGCGATCACTTCATCCTTCACGCCACATTTCAATTAGTTGGTTCTCTCCTAATTCGTTCCGGTCAAGATTCTACTGGACGCGCTCCTGATGTTGTGCATTTGAAATCTCATAGATCAGGTAAAACAGATGCAGAACCAGTTTTATCCGGTACGAGTTTAGCTGGGGTATTGCGCCATCGAGCAGAGCGCATAGTGAATACTTTGCATGAAGTTAATCAACATATTACTCAAGAAATAGTAAATGATATATTTGGCTTTGTTTCAGACAAAAAAGCATCGAAACAGCCAGAAGCTAATGAAGCTAAGAAAAAGCCAGATGCTAAAGCAAGTCGTTTAGTTGTCCACGAGACAGTTATCAAAGAGGCAACTGACTTAGTACAAAATCGGATTGCGATCGACCGTTTTACAGGAGGTGCATATCACGGTGCATTATTTGACGAACAACCTATATTTGGTGGTAATGACACTCGTGTGACTATTGAATTAGAGTTACGCAAGCCAGAAGAGTATGAAATTGGATTACTACTTCTACTGCTCAAAGACTTGTGGACGAGTGATTTACCCGTTGGGGGTGAAAGTAGTATTGGACGAGGAAGGTTGAAGGGAACTTATGCAAAGATGACTTGCTACGAATCAGGAAAATCACAAGAATGGGTAATTCATCAGCAATGCGATAACAGTCTGCGTATCAGTCATCCTGAAAAACTAGGAGATTTTGTAAAAGCATTAGTTGATTATTCTGCGTCCATTTCTAATGCTGGCTCCGATAAGAAGACAGCAGCCTGAATATAGCGATCGCTGAAATTATCCAAACTGGAATGATATTTGATGAACATGACAATAACTAAACCAATATGTACTGAAACATCAGTTAATAGTGTTAAGTCTGATTTGTCAAAATGGATACAGAAAAATGCTAAAGACAAAAGATTGAGATATCTATTAGCTCATGCTGATGATGGTGTAATTTGGGGTGAACTTAGAGACGATGATTACGAGTTAGTGACATCTAGAGATGTATTTCCTCAGTTTGCTGAATTGCGCCTTTGCACTCTCCAACAATGCCGAATCTTTGGTGAAAATGCTGAAGTTATGCTTTGGAAGGTCGGTCAAAACTGGAAAGCACGTTCGATTGAAGATGGACATTTGTCAAAAAATGACTATATTACCGAAAACCAAATTCTTTGGGGAACAAAACCAGAATTAGAACCTAAAAATGGTTTTACTTTAGTTTCAGATGGTTCTCAAGGATTAAAACATGCTGTACCTTTAACTGAGATCAATTTTCCAACTAAAGATTACCGTCCCTTACGTTTAAAGGTTCATCATTATATTGATTATTGTGATGAGAGTGGTGTAGCAAGAATTTATCTGAGTCGTCTGGTTAATTTATATTCTCACCCGAAAAAGTAGATTTTAGTAACGAACCTTAGAATTCCAAAAGCACTTATTAAAATAGGAGTAGATTACATTAAGGAACAAATTATGATGGCTAATCCTCAATACCATCAAAAAATGACGGCTGAAGAATACCTAGTATGGGAAGCAAAGCAAGAACTTCGCCATGAATATATTGACGGCGAAATTTTGGCTATGACTGGAGGTACTCTTCCTCATAATGACATTGCTCTCAACTTCTATACTGCACTAAGACCTCATTTGCGTAATAGGGGCTGTCGAGTTAATGTGTCAGATGTGAAAGTTCAAGCTAGTAAAAATAGTCGCTATTTCTATCCTGATTTAGTTGTCACTTGCGATCCTGATGACTTGAAAGCCCGCGACTTTATTCAACATCCTAAACTCATTGTTGAGGTTCTTTCTCCTGGTACAGAAAGTTACGATCGCACGAAAAAACTTAAATATTATCGCCAGATTCCAACCTTGCAAGAATACGTCTTAGTTGATTCAGAAAAAATATCAGTTGAGGTTTATCAACGAGGGGAAGGCAAAATGTGGCATTACTATGAGTATGAAGCTGGGGAGGCGATCGCTTTAGAATGTATTGAATTTGAGTCTCCTATTGAACTTTTATACGAAGGGGTTAGCTTTGAGCAAGAGTGAGAAGGGAAATAGGTATTAAGTAAGTTTATTAAATTATAAGGAGATTGAACCATGAACCCTAAACATATTAATGCCGTACCAAAGTTTATTAAAGATGATAAAGGAAAAGATATTCCACGTCGTGCAGTTGCACCTTATAATTTTGTTGAACTTCCTAATAAAGTTGTTGAAGCAGAGCAACCGTTACCGAGTGGCGATCGCTATCATTCAAATCGCTACACTGGTAAAATTGAATGCACCTTAACTTCTGAATCTCCACTTTATACTCGTTGTGGTTGGAATCCAGATGATTTTGCAGAACATAGTGAAAAAGCTTTTAAAGACTTATCAGACGAGATAAAGCATAAAAGGGCTAACTTTTTTATAAACCCAGCTACTCAGAAACAGATAGTTCCTGGTAGTAACATACGAGGAATGCTGCGATTGCTGGTTGAAATTGTTAGTTTTGGAAAAATTGATCGTGTTTCAGATCAACAACATTTTTTCTTTCGAGCAGTTGCTGCTGAAGCAGACAATCCCTTGAAGGACGAATATAAGAAATATATCAAGCCTAAAAATATTGAAGCAGGTTACTTAGTCAATAAACAAGATAAGTGGTTTATTCGTCCCGCTATGCCTATTGATAAAGAGTCATTTGTATGGGTAAAAGAAGATAGGTTACACTCAATCTCTGCGTTTATCCCAATGAGTAATCTACCTGAGTATCGACCTCAATATTTTATCAATATTAGTTTTCAAGATATCTACACAAAAAACGCTCGCCGTTTTGCTGGGGAAGTTAGCAGTAATTGTACAACCTATCAATATAAAGGAGTTGTTGTAACTAGCGGAAATATGCTCGAAGGAGGAACTAATCCACGCGATCTCAAACGTCAGAATCACTGCATTGTCCGAGAACCAAACCCGGATGCTCAACCTATCCCCATAAATGAAGATGCTATTTTGGACTATTGTAGTGCATTAACTCCTTTCCAGAAACAAGAACCGCCATTCGATGAAAATAAGGGTGTTTTCAAAAATGGTCGTTGTATATTCTACTGTCAACCTGAGCCTGGACAACCAGTAACTCTATTTGGTCAAAGTCCTAATTTTCGGATTCCTTATTCGCCCCAAGGCAATGGAAAAGCTTCAACAGCAAGAGATTTCATTCCTGATTTCCTGAAAGATTCTAAAGACAAGCCAGCAATTACTGATGTGGCTGAAGCTATTTTTGGTTTTGTCAGACGTGAGCAGCAACCTGATGAAACAGAACAAAGTCGAGCAGGTCGAGTCTTTGTTAGCGATGGGATACTCAAGTCAAATCAAGAGAAAAAAGTACAAGCAAGCCAGGAAAAAACACCTGAAAAAATTCTTCTTTCGAGTCCGAAACCTACTACATTCCAGCATTATCTAGTTCAAAAGATGGCTGATAAAAGTCAACTCAAGCATTATGCTAGTAAACCACCAAGCGATACAGAACCGGGAAAAACAGTTATTCGAGGGCATAAACTTTACTGGCATAAACCTGCTCGAATTGAAGTTACCGATGACGCATCAGATACCCAAACGAGTCTGATTAAACCGATTGATTCAGGGATTAAATTTACTTTTACTATCCAATTTGAAAACCTGAGTAAGGTTGAGCTAGGTGCGCTGTTGTGGGTGTTGAGTCTTAGCAGTGAGAAGTCACAAACACTCGAAACTGGTAAACAGGGTGAAGAATACTGTTTTTCTCTGGGTATGGGTAAGCCATTGGGGATGGGCGCGGTGAAAATTGACTATGAATTGCATTTGAGTGATCGCACTGAACGCTACAAAAAATTATTTGACGGCAATCTCTGGCATACTGCCGAACGAAACAACGTAAACACAGAAGAAGCCGATTGTGTGAAAGCTTTTGAAAACTTCATACTTGATCAAAAGAAAGGCATTAGCGAGGACGATCACCCAGACGGGCGTAGAGCTAACAGTTTGAAGGAAGTGCCACGGATCGAGATGCTGTTAGCGATGTTGCGTTGCGATCCTAAACTGGATGAAGAACAAACGCGGTACATGACAATTGAAAAAAAAGAATATGTAAATCGCCCCGTACTGCCAACACCACTGCAAGTGATGGGTATACCTGATAATCGCAGGCACAGCCTTTCGGCTTCGTCATCCCCAAACAGAAAAGAAGGGATTACCCGTAAACAAGCTACCCAAAGTCAGGAGTCAGCACGGCAAGCGGAAATTTCCGAGCTTGTGAGTAAACAGCAATTAAAAGAAGGACAAATTATAGAAGCGAAAGTGACTAACAAAAAAGAACAAGGGAAACAGGTCACTTACGAAATAATTACAACTAGCCAGAAGTTAACCCAAAAAGAACCTAAGAAGTACGAAACTCTATCCATTGGGCAGATAGTTCAGGTAAAAATTTCTGTATTGAGAGAAGATGGGAGTATTAAACGTCTTAAGTGTGTGGATTGAGCCGCTTTCTAGGGAAAGAGCGATCGCTCCGTCTAGCTCCAAGCAATTACAGTGATAATTGATAGTAGGCTAACCCTAACCACAACTCAACCTACAAAGTATTGAACGCTTAATCGTGCCTAGCGGAAATGATTGCCGCGCAACGACTGAATGAAAACCCGCAAATGATTGTTTTCGGGATTGTTTCTAACGGAGCAATCTGGCAATTCGGTAAGCTGAAAGCTGATACTTTTACCCGAAATATTACCCTTTACAGCATTCAGGAACTCGATAAATTTTTTGCCGCTGTTAACTATATTTTCCAGCAGTGCGAAGTGCAACTCGATGAAAAAATCGCCTGCCAAATTCTTAACTAAACAGGCAAATCTGCACGAGGATTGAAGTTTTCTACTCTTAGCAACTTCTCATAAAGCTCTCTGGCTTGCGGATTGAGTTCCTTGGGAATAACAATCTGAATTTCAACCAATTGGTCGCCCCGATTCCCTGTGTTATTGGGATAGCCCTTCCCAGCAAGGCGTAGTCGCTGACCTGACTTGACACCACTGGGAATAGACATTTTCACGCGACCGTCAAGGGTTGGCACTTCTACAGGTACCCCCAGTGCTGCCTCGCTGGGAGTCAGGGGCAACTGACAGGCAATATCTGAGCCTTCTACTTTAAAAAACGGGTGAGGGGCGACAGTAATTTTCAAGTATAAGTTGCCGCCACCTGTGCCTTGACCTTTGAGGCGCACTCGTTGGTCTGTCACCATCCCCGGAGGCATATCGACTTCTAGGGAGCGACCATCTTCTAGGCGAATGCGTTCTCGCCCTCCTGTATAGGCTTTTTCTAAGGGGAGCGTCAGTCTGGCTTCTACATCTCGCCGTGGCTCAGAACTGACAGTATAAGCGGTTCTGGTTTTCCCCGGGCGAAAGGCATCTGAGGAATCTACGCGAGCGCCGGGACGTTCTGTGGTGGTGGTGCCACGAGATGGGGGACGATTTCCCAGGAGTTGTTCAACAAAGGTGTTGAAGTCTTTGACCTCACCATAGTCAAGTTCTTGGGTAGAACTGCGACCGTTGCCGTTGCGATCGCTAGTTCTAAAACTGCGTGCTTTATCGGCTTTGCGAGTAAATCGTTTCTTTTTCCAGAAGCGGCTCAACTGATCGTACTGCGATCGCCGATTTGGATCAAAGAGGACTTCGTAAGCTTCTCCGATATCCTTAAACCTTTCCTCTGCTATCTTGTCATTGGGATTGAGATCCGGGTGATATTGCCGCGCCAGCCGCCGATAGACCTTCTTAATCTCCTCCGCCGTGGCATCGGTAGGTACACCTAAAATCGCGTAATAGTCCCGAAAGTTTTGCATAGCAGTTGATAAAATCGATAGTTGGTAGTTATTAGTTGTTAGTTAGTAGTTGGAACGAAGATATTGTCTGGTAAAAACTAAAAACTACCGCTAACAACGTTTAGAACCAGTCGTCATCCTCATCATCCCAGTCATTTTGTAAGGGAGCCGGACGCGATCGCCGCCCACCATAATCTCGATCGGTATCATAACCTCTCATTGGACGACGGTCATCACTGCGATAGGGGTCATTATTGCGGTAGGACGGACGCGAGAAGTCATCGTCATCATCTCCCAGAATAGTGCGACGGATCGACCCAAAGAAATCATCATCCTCTTCGTCACTATATTGCAGTCGCACCTCACGGTTGAGTTCTGCTAGGGCATCTTGTAGGTCAGATTGCGCCCGGTCAATCGCCCGGTCATCATTACGAGCGACACTATCGCGCAGTTCTTGGATAAGCGCCTCGATCCGACGGCGATAACCCATCGCAAAAGACGTACCATAGTCGAGCGCCACTTCTTTAAGTTGCCGTTCGGCTTGGGTTGCCAAGGTTTCCGCACGATTGCGTTTTTCGACCCGTTCCCGGCGCTCTCGGTCAACCTGGGCATATTGTTCCGCCTCCTGAATCATGCGATTCACTTCCGATTCATTCAAGGTCGATGCCTCTTGAATGGTGACACTCTGCTCTCTACCCGTTGTGCGGTCTACGGCAGTCACCTGCAAAATACCATTAGCATCAATATCAAACGCTACCTGCACCTGTGGCACCCCTCTAGGGGCGGGAGGAATTCCCGTCAGCTTGAACCGACCCAGAGACTTGTTGTCCGCCGCCATTTCTCGCTCGCCTTGGAGAACGTGAATTTCCACCAAGGTCTGATTATTTTCAGCGGTTGAGAATGTATCCGATCGCCGCACCGGAATTGTAGTATTGCGGGGGATAAGCTTTTTCATCACGCCGCCAATGGTTTCTAGCCCCAAGGACAAGGGCGTCACATCCAAAAGCAGGATATCTTTCACTTCGTTGGAGAGAATGCCAGCTTGAATCGCAGCTCCCACTGCCACCACTTCATCGGGATTGACATTTTGATTCGGTTCCTTGTCGATCAAGCTCCGCACCAGTTGTTGCACCAGGGGAATACGGGTCGAGCCACCCACTAGCACCACTTCATCAATTTGCACAGGGCTTAAACCCGAATCAGAAAGTGCCCGTTTTACAGGTCTCCGCAGACGGCTCACCAAGTCGCCACATAAGCCTTCAAATTGGGAGCGAGTGAGGCGGGCTTCTAAGTGTTTTGGGCCGTCTTCTGTCGCCGTAATAAAGGGCAAATTGATGTCGGTGACACCAACACCCGATAGCTCAATCTTGGCTTTCTCTGCGGCTTCCGTGAGGCGCTGGAGGGCTTGGCGATCGCGTCTGAGGTCTATCCCTTCCGTTTCCAAAAACTGCTCGGCTAACCAATCAACAATTTTTCGGTCAAAATCATTGCCCCCAAGTTGGGTATCTCCACTAGTCGCCTTCACTTCAAACACACCATCCCCCACTTCCAAGAGGGAGACATCAAAGGTGCCACCACCCAAGTCAAAGACCAAAAGCGTTTGACTATCCCGCCGATCCAATCCGTAGGCTAACGCCGCCGCCGTCGGTTCATTGAGAATCCGCAACACCTCCAAACCCGCAATCCGTCCGGCGTCTTTCGTCGCTTGCCGCTGCGAATCATTAAAATAGGCAGGGACTGTAATCACCGCGCCCGTCACATCCTGCCCTAAATAACGGCTAGCTTCGGCTGCCAACTTTTGCAGCACCATTGCCGAAACTTCTTCGGGAGCAAATTCCTTTTTCAAGCGGGGACAGCGGATTTTTACATTGCCACTTTCATCGCGGCGAACTGTGTAGGCGACGCGCTTTGACTCTGGCGAGAGTTCCGCATACTTGCGTCCAATGAACCGCTTGACTCCATAAAACGTATTTTGCGGATTCAGTACAGTTTGACGCCGTGCCATTTGTCCGACTAGGCGTTCTCCTTCCTTACTAAAGCCAACGACTGAGGGTGTGGTGCGCGTGCCTTCTGCATTGGCAATCACAATCGGCTTGCCACCCTCCATGACAGCTACCACAGAGTTTGTTGTCCCCAAGTCAATGCCGACTACCTTGCCCATGCGTGCTTTTGTCTCCTCTTGTCGTATCGGTACCAACTCGATTAACTACTTTACCTACCGTTTGTCCATGTAGTTGAAAAGTTTGCAGCAAACATCATTGCAAGAGAGCGTCGGTTATAAATAAAACCCCACCGTCAACACTGCAAGCCTTATCTTGTCTGCTGAATTTATTCTATCTTGCTGACGCAGCCTGCCTTCAGTTGTCAATGGTTCAGGATTCACATTGTTAATGGCTAATCTCCCGATCTCCCTAACAAAGTAGCTACCTGTAGCGGTAATATCTATTGATCGGCATAGGCAATGATACGATCACATTTGCCGCAGAGGAATGAGGTATTGATGGCAGAAACACTTTTCTTCAACGCCCTACGCGAAGCCATTGATGAAGAAATGGCTCGCGACGACTCCGTGTTTGTACTCGGAGAAGACGTTGGTCACTATGGCGGCTCTTACAAAGTCACTAAAGACCTCTACAAAAAATATGGTGAACTGCGGGTTCTTGACACGCCGATCGCTGAAAATAGCTTTACGGGTATGGCAGTTGGTGCCGCGATGACAGGGTTACGACCCATTATTGAAGGCATGAACATGGGCTTTTTGCTCCTGGCTTTCAACCAAATTGCTAACAATGCTGGAATGTTGCGTTACACGTCCGGCGGCAACTTCAAAATCCCCATGGTAATTCGTGGCCCCGGTGGAGTTGGGCGTCAGTTGGGAGCAGAACACTCCCAGCGGCTTGAAGCCTATTTTCAGGCGGTGCCAGGGCTAAAAATTGTTGCCTGTTCGACCCCGTACAACGCCAAAGGATTGTTGAAGTCAGCCATTCGTGACGAAAACCCGGTTTTGTTCTTTGAACATGTCCTCCTGTACAACCTAAAAGAAGACTTGCCAAATCAGGAGTATCTGGTGCCCCTAGACAAGGCAGAAGTAGTACGGAAGGGGAAGGATGTCACAATCTTGACTTATTCCCGGATGCGTCACCACGCTCTGCAAGCGGTGAAGCAACTGGAGAAAGAGGGGCTAGATCCAGAAGTCATTGACTTGATTTCCCTCAAGCCCCTCGACTTTGAAACCATTGGCAAATCGATCCGCAAAACCCATCGCGTGATCATCGTTGAGGAATGTATGAAAACGGGGGGTATTGCAGCGGAATTAATCGCCTCGATTAATGACCAGTTGTTTGATGAGTTGGATGCACCTGTAATGCGGCTATCGTCTCAGGACATTCCCACTCCTTACAACGGGGCGCTGGAAAACCTAACTATCGTGCAACCTCACCAGATTGTTGAAGCCGTACAAAAAATGGTGGCACTGCGGATTTAGGCGATTGGGGAAGTGGAGGAGATGAGGGGCAAGGGAGCGGCGGCGCAGGGGGCACCCGGAGCATCCGGAGAAGCGATCGCTCTTAGCTCTGACTCCTTACCCCTCATATTTCATACTTCATCCTTCACACTTCATCCTTCACCCTTCATACTTCATCCTTCACCCTTCATCCTTTCTCCCCATCCCTACCAGGCTTGTCAAAACAGATTATCATAGCATTTGTTGCGGCAAGTTGTAGTTATGCAGAGACAGCGTTCGTTAATAGCCTTAATTCTTGTCCTCACGATCGCGGCGATCGTGGTGTTAGTAAAAATTCCACTTCAGTTGGGACTGGACTTACAGGGCGGGGCACAGCTAACCATCCAGGTACAACCCACAGAAGATATCCCAAAAATTACCGAAAATGAATTAGAAGCGGTGCTGCGGGTTGTAGAAAATCGGATCAATGGTTTGGGAGTCTCAGAACCCGTTGTGCAAACAGTGGGTTCTAACCAAATTTTGGTGCAGTTGCCGGGAGTAAATGACCCACGACAGGCAGAACGCGTCTTGGGTGGAACGGCACAACTGGAGTTTCGCAAGCAATCACCGGGTACAGAAGGGCAGTTTCTGGCTGAACAGCAGGTGCGGCAAGAACTGCTGCAAAAGCAGGCGCAACTGAGGCAGAGTGGGAATGAATCAGCGATCGCGGAAAATCAAGCCGCCATTGAGCGCAGCAACGAGGCGATTCTAGAACTATTTGAGCGCGCTGGCTTAACAGGCAAAAACCTCAGAGAGGCTAGCGCTCAACCACCGCAAGTTGGGAATCGCTGGGATGTGGCGATTCGCTTTGATGGTGACGGCGGTGAGAAATTTGCCCAACTAACAAAAGACTTGGCAGGGACAGGACGCACGATTGGTGTTTTCCTCGACAACACCCTGATTAGCTCTCCCACCGTTGGGCCGGAATTTGCTGCCAATGGGATCACGGGCGGTAGTGCAGTCATTACAGGTAACTTTACAGCAGAAACTGCAAACGATTTGGCGGTTCAAATCCGAGGCGGCGCGCTGCCTGTGCCTGTAGAAATCGTGGAAAACCGCACGGTTGGTGCGACCTTGGGACGAGATAGTATTCGCAGCAGTCTCTATGCCGGGATTGGTGGTTTGATCTTGGTGTTGGTCTTTATGGCAGTCTACTATCGGCTTCCAGGAGTAATTGCTGATATATCGTTACTCATTTACGCTTTGCTAACCTTTGCGGCGTTTGCGCTTTTGGGTGTCACGTTGACCTTACCAGGCATTGCCGGGTTTATCCTCAGTATCGGCATGGCAGTAGATGCGAATGTGCTGATTTTTGAGCGGACGCGGGAAGAATTAAGAGCAGGACGAACTTTGTATCGCTCCGTTGAATCTGGTTTTTACCGAGCATTTTCTAGCATTTTGGATGGCAATGTGACAACGTTGATTGCTTGTGCCGCACTATTTTGGTTAGGGTCAGGCTTGGTGAAGGGGTTTGCTCTGACACTGGCGATTGGGGTAGTAGTGAGTATGTTTACTGCCCTCACCTGTAGCCGCACATTTATGCTTCTAACTGTTTTGGGCTTCCCGAAAGTGCGCCAGAAACCAGAACTCTTCTGTCCCAATCTACCAGCGACAGCTAAATCATAGTGGAGAAGTCAAGATGAAACTCAATATCATCAAACAGCGATCGCTTTGGTGGACGATCTCTGCCGCTGTGATTCTGGCTGGCATTATCAGCATGGTCATCTCAACGGCAACCATCGGCACACCCCTGCGTTTGGGTTTGGATTTTGTTGGTGGTACCAGACTGCAAGTTGAACTCGATTGCTCTCAACCCGGAAACTGTGATCAACCGATTGACCTGGCAGAGGTGCGGGATATCATGGCAACTCAAGGATTGGGGAACAGCAGTATCCAAATTTTGGGAGATGAACGCCAAGCCCTAACAATTCGCACCAAAACCCTAGATGTCGAGCAACGCACCGAGTTACAAGGCATCCTAGAAGAGAGAATCGGTGCATTTAACCCCAAAGCGACGCAGATTGACACCGTAGGCCCAACTTTGGGGCGGCAGCTATTTTCTGCCGGGTTACTGGCGCTTTTGGTGTCCTTTGGCGGCATCCTCGTTTATCTGTCGTTCCGTTTCCAGTTTGACTATGCGCTCTTTGCCTTCGTCGCCTTGTTACACGATGTTTTAGTCACCTTGGGACTATTTTCCTTCTTGGGGTTAGTGCTGGGGGTAGAAATCGATAGCCTCTTTGTCGTCGCCCTCCTGACAATTATCGGGTTTTCGGTGAACGATACGGTGGTGATTTACGACCGGGTACGAGAGGTACTCAGTCTTAATCCCGAACAGCACATTGACCAAGTGGTCGATGATGCGGTGAATCAAACTCTGGCACGGTCAATCAATACCACTTTGACTACCATGCTCAGTTTGGTAGCAATCTTCTTATTTGGTGGGGCGACGCTGAAATATTTTGCCTTGGCGTTAATTGTTGGCTTCATTGCTGGGGCTTACTCCAGTATTTTTGTTGCCAGTAGTATGCTCGCTTGGTGGAGAGAGCGTAATGGTCGAGCTTATTCTGCCCCTTTAACAGACGCCAAAGTGTCTGATGAAGTATAACCGAGATCAGTTTGCCACGTTACTTTCAATTGCTCATGGATCGGCTAGACCCACAACGCCCAGAAATGCCCAAAAATGCCCCAGAAATAGCGTTAGACCCCGTCTTTAAGGCGCAAGTCGAGCGCTTACACCAGCTGACTGTCTATAGTCGGTGGCTAATTGTCGGTATCCTCTGGATTAGTGTTGCTCCCTTGAGTGTGTGGGGGTGGCGTTATGAGCTTTCGTTGTTGCGATCGCATTTCACCTGGGCAGCCCTGCGCTATGGCATTTTCTTCAACAATCTGCCAGTTCTGGGTTTCTCCCTATGTGTAGGCATGACGGCGGCGGTTCTAGTGTGGCAAAGCCGCAACATATTAATGGGACTGCCCCGCGAGGAGCAGCGTCGTCTAGAGAAACAGGTGCTACGAATTCGTGCCTCTGGCTCTAGCCATCCCTTGTGGAAGTGGATTTGCCAGCCCTAGGGCATGTCATCAATTAGGTCTGCAACGGGCTTAAGATCGCTCACTGTAGTCTAAGTCAGAGGATTGCCCTCAACCCCTAACTCCTTCTCCCATTGAGAGAGGGGTTGGGGGAGAGGGCTAACTCAGGTACGGCGATGATTAACCGATTACAAACTCCAGCATTCCTCAAACTTCAGGTAATCTGTGAGCATCGACGGTTATTTATGGTGGCTCACCTCAGCCGTTGTCTATACATTTCCCCAACTTTAGCTGACGAACTAAAGCGTTATCTCAAATAGAAAGCTGACAATATTATGTATATTTCCCCAACTTTAGCTGATGAACTGAAGCGTTATCTCAAACAGAAAGCTGACAATGGTGACAAAGAGGCGAGAGCTGTACTAGAGCGTGTCGAAGCCGCTGCTGCCTCATCTCCAGAAGCAAGACAACAAGCCTTGTCTGAGCCGATAGAAAACATGGAACTCGGTTGCTGAAATGTGATTTGTCTCAGAAATATTAAGCAATTAGCCAAGGGAGCCAAATTGCTAAACCCAGCAGTGTAATAAACAAAACTGGCAATGTCAGGAAAATGCTGAGGCGAAGGTACTCACCCCAAGTCATGAATAATCCCTTACGAATCAGGACGTTGAGCCAGAGTAGGGTTGAGAGGCTGCCGAGGGGAGTGATTTTTGCTCCAATGTTGCAGCCAATGACATTGGCGTAGACCATTGCTTCTCGCATCGCCGGATCAATACCAGTGGTGTTTTGAATCGCTAGGGCATTGATGAGGATGGCGGGTAGGTTGTTGATAGTCGCAGAAAATAATGCGGCTAAGAAACCAGTTCCTGTGATGGCAAAGGTTAGTCCCCAGTGAGACAATCCCTCTAAAAGCTGGCTCAGAGGTAGAGACAAGAGTGCCTTCTGTACGCCAATAACGAGGATATAAATTCCCAGACTAAATAAAATCTCTTGCCAGGGGATCTCTCGCCAAACCTGAGGAAGGGAGATAACTACCGTTGCTTGCGGTTGGAACCAGCGTCCGGCTAATGCCAGTAGAACCAGCGCTCCCATACTAGCGATGACGCCAACAGGGAGGGAGAGGGTGAGATTCGGGGTAGGCAAGAAGGGTGTAGAAAGACGCAGCGAGAGCGGTTCTAGTAAAAAGTAGCTGAGGAGCAACAAGCCTAGAATAGTGAAGCCCCAACGACAGATCAGGGAATCTCGCACTGCCAAATCGGGGTGTGGTAGCGGGGTAAGGCGGTAGGTTTTTGGGAGATAACGGTCGAAGTAAAACCAAAGAACGCCTAAGCTGGCAATAATGGCGATCGCGTTTACTGGCACCATCACTAAGCTGTAACGCAAAAAGGAAATGTTGAAATAGTCAACAGAGATCAGGTTGACGAGGTTACTTACAGGAAATGCCAAACTGGCAGCGTCGGCAATGAAATTGGTGATGAAGGTAAATGCCAAGGCTGTAATCGGGCGCAGCTTGAGTAGTAGCAGCAGTTCGATGACGATGGGTGTCCAGATCAAAGCCGTAGCATAGTTAGTCAGTAGTGCCGCGATCGCTGCTCCTAAAAGCACAATTAAGAGAAACAGCAACCGACCCCGTCCAAATCCCCAACGGGCAATATGCAACGCTGAAGTGCGAAATAACCCGGCTTTATCCAAAATTAGGGAAATAAGGGTGAGGGCAGTTACCGTCAGCAGGGCATTGCTAATTAGTCCCCCAACCGCGAGGAGGTCTTGCCACGTTACAACGCCAGCAAACAGCGCCAGGATTGCGCCAGCGATCGCGGTCATGCCAATGCGGTGTCGTTGCGGCTGCAAACTGAGCTGCAAGATGACGAGAACTAGAACTAGCAAAAAAATAGCGATCGCCAAAATGACACAATTTAATCTGCACAAGCAGACATTTATGTAGCTGCGCTCAGGAACGCCTGTCGGTAATTGATCTTAAACTAACGCCACCCCTATGAATCTACGTGATGCGGTTGAAACTGACCTCCCTAGGATCGTAGAGATCTACAACGAGGCGATCCCAGGTCGCATGGCAACAGCCGACACTGAGACGATATCAGTGGAAAGTCGCCTTAGCTGGTATAAGGAGCATCACCCCCACAGCCGCCCGCTTTGGGTAGCAGAGTTAGAGGGAGACATAGTCGGTTGGTTGAGTTTCCGCTCCTTTTACGGACGCCCCGCTTATCACTCCACAGCGGAAATTAGCATTTATGTTTCTCCCCATTACCAGCGTTGCGGAGTAGGGCAACAATTGCTCCAACAGGCAATTCACCAAAGCCCAAGACTGAAACTTAATACTCTAGTTGCTTTTGTTTTTGCCCATAACAAACCCAGCTTGCAGTTATTAGAAAAGCATAATTTTCAATGCTGGGGCTATCTGCCTAAAATTGCCGAACTAGATGGGATAGAGAAAGATTTAATGATTTTGGGGTTGCAATTAGGGAAGTAGTATGCTGCACTCCTACAGGCTCCTAAAATCTGATTAGTATGACGCCAAAAAAAGAGGCGCGATCGCTCGCACCTCCTATACCTTTGTCAAGGATTTAAATTAGAGCTATTACAGAGCAGCTACCGCCAGTACCCCAGCAATAGCAGAAGCAATAGCAGAAGCCAATGCGGTGCCAAAGAGCCACCAAGCAGCGGTAGCCGCTGCCTTGCGGGTTTCTTCAGCTTGCCGTTGTGCCTGGTGCTTGACTTCCTCTACACGGCGTTGGGCTTCGGCTTGGATGCGTTCTGCCCGTTGTAGAACGTTGTTCCGAGCGCGGTCAACGGAGTCAAAGATGCGGTTGACATCAGATTCTGAGATGTCTTCGCGAGAACTCAAAACAGCCACTAACGTTTCGCGGTCAAACTGACCGAGGCGATCGCGCAGAGCATCAAACCCAGCTTGTGGATCATCAAACAGCGTCCGCATATCGCGCATGATGCCGTCGTAGTTGAGTTCAGGACGCTCCAGGGAGTTGAGGTAGTTGCGGATGCGAGCAATAATACCGTCAACTACCGACTGCACGCGGTTCTGGACGCTTTGAATTTGGTGATTGATTTGTTCGCGGACAGACAGGATGTTATCAACAATCCATTTCACTTCTGACTCTGAGACATCCTGTCGCTGAGACAAGAGGGCAATCAAAGTCTCGCGATCGAAGTGAGAAAGGCGATCGCCCAAGCTATACGCCCCAGCTCTGGGGTCATTCAGCAACAGTTGCAAGTCGCGCTTGATGCCATCTGGGTTGAGTTCGTCCTTACCCGTGTTTCGCAGGTAATCTTCAATCGTTGATTGAAAATCTCTCACCTGGGTTTGGGTACGAGTCGCCAAGCGCCGTGGTGCCCTGATCACAGTACGCAGCGTATCCTCTAATGCCGCAATCGTTTGATTGACTTGTTCTTCCGTCAAATCCCCCCGTTGAGTGAGCAATTTCACCAAGGTGTCACGATCCATTCGCCCCAAACGCTGTCTCAGTGCAACTGCACCGACTTGCGGGTTGTTGAGCAAAGTGGTGAGGTCGCGCCTGATGCCATCTGGGTTGAGTTCCTCTTTACCCGTATTTCGCAGGTAGTCGGTGAGTGAGGTTGTCACTTGGTCGTACTGATCTTTGGCTTTGCCTGTCAGATTTCCAGGGGTGTGACGAATCCGGCTCCAGACTCTTTCCACCTGGTCAATAGTTTGATGGACTTGATCCTCATTGAGATCGCTGCGCTCGGTCAAGAGCGATGCCAAAGTATTGCGGTCAAAGTGCGCTGCGCGATTTCGCATTAACGCTAATCCGGCTTGCGGGTCTCTTAACAGCACTTGTAACTCGCGATTGATGTCCTCTGGGTTCAGTTCTTGTCTACCCGTATCACGTAGGTAAGACTGTACCTTCAACCACTGAGCTTCTACTTTCGCTCTTACGGCTTCTTGCTGTTCTCTTGACTCGCTCAAAGCGCGATCGCGCTGATGTTCCAGCGTCGAAATTAGCGCTTCTTTTTCCGCTTGTGTCAAATCACCCCGCTGATTTAACAGCCGTTCAAAAGTCGAACGGTCGAACTGCGCCAAGCGGGTACTCAGGTCTTCGTAATCTGCCTCTGAGTCTTCCAGCAATGGTTTGAACTCTAGAGCAATTTTTTCGGGCGTAAAGTTTTCCTTCGGTGTGTTGAGGAGATAACTTTCCACCGCTGCCATCAGGGCAACTGAGCGCTCCCGCGTCTGGGCGGCTTGCGCTACCGACAGAACTTCTAACCGGATGTTTTCTAATCTATTAGAAAGTTCGGTAATTTGCGTCTGGGTAAACATGCCTTTTTGAGCTAGCAAATCGGCAAAATCGCCGCGATTTATCTGCTCTAGCTCGTAGGCGACGCTACCTGGGTCGGCAGCGGGGTCATACAGCACATCGCGAAACTCTCGCCCTAGGTTTTCCTGCTTCATTTGCCAGGGGTAGGCATTGAGCAAGTAGTTTTCAATATCAGCACGAACCGTACTGTAGGGTACATCTGGGGTCGAAGTTCCTAGCTGATTTGTGACCTTTCCCGCTTGCTCGCTGGCTTGATCTCTCAGCCCTCTGAGCCGATTGACGATTGCCTCCACATCAAAGTCAGACAGGTCTGTACGACCCAGGATCATCCCAATCAAACTGTTGACGCCCAGCGTCATGGCTTGACTAAGGGGGCCAGTACTTTGGTTTTGGGACTGCTGTCCTTGTCCTTGTCCTCTATTACTACCTATGGCATCAATGAGCTGGTCAATTCTCCGGTTGAATTCGTCCGGGATCAGGTTGCCGGATGCTGCCGAACGGAGGTAGCTCAGGATATCGTCGTTGGGCTCTTTGTCTGGCAATTGGTTAACTGTGTTCTTCCAAACCTCTTCGAGTTGATCGGCGATCCGATTAAGGTCTCGTGGCGACAAGTCGCTGCGGCTGCTAACCAAATCAACAAAGGTTTGTCGGTCAATATTGCCGAGGGCAGCACGATTAGCGACCGTTTTCAATTCCGGGTCATTAATGATGTCCTCAAATTCTCGCCGTATCCCTTGTAAATCTAATTCGGGCGGACGGAGGGAGCCAAAATAATCCTCAATGTTTTCACGGATACTGACGGGATCGATCGCTGAACCAAGTTCCCGACGTACCGCTGACGCCGCCGCCTCTGCTGTCGCCACAACTTGTCTACTGGCAGCACCGCCTCCAATCGCGGCGGTGGCTGTCCCCACAATGGCTTGAAGACCGGAAGTGGCGGTGTTTACGACTGAACCAACCAACGAACCCACTGTAGTTGAACTGATCCAAACTAGCAGTGAGAAATAAACGGCCCAGATAACAAGACCAACAATCGCTCCTAAACCGGGACTAATCAGTAAGCTCAGTTTGACTGCCAACAGGCAGGCAAAAAACAGAGAAACTGTAACCGAGATTAAGGTTGCCAGCCCTAAAAAGAAGCCAATTTTACGAATCGTACTACCGATGCTCGTATTGTCGTGTGTGTCGTGTGTATTGTGTGTGTTGTCTGAATCTCCGTCTCCCCCTAAAGCAGAGACTCCGACGGCTACGCCTAGGTTGGTCAACAATAGCTGAAACGCAAAGGCAAGAAATACCCCAGCAATCACAGCGATAAAAAATTGTGGCCCATCTAGTACCAAAGCAGCCTCTTCTGGCGTTTCCAATCTTGGAACGACTGGAACTTGCGCTATCCAGCCCATCCCGCTCATTAGGTTTAGTGCCATTCCTGCACTCTGCAACATGATGTGTCCCTCGTCCAAGTTCTATTCATTCAGCGTAATACTGAGATTACTTTAAGGATGGATGTTTTAGTGCTGTAAAATTCACACCTAGTGAATAGCATCCTGGGTAGAAGAGATTGTCTGCATCTTTCCTAGGTTTGAACATTGGAAGAGTATGCCAAATTATTTCTTCATGAATGTCTCGAAGAGAAATGTTGCAAGATTTGAAGCACTCAGATGGTATTTGGAAAACCAGTGCAACTTGGCAGAAGTAATTAATTAATTACAGTTTGATAAGTACAGAAGTCGGTTAAAATTGCTTAAATCCCTGGAAAAACTCGAATTAGTAGGGAGATCAATGCTGCCTAAACAGCCGTCCTACTGAATCTAGTTCGATGATTATTCTCCCTTTTGAAAATAAAACGGGGTGGAGTAAAAAAGCCACGATTTTAGAAAATTGGCAGTTTCAAAGTATACAAATTCAGGGTGTACTTCCGGTATATGTCCGGGGTAAACCTGCGTTTAAATCTCAATTAATCTGTAGTTGAGTAATTGGCTGACTATTTAAATCAGTTTGCTAAAATCTCAAAAAAGGCGATCGCTACTTTTATTCAAGAAACTTATTACAAAGACGAATGCCTCAGGGGAGCGCTACAAACTGCCCCTATTTACAGGCTTATTTCTTTCTTCAGATATAAGACAAGACTTAATAAAATGTGGCAACCTTACTAATTATGAACACTGATGAACGTCTCGCTACTCTTAAGCACATCCGTCGCTTGAGCCGCCTGATGGATACTGCCATTCGTATCCCAGGAATCAACTTTCGCATTGGATTAGACCCTATCCTTGGCTTATTTCCTGGTGCTGGAGATTTAGTCAGCGCCGGATTTTCAGCATACATTATTTATCAAGCAACGCAGCTGGGTATATCGCGCCAAAACTTGAAAAAAATGCTCTTTAATGTTGGCTTAGAAGCGGTTGTGGGCACAATCCCCTTAGCGGGTGACTTATTTGACGCTTACTACAAGTCAAACATTCGGAATTTGGAAATTCTTGAGAAACACCTCCAGGAATTTGATCCCGAACTTGAAGAAGCGGCTTCTCACTCGCCAGAAGTTCAGGAATTAATTGCCCAGAAGTAATAGTGTGCTGGCACTCTGAGGATGGCGGCACGACCGCTGTTTGTGGCGGACTGGGAGTCCAAGCCCTTCAGTCGAAGTTTGAGATGAGCGATCGCTGGTTGAGAGACAACTGGCGATCGCTAAACTTTTTTAGAGGTTTGCAATTCTTATTTTTTGCCGCTGATTTCCCCCACAGATTCCCCAGGGTTTCCACAAAAAGACCAAAGCTTTTCCACAAGTTACTGTAAGTTTTCCACAGGACTACACGCTGGGATCGGGTCTTCAGGTTTTACTGGGGATACTATTCATCACCTGTCCCGCTGCCGTAAGGTACCTCTACTTGTAAAGTTGTGTAACGGGGATCGGGCTGTAACCCTGATTCTCTCGTGTGGCTTTTTAGGGTTTAGCCGTGGTTGTAACATTTCGCAGCATTGACAACCCCACCCCATCTCAGCAGACAATGGTGCGACCAACAACTAAAACCTTCTGACTTAGGCTGACCCCATAGCGGTAAACGCCGGGGCTTTTCCCAAGTTCGATGTTTTTGTGCTTTTAGCAAAGACGCTGGAAGTCAGATTGTCTTCACTATCCCTCAGATTTGAGTAGCTCACTATGAATGCAACCGTCAGTATCCTTGCCGAAATTCCCGAAGACTTGCACGAATCCTTAAAGCGCTACCTGGAAACTCATCCCAATTGGGATCAAGACCGGGTATTTGCCGCCGCGTTGTCGCTGTTTTTGCTCCAAAATGGAAGTGGCAAGACACCGGAAGCCACCCAAAGTTACCGCGCTTGTGCTCGCGTATATCTAGAATCGTTGTTTCAGCATCCTGCCTAGATTTAGCAGCCAAGGGCTAAGAACTGGAAGCTACAAAGAGGCTTCAAGTCCGAAAACGAGCGTCAACGGTAACGGCGGCAGAGTTTTCCTAGGCAGTGTCTGCTGATGAGTTAGTTTTTAGCGAGTTGATCGACCGTGATAGACACCTTGATTGTTGGGGCGGGAATTAGCGGCCTCAGCTTGGCTCACGCCCTACAGAAAGATGCGCGGCAAGTTTTGGTGACAGAACGCCAAGGACGAGTCGGAGGGAACATTACCACCAATCGAGTGGCTGGATTTCTTTGGGAAGAAGGGCCGACAAGTTTTTCTCCGAGTCCAGCATTACTTCGCTTGGCTGTAGAGGTGGGACTAAAAGACGAGTTGGTACTGGCAGATCGGCGGTTACCCCGCTATGTTTACTGGAAAGGTCAACTTCTGCCCGTACCGATGAATCCTCCCGCCGCCGTGACATCTCAGCTTTTGAGCTGGCGGGGAAAATTGCGAGCCTTAACCGGGGCGCTGGGCTTTGTCAGTCCCCCAAGCGGTAGCGAGTTAGCCCAGCAGGGAGGCAAAGAAACGGTAGCGCAGTTTTTCCGTCGTCATCTGGGTACAGAGGTGGCAGAACGCCTGGTTGCTCCCTTTGTTTCTGGGGTGTATGCGGGGGATGTGCATCAGTTGAGTGCAGATGCTGCCTTTCGGCGCATCACTCAGCTTGCCGATGTGGGAGGTGGGCTGGTGGCAGGAGCGATTCTTCAGCGGCGACAGAAGCCGAAAACAGTAGAGGCGCAGGATGCGAACATTCCCCAAACGAAGCCTGGAGAATTAGGGTCATTTAGGGAAGGGTTAGGGGCGCTTCCAGAGGCGATCGCCTCTCGTTTGGATGGTGCGGTTAAACTTAACTGGACGTTGACCCAGTTGCGCCCCACAGAGCAGCAAACCTATATCGCAGAATTTTCCACCCCAGAAGGCGATCGCCAAATCGAAGCCCGCAGCGTTGTCCTCACAACCCCCGGTGATGTAACGGCAAAGTTGTTACAACCGCTTCTCCCCACCGTTAGCCAAGCGTTACAAGCGATTCCTTACCCGCCTGTGGCTTGTGTGGTGCTGGCTTATCCAGATTCAGCGGTAGGACGACCCTTACAAGGCTTTGGCAACTTAATTCCCCGCCATCAAGGGATTCGCACCCTAGGGACGATCTGGTCTTCAACGCTGTTTGAAGGTCGTACGCCCCCAGGATGGCAGATTTTGACGAACTTTATTGGCGGCGCAACTGACCCGAAAATTGCCGAACTAGATCAGGAGCAGATTGTCCAAGAAGTGCATAATGACTTGCGGCAAATTCTTTTAGCGCAGGATGTACAACCGAAAGTTTTGGCGGTGCATCTGTGGAAGCGAGCAATTCCTCAGTACACTTTGGGGCATCAAGAACGCTTAGAAGCAATTAATCGAGGTCTTGAGCAGATGCCGGGGCTTTATTTATGTAGTAATTTCATTGATGGCGTTTCTTTGGGAGACTGCGTGACTCGCGCCCAAAAAAGGGCGGCGGAGGTTTCTAAATATTTGCAGGCTTCGGTTTAGGGTTTGTTTTTAACGCGGAGTTACTTTGCGTTAAAACAGTTAGGGTTGGCTTGATTGGAAGGTATGGCAGAAGAAAGCTCGGCAGGACAGTTGGTAATTCCCCAGTTGATTGTAGGTTTGGGAAATCCTGAACCGAAGTATGACAAGACGCGGCACAACATTGGGTTTGATGCGGTGGATGCTTTGGCGCGTCGGACGCAGATTTCTTGGAATGAAAATCGCCGCTTTCAGGCAATGGTTGGGGAAGGTCGGGGGATACATGGAGATAAAATCCGCCTGCTGAAGCCGTTGACTTACATGAATCGCTCTGGACAGGCGATGCGGGCGGCGATCGATTGGTATAAGTTACCGCCGGAATCGGTGCTGGTAATTTATGACGATATGGATTTGCCTGTGGGACGCTTGCGGATGCGGCTGTCGGGTTCGGCAGGTGGGCATAACGGGATGAAGTCAGCGATCGCTCATCTCGGTACTCAGAATTTCCCCCGCCTACGGATTGGCATTGGCAAGACTAGCGAAGATCAGGACACAATTGGTCATGTTTTAGGGCGATTTTCCCCCAAGGAAGCCCAAATCATGGCAGAAGTTCTCCCCCTTGTTCTGGATACCGTAGAAGTTGCCCTCAAGCAAGGTGTGGCAAAAGCAATGAGTCTCTATAACAGTCGGACTGTCAGTTTAGAGTCGTAATTGCTCGGCAAAGTAGCAATTAACAAGTAGCGCTTATTCCTTTCATACTTCATCTTTCACACTTCACACTTCTTTACATAATCTGACTCAAACAGGATAAATCGGCGGAGCCAAAGTGGACGCTTAAGGCAACATTTAAATACTCTAAGGATTTAACCAACCACGGCACACCATCTTTTGCCGATGACTCGTAGTGGTTAAATAAAATGGCAAAGCGTTTTTCTAAGTAAGGTTTGACTTTACGGCAGAGCAGGACAATTTTCAGTAATAAGCCAGTTGTGAAGGTTGCCCCTAAGTTGGTAATCAAGTCAACAAAAACGAAGTGATTCGGACGTTGGGGGCTTTCGACCACCAGGAAGTTCAATAACTGGCTGCAAGTCCGGATGATCAGAAATTCAGTTGGCTTCTGCGAATCGTTATGAGCCAGCGTTTTTTGCAGATGGTTATACAGGCGGTCGTTAAATTGGCGTTTTCCATAGGCGGGGTCGATTGTCGCCGTCAGGTATTCGTATAAGTCGTCCTTAAAGGCACTGTAGGAGGAGGCTTGGCTACTGTGGGTGAGAAAACTTTGAGCAATATCCCGGTAGGTGTCGGCACCTTGCACTTTGCCGACAAATTGCTTGAGGGCAGCTCCTAGCTCGCGATCGCTTAATAGGGTGGGATTATTCACAGGTTGGATAATCCGGCTATTGGGGGACTGGCTCTTCATCGATTGCGCCCGTCGCACCTGATAGGTTACATACTGCGACAAGTCCAACTCAAAACGCCGTTGTACTCGTGATTGAATTTGTCGTACTGTTTGCTGATGCTCATAGCTGCTATCCTCACTCAATAGACAATGCTCGTACAAATAGGGATAGCGACAAATCAGCGTGCCAACTGGGTTGGAGTCACTGCCAGTCGTTGCAGCTGTTTCGCTCATTACTTGTGCTAAACGTCGCAGGGTCAAAAATTGCTCGGTTTCTGTAAACAGCTTCAGCAATTGCCGCAAACGCCTTGCCCCACGAGAGTAAACGGCTCCCACAGGTGGTGGATTCTCAAACAAGGCGACTAATTCTGGGATTGAGCCTTGTAGGTGAGGTTGCATCTGCCAGCGATTGATTAAAATGTGGCAGCAACGGTTTAAGACAAACTTGAATTCTTGTTCAGCACGCTTAGAAGTCGCCACCGTTTCTAGCGCCAGCCAAATTTGCGGTTCATGATATCTCGCTCCTCCCATAAAGAGGTAGCGAAACCGCTCAATTAGCTCGTCAGGTGACTCCACTTGCACGTAGTAGAGCAAGTGATCGTATAGCTGCTGTTCTTCCGGGCTAGTTTGTCTAATGTAAGAGTCTGTCCAAGTAGTCACTTTAGTTAGCCCTCCTACGTGCAAACGCTAGGGCTCATCAAGATGAGTTTTACGAAGGTAGTCTAGCTTCAAAGTATCGTCCTGCCGATCAGGGACAGGAACATTTTGCTGCACTTTAGTAGTAGGCCTCCATATATTAGGGTATACTTGATAGTTCTTTAAGCAAAAATATGTCCCCTCTGATAGAGGATATCTTGACCAACTCTTAATAGTTATCCGCAAATATGCGGCAAACTGATAAAGATTAAGTAAAGTAATTGTCACTGCGTACTAGTACAGTCGTACTGACAGATAATTCGCAAACAGCGTAATCCTGTATAACTGTGACGGCTGAACTTATGCCTTGTCAACTCCCTCTTGAACAAATAGTAGATATTATTGCAGCGACACCTCTTAATATTTCAGACGATGTCTTGGCAAAACGGTCAACTGGGATTACAACCGACACCCGCAGTCTGAAACCGGGGGAGATATTTATTGCCTTGCGAGGGGAGAACTTCAACGGGCATGAGTTTGCTGTCTCTGCGGTTGAGAAAGGGGTGATCGCTACTGTTACAGACCATAAACTGGACGATCCTGTTCCCCAACTGCTGGTAAAGGACACACTTGAGGCTTATCAGCAAATCGCCAGTTGGTGGCGCAAACAATTTGATATCCCTATTATTGCCGTCACGGGTTCCGTCGGGAAAACGACCACAAAAGAATTGATTGCCGCCGTACTATCAACCACGGGAAACGTCCTGAAAACGCAGCTCAATTACAACAACGAAATTGGTGTTCCCAAAACCTTGCTGGAATTGAGTGCAGACCACGACTATGCCGTTATCGAAATGGCAATGCGGGGAGCCGGACAAATTGCCCTATTGGCACAAATTGCCTCTCCCACGATTGGCGTAATTACAAACGTTGGGACAGCCCATATTGGATTGTTAGGCTCAAAAGAAGCGATCGCCCGCGCTAAGTGCGAACTACTAGAGGAAATGCCTACTAGCAGTGTGGCAATCCTTAACCATGACAACCCCCTGCTCATTGCCACAGCCAGTACAGTTTGGCAGGGGCAAACCCTCACCTACGGATTAGAGGGGGGAGAGCTGCGCGGGGAATTGCCTAATAGCAGTACCCTCAGTATCGCTGGGATGGAGCTACCCCTCCCCTTAGCGGGGCGTCATAATGCTTCTAATTTCTTGGCAGCTTTAGCAGTGGCGAAAGTTTTAGGAATTGATTGGCAGCCGTTGGCGACAAATCTGTCTGTGAGTCTTCCGGCAGGACGTGCCACAGTTCACTCGTTGCCCAACGACATTATATTGCTTGATGAAACCTACAACGCTGGCACCGAATCTATGTTAGCGGCACTGCAATTGCTAGCAGAGACACCGGGGAAGAGGCGTATTGCCGTGTTAGGGGCAATGAAGGAATTGGGAGACGCCTCCGAGGAATTGCATCAACAAGTAGGTAGGGAAGCTGAACAGTTGCAACTAGATGTGCTGCTAGTTTTAGTTAACGATCCGGAAGCGCAAGCGATCGCCACCGGGGCTAGTGGCATCTCTTCCGAGTGTTTTTCAACCCATGAGGCGTTACTTGCTCGATTGCAGGAGATTTTGCAACCTGGCGATCGCCTCCTCTTTAAGGCTTCTCATTCTGTTGCCTTAGATCAGGTAGTTAAGCAGTTGTGCGCGGCGGGATGAGCAATCGGCGAATAAGTGCGATCGCGCTGCCGATGCTTTCCCTCTACGTATATTCTCGATAGTCAACAAAAGAACCAAATCGTTAAGCGCGATCGCTGATTTTGAGCAGGCTCGACAAATAGCTTCCTCCTAGCGACAGATGCAGTCAAAATGCGGTTTTGACTAAACTAACCTTGCGCTCTGTGTTTAGCTAGCCACTACGACTACAGATACAAAAGCGCTAACCTTAAACTTTTCTTAATCATATGGCAGACGGGTCTGACTAGATCAAAGATAGTTTTTCCAGCGGTACAGTGATACAACGGACATAAGTCAGTGATGTTTTTAAAGTTTGTGTAAACAGAATATACTTTTTTGATAAAGCTCCGTAGAAATACTGGCATTATCTCCCAGTATTATGCAAAATAAGTATAATCCTCTAACAAAACACGACTCTTTAATAATTCTGAACTACTTCAACTATTAAATCACTCCCCTGAATCCATCCAATTTGTTCCCTATCCACAAGCGATAGAAATCTATAAGTTACGGTGCACACCAAATGAAGACAGTCAACCTACTGAATATATCTCTTAATAATTTATCAACGGTAGAACTGCTGGAACAGCTCAAAAGCGGCATTGTATTCACACCAAATGTAGATCACTTGATCAAGTTGCAAAGCGATCCAGACTTCATCAAAGTTTATCAAACTGCCAACTATAGGGTGTGTGATAGCAAAATCCTTCAATTTGCATCAAAATTCTTAGGCTCACCCATCAAAGAGAAAATTTCTGGTTCTGATCTTTTTCCAGCTTTCTATACATACCATCAGAATAATGAAGATATTAAGATTTTTTTACTAGGTGGCAAAGAAGGAGTAGCTAATAAAGCTCGATATAAAATCAACGCTAAAGTTGGGAGAGAAATTGTTGTTGGTTCCCTTTCTCCGTCTTTTGGCTTTGAGAAAAACGAAGAAGAGTGCCAAGAAATTATTGAAATCATTAACCAATCGGGTGCTACAGTTCTGGCAGTCGGAGTTGGTGCACCTAAGCAAGAAAAGTGGATCTGCAAGTACAAAGACCGCTTACCCCATATAAAAATCTTCTTAGCTGTCGGAGCAACGCTTGATTTTGAAGCCGGCTCTATCAAAAGAGCTCCTCTGTGGATGAGCGAGTTAGGGATAGAATGGCTTTTCCGGTTGTCATCTGAACCCAAAAGATTGTGGAAAAGATATTTAGCGGACGATCCTTTATTCTTTTGGTTAATTTTGCAGCAAAAACTTAATATTTATCGCTCTCCATTTGACAGTGATGAGCAATTTAACAAACGTCGTACCAAGTGGAACCAAGTAACCGGGCGCTAAAATGCTCAATTTCCTTCTAATTTCACAGAAAGTTTAAGAGACGTGAGTTTTATGCTCACGTCTCTTTTCGTTGTAGGAGGAGTGCGCTAGAGGATGCCGCGCAAGTACGATAGTTGAATTTATGCAAAGCTGCACTAGTCTAAAAAAATCTACGCCTGTCAACAAAAAGGGATAAACAATAAAAAGAAAAGAGTAACAAGTGAAAAGCGATAAAAAGAAAATTCCTTAAAATCACTACTGACCCTTGTTACTCTTTCCTCACCAATACTGCTAATTTTGAAAGCTGGATTTTTGAGAGAGTCATTCTTCTCAATTACCATTGCCATTGTTAGCTTCTCTTTCAACCACTTCTCTGACTCTATAGATAGGTCTGCCTTGAGATTCATGATAAGTCCGCATCAGGAGTTCTCCTAATAGACCAAAGCTAAAGAGCTGCACGCCTGCCAAGAGCAAGATTACTACCAAGATCAGTAAAGGGCGATCGCCAATGCTTTGACCCAACCCCAACTTGAGAAAAGTTAAGTAAAGCCCTAAAACAGTTCCTAATACTGTAGAAGAAATTCCCAACAAACCAAATACATGCATCGGTCGCGTCAGGAACTTCTTCATAAAGAAGACCGTGAACAAATCCAGCACAACCCGAAAGGTACGTCCCAGACCATACTTACTGCTACCATGACGACGGGCATGGTGGCGTACAGGTACCTCAGTAATTCTTGCGCCTTCAATAAACGCTAGGGCTGGCAAAAACCGATGCAACTCACCGTAGAGATTCATGTCGGCGATCAGTTCTGCACGGTAAGCTTTCAGGGAACAACCATAATCATGTAGTTTCACACCCGTGATCCGCCCAATCAACCAATTGGCAATTTTGGAAGGCAGCAACCGCGTCAGTGCCGCATCCTGTCGGTTTTTGCGCCAGCCACTCACCAAGTCGTAGCCTTCTTCTAGCTTGGCGAGCAGCATGGGGATATCTGCCGGGTCATTCTGCAAGTCGCCATCTAACGTAACGATAAAGGGAGCTGTGGCGTACTTGAATCCTGCTGCCATTGCTGGTGTTTGACCGTAGTTGCGACGGAGTAGGACGGCGCGTAGATGCGGACGAAGCAGCGCTTGTTGCTTTAACAACTCTGACGAACCATCTTTAGAGCCATCATCCACGCAGATGATTTCGTAGCTCAATCCCATATTGCTGACACTAGTCGTAATTGCCTCAAGCAACTGGATCAGGCTCTCTACCTCGTTATAGAGCGGCACCACAACTGACAATTCAGGTGGAGTTACATCTGAGAGGGTGGATGTCCTAACTATTTGAGCCATTGATGTAAGTATGCACGCGGATTGTTCCTAATAAAAACAGTAGCTGCAATTCCAGAAAATTTGAGTCCTGCCCTTAAAGAAGCTATCTTTAGTCACTCGCACCTGGTCAAAGTTCTCTAAAACAGGTTTTCCTTCTCAAGCGAACAAGGGCGGCTACGGAACAGCATAAGGTGATTACTGTAAAAAATAGGTAAACCGAAAGAAGTTATTTTAAGATTCTGTAAAGCTTTAAGTAATTGATGCCGTTTAGGACAGCGAACTTTACTTTCTTAGCTTCGCAGCTTGAAAAAGCGGTATTCATACAGAACCGCTAGTCCTGCACCTGCTGCTTCTGCCAGAATGCTAATCAAGCGGTACAGAACAACCGCGCTCAGGAGCAGACCAGCTGAGAAGTTACCCTTGAGTAGGGCGATAATTGTTACTTCAAACACCCCAATTCCTCCTGGCGCTCCTGGTACCACTAGACCAAGCAGCCAAGCTAGGCTGAAGGCGCTCAACAGCAAAGGGAGTTGCGCCGGAATGACAGAGCCGAGGGCTAATAGAGTTAACGCAAATCCTGTACCTCTCAGCCCAACGAAGCCCAGTTCTCCTAACAGCGGGAGAAAAGGATAGCGTTGAATTTGTAAGGGTTCAGCGGCGGCTTGAGATTTAGATTTAGTTGCTTTACCTTTGAATTTGCTTAACAGCTTAATGCCAAAGTTCAGAAATCGGGGATGAATGGCAAGCAGCACAACGGCGAGGCTGAGAACTTGTAATTTCCAGTTGTTTCGCTCCAGGCTGATTAAAGCAATCAGTAAAGCAGCGGCTGCCATCAGTAATGGCTCTAGCAGCACGCTGAGAGTGGCAACTCCGAAGGAAACACCAATCGCTTGAGTCGCTCTGACCCGACCGTAGAAGTGCCAGACATTTCCGGGTAGATACTTAGCAATATTAGTTTTCAGGTAAATGGCAACGCTCCAGGAACCTTTGACGGGTGCTGAAAGAGATTGTAAAATCCACCCCCACACCCATCCAGACCAAATATGCGCTGTTAAGGTTACGCTCAAGGCAATCGCCAAAATTGCCCATCCTGTCGGCTCAATTCGGATTGCTGCGGCTTCCTGCCAGTGATCCTTAAGTGTCTTAAGGAGAAAAAATAGCGTCCCGCCGAGAATTACCCAGCGTAAGTAAGGCTTCAGGCGCGACCAAATTTGCTTCATCAGCTTGAGGATTTGAGGGTTATTGGGCTTAACTCAATTAGGTTCATTGTTGAAGACGAGCAAGGAAAGTTCCCTTCATCAGCCACTTTCAAGCCACTATACAGCCCTAATCAATTTCCACAAAACGGACGGAGGAGACATGGGAAACCGCATCTCTCTTGCTACCCTTAATAGTGCCAAATGTCGAGCGGGATTTTTGTCTCTAGCAAGCTTTACTAAACTTTTTGAAAACTATCTTTACATTCGATAAATTTTTATCGCAACATCCCTGTAATTAAAAGCTTCATCTAAACTTTATGAGAATCACCTATATCTTCAGTAAATTTTCACCCTTACCCCTAAGAAAAAACGTTAGTGTATTAAAAGCATAGTAATTGCCCTTATTGCTCCTTTATTATTGTTAGCTTATTAGCGATCCAAGACAGTTATTTATGCCTACTTAAAAGATATATTTATAGCTTTTTACTGACACCTCTCTTTAGCATTTCTTGCCAAAGGAAATTATGAAGAATCCCGTCATTGCCATTGGACTGGACGCAGCCGATCCTTCCCTTATTGAAACCTGGATGTCTCAAGGACATTTGAAAAACCTGCGTCGCTTACGCGACAAAGGGGCTTACACTCGTCTGAAAACGTTTGAGTACTACAGAGCCGAGACTCCCTGGACAACATTTCTTACAGGCTGTTCCCCTAAGCAAACTGGGTATTGGGCACCGCTAAAAATCAAGCAAGGCACCTATGAGGTAGAGGATATTCAGTCTCATGATTTTAAGGAACATGAACCTTTTTACGCTCTAAAAGACCAATATCGAGTTGCCGCTTTTGACATACCCCAAGCACCGCTAGCCAAGCAGGTAAACGGGCTGCAAGTCCTTGCTTGGGGGGCTCACTCGCCCCAAACCCCCAGTCATTCCCTACCAGCCTCTCTGTATCAGGAAATAGTTGATAAGCATGGTGAGCATCCCACCCTTCGCAAAGACCATGCCAGCATCATGGATGTGGAGGCATTGCAAGAACTGCAAAAGGCGCTCGAAGTCGGTATCGCCCGACGGGCAACGATCTGCAAAGACTTGTTGCAACAAGAGCCTTGGGACTTGTTCCTGACAATCTTTGGGGAAACCCATTCAGCGGGACATTATATGTGGCACCTGAGCCAAACGGACCATCCTTTATATCCCTATCTCGGCAAGCACTGCTCTGGTGACCCCCTGTTGGAAGTCTTTGAAAAAATCGATACGGCTGTTGGTGACATCATTGACTCAGCCCCCGAAAATGCGAATGTTGTCGTTTTTGCGGCTCATGGCATGGGGGCGAATGTGATGGATCTCCCCAGTATGTTCTTCCTCCCAGAATTTCTGTATCGCTGGAATTTCCCGGAAAAATACGGCATTGCCCGTGGCAAGATGGGTAAACCTCCTGGAGAACCATTAATCAATGGTCGTGCTAAAAAAGGATGGATGGGAACAATGTGGAGTTTAAAGTACGAGAAAAACCCACTTAAAGGATTTTTGAGACGCCATCTTCCGACCAAACTGTTCAACCTTCTTCCTTTCTCAAAGTCTTCCGAACAACCTGATTTGATTTCTCCTTTTGACTTGCTCGAAAAATCCGATCCTTTCTTCTTCCAAAGTGCGGTGTGGTACAAGCCGTTCTGGCCACAGATGAAAGCCTTCGCCTTGCCTAGCTACTCAGAAGGTTACATCCGCATCAATCTTCAAGGACGGGAGCCAAATGGCATTGTTGCTCCTGATGATTATGATGCTGTCTGTGATGAGCTGATAGAAAAGCTTTACCAGCTTAAAGATGCTCGGACAGGAGAACCAATGGTGAAGGAAGCGATCCGGACGCGTCAATCAGCAACTGAGAGCGACCCGAAGTTACCTGATGCCGATATCGTTCTTATCTGGCAAGAGAAGTATGCAACGGATGTGGTTGAAAGTTCCGACATCGGACGGATTGGGCCTGTTCCCTTCAACCGCACAGGTAGCCACCGCTCTGATGGCTTCCTGATGATGCAAGGACCTGATATAGCTCCGGGAGCTAGCCTCAGTGCTGGTCACTCTCTAGACTTAGCACCAACGATTTTGAGTTTAATGGGTGCAGAAATTCCTGACTATTGCGAGGGCAAGCCTCTTTTGGAGCGCCCAACTGTACTGTGTTGAAATACTGAACTAGTGTAGGCAAAATTGCAAGCAACCATTATCTCCTAAGAACGAATGGGTCTGCTTGCTCCTTTGTCTCTGTAACAAAAATTTGGGATATACTAGCAGCTTGAGTACAGCATTTTACCAGCAACTATCTCTTTTAAAGCAGCAGCCTTCCTCATGGATAGGTAAATTAGGTCTGTTTTGAAAGTGGTTGTGTAAGACGTTCAACAACAAGTTACTGAATAAACCGTTGTTGATTGATGTAGCCTCCGGGGGAAGATACCGATATGTTTTTTACAAAGTACCTCGCCTTCGCCACTATTGCGATCACTGCTGTGGTAGTCGTTCCGAGCCGAGTACAGGCACTACCCCTATCTCCAGGCGATCGCCTCCGGGTTTCTATCCCTGATGAAGGATTCTTAGAAACTGAAGATCGCTTTAGTGGTACCTATGAGGTGAATTTGGACGGGAATTTAGCAATTCCCTACCTCCCACCGTTGCCTGTTCAAGGGTTAGAGATTGCTCAAGTTCAACAGCGGCTGAGGCAAGCCTTAATTGCAGGAGGATTCTTCCGACCCCAGTTTCTGCAATTAGGAGTCACTATTTCACAGTGGGCTCCTGTACAAGTGACAGTGTCTGGAGCCGTATTCCAGCCCGGTCGGGTCTTAATTAACGATCCAGCACTGAGAGCGCAAAATCAAAATCAGCCGGGGCTTCCTCCTGTGTCTGGAGATTATCCCCCAGAGCGTTACTTGACGGCGGCGATTCGCACCGCCGGAGGCGTGAAACCGAATGCGGACATTCAAAATGTTCGTTTAGTACGGGGCGAGCAAGAACGGGTCTTTGATTTGTCAGGCGTCTTCACAGGAGGTCCTGTAGAAGATGTTCCCCTCGTTGCTGGGGATTTGGTGGTAGTTCCTCAATTCGAAGTTGCTCAAAACAATGAACTGGTTCGTCCTTCTCAGGTGACTCCGCTCACCATTCCTGTGTTCTTCTCCAACTTGTCAAGCCCCAATCCAGGCGGCGGGAATGCACAAGCCCAAGAACTTGCTTATGGCTCACGTTTTTCTAATGCTGTCATTGCTGCAAAGTGCGTGGGTGGAAGTCAACCGACTAATGCCAAGCGGCGTGTTGTTTTAGTACAAACTGATCGTTTAACGGGGCAAGTTGAGACGTTGAATCGCTCGGTCGAAGATCTAGTCAGAAACCCCAGTGATGAAGTTGCGAATCCTTACCTGATGCCGGGAGACGGTGTGGTTTGTTACGATTCAACTGTCACCAATGTTTCTAGTGTGTTCCGCGTCATCGGTGACATTCTTAATCCACTTAATGTAATTAGAGATCTCATCTTTGGTGACAACGAGTAACAATGACTAAGTCTTCCACTATTCCGGGTTCTTCTGCCCCAGCCTCTCTGGGTCGGTGGCGTTGGTTGCATTATTTATTTTTAGCTGTAGCTGCGAATACAGCAATTTGGGGCTTAACATTTGCGTACTTGAAAGAAACAGACCCCACCTACACGAGTAAGTGGACTCTCACCCTTCCCGCTGCTGGCTCATCCACTCGAATCTCAATCCCAGAGGTCGGCAATGCTTCTTCAGAAGTGAAGTCCCCTTATAGCGATCGCTCCCTAGATCCACGAGCAGAATATGAAATTATTGCCGAAAGTGACGCGGTTATAAAAGCAGCCGCAGATAAACTCAATCTCACACCCAGCGAATTCGGTCAGCCTCGCATCAAAATTATTGACAATACCACGTTGATAAACCTTGAAATGGCTGGCGATACCCCGGAAATCGCTCAACAAAAGGCCTTTGCCCTTAATGAAGCTTTTAATAATCGACTCAATCAGCTCAGAATTGAAGGAGCCGAAGCACAAGAAAAACCGACTCGAGAAGCCTTAGAAGCAGCGCAGAAAAAACTCATTTACGCCCAACAACGCCTTGCTGAACACAAAGCGCGTACAGGGCTAGCATCGAAAATACAAATCGATCAAACTTCCCAGACGATTGAGGAACTCAAGAGACAGCGTGCCGAACTTCGAGCGCAGCGGCAACAAACATCAGCGAATCTGCGAGAACTATCGTCTAACCTCAACTTGTCAGCCAAACAAGCCGCAGATGCTTTTACGCTCAAAGCCGACTCCATCTTTCAACAGCACTTACTCGACTACAGCGAAGCGTCCTCAACTTTAACGATCTTAAATGCGAAGTACGGATCTAATCACCCAGCAGTGGTTCGAGAAGGAAATCGACAAGCCGAAGCCAGAGCCGCTATGCTCAATCGCAGCCAGGCGCTTGTAGGTCGCTCCCTAAGTCAACCAGCGATTGACCAACTCAATATCAGTACGGGCAATCAAGGTGGCTCGGCAAGAGAACAGCTATTTGAACAACTCATTACCATCAAAGTCCAAGGAGAAGGACTCGAAGCGAGTACTCAAGAACTCGACCGACAGATCTTTCAACTGGAAAACCAGCTTAGAACGATGGGGCAAAACGCCCTTACCCTCTCAGTCCTAGAGCGAGACTTACAAATTGCTGAAGCGATCTTTTCCACCACATTAACTCAACTCGATCTCAGTCAAGCCAGCCTATCTAGTAGTTATCCTCAACCGCAAGTCCTCACCCCACCTAACCAACCGGAGCAACCCTCATCCCCAAAAAAATCTTTGGCAATGTTAGGTGCCGGAGGAAGCTCCTTGTTGATAACCCTAGGACTACTCTTACTCTGGCTGCGTCCCCGCTTACTAGGCAAGCGCTCAAGCACAAACCTGACTTCAGCTCCCCTTAACACTCCCGCGCCGGATATCGCGCCCTTACTACCAATGACTAATTCATCTGTTTTAAAACCTTGGGAAGAAAGCCGGCACAAAAGCTAAATTCGAGCCTAGCGTTCTGAGATATTTAAGCATAAATGAAACCTCAAAATCTGGAAGAAAAGATAGTTTGGTACTACATTACTGGTACTTATGTTCTTTTTCTCCTTGGAGCACAGCATTTTGTAGCGCCATTAATGGGTTGGTTTTTTGGTGGCTATGTCTGCAAAAAACTCTGGGAACAAACTGATGAGACACCCCCTGAGGAAAGAATAACTATTCCTTTTGGGGTGTGGCTCTGGGTGATTTGCATGTTGATGATGGAAGTCACAATCATTGCCAATCACTTAGATTTCGATCTTGGACTGACGCGCATTATCAAATCAACCATCAATATTTTTGGTAAAAGCTGGGCATTAATGGCGTTATTTCCCCTAGCGGGTTGCTTGAAAATTCGACCTCAGTTGATTTCTAGAGCAGTCTGCATACTTTGCCTGCAAAGCTTATTTTTTATACCCGTTTCCTACATTGCTGGACAAATAGGTCTTCCTGATGCTTTGTATGTATCTCCCCTTTATAAGGTGGGAGCGGTGGGGAAAGCTGCCTACACGGTGTTCTTGTACGGTACGGAACCAGGATCGAGTGCAACCCGCCTTTTTTTGTTTGCACCGTGGGCTCCTGCTTTAGGCTTAATAGGAAATATTTATTTCTTTCTCGCTTGGCAAGACCCGAATAAGAAATGGCGATGGATTGGCATGATTAGTTCAGCCATTATGGTTTGGGGATCAGCTTCACGCTTAGGTTTAATCAGTCTCGTTTGTATACCCATTATTACTTTTGGGTTGATTAATGCTACTAAACCTGTCATGCAAATTACTGCCGGAGTTGGTAGCCTCTTTGCTGGATTATTTGGCTCTCAGCTCATAACAACCTTAAAGGATTTTAAAGACAATTTAGAAGGTCAGCGTGCTAGTTCTTCACGAGTAAGAGAAATCCTCAATCGCATGGCTTTCTATCGTTGGCAGACTGAGGCTCCTATCTGGGGACATGGTTTCCTAGATGAGAAAGGACCATATCTAGTTGCCTATAAACCTATTGGTTCTCACCACACCTGGTTTGGTGTGTTGTTTACTCAGGGCATCGTCGGTTTTATTGCCTTGGCTACGGCTATGACTTTAAGCTTTGTAGATTTGCTAATCAAAGCCCAGAAAAACGCGACCGCTCAAGTGGGTTTAACCATGCTCCTAGTTTTAATATTCTATTCAATTGGCGAAAATATCGAAGCACTTGCCTATCTGTACTGGCCTGGTCTAATGATGATGGGCATAGCGTTTAAAGAAAAAATCTCGCTGACGAGCAGTGAAGCCTGTCAAGAGACTAGGGTTTATTCATAACTATCGAAGCATTATTTGTGAGGAAATGAGGGTGTATGCCAGTTGTCTCTGTTGTCGTACCTGCTTATAACGTTGAAAAAACGATTTTAGAAACTATTCGCTCGATTCAACAACAAACCTTTTCAGAATTTGAATTAATCATCATTAATGATGGCTCAAAAGATGGCACTTTAAAGCTCGTTAATTGTATTAACGATCCTCGCATTAAAGTATTTTCTTATGAAAATGCTGGCTTACCAGAGGCTCGGAATCGAGGCATTGCACGCTCAACTGGAGAATTTATTACCTTCATTGATGCTGACGATGTATGGACAGCAGATAAGATAGAACTCCAACTGGCTGCTTTGCAGAAAAACCCGGAAGCGGGAGTCGCTTACAGTTGGACAAGCTTTATGGATAGCGAAGGGAAAACCTTCAGTAAAGACCAGCCTGTCTATTTTGAAGGGAATGTCTATCCTCAACTCTTAATGGGCAACTTCATTAACTCAGGTTCAAATGTCATGCTACGTCGGCAAGCGATTGAATCGGTAGGAAAATTTGATGCCTCTTTAAGATCGATTGAGGATTGGGAATACTGGCTGAGATTAGCGGCTAAGTGGTCTTTTGTCTTAGTTCCTCACTATCAAATTCTTTATCGCCAGTCTGCGACATCAATGGCCTCTAAAGTTGATGTCATGGAACATTACAGTTTGCTCGTCATTAACCGAGCCTTTGAGGCAGCACCTCCAGAACTTCAGCATCTTAAAAAGAGAAGCCTGGCGAATACTTATCAATATTTAGCTCGTTTGTGTATTACTCACGCGCCAGATGCTGAAAAAATTAATCAAGGATGGAAATTTTTAAAAAAAGCAGTTAGTTTGTCTCCTTCCGTATTAACGAAGCGAAATACGCAGCGCCTTTTAATCAAGTGGCTAATTCTGCGCTTCTTACCGCAAAAGACGGCACAAGGTTTTATGCAACGCTTTGGCAAAATGAAGGCTAGCAATGACCCGAGATTAAAGGCTTAAGAGAGATTAAGACTCACTCTTTCTTCCGCAGGTTTCAGCAGCCTTTAGAACTTGGCGATCGCGCCATAGCGAATCTCAACCTCAAGTAGCACTGCTTTCCTTCAGTTTCTTAACTCTAACTTCATCCTAATTTTGGAGACAGCATGAGCTTACTACAGCGAACAATCGATCGAATTAAGCACAAACTAGCAGATCGTTTTGTTCGGAACTTAGGCTGGCTCACTGGCTCAGAAGCCGTAACTAGAGTCATTAGCCTCTTAAGAACAGTCATTTTGGCACGCTTCTTAACTGAAACAGACTATGGATTAGCCGCAATTGTCCTAACCGTTTACGAATTTACCCTGGCCTTTACTCGAATTGGGGTGGGTGCCAAACTAATTCAGTCGGATGAAAAAGACTTAGAGGAATTGTGTATATCTGCCTATTGGTTGAACTGGGCAGTATTTGCTGGGTTGTTTGTTGTGCAGTGTCTTGCTTCAGTTCCCATTGCTTTCTTTTATGGGAATAACCAGTTGATTTTTCCAATTTGCATTGCGGCAACTCCCTTACTGATTGTGCCAATTTCCGCCATTAACTATGCTTTAATCCAAAGACAAAACCGCTTTAAAGTTGTTGCCCTTAATAACACCATTCAACTATCTTTTAGTAGTCTCTTCAGTGCCTTGCTCGCCTTTTTGGGATTCGGGATGTGGGCAATTGTTCTACCCATCGTCATATCGGCACCAATTTGGGTGTTAATTTACTACATTAACCACCCTTGGCGTCCCAAGAAAAAGTTTACAACCAAACGTTGGGGGGAGATTTTGGGCTTCGGCAAACACCTTTTAGGAGTTCAACTTTTAAGTACTTCAAGAAACTATTTAGATTACTTAATCGTTGGTCGTTTTGTCAGTATTAAAGAACTAGGAATTTACTTCTTTGCTTTCAATGCCGGGTTGGGAATTAGTTTAAGTATTATCAAAGCTATTCAAAACGCTCTTTTGCCTCACTTGTCAGCGGTTAAAACAGATTTCTCTAAGTTTAAGCATTATTACCTGAGCAGTTTAAAAACCATCGCGATAGTAATCGTTCCTTTTGTCCTCCTGCAATCGAGCCTTGCTCCCTTCTATGTTCCGATTGTTTTTGGTCAGAAGTGGGTAGAAGCTGTTCCTATCCTGGTGTTGATTTGCCTCTCAGCAATTCCTCGCCCCTTTTCTGAAGCCGCCTCCCAGTTATTAATTGCTTTTGGCAGACCCGATCTAGACTTGCGTTGGAATGCCATCTTTACCACTGTCTTTATTGCTGCAATTCTCATCGGAGTTAACTGGGGCGCTTGGGGAGTAGCGATGTCTGTGTTGCTGATTCACCTAATAGCGATGCCTTTGTTTACCATGTGGGCGACTAATTATGTGTTCGGCAAAATGAGAGTCTTAGCTGCCAAGTAAAAGTTACTAAATTTGAATCAAACTATGAAAACTGTTTCAGTTATCGTTCCAGCTTACGGGGTTGAGAAATTTATTGCTGCAACCGTGCAGTCAATTTTAAACCAGACTTATCAAAATTTTGAGTTGTTGATCGTTGACGATGAATCTCCTGACCGAAGTGTAGAGATTTGCCGTCAATTTGCCGATCCTCGAATTAAAATTATTAGCCAAAAAAATCGTGGCTTGGCAGGCGCAAGGAATACAGGTATTCGCCATGCCACAGGCGAATATTTAGCGTTCCTGGATGGCGACGATCTCTGGCTACCGGAAAAGTTAGAAAAGCACGTTGAGCATCTTGAGCGATCGCCAGAAGTAGGAGTGAGCTTTAGTCGCTCAGGCTTTATTGATGAATATGGCGAATCTTTGGGAACCTATATCATGCCCAAGTTAACAGGAATCACTGCAACGGACTTGTTTTTGGGCAGTCCGATTGGCAATGGTTCAACGCCTGTAATTCGGCGAGCAGTTCTAGAAGCGATTCAGTTTCAAGAAAATTTCTATGGAACTGTAGAAGATTTTTACTTCGACGATCGCTTTCGTCGCTCAGAAGACATTGAGTGTTGGTTACGCATTGCCATTCAAACCGACTGGAAAATTGAAGGCATCCCTGATGTCTTAACGTTGTATCGCGTCAACTCAGGGGGATTATCCGCCAATTTATTCAAGCAGCTTGACTCTTGGGAGCAGGTTCTGCAAAAAACTCGCTCCTACGCCCCCGAATTGGTTGCTCAAATGGAAAGCCAGTCTAGGGCTTACCAGTTGCGCTACCTCGCCAGAAGCGCCCTGCGCCTGCAAGCCGGTGCCGAAGCGGTAACCTTGATTAATCGCTCCTTGTTAACCTACTGGCGTATTGCTGTAGAAGAACCACGCCGCACTCTCTTGACTTTAGCGGCGGCTTACATGCTGGGATTCTTACCGCAGCCTTTGTACGCCCAGCTTGAAGGGTTGACAGCCAAACTAGCAGGGAAACTGCAAAGACAGCGCATCTTACAAGAGCAGTCTAAGCAAATGGTTTGATCTGACCAAGATTATTTTTTAACTCGTAAGAAATTCATGCCGAAAGTTTCAGTCATTATTCCCGTCTATAAAGTCGAACAATACATTGCTGCCACGGTTCAATCTGTTCTCGATCAGACTTATGAAGACTTTGAACTCTTGATCGTTGACGATGGTTCTCCCGATCGAAGTGTAGAAATTTGCCAGCAGTTTGCCGATCCTCGGATCAAAATTATTCGCCAAGAAAATCAAGGTGTATCGACGGCTAGAAATACAGGAATCGCTTATGCCCAAGGACAGTATTTGGCGTTCATAGATGGCGACGATCTTTGGGTACCAGAAAAGTTGGAAAAACACGTTCAGCATTTAGAAACTTCACCCCAGGTAGGAGTAAGTTATAGTTATTCAGCCTTTATTGATGCATCGGGAGTGGCGTTAGGAATTTATCAGACTGCCAAGACTGAGAAAATTACTCCTGCCTATATCTTCCGCCGCAATCCGGTAGGCAATGGCTCGACTCCGGTGATTCGCCGTGAAGTATTTGAAGCGATCCACTACCGACAAGCGGGGGCGTCAGCAGACTCCTTTTTCGATCGGGAGCTGCACAATATGGAAGATGTGGAATGTTGGCTGCGGATTGCCATTCAGACGGACTGGCTCTTAGAAGGATTGCCGGAAGCCCTCACCCTATATCGCATTCATTCAAAAGGACATTCAGCCAATCTCCAAAAGCATTTGAGTGCGGTGGATAATGTAGTGGAGAAGACTCGCGCTTATGCGCCGGAAATTGCGGCTCAATGTGAGAAACCAGCTCGCGCCTATGCCTTGCGATTTTTGTCTCGGCGGGCAGTGACTTTAAGAGATGGGGCGAAGGCAGCAGAACTGCTCCATCGCGCCCTAATGAACTACTGGCAAATTGTGCTAGAGGAACCCCGTCGCACTTTATTAACCTTTTCGGCTGTCTATACCCTCTGGTTGTTGCCTCAATCTTTGTACTGTCAGATAGAAGCTTTAGCGCTCAAAGTTACCGGGGCTAACCAAAAGCGCCAAATTCAACAACAATCTCAGCAATCGGTATGAGTTAGGCTCAAGCGCGATCGCCCCCTTCAAAGCAGAGTCCGACATTTTTGACCTGCTCCCGTTACAAAACGCAAATTGCTTGAGGTTTTAGTAGTAGTGCGTAATTATGGTTAACTGGCTTGCGATCGCCAAACAATTGCTCCCCAGCCTTTTCATCTTTGCGATTGGGCTTTATGTTGCCCAAGTTGTCTCTCATACCATTGGGTGTATCAGGAATTCCCGACGCCGTTGGTTAAGCCAAGGCGTGCGTTTTGTCATACTGATCTTATTTACCGCGATCGCCTTGCAACCGATGCAACTGACGAGCAACCTCAGCAATTTTGCCTCAGGAAAGGCTGAGGTAACAAACGCTCAACGTTATCGCTCTGATGCTCGTCTCGGAGCGCTCAATGTCGCCTTGGGGGGAGGCGGGTATGTGACTGGTATCTATCTCCATCCGCGACAGCAAGATCTAATCTACATCCGCACTGATATCGGTGGCTTTTATCGCTGGGACGCCAAAGAACAACGCTGGATCGCGCTCACCGATCATTTCCCTTTAGCTAAAAGTAACTACTACGGCGGCGAAGCACTAGCCCTAGATCCGAACGACCCCAATATTGTGTATATCGCAGCAGGCAAATACCTCTGGGCAGAACCGGGGACGATTTTTAAATCTACCAACAAGGGACAAACCTGGACAAAGCTGAACCTGGATTTACACATGGGGGGCAATCAGGATAAACGCTGGTTGGGAGAACGACTCGTCGTCAGTCCCTTTGATTCTCAACTGCTCTTTTTTGGCTCGCGACGAGATGGGCTGTGGAAATCCTCAGACGCGGGAAAAACCTGGTCATCGGTTAAGGATTTTCCGGGAAAACCGCAAGAGGATATCGGCATTACCGCGATCGCCTTTAACGACAAGCAAAAGGGCGAAATTTACATCAATGCTTACGGAGACGGCATCTACCAGTCAACTGACAGCGGGAAAACCTGGCGCAAAATCCCCGATAGCCCCCAAACCGCAACCCGTCTGGCTGTGGCGGTGGATGGAACCCTCTACGTTACAAGTGAAACCCATCCGCGAGTGAGTAAGTATACTCAGGGAGTTTGGCAAGACCTCACTCCCCCCGGTTCTCAAGCGGAATTTAACGGATTAAGTCTTAATGCGACTAATCCGCAGGAGGTGCTGATTGCGACGCGGGAGAAGTCTGAAAACACCAATCTTTACCGTTCCTTAGATGGCGGTCGTACCTGGAGAGAAATCAAACGTTCCGTCAATAACACAGTTCCTTGGTGGTCGAAGTACATGCTCTCTAATCCTGCCACCTCAGCGATCGCCTTTGACCCCAAAGTCCCCAACCGAGTTTGGTTGACCGATTGGTACGGAATCTGGCGAACTGACAATATCAACCAACAGCCCTCAATCTGGACTAACTATCAAAACGGTCATGAAGAAGTTGTTCCCTTTACCCTGGTCGCACCACCGCAGGGAGCAATCTTATTGAGCGGTGTCGCCGACGTGGATGGATTTAACCACAACAACGGCTTGGATACCTATCCCTCCTACAGCATTGGCAGGAAAGGACCAGCTTTCCAAGATACCTACAGCATTGCTTATAGCGAAACTGACCCGTTAAAACTGGTGCGGGTAGGCGGAAATCGCTGGAATAACACCTACACTGGGGCAACTTCTACAGACGGCGGCTCAACCTGGAAAGCCTTTTCTTCGTTTCCCAAGCAGACAATGCCGTTACGGGTGGCAATGTCGGCAACGAATCCCCAGTCAATTTTGGTGATAACCAGTGGCGGTCAGCCGCTATACACGACGGATGGAGGTGCCTCCTGGAAAACGGCTTCGGGTTTACCAAGCGGGATGGAGGGAGCCTGGAATTGGTCGCAACCCCTAGCAGCGGATACCGGAGAGGGGAGAACATTTTACTACTACGACAAAGGTAAGCTTTACCGAAGTACGGATGGCGGCGCAACGTTTGCCTCGGTTAGTGAATCTCTCCCCAGCGACTACTGGCACTTTCTTAAAACGCCACCCCAGAGCAAAAACGAAGTTTGGGTCAGTCTTGATAAGAAAGGACTGTACCGCTCAATCGATGGGGGTAATACATTTACCAAACTGGAGAAAATCAAGCGATCGCATTTGTTCGCGTTTGGAAAACCAAAGCCAGGAAGTAAAACACCAGCTTTGTATTTGTACGGAGAAATTGCCGAGATGGGGGAAGGAATTTTCCGTTCTCTTGATGAAGGAAAGACGTGGGAAAGTATTGGCGATCGCTCCCGACCGATTGGTAACGAACCGAACGTCATGGAAGCCAGCAAACAGCAGTTCGGGCTTGTATTTGTTGGCACCAACGGCAGAGGAATTTACTACGGAACCCAGTAACATCTCCCTATCCTTCAGTTTGGCAAATTATGGCAGTCAAACACTCCGATGTCTCTGCTGATGCCACTTCCAAGCGTGTTCCAGAATGGTTCCTAACTCCCCATACTGCGGTTGCCAACCTAAAAGACGCTGTGCCTTCTCAGCACTGCCAACCAGTGCAGGAGGGTCTCCTGGACGACGTTCGGCGAGAGTAACGGGAATTGGGTGACCCGTGACCGTGCGGGCGGCTTCGATTACCTCTTGCACGGAAAATCCCTTGCTATTGCCCAAATTAAACACCTCCGTGCCGCCTCCTTTGAGCAAGTACTCAAGACCGAGAACATGAGCTTGGGCAAGGTCGGTGACGTGAATGTAGTCCCGAATACAAGTACCGTCCCGAGTATCATAATCGGTGCCATAAACAGAAATGCTTTCCCGCTTGCCGAGGGCCGTCATCAACACCAAAGGAATCAGGTGAGTTTCGGGGAGATGATCTTCTCCCAAACGTCCTTGAGGATCGGCACCCGCCGCGTTGAAGTAGCGACATCGGACAGAACGCAAATTATAGGCCCGATCGAAATCATCAAGGATTTGCTCCACCATTAACTTACTCATGCCATAGGGGTTAATGGGCTGCTGTGGATGGTTTTCGGCAATGGGAATGTGTTGGGGTACGCCGTAGGTGGCACAAGTCGAAGAAAAAACAAAATTCATCACTCCCGCATCGCGCATTGCTTCTAGCAGTGTCAAAGTACCTGCCACATTATTGCGATAGTACTTGTCTGGCTGCACGACTGACTCACCCACATAGGCGTAGGCAGCAAAGTGCATAACAGTCGCAAATTCTCTGGTTTGGAAGATCCGATCTAGTAGTTCCCGATTGCCAATATCTCCCTCAATCAGTTCTACCTTGAGTACCGTCTCTACTAAAGCTCGATGACCGTAGACTAAATTGTCGAGAATTACCACCTCATAGCCCGCTTCTCGCAGGGCGAGAACGGCATGGGAACCGATGTATCCGGCACCGCCCGTTACTAAAACTGTGGGTTTTACCATTACCGCAAATTTTTATTTGATCCCATAGCAAAAAACAGTTGAGAGCTTATGTTAACTTGATGTAAATGTTAATTTCTTATTAGTCTTTAGACAAGTTAAAGACAAATGCCTTTAAGAAGAATTCGTAAAAAGATTGTCTGAGATGAACTTATTGATCAGGTGAGCTGAGATTTATTTAAGTAGGGTACTGATAAAAGTTGCCGCAGGGATAGCGATCGCTCTCGCCCCGTTGGTAACGAACCGCAAGTCATGGAAGCCCGCAAGCAGCCGTTCAGTCTTGGAGCTACTGACACCAACGGTAGAGGACTTTACTACGGAACTCAGTAAACCAACATCTAGTCTGCTATTAAGGGAGTTGCCATCTAACTAACAAGAGTTAGGCTCCGTAGCTGCTGATAATGCCCCTATCCCCTTGTAGCAAACTGTAAGTAGATCGATATAAAGTCTTCAATGGTAGTCCAGAAGTATCGTGTGCAAAAGCGCCTGCTAATTTATCCACTTGCCGCCCTATTCACCTTAACTGGTGTTTCTACGTTTGTTAATTACTTATCTCAGCGAGATAACTATTCATGTGATGCCGGGGATTTGCTGCCAAAAGACCTTAATACTTACAAAACTCATCCGGTTAAGGTGGTGGCTTCACCCTGGCGCGGACAGCATCACGTTTACGGGATTTTTATGATCCCAGAGGAATACGAGCCAAACCGTATGAGTGTGGTAGAGATTGAGGGGTCGGGCAGTTATTACCGGAAAGTCGTCTCAGAGAAACAATGGACTGATGGCATGCAAGCTGACCCAGGATATTATTTCACCAAAACCTATATTAGAACTCGGACGGTATTGGGGTGGAGCGTTTTCGGCTTTTTACCTCAATTCAGAAAACGATGTAACTGGACGCTGACTTATACAAAACAATAAATCTTCCTCTCCCTAACCGCCGCCGTAATTTTTCTCGCTACCAACATCTATGATTAGCAACTCTTGAAGCAACGTTTTACAATAATTTCAGGGAAAAGTGTATAAATTTGTTGGAAATCCTCTGGAGCCAGATCAATGACCTCCTATGCAACCACCTCTGCCAGAGCCGAAATGAGCGAACTGCGGCGGCTAAAGACTTTATTACCACCAGAGCTACAAAGCTGGGTGATTGTGGAAGGCACAACCGAAGTGAATCCACCTCTGCTTCGCTGTGAAGAAATTGGCAGAGATGAGGTTGAGATTCAAATAGACTTGGTGAAATGGGAGCAGTTGGCGCTCGATCAGCGCAACCTGCTATTTTGGCACGAGGTTGCCCGGATTCAAAATGACACCATCCCCAGAGAAGGTTGGGAGATGGCAGCACTGGCGATTGGGTTAGGCGGTGCTGTGGGTGAACTTTGGGTGCAAGATGGCTTGTTACTGCTGTTGGCGTTGGGACTATGTAGTATTTCTGGCTATCGCCTCTGGCAGAAGAATAACAGCGATCGCAATGTGAAAGAATCGATTGACGCCGATGAAAAAGCGATCGCTCTTGCTACCCGCTTTGGATATTCTCTCCCCAACGCCTACAAAAGCTTGGGTAGCGCCCTAAAAACCTTAATCGAACAAACCCCCAGCCGTCGTCTGCGTCGCCGCTACGAAGCTAGACTGCAAGCCCTCAAACGCAGTGCCTCCAAAGCCAAAGCGCGAGTCAAATCCAAGCGGGAAGGTTCCGGTGCAATGCTTGGGGAATAACGCCGCCAATCCACCCAACACACCAAAATCATTTCAGGAGAAGGATTGATCAGGTGTAGTGAGTGCCTAGCTCACCACACCTTTTTGCCATTCAACCCAATCCTAAAGCTGACCGATTAATTTATGAGTCTGCGGCACAACCCGCACCGACTTGAGGATGGACTTCAGTGCTGTTTGCCAAGCAAGTACCTGTTCAGGAGTAGGCGGCAACACTTGGGTCGATGGCGTAGGTGTTGCGGCTGTATCCAGTGGCGTTACAGGTTGCAAAAACATCGGAATTTCTGGACTCACAGCCGTGACTAACTCAGCCGCTTGTTGCAGTTCTGCAAAGTTAGTGCGGTTAGAAATAATTACCTTGACAAATACGCCTAAAGATGAATCGTAGCAGCACTGCAAGAATTCTCCATGTGCCTGCCAATGTTCTTCCCCACTTACACTGGGCAATTTAATATCCATACCTACCGTATCGAGATAAGGCGCAACCTTCACCAACTGTTGTGGGCGATGTCCCCCTGTTTCCAGATAGATAGCTAGCCCGGTGCGATGCCGCAATTGAGGAAGAAAATCTACCAAGAAAGGGGCATGCAGTAGCGGTTCGCCACCTGTTAGGCTAATGCTGTCATGCAAGCCGGGTTGATTTTGTCGGTCAACCCATTCCAACAACCTAGACAGTGTTACAGGGTTAGGATGAGTTTCAAAATCACGGCATCCTGGTGTCTGCTCAATTTGACAACTTGACGGAATCTCCCAAGTGTGGGCACTATCACAAAAAAGACAGCGCAAATCACACAGGGCAAAGCGAATAAATAACTGGCGAGTGCCAACATTAAGCCCTTCACCTTGGATAGCAGAAAAGACTTCAATTAGCCGTGCTGTTGGTTCAATATTTAGTGTCATCGGAACAATTGCTCTTTTTTTGATGCTAATTGTTTGTGAAGTTTAAAGTTGTAAGACAAAATTATTGGTCAAGATAATTGGTAACAATTGAGTGCAAGGTCTTTATGGTTGACCCAACCCCAGAGGTAGATTTCAAAATTATGTTTTGTGATGGAACTCCGATGATGGAACTCCCCAAGCGCTTGAGCGTGCTTGAGGCGGTGGCGTTTAAACAGGCTTGTCAGCGGTTGTGTCAGGACAATGATGTACCCAACAAAATTGTCCTTGATTTCAACCAGACGCAATTTATTGATAGCAGTGGCGTGGGTGCTTTAGTAAGCAATGTGAAGATTGCCAAGGAAAAGGACATCGCCCTAGTACTCCAGAATGTTCATCCACCCGTGATGGCTGTCTTATCGATGACGGGGCTAGATAACATCTTGAATATTGAGCCTTGGCACCCCTCCGTACAGCCAAAAGTGCGAGAGCGCTCTGACTCTCAACCGCCTGCGACTCATCCTTCTATCCGTTCTTGGGTCAAGCGCAGTATAGATGTTGTCGGTGGGATCGTTGGTTTAGGGCTGACAGCGATCGCGTTTATTCCCATCATAATCGCGATTAAACTTGACAGCCCCGGCCCGATTTTCTTTGCTCAAACCCGCTGTGGTTGGATGGGAAAGCAGTTTCGGATTTGGAAATTTCGCTCAATGTGTATTGATGCGGAAGCCCTAAAAGCGCAAGTAAAAAATCAAGCCAGTGGTGCGTTTTTTAAAAATACAGACGACCCTCGCATCACCAAAGTTGGTCGCTTTTTGCGGCGCACTAGTCTTGATGAACTTCCTCAATTTTGGAATGTTATCAAAGGTGAAATGAGTTTGGTGGGGACTAGACCCCCAACACCGGATGAAGTGGAACGTTACGAAGTACCGGAGTGGCAGCGTTTAGACGTGAAACCAGGAATGACCGGAGAATGGCAGGTCAATGGACGCTCAACCGTACGAAACTTTGAAGATGTCATCAAGCTGGATTTACGTTACCAACAGAACTGGAGCTTGATCTATGACCTGAAGCTGATCCTCAAAACTATATTGATTTTATTTAACAAAAACAGCGGCGCTGTCTAGTATCTCGGACAATAAAACTAAGGGTGCTGGAGCTAAGGGAAAAGATTCTCATTCTCGTCTGGGTGCGGTAGCGATCGCGCCATGCATCTCTGTCTATAACTTCGCTGTTGATATATAAAAAAACGCGAAAACTCTCCCAACTTTTTCTTTCCTTTGTGTCCTACTCCCTAGAGAACAGCTATGCTAAGTGTGCCGGAGTGGGCTATGAGGCTCGTCAACAATGCCCCGCTACGTGCTACATGCCTACCGTGCAAATACTAATGTGCTTCAAATCGCTCACCGTCCAAGGACTGCCGGACTTGGGATGCAGATACACCTTAGAAAAACCTTACCTATGCCTTGTTCATGCAAGATGAACAACCCATTCAACAATCCCATCTTCAGGTAAAGACAGACTTAAAAGCTTTAACAGAAGTCTTGCAATGGTTTGAGGAAAAGGTTTCACCCCTAATCACTCAAGACGTGTTTTGGCAATGTCAAGTCGCTTTAGCAGAAGGTTTTACCAACGCCGTTCGTCATGCCCACCAGGAGCGATTTTGGACGACTTCAATTGATCTGGAAGTCCTAGTTTTCCATAATTACCTGGAGATGCGGATTTGGGACTACGGAAAACCCTTCGATATGCTAGCCAAGCTTCAGTCCCTAGATAAAGAGGCTCAAGACCCCTTAGAAAAAGAAGGAGGTCGAGGGCTAATTTTTATGCAGCAACTAACGGATCAACTCGATTATCTGCGGGTATCAGGCAATCGCAACTGTCTAATGATGCGGAAAAAAATTTAGTTCAGTTGGCGATCGCTGTTGTCAGGGCGGGTTGAGCGGAATAAATTGGCGAGTAGACCCGCAAATTCACCACACAAAACCCACCCATTTCTAGAAAATGAGGCTTAAATTTCAGCCACTGCCCGTTCAATTAAACGACGCGCCAAGGTTTGCGTGCCCGTATGTTCGTAGTAGTTGGTAGACATATCGAGGAAGGCACCGAGATAGTCCAGCTTGTCATCGGAAATCTCCACAAACCGTTGCAGGTTACTGGATACTTTTTCCGGCGTCAGATTGTGAGAGCCAACAAAGTTACTCATCCATCCCTTAACTGAGTCGAAACTGTGACCGATGAAGTCAAGTTTCCCCGCTGTAGTGCTACCAGGAATTACCTCATTGACCCGACTAAAGGTCTGATTGCCTTGCAAATCGGAAGGATTTAGCCGAGAGAGAGCGGTTTGGGCTTGCATAATAAAGTCAGGGCCCAGGGGAATCAAGCCATCAATACAAACCAAGGCTGTCATCCGCATCAGGGACTCGCCACTGTAGTCAGCGAGAGAGGCAACAAAATCGCCAATGCTGTCACCGGGGATGCCATTGATTTGGCAGAACGCCACTAACTCCACAACTAATTTCAGGCACAAGTCAATGCTCTGAGCTTTGTCGGCTTTTGGTGTAACTCGGTTTAAGAAGCCCATCAAGGGGATTCTCTCCCCCACCTTGTTCGCCAAAGCCGCAGTCGCCAGCGCCACATCAGTATTATCAACGGCTTGGTAGAGCCACAAAGCCCGCTGGTAGCCTTGGGAGCGGTCGTTGAAGAGATAAACGGCGCGATCGCCAATTTGCTGAATGAGCGCTTCGTCGGTTTCCCCCGTAATCGTGCGAATCATATTTTCAAAACCAACTAGGTTTTGCCATTGACCGGGAATGACCCAGTCTAGCGATCGCAAGGTAATAATCGTCAGGTTATTAGTTGGCAGTTCGTCAACTAGTTGAAAAATCGCTTTGCTCACCAGAGCTTGCTCCTTGAATCTAATGTTTTTTACCAAGTCACCGATCAATACTGTCCGGCATAAGTGACTGGCGATCGCTCATCAGGCATGAACCCTAAGCCAGTCAACCCCTTACTGCAACTGTGCTAGACCATTCAAGTCAAATTGTTGTAACCATGCTTGGCGATCGCTAGCTGTAAACGCCGGGTCTCGCGATTGAATCTTCACCTGAAAGCGATCGGCGACAAGAACCGCCGTTGCGGTATTCCCTTGCTCCACAGCGGGATAGCCAGCAATTTGAAGGCGGCTTTGCTGGAACTTTTGCGCCGCTGTGGGGTTACTAATCGTGTCGGAAATCGACAGCATTGCTACATCTTTCCCCTCTCGTTGTAACTTTGCTTCGACAAAACCTTTCTTTTCTTGCGTATAAATGCCCTTGTAACCGTTACTACCTTTAGGGAAAAATTGATTAAAGTTGCTGCCTTGTACAGCATCCTTGGCAACAGCTTGACCACTTTTTTGCTGGCTGCTTTCCTGTTGTGCCTGCTCAAAACGAGACGGAGGTTCCGTCCCACAGCCAGTCACAAACAACAACAGGCTCAGGAGTAGGGGAGCCAAGGCTTTCTGAAAACGGCGCGTGATGATCATTTTCGATTTCACAATCATTGAATATCTTGTACCAATTTTGGCTTACAGGTTGACCACCTGTCTTGCCCCAAAGTTTCGTCACAAGCCTAGCGGTGAGAATTGGTCGGAAAACAACTTATCTTTCGGTTGTGTCTTTAGAAACTTGACAGAAACAACAACAAATTTCAATGAAACTTCAAACACACCCAAAGATACAGCAGTTAGGCTGTAGGGTAAGGGGGGCTTCGATCGCTCAGTCAGCATCCACGAAGATTGCAGTTCTGGTTGATCTATGCGAATTTTGATTTATACGTACAATTACTTTCCCGAACCGATTGGGATTGCTCCCCTGATTACAGAACTAGCCGAAGGGTTAGCACGTCGAGGACACCAAGTGCGTGTCGTGACGGGGATGCCCAACTATCCTGAGCGTCAGATTTATCCTGCTTACCGAGGAAAGTGGTATCTGACTGAACTCACCAATCAAGTGGCTATTCAACGCAGTTACATCTGGATTCGCCCCAAACCCTCTTTGCTCGACCGCTTGCTTCTGGAGTTGAGCTTTGTGGTTACAAGCTTTTTCCATGCCCTCAAAGGAAAGCGTCCAGATATCATTCTCCTCACCGCTCCTCCCTTACCTGTGGCGCTTCCGGCTGCCTTCTTGGGCTGGATTCACCGCTGTCCGGTTGTGTTAAATCTTCAGGACATTTTGCCTGATGCTGCCGTTCACGTCGGTTTGCTGAAGAATCCCAAACTGATTCGCATCTTTGAAATCTTGGAAAAATTTGCCTACCGAACCGCCACCAAGATTAGTGTCATTGCCGATGGCTTTGTGGATAACCTCCGCAGCAAAGGGGTTCCCGCTCAAAAAATTGTGCAAATTCCCAACTGGGTTGATGTCAATTTCATTCGTCCCTTACCCCGAGAAAACAACGAATTTCGCGCCACCTACGAACTGAAGGATAAGTTTGTCGTCCTTTATTCCGGTAATATTGCCCTTACCCAAGGCTTAGAAACCGTGATTGAGGCGGCGGTTCACCTGCGACACATTCCTGACATTGCCGTTGTTATTGTCGGCGAAGAGAAAGCATTGGAGCGATTGCAGGCTTGGTGTAATACTTGCGGCGCAACCAATGTCAGACTAATTCCTTTTCAACCGCGCCCAAAATTACCAGACATGCTATCGGCGGCAGATGTGGGATTGGTGGTGCAAAAGCGTAATGTGATTTCGTTCAATATGCCGTCGAAAATTCAAGTGTTGCTGGCAAGCGGTCGGGCAATTATTGCCTCTGTTCCTGCCAACGGCACAGCCGCCAAAGCAATCCAGCAAAGTGGTGGCGGCTCAATTATCCCTCCAGAAGACCCTGCCGCCATGGCAGAGGCAATCTTGGAGCTGTATAACAATCCGGCGAAGGCAGCGATTATGGGCAAGAAGAACCGGGAGTATGCGGTAGAAAATTATGCTTTTGAGCAGGCGTTAAACCGCTATGAAGAACTCTTTGCTACCCTCCAAAAACGTTGAGTTAAAATAGAGTAAAGCCTACTATTGCTGTTTGCGATCGCGCACCCGCAAATCTTCGCTGTTGCCATGAGTTCTTACGTTGTAAATCGCCATCAGGTTCTAGCCTGGTTAGCCGATCGCATTCCCAAACAATGCCTCCAATCCCTGGGAATGTCAGCGTGAGCGTGGAAACAGAGCGATGAGGAGAGCAATCGCGGCAGTCGAGGTTTTCATGGCGACCGTAGCCATACTTGGGGACGCCCTGGCATCAGTTTATTAAGCTATGTAGTGTTTATTACCAACACTCTTGAACCCAGTCGCGGTAACACTCCAGAATTAGAGAAAGCTTAAAATTTGTTGAGTGGAATATTCATTTTTTATTACCCTTGACCGTCAAAACACGCCTAAACTCACCAATGTCTAAAGTTTCAGTTTCACTAGAGGAAATGAGAATTTAATGTCAGATCAATTTTCAATGCCTTACTCTTCGACTCTAATCGCCACCCATCCCCAAAAAATGGAAAATAGCGAGGGAGTGGCTTTGACCGTTGCTCAGGCGATTGAAGACCGTAAAGGGGAAGATATCCTCGTACTACGGGTTGCAGAGGTTTCCTATCTGGCGGATTACTTTGCGATCGCCACGGGCTTTTCTAAGGTGCAGGTGCGAGCGATCGCCCAATCAGTTGAAGATAAATTGCAACAAGAGTGGCAGCGCTTGCCTATACACGTTGAAGGCAAAGCTGAGGGAAGCTGGATACTCTTAGATTACGGTGATGTGATTGTTCATATCATGCTGCCTCAAGAGCGGGAATTTTACAACTTAGAGGCATTCTGGGGGCACGCCGAACAGATTGACTTCCAAAGTAAAAACCCCGAACTAGACGAAAACTGATGATGAAATCTCCTGCTTCTATCTGTCCTGTTCCCTCGGAACAGCAACCCCTAAACGAATACCAATCCCTCAAAGAATCCTGGATTTTTCAATGGGTTACCCTTGACCTGCGCCGTTACAGCACCAAACTCCTTTGGGTTTGGGGTTGGAGTTGGCTGATTGCAGGGCCGATAGCAGCAGCGAGTTTTGCCCCCCAAAAGCACTGGGGGCAGTTTTTTCTGTGTGGGTCAGCCGGGGCGGGAATTTTTGTCTCCTTGTTGGTGCTGCGGCTGTATTTGGGTTGGTCTTACGTACGCGATCGCTTGATGAAAGAAACGATTTTCTACGAAGAGTCCGGCTGGTACGATGGACAAACCTGGACAAAACCGGAAGAAGTCCTCACCCGCGATCGCTTAATCGTCTCCTACCAAATTCAGCCGATTTTGCAGCGTTTGCAGCGGACGTTTGGTTTACTCGTGTTATTGCTCTTTGGTGGGAGTATCGTTTGGAATTTTGTGTAAACCCTGACAAATTTCTATTAGTTGGCACCAATTTTGTCTGAAGTAGTTCTGTATTGTCCCCTTCCAGTGTTAAAGTCTTACCCATGACAAGGGGAAAACGCACTTCATCACCGGATTTAGAAGTCCGTCTCTTAAGGGAAGGCATCATCGAATCCACCCATCATGTCCAAGCTGTAATTTGCGATCAGCGGGGACGTGTTCTATCTGTTGCCGGGAATGCGGAGACAGCCGCCTTTATTCGTTCAGCCCTGAAGCCATTTCAGGCTCTGGCTGTCACCACTACAGGAACCATGGAACGCTATGGTTTAAACGATAAAGATTTAGCCGTCATGTGTGGTTCCCACCAAGGAAACACTGAACAAGCACGGCAAGTTTTCAACATCCTTTGGCGCAGTGATATTGACCCATCGGTCTTGCAATGTCCCATACCAGAAGGCAAGCAAAGCCCACTGCAACACAACTGTTCCGGTAAACATGCGGGAATGTTAGCGGTATGCCAACAGCGCAATTTTCCGCTCAACACCTACTTGCAGCGCCAACACCCGGTACAAAAGTTGATTTTGAGCCAAGTGTCGGAACTGCTGCGAATGCCAGGAGAAGAGTTTATTAGTGCCCACGATGATTGTGGCGCACCGACCTACTTCATGCAGTTGGGGCAAATGGGAGCCTTGTATGCTCAACTCGCATCCGGCGATCGCTTGGACTTAGAACGCATTGTCCGTGCGATGACCCATCATCCCCAAATGGTTGCTGGTTCTGGGGCATTCGACACAGAACTGATGCGCTTAACTGAAGGAGAACTCGTCAGTAAATCCGGTGCCGAAGGTATTCAATGTATCGGTCGCGTCGGTGAAGGGATGGGATTGGCAATTAAAGCGATGGATGGAGCCAAACGCGCTAAGTACGCTGTCGCTATCCACCTGCTCAAGCAATTGGGCTGGCTGACTCCTGCTGTGTCGGAAACTCTCGCCGAACAGTTTATGGAGTTGAGCGAATTTAAACGCTTAGATGTCGTTGGCGAACTTTCCCTGCTCTAAGGCGCAGGTCGTATGGCTTCAGTCAGAAGCTGGAATTAATTTTCCCCAAAGTTTGCCACAAATGGGAATTGTGCGTTATAGTAAGAAAAGCGACGCGGGATAGAGCAGCCTGGTAGCTCGTCGGGCTCATAACCCGAAGGTCGGTGGTTCAAATCCGCCTCCCGCCACCAAATAAAACATAAAAAAAGTTCTGTACAAGTTGCAGGGCTTTTTTTTGTAGTTACTGACAACAGAGACAGCCTCTTTAGGGAATTACAATCCTGGACAAATTGACACTCTCCGGGCTGAAGCGTTCGACTGAGCTCACGCCGAAGTCCACGGAGATTCTTGGCTCAATCAGTCGGCTTGCTCAATGATGTCACCATCAACGAGCAGAGGTCGGTCTGTCCCCAAGCGTAGATTCCGGCGTGCCCCGCCGTATTTAGCTCAATTCCTGCTTGCCGCAGAGCTTTTGCCAAGATATTCAATGCAGCGTTGTGGTCGCGGTCTAGTGTTGCACCACAACCGCAAACATGAGTTCTCATCGAAAGTGATTTCTTGACGGTTTTTCCACAATTTGAGCAATCTTGCGAAGTATATTGAGGGGCAACAGCAACCACTGTTTTCCCGTAAACTTTCCCCAGGTATTGCAACCATTGAGCAAACTGTGACCAAGCAGCATCACTGATACTCTTAGCAAGCTTATGGTTTGTTACCATATTTTTCACCTGCAAATCTTCGTAGGCTATGAAGTCATTAGATTTCACTACGCACAACGCCGTCTTAATGGCGAAGTTTTTACGTTGCCTACTGACCTTGAGATGTTTTCTCCCTAATCTGTTAATGGCTTTTTTGCGGTTGGCTGACCCCTTCTTTTTACTCGACGCTCTACGCTGCAACCTCTTGAGTGCCTTCTCACTTTTACGGAGATGGCGTGGGTTGGGCACCGTCGCTCCAGTACTGTCGGTCAAGAAGTGGTTCAGCCCCACATCTATCCCGACAGCCTTGCCTGTAGGGATGACCTATAAGAGTCCGCTCTACACTGATGCAGAACTGAATGTAATAGCCATCCGCTCTACGGATAACTCGCACCCGCTTTATCTGGTCTGGGGCATAAAAGTGTAGGTCGCGAGAACCAACCAGTTTAAAGGTACCTGCGGCAAAGCCGTCTGTGAAAGTTAATCTTCTTTTGTCAGAAGAAAGCTTCCAGCCTGAAGTTTTGTACTCCACAGAACGTGTGAATTTCTTGAATTGTGGATATCCTTTCTTTCCAGGCTTGCTGGCTTTGCAATTGGCAAAGAAACGTTGAATAGCAAAAATGGCGCGTTCTGCCGAAGCTTGACGTGCCATTGAGTTAAGTTTACCCGCCCATTCAAACTTTTTAGCCAATACGGCGCACTGTTTGTATAGGTCAGCTAGTTTAACGTTTTGATTGTCTATCCAGTATCTTAGAGCTTTGTTACGGATAAACTGCGCGGTGCGGATCATGTCGTTAATGATCTGATACTGCTGCTGTTTACCTTTTAACTTAAACTCCAGGATTATCATGGATGTATGATAGCGTCTTTATAGCTATCTGTGGCTATAAATAAAAAGCCGTCCTAGTGGTCACTGAGCTTGCCGAAGTGAAGGACGGGGCTTTAAACCCATTTTTTTTGTAATACTATTTCCCTAAGAGCCTACACAGAGATCCCCCAAACCCCCTAAAAAGAGGGAGAGCAAGAAAAGTATCTGTAGCCAGCATTTAGAGAATTGGTACAACTCAGCTAGGGGTGCAGCAGGATTGTTAAAATTGGCAATTCTTAGGGAATCTGTATTCCTCCGCCTCTATTGGAGCAAAGTGGCGATCGCTCTGGCTTAATCTTCCTCGGAGATCTAGCCCTGCAAGGCTTAGCATAGAGAAAAGGAGATCTGCCAAAACTTCAGCTTTAATGGAGTCAGACTTAGTGGCAGTAGCTTGGGGGAAGGAAAAATGGCGATGAAATTGCAGCGACCTTTGTTAGTCGGTGGAGTAAGTCTATCGTTTTCACTGTGGCTATTACAGAGCTTGCATCACTCGATGGCAGCATTCGGGGAGTTTGGGATGCTAGGCTTACTTGCCGTGGGCACTAGCTTTTGGTTGTTTCAGCAAAAAACCGCCAATACTGCACAACCGTCAACGGTTTCATCGCCTCTAAATCGAGAGACAGTCGAGCAAGCGATCGCCCAAACCGAAACAGCGATCGCTCACTTGGAAATAGAAGCCGAAAGTTATCAGGTAAATGCTCAACTACGGCAGCAGCTGACTCCCTTGAAAGCAGAGCTAGAGCGGCAGGAGCTACGATTGGTAGTCACAGGGGGTAAGGGAGTTGGCAAAACCCACCTGCTACAAGCCCTAGAAACAAGCTGGATTCCTTCCCAAAGTCAAAAGATTAGTGCAACGGAAACCAGCGCCTTATTTGTCGGCACAGATGCCGAAGAAACCACTGACACCGCTGCCAAGAAAGCTGCCCTGAGTTCAGACTTGGTTTTATTTGTCATTGCGGGCGATCTTACCGATACCGAGTTTAAAACGCTACAGGAACTGGCGGCGGCTAATCAGCGGCTTGTTTTGGTATTTAATAAGCAAGACCAGTATTTACCCCCCGAACGGGCAACAGTATTAGAACAGCTCCAACAGCGGCTTTTAGATGTTTTGGGAGCAGAAAATGTAGTCGCGATCGCCGCAGCACCAAGCCCCGTCAAAGTCCGCCAGCATCAACCAGATGGTGCCATGCGAGAGTGGTTGGAGCCACAACCCCCTCAACTAAATTCCCTCACAGAACACCTCAGCCAAATTGTTGCTCAAGAAAGCCAGCAGTTGGTGTGGCGTACCACCTGGCGCAAAGCTACGTCGCTAAAAGGTGAGGTGAAGACTGTTTTAAATCAAGTCAGACGCGATCGCGCCATACCCGTGATTGACCAATATCAAATCGTTGCTGCTGCTGCTGCCTTTGCCAATCCCGTTCCGGCGCTGGATTTACTAGCAACTGCCGCGATTAACGGTCAACTAGTGATGGATTTAGGGGCAATTTATCAACAAAAGTTTTCCCTTCCCCAAGCTCAGAACGCGGCGGGTACATTGGGAAGTCTGATGCTCAAGCTAGGTTTGGTAGAACTTTCAACTTCAACCATTGCAGGCGTTCTCAAGAGCCACGTCTTCACCTTTGTGGCTGGCGGTGCCGTACAAGGGGTGAGTGCCGCCTATCTGACTCGCATTGCGGGTTTGAGTTTGATTGAATACTTCCAAGAGCAAGAGATTAACCTGGAAACAGCAAATGAGAGTCCTTTCAATCTCCACAAACTCGGACAAACCCTGCAAAAAGTCTTCCAGCAAAATCAACGCGCTGCCTTCTTGCAGTCATTCGTCAAGCAAAGTGTCGGGCGTTTGATGCCAGAAGCCTCATCAGAGAAAATTGCGGGTTCTGAGGCGTTGAGTAGTTAATTTCAAGGCGGCGTTGGCAAAGGGAAAGTTTTCGCCTACCGTTGATTCATTCCGGGAGTTGAACAAGGGGTGAGGTTTGTTAGACAGCGATCGCGCTCTGACTATTTCTCGCCTCAATTTCTGGCTGAATGGCGATTTCAATCGTAAATTCTGCTCCTTCGCCAACCTGGGAGGAGCAGGTTAATTGACCCTGGTGTTTTTCCACAACAATTTGGTAACTAATCGCTAATCCCAGTCCTGTTCCTACACCAATGGGTTTGGTGGTGAAAAAAGGATTGAAAAGTTGATTTTTGACCGTTTCTGTGATTCCTGGCCCATTATCGCGAATAGAAATTGCAATGCGGCTATTGTCTTTTACGGTTGTACTAATCCGAATCTGGCTAGGATTGGCGATGACTTCCTCTAAGCTTCTGGTGGAATTTTGTTCGTCAATCGCATCAACAGCATTTGCCAGCAGATTCATGAAGACCTGATTAAGCTGTCCGACGTAACATTGTACTGGGGGCAAGTTGCCGTAGTCTTTAACAATTTCGATCGCCGGATGTTCGGGTTTGGCTTTGAAGCGGCTTTGCAAAATTAGCAGGGTGCTTTCAATACCTTCGTGGATATCAACTTCTTTCATCTCCGCTTCGTCAAGGCGCGAGAAATTGCGGAGACTGCGTACAATCTCGCAAATTCGCTCTGCCCCAACTTTCATAGAGTTGAGCAGTTTGGGTAAATCTTCTCGGAGGAAATCTAAGTCAACAGTGGCAGTGGCGTCGCAGATTGTGGGTGTCGGTTGAGGATATTGTTCCTGATAGAGTTGCAGCAAGCGCAGCATGTCTTGGGTGTATTCATCGGCATAGGCGAGATTGCCGTAGATGAAGTTAACAGGATTGTTGATTTCGTGAGCCACCCCAGCAACGAGTTGACCCAAGCTCGACATTTTTTCGCTTTGGATAAGCTGGGATTGAGTCTGTTGCAGTTCTTTGAGAGTGGCTTCTCGCTCTTGCGCTTGTCGTTGGGCGATCGCGGCAGCTTCGCGACTTTGGGTGTAGAGTTCGGCTTGGTTAATAGCGATCGCTAACTGATCGGTCACGGCTTTGAGCAAGTCCACCTCACTCTCCGTCCAAGGATGAGGCTCAGTGCAGTGTCCTACAGTAATTACCCCAACTTGACCGGAACGAGTCCGAATCGGCAAACTGAGCAGCGATGTGTATCCCAATTGCTGTAAAAACTCCTGGTGAAGCGGTTCTTCAACTGCTGTCACATCGTCGGTTTGCAGAAGGGTTTGCGCTAACAGTAGCTCAGTGACTGAACCCAGCATGGCAGCAGGATAATCACCCAGCGTTGGGGGAAGGCTCGGATTCTTGGCTTCCTTAATAATGTTCCACACCGGGAGATCGGCGTGCGGTACATACCAGGCAAAGGTACAGCGATCGATTTGTAGCAAGTTACGAATTTCCTGCACGGCGGTTGCTAGTACCGTATCCAAATCCAGAGAGTTCCGGATTTCTCTGGCTAAACGGTTGAGCAATTGTTCCCGTTGAGCTAGTTCTCGGAGTTGGGCTTTGCTGCGATGTAGGGCTTCTTCTGCTAGTTTGCGATCGCTAATATCTTCAAACGAGCAAAGTAGACCGACCACATTGCCAGCACAATCTCGCAAGGGGATTTTACTGCTGTCGATCCAGCTTAGTTTCCCATCGCGCCGCCGTAGCTGTTTAATTTGGTGGTAAATCGGCGTATTGCTTTTCATCACCTGGCGATCGACGGCATGAAAGAGTTCGGCTTGCTGATTGTTGTTTGATAGCTCGTAGTCTGTTTTGCCAATAATATCGCTGGGACTCTCATATCCTTCCGCCTCAGCAAAGGCTTGATTGCATCCCAAAAACACAGAGTGGCGATTCTTCCAAAAAATGCCTTGAGGGATATTGTTGATGACCAACTGCAACATCTGTTGGGAGTCGCGCAACGCTTCTTCTGCGAGTTTACGATCGCTAATATCAATCGCCAATCCGTCCCAAACGATATCCCCATTGACTTGTTTTTCCGGTCGAGAAGACGATTGTACCCACTTCAAGCGACCTGACGGGGTAATCAAGCGGTTTTCCTGCTGCCAATGTTGTAAGGTTTGGGCGGAAATACCGATTGATTCCTCAAACTCTTGGCGATCGTCAGGATGAATCAAGCCGAAAGCAGAGGTAGCATCCTGTAGAACTTGTTCTGGCTCTAGTTCGTACAATTCTCGACAACCGAGACTGACATAAGAAAAAGCATGAGAGCCATCGGGATGCAACCGATACTGATAAATCATTCCGGGTACATTCGCTGCAAATTTTTGGAAGCGAGCCTCACTTTGCTGTAGAGCTTGCACCGCTTGTTGACGCTCAACAATTTCTAAAGAGAGTTGTTCGTTAGCTGCCGCCAGAGCTGCCGTGCGTTCTGCGACTAAATCTTCGAGCTGTTCCTGGTACTGCCGCAACTGGGCTTCACCTGGCTGGGTAGGCGTTCCGACTTCGCTGTCATGGGTGGGTATGTTGGTGTCGGTGGCTAACGCCTCAACGCTCAAGATTAATCCGCCAATTTCACCCGTACTATCCCGCCAGGGTTGGCATTGCCACTTAATCCCATTCTCTAGCTTGTAGCCTGCCTCTATTCCTGCCAAACACCGCTCGGCATACTGTCGCCACTCTTGGCTCAGTTGGGGAAAAACGTCATAATGCGATCGCCCAATCAAGTTTTGTTCATCTAGTCTATGTTCCCTGAGCCACTGCCGAGAAACAAGCAAGTAACGCATTTCGCGATCGCACATTGCCACCGCCGTTGGTGTATGTTCCAAAAATTGCTGGAACAGCTCGGCATTGTTCAGGCAATACATCATAGTACTGATCCTTTGACGAAAACTGAATTGTTGTGAGCGTTATGCCAGCAGATTCTGATTAGAGATTATTCCCAGAAACATGAATCACCACTTCTCGGTGATGTCCTCGCTGTCGGTGTTCCCAAACATATATCCCCTGCCAGGTTCCCAGAAGTAACTTCCCATTAGCAATGGGAATTTGTTCTGATGTTTTGGTGAGGGCGGTGCGGATATGAGCAGGCATATCATCTGGGCCCTCCGCACTGTGGATATAGCTTTTGCCGTCCTCTGGTACTAGTTTGGCAAAAAAGTTGGATAAATCTTTCAGAACATCTGGGTCAGCATTTTCCTGAATCAGTAAACTAGCAGAAGTATGGCGTAAAAATACCGTGCAAAGACCTGTTTTTATGCCAGATTCAGCAACGACAGCTTGCACCTTATTGGTGATTTTTTGCAAAGATTTGCCAGTTGTTTGAACGTTCAGCAGTTGTTGATAGTGATTCATAGATAAATCGCTCAATTGAGACCTCGCACCGTTCTCTAAGGTTCGTCTGAGACTCAGCAAGATTCTATCTATCTTACCCACTCCGGACTTCAGACTCTGAAGTGGACTCTTAGGCTAGCGAACTGGTATCACCAAAATCCGCCACAGAACGCCCCCGAAGGCGATTAACGACGGGTAGAGTCTGTCAATCTTCCTGGAAGGGTTCTGTGGCTGCTGATGGTTCGTCAGATTCCCCAACATCTTCTAGTGCCTCGGTGTTCTCTTCGTCCTCATCCTCATGCCAAGGAGAGTCGTAATGATTCCAAGGCAGGATCGGCGTGTTGGGTAGGGTATTCGTCAGCACCGTGATATTGTCCGGATCTGGCTTCGGCAGCTTCAGCGGTTCGCTAGATGAGGGTATATCAGCTCGTTCGGAACTCATAGTCTAAGCCTAGCTAAAAACTTTTCAGGTCAATCGCAGAGATAAAATAAGCTGCCACGATATGCAGGGTAAGAATCAAAGCAATACACCAGGTAACGTAAGCAGAATACTTCAAGGAAGAGGAAATGTCTTCTAGCCGCTGCTTATTGGCATTATAGGTTTCCACTAAATTAACCATCATTTGTAGCTGATATTCCTCCGGTGATAACGTCAGATAGCGTTCCAGAAACTTGTTATCTCCAAGATTGGGGCTGATTGCCATCTGACGCGGCAGAAATGCATTAATCAGCAGCGTGAAGTTTAGTAAAAATCCCAGAATTTCCGTAATGCTAAATACACTAGGAAAAAATGCTAGCCGAGAAATCATCAAGCTTGTAAATAACGCTCCGTTGGTAACAAAGAGAATATTTAACTTGGTTGTTAAGCTTTGACTGCGTTCTCTTTGCTGTGACAAAACCATACGGACATCTTGAGCAGCCAGATCAAGGGTGATAGGAGAAAAGGTAGTATTTGCGGGGCTTTCTATCGTCTCTGTGACTTCTTGGGGGGTTGACAGGGAATCAACGGCGGCGATCATGGAGGGGCATCACTTACGAGGATTGGAAATGATTGACAACAGCCTGGGCGATCGCTGTTGTGCCATGTTTCTCTATCATCTCTTGACGGCGAGGCGGTTGGGGAGTTTGATGTAAAAATTCCCAACGGCTGCTAAAAAATTCCTGGGGAGCGAGAATTTGGTGATGGGCGTAGTTTTGGATACCCTCGATCAATAATGGGGCTTCTGCAAAGCCTTCGCGGGTAAGGGAAACAATCGGAACCTCCAGCCGCAAGGCTTCTGCGAAGGTGCTATATCCGGGTTTAGAGACTACTCGCCCGCAGATGGGCATAAAATCAACAGGGCGATAGTTATGCCGCCCGGTAATTTTGAGTAAATTAGGCAAAATCGGCGCTTTTTGGTCAAAGGTAATGAATTGCCAATCCGGGAAGGCGTGCAGGTTGTCGTAGGGAATTGCTTCTAAACTCAAACCGCCAAAGGTTAGCAAGATAGTTTTATCGGTAGGGGCGGTTAAGGAAAAGCGATCGCGCAATTCCTCTGGCGTATACTGCGGTATCCCTCCGGTTAAACCCACATCAGTAATTTCTGGGAAAGCCGACATCGGTTCGTGTAGAGGAAGGCGAAAGAGGCGATCGCATTGGCTATAACACTCACTTATCCCATCGGCGATTTCCCCAAACTCTCCTCCCCAATCTCGATAAATAAAGTCCCAGCCAAAATTACTGAGCATCCAGCAAGGAATCCCCGCAGATTTGCCAATTGAGGCAGCTAAAGGCGGGATATCTGCCAAGATTAACCCCACCCGATTCGTCCGGATAAAATTAACCTCACCCCTAATAATGGCATTTTGCGATCGCCGAATCTCCTGTAACTTCTCTAGGGTGGCGGCTTTATCCATAGTCAAACTATCAGACTGAATTACCCCCACATCAAAAGCACGAGGGCGATGGATAAAGTCACCAGGGATGTAAGACTCCAGCAACCATCGCGGTACTGTTGTCACCAGTACCAGCAAAATATCTGGGCATAGTTGCTGAATCGCCGCCGCAACAGAAGCCGCACGCACCGCATGACCGAATCCGTGGCTGGTAATGGCGATGTAAAGAACAGGTCGAGTCATTGATTAAAGTATGAAGTATGAAATATGAAGTATGAAGTGTAAGGGATATTCTCCCCATCACCTTATCTCCGGGCTACGCTAACATCTTCCCATCCCCTCATCCCCCTCTCCTTCTCTTATCTCCGCGTCCTCTGTGCCTGGTGTGGTTCATTAAACCCACCCCCATCAGGACTCAGCATTTATATCTTTCATCCTGCTTGAAACTAACCTTCAAAAACAGCACGCGGAAGCTCAAAACGAATCACACCGCTTTCCGAACCCTCGCCAATATTAACGAACCGATTCTTTTCTAAAACACGGATTGATGGCGTCAGTTCTGGCAATGTCTCCGCAATTACCCGATTTACTTGAGGATGAGTAAACGCCCAAGCCGTAATTTTGAATTCACTCAATGGCGATCGCTCCTCATGCATATTGCTTTCAAACACAGTAATCTCATGTATTAGGGGAACAGGGGTGATGGGGAGATGACGACTCACCGATTCACCAACTTCCTTCATACTTCATCCTTCATACTTCATACTTCATCCTTCATACTTTCTACGGCTTCCACCAACTGGTCAATCTCTGAGGGGAGGGTGAAGTAGTGGACGCAGGCGCGGATGCAGTCAGGATCGACGAGGGTTCGCAGCAAAAAGCCTTTTTGTTCTAGAGACTGCACTAATTGCTTGTGGGGCTTACCATTGGTGAGTTGGAAGGAAACCAGTCCGGCTTCGGGTGGGGAAGTTTTCAGACAGTGAACCTGATCGAGTTGGGAAAGTTTGCGCCAGAGATACTCGCTGAGTTTGCAGATTTGCTCGTACCGTTCTTGAGGGGTTCCCCAGGCAGAATGAGTAGCGATCGCTGCACGCAATCCGGCATACAAGGGGTAAGCGGAAGTCGCCACCTCATAGCGCTGTCCATCGGGCTTCCATCCGGTCGGTTCGCCTTTTTCCCCGAAGGTGATGCCCCGCCAACCGATAAAGGTTGGATGGAGGCTTTCTAAGGCATCAGGACGCACGTAAAGACCGCCAATCCCTTCCGGCCCGCAGAACCATTTATGCCCCGTGAAGGCGTAAAAATCCACGCCTAATTCTGGCAAGTTGAGGGGGAGAGAACCGGCTGACTGGGCAGCATCAGCGAGGATTCGCACGGGAGCGTCAGCGGTAGGATGGTTGCGGCAAGCGGCGACAATATCCGCCAGGGGTAAGATTTGCCCCGTGTTCCACAACAGATGACTGAGGACGACTAATTTTGTGCGCGATCGCAAATGCTCTGCGATCACCTCTACCGGATTACCCTCATTCAGGGTTGCCAGGATGGGGCAAGTAGAAACTTCGATATTGTAGCGGCGTTGCAGTTCGTAGGCTGTGGCGATAACGCCGGGGTGTTCGCAATCCGTCATAAGTAGATGATCTCCGGCTTGCCAATCAATGCCCCACATGGCGATATTGCAGCCAACCGTGACATTTTCCGTGAGGGTAATGCTGGATGTCGGTGCGCCCAACTCAGAGGCGATCGCTTCTCGCGTGGCATTCCCTTCCTCCATCAGCCAAGCATTCACCCCAGTGGAAAACGGCCCATTGTGCTGGATATATTGATAGGTCTGACTAATTGCATCTAGCGACGCCTGGGGCAGCGTTCCTTGCCCCCCAAAGTTGAAATAGGCTTTATTCGCCAACGCCGGAAATTGTTGTCGATGCAGGTCAATGCTACTCTGGGCGGGAAAAATGCCAGTCATATCCTAACGGTGCTTAATTACTCCTTGAATCTTAATTCTCTCGCTTAACCGCACTCTCATGCCAAGTCCGCCCCATTGCTACTTCAATATCGACCCCCACCACCTGAGCGGCTTTATGGATCATGATTCCACACCAACGCCCTCGCCGACGCGCAAAAGGGAGCAGGAATCCGGTTCCCCTTTCCCTCTGAGGGAACCGCAACACTTAATAATTGATGGAGGTTTGAGTCTAAATTAAAACTACTCAAATAGACGTTCTATCGGTTTAGTTTAATTTCGTAAAAAAATCATGGCTTAATGCTTTGTTTAACTATCAAATTTTTGCTATAAAAAAATATTATTTCATTTCATCAATATCAATCGCATTGGGTCTAAGTACAGGTACAACGGAAAAGGTTGGTCTTTGAGGATGTGCCATTTTTCCTTAAAGACTTCTGCTTGCAGATGGTAGTCTTGGGGGCTGGTGGGAGAGGAATGCAGCTTTAAATACAGCGTCATCCGGTGGGGTGTTTCACTGGTTTGAGCCAGCCAGCAGGGGAAAGTATTCTCCTGATTTGGGTTGTTGGTGAAAGTGAGCTGATGGGCGCGAATTCCGATGTGGGAGAGGGAGTCGGGGAGCGATTCGATCACCTGGAGAGTGCAGCCCCAGCCTGTTGCTTCTACTTGAGACGTAACAGTAACAACAGCGTTAGAGATGTTTTTGCATCCGGTCAATTGGGCAACCCGCTTTGTGGTAGGTCGGTCGAAAATATGATGTTTAGCACCGTAAGCGATCGCCTTTCCTTGTTCAATCACCAACAAATCTTGGCAAATTCGGTACGCCTCTTCCAGGTTGTGGGTCACAAATAAAGTGACTCCTTGATAAGTCGCTAGGGTTGAAATTAGTTGCTTTTCTAGCTGATCTCGCAGATGAGTATCCAGTGCCGAAAACGGTTCATCCATCAGTAGCACTTCCGGTTGACTCGCTAACGCCCTCGCCAAAGCGACTCGCTGCTGCTGCCCGCCGGATAATTGCTGCGGATAGCGATGTTCTAAACCTTGTAGCTGCACTAAAGCAATGTGTTCGGCAACACAGGCGCGAGCTTGAGCTGATGTCAGCTTGGGTAAGCCGTAGGCGATATTTTGAGCGACAGTGAGATGGGGGAACAGGGCATAATTTTGAAACAAAAAGCCGATGCGGCGATCGCGTGGCGGTAGGTTAATGCCTTTTTGGGAGTCAAACAAAACCCGCCCGTTTAATTCAATTCGACCGCGTTTGGGAGTTTCTAGTCCAGCAATGCAGCGCAGAGTCATACTTTTGCCGGAACCGGAAGCACCTAAAATGGAGAGCGTTTTCTCTACAGTGAATGCCACTTCTAGGGTCAGCGCTGGCAGTGGTTTCTGGATGTCCACTAAAAGTTTCATTAGACCTAGGTGATTTTGGTGTACTGCTTTGAACGCCAATCCTGGCGCTGGAGGCGACGCACCCAGAAGAGGAGGAAAAAGCACAAAATGGTCATCACCAATACCATCAGGTTAGCCAAGCCATACTGACTATTTTGCACGGCATCATAGATGGCTAGGGGTAAGGTTTGCGTGCGTCCGGGTATATTGCCTGCAATCATTAACGTTGCCCCAAATTCCCCTAGCGCTCTAGCTACCCCCAACAAAAGTCCGGCGAGAATTCCCTGTTGTGCCAAGGGTAGGGTGATTCGCCACAAGACTTCGAGTTCTGAGGAGCCGAGGGTACGCGCTGCCGACTCCAGTTCCGGATCTACTTGGGCGATCGCTGATCTCGCCGTTTCTACCATCAGCGGTAAACCGACCACGAAGGAAGCGATCGCGGCGGCTTCCCAGGTAAACAGCAGCCGTATCCCCAGCCACTGCACCACGGGGCCATCTCGACCCAAAAACAGCAATAGATAGTATCCCACGACACTAGGAGGCAGTACCAGAGGCAAATTCAGCAGCGTTTCCACAACTAGTTGACCGGGGAAGCGACTCCGCGCCAACAGGATCGATAACCCTAAACCCACCACCCCAATCAGCACCGAAGCAACTACCGTCACTTGCAGGGTGAGAATAAATGGCGACCAAATCATTGAGTTGCTTTTTCCCCAGGTAGGATAAAGCCGTATTTCCGCATCAGGGGTCTGCCTTGCTCACCATTGATAAACTCCGCAAAATGTCGGGCTTGCTCCTCATGGGGAGTATTTTTGATCACGGCTAGCACTTGGTCAAGGGGCTGGTGCAGTGATTCGGGGATTAGCACCCAGCGTCCCGAACCAATAACGCTCAAAGACAAGGCAGTAATTGACACATCCACGTTGCCAGTGACAGCATACTGATTGGTTTGACGCACGTTCTCCCCGAAAATCAGCTTCGGTTGGATTTGCTCCCAGATGCCTGCTGATTGCAAGGCTTCACGCGCCGCGATACCGTAGGGAGCATGAGCGGGATTGGCGATCGCCACTTGCTTGACTTCCGGTTTAGTCAAGTCCTGAATGTCTTTCAAGTCTAGGGGGCTGTCCTTTGGCATCCACATCGTAATGCGCCCGCGCCCGTACAGTTTTTTACTGTCGGGGATGACCGCGTCTTCTTTTTCTAGGCGTTCAATAAACGACCGATTAGCCGCCGCGAACAAATCGATGGGTGCGCCCTGCTGAATCTGTTCAGTCAGTTGACCTGTGGAGCCAAAGTTAAACTGAATTTTGTTTCCCGTTTCTTGCTCCCATAATGCCCCAATCTCCTGAAATACGTAGTTGAGGTCAGCCGCCGCCGCAACAGTCAGCGTCACGGGTTGAGCTTTTACGGGTAAAGTGGCTTGCTGCTGATTTTTTGTTTCTATCTGGTTACAGCCAACTACCACCAAAAATGTCACCAGTATCCCAGCCATTAAGCTAAGAATGCGTCTTTTTCTCATACTTGGTTTGAATGGCGAGTAAAACCGGATTGAGTGGAATAATACCAGAGGCGATCGCTCCTTGGTTCAAATCCCTGATTTCGACGTAAATTAATAACTAAAAGAGCAGCAAGCAAGAATAGCAATGAGTCAGTCAATTATAGTGAAACAATTAAAAGCCCAGGAGATTACACCTGAAAACTTTCAACCCTATGGACAAGTAATTTTTGCCTCTGAAGATGGCAAAGCTTACGATGCGAATGATGCTCAATTAAGCTTGCAAAATGGCACTCCTCGGTTTTATATCATGCGTCTGCCTAAAAAAGGTCGTAAGTTTCACAAAATCACCCGCCACCTTCACTGCACTCAATGTTTAGGTTCCCTAGAAGGAAAAGAGTGGTTCATTGCTGTAGCTCTAAAGAGTGATTCTGAACAACCTGTACTAGCAGGAATGGCTGCCTTTAAAATTCCAGGAAATTGTTTTATTAAGTTAGAGGCTGGCACTTGGCACGCTGGGCCTTATTTTGAAGAAGAGTTTATTGATTTTTATAATCTTGAATTGAGTGATACAAATGTTGTCGATCATTTCACTCACAACTTTCTTGAAAGCCAGCAGATGCAGTTTGAGATTGTCTAATCATTCAGTTACTGGAATTTATAGCGGTCTTGGTAGCTCAGGTAATTTCTTTTTTGTCCAGTACTAGATCTTATTTTAGCTAGCATTTTTCGCCTTTTTTCAAATCTATTTATTTAGGTTGACCTGCTGAGTTAAGTATACAAATTCTTTTTAAACCCTCAAAAATAACCTGTGAATGCTATATTTGACTACAGCATATACTGTAGTTTGAGTAAACTTTAAAAAGGATTAACAAAATGGTTGAAAAAGAGTTTATTGATGAGCTATTTAATAAATACAAGAACGGAAGGCAGGAGCTATCAACCTACAGCTCATATGTTTCAGGCTCTCAATATACTCTGCTCTTCCAAAAGAGTAGGAAATACCTCAAAACAGCTCAAAACATTTTGGATTGGGGAAGTGGGAATGGGCATTATTCTTTATTTTTGAGAAGAATGCAGAAAACTGTAAAAGCCTATTGTTTTGAATCCACTAATATTCCTGAACTTCAAAATGATGATTGTTATGAAGCAACATTTGGATCTACTAAAGATCCAATCATCCTTCCCTATGAATCATTAACTTTTGACGCTGTAGTATCTGTTGGAGTTTTAGAGCATGTCAGGGAAACAGGAGGAAATGAGATTAAAAGTCTCTGTGAGATAAATCGACTACTAAAAGATAATGGAATATTTATTTGTTATCACTTGCCAAACTATTATTCCTGGATTGAGTATGTAGTCAAAAAAATAAAGCCAAGTCAGTATGTACATCCATATAAATACAAAAGGAAAGATATAATTGATATGCTAGTCAGCACAAGGTTTAAAATTATAGAAATTAAGCGATATGGAATACTGCCAAGAAATATATTTGGCACCAAATTAATCCCAGAAGGTTTTAAAAATTCGCCTCTACTTTCTGATATTTATAATTCTATCGATATGATTCTGTCTTTGATGTTTTCATTTATATGCCAAAATTTCTTAATTATTGCTAAGAAAGATTTAGCAGCCGATCGCTATAGTGAAACCTAACACCCACACCGATAAGCTTATTTACTTTTAATACCCTGAAAAATTTCAACAGCTTTTAGAAAAACTGGGCATTTAAAAATACGGCATCAAACGCTTGACTGTGAGTGAACTTACAGAAGTCTCGCAATGTCCAGCAAATTCTACACCTAGGATGGAGAGATGTTCATCCTAGAATAGGGGTCTAATCCGGATAAAACCGTTTGATTGCGTCCTCTTTCCTTAGCTTGATAGAGTGCCTCGTCAGCGCTTTTTAGCAGTGCTTGCTCGTTTAGCGGCTCATCTTCGTTGGACACCACTCCTCCTAAACTTACGGTTATTGGGAGTTTTTCTCCAGCTATGAGGCAGATGGGGTCAAGTTCAATGGCGAGTCGCAACTGTTCTCCATACACCAAGGCTTGTAAGGGATTGATGCCTAGAGTAACGCAGATAAACTCTTCGCCGCCGTAGCGATACAGGGAACTTCCGGGGAGGCAATGGGATTGTAAGCGTTGAGCAACAATTCGCAGCACTTCATCCCCAATCAAGTGACCGTAGGTGTCGTTAACTTTTTTGAAATGGTCAACATCGATGAGCCAAACGTTCAAGTAGCGGTAGCGTTTGCCTTCAGAGCGTGCCCCAATTTGTTGTAAGAGTCCCGGCAAGGTGGTGTCTAGAGCGCGGCGATTGAGAACACCTGTGAGGGAATCGGTGAGGGTGAGGGATTCTAGGAGTTGGTTTTGATAACGGAGTTGCTGGTTGACTTCAATAAGCGATCGCGTCACTTTTCGCAGCCGCAAACCGACCCGAATACGTGCCCGCAACTCTTCTGGGGCAACAGGCTTGCAAATAAAATCATCCGCTCCGATATCTAACCCCGTCACTCGGTCAAAAATCTCGCGGCGTACTGTCAGCAAAATAAAGTAAATAAATGGCAATTGCGGATCTGACTTGATTTGCTGACACAAGTCAATTCCCGAAATTCCCGGCATCGACCAATCACAGATAATCAAATCCGGCGGCGATTCCTGAATGACAGACAACCCCGTTTCTCCACAGGTGACAGTTTCCACCTGATAAGCCGCCTCCCGAAGATAGTGGGAAATCAGCTTCAAAATTAACGGGTCATCATCAATAACTAAAATTCGTGAGGGTTGAGAGGGGGTCACAGGTGTAGGTTGTTCATATTTAACGTTGTTCATGGTAAGGAAGAGATGAAAGCCAGAAATCTGTAGCCTTGTGGCAAAAAGTTCTTCAAGAAATCAAAGATTGTTAAAAGCCGATGTGAGGGTTGAGGGAGGAGGTTATCCGCAGGGGCAATTCTCGTTATGGTAATACTCGTGAGTCACGGCATCAAATGCCGCCTGTAGTTGGGTTAGCAAAGCCGTAGCGCTTTCCCAACATCCCTGATGGGCTGTTTCTTCCAACTGGGTAGCGAGGGTATGCATCACTACCGCCCCGACATTGGCACTCGCTCCCCGCAGTTGATGAGCTTCCTTTCCCAGGGCTTCCGGATTGCCAGCCGTCGCCGCGATCTTGGCAGCCGCTAAATGACATCGGGCATCGCTGACAAACAAATCCAGGAGTTCTTTGGCAAAAATGCGATCGCCGCCAGAAATTTGCTGGAGATACTCCCAATTCAGAACGGCTTCAGTGGGGCTTTGGCTTTCGGGTGCGGTTGGCAATGACAGGCTTCCCCATCGTTGCAACGCCTCTTGCAATTCTTCTATCTTCACAGGCTTTGTAATGTAGTCATCCATCCCCGCCGCTAGGCATTCCTCGCGCACCCCCTCCATCGCATCCGCCGTCATCGCAATAATCCGGGGCTGCTGTCCCGGACGCGCCCGAATGCACTGGCTTGTCTCTATCCCATCCATTTCCGGCATTTGCAGATCCATTAGGATGACATCGTAGTTTTGGCGCTGCAAGGCTTCCAAGGCTTCTATCCCATTGCCAGCCACATCTCCTCGGTAGCCCATTCCTTGCAGCATCCTCAGTGCCACTTTTTGGTTCACGGCATTGTCTTCAACCAGTAAGATTTTGAGCGGGAGTTGTGTTGCCAAGTGGGAATTAATTTGTAGGGATTTAACGGGTACTGGAATCAAACGCCGATTTGCTCTTTGAGATTGGGAAGTAAAGACCCTCAGCAACACCTCATAAAGCTGGGAGCCTTTAATCGGTTTATTTAACCTGGCAGTAAAGCCCAGGCGATCGCTTCTAGTCTCTCGCACCCCCACCGAAGTCAACATCACCAAAGGTAGGGCGTTTTGGTCTAGGTGCTGGCGAATTTCTGCCGCCAGGGTAAGACCCTCCATTTCTAGCATTTGCATATCCAGAATCACTACATCAAAGCGATTGTCCTGACGAGAATCTGCCCCGGTACTCTGCACAAGGCACTTGAGCGCCTCCGTACCCGTCGCTGCCTCCTGAGGAATCATCCCCCATTTCTGAGCTTGTAAGCGCAAAATCTGGCGATTTGTAGCATTGTCATCCACAATCAGTAGGCGTTTGCCTTGCAATTGCGGTTGGCTTCCATGCAGGTAGATGCGGGGTTGACTAGGAGCCGCCGCCGCCACAATGGAAAAGTAAAAGGTAGACCCTTCCCCCACCTCACTTTCCACCCAAATTCTTCCTCCCATCAGTTCGCTCAAACGCATACTGATCGCTAACCCCAACCCTGTTCCGCCATATTGTCGGGTGGTTGTGGCATCAACTTGAGCAAAAGACTCAAAAATGATATCCATCCGGTTTGGCGGAATGCCAATCCCTGTATCTTTGACAGCAAACCGGATAACGTGGAAGTCTGCCTCCCGGCGATCGCTACTGAGAGGGCGAGAGGTAACAGAAATAACCACTTCCCCCTTTTGAGTAAACTTCACGGCATTACTCAGGAGATTGACAAGAATCTGACGCAAGCGCGTGACATCGCCAATCAGAGTATTAGGGATGTCGTCATCCATGAGATAAGCAACATCTAGCCCCTTGCTAGTTGCTTTTGTCACGATCAGATCGAGGGACTCCTCAATGCAGTCGCGCAAATCAAAAGGCGATCGCTCCAGCTCTAGCTTGCCCGCCTCTATTTTAGAAAAATCTAGAATGTCATTAATGATTGTTAAAAGGGCATCCCCACTGCGACGAATTGTTTCGACAAAATCCCGTTGTTCCTCAGTCAGGGAGGTATCCAGCAACAACCCAGTCATCCCAATCACCGCATTCATTGGAGTGCGAATTTCATGGCTCATGTTTGCCAAGAATTCCGACTTGAGGCTCGTTGCTGACTGTACTTCCTGAAAGGCAAGATCCAGTTGAGCATTCTTCTGCCGCAGTTCTGTTGTAACGCGCTGCATTTCTGCATCAGCGCCAATCTTACTTTGCCCCAGCAAAACAACAAAAAGCCCTAAGCACAAAAGCAAGAGTAAGGTGAGAAAAAGTAAGATGAATCCCCAGGATGAAGGATGAAGTGGGAAGGATGAAGTATGAAGTGTGGAGGATGAAGGATGAAGTGGGAAGGATGAAGTATGAAGTGTGGAGGATGAAGTAGCGATCGCTGTTTCTTGTTCCCCCCACTCGGCGGGGTTAGGGGGGATGGAGAACGGTCGGAGAGCGAGTGTCCATTGCCACCAAATGTAACTGGCAACGGATAAAAATGCCAGGGCACCAAGGGCAATCAGAGACAGCCTAGTTAGACAACGAGTTTGAGATTGGGAAATGCTGTCGGTGCCCATACGCACAACAATAAGGGTGAAAAATTTGCTTAACTTTCTTTGAAGGCGCGCCGTAATTTGTAAAAGTTTTTGCAACCATTAACTACATATCGTGAAAGTCTACTTTTAAGGCAATAGCTCTGTCATCCGCAGCCTTACGGTAAAAAACGTTGGTTTTCCCCTACCCTTAAAACCCAGAAAATCCGCTAGCGTTAAAATATGCTAATTACTGAAGACTTGTTGCTGCATTACAAACGCTGTCCGCGTCGAGCGTTTTTAGATATCTACAACGACCCGAATAGTAAAGACCGCGATCAGGATTTTCTCCTGAAGTTGCGCCAAGACAGCCTTGCTCATCGACAATCCATCCTGGCACTGACGACGGTACAACGCCCCTACTACCCCTCACGGGATTGGCAAGCTGGGGCAAACGCGACGCTGGAGTTAATGCAGCAAGGCGTTGAACAGATCACAAAAGGTGTTCTGATGCTGTCGTTGTCTGACGATTTGGCAGTCCCAAGCTTCAATTCCCTCTCCTACAATCACGGCAATGATTTGCCCCTAGTCACTTCCGGTTCTCCCATTGCGGTGACACTTGTCGCCTACCCCGATTTACTTACCAAACATCCTGGAAAATCTGACTTTGGCGATTGGATATACGTCCCCACCACCATCAAACTCGGTCGGCGTCCCAAGCCTGAGTATCAAATTGTGGCGGCGTTGCAAGCCCAACTGCTAGCAGCAACCCAGGGTGTTTGGTCAGAAACAGCCCAATTAATTTTGCGGAATCAAGATTCCTATTCCGTGAAGCTAGAACGATGGGTACCGCAGATGCAAACGGTACTGAAAAATTGCATCGAAACCCTGCTGGCGTCACCAGCCCCAGAGGTGTTTATTTCTCGACATCGCTGTAGTCTTTGTCATTGGTACAGCGACTGTTATGCCCAAGCTCAAGCCCAGCAGCACCTATCCCTCTTACCGGGAGTGACCCCCAGCCGTTACCAGGATTTGCAGATGCTAAACCTCACGACGCCGGAGTCCCTCGCCAATGCGAGTCCAGCACAACTAGAAACCGTCTTCGATGGGGAACTGACAACTCAACTGATTCGACAAGCCCAGGCGGTGGTGCAAAATCGAGCGATTTTGAAGACGGATTCTCCAACTAGTGGTGCGCTAACTATCCCTTCTGCGCTTGTGGAGCTTTATTTTGATATTGAGGCAGAACCGGAACGTCATCTCGATTATCTGCTGGGCGTGCTGGTGGTCGAACGGGAGGCTGAACGGGAAAGGTTCTATCCCTTTTTGGCAGAACAACCCTTTGAAGAAGCCGCCATCTGGCAGCAATTTTTAGAGTTAGTGGCGCGTTACCCCGATGCGCCGATATTTCACTATTCTGACTACGAAGTGGATACGGTAAAGCGGCTAGCTAAGCTTTACGAGACTCCACGCTCGTCAGTGAAATCTCTGCTATCTCGCTTTGTCGATGTGCATCAGTGCGTGATGGGGACGGTGACGTTTCCTGTAGAAAGCTATTCCCTGAAACATTTGGCTCACTGGCTGGGCTTTGAATGGCGAGATGCGGGGGCTTCGGGGGCGCAATGCGTCTGGTGGTATGACCAGTGGCTAAGGACGGGCGATCGCACTCTGCTAGAGGCGATTTTACGCTACAACGAAGATGATTGCCGCGCTACCTATCGATTGAAAACTTGGCTCTGCGAATTTCTACAAGCGGCTGCTACAAACTGCAACTGAATACAATTTTTCGTTAACTATAAAGTTTTGTAAAGATTTTTGTAGTCAATAGCGTTAGTAATTAGGACTACAACTAGCACTACTAAGTAAGTGTTACGTTAACAGTATCAAGATTTTAATCTACTTATTCAACACAACTTTTGCCGCAAGAGAGCTGAACTGTAATTAGGTAATTCCGTTATGCTCCCGATTTTTCTAGTTTTACTGGCAAGTGCGCTTTGTGGCGTCGGAGTGCTTCTACGTGCCTCTCATGAAATTTCTCGTCTGCTTGCTTTTGGTACGGTAATTATTTGCTCAATTTGGGCATTTACCATGGCTCCGTGGTTCATTCAAGTTTTAATATTAGTTGCTGTTTTGAGGATGAAGCGTTTGCACAGCTTCATTCCCGTTGAAGCTGTTCCCCAAACCTGCAATAACCGCAGAGTAGATTAAGTTGGTGTCGCAGACACGAAAAAGTTGGGCATTGCTGAGTAGGGGTTAGGGAGCAGGGGAGAAGTGATAGCCCTTAACCTCTAACCCTTCATACTTTATCCTTCACATTTCATCCTTCCTTCCCGACTCCCTTCATGCTTGACCCCGCTCCTAGGGGATTGTGAGAATTTTCAAAAAAGGAGTTGACAAAATCTAGTAGATGAGTGAATAATAGAAATCGGCGCAAAAATTGGGACTGTAGTTCAATTGGTTAGAGCACCGCCCTGTCACGGCGGAAGTTGCGGGTTCGAGCCCCGTCAGTCCCGTAAGATTAAAGAAAGAAGGATAAACGCAGGAATAATCAATTGCTGCTGTTGTCCTTCTTCTGTACTTTGAAGCGACAATAGAGAGGTCTTTTGTGACTGTGAGAGTCCGCATTGCCCCTAGTCCCACGGGCAATTTACATATTGGTACGGCAAGAACTGCTGTCTTTAACTGGCTATTTGCCCGTCACCACGGCGGCAAATTTATCCTCAGAATTGAAGATACCGACTTGACGCGATCGCGTCCGGAATATACCCAGAACATCCTCGACGGACTCAGTTGGTTAGGTTTGGATTGGGACGAAGGGCCAATCTTCCAGTCCAAGCGCTTAGAGCTTTATGAAAGAGCGACTCAAACTCTCTTAGATAACGGTTTGGCTTACCTCTGCTACTCCACAGAAGCGGAACTTGACGAAATGCGGGCTGCTCAAAAAGCCCGGAAACAGGCTCCGCGCTATGACAACCGCCACCGCAACCTCACCCCAGAACAACGCGCCGCCTTTGAAGCCGAAGGGCGCAGACCTGTGATTCGCTTCAAAATTGACGACGATCGGGAAATTGTCTGGAATGATTTAGTACGGGGCAAAATGACCTGGAAAGGAAGTGATCTGGGTGGCGATATGGTCATCGCCAGAGCTTCAGAGGATAATGCCATCGGTCAACCGTTGTATAACCTAGCAGTGGTGGTTGATGACATTGATATGCAGATTAGCCATGTCATCCGGGGCGAAGACCACATTGCGAATACGGCTAAACAAATTTTGCTCTACGAAGCAATGGGCGCAACAGTGCCAGAATTTGCCCACACCCCGTTGATTCTCAACACAGAAGGGCGCAAGCTCTCCAAACGTGATGGGGTGACTTCTATTTCTGAGTTTCAGCAGTTGGGCTATACCTCGGAGGCGATGGTCAACTACATGACCTTGCTGGGATGGTCGCCACCGGATTCGACGCAGGAAATCTTTACCCTAGATGAAGCCGCAAAACAATTTGGTTTTGAGCGCGTGAATAAGGCGGGGGCAAAGTTTGACTGGGCGAAGCTCGATTGGCTCAACGGTCAATATCTCCACGCCAAACCCGTACCGGAACTGCTAGAACAACTGATTCCCTTGTGGCAGGAAGCGGGATATGAATTTGACCCAGCGAGCGATCGCGTTTGGTTAGAACTATTGACAGACGTGCTGCGAGAGAGCCTGACGCGCCTGCCCGATGCGGTCGATATGAGCAAAATGTTCTTTACCGACTTGGTGGACTTTACCGACGAAGCAAGGGAACGCATCGCAGTGGAAGGAGCGCCAGCGGTATTGCAAGCGTTTTATGATCAGTTGGGCGATTACGAACAACTGAGTGCTGATGACGCGCAGCAGCTCGTCAAGCAGGTAACAAAAGCGCAGAATGTGAAAAAAGGTTTAATAATGCGATCGCTCCGAGCCGCTTTAACGGGTGATGTCAACGGGCCTGATTTGATTCAGTCCTGGGTCATCCTCCATCTCCAAGGACGCGATCGCCTGCGCTTACAGCAAGCACTAAACCAAATCAAATAAAACAAAGCTGCTGCGTCCTAAATTCACCATTCAGGAACAAACTTTACGGCTTTATCGTCAAAAATGGTAGCGACAGCGCATAATATTCCATAATCTACGCGCCGATAATAGCCGTTAAATGCATAAGCCAGTGGCGAAGCAAGGAACAAAATTTGGTGGGAGATCCAAGCGGGCAAGCGTACTTAGCTTGACCCTATGCACCGCTCACGCCTCGGCACTGGTTGCTGGGGCGTTAGCAGTCGGATCTGCCGCTCAAGCCCAGCCCGTTCAATCCCCACCCATCTTTGAAAACGTCAGGATCGGGCCAAGGTTTTCCCCAGACCCCTTAGTCATTCGCGGAATTAGTGGCGGTTCTGTTCCAGTAAGATCCATTGCTGGTCGCGCCGAAACTCCCACAGGCCCTTGTGTCGGTTTTGTCGATGAACAGCCTGACCATACCTTAGTGCTGACCTCTTTTTTCAACTTTCTCAGCCTGCAAGTAGAAAGCCCAGAAGACACCACCATTTTGATTAAAGGGCCAGGAGGAAGTTGGTGTAACGACGACTTACAGGGCAAAAACCCTGGTGCTGCAGGTCAATGGCTTGCAGGCACCTACGGGATCTGGATTGGGTCTTATGAAAAGAACCAGTACCATCCCTACGTCATTCGCCTTAGCGAAGTACAACTACTCAATCCTGGCCCCTTCCGGCGGTAATTTTTAATCCCTATTTTGCGAAGAGGCAGGGACATTTTTGAAGACGCGGAGAGTAAAAAATTCTCCGCGTTTGCTGTGTCTCAACGCTCAGAACTTAGCACTCAAATTTGGTTTCGCATAATACGAGCGTTTTACTGAGTTGGCTTGGGCAGATAGGCGGAACTTTGCCGTAGCTCCGCCTTGCCGGAATCGTTCTAAGGCATCGGACAAGATGGCACTCAGCAGTTACTTCATTATGAAGACACTTAGATAAACTGGGAATATCTCAACCGTACTTTCCGTCATTTCAGGGGCGGTTAATTCAAGATGATTGCGATTCTTGAGGAGATGTTATCTTTCTTCTGTGAGTACAGAACGATGACTGATTTACTAGAAAGAGCAATTGCGAAGCTCAAGACCTTACCTGCTAGCGAACAAGATGCGATCGCGGCAATGATTTTGGAAGAACTTGAAGATGAAGCTCGATGGGATGCAACCTTTGCGAAATCGCAAGATGTTCTTGCTAAGCTTGCAGCCGAAGCAATGGCTGAATATCGTGCAGGTAAAACCCAAGAATTAAATCCAGAGACCTTGTGAAGTCACGCACAACTGCTCAGTTCCGTAAGGCATTTGCGGAACTACCTGAGCAAGTTCAAGAGCAAACACGCAAAGCATATCGTCAGTTCAAGCAAAACCCTAATCATCCTAGTCTGCGCTTCAAAAAAGTACATCCAGAATTGCCAATTTACTCTGCTCGTATCAGCAGAAGTTATCGAGCAGTTGGACAGCTAGAGGGAGATACAGTCATCTGGTTTTGGGTCGGTTCCCATGCAGAATATGACAGGTTACTCTCTTAGTTGTAGCGCCAGCAGCCTAACCAGTGCGTTGCAGTGAATGGAGTAGATGTCTTGGTGCTGAGTTCAAGACTACTTACCGCCGCTGAACGCAACCGTTAGCTTGCTAAGTTATCTTTGGGGACGTAGCCGCTAGGTTGTTTGAAGAGCGATCGCATTTAGTTCAAACTTAGTGAGGCAAATATCTCCATCACTAAAATAGTTTGAGAGTCCTCAACAACTTTGCACGCCTGCTCAGACTTTTATTTCTCGCCAAATATTGGTCTACTCCTCACTATCCGCAAAATTGACTTTCTCGTAAATGTCTTTTAAAGGAATTTGAAACTCGACAGAACTTAGTTCAAGAACCGCTTCTTCAGATTCCTGCTCACTCAGTAACCATTTACCTTCAGCTAAATATTCTTCTGGCGTGTAGTAGCGTTTTTGTGTCTATAATTGCATATAAGATACCCGCTATTGCTCTACTTCTAATATTTTCTGAGCCGAAACGTGATCAGGCTCGATCTTCACTAATGGCTTCCATCCTAACTTTACTGAGTCTTGAATCGGATGCACTTCTGGCGTAGAAGCACGGTTGAACACTACATACAACTAGTCGTCCTGCTTCAACCGCTCCGCCGTCTTCTACTCATTAGTCGTTAACGCCACCTCACCTACAGCAGACCGTTCCTTGACCTCAATAAACCGAACGGCGATCGCCAACGTTATCGCGTTTGCTTGAACAATGGAATCAGGCTTTTAATCTCTCGCCAAATCTTGGACTGACTTGACGCTTGAGAACGCGGATGAGTCAAAATTCCCTGGCTGGGACTGAAGAGAAACGCCAGCATGAAAAAGCTAAAGGTAACTAAAACAATCGCGGGGCCAGAAGGGAGATTGAAGAAGTAGCTCAGATACATACCGCTGATGCTAGCAACTACGCCAATTACCGAACCTAAAATCATCATCTGGTGCAAACGACTGACTAATAAGTAGGCGGTGGCTCCGGGAGTAATCAGCATCGCCAGCACCAAAATAACACCAACGGCTTTGAGGCTGGCGACAATCGTCAGGGCTATCAAAATCATCAAGCCAAAGTCAAGGAGATTCGTCGGTAATCCTGCGGCTTGCGCCCCAACGGGATCGAAGGTGTAGAACATTAATTCCTTGTACAGCAGCACGACAATGGCAAGAACGATCGCTGTAATTACTGCTGTATTAATCACATCACCACTAGTGACAGCAAGGATATTGCCGAAGAGAAAGTGATTGAGGTCAATTTTGTTGTCTTTCTGAACGACGGTAATTAAGGTGATGCCGAGGGCAAAGAAGGCGGAAAAGACGATCCCCATCGCCGCGTCTTCTTTAATTTGCGATCGCGTCCGAATCCAGGTAATGACGATCGTACTAATGACTCCGGCAATAAACGCCCCCAAAAAGATGTCGGCTCCTACAATGTATGCCAGAGCTAATCCAGGTAAAACTGAGTGACTGATCGCATCTCCCAACAATGCCAGCCGTTGCACCATTAAGTAGCTGCCAACGGAGGCGCAAACGATACCGACTAAAACGGCGGTGAGCAGCGATCGCTGCATAAAGCTATATTGCAGCGGTTCTACTAACGCTTCTAACATAGTGTGTCCTTCAAATTGCAGGGTTGACGGTTAGTGACCACTTCCACCCTTCTACGCTGCCTGCTCGTTAAAAAACACAACTTGACCACCGTAGGCACGTTGTATGTTATCAGCCTTTAGTACCTGTTCGCGCCCCCCTGTGGCAATTAGCTCCCGATTCAGCAAAATCAAGTCGTCAAAGTTAGTAATCGCTTGTCCCAAGTCGTGGTGAACGACGAGTACGGTTTTGCACGCATCGGCAAGTTCGTGGAGGATATTGAAAATAACACCCTCAGTTTTCTTGTCAATTCCTGCTAGCGGTTCATCAAAAAAGAAAATCTCTGCATCTTCCGACAATGCTCGTGCCAAAAAGACGCGCTGCTGCTGTCCGCCGGAAAGCTGTCCGATGGGGCGGTCTCGAAATTCGCTCATCCCCACCCGCTCCAGCGCCTCGGCTGCTAAACGCCGGGATACCGTCGAAAAGCGGCGAAACCACCCTGTTTTCCGCACTCGTCCGATCAGGACGACATCCCACACGGTTGCTGGGTAAGTCCAGTCAATTTGCGATCGCTGCGGTACGTAAGCCACGTCTTCCAACTGCTCCATCAGGGGCTTATCTTTATATATTGCCGTACCGCTCGTTGGGGATACTAATCCCAACATGGCTTTCATTAAGGTACTTTTGCCAGCACCATTAGGCCCGATGATTCCTGTAAGTCGTCCGGGTTGAATCTCACAGTTGATATTGTTCAATGCCTCTACCAAGCGGTACTGCACCCCCAGGTGCTTAACGCTCAAAACTCTCTTACCGTTGCTCATGCAGTCCATGCAATAGTCTTCCTTAGTAATGTTCTGTTGCGAGTTTACTTCTGTTGTGAAACATTCCCTGGGCAAAAAATGAGATAAATATGAATATCGATTTAATCAAAAAATGAAACAAATATGAAAATAGTAATAGTATAGGATAAAAATGAGACAACTATGAAAATTAATATATCAATTGTATGAAAGTAAGGACTCAGTCGTGCGGTATAAAACAGCAATGGCTGATATTAATATCAACGCTTGTTGGCTTAGGACTGGGGCTGGGCGGCTGCAACACTCCCACCAACTCAACAGGGGAGCAGAAGCCCCGTGTTGTATCCACCAGCACTATAATTACCGACTTAACTGAGCAAGTGGGCGGAAACGAAATTGCGCTAACAGGCATCCTGGAACCAGGAGCAGACCCTCACACCTACGAACCAGTGCCTATTGATAGTCAGGTACTAGAAGAAGCTGATTTGATTCTCTACAACGGTTATAACCTAGAGCCAGGGTTGATTAGGCTGATTGATTCTTCTGGAGTTAATGCCAAGAAATTCGCCGTGGGGGAAGTGGTGCAACCGCTAGATTTTGACTACGAAGGCAGAAGAGAACCCGACCCCCATGTTTGGGGAAGTGCTGAAAACGCGATCGCCATGGTGAATGCAATTCGCGATCGCTTAATCGAGCTTTCCCCAGAAGACAAAGAGACATTCACAGAAAATGCTGCCCAGCTTACTGAGGAATTGCAGCGAGTAGATCAGTGGGTTACTCAGCAGATTCAAACCATTCCCGCCAATCAGCGAAGACTTGTCACTACCCACGATGCTTTTCAATACTACGCCCGCGCCTACGGTTTAGATGTAACGGGAACTCTGATTGGTATCAGCACCGAGGAGCAACCCAGCGCCCGAACGGTGAGTAGATTGTCGGATGCTGTCAAAGCGGCCAAAGTTCCAGCGATTTTTGCGGAAACAACGATCAACCCGGCATTAATTCGAACTGTCGCAGAGGAAGCGGGGGTGCAGTTAGCATCACAAGAACTCTACTCAGACTCGATTGGCGCACCAGGGGGCGAGGGAGATAGCTACATCAAGATGATAGTTGCTAATACCCGCACGATAGTAGAAGCCTTGGGAGGCAACTACACGGCTTTTGAGCAGCAGGAAGCTTCTTTGCTAGTGCGTTAAGTGCTGTTTATGTGGGAAAGGGGAAAAAAGGCTGTTGTCCCCTTTCTCCCAAGCTTGGGAGAAGGGGTTAGGGGATGAGGAATGAGTCAGATTGCGCTTATAAAGCTACCTTGGCTAATATCAAGTTGATCAATTTATTACGATTGATTTTGATGTTTTTAATGAACCATAAAGACGCATAAACGCGACAGCGGCTTGCCGAAGGCTAGAGCGCAAAGGAAAGAAAAATGTAGAGATTTTTTTAAATATTTAAGTTTTTATGACGATTACAATTTTATTTTGACAATCAAATATGGATCTAGCTAACTAATTATTCAATGATAGAACTATAAAATGCAAATAAAGACATCGCGACTTATTCTTAGAGAATTTATACGAGAGGATTTTCAGCAGCTAGCTCCACTACTTGCTAATCCACAAGTGATGAAATTCTCTACAATCGGTAGGCTCTCAGTCTCGCAAACGCAAGCAAAAGTCGAGAGTTTTATTAGTTCCTATTCCAGGTACGGTTTCGGAAAATGGGCTGTTGTTCTTAAAGAAAGTAAGGATTTGATAGGCTACTGCGGCATAGCAGTAGAAATTATTGATGACCAAGAGGAAAAAGAACTTGGATATCGATTAGATGAAAAATACTGGGGAAGAGGTTTGGCAACGGAAGCGGCTTCAGCGGCTTTAGAATATGGATTAAATAAACTTGAAATTGCCTATATTTTAGGAGTTGTGGAGCGGGAGAATATAGCTTCAGTTAAAGTTTTGAAGAAAATCGGAATGAAGTACGAAAAAAAGACCGTATTTCAGGGAGTAAGCATGGATGTTTATCGGATAGAAAAAGAAAAGCCCTCAGGATTCCAGTAGCGATGTCGTTACGGTTGTGTCGTGAGTCTGCTTGACTGACAGAGCTTTAACCCTTTAACCGGAGAAAGGGAGCTAGAGCCATTCAAGGTTTCTCATGCGTCCCTTTCGGGTTCTCTTGAGAGGGATTTAGGGTGAGGGGGAAAGACTTTTTTCAGTTAACTAGGTCGTGAGTAGAGATAAGGTTGGATAATAGATGCGATCGCAATAACCGTGATACATTGAGGAAACTAGTCGGTTCTGATGGAGAGCAGCCGTTAGAAGTAATGGGGAAAGTTCGGTGCAAATCCGACGCTGTCCCGCAACTGTAATGAAACCACTAAGGTTTCTTAGTCAGAATGCCCGCCGACGTTAAGAGTTACTTTGATATCCATCTGCGAGGTACAGATGAAGAATCGTTATGACCCAAACAACTTTATTTGTCTGCACCACCTGTGCTAGCACCTGGAAGGACGGCAAACCTATCGGTGTTAGCGGCGGGCAAAAACTTTTAGAACAACTTCAGCACCTCCAGCAAGGTGACAACTTCTCGATTCGCCCTGTCGAGTGCATGAGTGCTTGCAGCCATGCCTGTGTGGTTTCCTTCGCTGCCCCTGGAAAGTACACTTATGTGTTTGGCGACTTACCCGTTAATGACGAAGCATTACCTGTCACCTCAGCCGCCGTGCTGCAATGTGCTAGTCAGTACTCTGCCAAGTCAGATGGATTGTTGCCTTGGTCAGAACGACCAGAACCGCTGAAACGTAGCCTTTTAGCGAAGGTTCCGCCGCTTACTTGAGCAAAGACTAAAAAGCTTTCAATTAAGGAGTGAATTGTGGGTACAAAGATTCCCGTTACGGTTGTTACTGGCTTTTTGGGAGCAGGTAAAACAACGCTGGTGCGCCAGTTGCTGCAAAACAATCAAGGGCGACGTATTGCCGTGCTGGTGAATGAGTTTGGCGAAGTTGGCATTGATGGCGAACTGCTGCGTTCTTGCCAGGTTTGTGACGACGACGAAGACTCCATCAGCAATATTGTGGAATTGACGAATGGTTGCCTGTGCTGCACCGTACAGGAAGAGTTTTTGCCGACGATGCAAGAATTACTCAAGCGGCGCACTCGCCTCGATTGTATCGTGATCGAAACTTCCGGTCTAGCCTTACCAAAACCGTTGGTACAAGCCTTCCGTTGGCCAGAGGTTCGTACAGGCGCAACGGTGGATGGTGTGATTACGGTAGTTGATTGTGAGGCAGTCGCAGCCGGGACTCTAGCCTCTGATTTAGATGCTCTCAACACCCAACGGCAAGCTGACCCCAACTTAGAGCATGAAACGCCGATTGAGGAGTTGTTTGAAGACCAATTGGCTTGTGCGGATTTGGTGCTGCTGACTAAGGTTGATTTGGTGGATGAAGAAACCCGCCATAAGGTACAGCAGTGGTTACAGCAACAACTTCCTTCGGGAGTAAAGGTGGTGCCTTGCCGTAGCGGTGAAGTTAGCCCAGAGTTACTGCTAGGCTTCAATGCAGCGGTAGAGGATAACCTAGATAGCCGTCCTAGCCACCACGACACGGAAGAAGACCACGAGCATGATGATCAGGTGAACTCGATTCATGTAACCCTCGATCAAGCCTTTGAACCACAAGCACTAGTGAAGCGACTTTCGGCTTTAGTGGAACAGCAGGAAATTTACCGGATTAAGGGTTTTGTTGCCGTGCCGAACAAGTCGATGCGTTTGGTGCTGCAAGGCGTTGGGAAGCGGTTTGATTCCTTCTACGATCGCCCCTGGCAAGGGACGGAACCCCGTCAGACAAAGTTGGTGGTCATTGGTCGCGCTTTGGATCGGGTGCAAATCGAGCAAGCAATCCGGGGCGAAGTTCTGGTTGGCTGAGTCGCTTGCGGCTAGTCCATTCTTTGTTGAGTCCGCGCAGGCGGAATAAGCCTGGTTGAGGCGAGATTTCAGTCGTTATACCAATTCTCACCAAATACATTGCGCTTAATTCTCTTGGTGGTGTGCACACCACTATGGGTTAGGGGTGGGGTTCCGACATCGCATCAACCTAAATTGGTTTAGCTTTAATAAACCGCAGAGGCACAGAGGACGCGGAGGAGAGAAGAGGAGTATGGAGAGATTTGCCAGCCTACTCATAAAAAAAAGCCCCCCTTAAAAAGGGGGGTTGGGGGGATCTCCTGTTTTAATGACTGATGGCTAAGGATTAAGGACTAATAGCCGCAACCTTAACGTCCAATCCCAACGTAGCGGAATCCTGCCCGTTCTACGATTTCGCGATCGAGGAAGTTACGACCGTCGATGATCACAGGGTTGTTCATCAGCGATGCCATCTTGGGGAAATCTAGCTTCAGGAATTGCTGCCAGTCGGTTACGACTACCAAAGCGTCGCAGCAATCTGCCAAGCGTTCTGGATCGGTTTCTACCAGCACGCCCGTTAAGCCATGACGCATTCCGGTTTGGGAAACAATGGGGTCGTACGCTTTGACTTTTGCACCCAAGCGGTTCAACTGTTCGATCAAGTTGAGGGCGGGGGCGTCACGCATATCATCGGTGTCAGGCTTGAAGGTTAAGCCGAGTAAGCCGACGGTTTTGCCTTTGAGGATTTTCAGTTCTTGCTGGAGTTTTTCAACGGCCATTAAGCGCTGACGATGGTTGACGCTGACCGCCGCTTTGAGGAGGGTGGCGTCGTAGCCGTAGTCATCGGCGGTGTGAACCAAGGCAGAGACATCTTTAGGGAAGCAGGAGCCGCCCCAGCCAATCCCGGCTTGCAGAAATTTACTACCAATTCTGGAATCTAGACCAATACCTTTGGCAACCTGGGTAACATCAGCACCAACGCGATCGCAAATGTTAGCGACTTCGTTAATAAAGCTAATTTTGGTGGCGAGGAAGGCATTGGCAGCGTATTTCACCATCTCGGCTGAGCTGATGTCAGTGACGACTACAGGAACGGGTGCGGCGGCTTTGTCTTCGGCATGTTGGCGTTCGACAATCGGGGTATAGAGTTCTTTCATCATCGCGATCGCTTTCGGGCTGTTGCTCCCCAAAACGATGCGGTCAGGATTGAAGGTATCGTATACAGCGGAACCTTCCCGTAAGAACTCTGGGTTACTGACTACTTCAAAATCAGCGGCGACTTGGGTGATGACATCGTCGCTAACGCCTCCCGCACCGACTAACGCCTTCTGACGTTCGGCAACGCCATCTAAGACAATCATCCGTACCCAGTCACCAGAACCAATAGGTACGGTGGATTTGTTGACAATCACTTTGAAGCCGCCGTTGAGATGGTTACCAATGCCACGGGCGACAGCTTCGACGTAACGGGTGTCACTTTCGCCTGTCGGCATAGGTGGTGTCCCTACAGCAATGAAGAGAATTTCGCCATGCTCAACACCGGCTGCCAAATCAGCGGTAAATTCCAGACGCCCTGCTTGGGTAGAAGCCTGCATCAGCTCTGATAGTCCCGGCTCGTAGATGGGCGACTGTCCAGACTTCATCAATTTGACTTTCTCTTCGTTGTTATCAACGCAGATAACATGATGTCCGATATGAGCCAGGCAAACGCCAGTAACCAAACCAACATATCCAGTACCGATGACACAAACGCGCATGGGGAAGTCCTCAAGAATAGAATTTGGAAAGTTTTTTGGGCAGTATCTTGCTCGAAAACAGATTCAGTTAAAACACACAGCTCAACTTATAGTTGATTGGTTTTTCACAACGATGCCATGTGATTTTCTGGAGTGGAATTTAAGCGATCGCGAAAATCCTCAATGGTCATTTTTAATCCCTCTTCTAAGGGAATGGTGGGTTGCCAATCTAGCAGATTCTTCGCCCGCGTAATATCTGGACGACGGCGGCGCGGATCGTCTTCTGGCAAGGGTTTGAAGCTAAGTTTTGCGTCGGGATTGACCATCTTTTGAACCGCCTCAGCCAGTTCTAAAATGGTGTATTCATCAGGATTCCCTAAGTTGATGGGACCTGTATGTTCGCCATTCATCAGTCGCATCAGCCCTTCTACCAGGTCATATACGTAGCAGAAACTACGCGTTTGTGACCCGTCACCATACACGGTAAGGGCATTATTTCTGAGGGCTTGCACGACAAAGTTGCTCACCACGCGACCGTCGTTTTCTAACATGCGACTGCCGTAGGTGTTGAAAATCCGGGCAACGCGAATTTCCAAACCACCTTGTCTGTGGTAGTCAAAAGCCAGGGTTTCTGCAACACGCTTGCCTTCGTCATAACAGCTACGTATCCCAATGGGATTGACGTTACCTCTGTAGTCTTCTGATTGCGGATGAACTTCTGGGTCGCCGTACACTTCCGAGGTTGAAGCCAGTAGGAATCTTGCCTTTATCCGCTTGGCTAACCCCAACATATTCAGGGTTCCCAAAACGTTTGTTTTTATGGTTTTGACAGGATTGAACTGGTAGTGTATTGGCGAAGCTGGACAAGCTAGGTGATAGATTTGATCGACTTCTAAGCGAATTGGCTCAGTAATATCGTGCCTTATACATTCAAAATAGGGGTGATCTAGCCATTTGAGAATATTGCGCTTACTTCCGGTATAGAAGTTATCTAAACAAATGACTTCATGACCATCCACCATCAATCGATCGATGAGATGGGAACCGATAAAACCAGCACCACCCGTAACCAGAATTCTCATGCAACTGACTCTTATGGGTTGAAATCAATCTTAAACTAACCTTGGAACACAAAGGTGTCCAGATCTGTAGGGTTTTATCAAGTTATAGTGAAGAATTGTACATCTTATGGTAAAGACTCTTTGAACCTTGAAAAAGGGTGTACGAGAAAAGGCGATCGCTCTCATCCCAATCAAGGATTCAAACAACACTCTTGCTAGAGTCAGCGTCGCCCCAAGCTTCCTACTGGCGGGCAATCAAGAGAACTTAGCAACAACCCGCCCCACCAAATCTGTAGGTAAATAAAGCACTAGGGGGTACCAACCTGCCGTACCCCTAGAGAAAAAAATGGATTTTTGGCAGCCCCCTTTATTTTATGGCGATTCCAAGCGCAGCACTGCCATAAACGCTTCTTGGGGGACATCCACCGTACCCACGGCTTTCATGCGCTTTTTACCCTTGGCTTGCTTTTGGAGCAGCTTTTTCTTCCGGGAAATATCACCGCCGTAGCACTTCGCCAGCACATCCTTGCGTAGGGCAGGAATCTGTTCACTAGCGACAACGCGACTACCGATAGAAGCTTGGAGAGGAATTTTAAATTGGTGGCGAGGAATCAGTTCCTTAAGTTTTTCCACCATCGCCCGACCGACATTGTACGCCTTGTCGCGGTGGACAATCATTGCCAAAGAATCAACCGCATCGCCATTAATCAAAATATCCAGCCTCACCAAAAAGTTCTCCTGGTAGCCGATGATCTGATACTCCATACTGGCGTAGCCGCGAGAACGAGACTTAAGTTGATCGAAAAAGTCGGTCACGATTTCCGCTAAGGGCAACTCATAAACTAAAGTTGTTCGCCCTAGAGTGAGATATTTCATATCCTTGAAAACGCCCCGCCGAGATTGACACAGTTCCATCAACGTGCCAACGTAATCTTCCGGTGTAATCATCTCTACTTTGACGTAGGGTTCTTCAATTTTCTCCCGTTCCTGCGGTGAAGGTAAGGTGCTGGGATTATCAATATTCAAGACTTCACCCTTGTTCGTAGTGACGCGGTACACCACAGAAGGGGCGGTAGTGATCAAGTCCAGGTTGTACTCTCGTTCTAAGCGTTCTTGGACGATCTCCATGTGCAGCAATCCCAAGAAGCCGCAGCGAAAGCCGAAGCCCATCGCACTAGAGGTTTCCGGTTCGTAGTTCAAGGAAGCGTCATTGAGTTTGAGCTTTTCTAGGGCATCCCGCAAGTCTTCGTACTGAGCGGCATCTATCGGGAACAAGCCACAGAACACCATCGGTTTGGCTTCGGTGTAACCCGGTAGAGCGGTTTCAGCCGGAGTGGCGGCGAGGGTAATCGTGTCACCAACACGGGCGTCTTCGACAGCTTTAATGGCAGCCGCAAAGTAACCGACTTCCCCAGCGTGAAGTTCTTCAACCTGAACTTGTGTAGGGGAAAGGATGCCCAACTCGTCAATTTCGTACTCTTTCTTCGATGCCATCAAGCGGACGCGATCGCCTTTTTTGACCGTACCATCCATGACTCGAAAATAGACAATCACTCCCCGATAGGGGTCATAGTAACTGTCAAAAATCAACGCCCGCAACCGCTGATCTACTGTGTCTTTTGGCGGGGGCACCAAATGTACAATAGACTCTAAAATTTCGGGAATCCCAATTCCTTCTTTTGCCGATGCCCTAATCGCCCCGCTACAGTCAAGCCCGATAATTTCCTCAATTTCGTTGATTACCCGTTCCGGTTCGGCTCCTGGCAAGTCAATTTTATTGAGGACGGGGATAATTTCTAGGTTATTTTCTAGGGCTAAGTAAACATTTGCTAATGTCTGGGCTTCCACTCCCTGAGAGGCATCGACAACTAATAATGCCCCCTCACAAGCCACTAGCGATCGCGACACCTCATAGGAAAAGTCCACATGCCCCGGTGTATCAATCAGATTGAGGACGTACTGCTCACCGTCACGGGCAGTATAGTTCATCCGTGCCGCTTGCAACTTGATGGTAATACCTCGCTCCCGCTCTAAATCCATGTTGTCCAGGAACTGTTCTTTCATCTGCCGATCGTCCACCGTGCCCGTGGTCTGTAGCAAGCGGTCTGCTAGAGTGGATTTTCCATGATCGATATGAGCAATGATCGAGAAATTGCGGATGCGCGAGACGGGAACGTCAGTCATAGTTATTCACAGGTCACAAAAAAGAACCAGCAACCAAAGAGTCAGTAGCACTTAATGTATTTTAATGTTTCCGCAATTCCTGTGGATGTTATAACAAGCTCGACAGGATTCAGTGCCTTTGCCACTCTCAAGTGAAGCCTTGGTTTCCCAGTCTCCCGCTTCTAGACAGTCTTAGCCAGCCGAGACCGCGCCAACAGACAAGATTGCTTTTGCTATCTTAAGCCAGAGAAGCTTAAATAAAGTGGCTCTTTAGTGGAGACAAGTGCTATTGACTGAGTAACTTAAATAGTTATCGTAAAATGCATTTAAAAGAAACTCCCCTGAGTAAACATGAATGAGCATGCCTTACACCGCGAACATTCCCCTGATAAAGAAGAAATTTCCATTCATATAGACGTCGAACTTGTAGACCAAATTAAGCACCTGACGAACGACCCTAGTAAGGTCATTGAAACAGCAATTCGGCAGTGGCTGAGAGGGGAACGTCAACGAGATGACGAGCTAGCTCGTACCTTAGAGCGCAATCCTCCGGTGCCGCCCCGTGGGGAATGGAATGATTAAATCAGGCTCAGGCATTTTGCCAAAAAATCGGTACTGAGGCTTTGAGCCACAGTTGATTGCATCTACAGGGGTTCGCTACATCTTAATTTCGTAACTTGCAGTTCCCAAGTTCCTGCTAATGATTGCTTCTGCTAACTCTCAAAGTCCTCAATATTGGTATAACCCTATGGAATCTGCAACTGCACAAGGCAACGTTAGCTTTTTGCAGGATCTAGGTTCAGAACTGGTATTTACTCAAGATGCGTCAGGTCAGTATCTCTCGTTTTACTGGCAAAATGCTGAACGCTATGACTTGAGTCTAGAGAAGGTGGTAAAAGTACCCTTAAAGGAGACCTTTCACCCCGTGGCTCTAGACTGCTATCAGGCACAAATCCAAAGAGTTTTAGAACGACGAACTCCAGAACGTGGCGTCTACTCCTTTTGCTATGCTGACCAACATTTTCCAGTGGAGTTAGTCATTAGCCCCATTTTGCCAAGGGAGGGTAACGCCACTACCGTACTCGTGATGGGGTATCTATTGCCCCAGGCGCTAGCTTCAACGGTGATGGAGCCAATTTTGCCACCGCTTGCTGATCCCTACAAAAACCTCCAAACCCAAATTTCCCGCAGCATTCGTCGTACCCTTGATCTCGACACAATTTGGCAACGTACCGTCACGAGTTTAGGCGAAGCTCTCGCGGTTAGTCGCTGTATTATTTGCTCCTACAAACCAGAGCAGCAGACGATTAATGTAGAAGCAGAGTACTGCCAGAAACCCTTTAGCTCAATGTTAGGTCAACGGCTGAAACTCGCCCTAGAGCCGCACCTAAGACAGGCAATCGATAGCGAAGAACCCGTAGTTGTCGAGCAAATCACTCCGACGACATTTGAAGAACAATCAGTCTTAGTGGTTTCAACTTCCTATAAAGACAAACCCAATGGTTTGATTAGCTTGCAACAATGCGATCGCCGCCGTCACTGGACTGTTGCAGAAATTGAACTCGTGCGGGAATTAGCCGATCAAGTGGGTACGGCGATCGCTCACGGCACCCTCTATAAAGAGCTAGAAGCAGCTAGGGCGCAAGCAGAAGAAGCCTCTCGGCTGAAAAGTCAATTTCTCGCTAATACAACTCACGAACTCCGGACGCCCCTCAATGGCATTATTTGTAGCCTGAAGTTAATCATCGATGGATTGGTAGACAGCCCAGAGGAACAAAGTGAGTTCATTGATGACGCTCACCGCTCGGCTCTCCACCTCCTCGATATCATCAACGATATCCTCGACATTGCCAAAATCGAAGCCGGGAAAATGGAGCTGGATTTAAGCCCTGTCCAGCTCAACGAACTGATGCATGCTGTTGAGAAGTTTACAAATAATCAGGCACAGGAAAAGAAACTGAGCCTTAATATCGAGCTACCTCCCACCCACGATAATGTGATTTTATTTGGCAACTACCAACGATTGTTGCAAGTGCTACTGAATTTGGTAGGCAATGCGATCAAATTTACCCACGAAGGCGGCGTGACAGTCAGCACGGAAATTGTGAAGAAAAAGGTGACGCTGAAAAACCACAAACTTCCTGGCGTGGTGAAAGTGCGCGTTGCTGATACAGGAATTGGGGTCTCTCTCGACAAGCAAGACAAGCTTTTCCAATCTTTTAGTCAAGTTGATGGGGAACGCACTCGCCAGTACGGAGGAACAGGCTTAGGACTGACGATTTCCCAGAAACTCGTTGAAAGCATGGGAGGCGTGGTCAATTTTTACAGCATGGGGGAAGGACTAGGTTCAACAGTCACCTTCACCATTCCGTTGTATCAAGAACCCGTGATGATTTCTTCGCAAACATCAGAATCAGAAGGCATTGAGCTGCTTAATTTAGGGATGGAATAGCTTCTAACGAGGTGTGGCGCTGAGGAAGCCCTTTGCGGGGATGAAAGCAAAAATTAACTTTTTCTTTGGCTTGAGCGATCGCGTTTCCAAGCCAGTATACTTTTGCATGGGAACGCGAGACGCCTTTACCCGAAGGCTCAGTCGAGATTGATTACAAAAATGCGATCGCGCTGACTCAACGCAGTCAGTAACAATTTCTACAATATAAAAAGTTAATTCAAGTAAAGTTCTATGACGACAGAGCAAACCAAAGCGCGGGAAATGTTTCAGGCTGCCTACGAAAACCGCTACACATGGAACGAAAACTTCCCTGGCTACAGTGCTGATGTTGAAGTCAAGCAAAATGACGAAGTTTACAGCGGTAAAGTTCAAATCAATCGCGATCTCACTGTAGAGGTCACCGGAATCGAAGACGAAAAGGTACAAGAAAGCGTCTACAACCAGATGCGTGATATTGTCACTCACCGCAAGCGCTCATCCTTTGAAAAGGCTCATGGCAAAAGCGCCTTTAGCCTGGGGGAAGAAGACCCCACAGGTGCGGTGGAGATTCTGGTAAAAGGCGATTCCATGGGATCTAACTACAAAGTCCGAGGCAAAGAAATTAGTCAAGTCAGCCGTGTCATGGGACCGATGGCATTCACCATCAACACAAAAGAAAGTCTCGACACTGGAGAAGGCTATGTTTCATCAGCCTACAACGCTGTTTTCCGCAACGCCAAGACAGGCGATGTCACTGGCAAACAAGACTTCGAGGAGACATTTGAAAAAGTCGGCAACTACTACGTGATGACGCGTCAAGTCGTTCACTCCATCAAAGGCGACGACAAAACCAGCACGGAGTTCAATTTCTCCAACATCAAGCTCTTAGAACCCGCTACAGTCTAGCGTTTTTATCCTCAAGGCTCGGTCACTCAGCCATCAATAATAGTGCGATCGCTAAACCAAGTAACTAGTGCCGTTCGGATATCGATCCTCATTGATGGCGAGTAGCCGATTTCTGTAGCTCTGTTGAGGAAAGTTAGGATAAACACAGAGCGAAAATTGCAAGTAAACAATCACAAAAGGTAGATTATGTCTCAAACATTGGCACTCACTCCTGAAAACGTCGAAACGGTTTTGGATGAATTGCGTCCTTACCTGATGGCTGATGGCGGTAACGTTGAACTCGTTGGCTTAGATGGCCCAGTGGTCAAACTCCGCTTACAAGGTGCTTGCGGGTCTTGCCCTAGTTCAGCCATGACCCTGAGAATGGGCATTGAGCGTCGCTTGCGCGAATTTATCCCAGAAATCGTTGAAGTCGAGCAAGTGATGTAGAAATTAGGGACGGTGGGGTAGGCAGACAAGTATGAAGGATGAAATGCTGGATATATTCACGTTGGTAGCTTTCAACTTGTTTACTTTCAACCTTCAACTAAATCCTGACTACTCAAAACCCAGCACGCTCTACCCCATCCCTAGTCCCTAATTGCCCACCTCTGGCCTAAACACTTCTATGTCTTATCCTTTATACGTCGCGTTTATCTGGCACCAGCACCAGCCGCTGTACAAAAGCCGCACGGGTACCACCGATGCTCCGGGTCAGTATCGTCTGCCTTGGGTGCGACTGCATGGTACGAAAGATTATTTAGATTTGGTATTGCTTCTAGAGGATTATCCTAAGTTGCATCAAACGGTGAATTTAGTTCCCTCACTGATTTTGCAACTGGAAGATTATATTGCTGGCACTGCCATAGACCCCTATTTGGCGGCGGCTTTGACGTCTAGCGATCAGCTCTCTCGTCAGCAACAAGAATTCATTATTGAACATTTCTTTGACGCCAATCATCACACCTTAATCGACCCCCATCCTCGCTATTCACAGCTGTACCACATGCGGCAGGAGAAAGGGGCAGTGTGGTGTCTGGAGAATTGGACAGACCAAGATTACGGCGATTTGCTGGCGTGGCACAATCTGGCATGGATTGACCCGTTGTTTTGGGATGACCCAGAGATTGAGCAGTGGTTGAAGCAGGGACAGAATTTCAGCTTAAGCGATCGCCAACGTATTTTCTCCAAGCAAAAAGAAATCCTCAGTCGCATCATCCCGCAGCACAAAAAAATGCAGGAGGCAGGGCAGCTAGAAGTCATTACCTCGCCCTACACCCATCCGATTTTGCCCCTGCTAGCAGATACAAATGCGGGACAGCGGGCAGTGCCCAATATGGCATTACCCCAGCAACGCTTCCAGTGGTCAGAAGATATTCCCCGGCACCTGAGCAAAGCGAGAGAGATGTACAAAGAGCGATTTGGTTGCGCTCCTCGTGGCTTATGGCCTTCCGAGCAATCTGTAAGCCCGGAGATTTTACCCTACATTGCCCAACAGGGATTTGAGTGGATTTGCTCAGATGAAGCCGTCTTGGGCAATTCCATTAACCACTTCTTCCACCGCAATGAAGCGGGCAATGTCTCAGAACCGGAATTAATTTACCGTCCCTATCGTCTAGAAACACCCGATGGGCCGTTATCGATTGTCTTTCGCGACCACCGCTTGTCCGACTTAATCGGCTTTACCTACGGGTCGATGGAGCCAAAACAGGCAGCAACGGATTTGGTGGGACACTTAGATGCGATCGCCCGTTCCTTGAAACACCGTCAACCCGGCGGTGGCTCCTCCCTAGAACAGCCGTGGTTAGTCACCATTGCCCTAGATGGGGAAAATTGCTGGGAATACTACGAAAAAGACGGCATTCCCTTCCTGAAGTCTCTCTATCAGACTCTCAGCAATGAGAGCAACATCAAGCTAGTCACCGTTTCCGAGTTCATCGAACAGTTTCCCCCCACAGAAATCCTCCCCGCCCAGCAACTGCACAGCGGTTCCTGGGTAGATGGCAGCTTCACCACTTGGATTGGCGACCCTGCCAAAAATCGCGCCTGGGATTTGCTAACTACCGCACGGCAGACCTTAGCCAATCACCCAGAAGCAACGGAAGAAAATAACCCAGAAGTTTGGGAAGCTCTTTATGCGGCGGAAGGCTCAGACTGGTTCTGGTGGTTTGGCGAAGGTCATTCTTCAAACCAGGATGCGATGTTTGACCAATTGTTCCGGGAACACCTCGCTGCAATCTACCAAGCCCTCAACGAGCCAGTTCCTCCCAACGTCAAGCAAGCGGTGGAAATTCATGCCCTTCGCGGCGATCATCGACCGGAAAGCTTCATTCATCCGATCATCAACGGCTGGGGTGATGAGCAAGACTGGGATCAGGCAGGTCGCATTGAAATCGGCGGCGCACGGGGGACAATGCACCGCAGCAGCGCCGTTCAGCGGCTCTGGTATGGGGTAAATCACCTCAACTTCTTTTTGCGCTTGGACTTCAAAGCGGGCGTGCAACCGGGCAAAGATATCCCTGGAGAACTGCATTTACTCTGGTTTTATCCTGAGCGAACAATGCACAATAGCCCCGCACCCTTGGCTGAGGTACCCGACGAATCCCCCTTAAATTACATGTTCCACCACCACCTTGGTATTAACCTGCTGACTCAAAGCTGTTGGCTTAAAGAGGCAGCAGAACATCACCAATGGTCTGCCCGTGTTAGCCGCGCTCAAGTCGCCTTTGAGGAGTGTCTGGAAGTGGCAGTCCCCTGGGCAGATTTACACATTGAGCCAGACTTTCCCTTGCACCTAGTTGTCGTCTTGGCAGATAACGGTATTTTCCGCAGCTACATACCCGAAAATGCCTTGATTCCGATTCAAGTTCCCTAAAGATGGGAAAGAGATTCGGTGAGTCGGGGTTTCTCGTCAGTTGGGATTGATCCTAAGTCCCTCCGGCTCCCCATCTCCCCATCTCCTGAGCACCTGCTCATCCCCGTTTCCCATCGTCAGTCTCATTTCTCAATCGCTTTCGAGTCCGAAAAACCTCTAAAGTGAAGAGATGGGTCAGATAAGTAACTGTGCGGCATGAGTACTGTTTGGGAATTAGATTTTTATTCGCGTCCGATTTTGGACGAAAATCAAAAAAAAGTTTGGGAAGTTTTAATTTGTGAAAGTCCTCTGGACACGCGGCAGTCCACTGACTCGTTGTTTCAGTATGCTCGGTTTTGTCCGAACCAGCAGGTCAATTCACTTTGGTTGCGGGAGGTATTGGAGGAGGCGATCGCTAAAGCCCCCCAGCCGCCCCAAAAAATTCGCTTTTTCCGGCGGCAAATGAGCAACATGATTACCAAAGCCTGTGACGAGTTGGGTATTGCTGCCTACGCTAGCCGCCGTACCTACGCCCTGAATCGGTGGACAGAACAACGCATCCAAGACTTTTATCCCCAGCAGCCAGGGTATGTAGCCTCGGCGGCGGCTTCCTCCTTTGTTCGTTATCAACCACAGACGCCACAACGTTTACCGGATGCCTTGATCGGTCAGCAGTGGGCATTTGTCACCTTAGAAGCCGCTGCTTTTGAGGAGATGGACGAGTGGGAAATTAATTTTGGTGAAGCCTTCCCGATTTCTATGTTTGACCTCGCTCCTGATGCCCGGATTCCTGGTGTGGTGATTTTTTCTCCGAGAGCGACTCCTCTGGCAGGCTGGATGTCTGGTTTAGAGCTGGCGTTTGTGAAGTTTGATAGTGGTTCTCCAGCCCGATTGCTTCTGGAGACGGGGGATAGTGATAGCTGGATTCTGGCACCCATTAAAGACCCTCAAATCATCAAGGAAGCTACAGGATTTGAGGAAGCCAAGCAAAAAGCCCAGAATGTCCATTTTCTCGCTGTTCAGGAGAACCCAAATACAGAATCCTTTGCCGGATTTTGGCTGTTGCAAGAGTTGAGCTAGGAATTGGGGATTAATGAGTACTAACGACTTACCACAAACAGTACCGATTCAGCAGCTATTAGAGTTGGCGGCTTCGTCAGGGGCAACGAGTGCAGAAGTCTATCAGTCGCGATCGCAATCGCGGCCTGTTTTTTTTGAAGCTAACCGACTCAAACAGCTAGAAAGTACTCAATCCGAAGGGATAGCGTTGCGGGTTTGGCGAGAGGGGCGTCCAGGACTAGCAGTTGCTTATGGCCCTGTGGAACCCCAGGATTTGGTAGAGCGGGCGATCGCCTTATCAAAGCTCAATGAACCGGAAACCGTCGAGCTGGCGGACGGGCGAACGTCCAACTATCCCGATCTGGGGGAGGTGGTGCCTGTCGAGGAACTAGTGAAAATGGGGAAAGAGGCGATCGCCAGAGTGCGAGAGGTTTATCCTGATGTACTATGCACGGGGCAATGGGAATGTGAAGAAGAGACAACGCGCCTGATCAATTCTCAAGGACTAGATTGCTACTACACCGATACAACCTTGAGCTGCTTTCTTGCCGCTGAGTGGGTGCGGGGCGATGACTTTTTGAGTGTTTCCGATGGGCAAACCCAGCGCAATCAGCTGGACTCGGAACAAGTTGCCCAGCAAATCTTACAGCGTTTAGCTTGGGCAAAGGAAAATGTTGCCCCGCCGAGCGGTCGGGTGCCGATTTTGTTGACGGCAAAAGCAGCAGATTTGCTCTGGGATACGGTACAAGCGGCATTGGATGGTAAGCGAGTTGTGGAGGGGGTCTCACCCTGGAGCGATCGCTTAGGACAAACCGTCGTCTCAGAAAACATTACCTTGTCTCAGCAACCGGATTGGGGCCCATTTAGCTGTCCCTTTGATGATGAAGGGACTCCCACAAAGCGACTCTTGTTTATTCTCGAAGGACGATTGCAGCAATTTTATAGCGATCGCACAACCGGACGTCAGCTCGGTACAGACTCGACAGGAAGTGGTTTTCGTCCCAGTTTAGGCAGCTATCCTACCCCCGGACTGGTGAATTTGCTCGTCCATCCCGGACAGCAATCTCTTTCCGACTTGATCGCTCAACTGGATGAGGGACTGATTATCGACCAAATATTAGGCGGCGGCGCAGGAATCGAAGGAGATTTTTCGATTAACGTGGAGCTAGGCTACCGCGTGCAGCAGGGGCAAATTATTGGTCGCGTGAAAGACACAATGGTTGCGGGTAACGTTTACTCTGCCCTCAAACGCTGCCTTGCTATAGGCAGTGACGCCGATTGGAACGGCCCGTGTTACACGCCATCGTTGATTGTGGAAGGGCTATCAGTGACGGCGGGGAGGTGAGTCGGTGAGTCGGTGAGTCGGTGAGTCCTGAGTCCTGAGTGGGCAAGAAAGTATGAAGTATGAAGTATGAGGTATGAAGTATGAGGTATGAGGTATGAGGTATGAGGTATGAGGTATGAAGTTATCACTGCTCCCCTGCTCCCCATCTCCTCATCTCCCCAACCTCAACACTCACCGAGTCAAGACTCATAAACTAGTGACTAATCCAGTTGTTGGTTACTGGTAGAGAGCAAATGCCACAGGACAAAAAACTCTTCGCCAAACTCTCGCCACAATTACAAACTTGGTTCCGACCGCGACAACGATTGGCGATCGCGGAAGCTTGTCTGATTGGTCTAGTATCTGCTCTTTCTGCTGTTTTACTGAAATACAGTATTGGCGTTTTAGGTTCGTGGCGCATTCAATCAGCGCAAGCACTGCCTGCGTTCTTCGTTTTACCAGTTATTGGACTTTCTTTCGGTTTACTTTCTGGTTTACTGATTGAGTATCTCGCCCCGGAATCCACAGGGAGTGGCGTACCGCAAATTAAAGCCGTCCTTGCCCGATTTCCCATGCCCTTAGATTTACGGATAGGGCTGGTGAAGCTAGTAAGCACTATTTTTGCTCTCGCGGCGGGGCTGACGTTAGGAAGACAAGGGCCGACATTACAAATTGGTGCAGCAGTCGCCGCGCAACTTAGTCACTGGGTGCCCACCTCTCCCGACCATCGGCGTCAAATGATTGCGGCAGGAGCCGGGGCAGGGTTAGCCGCAGGCTTCAACACTCCGCTGGCTGGGCTTCTCTTTGTCGTTGAAGAACTACTCCGCGACCTCTCTAGCCTGACTCTTGGTGTAGCGATCGTTGCCGCCTTTATTGGTGCAGCGGTCTCACGGATTTTGGGGGGTGGCAGTCTCGACCTCAATTTACAATTACAGGCAATTTCTACTAGCTTTTCTGCCCCAGAAATCCCCTTTTATCTTTTACTCGGTAGCCTCGCTGGGTTGCTAGGTGGCTTGTTTAATCGGGGTATTTTTGCCAGTCTTAGCTTTTATCATCGCTTACCCCTTAGCTTGCCCCTAAAGATCGGCTTGGCAGGATTGATTTCTGGCTGCCTTGTCGCTTTGCTCCCCGATATCTTTCGAGACAATGCTGGCTTACGAGAAATTCTGATTACGGGTGGGGGTGGGGCAGGTTGGCAGATTCACGCGATCGCATTTATCGTACAGTTTGCTCTGACTTTGGTTGCCTATGGCTCTGGCGCACCGGGTGGTCTGTTTCAGCCATCTCTGGTTTTGGGTTCGGCGTTGGGTTATCTGGTAGGGGCTTTACAGTACCAGGTTCTCGGACTGGGAGAGCCGATTACTTACGCCCTAGTCGGCATGGGAGGATTTTTCAGTGCCGTGTCGAAAGTGCCGGTGACAGCGATCGTTATTGTGTTTGAGATGACAACTGACTTTAATCTGGTGCTGCCGTTGATGATGACTTGTGTCACGTCTTACTTAGTAGCAGACCGGATTGCCAAAGGGTCGCTTTATCAACGGCTTTTAGAACGCAATGGCTACACTCTCCCTCAAGAAGCAAGCACCAATGACCCTCTATCAAGACTAAAAGCATCAGACATAATGCAACGGCGGGTAGAAACCTTATCCAGCCAGATGCACTTAGATGAGGCGATGCAGGCATTTTCTCGCTCCCATCATCGTGGATTTCCTGTGGTTGATGACGGCAAGTTGGTAGGAATTGTTACCCAGACTGACTTGGCTGAGGCAACTCAAAGTCAGCGGAATGAAGAAACGCTCCTGTCTGAGTTCATGACGCCTAAGCCAATCTTCGTTAAACCTGTGGACTCTTTAAGTCAGGTGCTATATCTGCTTAACCGCTACAAACTCAGCCGCCTTCCGGTAACTGAGGGGCGAAAGTTGGTGGGAATTATTACTCGCGCCGATATTATTCGCGCTGAAGCTGACCAACTTTCCGGCGAAATGGCTCAACTCGGCCCGGTGCCAGAACCTTCCTATGTGGTTTACCAAACCCGCGCCCCAGCAACGGGAACAGGACGGCTGCTGATTCCCCTGGCAAATCCGCAAACTGCGCCGATACTGCTGCAACTCGCCGCCGCGATCGCCAAAGACCACAATTATGAACTAGAGTGCCTACAAGTCATCATCGTTCCCCGCCACAGCAGCCCAGCAGAAACCCTCGTGCAGACGACCAAGAGTCGCCGCTTGCTACATCAGGCGGAGCAACTGGGGCGGAAGTTTCACCTGAGTGTCCATACTCAGATTCGCGTTGCCCACGATACCGCCTCTGCCATCTTAGAGGTAATTAAAGATCGTCATATTTCTTCCCTCTTGATGGGATGGAACGCCGAACCATCCGCTTCTGGTCGCATCTTGGGCACAGTTGTAGATACTTTGATTCGGCAGGCTCCTTGTGATGTTGTTTTAGTGAAATTAGGTCATCGAGATGAGGTTTCTCAAGATGGCACAGCCGTTGCTGCCTGTCCGTTACCGGACGCTTGGAATCATTGGTTAGTGCCCATTGCAGGAGGCCCGAACTCTCAACACGCCCTAGAACTGCTTCCGGCTTTCACAAACATTGCTCATGAACCCTCAATCACCGTGACGCAAATTTTCTCACCGTTGGTTTTATATCCGGATACGACGCTGCTGGAAAAGGCGGCTTACAACTTAAGCAACCAAATCAAAACTAAGGTCATGACGCTGCCTGTGCATTCTCAGTCTGTCTCTGAGGCAGTGATTCATCTGGCTCATGCCGAACCCTACGATGTTGTTGTCTTGGGCGCTACGCGGGAAGGTTTATTGCAACGGGCGGTGCATGGCAATATTCCTACAGCGATCGCCCGTGGAGTGAACAGTACCGTAATTTTGGTGCGCGGGGCGTCGGAGGGAAATCATAAATGAGTGGTGGGCAAGAAAGTATGAAGTATGAAGTATGAAGTATGAAGTATGAAGTATGAAGTATGAAGTATGAAGTATGAAGTATGAAGTATGAAGTATGAAGGGTAAGAGGTAAGAGATTCTCCCCTGCACCCCTGCACCCCTGCACCCCTGCACCCCTGCACCCCTGCACCCCTGCACCCCTGCACCCCTGCACCCCTGCACCCCTGCACCCCTGCACCCCATCAACTTAAAGCAGGGCGATGCTGAATCCAGGGTTTAGCGGCTTCTAGATGGGATGCTAGAGCGATTAATGTTGCTTCGGCAGCAGGGCGTCCGACGAGTTGGATACCTAGTGGTAAGCCCTTGGCATCAAAACCCGTTGGAAGAGCGATCGCGGGTAAGCCTGATGCATTAAACGGCGGACAAGGGGCAATCCAGTTAATAATTTTTTGCAGCGTTTCTTCGGGATTCAAATTCGCCCACTCGCCAACGCGGATGGTTGAATGCAGGTAGGTTGGCAGCACTAGTACATCGAAGTGATCAAAAAATGCCACGATTCGCCGAGAAACGAGCTGCATTTGAATAACCGCTTGCAAATATTCCCCCGCAGAAGTCGATTGCTCGGCACACCAGCGATTCATAGGACTCAGTACCTCTTTAGGAATTCCTGCGGCTGTGGCTCCAGCTTGCCAAACTTTGATAAAGGGTTCCGTCAAACCATTAAAATCAGGACAACCCGCTTCGACAATATGACCCATTTGTTCTAGCAGTTGCACAGTTTCTTGCACCGCCTGCTGACACTCGCTGTTTGCTTCTCCGACGGGGAGAACTGATGTTGTAAAGGCAATGCGTAATTGACCTAACTGTTGCTGTGTGGCATCAAGAAACGGCTTCTCTGGAGCAGGTAACCAGTAGGGGTCGCCAGTAATATAACCTGACATTACATCTAGTAATGCGGCGGCATCAGCTACAGTTCGAGCTAAAGGGCCATTACTAGAAATTCCGCTTTGGCGATCGCCCACAGGGGCATGAGAAACTCGTCCCCGCGAGGGTTTAATACCGACTAATCCGCAACAAAAAGCTGGCCCCCGCAGCGAACCACCACCATCTGAACCTTGAGCGATCGCGCATAATCCTGCTGCTACGGCTGCTGATGCACCACCACTAGAACCGCCAGGGGTATAGTCCAAGTTCCAAGGATTGCGAGCTGGGGGAAATCCTAGAGGTTCAGTATAAGGAAAAGACCCCAGTTCTGATGTTGCCGTTTTGCCGAGAATCGTAAAGCCTGCCTGCTTAATCCGCGTCACTACTCCATCGTCGTAGTCGGCAATGTTTTTCATTAGTACAGGTGTACCCGCAGTGTATCGGACGCCTGCAACTGCATTCAGGTCTTTGATGGAGATGGGGACGCCAAAGAATGGGGGTAAGTCTTCGGAGTTGCCAGCCAGTTGTTCCGTTTTGGCTGTAGCATCAGCGATCGCCTGTTCAGCCGTTACCGTAAAGTAGCTTCCCAGCTTAGAGTTAAGTTGTTCAATCCGCTCTAAATAAAGTTGTACCAACTCCAAAGGCGATACTTCCTTGCTGCGGATGAGTCGTGCTTGCTCTAAAGCCGGAGTGAAGGCTAAGTCAGTTGAATTCATGATGTTTTGGGTTGGGTGCTTGTCCAAGCAGCAGGATAAAGTGGAATAGTCTTGCTTCGAGCGATCGCGTGACAAGTGTATATTTAGATACCAGTGCTTACAACCGTCCGTTTGACGATCAAACTCAGCCCAAAATTTTCCTGGAAACCCAAGCTGTAGTCATTATTTTGCAGATGGTTGAAGCCAAGGCAGTTGAGTTAATTAGCTCCTCAGTTTTGGAATATGAGAATGATCGCAATCCGCACCCCATCAATCAGGAGGCGATGAGCCGATATCTTCAATTAGCCGAATTAAGGCAAGAAGTTGATGAAGCAATCCGCCAGAAAGCCGAAGACTTAGAACAAAATGGATTAAAAGCGATTGATGCATTGCATGTTGCGTGTGCAGAAGCGATTAACAGCGATTATTTCATTACTTGTGATAAGCGGCTAATCAATCGGTGTTCGGGGTTAACTATGAAAGTCATGAATCCAGCTGATTTTGTTTTGGAGATGAGCAGCGATGATCCAGGTTAAAAGCGAGCAACAAGTTTTACAGGAAGGATTTCAGATTTTGCTATCCAATATGGAACCGTCTGCTGTTGCTCGGTTTTGGGCAGCGTGCAATATTGGCAAGGGAGACTACTTGAAACTCAAAGACCAGCTTTTTGCCCCAGAATCAGTAGGCAGCTTGTACTCTAAGATAGTAGACTTTCAGGCATCAAAACGCGAAGCCTAACAAGCGCGTTGTATCGGAATGAAGCAATTCTTTGGTGTAGAGTTTGATGCCACTTACATCCGCTGAACGCGGTCGTTATGTAGCTTCAGTTAGGAGTAAGGGCAACAGTCTAATCTCTAAGTTTTCAGGGCTAAAATATAGGGTGTATTCTTAGCAAAACGATGACACTAACCCTTAACCTGCCATCAGATTTAGAGCAGTATCTTTTGCAGGAAGCCGATCGGCACGGGCTTTCCGTAGAAGCAATAGCATTGCAGCTTTTGACAAACTCTATTTTGTTAAAGCAAAAACAAGCTGAAGCAGTCAGCTTACTCCAGTCCTGGATCGATGATGAGGATGGGGAGGAACAGCAGGAAACAGGTAAGTATTTGATTCATGCTTTAGATGACGATCGCTTGTCCGATCGCAAGTTATTTCCGTCTGAGCTGAAGGGTATAACTTAGTAAGTCGAGTCATCGTGTTAGATACAGAACCGCTTGGTCTAGTTACGAATCCAAAGCTTTCTGCTGAGAGTGTTGCCTGTGCCCAGTGGCTCCACTCTCACATTACATCAGGGAGCCGCGTTATTATTCCAGAGATTGCAGACTACGAGGTTCGGCGCGAGCTATTACGAGCAGTGCGATCGCCACTTTTGTAGAGTGCGTTACTAACGCACCCTACGGTTACTTATTTAAGCTGGATGGAAGTAGTCATAAATTTCCTGGGCTAAACGCGAACCGATACCGGGAGCCTTTGCCAACTGTTGGGGAGAGGCTTCGCGGATGTAATCGATAGAGCGAAAGTGCGCTAGCAGTTGCTTTTGGCGATTGAAGCCTAAGCCAGGGATATCATCTAAACGCGATCGCCGCAACTTTTCACTCCGCTGCTGGCGGTGGAAACTGACAGCAAAGCGGTGGGCTTCATCTCGCAGACGCCGGAGTAGCTGAACGCCTGGTTGTTCCGCTTCTGTTGGTAGGGGTTGCGATTCGCCAGGAAGGAAGATTTCTTCTCGCTGCTTGGCAAGACTGACAACGCGCAAGTCTTCAATCAAGTTCATCTCTTGCAAGACAGCGACAACCGCAGAGAGTTGACCTTTTCCGCCATCAATCATTACTAAATCTGGCCAATCAGAATTGCCAACTCGCAGTAGTTGCGGGTCTTCCGCGTACTTGCGGAAGCGGCGGCGAATCACCTCTGCGAGGCTAGCAAAGTCATCGGAGTGACCAGCAGTAACGGCAGGGTTTTTGATTTTGTAGTGGCGATAGTGTTGCTTGGCGGGTTCGCCATCCACAAATACCACTTGCGAACCAACCGCATTGGAACCCTGGATGTGGGAAATATCGTAACCTTCAATCCGGTGTGGCAAGTCGGGCAAGTCGAGGATGTCTGCTAAGTCTTGCAATGCCTGATTGTTGCGGTCTGCAAAGCGCTGAGTCCGCTCTAGTTCGTAATGGGCGTTGCGCTCGACCATCTCAATCAGTTCGGCTTTGGCTTGCCGTTGAGGGGCAACAATGGTGACTTTTCTACCTTTTTTCTGGCTCAAGTATTCCGCCAACATCTCCGCTTCCGGTAATTCATGCTGCACCAAAATATCTGTGGGAATTTCCACCGAGTCAGCGGTTTGGTAATGGTCTTCTAATACTCGTTGTAAAATCGCGCCTGGTGTCCCCGATTGAGCATCAGCGAAGAATCCCAAGCGTCCGACTAAGCGACCCGCACGAATTTGGAACAGTTGAATGCAGGCGTGGTGTTCGTCGGCAGCAAGGGCGATCGCATCCCGCGAAATAGTATCGTTAGGTAAAGAGACTTTCTGATCGGCACTGAGGGAGCGAATTCCAGCAATTTGGTCGCGAATCCGGGCAGCCGCTTCAAAATTCATCGATTGGGCCGCCTGCTGCATGTTGGCAGTGAGAACCTGTATCAGTTCCTCTGTCCGTCCCTGAAAGACCATCGCAATCTTTTGAATCGTTTTGTGATACTCTTCCGGGGTAACTAACTTTTGACAAACACCAGGACAGCGCCCTAAGTCATAGTTCAAACAAGGGCGGTCTTTGTGCAACGGTTGGGGACGCTGGCGTAAGGGAAAGAGGCGCTTTGCCACTCGTAGGGTGGTTCGCAACAGTCCTGTATCAACGAAGGGGCCGTAGTATTTATCCTTTTCTTTGCCTAAACGTCGGTTGCGGGTGATGAAGATGCGGGGATATTCTTCTGACCAAGTGACTAGGACGTAGGGATATTTTTTATCGTCTTTAAGAAGAACGTTGAAGTAGGGTTGATGCTGCTTGACTAGGTTGGCTTCTAAGGCGAGAGCTTCGGCTTCGGTGTCGGTGACGATGAACTCAATCTCAACGACTTGTCGCACCATCATCATGATGCGATCGCTTAATTTTTGCGATTCGCGGAAATAGGAACGGACGCGCGATCGCAGTTTCTTTGATTTTCCAATATATAAGATGCGATCAACTGAGTCGCGCATCAAATAAACCCCCGGTTCTGGGGGAATTTCTTTAAGGCGCTTTTCTAGCCGTTCTGGATCTTTAACCAGAGGTAATGTCTTTGCCGATGTCGTCACAGGAGGTTAGTCAACTTTTTTTAAAGCACTACTCCTATGATAGAAAGGCTTGCTTGATTCCTCAGTAAGTTTGCTGATCTCTAAAGGTGGGGCAAACCGTCAAGGGTTGGATGATTAAACCGTACTAGGCACACCAGGGCACAGAGAGAGAGTTAAGAGAGTTGTTTTATAGACTAAGAAACAAGGGGCGGGTTTAGCGATCGCTTTTGACTCTTATCAATGACTTTTGTACAAGACCCGCCTATACAAAAAAGGGAGCCAATTGGCTCCCCGATTCGGTTGTGACAGTGGAAAAGTTAAAGCTTTAAGCTTTTTGCAGCTTCCGCTTGGCGGCAAATAGACCACCGACAGCCATCAGACCCAGCATTGTGGAGGGTTCGGGGACTGATTCTACGGGGGGTGGGGGAGTAACGACGCCTCTGAGGGCAACTTCGTAGTTACCGCTGTGAGAGCGGCCATCAGCACCTACGCCTGAGCCGTTCACTAAGCCAGACTGCGTAGCGCTGAAGCTGTAGAGTAGTTCCTCAACGCCGTTGTAGCTAGCTTTGACGACTTCACTTGCCTGGAATCCATCTCTAATAAGACCGCCCAATTGCCCTAACATTGGTGCATAAACTTCTTTGACATTGTAGTGACCCGCCAAACCAATCAGCAGGTCAGTACCGCTGGTTGTGACATAGGAGATGTTAGGGTCGCTGGCGCGTTGAAATCCACCCATGCCGAAAAATTGATTAAAGGCAGCTGTGCCAAGTCCGTTTCCAACGAACCCTCCCATACCAGCATTAGTTAAAAAGCCATTAAACCAGGTGGTGGCAAAGGTGGCAGCACCGTAGGTTTTATTCAAACTCGTTCCAAACCAGTCAGTTGCTGTCAAGCTACTGAGAGTAAGGGTTTTGCCCGCAACTGTTCCGGTGACGCTGGTACGAGCATTAGAAGCCAAAAATGCACTATTGGTCAATTTTTCACTGCTGGCAAATAGCTCAACGTTTCCACCAGGAGCGCTGCTATTGCCGCTCAGGACTTTATCTAGATCCGCACTGGGGTTGAGGACAGTATTAGAGCCTGAAACATCATAAAGTAAGTAATCACTCCCTGATAAGCTAAAGTTCCCTGCCATCGCTGGGGAAGTGGCGATCGCGCTTACACTTGCCACTACTGAAGCGCCGAGCAAAAATTTCTTGATAATACCTGGCATATTCTTCTCTATCTCCAAAAGTTTTTGTTGGGTAGAAGTTTTGCTTAATCCGCGCACAGTCGGACTTAGCGTGATTAGTTCTATATCGGACTTACGACTTGCTAGTTCCTATTTAATCTATCCCTTAAACGGCTTTAGTAGGTAAAGTTCATCAGGAGTTAGCGTGAAGGTTTGGTAAATAATTAGGCACAAAAAAAATCTGTATCTTCTATTCACTATCAGTGAAAATACAGACACTTATAAAAGAACAGAATTGCTCGTTTTCATTAAAGTATTGACGACTTTGTCAACCGTAATTTTAAGTAAGTTTCTTTGTTCAGATCCCCGACTTCTTGAAGAAGTCGGGGATCTCGCATTCAACCCAATATAGGAAGGGAATCGCGATCGCCAATCGGCGTTGCAGTTTGCGCTACATCAAACTCCACAGTCGTAGTAATCGGTAAACTCCCCAAGGAACCCACGGCAAAAGCTGTTCCCGCGAGATAGCAAGTACGACTTAAACAAGATTGAATCTTGGCAAAGTCGTAGCCATCGACAGTCAAAATATCATCAACCGGATTATAGGAAAACTCAAAGGGAGAAAGCTGAATAGTCTTCTCGGCATCGCTAAAAATAGCACCCGAACCCCTTAAGGAACTCAGAGTCAGTCCTGTGAGTGTTGAAGCTAACTTTTTCAGCGATCGCAGCAACTCAATAGTCAGTTCCGAATCCCCTTCATCTTGCAGCCTTCCGCTAAGATTTTCGACGGCGAAGCTTTTGTGGGGCACATTAAACCTGTAACGGAAGGGGAGAGGATACGCCCCCTCAACCGTGACAAAACCCGCATAATCAAGTTGCGTGAGTTGGGTTGTCTCAGCCAGAGCGAGTTGAGGAAGCCCTAACGCGATCGCTGCTACCGCGATCGCTACAAGTACTAATTTCTTCAAAGTCTATATTCTCATCGATTCAGAGGTTTCCTCAATGCCCTATATCCTCCAAAATATGAACATACTGAGGAAAAAAATTGAGCGATCAAATGGGAAAAGTTTACCTCGTTGGAGCCGGATTAGGGGATGTGTCTTACCTGACGGTGAAGGCACAAAAACTATTAGCTCAAGCCGAGGTGTTAATCTATGATGCCTTAGTCGATCGCCAGCTATTGCAATTAGTACCTCCCGATTGCTTAAAATTTGACGTTGGTAAGCGGGGAGGACGCCCCAGCACGCCGCAAGCTGAGATTAATCAGTTACTTGTGGAACAATGCCAACAGGGGAAGCAAGTGGTGCGGCTAAAAAGTGGCGATCCTTTTATTTTTGGGCGTACTAGTGCCGAAATCCAGGCGTTAATTGAGGCGGGGTGTGCATTTGAAGTTGTCCCTGGAATTTCTTCTGCCTTGGCTGCTCCCTTGCTTGCTAGTATTCCTCTTACCGATGCAGTACTGAGTCGTTGTTTTGCCGTACTCAGTGCCCATGAACCAAGGGAGTTAGATTGGGAAGCCTTGGCGCGGATTGATACGCTGGTGATTTTGATGGGTGGGCGTCATTTGAGCGAAATTACTCGCCAGTTACAACGCTATGGGCGATCGCATTCCACTCCCATTGCGATTATCCGTTGGGCAGGATGTCCTCAACAACAAATTTGGACGGGTACCTTAGGCAATATCCTCAAGCAAACGGAGGGCATTTCCCTCTCTCCAGTTGTAATTGCGATCGGCGAAGTTGTTAAGTTACGCGAGTTTCTTCAATCTCAATCTCCTATGTCTCAACCTCCTTTATCAGGTAAAACCGTTTTAGTCACCCGTTCTGCTGGACAATCTAGCCAATTTCGCAAACTGCTTGAGCGAGAGGGTGCAAGTGTCATTGAGATGCCAGCGTTGGAGATTACGCCGCCTTCGAGTTGGGAAGCATTGGATAATGCGATCGCTCATCTTTCTGACTTCAATTGGCTCATTCTTACCTCCAGCAACGGCGTCGATTACTTTTTTGAACGGCTGCTGGCTCAAGGAAAAGATACCCGTGCCTTAGCGGGGGTCAAAATTGCCGTCGTTGGGAAGAAAACCGCCGCCAGCCTAAAATCTCGCAACCTCCAACCCGACTTCATCCCGCCAGACTTTATTGCTGATTCGTTAGTGGAACACTTTCCCGAATCCTTATCTGGGTTAAAAATTCTGTTTCCCAGAGTAGAAACGGGCGGTAGAGAAGCGTTAGTGCAGGAACTAACGGCACAAGGAGCAGAGATGGTGGAGGTAGCAGCCTATCAGTCAGGATGTCCGGCAACTATCGCTCCGGCGGCACTTGATGCTCTTTTGGCGGGTGCGGTGGATGTCATTACCTTTGCCAGTTCTAAAACCGTTAGGCATTTTCATCAACTTCTAGAAAAGGCTTTGCAGCAAGGCGATACCCTATCCCATCCTGTCTCTATTACCTCTGTGTTAGAAAAGGTCTCCATTGCTTCGATTGGTCCTCAAACCTCTGAAACTTGCCGTCAGCTCTTGAGGCGAGTGGATGTAGAAGCGGCGGAATATACCCTAGAAGGACTAATCCAAGCAATTAGGAAATATTTTGATTGATTGTAGGTAGGCGTTTTGAAATACGCGAAACTAACATATTACCCAAAGTGTTGTCTGCGTTGGGTTTCACTCTGTTCACCCCCACCTACCCGAAAAGATTTGTTAGTTAACCAAGAATTCAGTTTATGTAGGGTGGGCAGTGCTTCTGACGACGTTAGACAAGAAATACCGGGGGTAGGCTCTGTCTACCTTACGCTTAATGACAATGTGCAAGATATGAATTAAAACTGAGTTTGGCTACTGGTTGTGGAAATTAATTTCTTGGCTAAACGATGTTGACATTTAAATTAAAACTCTTTGCAAAGAGAATTAAAAATTAACAGTTTCTCAAACCTCGATATAAGGATTGGTTAAACAAATAATCTGTCCTACTTATAGGAAGATTTTTTTCTTCTTTCAGTGCAACTGCTAATTTTTAGTCAAAATTCGCGCCCCTATAATATGAAGAGCGCTAAATTTGTGTAAATAAAGACTAATTGAGCAGAGGAGAAAAACTTGGGAAATCATCACGATGTGGGGATATTAACTGAGAAATCCTTAGCATCCAATCTATTTAAATCTTTGGCAATCCTGTCTGTCTACAACTAGACTTATATTTCGCAATCAATGCCCCCAGAGGCTTGTAAAAATTGCTTATGATCGGCAAGGGTTTATCTGCACGACATCAAGTCCGAAATATTGTATTCATTTATACATTTTTTAGCAGCCTGTGGATTCTTGTTTCGGACTGGTTACTGGCACAATTCATTGACGATGGCACGCTCCTAACACAATTGCAAATTATTAAAGGCTGGGCGTTTGTCTTCGTTACCAGCGCGTTTCTCTATGCTTTAGTGTCCCGTGCTTGGCGCTTACAGCAAGAAAGCTACAACCTTTTAAGGGCGGTCGTTGAAGGGACAACAGACGCCATCTTTGTGAAAAATCATCAGGGTTGCTACCTGATGGCTAACTCCACAACTGCCGATATTTTTGGAAAGCTAGAAGAAGAAATCCTCGGGCAAGATGACACGGCTTTTCTGTCTCCAGAAACGGCTCGTCAAATCATGGAGACTGACCGCAAGATCATGACAACGGGTCAGACGGAGAGCCTAGAGGAAGTCCTCACCCTCAACGGCATCACGAGGATCTTTCTGTCTACCAAAGATACCTACCGCGACGCCCAAGGAAACATTCTGGGTATCATTGGCGTTGCGCGAGATATTACAGAGCGTAAGCAACTGCAAGAGGAACTGCGCCGAGAACGAGAAGATTTGCTTGCCTTAACAACCATCACCAGCAATAGCATCAGCACCTTAGATCTGGACGAATTGCTCGATGTCTTGCTCCGTCGCATTGTCGAAGTGATGAAGGCGGATGCAGCGGTGATTCTCCTCAAAGAAGAAGACCATCTGTTCGTCCGCGCTAGCCTGGGCGTGAACGAGGACGTCTGGAGTGAAGACAATCCTAATCTCAAACATCGCTACAGCGTTCCGATGGGACAGGGCTTTGCGGGGACGATCGCCTCAACCATGCAGCCGCTTTATCTTGAAGATGCCCAGTCCGATCCACGCGTCCTCAACCCCCGCCTGAAAGAACAGGGGATTCGGACAATGCTAGGCGTTCCCTTGCATCGTCGCCGTCAGGTAATCGGTGTCCTTCATGTCGATTGGTTAAACCTCCATCCCCGTCAAGAGCAGGAAATTCATCTGCTAGAGATTACAGCCGAACGCTGTGCAATGGCAATTCTCAATGCCCAGCTTTTTGAACAAACAAAACAGCTAAAAGAGCGGCTTCAGCTTCAATTTGACCGGATGCCGATTGGCTGTATCCTCGGCAATAAAGACTTGCAAATAACCGATTGGAATCCGGCGGCAGAACAAATCTTTGGCTTTACCAAAGCTGATGTATTGGGCAAGCATCCTTGGGAATTGTTTATCACTCCGGAGGTTTGGGCGGACGTTGAAGCGATCTTTGAGCAGCTTGCCTTGGAGCCAATGGCGATCGCCCACAACATCAATGAAAACCGCACCAAAGACGGACGTATCATCCTCTGTGAGTGGTATAACTTGGCATTGAAGGAAGCAGATGGCAGCGTCATGGGCTTTCTTTCAATGGTGATTGACGTGACGGAGAAAAAGAAAGCCGAAGAGGAATTGTGCAGGCGAGAACAGCTCTACCGCACTATTGCTCGCAACTATCCAGACGGGGCAATCTTTCTATTTGACCAAGAGCTGCGCTATACCCTGGCAGACGGCGCGGGGTTAGTGAGGATTAATCTTTCTAGAGAGTTACTAGAAGGCAAAACCATTTGGGAAATTGGCCCCTTAGAAACCTGCGAGGTATTGGAACCCAATTATCGTGCCACGCTAGCAGGAACAAAGACCTGCTTTGAAATCCCCTATGTCAATCGCATTTATGCCGTGCAGACGTTGCCCGTCAAAAACGATCAGGGAGACATTTTTGCTGGCATGGTTGTGGCGCAGGACATCACTGAGCGCAAGCTATCTGAGGTGCAACTACGACGCTACGCTTTTTATGACTCGCTGACAAATTTACCCAATCGCGCCTTATTTTTAGACCGTTTAGAACTGTTGACGGTAAAACAACTTCAAGATAACAGCGGTTTATTTGCCCTTCTTTTTTTAGATTTAGATGGCTTTGAGATTGTTAAGTACAGCCTGGGACATGGGTTTGCCGATCAGCTAATTGTGACGGCAACAGACAAGTTAAAACGCTGTTTGCGTCCTAGCGATACCTTGGCACGGCTAGGCTCGGACAAGTTTGCCATTCTCTTACCAAATATCAAAGATGCCAGCGTCGCCACCAATATGGCAGAACAGATTCACCAACAACTACTGTCTGCTATTAACCTTGGTGAGCATGAAGTGTTTGCGGCTGCCAGTATCGGTATTGTCTTGAGTGGTCAGGAGTCGGAAGCTAGTAATCCTGAAGACCTGCTGCGGGCGGCTGATACCGCCATGCATTACGCTAGAGTCCATCGCCAAGCGAGTTATGCTGTCTTCGACCCGCTGATGCAAGCAGAGGCGAGGGAACGTTTGCAGTTACAGGCAGACTTGCGGCGGGCGATCGCCCAATCTCAGTTTCAGGTTTACTATCAGCCGATTATTTCCTTAAATACGGGAAAAATCGTGGGGTTTGAGGCGTTAATCCGCTGGCAGCATCCAGAACGCGGTATGGTTTCACCAGACAAATTTATTCCCTTAGCAGAGGAAACGGGGCTGATTGGTCAGATCGATCGTTGGGTGTGGCGGGAGGCTTGCCGTCAACTACGAGCTTGGCACGACAAATTTCCCCGTCAAGCCGCGTTGACAATGAGCGTTAATGTTTCCAGCAAGCAGCTAGCCCAATTAGGGTTATTAGAACAACTAGACAACTTGCTGCGGGAAGCGGGAATCCAGGGGCGCAGTTTAAAGCTAGAGATTACCGAAAGCGCCATGATGGAAAACACCGCCGTGGAACTAGTGATATTAGAACAACTTAAAACCTTGGGGATTCAGTTTTCCATTGATGACTTTGGCACGGGCTACTCGTCTTTGGGGCGTTTGCATCAATTACCCATTGATACGTTGAAAATTGACCGCTCTTTTGTCAGTCGCTTGGGAGCTGACAAAGAAGCCCTAGAGATTGTGCGAACGGTGACAACGTTAGCTCACATTTTAGAGATGGATGTGACGGCAGAGGGGGTCGAAACACAAGAGCAGTGGGAACAGTTGCGATCGCTCAATTGCGAATATGGGCAAGGGTATCTGTTTGCCAAACCCCTAACGAGTCAAGGGGCGGAAGCCTTACTTGCTGCCGAGGTGCAGTTTTAGGGGGAAAATGACACAAAAGCGCATCATTGGGTTGACAGGTGGCATTGCTACAGGGAAAACTACTGTTTCTGATTACCTTGCCGAAGCGTATCAGTTAACGGTATTAGATGCGGATGTTTACGCCAGAGAAACGGTGCAACCCGGTTCTTTGGTGTTAGACAGAATTGTGGAACGCTACGGCAATGATATTCTTGGGGGCGATCGCACTCTCAATCGGCGTCGCTTAGGGGAGGTTGTTTTTGCCAATCCCGCCGAACGACAATGGCTGGAGCAGCAGATTCATCCTGTGGTGCGATCGCGTTTTCAAGCAGAAATGGACAACATCGCCGCCTCTACAGTTGTGTTAGCGATTCCGTTACTATTTGAAGCCAAGTTAACCCACTTAGTGACAGAAATTTGGGTGGTTTATTGCGAACCTACCCAACAGCTAGAGCGGATTATAAAACGCGATCGCCTCACTCCAGAACATGCCCACGCTCGGATTTCTAGCCAATTCCCCCTTGCTGACAAAGTGGCGGCGGCGGATGTGGTTCTAGATAACGCCTCTACCCCGGAACACCTGCTTCAACAAGTAGATGCGGCGTTAGCGAGGGAGATGTGAAGCACCTCATTATAAAAAGTCGTTTTTGAGCAAAGCCCACCTTACAAAAAAAACCGCCCAGGTTCAAGATCAACCAAGACGGATTGCATTTCCCTATCTACGATTACGAGCATCGCTAGACTAAGTTCTATAGATTCGCTCTGGCGTCACGAACCGCAGCATAAAAAAAGAATCCTGTCAAGGGAACGCTAGCCGCTAAGGTAATCGCTGTTCCCAAAGTGCCCCAGGCGGGATTACCTGAGGAAAGTTCAAAGATTGAGCCAACAGCAGCGATCGCTGCCACGCAAGAACCTGTCAAGAATAGACCGCTTTTTGGTGTCATCATAATGTTTTAGTTCAATCCTTATTGCATGGGTTGAACGGCGTTAGCAGAAAAGCCATGCTTTTTGAGTTCTTCAGTTAACGCCAAACCATTATTCACCCGATCCACAAACATTACACCATTCAGGTGATCCATTTCGTGCTGGATAGCACGCGCTAGCAATCCATCGGCTTTCAGGGTGCGGGGACGTCCGTTCTCATCCTTGTAGGCGACTTCTACTTCCTCTGGGCGTTGGACATCTAGATAGACGCCAGGAATGCTCAGGCAACCTTCTTGAGCATCACACAAAGCGCGACCAAATTTCTTGATGGCAGGGTTGATTAAAACTAGCGGCGGGTTGGTGGGGTTATCCGGCTCGCAGTCAATAACAATTACTTGCTTGTTGACTCCGACTTGTGTGGCGGCTAGACCAATGCCATCGGCACTGTACATCGTTTGCAACATCTCCCGTACCAACTGCCGGATGCTGTCGTCTACCTTCGCAACTCGCTTGGCAGGCTGACGCAGCACGCGATCGCCTAAGTAATGAATTTCTAAGGGCGGATTTTCTAATTTTTTCTTTTCGATGACTACTTGAGAAGTCATTGGACGTGAACTCACTAAAGACTACTATTTTACGGTGTAATTTTCTTCAATGTTAACAGTTCCCAATAGTAGCAAGAGTATAAATTTTCCGGGGATGTGGGTAAATAACCGTCATCGGGAATAAAGTATGAAGGGTGAAGTATGAAGTATGAATAGGGTTGGTTATTGCTTCTCCGCGCTCCCCGGCTCCCCGGCTTCCCTGCGCCCCGGCTCCCCGGCTCCCCGGCTCCCCGGCTTCCCTGCGCCCCTGCACCCCGGCTCCCCGGCTCCCCGGCTCCCCGGCTCCCCGGCTTCCCTGCGCCCCTGCACCCCGGCTCCCCGGCTCCCCGGCTCGCCACATTCTCCCGATTTCAGTTATCTTGGTTTTTGCTCATCTACGCGATCGCGTTGGCAGGTATTGGATGCTTCAATCTCTCACCAAACTTGATTACCTCTTGCGTGAAACCCTAGTTGGATTGCAGCGTGGGGGCTGGATGAACTGGGCAGCCGTCAGCACCGTCACTGTCTTATTGTTTCTCTTTGGCACGAGTTTACAGGCATCGTGGCAACTGGAAGGACTGTTAAATCAGTTTGGTAGCCAACTGGAAGTGGCGGTTTATCTCGATCCTGGGGCGCAGCTAGACGTTGTTATCCCCATGGTGGAGAAACTGCCTCACATCAGTGCTGTGAAAACGGTAGATAAAGAACTTGCTTGGGCAACTCTCGTGGAGGAGTTGGGGCTTTCTGATATTAACGGGGCGGCACAGCAACTAGCGGGTAATCCTTTGGTGGATGAGCTAAAAGTGAAGGCGCAAACCCCCGAAGATGTCCCAGTGCTGGCGCAGCAATTAGCAGTAATCCCTGGTGTTGATAACGTGCAATACGTCAATGAAGCCCTAGAACGCCTGAATCAACTGCATCAAGGCTTGGGCTGGGTGAGTTTCACTGTTACTGCCATCCTCAGCCTGACAGCCGTTGCCGTGATTACAACAACGATTCGGTTAATTGTGATGGCACGACGGCGGGAGATTGAGATTATGCAATTGGTAGGGGCAACAACCGTTTGGATTTACCTACCATTTATTTTGCAGGGAATCGTATTTGGCGTTGTCGGTGCGGCGATCGCTTGGGTTCTGATTACTAGTATTCAGCAGTTTCTCCGTAACTTACTCGCCACTCAACCGGATTTTATTCAATTCCTCGCTGAGGGGCTGCAACCTAATTACTTACATCTGATTTTGCTGCCTGTAATTCTTGTCTGTTTGGGTGGTGCTGTGGGTTTCGTGGGCAGCGTATTTGCCGTGCGTCGGTTTGCTGTGCGTTAGGCGTTTTTAGCGATCGCCCTTTACACTGCACTTGATTTATTAGTTAGGACTCACCGACTCACCGACTCAGCAGTTTGCTATAAACAGGGCTTCTAGCCTAAGCGCCTCAATTTCCCCTAGCATCAAAGAGGCGAGTTGAGAAAAAAAAACATGTCTTCTCAATGGGAATGTTTGCTGAAAAATTTGGGAGAATGGCACGGCTCATTTACCCGCTTATCCCCCCAAGGGCAACTGCTGGAAGATACGCCGACTGTCGTTTCCTTTGAGGGGATCAACGACAATCAAACGATGCGCCAAATTGTGCGCCGCCTACCAACCGATGCACCTGTCAATGAGAAGGTGCTGGAATACAGTTCCTTGGGCAAGGGCATAAAAATTTTTGACAATGGCGCATTTTCCCAAGGTTCTGTGCAATGGGGGCCATTTTCAGAGTTTGGCGCAGAACTCGGCTTAATTGCAGGCGATCGCCGCTTGCGTCTGGTGCAGCTCTTTGACAAAGAAGCCAAGCTGGAGAGAATCACACTAATTCGAGAAAAACTCGCGGGGACAGATACACCAGAACGTCCGCCCCTAACTGTAGAGCAGTTGCTGGGAGAATGGCAGGGAGAGGCAGTGACGCTGTATCCAGATTTGCGATCGCCTGATACTTATCCCACACAGCTTCAGTTACAGCGCCAAGATAGCGATACATTGACACAAAAACTCACCTTTGGCACGGGAGACTCCGCCCGTACCATCACCTCTAGCGGTCGCATTGATGGCTCCATCCTGCACTTTGAGCAAGGTTCTCTCCCGGTGCAAGTGTTACTACTTCCCGACGGAGCCTCTTCCAACTGCCCTTTGCAACTCAAACCCCGTCACTCCTTAGTTCTGGAGGTCGGTTGGCTCTTGGAACCGGATTTGCGTCAACGGATGGTTCGCCGCTACAGCGAGCAGGGGGAATGGGTAAGTTTGACGTTGGTGACAGAGCGAAAAGTTGCCGCTTAGATATCTAGAAGGTGGATATTGCCCGTCAAGATAGGCATCGTCTCGAGACGCGATCAAATCATGCCCACCACACTCCTTCACTTCCAAACCGTTCACGGGAAGAAAGCTTTGAGGGGGGTAAACCGTATTTTCGTCGGCTGGATCTCAACTGCTATGCCTACTAAAGTAGAAAAAGTAGCTAAATTAACGTCTATTTCTCGCCCTTAGTAGTAAAGCAAACATGAGTTCCTGGCGCGATCGCTTCAATCGGCTTACTAATCAAACTCGCTTTGTCGTCTGTCGAATATTTTTGCATTTGGCTGGCGAAGAAGTTGCCCCTCTGTTAGGGGTTCTCAATCGTGCCGCACGAGAGGCAGTGGAATCTGATGGCGACCTTCAGGTTTTAGGGGAAGGGTTAGTAGATATTTGCCAAAACCTTTTACAGGTCGATACCTACTGGCAAGCGGCTGGCAATGAAGGCGATGTATTTTGGGATGAAGGGGAAGCCGGAGATTATGTGAGCGAACTCTTCACAGACTCGGCTGAACGCTACCTGAGCGAACCCAACTTTGCTGAATCGAGTTCTGAGGCAGCAGACTTGTTATCGTTACCTGTTACGCGCCATTTAGTCGTCATGATTACCGTGGCGGCGGAGGGTGAAGTTCCTGAACTAGAAACGGATCTAGCGGATATCACTGCTTTAAACGCCGGGTTGAAAGCCTTGGTTAATCTCCACTATCAGGAACGACTGCGGGCAATTCAGGTACACTTTTCCCCCGCACAATTCGGAGATCAACTAACTGACGATCAAGTCATTGCTAACTTTCCGGAACTAATTCCTCTATAAGGAATTTTTCAGCCAAATGTCTGAGTTTTTCGGCTATTTACCGCTCAATAAACCCGTTTAGTAATCGTTATAAACCCTACCTTGTTTTATGTTCCGTAAGCTAACTATTCTTTTCATGGCTTTGACATTATCTTGGACTACAGTTGCCTGTGGTTCTCCTCAGGTGTCAAGCCCTCGCAATCCCAATTTGACAACAACATCTTCTACTCCCACACGACTGAGCGACGGGGAATATCCTGTCCAACAGGCAACTTACGATGATGCCACTGGGGAGTACAGCTTATTTTTGCTCAACACCCCGCCGGGAACTCCCGCAACATTCCGCACAACAGATTTACAGATGGCAGCTCTGACAGAGGAGCAAATTAACTCCGGACAGAAGAGTTATGTAGAAATCAAAAATGGTCAGGCGGTGATGCACCTGGCGGAAGACTTCAAGATTGAATACGTCCACAACGTCACAGAAACGCAAACTAATTCTCAAACCGGACAACAGGAAACTGTAGTTGTTCGTAGAGAAACTGGCTTCTGGACTCCCTTTGCTGGGGCTTTGGCAGGGCAGGCGATCGGCAGTTTATTATTTGCCCCCCGTTACTATGTACCACCCGTCTATCAACCCGGTGGCGTGCTGAGGGGTTACGGCGGTTATGGCAATACCTACAGTCAAGCCGTTAATCGATACCAGACTCGCTACCAAGCTCCCCCGCCAGCCGTGAGAAACCGTCAAACCTTGCGGACGACAGGGGGTTTGAGAAGGTCACCTACGACAAGACCAACAACAACAACTAGACGCACGCCTAGCAATAACAACAGCCGTTCGACGGGTTCCGGTTATGGCAGTAGCAACTTGCGTCGCTCTCAGAGATCAAGCCCTAGCCGACTCAATCGTCCTAGTGGTAGTGGCTTTGGCAGCAGTCGCTCTTCACGTCCAGCTAGACGTTCTTCTGGTGGCCGGAGACGACGTTAGTTTTTGAGGGGTTAGGCATAGGCGTAACCTATATTAAACAGAGTTCCTGTCATGGCTGTGGAGGTTTGTCCTCGCAGCCATTGACTATTAAGGAGCATCGTGGTGAAAGCAAGACTCAAACAAAACGTTTACGATGAAAAAAAACTTTAGCGATCGCTCTTAATACCATGACGCTAATGCAGGTTTGGGGCGCACTACTGATCTTCATTGTTTGTCCGCTGCTAGGAGGGCTGCCGCTAATTGCCTGGATCATGGCAGCGTTTACAGGGCGTCAGTTGTCACAACTGGGTACAGGTAATATCTCTGTCTCCGCCGCCTTTTACCACGGGGGACGCTGGGTAGGAATCCTCGCCGTGCTGACGGAGGCGTTGAAGGGAATTGCTGCTGTTTTACTGGCGCGGGCGTTCTTCCCAACTGCCCCAGAGTGGGAATTGATCGCCCTGATAGCACTGGTGATGGGGCGTTACTGGTTTGGCAAAGGGGCGGGAACAACCAACGTTGTTTGGGGCTTTATTGTCCACGACTGGGTGACAGCCGCGTCTGTTTTTTTCGTTACTATCATTGGCTTTACGATTTTCCGCGATCGCACTTCCGGACGCATTGCATCACTAATTTTGTTTCCCCTGATTCTGGCACTATTGCACCCCCAGGATGGGGAACGCATTGTGGCGGCGGTGTTACTGGGGCTATTGTTAGGGTGGATTTATCAAAAAATCCCCGACGACTTAGACTTACCCACCAAAGAAGGTCAGGTAGAATCTCAAAAAGTGTTTCGTTTTTTTAGCGGCGATCGCGCAATTGTTTCTCTCGATACTCCCCTAGACAGCCAAAAGGTCGGTCAAAAAGCGGCAACCTTGTCCCAACTCAGGCGATGGGGCTATTCTGTACCCTCCGGCTGGGTGCTCCCCCCTGGAGATGACCCGGAACCAGTGATTAATCATCTCCCTATATCTGTGCAAGAACCCTTAGCGGTGCGTTCTTCGGCGATTGGGGAAGATTCCGAACAGTCATCCGCAGCGGGACAGTATGAAAGTCTGTTGAATGTGACCACTCGATCGGCGTTGCAAGCCGCGATCGCTTTGGTTTTGGCGTCCTATGATGCCCCTGGTGCGACTCAGTATCGCCGCGATCGCCATCTGAGCGAAACGTCAATGGCAGTACTGATTCAAAAACAAGTTAAAGGGGTTTTTTCTGGCGTTGCCTTTAGCCGCGACCCCATTTACCAACAAGGGGATGCCGTCGTCATTGAAGCCTTACCGGGAGACGCCACAGAAGTAGTATCCGGGCAAATCACACCAGAACAGTACCGCGTGTATATTCGCGAGTCAGGGGCAGCGAGTAAAGTGTCGGTGCGGATGTCAGAAGCGTCAAAACCGTTAAACAGAGACTCCACAGTCGGAAGCCCAGAGGAAGATGCCTCCATTTCGTACCAGATTGAAGGTGCTGGGGATGTACCAACGACATTGATTCAGCAAGTCGCTATCTTGGCAAGGGAACTGGAAGACCGCTACCACGGCATCCCTCAGGATATTGAGTGGAGTTATGACGGTCAGCAGCTATGGATATTGCAAGCCCGTCCTATCACCACCCTACAACCGATCTGGACGCGCAAAATTGCCGCCGAGGTGATTCCTGGCTTGATTCGACCGCTGACTTGGTCGATCAATCGTCCTTTAACTTGTGGGGTTTGGGGAGAGATTTTCACAATCGTTTTAGGCGATCGCTCCCAAGGATTAGATTTTAACGAAACGGCAACGCTGCACTACTCCCGTGCTTACTTCAACGCCACCCTCCTAGGAGAAATTTTCCGTCGCATGGGTTTACCCCCAGAAAGTTTGGAGTTTCTCACTAGAGGGGCAAAGTTTTCCAAACCTCCTCTACGTTCCACCCTCCGGAATGTACCGGGATTGCTGCGGCTACTCGGTCGGGAATGGCGTTTGGCATCTGACTTTGAGGCAGATTACGAGCAACACATTGCTCCCACCTTAAGGCAATTGGCAGAACGCCCCACTAGTGAATTATCCGCCTCCGTCTTGCTAGAACGCATCGACAGGATTTTGGAGGTACTGAAGCGGGCAACCTACTACAGCATTCTCGCTCCCTTGAGTTTCTCTCTGCGACAGTCCATCCTAGGCGCGAAGGATGACGAACTGGACAACAGCCAGATGCCAGAAGTTGCCTCGTCGCGATCGCTAGCGCAATTAGCCGCCGATGCCCGTCACGTCATTCCCAAATTAAAGCTTTCTGATATTCCCAGTGGGCCATCCCTGTTTGCCACCCTAGCAGAGATGCCAGATGGGGATTGTATCTTAGAACCCTTCAATCGCTGGCTCGATCGCTATGGCTACCTCAGCGATGTCGCAACTGATATTGCTGTTCCCACATGGAAAGAAGACCCCCGCCCCGTGCGGCAACTATTTACCGAGTTTCTCTTAAATCCGCCGCCGCCTTCTTCCCCACCCAACAACCAACGCCTCAGAGCGCAAATTGTCCAAAAACGCCTGAATATAAAAGGTCGAGTCACAGAGGTTTACTCGCAACTGCTGGCAGAACTCCGCGCTCAGTTTTTGGCGTTGGAAGCGATGTGGTTAGAGTCGGGTTTGTTGCAAGCACCTGGAGATATCTTCTTTTTAGAGTTTTCCGAAGTTCGTCGCCTAGTCAGTGGTGCTGACCAGGAGTTGAGACGCTTATCTTTATTGGTACAACAGAGGCGATCGCAACTCGCACAAGACAAAGAATTAGAAACAGCAGCACGGCTCGTTTACGGCAATGCTCCCCCTCTCCCGCTTCCTGAGACTGCCTCCCTTACCCCTCAGCAACGACTGCAAGGGATTGGTGCCAGTCCCGGACAAATCGAAGGGTCAGTAAGAGTCCTTCGCCACCTGCAAGCGGCATCTGGAATTGATAAGCAAACGATTCTCGTTGTACCCTACACCGATTCTGGTTGGGCACCGCTTTTAGCACGAGCCGGAGGATTAATTACCGAAGTGGGAGGGCGTCTTTCCCACGGCGCGATCGTGGCGCGGGAGTACGGCATTCCCGCTGTTTTGGATATCCACGACGCCACACGGTTATTAAAGGATGGGCAACGAGTCAGAATTAACGGTCAAAGCGGAATTGTGGAGATTTTGGAAATTGGGTAAAGGGATGGTTGTATGAGGTTTTTACCCAGCCTGACAAGTTGTTATGCCGCGATCACAGTTCAGAAACTTGCCGATCATCAAGTTCTTGAAATAACACTAGAAGCATTCACCTGTTCGTGTTTTTGCAAACAACATTTACGCGCATAAGTTTGAATAATGATTGCAAAAAATAAGACCGCGATACTGGTAGGAATAAACCGCTTATTGTCAGTGTTGTCTACCTATAAGTACGTATCAGCTTTACTAACTGTCGGGACAAAATCTATCTCAACTAAATCGCAGCCAAACTTGACTTCTTGCGATGGAATCCCAAACAGTCCATATACTACTATTCTACCTTCGTAAGGATAGGGGCAGGTTTGGGAAGAGTTGTCCCTGTAGCTACTAGTGGTCACTATCGGCTTAAATTCTGTGATTTTTACACCAGTACAAGTTAAAGCTGCTAGTTGTGAACATTTTCCATGTCCAACGAGCCAAAGCAACTCTTCAGCATACTCGACAGCTCTAGAATCTTCCCCTACTATCTTTTCAAGATTATTTTGGATTAGCAATCTTGGTACTATTTGAGCAGCAATGAATAGAATACATAGAGAGGTGACAGAATACGTGAATAGCTTCATTCTCTTTTTATTCTATCTATTCTAACAACTCAACCTATATAGCAATTATAAACCCTTTGTTGCAAAAACATTGCCAGCATAAAAGTCATTCAAAAGCCGTGAATATCCGTTGAAAATAGTGTTCTAGGATAGCACCAGTCTCTGATCACAAAAGATTGCTAAGTGCTTCTGAGGGAAAACGCGATCGCTCCACGATGAATTGAGACTATGCGCTAGTATCGCCAATTGCAATCTCCCATACCCCAATCCTGCAACATATGCACCCCAGCAGTATCCGTGAGGTTGTATTGCAACGGCGTCATCGTGATGTATTTTTCGCGAATGGCTTGGACATCCGTAGGAATATGACTGGGAAGATGCAGATGATCGGGTTGTTCCAATTCCTCAATCACTTCACCCGCTAACCAGTAATAGGTTTTTCCTCTAGGATCTACTCGCTTTTCAAACGTTTCATGATAGCGGCGAATTCCTTGGCGAGTAATTGCAATACCCGCAATATCTTCTTGCTTGACTGGCGGGATATTGACATTGAGCAAGGTTGTTTGGGGTAGGGGCTGCTTCTCCAACTGCACCAGCAGCGTTTTAGCAAACTGAGCAGCCGGTTGAAACTCTTGCAGGGTATAACTCGCCAGACTAAAGGCAACACTAGGAATGCCTTCTAAAACGCCTTCCATCGCCGCTGAAACGGTTCCAGAGTAAAGAACATCCGTACCGAGATTCGAGCCGTGATTGATGCCAGACAAGACGAAATCCGGCGGACACTCCAGCAAGGCTCCTAATGCCAACTTGACGCAATCAGAAGGCGTCCCGGAACAAGACCAAGCTCTAATAGTGGGGTGAAAGATCGATTCGACTCTTTCGGCTCGAATCGGGTCATGTAGCGTCAAACCATGACCCGTGGCAGAACGTTCGCGGTCAGGGCAAACTACGGTGACATCATGACCCGCATCCGCGAGGGTGTTAGCAAGGGTACGAACCCCTAAGGCGAAGATGCCATCGTCGTTGCTGATTAGCAATTTCATGTAATATAAGCAGCGGCGAGTAAACAGTTGTCTGATTCTAGCTTGCCTGTTTTTGTACCCCGCTATACCTGAATCAATTTAGTTTTCCCAAAAATATCCTCCGAGGCTTTTGTAAACTGAAGAGAGATATTTTCTTGTTTGGCAGCCTGTTCGCATTGCATTCACAAATTCTAGTATGACCACTACGCTCAACGACCTTGAGACTCAACTCGTCGCCCTCAAAAAGGAAGCGGCTACAGCGATAGCTTCTGCTGATACTCTGGAGCAATTAGAACAGTTGCGAGTCAACTACCTAGGCAAAAAAGGACAGCTCTCTCAGGTTTTGCGGGGTATGGGCAAGTTAGCAGCAGAAGACAGACCCCGCATCGGCTCCCTTGCCAACGAGGTTAAAGAATCGCTGCAAGAGAACTTAGAACATCGGATCAAAGACCTGAACGCCGCGCAAATTCAGGCACAGTTAGAAGCAGAAACGTTAGACGTTACGATGCCAGCCGTTTACCGCCCTCAAGGTCGGCTGCATCCGATTAATAGCACAATCGATCGCATGGTAGATATCTTCGTGGGACTGGGTTACACCGTTGCCCAAGGGCCAGAAATGGAGACGGACTACTACAACTTTGAAGCCCTCAATACCCCGCCAGAACATCCTGCTCGCGACATGCAGGATACCTTCTACTTACCCGATGGCAACGTGATGCGGACTCAGACTTCTTCTGTGCAAATTCGTTACATGGAAGAAAATGAGCCGCCGATTCGCATTGTTTCCCCAGGACGTTGCTATCGTCGAGATACAGTAGATGCCACCCACGCCGCCGTCTTTCATCAACTGGAAATCTTGGCAGTCGATGAAGGATTAACATTTACTCACCTCAAAGGCACCCTCAAAGAATTCCTCCAGGAAATGTTTGGGGAAGAATTGGAAGTACGCTTCCGGGCAAGTTACTTCCCCTTCACTGAACCTTCGGCAGAAGTGGATGTGCGCTGGAGAGGGAAATGGTTAGAAGTGATGGGGTGCGGCATGGTTGACCCCAATGTGATGAAAGCTGTGGGGTATGACCCAGAAGTCTATACCGGGTTTGCCGCAGGTTTAGGAATCGAACGCTTTGCGATGGTGCTACACCAAATTGATGATATCCGGCGTTTGTACAGCAGCGACTTACGCTTCTTACAGCAGTTTTAGATCGACCGTTGGATCGTCATGGCGATCGCCAACTTTTTACCGATAAGGCAGGCATCTTGCTTGCCTTATTTCATCTTCCCCCACAAAAAAGCGCCCCCCAAAGGAGAGCGCTTTCTTATTTAAGAGCTAAGAGCTAAATCTTAACCCTGGATAGCGGGAGCTGTTAAAGCAACTGGAGTCGCCTCACCACTAGCCAAGTCTAGAGGGAAGTTGTGAGCATTACGCTCGTGCATCACTTCCATACCCAAGTTGGCGCGGTTCAACACATCCGCCCAGGTGCCAATTGCCCGACCTTGAGAGT
>JAHHHJ010000013.1 GCA_019359445.1 Kastovskya adunca ATA6-11-RM4 | reverse complement strand
GAGAGTTTTTGCTGTTATAAAGCTTTCAAACTATTGATTTGTCTAGGTTCGGGGCGCTGGAGTCGGTTAGCCCTTCTCTTGAGCGCTTTCCTAATGTAACGTCAATAAATCCTTCTGTCAACTATTTTTGGGAATTTTTTTTGAGGTAGGCTGGAAATTCTCTGAAATGGCGTAATTACGGAGCTTTCAAGCTGCATTTTTTCAATATAGGAAAGAGATTTGAGCTACGCCCCCATCCATCTGCGGCTTACTGATTCAAGAATAGGGAACAATCACACTAGATCTGTAGTTCTCTTTTTAGGGTCTAAGAGGCGATCGCCACAGGATAACTAAGACTCTTGTTTTTATCCGGATCGAACCCGAACCATTTAGTGAGTCATAGGGGACGCAGGAGAAAAATAGCTTTTCAGCCCACTCTCATATAAAGCGGTGACGTGGCATTATTGCCATCACCGATGAATGATAATTATCCTTCTTGCCTAGTCTCTAGCTCTAATCTCCTTGTTGGTTGTGACTTCTGGGCAAATATCAGGATTTTTGGACATTGCTGTTGAAGCTAATGAAGAGGGATAACTAGGCGCATCAAAAGGAATTGATTTGTCAAAACTGAAGCAATTTGTTGAAGTAGTTACAGAACCCTCACGGGAGAGCTAAAAAAGCAGATGATGCCCCTCTATTGCAGCCATGGTCACGAAAATTCGCCTGGAAGCCACTATTGCAAGCAGTGTGGCGAAAAACTGCCGCAGGTTAATTTACAACGTGTCTCACCAGGGATGGTTCTGGGCGATCGCTATCGCATCATTCGGGAACTTGGACATGGCGGTTTTGGGCGTACCTACCTAGCCGAAGACCTCAACCGGTTCAGCGAACCTTGTGTGTTAAAAGAATTTGCTCCGCAAGTGCGAGGCACCTATGCTTTACAAAAAGCTGAGGAGTTATTTGAGCGAGAAGCGGGCGTACTTTACAAATTGCAGCATCCCCAAATCCCTCGCTTTCGAGAATTATTTCGCGTTAAACAAGAGCACTCAGGCTTTTTGTTCTTAGTCCAAGACTTTGTTGAAGGACAAACCTACCAGGCGTTACTAGATAGGCGACGGCGTCAAGGACAGCGCTTTAGTGAAACAGAAGTCACCCAACTAATAGTACAAATCCTGCCTGTTTTAGAGTACATCCATTCTTTAGGAGTCATTCATCGAGATATCTCTCCTGATAACCTGATGCTCCGAAATAACGATGGACTGCCCGTGCTAATTGATTTTGGTGGTGTCAAGCAAGTGGCAGCTAGCTTGGCTTCTCAATTTCGGGAATCAGTATCTGGGGTAGGAATACCTGCTGTGGCAACGCAGTTAGGCAAGGTCGGCTATGCCCCTGTAGAACAGATGCAGAGGGGAATTGTTTCTCCCAATAGTGATTGTTATGCATTGGCCGTCACTGTATTGGTGTTGCTTACTGGAAAAGAACCACAGCAATTAATCAACCCCCAGACTCTAGCTTTAGACTGGCGGCGAGAGGTCAGCCTGAGCGGCAAACTAGCGGAAATTCTGGATAAAATGCTGCAACCAACTCCTAGCGATCGCTACCAAAGCGCCGGAGAAATTCTGCAAGCTATGACAGGTAATTTCGCCCCAGCCTACTTTCCTCCAACCCAGCCCGTAGCACCCAAAACAGCTGCAACAGTAGCAATTGCCTCACCTCCTGTTGCGGCTACAGTTAAACCAATCGTCAATCAGCCTGTTATCCCAGTACCGCATCAGAAGCGCGATAACTCCTTCGGCTGGCTGGGGAAAGTTGTCATTGCAATAGCCTTGATTGCATCAGCCAGTGGACTAGGCTGGTGGGCAGGTAACTCTTGGATACAATCTCAGTCACCGGAAATCATTACGCCGCCAAACACAGATGATGCCCAAGCGCCACCATCAGATGAGCCGGAACCCGAACCACCGTCACAGTTTTCGGCTGAGGAACGCCAGCGCAAACAAACCCTACGAGAACGCCGTTTAAATTTAGGGGTTGGCTATCGTTTTTATGTTGACTGGGTTAATGAAGTATTTTGGACTCAGTACCCCAATCAACGTGGACGACGGTTAGGTACTGGTTCCGAGGATGCTCAGTTACGAAAACAATGGGATGCGATCGCGGCTGAACAATTGGAGAAAATTGCCCAAGCAGAACTGAGTGCTGCCACACGGCGGGGGCTGGGAAACTACAGGGAAGCTGACCGCACCCGCTGGAAAGCAGAAGCTAATCAACTACGCCTCAGCAGCCGCGCTTTGTATGACTTAGCAGATGCCAAGTTTTTCCATAATTTTCCCAAACAACGGGGGAAAGATTTCCTTGAGTCACCAGTGGGCCAGGTCTGGCAAGCCTACGTTGCCGATAGCGTTAGTGCTTTAAGAACAGGGGCTGCTTATGAGCGTATCGTCTTCGATCCAGGAGCTGTGAGCAAACAAAGCAGGGGGACTTTGAGACCGGGAGAGGGGAAAGCCTTTGTTGCAGAACTGTCTCAAGGGCAAACAATGGAGATACGGCTGGATACTACTCAAAATGTCCTATTTTCCGTCTATAGCCCTACAGGGGAAGTTGCTATCTTGGAAGATTCCCGCGATCGCCGTTGGGTGGGAAGATTGCCTGAATCCGGTTTTTACGAATTTACGGTGGTTTCTGAGGCTTCAGAACCTATTGATTATCAACTCAATCTCACGGTTGAAAATCCACCCTCTCCTGAGGCTTCCGAAGTGCCATCAAGGGAGGGGGTAGAAAATTAGGTTACAAACGAGGCGAGCCAATACCAATAGAGGGAGTTGGAGGCGAAGATCGGCGATAAATCGGCTGTCCGTTCACCATCGACTGTGCCATGAACAACAGGTTTTGACGTTCGATTGCTGAGAAACTAATGGTGTAAATCATTCCCCCTTGCTGCCACATCATGGTTGAGAAGCCGTAAGGGGAGGTTTGTTGAGTTGCTTCTAAAAGGTATCCCCGTACATCCGGGGCTAAAGTAATGCGATCGCCTCTTTCTTGATGTCGTTTCAAATCCCTCAAAGCACTAGCAGAGGATTGGTTATCAACGATAAAGCTACCTAATAAGCAAGGCTGAATCTTATTTTGGCAGGTCGTCAACAAACTCACGTTCAAGTTGGGCGGCACTTCGGAAGTATAGACCCCAATCAGAAGGCGGCTAGGTTCAATATCAGAGACACCACTCAGTGGAATGGCAGCAGGTAAGCGCATCACCACTCCATAGGGCAAGCGAGTCTGAATTATCCTGTAAATGGGGGGTAAAGACACTAGCCGGACGGGCATAAACCTCTACAATACTGCTGACAACAGCCCAAGCGGCAATCGGCAAAGCCAATAGACAACGCTGCCAAAGTGGAAAAGATACTACTTTCATGGACTTAATTTTTCTGTACCGATTGCTCCGATTGACGCACTTCACTTGCTGGCACGATTAAGCTGCGGAAATAAAGGCTGCTAACGGCGAACAAAAATAGCAGATAAGCAACGGCTTGAACAAGATAAATTTTAGCTCGATAGCCAAAGAGAGCTTTGAGGACTACACCCGGAAATTCGTTGTCTGGTAAGACCTTGGTTCTATTTGGAATTATTGGCCCTAGTAGGCAAGAGGGGTCTTGATCAAAGTGACCGTAGTAGAAGCACAAACTAGCAAACCGAGGATTGAGTTGCGCTAAAGCGGCAGCCGCTTCGTCAAAATGCTTCAAAGCACCAACGACTAAACCTGCCACAATCAACAGCAGAAAAAACCCCATCACTTGGAAAAAGGTGCGGATATTAATCTTGACGCCCCATTTAAATAAAAGCGCACCAATTCCAACTGCTCCGATTAAACCTGCCAGTGCGCCGCCTACAGCAGGTAAAATCCCTTGCTGAAAGTTGGCAACGATGAAGACAACGGTTTCAAACCCTTCTCGTAAAACGGCAATGAAGATTAAGCTAAAGACGCCCCAGTCACCACGATTGCCTTGTTGAAGTACCGAAGTAATGTTCCCTTCGATTTCTGCTTTGAGCGATCGCGCCTGCTGCGTCATCCAAATCAACATCCAACTGAGTAAGGCGATCGCAATGACGCCAAACACGGCTTCCAACAGTGGCTCAATCACTGTCGCATACTGAGGGTAAGTCGTACTCAACGACTGAATGCCCCAAATAAAAAAGACACCCACTAAGACACTGGCAAAAATCCCCGCCCAAATACCCCTATACACCGAGGAATTTAGCTGCTCTGCCTTAGCCTTTTTCAAGCAAGCCAGCACAATCCCTACCACTAAAGCTGCCTCAACTCCTTCCCGGAGGGTGATAACAAAGGTCGGTAGCGCGGCCCTAAAATTCATAGCTTGTTAGTTGTGTGTTGTTTAGAGACACTGGCAATGAATTATCACCCCCAAGGCATTACCCATTAGTAACTAATGACTAATTAACTAAAGTCCCGTAACATTTTTTTGATTTCTAGGTTATGCATTTCTTCTTGACCGATCTGGGTACGGGCAAATTCTTCCAAATAAATGCTGGCGTCTTCTACAACAGTCAGGAGCTGCTTGTACATCTGTAGCGCTGTTTTCTCGTGGTTGAGACTTTCTTCGAGAATATCGCGCACGGAATGTTTGTAAGTTTCTTCAATAGGGGCAATTCGCTGGCTGGGATGTCCTTCTAAACCCGTGAGGATTTCTCCCGCCTGCTGAGCGTGTATCAAAGACTCGGCTGCTTGCGCCTTGAAAAAATCCACAATTGGAATCCGATTTGGCCCTGTGACCATTAAGGAGTAATGGGTGTAGCGCACGACTCCAGCTAGTTCAAACTCCATAATGGAATTTAGCAAGTCAACTGTCTTTTTTAGGTCAAGCTCTCTCATCACTTTTTAATTCGCTGGTAAATTTGCTTAGGTTACGGTTATCCCGTGGTGTATCTAAAAACTCTAACAATTAAAGGATCGCTGAGGAATTAATTAATTGAGAAAGCTTTGAAGTAATATCTCTCAGTTTTGACGAGCTGTCTCGCCTTGGTCTAATTTAATTTTTAATCGTGGCTCTTTTGTCAATACTCTTAAGTGAGATATAAGTAAGAACTAGTTAACGGTTTAATGGTGTGAAGCGATCGCGATCGCTTTTGAATATTGTGTATCAAGCAAATTTAACAAATTTCAAAAATATTCCTCAGGCACGGCATACCCTGTGCCTACTGCGGCAACTTTGTAGAGAGACAAGCAAAGAGCAAGTTCTGAGTGTTCTTCGCTTACTACCTGCCATACAATATAAAGGAAATTGCTTATTTCGCTAATTTTAATAAATTAAATCTATGCTAGCGGTCAAGGAGAAGCATTGTTGAAGCAAGCGACACTGCATCAATTAAAGGTCTTTGAAGCTGTCGCTCGGCATAATAGCTTTACACGAGCGGCAGAGGAACTATTTCTCACGCAGCCGACTGTTTCAATGCAGGTGAAGCAGCTAACAAAAGCCGTTGGTACACCTTTATTTGAGCAAGTGGGTAAGCGTCTTTTCCTTACCCAGGCAGGAGAGGAACTAGTCAAAACTTGCCGTTCGATTTTTGATGACTTAGACCAATTTGAAATGACAGTGGCGGATTTGAAGGGCGTGAAGCAAGGGCGCTTACGTCTTGCCGTCATTACAACAGCAAAGTATTTTGTGCCTCGTTTGTTAGGGCCTTTTTGCCAGCGTTACCCAGGTATTGATATCTCTCTGCAGGTGACAAACCACGAACAAATTACTGGGCGTTTGAATGAGAATTTGGACGACCTATATATCGTTAGCCAAGTCCCAGAAAATGTTGAGGTGAGCTGCCATCCTGTTCTAGAAAATCCATTGGTAGTGCTAGCTCCTATCGATCATCCCCTTACCCAAGAAAAGAATATTCCTCTCAAACGCCTTGCAGATGAGCCTTTTATTATGCGCGAACCGGGTTCTGGCACACGTCAAGCTGTGCAGGAATTGTTTGAAGAGCATGATATTCATCTAAAAGTGCGGCTCGATTTGGGAAGTAACGAAGCAATTAAGCAAGCGATCGCGGGAGGATTAGGAATATCCGTTCTCTCTCGTCATACCCTTGCTCTAGAAGGTTCACCCAGTCAACTAGCCATACTGGATGTGGAAAACTTCCCCATTCGACGACATTGGTGTGTGATATACCCCAATGGCAAACAACTGTCTGTAGTCGCCCGCACATTTTTTGAGTATCTTTTGCAAGAAGGAAAGCAACTTGCTAACAAGACGGCTGTACAAAAGCTCGTTGATTAAGCAATGCGCGATGCCGTTTTAGGGAGAGAAGTAGAAATATTTTGGCTCCCTTGCCCGTTGTGGGAAAGAGAGCCAGAGAGGAATTCTTCGGGATGTTCCGAGCCTGTAGTCCTAGGGGGAAGCTTATCGCTGTAAACTGCGGGGATCGAGGGCATCCCGCAGACCATCACCCAGCAGATTAAACGCCAACACGGTAAGAATAATTAGAAGTGCTGGCGGCCAAATTAGCCAGGGTTGTAGCACTAAAATCGAAGCGTTTGTTGCCAAAGACAGCAAATTTCCCCAGGAAGGATCAGGCTGCTGAATCCCCAGACCAATCAAGCTGAGGACAGATTCCGCCACAATAAAACTGGGAATTGCCAAAGTTGCCGAGATAATTACGTAAGTTGCGGTCTGAGGTAAAACGTGACGCACGATGATGTAGAACGGATTGGCACCCATAGCAAGGGATGCTTGGACAAATTCTCGTTCTTTAATCGATAGTACCTGTCCGCGAATTACCCGTGCTAAGCCCGACCAACTAACTAAAGACGTAATCAGGACAATCAATAAAAATCGCTGAGAACTGGTTAAACTTGGCGGCAAAACAGCAGCCAATGCCACCAGCAAGTAGATAGTGGGAATTGTCATCAGCACTTCTACTAAGCGCATCAAGGTTCCATCAATCCAACCACCAAAGTAGCCAGAAATTCCCCCAATTAACAAACCCAAAGGAAAGGAAATAGCAATCCCGACTAAACCAATACTGAGGCTAATCTGTCCGCCATGCAGCAGGCGGCTAAATTGATCGCGACCTTGCTCATCGGTACCTAACAAGTTCAGTTTGGCTTCGCCATTAGTACCAAACAGGTGCAGATTGCCTGGAATTCCCTCAAACACTTCGACTTCCTGAAAATTCTCCCCAATGGGCAGGCGCAGTTCAAAGAGCCGATAAGGTTCGCCACGGACAAATAAGCGCACAGGTGAAGGGTTTTGTCTGTCTATTTTCAGTTCGCGCTGACCCGTTTCTAAATCAGTTGGCCCTTGGGTTGTCGGATAAATGTGGGGGCCAATAAATTCTCCAGAGGTATTCCGCCAGTAGATTTGGGTGGGAGGCAGAAGCGAACCCTCTGGCTGTGAGACATAAGGGTCGTAGGGGGCAACAAAATCTGCGGCAAATACAGCAATGTAAAAGATTAATAGCAGTATTGCCCCAAAGCGTGCCAGGGGATTGTTTTTAAGTTTCTGCCACCAGTTCATAAAGTTAAAGAATCAAGAGTGAACTTGTTCTGCTAGCTGCCTATGTTCCTCTTCCGTTTTTTCATGTTCAACAACGAACACGTTGGAGTAGAGGTTGGCAATGATTTGTTTGCCTTGCTGCGTCAGAGACAAATAGCGGAGGGCATCCTGAATATAAGGGAAAACACCGTTCCAGTAAAACTTGGAATAGTTTCGCCGTAAATCTCCAGGATGGCGATATCCTAATGCTTTGTTGACGCCAGTTTCTTCAAACTCATAAAATAAGGCACTAATTTTCTTAAGGTAGCGCGGATCACTAAGTTGACCGATTAAGTCAGAGGCGCGAATTAACCCTGGATAGTTGGCAGTGTCTTTGTGGTCGTCCTGATTGGGGACTGGGAAACGGGTCAGTTCAATGTTGTGCTTGATTATTTCCGCATCAATCAGTTTGTGACCGCAGAATCGCTCATCAATAAAAAGTTTTGCCCGGTCTACGTGGTAAGGCGTCAAAGCGGCATCGGAAGCTCCAGGCGGCAAATGCACCATTTCGCCATTTTGTCCGGTAGCATACAACCTTTCTGTCTCTCTATCCTGGCGGCACACTCCTTTGACATAGCCGATATCATGACCGACTAGGGAGATGATGAAATGCAACCAGTCTTCACAGGAGACTCCGCCTTCGCGAATATGTTTGCCCCGGAGGATTTCTTGCCCCACTAGGGCGACGAGAATTGAGTGTTCGACGTTGTGATAGAGGGCGTCACTGTTGGCAATATTTTCCATCGCCATGCTTCCTGCCCAGGCAATAATGTCTTCGTAGTCCGTTTTCAGTCCCCCATAGGTACGGCAGTAGCCTTCCCGAAGCCTTTGAACGAACGAATTTATTAAAAGCTCAGTTGCGTTAAACATCCTTGGTACTCGCTCGTACTGAGTGCAATGTAATCAGGGCATTGTTGAAGTTAGAGCCATAATCTGACAGAAGGCTGTCAAGATTCATTCCCTCTATTCTTAATGCTGGGTGTAATACCATGCCATGCCTGTAGCGTTAGAACAACGTTGAGCCTTGGCAATGGGGAAAAAACAGATACAACCTCTATACCTTAATAGGATGCAACAAAATTTCAGAGACTGAGTTGTGGGCGATCGCGATCGCGTTGTGTTTGTTATCACAAGCGGTAGCTGAACGGCATAAGAAGACAGTGAGTAGCACGATTACACCCGGATTTGCTAAAAAACTCAGACCTGGTTGAGCATCTTAAAATCAAGTTTATCCTCTAGATCATCTTCCTGGCTGAAACCGGATAAGCCAGAGGGAAAACAAACCCCTATGCCTCGATTGGGTTGCTCTTGGCGTAAGCTGTCTAGGGTTTTGTAGAGCATCAGACTTCTGTAGAAGAGAAACTGTTTCCGCGATCACTACTTCACCAGTAGAGTGTTTCGTTTCTTCAAGGGATGATATTTTCGCTAGCAAGAAGCCCTATACTAAATACTAGTGCCTACGCGGGTATAGTTCAGTGGTAGAACGTCACCTTCCCAAGGTGAATGTCGTCGGTTCGAGTCCGATTACCCGCTTATATACCAAATATACAGTGACTAATTAATTGTCATTGGTGACAGATTGCTGTTTGTTGTTCCGTTTTGGGGCGATCGCGCTTCGCACACTCTTCGTGAACGCATGTTGATAAAGTTTCAGAAATGGATAAAGTCAAGCTAAGAGAGCACATGGAAGTGTCAAATGTTATACGGAATTGAGCGATCGCGAAGTGAAGTAGCTTAATGTAGCATCATTCGCCCTAAATTATTCCTTCTGCACTTCAAGAATATTGGGTACTACAAGCAAGCCCCGATTGGGCTAAGAAAGTTGCTGTCATTGTTGAACAATAACCTTTGTTGCCATGCCGTCTAAAAAAGAAAATGATGGATGTGGATGTGCGAGTATTCCATTTTCATTAATCATAGTTTTGTTAGGTGCTGGTTATTGGGGCTTTAGGCATTTAGATCATCTAGATATCAGCCAATTCTTACCTAATAATCTAGATATCAGCCAATTATTGCCTAATAATCAGCAACCAACTGCTCCTATTTTGACTCCTGCGCCGACGCAGCCCGTACCTGTTGTCAGTTCTCCCCTTCCGCAAGTTATTCCGACTGAGACACCGACAACCAATCCCCAAGTTTCACCATCACCTGTAACACCCAAGAAATCACCATCACCTCAAACTCCTTGGGAGAAAAAGCAAATAAGGGGAATTTATTTAAGTCGGTACCAAGCGACTAATAATGCTAGCGAACAAATGATTCGCGAACGAGTTCGTTATTATCGCGCTCAAGGAATAAATACAATTATTCATGGGGTGTGGGGTAATGGTTGCACGATGTATAACAGTGAGGTTATGCAGCAAACATTTGGATACAAAAGCTGTCCCAACCAATTTCAAGATCAATGGTTAGATTGGTTAATTGATGAGGCGCACAAGCAGGGAATGCAAGTTCATGCCTATTTTGAGAAGGGGATTAAAATCGATAAAAATAGCCCAATTTTTGACTTAGCAATTTCTAAACGATGGCTTGTGCCTGGGGTCGATAAAACCTACGCTGGCATCGACCATTATGTTCTGGATGTAGAGGTTCCAGAAGTTGCTAATTTATTCAAAAAAATCTCAGTAGAGTTCGTCCAAAAGTATCCAACCATCGATGCAGTTCAGTGGGACGATTACCTAGGTTATCATGCTGAATTACCCGGCAAAGTCGATCGCACAGCCCATTTAACTAAATTTGTGCGAGAAATGAGAGCTGACATCAAGAAAGCTAACCCCACCGTGAGTTTTGACCTTTGCCATCACAATCCTTATTGGGGTAAACGTTATTTTGCAGCTGATTGGAAAAATTGGAATATAGATCGAGTTTTCATTCAAACTTATAACGATGCTAATTTCAACCAAGAGCTAGATTATGCCCAAAATTATGCGGGAGTAGCAATTTCAGATACGCAGTTGTATCGTTTAAAAGAACTGGTTAATAATCCCAAAATCAAAAGTGTTTTAGTGTTTCCCTCCTCTGGAAAACCAGAAGAGGCAGCAGCTCTTGTCAAAAAACTGACTTCAACAAGTAACTAGGGCAAGAATCTAATAGATTAGCTGAAATGATTAAGCAAGGAATCATTTGACCCCTTGCTTAAGAATTGTCTTCTGGAAGTAAATTTAAGTAGGGTGACAGTACTGCCACCTCACAACATCTGGCGAATCTTTGCGTTTGGCGAATCTTTGCGTTTTATCCTGCTAAAAAACCGACTTCTACAACGGACGATAGACGCGGTAGTTGATTTCCGGGAAGATATTGTCGATTTCCTCAACCTTTTCTAACCAACCGCTGTCAATTTTGCCCTTGTTGATATCCTCATAGAGTTTATTGAAACGCATCAAATGCGATCGCGTCCTTCTCACCGCATAGGGAACCATCGTCCCAGTACGCATAATAAATGCCCAGTCAGAAGATTGTGCCAGCAGTAACTCTCGCGCTGCCTGGTTTAGCGCCTTCCACTCCAGCTCATCAACAGGTTCGCGGCGACTCAGCTCAATCATGCGCTCCGTCGCTTTGTGTAGATGGGGGTAAATCCAGGCATTGGTCTCATTGAGCCAGTACTCATGGAAGCCCTTATAACCCCAACTAGATTGAGACGGCTTGCAGACTTGCTGCGTTGGCTCCATGCGGAGATAATCCGCCAAGTGAGTCATCGCAAAGGTGTTTTGGTCATACCAAGACTTGCGGAACAAGTAATCGATAAACCAGGGACCTTCGTACCACCAATGACCAAACAACTCGGCGTCATAGGGAGAAACCACAATCGGCGGACGGTGCATAATGCCCGCTAGATGATTCACCTGCTGCTCTCGGTTGAAGGTGAAGTTCCCAGCGTGTTCTGCTGCCTTCTCCCGCGCCCAATAGGGGTCGTACAGTGCCTTGTCGGCTAATCCCAGACCACGACCTGTAATCTTGTGATACTTAATCCCTGTATTCTTCCGTTGCCCATTCGGCATAATGTAGGGCTTGATGTACTCGTAATCTGCTTCCCAGCCTAAATCCTTGTAGAACTCCCGATATTCTGCTGCTCCAGGATACCCAACTTCACTCGACCAAACCTGTTGAGACGACTCATGGTCGCGACCGAATGCGGCAACCCCACTCTCCGTATAGATAGGAGCATAGGTACCAAAGCGAGGGCGAGGACGAGCATATAAAATACCATGTCCATCAGTGAGGAAGTAGCGCAACCCCGCATCGGCTAACATCCGCTCGACGCCTTCGTAGTAAGCACATTCCGGCAGCCAAATTCCCTTAGGAGGACGTCCAAAGTTCTGCTCGTAATGCTCACAAGCGACTTGAATTTGTGCCCATACCGCCTGGGGATACATCTTCATCAGCGGGAAGTAGCCGTGAGTTGCTCCGCAGGTGATGATTTCTAGGTTGTTGCTGTCAAGAAATTTCTTAAATGCCGCGATCAAGTCCCTGCCATAACTCTCCCAGGTCTTGCGGATCGTGCTGAACTCCTTGACGTAGTAATCAGCAAGATAACGAATATGCCCGTTATGCTCGTTATGCTCAACCTCCATCTCGACTAGCTGTTCTAACTTAGCCAGATGCTTGTCGTAGCGCTCTTGCAGTAAAGGATCGCGCAGCATCGACACCAAAGGCGGTGTCATGCTCATGGTTATTTTGAAGTCAATACCATCTCGCTTTAATCCCTCAAAGGTATGCAGCAAGGGAATATAGGTTTCAGTAATGGCTTCAAATAACCATTCTTCTTCTAGGACATAATTACTCTCTGGATGTCTTACAAAGGGCAGGTGAGCGTGCAGTACAAGGGCAACGTAGCCAGTAACCATGATGATTTATGCGTCGTGGATCAATTATAGAACTGAAGCAGAAGTCAAGAAATTTATGAGTATTTTGAGATCTTATGATGAAATGGGCGGTGATAGAGTATACCTGCTCGCTGGTTATGCCTTGACCTAAACGCATAATACGCTACTGCCTTCACCTAAGCACGTTTCGTTTGATAGGTGTTACTGACACAAATAATTGACACTCTCGTCCGAATCTAGTGCCTTTAAGCCTGTAGAATACTTAAAATATGAAATAGATATTAAATTTAAGACAGAGCATCAACCTTTAGTAAGAGAGGGGCAATCTTGGCGTTGCTCAAGGCGTCACCGATTTTTCATTCTCAAGCCAAATTGCATGCAGGTTGTTACTGAAAAGCCCACCAGCTCGGAATCATCGCTACAGTTACTGCTATTTATTGATGACCGTTTAAGTTCCCGGAGCCACATTCAGCGCATCCGCGATTATCTGGGAACTTTGAGGGCAGAATATCCGTTTGAGCTTATGGAGAGCTATGTCGGGGAACAGCCCTATTTGGCGGAACACTTCAAATTAGTAGCAACTCCTGCGCTGATTAAAATTTATCCGGAGCCTCGGCAAATTTTGACTGGGAGTAACTTAGTTGCCCAGCTCAAAAACTGGTGGCCGCGCTGGCACAAGAGTGCGGAAGAATGCGATCGCGAAAAAGCCAGAAATGCTCCCTCGCTGCCACAACCTGATTTCTCAACTACCGAAGCGCCACGCCGGAATATTAGTTCTGTCAGCTATTCGGCAGAATCAATCCGACTAGCTGACGAAATCTTTCGCCTAAAAAAAGAAAAAGAAAAACTTTTAGAACAGTTGCGTTTTAAAGACCAGGTGATTGGCATGTTGGCGCACGACCTCCGCAATCCCCTAACAGCGGCGTCAATTGCCTTAGATACTCTGGAATTAGAGCAGCAGCCGCAGGATAGTCGTAGGATGTCACTGTCTCCGGCTCTCAAAGCGCAGCTATTCAAGCAGGCTCGTAACCAATTTCGCACGATCGAGCGGATGATTACGGATATTCTCAAAAGTGCCAAGGGAGCAAGCGCTGACCTTAATATCCAGCCACAGAAATTGCAGATCAGCGAATTATGCCAGAGCGTTTTCGCACAGATGAACAATCAATTTCATAGGAAGTTGCAGCAGCTAGATACGGATATTCCTCATGATTTACCAGAGGTCTATGCTGATAGAGAGTGGGTGCGCCAGGTAATAGTGAATCTACTAGATAACGCGATTAAATACACACCGGAGGGTGGCAAAATTCACATCGCGATTCTCCACCGGACAAGTCAAAAAATTCAAGTTAGTGTTTCTGATAGTGGCCCTGGCATTCCTGAAGAACTATGCGATCGCATTTTTGAAGACCACTTCCGCCTGAAGCGCGACGAAAAAACAGAGGGCTACGGCTTAGGTTTATCCCTCTGTCAACGGGTAGTCCGCGCCCACTACGGTCAAATTTGGGTAGATAGTAATTCTAAAACAGGAAGCTGTTTTCACTTCACCTTGCCTGTTTATCGCGCCTAACTCAAAAAACAGCAGTAGCTCTCTTGACTTTTAATTATTACCCTGGCGCAGGGCAGCGATAATCTGCACATTCGCTTTTGGGAAGGGATACTGATCAATTTCGTCTAAACTAACCCAACGGATTTCGTCGCATTCAATCGGTTGAGGAACACCACTGAGGTGGCGGCTGTGATGCACTGTTAGGGTGACGCGAAAATGACTATACACATGATCGATAGTAATCAAGTGTTTGCCTACCTCAATCTCGATTCCCAGTTCCTCTTGGATTTCTCGCTTGATACATTCCTCCATGGTTTCACCTGGCTCCACTTTGCCGCCAGGAAACTCCCATAAGCCGCCGAGTAATCCTTCAGCACGTCGGCGATCGATTAAAATTTGTCCTTGCTCATTCCAGATCACAGCAACGCCAATAATTTTGTGAGGAAGAGGGGCGGCAGTTTCACGCATGGGTAGTTGGGATTGAACTCCCTCATTGTAAGCCTGACAGTGTATTGTCCAAGGACAACGACTGCAATCAGGATTTTTTGGAGTGCAAACAGTTGCCCCCAAATCCATTAAGGCTTGATTGAAATCTCTGGGCTGTTCGCGGTCGAGGAGTGCCTCCGATAGTTGCCAGAGTTGTTTGCTTGCCTTAACCGGGGGTACAGGAGAAGCGATAAGGCGCGTCAAAACTCGCTTAACATTACCATCAAGAATTGCCACAGGTTGGTTGAAAGCGGCGCTGAGGATACCTCCGGCTGTGGTGCGACCCACTCCTGGTAAGGCTAAAACTTCTGATAGCTGGCTAGGGAAAATTCCTCCATGCTGCTGCACGATTTGTTGAGCTGATGCGTGCAAATTCCGCGCCCGTGCATAGTATCCCAGACCTTCCCATGCTTTCAACACTTGCTGTAAGTCAGCGGTGGCGAGGTGTGTGAGGGTAGGAAATTGGTCAAGCCAGCGCTGATAGTAGGGAATGACCGTTTTCACTTGGGTTTGCTGGAGCATAATCTCCGAAACCCAAATTTGATAAGGATTGCGATCGCGTCTCCAAGGAAGATCGCGTGCGACCTGTACGTACCACTGTAAGAGCGATCGCCTCATTTCCTCAATAGTTGGAACCGAGAAACTCATCGACTAGTCCGTCGGGATGCGGTGCGATCACCAAGGTCTACTTTCTTATTCAGCGTCTGGAAAAGAGCTTTCAGCGGCTTGCAAGGATTTTTCAAATACCATGCGTTGTTCGGCATTGCGGAGAAAGTAGCCATTTACCATTGCAGAGGCTAGAAGCCGCCCCAGATCCTCGCGGCTGGTGCTGATAGTAACGTCGAAGTTTTCTGAAGGTAAGTTGCCTAGCAATCCAATAACATTGCGCTCTATGACTTGAAACACTTCTGAAGAACCTGGCTTGGAGAGCTGGGCGATCGTTTCTGGGCTCATGGATTGTAGGTACTGCCACAGCAAGTTGCGATCAGCATCACCTTCAAAAAGCTCATGGACGTTTTTAGATCTGTTATTCATATTTACCTCAAGTACGTTAGCGAATCTCGACGCGGGCACTTGCCTTTCTTTTAGCGCGGAGTAGTTACTGACGTTATCTATTTCTACTGTGAGTCTATGCAAATTAATGTAACAAGTATTCTCTCTAGAGTCAGTCAGTGGAACCGAACCCCGATTATCCGGTTCTCGCACCCAGGGTTTGTTAACAAGCTGGTGTCACTTATCTGCTGCTTGTTGCCTACTCTAGCTGAGTTTAATAGTCAGCAAATTTACTAGATACTACGCATGTAGTATTATTGTTGTATATTTTAGCGTTTGTTTAGATCAGAGGCGATCGCTAAATCTAGTAACCAGCTTGTCGCGTTGCTTGTACGGTAGTACGCTCAATCGCCCCAGCGAGAATTTTAGCGGTAGGAGTTACTCTCGATGGTTGAAAAATATATTCCTGGATATTCTTCAAATGCTACAAGCTTTATGGCAAAGCGTAATGTTGATAGCCATGCAGCCTTTTTTAAACCTTATTTGCAACCAGGAATGAAGTTGCTGGACTGTGGTTGTGGTTCTGGCACAATTACTCTCGGTTTCGCAAAAATTATTGCTCCCAGTACAGCCATCGGCACGGATATAGAATCCTCTCAAGTCGGCTTGGCATGGGAAAATGCCCAAAGCCAAGGCATTAGTAACGTTGAGTTTCGAGAAGGGAGCGTTTACGAGCTACCCTTTAGCGATCGCGCATTTGATGCTGCCTTTTCTCATGCCGTCTTCGAGCATCTGCAATCTCCCCTCAAAGCCTTACAGGAATTGTTTAGAGTGCTAAAACCTGGGGGAGTTTTGGGACTCCGCAGTCCAGATTGGGGCGGCTTTCTGATTGCACCGTCCAACCCAGAATTAGATCGAGCCATTACCTATTACAAACTTCTTCAGGAAAAAAACGGCGGCAATCCTTATGTCGGCAGACACCTACGCGCCTTACTGCGAGAAGCAGGATTTACAGATATTAAAGCTTCAGGCTCCTACGAATGCTATGAAGATCTGAGTACAATTGCTGAATATCTAGCACTGCGGATCGAGTCCTCTGATACAGTCGATCTTGCCGTGCAAAAAGGTTGGACAGATGCCGAGTCGCTAGGAGTGATGAGTCAAGCCTTAAGAAAGTGGAGCCAGCATCCAGACGGACTCTTTGCTCAAGCTTGGTGCGAGGTGGTAGGGCGCAAAGGTTAGCACCTCGGAATTTTCGCGCCCCAGGGCTAGCTCTTTGAGTAGCTCTGCTTCAATTTAGAGAACGCCAAGTCAAGCATTGAGTCGCCAAAGTTAACAATTGCTGCTGGAATTTTCGCGTCCTGTGGAGGAACATAAGGGGCAGCGTAGTACCTTTTAAGGAGATAAAAGAATGGTGAAAACCGCCTCAACGATGTTGCCTTTGGGCACCCAAGCCCCAGATTTTCAGCTACCGGATATTGTCTCTGGCAAAACAATTTCTCTTTTGGACTTTCAAGGCAAACAAGCATTACTCGTGATGTTTATTTGCCGTCATTGCCCGTTTGTCAAGCATGTGCAGGCAGAACTTGCACAAATCGGTAAAGATTACACTGATAAAAATGTGGCGCTTGTGGCAATTAGTGCCAATGACGCCGAGAAGCACCCTGACGATGCACCGGAACAGCTTAAAGCAATGGCAACTGAGCTAGACTTTACCTTTCCGTTTTGCTACGACGAAAGTCAAGAGGTTGCCAAAACTTACACCGCCGCTTGCACTCCAGATTTCTTCCTCTTCGACGCTGAACAAAAGCTAGTTTACCGAGGTCAACTGGATGACAGCCGCCCCGGAAATGACCGCCCTGTAACAGGTAAAGATTTGCGATCGGCATTAGATTCACTGCTGGAATCTCAATCCGTGAACCCCGAACAAAAACCTAGTATTGGCTGCAACATCAAGTGGAAGCCAGGGAATGAACCTGCTTATTTTGGGGTTTAAGCTAATGGGGGGGGAAGGGTGAAGTGTGAAGGCTTCGACGTGAGACTTCGGCGTGAGCGCGGTTCCTGAGCACTTCGACAAGCTCAGTGTTCCACTTGCCGAAGGGCAGTCGAACGCTCAGCCGAACGTATGAAGTATGAAGTTTGAGAGATTTACTACCAGTTTTTCTCTCCCTCATCCCCTCATCCCCTAACTTGGACTTGGGGCTTAGCCGTTTCTTCTCCATCTTGATCGTCAATTCTCTTTAACTGAGCGCTTTTAATGCCTAAGAGCTTCGGGCTGCCGCTTGTTTTGTTCAGCTTGATAGTGATGGTGGTGTGTGGGTGTACGAACCAACCAAGCCCAGAGCAATTGGAGGCTTGGCGGAAAGATGCGATCGCCCACAATTTTGCTATGAATACTCTCCGAGAGCCGGATATAGAGCGACGCAACTGGCAATTGGAGATTCAGGGACAAACCACTCGCCAAACGCCAACCTACTTAAGCTTGCTGGAACTGAATGCACTGGCAACAACCATCACCCGCACTCGCGATCCGTACAATACCAATAACCCTAAACAAGTGTTCAACTTCCGTGGGGTTCCTGTTTCTGAATTGCTTGACTTGTTTGGTGTTGCCCCTAATGTCACCGAGGTTACCTTTGTTTCCCACGACGCTTACCGCGTCACTGTCAAGATTGCCGATTTGCGTCGCTACCCGCTCATGATCGCCATGGAACGCGATCGCGAAAAAATCTCTCGCATTGAAGGCGGGCCCCTTTATCTGATCTTTCCCTATACAGAATTCCCGGAAATTGAAGCAAAGTATAGCGATCGCTATTGGGCCTTTTATGTCACAAACATGATCGTGGGAACTGAACCATTGCAGCTGAAAGTTAGCGATTGCCGTCGCTCTTGCCCAAAAGGCGATCGCCACGCTAGCCGGAACAATACCAAAGTCCTGACGGCGGACACTCTAGCGAAACTGCCCCAAGTCACCATTAATCAAGCCGTTGGCTACCGAATTGGTTGGCCCATCGGTAAGGTAAAACTCCATGGCGTGCGCGTCAGTGATGCTCTGGCGGCGGCGGGAGTAATGCTTCCGGCAAAGGGTGCTGCAATTGTTCGTGGAAAAGCACCAATTTACCGCGACTCTAATTACCCAATTCGCTTAGACGCTGCCGAAATCAAAAACTGTAGTCTGATGCTGGCGACTCATTGGGGAGACGACCGAAAACCAATCCCCGCTAATATGGGCGGCCCTCTAACTCTTGCTCTTCCTAATTCTTGTAAAGCTACATCGGATGACCGACGCTGGCTAAGCTTCGTTGAGGAACTGGAAGTTGGTTACTAGCCTTTTCTGTTTCCCAAAGTAATTGAGGGAACCATCAAGCGCGATCGCCTGCAAGCGGCTCAAGTAGAGTTAGCACAGTCGCTATACTCGCGTAGTATCCGTATCGGCAAGAACCTAAACACAGATGACACTCATTGTGCTTCATGGCCCGCTTGAAGTCGGAGATCACCTCACAATCGGGGATGATGCCGTGCTATTTCGCTCTCAGCTTGGTGATAACGTCACCATTGGGACTGGAGCGATAGTCGTTGGCGTGACACTGCGCGATGGAGTGCAAGTGCCCAAAGGAGCAGCGATCGCCACTCAGGAGCAGGCAAATGCCTTGTCAACTTAAACGGGAGCAAGTTCTGGTAACGCCCCTTGCATTTTCTCTAAAGCACTAATGAGTTGTTCGAGTTGCTGTTCTGCTTTGAGAACACCTAAGCCTCGGACGGTAACTTTACTAGGACTGTAGACAAAGCGGGTTTTGAGATGTTGGGGTAATTTCTCTTGCAGCAAGTTCCAGGCAGGTTCCTCCATGGGGGTTTCCATAATAATGTGCTGTTTGCCTTCGGGTTTGATGCGAGAAAAGCCGAGTTTTTTCGCCAGTTGTTTGAGTTCCACGACGCGCAGCAGTTGCTGGGCAGCCGGAGGCACAGCACCGTAGCGATCGCTCCAATCCGCCGCTAGCTGCACTAGCTCTTCTTTGGAGTTGGCAGAAGCCACTCCCCGGTAAGCACTCATCTTCTGGTCTAAATCTGGGATGTAGTCAGCGGGAATGAAGGCGGTGAGGTTGAGGTCAATTTGCGTATCATCAACGCGGGGGATTTCTTGCCCTTGAATCTCCCGAATCGCCTCTTGCAGCATTTCCATATAGAGATCAAAGCCAATTGCCTCCATTTGCCCAGATTGTTCAGCCCCCAGAAGATTACCAACGCCCCGGATTTCCATATCGCGGGTTGCCAGTTGGTAGCCGGAACCGAGTTGTGTAAATTCCTGAATCGCTCGCAGGCGCTTCCGGGCAGCTTCGGACAGCACAGAAGCTCGCGGGTACAGCAACCAGGCATGGGCTTGGATGCCTGCACGACCGACTCGTCCCCGCAACTGATAAAGCTGAGAAAGACCCAATTTTTGAGAATCTTCAATCACAATCGTGTTAACTCTAGGGATATCTAACCCGGACTCAATAATGGTCGTGCAAACAAGGACATCCGCTTCCCCAGAACTGAAGGTAAGCATGATCGATTCCAGTTCAGCGGCATCCATTTGACCGTGAGCGATCGCCAATCTTGCCCCTGGTACCATTTCTCGGAGTTGAGTCGCGATCTCTTCAATCCCCGCGATCCGGGGTACGACATAAAACACCTGTCCTCCTCGGTCGAGTTCTGTACGAATTGCACTGCGAATCGCTTCCGGCTCGTAGGGAGCCAGGTGAGTTTTAATCGGACGGCGAGAGGGAGGTGGGGTGGTAATCAAGCTCATTTCTCGCACTCCCGATAAGGACATATAGAGGGTGCGGGGAATGGGGGTGGCAGTGAGAGTCAGAACATCTACCTGAGTTTTGAGCGCCTTAATTTTCTCTTTCTGGTTAACCCCAAATCGCTGTTCTTCGTCCACTACTAGCAACCCTAACTCCCGGAATTCCACGCCTTTCCCCAACAATTGATGCGTCCCGACTACCACATCTAGTTCTCCTGTCATCAAGCGGCTTTGAATATTTCGCCGTTCTTCAGCGCTGCGGAAGCGGTTTAGTAAGCCGACGTTGATGGGGTAGGGGGCAAAGCGTTCTTTTAGGGTGTGGTAGTGCTGCTGGGTAAGGATGGTAGTGGGAGCTAGGACAGCAACTTGCTTTCCGGCGGTAATGACTTTGAAGATGGCGCGAATTGCCACTTCGGTTTTGCCGAAACCAACATCTCCACAAATCAAACGATCCATGGGGCGATCGCTTTCCAGATCTCGCTTCACATCCTGCACCGCTTTCAATTGATCGGGAGTGGGTTGGTAAGGAAACGAATCTTCCAACTCCTCCTGCCAGGTAGAATCCTCAGGATAGGCATAACCGGGACGTTGGGCGCGTTGAGCATAGAGCTGTAGCAAATCTACTGCCAGTTTCTTAATGCTCTTGCGAACGCGACTTTTCGTTTTCTCCCAGGCTTTGCTCGACATTTTGTTGAGTTCTGGCGGGCGATCGCCAGTATGCCGAAACCGCGACAAAGCCCCCAACTGATCGGCCGCCACTCGCAGCAACCCATCGGCATACTGCACCACCAGATACTCGCGGGTTTCGTTATTGATGGTGAGGCTTTCCAGCTTGAGAAATTTGCCGACGCCGTGGTTTTTATGCACCACATAATCCCCCAGACGCAGCTTGTTGGGGTCAACTTGCTTCGAGGCGGCGCGGCGACGCTTGCGGACATAACCCGGCGTTGCTAGGGTGTGCTGCCCAAAGAATTCGCGGTCTGTCACCACCACAATGCGGAAGGTGGGCAGGATGAAGCCTTCCAGTTCTGCCAAGCCGGAATACTTCACCGCAACAGGGACGTGTTGAACTTGTAACTTATCGATGGCTGGATAGTCGCGGGGGTTGGGGACAAACTGAGCCGGACAGTCATGTTCTTGCAATAGGGCAACGGAACGGCTCGGCTGGGCAGAAACTAGCCAAATCGCAAAATTACGCAGTCCGTCGCCACTATGTTCTCCCCGCAACACCTCGGCTAACTTGGCAAACTGATGCGGGGTAGTGGGAATCGGACGTGCGGCTAAGTTCAGCCCTGAGTCTCGATTTGGCAACTCTTCTACGAGTTCTGAAAGATGCAAAATTGCCGGTTGTCTCATATCTAGCAGGCAATCGTCAAAACGGCGGTGCAGACGGGGCAAGGGTGGGGTAATTGCCGCTAATTGTTCGTCTGCATATTCACAAGCGCGATCGCTGTGGGCACAGCATTGTTCTGGCTCATCAATGGCAACCAGCGTATCGATGCTCAGATAGTCAAGTAAGGAGGCGGGCTTTTCAAACGCTATGCCTAAAAAGCGACGCATTCCTTCTGGAGGAGTACCTGCGTCCAAAGCCTCTTGTTCTTCTGGAGAAAGATAAGCTTTGACTTGTTCCCCTCCAGCCTGATTTAGAGCATCGAGCACAATGGTGCCAAAATCCGTTGGCGTCAGCACTAGGCGCTCAATCTTATCCAAAGAACGTTGAGTCACGGGGTCAAATTCCCGTAACTGCTCTAAGTCATCCCCAAACCACTCCAGCCGCACGGGCAACTCTGCGGCTACTGGGAAGATATCCACAATGTCACCGCGCCGACTCCATTGACCTTCCGTTTCCACCAATGGCACGCGGTCATAACCCAAACGGGCAAATTTTTCATCCACGCTTTTCGAGTCCCAAGTCATGCCCCGTGTCAAAGTGAGACAGTAGGGCGCGAAATCAGCAACGGGAGGCAAGTGTTTTTGTAGTGCCGCTTGCGTCGCTACAATTGCGGTTCGCCTGTTGTTTTTGGCAACGGATGACTGAGCACTAACTAAATCAGCCAAGACCTGCATTTGTCCCCAAGTGATTTCTGATTCGGGGTCAAACTGCTCATACAACGATGCTTCTGAGGTGGGGTAAAAATGCACCGTTCCCCAGTTCATTGCTTCTAGTTGGGCTGTCCAGCGGCTGGCTTCTTCCAAGGTGGCACACACGACAAATAGGTTCTGTGCCTGGGCTTTGGCGAGTGCTGAGGCAACCAATCCTTTGGGTAACCGAGGAATGCCCGTGAGCCGCAACACTTGCTGCTGATGGAGCTTGGAGAGCAGTTCTTTGGTCAGTGGCGATCGCTCTAGGGTGCGGATGATCGAAGAGAATGCCATGTGTTCGCAGAAGATGTAACGCAGTGAGTAAACGAACGATAGACCTTAATGGGCTTTTACCCACAAGGTGCAGGAGATGAAAATATCGAGTCTAATCACCAACGACCAACTGCGGACGCCGGATGATTTTTAAACTTCGAGAATGTCTACCTGTTTCAACCATTGTAGAAGTCTTAACCAACTCTCAAAGTCTGACTCTATCAAGGGGTGATACTTGTCTTCCTTTAATACTGGATACTAGAACATTAGGCAGACTTATCGCCTCTACTCATAACTCGCTCATGTTCTCCGTCACCGTCGAAATTCTTTTCGTTCTCCTGCTCATCCTTGCTAATGGCATTTTTGCCATGTCTGAGCTGGCGATTGTCTCCGCCCGCAAAGCTCGCCTGCAACAGTTGGCAAATCAAGGCAGTGCCAAAGCTCTCCAAGCTCTAGAGTTAGCAAATTCCCCTAATCAATTTTTTTCTACAGTTCAAATTGGAATTACGCTCATCGGCACGTTAGCTGGTGCTTATGGGGGTGCCACCATTGCTGAGAAGCTAGCCATTAAGTTGAGACAGATTCCGTTTCTCGCCGCTAATGCCTCAACGATCGCGCTAGTTTTCGTTGTTGTCAGCATCGCTTATCTTTCTCTCGTCATTGGCGAACTCGTACCCAAGCGTCTGGCATTAAGTAACCCAGAACGAATTGCCGTAACGGTGGCGGCACCCATGCGTGTTTTTGCCACACTCGCTGCACCCATTGTAAATTTGTTGAGCTACTCCACAGATATGGTGCTGCGCTTTTTGAACGTTCAACCTTCTGCCGAGCCAGAAGTCACTGAGGAAGAAATCAAGATCCTCATTGAGCAAGGTACTGAGGCAGGAACGTTGCAAGAAGCAGAACAAGAAATGCTTAATCGAGTGTTTCGTTTAGGCGATCGCCGAGTTAGTGCTTTGATGACGCCACGTCCGGAGATTGTTTGGTTAAACCTAGACAATTCCTTTGAAAGCAATCGCCAAATTATCCTGAATACTACCCACACGCGATTTCCGATCTGCCAGGGAGAACTGGATAACGTCTTGGGGATCATCAAAGTCAATGACTTACTCGCTCGCTGTCTAGTTAATGAACCCCTCGATCTGACAGCAGAATTGCGACGCCCGTTGTACGTACCAGAAAGCACACCCGCTTTGAAAATTTTGGAGTTGTTCAAGCAATCCAGCACCCACATCGCGCTTGTGGTTGATGAGTATGCGGTGATTCAGGGTTTAGTTACCCTAAACGACATTCTTGAAGAAATTGTTGGCGATATTCCCTCCATTGAGCAAATTGACGAACCGCAAGTCGTCAAACGGGAGGATGGTTCTTGGCTAGTCGATGGCATGGTACCTGTGGAAGAGTTTTTTGAACTGTTTGACGTCACAGAGTTATCTAAAGAGCAACGCAACAACTATCACACGGTTGGAGGCTTCGTTGTCACTCAACTTGGACGTATCCCTACAGCCGCTGATTACTTTGATTGGCGGGGAATGCGAATCGAAGTCATGGACATGGATGGCAATCGGGTTGATAAGGTGCTAGTCGTGTTCAACACCGATGACCAATAGTGGGTAAAAAATCACCAATAAAACTCCATCCCTATTGATATCCATAAAGGAAATGCCCAGGAACACCTCAAGCAAGGTTCTATGACTTGTGTAGCAAGTCCAGTCTACCGAGTTGAATCCGTTGGATGGTTTCTCTGTTGCTGTAAGCGAGGGGTTTCCCCATCAATCAGCAAGACCAATTTTGTCATGAGCGATCGCTATTTCCCTGAATCTTATCCGTTGGCACTTTGCTGTTCACGTTCTGATTCGACAATATCGTCTTGCTGAGTCGTTCTTACAGGCTTCAAGAACAGCCAACTGACAAAAAAGAAAGAGGCTGTAGACAGTTGGATCAGATCCCATGCGGATAAGTAGCCGTCAGAGAAGGAAGCAATGCTTCTATCTGTGATGCCAAAAAGCCAAGATGAGATGCCAAAAAGCCAAATGGCATTTCTGAGCTTACCTAGGAAAACAGACTGTTCTAAGGGTTGCTGCTTGGTGGTTGATTTTGCTGTGTTTTCTAACATCACTCTTAAGGAAGGGTAATTTACAGGCTTAAGGGGGTTGATTGATGCCTTCCCTCCTTTGTTTTCCTAAATTAAGAAATGTTTCACTTTCTTGCCATAAGTCCAAAGAGGTACACCCCCCTCTCAAAGTCTAACTGATCAACCTGCAAGTCTTTCTAGACAGGGATTTATACCTAATCATAAAAATTCCAAATCAAACCTAAAGAATTTCTGATGAATTTAGATCTTTTTAGACAAATAAGCTAATGATGCAGGCGATCGCCCAAAGCCCGTCAGTGGCTGGGTATGAATAAACGCCAGATCCCATCGCGCCTCAACACACCCAGCCTCAGCTAGTGCATAAATCCTGCGAAATTTAAACTAATTTAGCTAAGTCACGCTGTAGGGCAGCTTTAGCGTATAGACTACTTCGTGAGTGTGTAGCGTTCCGTCAGGACGTAACCCACCCAATCACTTGAGTCAGGCTAATCAAAGGTTTCTACAGAACACCAGAGAGGCACTTTCCTTTTAGGAGGCGATTTGAAGAGCGATCGCACATTATCCATCCAGAAAATTACTTTCTTAATGTGGCGAGCTACTACTTCGAGTCTGACCGTTGGAATTTCAATTAACTATGTCCTTTTTGGGAGAAAAATTCCTGACTAATTCCAATTCTTTCTGTCTATTGATAAAACAGTCTGAGGAAAGAAAAATTATGTATGGCGACCGGGCAAAAGAGGCATCTGAAACGGAAAAAACTAGGAAATTCGCCTAGATCTATACTTTGATGTATCTTGAAAAATCAATTCTTGATATGATAGCGCGTGTCATTGACACGGTGGGCATGTTTGGTGTGGTGTGTAAGGAGAGAAGATGCCGAATACTGTTGATTTTAGTGGTAAGCCATTCCATTTCATCGGTATTGGTGGGATTGGAATGTCAGCCATTGCCTACGTTCTAGCAAAGCGCCAGCTCCCTGTATCTGGCTCGGACATTCGTTCATCGCATATTACTCAACGCTTAGAAGCCGTCGGCGCGCGTCTGTTTGGCAGCCAAGATGCTACTAACATTGAATTTTTTCAATCAGTCACCGACAAATCCAGTGAGGTACCGACTGCGGTAGGTAGTAGGGTAACAACTGAAGTCGCGACAGGAAAGCCAAAGTCTTACATTCCCTTGGCAGTTGAGAAAGTGGCAGCAAGCCTACCTCAAGTAATTTGTTCAACAGCCATCAACAGCCTTAATTTGGAGTATCAAGCAGCAATTGAAAAAGGCTGTCCAATTTTTCATCGCTCAGATGTACTGGCTGCCTTGATTCAAGATTACCAAAGCATTGCTGTTGCTGGGACTCACGGCAAAACAACCACCAGTAGTTTGATCGGGTACATGCTACTGGCAGCAGGGCTAGACCCGACAATTGTAGTGGGTGGTGAAGTCAAGGCTTGGGAAGGAAATGCCCGTCTGGGTCATGGCCCCTATCTAGTGGCTGAAGCGGATGAATCGGATGGCTCTTTAGCCAAACTCTCTGGCAAGATTGGCGTAATTACCAATATAGAGCTGGATCATCCTGACCACTACAAGTCGTTGGATGCGGTTATTAAAACCTTCCAGACCTTTGCAAATCGCTGTCAAACTCTAGTGGGTTGTATTGATTGCGATGTAGTCAGAGAAAAAACCAAGCCGACTATTAGTTACAGCCTGCGGCGGGATCTGGGAGCTAACTACAGTGTCGATCTGATCCGCTATGACTCCAGTGGGACGACGGCGAGAGTCTGGGAAAATGACGAAATTTTGGGTGAACTACAGGTTAAATTACTGGGTTCGCACAACCTCAGCAATGCGCTTGCAGCCGTTGCAGTGGGGCGTCAGTTGGGCTTAGAGTTTGAAACCATTTCTTCAGCGATCGCCAGCTTTGAAGGAGCCAAACGCCGCTTTGAGTATCGGGGTGAAATCAACGGTATTTCCTTTATCGATGACTACGCCCACCACCCTAGCGAAATCCGTGTCACCCTCGCGGCTGCTCGTTTGCGAGTCAAGGAAGGCGGAAGAGTTGTAGCGATTTTCCAACCTCACCGTTACAGCCGCACCCTCACCTTTTTAGAAGAATTTGCTCAATCCTTTGATAGTGCCGACTTGGTGGTTGTTAGTGATATTTATAGTGCAGGGGAACCTGATTTAGGGGAAGTTAACGCGCAACAGCTTGTTAAAGCGATCCTCGCTCACCAGCCCAATGTGTACTACGAACCCTCTTTAAACGCTATTTATCAGCGTTTGACAAAACTTCTTCAACCGAATGATTTTGTGCTCTTCCTGGGAGCAGGCAATCTTAATCAAATCATTCCAGAAGTGATCGGCTTCTACCAAGAAGCTCACAAAGCCACTTAACAGGCTGACACAGGTAAGGTGGATTCACTCTTGCTTCTCAAGCAGCTCTTTAGCTCTCCAGTTCAATCGCGTAGACTCATCGGCATCAAGCACGCCTAGCTATATGACCCTGTCTCATGAATCAAAAAGCGTAAAATGCGCTACCTCTAGCTTCACCAAGCGGAAAAATTCCCTCTTCTCGCCGCCAGAACTGTACCTACCCGGAACTCAATGTGCGTTGCGATCGCAAGTTTCCCTAGCCAGCTTGACCTCTTTTCGAGTAGGAGGCCCGGCAGAATGGTACGTTGCTCCCCGATGCATTGAAGATTTACAAGCCAGTTACCAGTGGGCGAGATCCGAGGGTTTATCCCTAACCCTATTAGGTGCTGGTTCTAACCTGTTAGTGAGCGATTGTGGACTTCCCGGTTTAGTCCTTGGGACTCGCCACCTGCGGCATACCAAATTTGATCCCGAAACGGGGCGCGTTACCGTGGGCACAGGCGAACCCATTGCCCGCTTAGCTTGGCAAGCTGCCGAACGCGGTTGGCAAGGTATGGAGTGGGCAGTCGGTATTCCAGGAACGATTGGCGGTGCCGTCGTCATGAATGCTGGTGCTCACCAGAGCTGCACTGCCAATATCTTGGTAGAGGTGCAAGTTCTCTGTGCGGATGGCACAACTCAAACACTGACTCCCCAAGACTTAGGCTTTAGCTACCGTTCCTCACTTTTACAAGGAGATAGTCGTCTGGTAACTCAGGCGACTTTTCAGTTGCAGCCTGGTGCCGATCCCGTCCAAGTTTTGGCAACAACTACCAATCATTTAGAACAACGCAAGCGCTCTCAGCCCTATCACTTGCCAAGCTGCGGTAGCGTTTTCCGGAACCCCACCCCTCACCCAGCGGCTTGGTTAATTGAACAAATTGGGCTAAAAGGCTACACAATTGGCGGGGCTCAAGTTGCCGAGCGTCATGCCAACTTTATTCTTAATTGTGGTGGTGCAAAAGCGAGTGATATTTTCCAGATCATTCGCCATGTACAGCAACAAGTAGAACAACACTGGTCGCTTTCTCTAGAGACAGAAGTGAAAATCTTAGGCGATTTTCAACTGGCTTAGAGGTAGTCACTCGGTTCATCAGACTAAAGTTGCCACGCTCCCAGGCTCTAACGCTTTGTTCAGTCAGTGTGCCGCTCACCCAAGCAGCGATCGCTACTTTAATGCTGTCTGTCTATTGAATATCCCAGATCCGATTGCTGCTTAGGGTGTCATATAAACTAGACTGAAAACTAACGCGACATCAGTGACCAATTCACACAGAGTTAGATAGTTATGGCAAAAGGACAAGGATTCGGCTTCGGTTTAGGCAAGATGAAAGAACTAACCGAGGCATTCAAAAAAGCCCAGCAAGTACAGCAAGGTGCCAAAGAACTTCAGGAACAACTGGAGCAGATGGAGATAGAAGGCACCAGCGATGATGGACTAGTTAAGGTTGTCATGAGTGGTAACCAAGAACCCCTGCGGGTAGAAATTTCGCCGGATGCTCTAGGGCAAGGAGCAGAAGCACTTGCGGCTAGTGTCACCACGGCAATGAAATCTGCCTATGACACATCCACCGCCACCATGCGGGAACGTATGGAAGAGCTAACCAGTGGGCTAAATCTACCGGGAATGTAAGTAATATCGTTTCTAGTAATTGTCTCCCCCAACGTTATGCTCTGGGGGAGATAATTTGATGGAATTTTTGAGATTTGCCTTTCAATGTCACTCCGGCTTAGGAAAAGAAACTTGCAGTTTTGGTACTGCCGCGATCGCCTGATAAAAGCGCTCCGCTAGTACAGAATGTCCTGCTTCCGTCAAATGCACCGCATCATAAAAGGCACGCTCAGGAAAGTCTTCGTACAAATCGTAAAAGTTTAGGGTTTTGACATTGTTGGGATACGTCTTTTGAAGCTGTTGTCTAGAAGTTTCTAAGGCAGCATACCCCCGTTGTACTCGTTCCCTGTAGTCCGAACCGAGTTCCGAGAGCATTTCCTGTTCTCTAGGATCAATCTGGCTAGTGCCGCGTCCGGTAATTTCAGGCTGCACTGCCACGATTAAAGGAATATTTGCCCCCGTCGTTAAGCGGATGATTTGCTTGATGTGCTGACGGTAGCGGGCTGCTCGACGATTTAATTCTTCCTCATCAGCGGCTAAACGTTTTGCCAAGGGTATTGTCTCTTCCGTTGCCACTAAACTCAGCCGACTTACAGAAGGTTGAGGACGCAATATCCAGTATTGCGTGGCTTTGACTAAATAAGTATCTGCGATCGCCTCATCCAACTGCTGCTTCAGATACGTCCAAAAATGCCCTGGCGCGTTATTGAGGAAAGCTTCGCTTTTGGGAATATCTGTTGCCACATTCTGACTCGGCAACATCAAGTCAGTGTAGCCATCCAAAACCAGAATCATATCTGGGCTGTAGGGCAAAACTTGCAGCGCCAACTGTGCTATCTCATTGCCAGAGGCGTAGCCAGGTACAGCAGCATTAATCACCCGGTACTGACCTTCTTGAATCCGTGGCGGCAAGGTAAGCGCTTTGTCCAATTCCGATTTAAAGTAGGGCGATGTTAACGGGCGATACTTCTCTGGAGAACGCTTTTGTTGTGCTACCCGTTCGTTGAGACGCTTTTCTAGCTTACTCGCGAAAGTGGCTTGATTACTGGCATTCCACTGACCAAAAGCTGTAGAGCCACCTAACAGAAAAATCCGAATCTCATTTTCAGGTTTTGCCAACGGTACGGGCTGGTCATCACGGAAACCTTGCTCATTAATGCTCCAGAAATTACTTTCTTGCTTGCCCATTAAGCTGTAGCCGCCAGCTAGACTCCGTTGAGCAGCTAGGCTTCCTTGATCTGGTAAACCCTGATAGGGCTGCTGGCTAGGGCTAAGAAACTTCAAGTTGTAAGCCGTAATAATAGCGCTCTCCCCTTCATAGGCGGCTAGTTCTGCATTTTTTCCAGCCACACCAACTAAAAGCCTTACCAGTAGTTCCAGAAGAATCAAAATCAGGGGGATAGACAGAAGAATGATGAGAGGCTTCTGGCGCGATGTCTGTGACGAACTTCGCCAACGCCGATTTTTGCTGTAAGAGTTTCGGCGGGATGTAAACATCAGTAATTTCCTCAAATCATCTACAAATTAAAAGCCGCCTCTCTGGGGGAGAAAAACGACATTGCTCCAGCTTACTAGGGCTGGGGATCAGCAGCTAGAGAGTAACTAGAGAGCAAGAAATAATACCATGTGCGATCGCGATATCCGTTATTACTGCCATACCAATGTGGGGCAGCTTCGTTGCTAAACTTAACATTAATGCCGGACACCGATCCGGGAAAAGGATCTAGTTTTCCCACCCCCTTGCTAATTGTCGTCTCAATCAATATTGACTGATGCCTTACAAGTTACTTTTTGTCTGCCTAGGAAATATCTGCCGATCGCCCTCGGCAGAAAATATCATGAACCACCTGATTGAGCAAGCAGGACTGAGTCAAAGCATCGTTTGTGACTCTGCTGGTACAGGAGGATATCATATTGGCGCTTCCCCAGACCAACGAATGACCGCCGCTGCAAAGCGTCGAAACATTTTCCTCCGAGGAAAAGCACGGCAATTTCAAACGTCTGATTTTGAGGATTTTGACTTAATTTTGGCAATGGATCGGGAGAATTACACTGATATTCTTTCTCTAGATCCAACAGGTCGCTATCAGGACAAGGTACGACTAATGTGTGAGTTTGCCTCCCATCACAACGCCCAAGAAGTTCCTGACCCCTACTATGGCGGTGCAGAAGGTTTTGATCAGGTAATCAGTTTACTGCTAGACGCTTGTGAGGGTTTACTCAAGCAGATTGTTAAGCAAGAGCAATTAGTCTCTAAGGGATAACAGACAACTCGTTAATTTACTAAACGGTTTTCCATCGCGAAGCGGACAAGTTCGGCACGATTATTGGTTTGGGTTTTTCTCAGGAGACTAGACACATACTTTTCTACTGTTCGAGGACTGAGGTGGAGTTGATTGCCAATTTCGGGGTTAGATAGTCCTGTCGTCAGGAAATCTAAAACTTGCTGTTCTCGCTTGGTGAGATGAAAGTCCTCAGCGATAGGCGAGGCGCTTGGCTTGTGCAACTCATGGGAATTTTTTGACGTTGCTGCCGATTTTTCCGCAGGAGCGTTCCCCTCAGGTGAAGAAAAACGCCACTCCGACTGGATCATTTGCGATCGCTCTAACAGATTGCGAATTACCGCTCCCAACTCCTGCATCTCGAAGGGTTTAGGTAAATACATATCGCATCCCAATTGATAACCGCGAATTCGTTCCTCTGTAGTGCTGCGTTCCGTGAGGAAAACCACGGGTAAAAGCCGAAAAACAGGACGCTGGCGAACTGCACGCACCAACTCATAACCGTCCATCCTCGGCATGTTGATGTCTGTGACAATCAGGTGAGGATGGTAGGTATCGATCAAGGACAACGCCTTTTGACCATCCTCAGCCGTAACGACTGAGTAGCCAGACATCTCCAAGTAATCGCTGACAGAAAGGCGGGTTCCCAGGTTGTCATCGGCAACCAGGATGAGCAATGGCATAAGATACCGAATAAAAGCAAATCTATTCTTAAGCTAGGTCAAGTCTGCTCATAAATGCAGGAAATTTTAATTATTCCTGTAAAGACGCGATCATTAACGAGCCTACTTACCGCCTCCCTAGCCTAACTGAAAATCTATGCCACTGAGCAAGCTTACTTACCTCACCAGAAAACGAGCGAGAAGCCCTTGGCTTTAGACATAGGGAGGAAAGCGGCAGTGACTTCAGTCGCCTTGAATCAGAATCCATAGGAGTAACCATCCTTTTTGTGAATTGCTTGGCAATATTTGTGGCTAATACCAGCCACTCTTCCCGATGAAGTGGCAATATCAAAATTGCCAGAAGCGCGGCAAAGAACCCGCCCCACATAGAAGCCGATTTTCTTACCTGTTGTAACTGTTGCTGCAACAAGGTCTCCAGTCTGAAAGCCTTTATGAATCTGCATCCGTGAGCGATGCCGAGTGGGAAACCCATACTTATCAGTGCCGCACATCTGGCGGGTTCCATGCCCTTTTGCCGCAATCAGCAACGGTTTTGAGGTCAGCACTTCAAGCGAATCGACACTTCGGCCTGAGCGTGGTTCCTGAGCTTGCCGAAGGGCAGTCGCATTGCCCTGAGCGTGTCGAAGGGAAGGGTCAGTGACCACACTTCGGCAAGGTGGAACACTGAGCTTGTCGAAGTGCTCAGTGACCACTGCCTTGTTCAAAATAATCGTAAAGGGATAGCGGCGAAATACCGCTGCTTTTCCCGCTTTTAATAATGACCTTGCCATCCCGGCTGTACAGAGTGAGAGCGGTTGGCGATTGGTATCCACTACAAAGACAAAGTTAGACATTGTTGCGTCTCCTCTAATTGCTCGTAACGTTCGCTTCGCCAAGGTTTTCAAGGTTTGTTGTGTTGGCTGCACTTCCTTAACCCACTACAGATGTTTAACAACCAACGATAGAGCTACAAACTAGCGACGCATTTGTAGGTATCATGACGCGTGAAAACGTAGACCTCGAAGGTCTTAGGCTGGTCATGTTGTGGCTTGTATCCCGCTAGAATCGGGCAGTCTACAAGCCCCTGCCTTTAGGCATGGGGTTCATGACAGGTCTTTCAGACATGAAAATTGAATGTTGAGTGTAGTTAAGCTGTTCGGTCAACTTTGCCTGAGCAACTGCTAAATCGTAAGGAAAAGGTCGTTTAAGAGGGCGATAATCTCGCTCGTGAGCAGACCCGTGACGCAGTACAGCATTCACCAGTACACGAGGCTCAGAACTAAGGTTAATTGCCCCATGAGGAACACCCGGAGGAATTTTTACCAAAATAGGCTGATATTCACTCAAAGGAATGTACTGATAGCAGCGGTTCTGCAACACTACCAGTATAAAACTTCCCCGAACGACTAATAATTGATCGGTCTGAAAGCGATGGACAAATAAATCATCAACGGTTGCTGCTGGAATCTGTACCAGCATCGTCTCATGGCTGGACTGAGGGGTGTAAAACTCAGTCATTCCTCCTTTGATACTCTCCAGTAGACGAACCTCTATCCCATTAATTAAGGCCATACCACGCATCCTACTAAGTTGAGCCTAAGCTCTAACTTAAGTCAGCAACATCTAAAATATTGTTACTGAAACGACAATCCGTGCGTCTTCGTGGTATAGAAACGAAAAAATGAGACTTGTGGTTGTGTTTGGGTGGGCAAAGTGGCGATCGCGTCGGCTGTGTTCAACACATTTCTCAACCCCGCATCACACAGTAGTATTCACCTGATGACTTGCCAGCGTTGCCAAACCCCACCCAATATCATCAGCGTTATGGCGGCTCAACAACACCGTTTACAGCTAAAAAAAGTGACTTGATTGAGTAGGTGAAGTACTGTCAGTGAATTGAGTGCAGTTCTCAAGCAGTACTTCACAACCTGGCGATTAACTAGCAGACACCATCAAGCTGCTGGGTTCTCCTATATTGCCTTGTAAGACGACGTGCCGCTTGTTGGCTTGGAGGTGACGGAGGATTTTGTAAATGGCTTCAATCTCCTCAGTTGCCCCGGCTTTCTGGGCGACAACGGTGAGAGGCATCGGGGCATCAGCTTCCTGGAGTACCTCCATCACCCTTTTTTGTAAGTCTAGAATCGCTGCTGCTGCTTTCTTCCCGGCTTCCACCCCTGGCTGGTGGTAGGCATTGACGTTGATCAAGAAACCATAAAGTCCCACAGCACGCTCGTAAAGTGCAATTAACGCGCCTACAGTCTTAGGGCTGACCTGGGGGATGGTGAGAGTGATAGAATCTCGATGATTTTCATAGAGTGCTTTGCGAGTTCCCTGCAACAAACCGGATAAATAGTCCCCAGAAGTGACACCGGGTTCAATTTCTGGAGAGGTTCCCTTACGGTCTTCTAGCACTTCAATGAGAGTCGCAAAGAAATTGGCAACACCTTCTCGCAGTTGCTGGACGTAGGCATGTTGATCGGTGGAGCCTTTGTTGCCGTAAACCGCGATTCCCTGATGAACGGTATTGCCATCTAAGTCTTTTTCCTTCCCTAGAGATTCCATCACCAACTGTTGCAGGTAACGGGAAAAAAGTAGCAAGCTATCTTTGTAGGGCAAGACGACCATATCTTTTTCTCCCTTGCCATTTCCAGTAAAGTACCAGGATAAAGCTAGCAAGGCAGCCGGATTTTTCTTGATGTCATGGATACGGGTGGCAGCATCCATTTCTTTGGCACCCGCTAGAATTTCGCGAATATTGATGCCTTGGAGTGCCGCCGGGAGGAGTCCCACTGCGGACATTTCTGAGGTGCGTCCGCCAATCCAGTCGTACATGGGGAATCTTGCCAGCCAGCCTTCCGATTTAGCGAGTTGATCGAGGTTACTGTCTCTCCCCGTGATGGCGACAGCGTGGGGAGCAAAGTTAAGGTTCTGTGACTCGTAGGCTTTCTTAACTTCGCTCATGCCGTTACGGGTTTCTGGCGTCCCTCCTGACTTGGAGATGACAAGAACTAGCGTGCGGTCAAGGCGGTCTTGTAGTCTGGTGAGAGTAGCATCAATCCCAGCGGGATCAGTGTTGTCGATGAAGTGAAGCACCATGGGTGGAGAGAGGGGAGCGATCGCCTCAGAGACAAACTGCGGCCCTAAAGCCGAACCACCGATACCAATCGAAATAATATCAGTAAATTTGAAGCTTCCTGGCGGATGCATCGCACTGGAATGAACCTTTGCAGTAAAGGCTTCAATCTCTTCTAGGGTGGAAATGATTTCTTGCCGGATTTCTGGGGAGGGAGCTAAATCTGGGTCACGCAGCCAATAGTGACCAACCATGCGATTTTCATCAGGATTAGCGATCGCCCCCTTCTCTAGGGCATCCATATCCTTAAATGCTTTCTCAAGCTGAGGTTGCATCGCCTCCACAAAGGCATCATCAAATCGTATACGGCTGACATCAAGATAAAAATTTAATCCTTCGTGGTAATAAAGCCAGTCCTGGTAACGTTGCCAGAGTGCAGCGGTGTCCATAAAGTAGCTCTCAATCTTCGTTTTTTCTCACTCACAAGTTTAAGATACGCCCTTGTCTATCCGAACTTGCATACAGGGAATATAAAGATCGCGATGAATAGAGGTTAGGGAGATGAGGAGAACTGATAACCTCCTCCATACTTCACCCCTCCTCAGCACTCAGCACTAATGTCAACTCTAGATGTTTGGTTTTGGTAAAACCCGCAGGAACTTAACAATGTGCCCTGTCACTTCAATGGCGATGATGTAGTTATCGATTGTAAATCGGTAAAAAATTGCATTGGAGCTAAGACGATGTAGTTCTGGCAGATTTTGAAGCTCGATCTCCTTGAACTCTTTAAAGACAAATTCATAGATCCGTTGATAGGCAGCAGACTCTAAATTTTTCAGGTCGCGCAAAAAAGACCGAGCATAGCGCACTTCAATGCTCACACCAGTACACCTTGAAAATTAATGACCTCTCCCAGCTTGGGCTTCCCATCAGCCCTTTAAAAAAAAATGTAGTATTTGTAGTGCTTCTTCGTGAGTCAGGATATCACCTGGGCTGATCGTTCGCTTGGCTTCCTGAACGGCTCTGAGCATGTAAAGGTCATAATAAAGCGGTTGTAAGGCACTCCATGCATCTTCCAAGTTGTCGTCGCTCAGTTGAGCAATTACGTCAGGGAGTTGTTCTATCAGGTGCTGTAATCGATCTCTAAGCAAATTCATGGCATATCTCTAGGAAAGAACTTTCAATGGTTTAAGCGAAAGAAAGTCTGAGGAGTGATTTTCTATAGGGCTAATCCAGCTACTGCGGTACAATCCGATCGCCATCTGTAAACGATGCCATAGCAGTCCTAAATCATTGGCGATCGCGCATGATAGGGAGCTATATGCCCCTACACCGCCATAGATATTTGATCAATCATCTAGAATTGCTATATTTCCCGATTGCTCATTTCTTTTCAAAAAATGGGCGAGTTAATTTGTCAGGTTTGCAAGGTAATGGTTAATTATCTAGTTTTTTTAGTCATTTCTGCGGCAACGTTCGCGCTGTTTAGCTTGGGCTTAAATTTGCAGTGGGGCTATACGGGGCTGATCAACTTCGGTCATGTTGCCTTTATGACAATAGGGGCTTATGCCACAGTTTTATTGACGGCAGCGGGAATACCGTTGATTTTCGCCGTGTTAATCGGTGCGGTTTTATCAGCGGGGTTGGGGTTGCTGATCGGAATATCAACCTTGCGCTTAAGGGAAGATTACCTGGCAATTGTCACAATTGGCGTTTCGGAAGTCGTGCGTCTGGTGGCATTAAATGAAGAGTGGCTGACTAGAGGGTCATTTGGGGTGCAAAACTACCCCTTACCCTTAGCAGATTTTCGCCCGAACCTGTTGGGGAAGGGAATTTTGATTGCCCTGCTGACACTGGTGGTCATTTTTGCATTTTGGCGATTGGGGAGGGTAGTCAAGCGGCACTGGCAGACACTGCAAAGTCAACAAGAGAAGCAAAACTATCAACACATCGGCTTGATTGTACTCGCGGCGGCGATCGCCATTTGTGGAGTAGTACTGTACCGTGCAGGGGTGATTGCACTTTACAACTACAGTTCTAGAGCCGGATTAATGCTGGTGTCGGTGATGACGTTGGCGGTAGTGTACTGGCTTTTGGAAATCGCCGTGCGATCGCCCTGGGGTAGAATCCTCAAAGCCATCCGTGAAGATGAGCAAGTCCCTAAAGCCTTGGGAAAAAATGTCTTTTGGTATAAGTTACAGGCGTTGATGTTAGGAGGAGCGATCGCGGGAATTGCCGGAGCGTTCTATGCATGGCAACTGACCACGGTTTATCCAACTAACTTTGAGCCGCTAATCACCTTCTATGCCTGGACAATCGTCGTTTTAGGTGGAGCAGGTAGCAATGCCGGGGCTATCTTAGGGGCGATAATTTTCTGGGCATATTCCGAGGGGACTCGCTTTTTCTTACCTCAACTAGCATTCATCGAGGCTGACCGTTTGGGAGCCTTTCGGATTATGATAATTGGCTTGATTTTAATGCTGCTGATGCTTTGGCGACCCCAGGGTATCTTGGGGAAAAAGGAGGAACTTACCCTTGGTCGATAATTCATCTACTTCCCCCAACTGGGACATTAATCTTCCCTTGAGTCAAAGTGAAGAAGCTAGTGTAGCAGCAGTAAGACAGCAAAAACCTAATGCCGCGCCCTTACTAGCAGCTAGTAAACTTAGCAAAAGCTTTGGCGGTGTTAGAGCGGTGGATAATGCGGAAATTCAGGTGCCGCAAGGCAGCATTACCGGGCTAATTGGCCCCAATGGTGCCGGGAAAACGACCTTATTTAATCTGTTATCAAGCTTTATCCAACCTGACTCCGGACAAGTCCTGTTTGATGGAGAACCCATCCAGAACTTGCAACCCCATCAAATTGCCCAGCAGGGAATGGTGCGGACATTTCAGGTGGCGCGGGTGCTGTCTCGGATGTCGGTGATGGAGAACATGCTGCTGGCCGCTCAAAAACAAACCGGAGAGAACTTCTGGAACGTTTGGTTACAACCCCGGAAGCTGCGACAAGAGGAGCGAAAACTGCAACGTCAGGCAATGGAGGTTTTGGACTCTGTGGGCTTGGCGAGTAAGGCAGAGGACTATGCCGGGGCGTTGTCAGGAGGGCAGCGCAAGTTGTTGGAAATTGCCCGGGTATTGATGACGCAACCCAAGTTAATTTTGCTGGATGAACCCGCCGCTGGGGTGAATCCGACGCTGATTAATCAAATTTGCGAGCACGTAGTGAGGTGGAATCGGGAAGGAATGACGTTTTTGATTATCGAACACAATATGGATGTGATTATGTCGTTGTGCGATCGCGTCTGGGTATTAGCAGAAGGACGCAATCTCGCTGACGGCACCCCAACCGAAATTCAGCAAAACAACGCCGTTTTAGAAGCCTACCTCGGTCAATAACCTCCTCCCACGTCAAACTAACGCGATAACAAAAGTGAGCAGGAGCGATCGGGATCAAAGCTCATTTAAGCCGCTCCAGGATTCAGCTTGAGCATTTGCCAAGTGGTGTAGGTGCCAATGGGACTCCAAATGATGTAGGGAAGCAGCAACACAGATGCCCAAAGGTTCACAGACAGAACAAGCAATGCCAAGATAATTGCGAAAACGGCACCCGTACCACCAATAACCGTGCCCACTCTCAGACTACGCATGAGAAACATCACTGGCGTATAGGCGATCGTTATCAGTTCTAGTAACAGGTACAAGCCCATAAATACCCAGGTTCTTGTACTACCAGGGTCATTTTCCCAAACAATGTAAGCAGACCAAGCACCACAGATAAAAACCACAGTCCAGATAATGGGAATTGCCCGCTCAAAAGTCAGCCAGTCCGGGCGTCGTAAACGGTTGAACCACCTAGTATCTTCTGGTCTAATTAAACCTCCCAGTAGCCCAACTAATAACGTTACGCCCCCAATCACCAGCCACGACGGAATCATTCCCTTCTCCCCTGCAAAAGCCTACCGATGTTTTTCAGTTAGGGTAGGCAACATGAGGCGATTGTGGCAGGTTGAGAGAGTCCCTGTAATCACTCCTTGGTCTGAACAAAGCACGCCTTATGACCATCCTCTTTTTGACACTGACAAGTTTCATCGCTTGGTTCATCAGCAGCATCGCTGGTGGCGGTAGTCCGTTCATTATCCTGCCGATGGTCAATTTCCTTTTGGATACATCAGCAGTGCCGCCAGTTGTCACCATGGGGATGTTAATCAGTAATTGCCACAGAGTCTTGCTATTTTGGCAAGACATTGATTGGCGGTTGACTTGGTGGTACTTGCCAGGAGCGGTGTCGGGGGCAATGTGTGGTTCGTTTGCCTTTACCCAAACTCGATTGCATTGGCTACAAATCCTGCTGGGATTATTTCTCGTAAGTTCCGTTTTCAGTTTCAAGCTGGGAAAAAAAGAACAATCCTTTCAGGTTCCTGGCTGGTTTTTCTTACCTGCCGGTTTTGTGAATGCTTTTGTTTCCGGACTCATCGGTAGTGCTGGCCCTATCCTCAATCCGTTTTACCTAAATTACGGATTGGTCAAAGAAAAGATGATTGCCACCAAAGCCGCCCATGTTTTAGTTGTGCATTCGGTTAAAATCATCACCTATGTTGCCTTGGGAGCAATGACTGTTAACGATCTGGGCTACGGTTTTGTTATTGGGCTGGCAGCGATCCCAGCTAATTATTTAGGTCAGCTAGCTCTAAAAAAGATTAATGAGCAACAGTTCCGACACTTAGCAATTACCCTGATTACCATCAGCGGATTGCTGATCCTCTGGGACGAACGCAACTTTTTTGGTTTTTGGTAAGTAACCGCAATTTTCCCCCTTCCCTATGGTGCTGGTGGTTTAGCTTTGCAGTTCTGTCTCAATCGCTCCTAGACAAATGGCATCAATAGTTTTCTTCCACACTACTGCCGGCTATATTCTACTTGGTCTTCTTGCCATAGAGTCGGCTCAAGGGCGTTGCAGTCATACCGTGGACGAGGATAGAGGCAACAATAAGCAGACTGCTGATTGTCCAGACCTCCCGAATTCCGGTACGGCCCAGCGCCAGATGGGAGTAGAAGAGAGCCGCAATACCAATCGGGCCAAACCAGCCGACAAACAGAGCATCTGAAAGACCATGCAGGGGTTTAATTAGAGGACGCAGAGCCAGCACGGCTGGGAGTCGGCGTAGCAGGAGGATAGCTATCACTAGTAGCAAGCCCTTCCATCCTAGTTGGAACCAGTCTTGCCACGGCAGTATTAAACCTAGCAATAGGAAAATTGGCAGGGTAAAGAAGCGCTCAACCGCTTCTTGTATATTTTCTGACTCCTCTCTTCGCTTGATATTGACGATGCCATCAAAGGAGAGTCCCGCCACAAAAACCGCCAGGATACCATCGCTGCCCATCAGATGGACAACTGCCACCGCCAGCAGAGAGAGGGCAACGGTATAAGCAAGAACCGACGTTCTCTCAATAATTTCCTTTTCTTCTGACCAATTTAGCAACCGACCCGTCCCGTAGCCCAAAAGTGCGCCCACCACAACAGCAGCACCGACTCCCCAAAGTACACTGTTGAGCAGCCAGTGAGTTAAAGCTTCTCCTGGCGATCGCGTTAGGAGCAGAATCGGGAGCAGGACAAACGGATAGGCTAAACCATCATTAAGCCCTGACTCTGTAGAGATAAAATGGTGCAGCCTGTCGGGAATATTCTCTTGAGCCACTACACCCGTGACGATGCTTGTAGAGACAACTGGGTCAGTCGGTGTAACTATCGCCCCAATCAGCATCGCCACCCAAAAGGGCAGATCGAACAGCCAGTACACCAACAAGCCGCTGATTACCCACATCAGGAGCATCACTAACCCCAGTACCACCGCCAAAGACTTCCACTGTCGGGAGACATATCCTCTTGGTACCCGCAGGGCGACCCCCATCAGACCAATGGCAACAGTCAGGCGAGCCGCTTCCTCAATAAAGGTTTCTCTGTTGCCCCACCAGGTTGTTACGTCAAGCCACCCCAGAGCGTCTGGACTCAACAGGATGCCCACCACCAGAGCGATAACTCCATCTGAGACATAAGATTGCCGTATCGGTTTGGAGATTAGCCCCACAACTAAAATCAGTAAGCTGATGGCGGTTAGGGCAATGTTGAGTTGATTCACGATTACCTAGGGTGACGGTGGTTTAGCCTTGCAGTAATGACTGAGCGCCATCAATCCACATTTCCGTACCCGTGATATGACTAGAGGCGTCTGAGGCAAGGAAGAGAACCAATTGGGCTACCTGCTCAGATGTACCAGATTTGCCGTCTGTTAAAGGGATCTTTCCTTCGGGAAACTCAACGGGTTCGCCAGCATCGTCTAAATCCTGTCGGTCTGTGCTGGAGTTGATATCTGTGTCAATCGCTCCTGGACAAATGACATTGACACGGATGCGATGCTTGGCAAGTTCTAGGGCAACCATTTTGGTAAAGGCAACCTGAGCGGCTTTGGTGCAAGCATAAGCGGTTGCGCCCGTGTTGCTGAACATGCGGGTGCCGTTAACCGAGGAGGTAACAATCACTGAACCGCCCTGTTTTTTCAGGTGAGGAACGGCATATTTCACGGTTAGGTACGTCCCTGTGAGATTGACATCGATGGTTTTCTGCCACTCGTCAGGGTCAAGTTCTTCTAAAGGTGCCCAGACGCCATTGATTCCTGCATTGGCGAAGACGATATCAAGACGCCCCCACTGATTAATAATTTGCTCAATTGCTTGTTGCATCTCCTCCGGCTGGGAGATATCAGTGCTAATCGCTATTGCTTCGCTACCAGCTTGCTGAATCTCGCTAACGGTTTGTTTGAGGTCATCCATCCCTCGACCTAAGGCAGCGATTTTTGCCCCTTCTTTGGCAAACAACAAGGCAGTGGCTTTGCCGATCCCTGAACCTGCGCCCGTGATTAGCGCGACTTGTTGGGCGAGTTGCATCTCCCTTGTCTCCTTTAAACTTAATTAAACAGATGGTTCAACACAGCGAGAAAACTTAACATCCCTCTTCTGAGGGAAGTCTGAGAGGCTCGCCATTACCACTCTGAGAATTCACCCTCTATATAGAGTTAATAGCAGCTAAGAGAATGCAGAAAATAAAGTACACCCTATTAGGGTTATTGGGAGTAGTAGGTATTCTCCTAATTTGGGGTTTGATAGAACCCTATTTCATTGATAAAGAAGTCGAAGTTGCAGAAATTCCCGGTCTTCCTCCGGCTTGGGAAGGAAAACGAGTCGCAGTCGTTGCAGATTGGCAAGTTGGGATGTGGCTGGACAATACTCCAACCATCGCTCGCATTGTGGAGGAACTAATTGAGGAGCGTCCCGCTGTTGTAATGATAGCTGGAGACTTTATTTATGGTGCAACCCTAGACTCCAGTGAGGAGATTGATAAAGCCATTGAACTGATTCGCCCATTGACAGCAGCAGGCATCCCAACTTATGCCGTGCTGGGCAATCACGACTATGCCTTGAAAAACAAGCATAAGCCGCCGAACCAAGAGTTGGCAGCCAAATTAGTCTTAGCTCTTGAAGGGGTGGGTGTGGAAGTCCTTCAAAATGATGCCGTAGCGCTGGAATCTCCAGAAACAGCGGGCACAGATGAGGAATTGCCTCTGTACCTGATAGGCATTGGGTCACTTTGGGCAGATAACTCTAAACCAGCCGTTGCACTAGCTAAAGTACCAGACGGGGCACCCAGATTTGTGATGATGCACCATCCAGACTCATTTGAGGCATTTCCACCAGCAACTGCTCCTGTGGCTGTGGCAGGGCACACCCACGGCGGACAAATTCGCCTACCATTCCTGCCTTCATGGTCTTGGTTAACCTATGCAAAGGATGATAAGGTACACGCCGACGGTTGGATTGTTGATGAATACGGGGCATCAGGAAACGAGCTTTACGTAAACCGAGGAATTGGCTTCAGCGGTGTTCCACTACGGATAAACTGTCCGCCCGAAATAACTGTATTTACGCTCCAGTCTAGAGGGTAGGTGCTGTAGGGCGATCGCTAAAATTTCGTCTCTTTTTCCCGGAAGTTCCCTAAAAGGATCAGGGCAAAATCTTTCCTCTGGGGGAAGGCAGAACGCACCATGGGCAAACATTCTTAGTATCAGGCGCTCTTAGCAGCGCAACAGCCACTGACAGCTTAGGCACCTTATAAATGCGCCGATTATTGATTCAGGTTCCACGAGGACAGGGGAAAAAAATTCTTGACATTGCCAAGGATTGTGATGGGATGAACCTGGCTCAGTTTGAGGCAACTAACCATGAAGGAGCGCTCGATCTGGTGATTGTTCATGTCCCCAATGCCAAGGTGGAGGAGCTGTTAAAGAAACTAAACGATGTAGAAAACTTGCAGATTTCCTTCATGCCAAGGGGGGTTATTGCCCTACAGCCCCCAAACAATGAGGCACCGCAGCAAGTTAAAAATGTTCAAGATCGTAGCTCTATTGAGGTGTTTCTGGGAGGTCTACAGAGTATTGGCTCCTGGAAAGGCTTTTTGGGCTATGCAGTGTGTGCTGGAGTTGTAGTCTGGATTGGTCTGTACACAAATACGACTTTTTTGCTAATTGCTGCGATGCTGATTGCGCCATTTGCTGGTCCAGCAATGAACACGGCGATCGCAACGGCACGCGGTGATTATATATTGCTTAGGCAAAGTCTCTTACGTTATTTTGCTTCCATAACTGTGACGATTGGAGTAACTTGGTTGTTCAGCTTGCTCCTACAAGACGCTCCTACTCCCTTAATGGTGCAACAGAGTCAAGTTGCCTCAGTAGCGGTGCTGCTGCCAATAGCGGCAGGTGCCGCAGGTGCCTTAAACCTTCTACAATCCGAGCGCAGTAGCCTAGTTTCTGGTGCAGCAGTTGGCGCTCTGGTAGCGGCTTCCTTGGCACCACCTGCGGGGATTGTTGGTATGGCGATCGCGCTCGGTGAGTGGAATATGGCAAAAAGCGGCTTCTTTGTGCTGCTGCTACAACTTGCTGCCATCAATGTATCTGCCTCCCTCCTCTTCCGCTTCTATGGCGGTCTATCGACTCAGGGTTCGCGCTATACTCGCGGCAAAAAATGGATCTCTCGCTCTGCGGGTGTAGTCACAATCGTGGCGCTGGCAGCTTTATTAACCTGGCAGTTTTCCTCCCGTCCTGAGTTTCAGCGCTCTACTCGCGCCCAGTCTGTTGTTGCTGTGATTCAACAGGTAGTGGAGAGAAACGATCTAGCAAAGTTAGTAGAATCCAATGTTCGCTTCACCCGCGCCGACATTGAGGAGCAAAATACCTTGCTGGTTGTTGTCTATGTCCAGCGCGCTCCGGGCGTTACTGCCTCTGCGGAGGAGATTCGTACCCAACTTACCCAAGCGATTCAGGCGCAATTACTAGAACAGGGATTTAATGTGACACCGTTGGTTGATGTCAGCGTATTGGAGCCACCTGCTCAAATCAATATTCAATAGTAAAAAGGTTCCCTTACTCAGTAACTAGGCGAGAATAAATCAAACGTTGTCTGCAATATGATTTTTTTGATGGGTTCGTAGTGAGAGCTTTAACCCTTTCTACAAACCTCTAATTATTTACGAACCCTACTTATGAGTTTCCTTGGGAATATACTTGCCGTTGCAGAATCCTCAGCATCAAATGCAGAATCCTCAGCATCGAATCCAGTTTCATCTAGCTTGACCTTACTCTTCGCTTCGGGACTAGCGCTGGTGCATCTGCTTGCTGGTAAGCTGCAATTTGTGTACGCCCTGTCGCGCAGTCGTTGGCTTTCCTTTGCTGGCGGTGCTTCCGTGGCTTATGTCTTTGTACATATTTTTCCAGAACTCAGCCAGAGCCAAGAAAGTTTTGAGCAGAGCAATAACTCAATTTTGGGCTTTTTTGAACATCACGTTTATCTCGTAGCACTGTTGGGCTTAACTATCTTTTACGGGCTGGAACGACTTGCCACAGAATCCCGCAGACGCCAACAGAAAGGTAACCAGCCAAATTCCACCAGTACGAGTGTTTTCTGGGTGCACATCGGCTCTTTCGCCTTTTACAACGCCCTAATCGGCTACTTGCTTCTGCATCGGGAGGAATTGGGACTTGGGAACCTTATATTGTTTTTTTGTGCGATGGCGTTGCATTTTTGGGTTAATGACTACAGCCTATGGGAACATCACAAGGACAATTATCGCCACATTGGTCGCTGGGTATTAGCTGGGGCAGTGTTTTTGGGTTGGGCAATTGGACTGGCGACGCAAATCTCTGAGGTAGCGCTGGCGATGCTGTTTGCTTTCTTAGCTGGTGGGATTATCTTGAATGTAATTAAGGAAGAACTACCTGATGAGCAACAAAGCCGCTTTTGGTCATTTGCCCTTGGAGCCACAATTTATACGGCATTGTTGCTGGCGCTCTAAAACAGCAGACGTATCAGGGTAAAATCAAAAAATTTCCCTGAGTTGATCAATGTCATTTCACCAACACAACATTGAAGCGTTTATTTCATTGTTGAGAACGAAGCCTAAACAAAGCGCACCGTCAGGCTCATCACTTTTTTCTGCTCAAGATCGAGCTAGCTTGGAAAAGCTGGTTACTAGTTTGCCGGATGATGAGGAAAAACTATCAGAGGCGATCGCATCTTGGTATGAACAACGCCCAAAAATTCTTGATGCTCAGTTAGATATTCTTAATACCCTGCTCACCGATGAACTCAAAGCAACCCGAGAAATGGGAGGCAATGTTTTTGAGGTTGACTTCAAAGACGAGAAATCTTACAAAGAAACCCTGCTTAGTCTGATTAGGCAGGGTTTTGGTGAATGATAGAGAGATTGGCGTCAGGTGAGTCGGTGAGTAGGGAAGAAAGTATGAAGTATGAAGGGTGAAGTGTGAAGTATGAAGTATGAAGTGTGAAGGGTGAAGTATGAAGGAGGTTATCAGTTTTCCTCATCGCCTCATCGCCTCATCGCCTCATCGCCTCATCTCCTCTGCACCTCTGCACCTCTGCTCCCCCGCTCCCCCGCTCCCCTGCTTCCCTGCTCCCCTCATCTCCCCCGCACCCTTGCTTCCTACTTACTACTTCTCAACTTGTACACCCTTCCAGAAAGCGATATAGCCTTCAATATTTTTCGCCTTCTCTTTAGCACTAGGGTAGTACCAGGCAGCATCTTTATTCTCTTTACCATCTACTTCGATGGTGTAGTAGCTAGCTTGTCCTTTCCAAGGGCAAGAAGTATGGGTGCTGCTTTCGGTGAAGTATTCTTTATTCACAGAGTCTGGAGGAAAGTAGTAGTTATTTTCGACGACTTCGCAGTTGTCACTCTCAGCCAGCACGGCACCGTTCCAAGTTGCTTTTGACATAGTCTTTTCTCTTAACAGAGCTTTACAAATATCATTATGAAGCGAAGTTATAAAAATGACTGCATTAATGTAATAAGCGGCACATCACAATGGCTTACTGATGTTGTTCTGTCCTCTACACCGAGAATTTCTAGTACAGAAAAATTAGTCGAAATTTTGCCTAGTTCTGAGCTGAGCACGCTGCTCTCTTTTCTGAGCCGAGTCAACTCTGGTGCGAAGTGCATTCGCTCTGACTCGAAGTGACTCAGCTTTAAGTTGAGCAGCATTTTCCCACGCTTCAGTAATCGCTATTTTGAGCTGGGCAGTTTCAGACTTCATTTCCTCTAAGTCAACCTCTATGTTTGTAGATCGAGCTTTGAGTTCCTCAACTTCTGCTTTGAGCGTATGAATTTCAGCCTTGAGCTGATCATCTGCAAAGCATAAGGCACCAAGTTCAGCAACAACATGATCGAGCCAATCGTAGGACTGCATAATACTTATGGTGGATCTACAAAAAAAATTTAAAGGTTGCGTGCCAATGTGGGTCAATTTCTCCTGTCACAATCTTAGATTGTGACAGGAGAAATTGCATTCTTTTTAGCAGGAGGCTTGCATTAGAGCCATAGGGTTTAAGAGAAGTTCAGAAGAGCGATGAAGATCTATCGCCAGAATCAAACACCCTCAAAAAACTGCAGTTAATCGACTGACATGGTAAATGGAGATCTTACAATCATTGTACGATCAGCAGCACAAAGCAGAGTAACTATGTACCAGTTGCACTCCCTGGAAGAAGCACTTAAACACTTCTTTGGATATGATACGTTCCGCCCAGGGCAGCAACAGATTGTTGAAGAAGCACTTCAAAATCGGGACTTGCTGATTATTATGCCCACAGGGGGCGGAAAGTCTTTGTGCTTCCAGTTACCAGCCTTGTTGAAGCCTGGATTGACGGTGGTAGTATCGCCGCTGATTGCGCTGATGCAAGACCAAGTCTGTGCATTGCAAGATAATGGCATTGGGGCAACGTTTCTCAATAGCAGCCTGAGTTATGAGCAAGTGCGATCGCGCGAAGCCGCTATTTTAGATGGCAAGATTAAGCTGCTCTATGTTGCTCCAGAACGCTTATTGGGAGAGAGATTTCTGCCATTTTTAGAGACTTTGCGATCGCGGATTGGCATTTCCGCCTTTGCGATTGATGAAGCTCATTGTGTTTCCGAGTGGGGACATGACTTTCGCCCAGAATATCGACAACTGCGACAACTGCGTCAGCGTTACCCCGATATACCCATTCTTGCCCTCACCGCCACCGCCACCAAGCGCGTGCAACAAGACATCCTTCAGCAGCTTACCCTGCGATCGCCTGGAATTCATATCGCTAGTTTCAACCGCCCGAACCTTTACTACGACGTTCAACCTAAGCAACGCCAAAGCTACAACCAACTTTTAAAACAAATCCGTTCTCAAAACGGCTCCGGTATTGTCTACTGTTTGTCGCGTCGCAAGGTTGATGAAGTTGCCTCCCGCTTACAGCAAGATGGCATTGACGCTCTACCTTATCATGCCGGGATGAATGACGCCGACAGGGCAGACAATCAAACCCGTTTCACCCGCGATGACGTACAGGTGATGGTAGCCACGATCGCCTTTGGTATGGGGATCAACAAACCGGATGTGCGTTTCGTCATCCACTACGACTTACCCCGCAACCTAGAAAGTTATTATCAAGAATCCGGGCGTGCAGGGCGAGATGGCGAACTGGCTAACTGCACTCTCTTATTCAGCGCGGCTGATATCCGCACCATTGACTACCTGATCGAGCAAAAACCCAATCCCAAAGAGCAGCGAGTTGCCCGTCAACAGTTGCGTCAGGTGTTGGATTACGCCGAGGGAACAGATTGCCGCCGTACCATTCAACTTCGATACTTCGGCGAACGCTTCCAAGGAAACTGCGGTAATTGCGATAATTGCCGTTCTCCCAAACCTGTAGAAGATTGGACAATTGAGGCGCAAAAGTTTCTCTCTTGTGTTGCTCGTTGCCAAGAACGCTTCGGGGCAACTCATATTATTGATGTGCTACGGGGTTCAAAAAAGCAGAAGATTGAGCAGTACGGGCATCACCTGCTTTCTACCTACGGAATAGGGCAAGATAAAAGCATTGATGCTTGGAAAATGTTAGTGCGATCGCTTCTACATCAAGGCTTAGTAGACGAAACCACCGATGGCTATCGAGTACTAAAACTAAACAAACTCAGTTGGGAAGTACTACGCAAGCAACGTTCAGTCCACATCGCTGTCACCCAAGCCCCCGCCGCTAAAGCCTTCGATATTAACCCCCGCTCCGCTGAAGCCGAAATCCTCTTTGAGCGATTACGCAAATTACGCAAACAAATAGCCGACGCCCAATCTGTACCCCCTTACGTCGTCTTTGCCGATTCCAGCCTGAAACTAATGGCACAGCAGCAACCCCAAACCTTAGAGGAATTCGCCCAAATCTCCGGCGTCGGCACTCACAAACTCACGCAATACGGCGATAAATTTCTCTCAGAAATTCGCGGCTTTTGCCAGGAACAACAACTCCCCGTTCCCCTCCCTTCAGATACCCAGATGGCAACGCTGCAACTTTACCAACAAGGCTTAAATATTGAAGAAATTGCCCAAAAGCGCGGCTTTACTACCAGCACCATCATCACCCATTTAAGCGAACTAATTGAGATGAAACAGCCAATCGACCTCAATCAATTAGTATTACCAGAACAACAAAAACCCATCTTAAAAGCGATTCAAACTATTGGTGCCGACTCCCTCAAAAACCTTCGCGAACATCTAGGAGAAAGTTACAGTTACGAAGACATTCGTCTAGTAAGAGCGTGGTGGCGAAGAGAAAGAGATTGCTAGCGCATTAGATCTAGCGGTTCAGATCCCCGACTTCTTTAAGAAGTCGGGGATCTCTCCTTCACGTATGGTTTGTTTAAGATATATAGCTGTCTACCCCACCAAAATTTGAGCATAAATCCCCAGCATGAACTACCTAGCACATCTCTATCTCGCAGAAGATTCACCGGAATCTATTCTTGGTAATCTTCTGGGGGATTTTCTCAAAGGTCAAAAAGTTGAGAACTACTCTCAGGAGATTCAAAAAGGAATCAGCTTACATCGAAAAGTTGACAGTTATACAGATTCCCATCCAGTGGTCAAACAAAGTAAAGCGCTAATTAGCGTCCCTAATCGACGTTATGCTGGCGTTTTAGTTGATATCTTTTACGATCATTTTCTTGCTAAGAATTGGTCAACCTATTCTTCTATACCATTACAAAAATTTGCAACACAGGTTTATATAATCTTGCAAAGTAACGAATCTGTACTTCCCCCTAAAATGCAACTAGTTTTGCCGAGAATTATTAACAACAATTTATTGGTTTCCTACAGAGAGTTAGCAGGAATTCAACAAGCATTGCAAAATATATCTGCAAGACTAAAGAGAAAAAATACTTTAGGAGAAGCGATAGAAGAACTTAGCCACAATTATCAACAACTGGAGTTGGATTTTAAAAATTTCTTTCCAGACTTAATCAACTACGTTCAACTGTTAAAGTAATTGCTTTGCTGACCGACTATGAAAGATTTAGAAAAAAATAGCTGGTATAGCGAAGTAGCCGATGCCTACAACAGAGTCCTTAGATACTCCGCGATCGCCTTGGGTTTTAGTCCACGCCAAAAAGCTTTTGAAAATTGTGATCCTGCTTTGCCAAAATTTTTAATCTTGATAATCGATAAATAAATCCTGCTTTTTTAATCAACTTATCAATCCCTTTTCTCCAAATGGGGCGCTCTGGATATTCAATTTTTTTGTGTATATCAAAGTAAACCTGTTTCTCCTTCAATTTTGATTGCCCTTTTTTAATTCTCTCTTTCTCCAAGTTATCTTTAAAGAAAAGGAATCTATCTGTCGATTCAATTCTAATTTCCAGCCCTGCTTTAGCAGCCGCCAATCCCATGACATTCCCCTGTCCGCTATAAACTCCCTGCATCTCAAAGAAGTAAGAAATTGTCTCCCAAAGCTTTAAAAACTCAATTTCTGCTCCAGCTTGCTTCCTCAGTGTAAACATGAATTCGTGAAACCATTGTGTTTTCTGGAGATCAAGGTCTAACTTCTGTGCCACTTCTTCTATAACTGAAAGTGCTTTACGCTTATTGCTATCTACGTTGTGTTTTAAGATGTTGCAGCCAGTTCTTGCTGTAATTCCAGGAAGCCACTCCATGTCTGTTGGTACAAAATCAATGATTCGCATATCAGAATCTAAAAATATGCAGGTATCAAACAATGTCAGAGCTTTGGCAAGGGCAAAACGCTTATCATGATACCCTTTAATGCTTTGAAGCCGATGTTTGAATGCAAGAACGTGAGAGTATTCCTGAAAATCAGTAGGTCGATCGGTTAGAACTACGAAGGTGGTAGCTGGTGAATATTGTTGAATATCCTTTGCTAGCATCTGTGCATGGGTTCGGTACCTATTGCCTACAGCCAAAGTACAAAAGCAAAATTCCTTGGACATATTCATATGAGGGCTACAACCAAGAGCATCCATATAAATATATACACTGTTCCATCCTTAATCCTGAAATATTCGCGACAATCAGCAGGACTTACGTAGAGACAAGGATGTGGTGTAGAGGCTAGGTAAATTACATCCGGATGGCAGGACATTTCAGTTGGTTAGTTGATATTACCTCAGATACTTCGGTTAGTGTTAGCACTATATAAGTAAGCTGCTAATCTCATAACCCAAAGCGCTCTCTCATTGCCCTATGTCTTTTGTTGGTCTCCACATTCACAGTGACTACAGCCTGCTAGATGGTGCGTCTCAGTTGCCAGCCTTGGTGGATCGCGCCGTGGAGTTGGGAATGCCCGCGATCGCCCTTACGGATCACGGCGTCATGTACGGTGCGATCGAGCTGATTAAAGTCTGTCGCAGCCGCAATGTCAAGCCGATCATCGGCAACGAAATGTATGTAATCAACGGCGATATCGAAAAGAAGACGCGTTGTCGCAAATACCACCAGGTAGTTTTAGCGAAAAATACTCAAGGTTATAAAAACCTCGTTAAAATCACCACAATTTCTCACCTCAAAGGCTTTCAAGGGAATGGCATATTTGCCCGTCCCTGCGTCAACAAAGAACTCCTTGAACAGTACCGCGAAGGCTTGATCGTTACTAGCGCCTGTCTTGGCGGTGAAGTGCCCCAGGCAATCTTGAAAGGCGATATGGCACTTGCCCGTGAGGTTGCCCAGTGGTACAAGAATATTTTTGGTGATGATTACTACCTGGAAATTCAAGACCACGGTTCGATTGAAGACCGCGTAGTTAATGTCGAAATTGTTAAAATTGCCCGCGAACTAGACATCAAACTGATCGCAACGAATGATTCGCACTTTATTTCCTGCTACGACGTAGAAGCCCACGACGCTTTGTTGTGCATTCAAACAAAGAAACTGATCACAGAAGATAAGCGGATGCGCTACAGCGGGACAGAGTATCTCAAGTCCGCTGAGGAGATGGCGCAACTGTTTTGCGATCATTTACCGGATGAGGTGATTCAAGAGGCGATCGCTAACACCCTAGAAGTCGCCGACAAAGTCAAACCCTACGAAATCATGGGGGAACCCCGCATCCCTGATTATCCAGTTCCCAGTGGACACACAGCAGACACTTACCTCGAAGAAGTCACCTGGGAAGGGCTGTTGCAGCGCTTCCGTTGCCGCTCTCGTGCAGACCTCAACTCAGGCTACAAAGAGCGGCTTGAGTACGAGCTGAAAATGATGCAACAGATGGGGTTTTCCACCTACTTTCTAGTTGTTTGGGACTACATTAAATACGCCAGAGATAATGGTATTCCTGTTGGCCCTGGTAGAGGTTCAGCAGCAGGTTCTCTCGTCGCTTATGCCCTCAAAATCACTAATATTGATCCCGTTCATCATGGATTACTTTTCGAGCGTTTCTTAAATCCCGAACGAAAATCAATGCCGGATATTGATACAGATTTTTGTATCGAACGACGGGATGAAGTCATTGAATACGTAACTCGCAAGTACGGCAAAGACCGCGTTGCCCAAATTATTACCTTCAACCGTCTTACTTCTAAAGCTGTCTTAAAAGATGTGGCTAGAGTGTTAGATATTCCCTATCGGGAATCTGACCAAATGGCAAAATTAATTCCCGTTGTTCGGGGGAAACCGACGAAACTCTCAGTGATGATTTCCGACAAAACCCCAGCACCTGAATTTAAAGAAAAATACGAAAAAGACCCTCAGGTTCAGCACTGGATTGATATGGCAATGCGAATTGAGGGAACCAACAAAACCTTTGGCGTTCACGCCGCTGGTGTTGTCATTTCCAAAGAGCCATTAGATGAGATTGTTCCTTTGCAAGTGAATAATGACGGTGCTGTCATTACTCAATATTTCATGGAGGATCTAGAATCTTTAGGACTCCTAAAAATGGATTTTCTAGGATTAAAGAATCTCACAACGATTCAAAAAACGGCTGAACTAGTCATAAAAAACCGGAATATTGACTTAGATTTAGACCAACTTCCCTTGGATGAAAGACGAGCTTTTCACATTCTATCTAAGGGGGAAGTGAAGAAAATACCTCAAGATATCAAAAACACTTACAAACTCCTAGAAGAAGGAGAATTAGAAGGAGTCTTTCAACTAGAGTCTTCAGGAATGCGGCAGATTGTTCGAGATTTGAAGCCCTCTAGTATTGAAGATATCTCCTCTATTTTGGCATTGTATCGCCCTGGCCCCTTGGATGCCGGACTGATTCCCAAGTTTATTAACCGCAAGCACGGGCGAGAAAAAGTTGAGTACCAACACCCTCTCCTCGAACCAATTCTGAATGAAACCTATGGCACGCTTTGCTATCAAGAGCAAATCATGAAGATGGCTCAAGATTTAGCAAATTATTCTCTAGGTCAAGCCGATCTTTTGAGGAGAGCTATGGGTAAAAAGAAGGTTTCAGAGATGCAGAAACATCGAGAAACTTTTATTGATGGTGCGGCTAAAAATGGGGTACATAAACGAATTGCGGAAGATCTATTTGAACAGATGATTCTGTTCGCTGAGTACTGCTTTAACAAATCCCATTCAACGGCTTATGGATATGTCACCTATCAAACCGCTTATCTAAAAGCAAATTACCCCGTTGAATATATGGCGGCGCTATTGACAGCCAATAGCGGCAATCAGGACAAAGTGCAAAGGTACATTGCTACCTGTTCGAGTATGGGGATTGAAGTCGAGCAGCCGGATATTAATCGCTCAGAGGTAGATTTTACTCCGGTGGGAGACAAGATTTTGTTTGGGATGTCGGCGATCCGAAATTTGGGACAAGGGGCGATTGAATGTATTTTGGAAGCACGCCAGCAGGGTGGTAAGTTTCAAGCGCTGGCGGATTTATGCGATCGCGTCGATTTGCAGACGGTTAACCGCCGTGCTTTAGAAGCCTTAATCCACAGTGGAGCCTTTGATAGTATCGAGTCGAACCGCAACCAACTGATCCATAACCTCGAGCCTGTGATCAATTGGGGACAAAGCCGTGCTAAAGACCGAGATAGTGGTCAGATTAATATCTTTGACTTGCTAGGAAAAGATACGGCGGCGTCTGAAAATGACAGCAACTCCGCCTGGGAATCTGCTCCCAAAGCTACCAGCGTTGCCGATTTCTCTCCTCAGGAAAAATTACGTCTGGAAAAAGAACTGCTAGGATTCTATGTCTCCGATCACCCACTAAAATCGACGCGTCAAGTCGCCAAAGTTTTATCTCCCATTAACCTCAGCGATCTAGAAGACCAGAAAAAACGAAATCTGATTAGCGCGATCGTCATGCTGACAGCCGTAAAGCCGATCATCACCAAAAAAGGCGACCCGATGGCGATCGTGCAGATGGAAGATTTAACAGGTCAAGCTGAAGGTGTAGTCTTCCCGCAAAGTTACGATCGCATCGGCTCCCTAATTCAAGCGGATGCTCGGTTGATTGTCTGGGGGAAAGTAGACCGCAAAGATGAGCAAGTTCAGATGATCATCGAGGATGCAGAGGTGATTGATGGACTACAAATGGTGATGGTCGAACTGACGCCGCAACGGGTAAACGACCAAGAGCTAAAGCACTTGAAAACAATTTTGCAACAGCACACCGGGGAAAAAAATCACGCCAAAGTCCCCGTATTGGCACGAATAGCCGCCTCAAATCAGCAGCATGTGCGTTTTGACTCAAAGTACTGGGTACAAGATTATAGAGCCGCGATCGCCGCTCTGAATGCCGCAGGTTTCTCTGCGCGTGCATCTTCTTTAGTTAAGAGTTGATGTTATAGCAAAGTCCTGAGTCGGTGAGTCCTGAGTCCTGAGTGGGGGAGAAAGGATGAAGTATGAGGGGTAAGAGCTTATGGTTCGCTTCTCCTTATCACCTCATCTTCCCATCCCCTCTCCTTCTCTTCCCTCTGCGTTCTGGTGTGCCTGGTGTGGTTTATTTATAAAACCCTCATCACCCCATCCAACCAAGCTACACCCTGATGAACGCCACTCAGTATTATATCTGGGAAGGAGGTTTTTTCTGGTTAGGAGAGCCGAGAAATTGGGATTTGAGTTCTTCTAATTCCAGATCAATTTGACTTTTAGATTGGGATGCCTTGGGTGGTGTGGGGGAGGCTGGTTTTTGGCTGGGATTTTTAGGTGTCGGATTGCCTAAAATTTGAGACTTGAGTTCTGCTAATTCGTCATCAATAATGCTGCGCGTTTTTGGGGGCGTTGCTGGCGAATTGGGTGGTGGTTGTTGTTTTTTGGCTTTTACCGTGGGGGCGGCTGGGGCGGAAGAAGGATTTAAGTCTTTGAAGACATCAGCAGCGGTTTGATAACGTCGATTTGTTGCCCCTTCTAGAAGTTTATCTAGGATGCGACCGAGTTGATTATTAACAGGATTTTTCAAAAACTTTCGCCACACCCAAACTCCTTCATTAACATCGAAGAGTTCAAAGGGGTGAAGCTGGGTTAATAAGTGAATGCAGGTAACACCTAGACTGTAGAGATCGCTAGCAAAAACAGCTTTACCAATGCCTTGTTCGGGGGCGACGTAGCCAGCACTACCAATTACGGTTCCGGTTCGTCCCAAAGTAGCACTTGTTGCCACTTTTGAGGCTCCGAAATCAACTAGCACCAGTTGTTTGTCTCGATTTCTTTGAATAATGTTTTCTGGCTTAATGTCCCGGTGAATCACCTGATGCTCGTGGACAAATTGCAGTACAGGTAATAAATTATTTAAAACTTGCCGAATTTGCGTTTCATTAAATACACCAATATTTGCTAATTCCTGGGCTAAGTCTCTTCCGTCAATAAACTCCTGCACTAAATACTGCTGGTTATTTAAAGAAAAGTACGCCAAAAGTTCGGGAATTTGAGGATGTTTCCCTAGCTCATCAAGTCGTACCGCTTCCTGGGTAAATAATTCCGCTGCTTTTTGTACGGTGTTTGTACCTTGGGCTTGCGGAAAAAATTGCTTGATGACACAGCGAGGTTGAGACGGTTTATCTTCGTCTACTGCTAAGAAGGTTTTGCCAAAGCCCCCCTGTCCAATCGGTTTGATGGCCCTGTAGCGTTCTTTGAGCAGTAATTTTGCACCACAAGTGTTACAGAAATTCGTCCCCGTCGGATTGTGGGGTGATGGACAGCTTGAGTTGAGGCAGTAGCTCATTCTATATAGGCGATCGGACAACTTAACTTTAATTTTGCCTGACTAACTGCTAGCTTGCTGCCAAATGAGAAAATTAGATACCCGGAAAAAGCGATCGCCCAGACGCCAATTCATTACAAATGTCATGAATCTTTACTTCCCAGATGCCTCTCGCTGTTGAACAAGCGCTTGCCGAAAGCCCAACACCACCAAAATATTAGAAAACGTCAGAAAAATCTCCGCTCCCCCGTGCAACCAATCAATATTTGCTAGTTGCTCGTTATACACCACCTTGGCATAAATTCCGGCGGGAATAGTCACTGCCACAAACACTAGCAAGGCATAAAAACCAATCAGCGCTAAACGTGGCATCTGCCCCGAACGAGTCAGAAACCACAAAAACCCCAGGTAGGGAAACAGGGAAATAGCAAACAGCGTATCTTTAGAAATCATTATTCTGTAGCAGAATCAGCAATTTGAGGGCTAGTAGGTATAGACTTGTCTATCTTCGGGCGTTTGGCTGTACGCCAAATCCACCAAGCGGCGATACACAAGGTACAGTTACCCACCACCGTCATTGTCGCTTGTAGCGTGACGAGCCAATTTAGAGAGGTAGGGTTATCGAAAAAGTGCCAGGTACAAGCACACATAGCACCAACTAAGGCGGGAAGCATGGCGAAGGATAAACCCCACCAAGCGCGGTTTTGCGTCACTTCACCATAAGTCCAAATCAACCAGATGGCGGCAATCCATTCGATGACGCTGGAAATGTGGATCATCCAGGTAGGAATTGAAAGAGCGTGCATAGTTGGAAAAAGTATGAAGTATGAAGGATGAAGTATGAAGGGAGTCCTGTGTAGGGAAGAAAGGATGAAGTATGTTCGGCGAAGCCGTTGCCGGAGGCTAGTGTGAAGGGTGAGAGGTAAGAGGTTCTTCCTATCTCCCCTGCTCCCCTGCTCCCCTGCTCCCCTGCTCCCCTGCTCCCCTGCTCCCCTGCTCCCTATCTCCCTATCTTCCCATGCTACTCCTGGGTGCGAAAGCTGATAAAGTTTCTAGATGGGGGAAATTCGAGCAGTTTGTTGCGGATATTACGGCAAAGGCAATGGCGGCGACGAGGCGCTACTGGCGTCGCTGTTGCAAATGTTACCGGAGAATGTAACGCCGTTGGTGTTGTCAGGAAATCCCAGCCAGACGCGGAAGCGCTACAAGGTGTGGAGTTGCGATCGCATGTCAGCGTTTCCTGTCATTAGAGCATTGCGAAATTCAGATGTGTTTATCTGGGGTGGCGGCAGTTTAATTCAAGACACCACCAGTGCCATTAGCCCTCTCTACTACGCGGGCTTGATGGGATTAGCCCAGCGTATGGGCTTAAAAACGATCGCCTGGGCGCAGGGGATTGGCCCCCTAAAACGTCAACTAACGCAGCGCGTGGCGCGGCAGTCATTTGGCGGATGTACGGCGGTGAGCGTGCGCGATTCCGGTTCTGCTGCTATCCTCAGCGAGTGGCAGATTCCCTTTATCCAGGCTCCCGATCCAGTCTGGGCGTTGGATAGTACCCCAGTAGAAGGGTTGTGGGATTTACCTGCTCCTAGGGTAGCCGTGACGTTGCGATCGCATCCTCTCTTGACGCCGCAACGCCTCGCTAACTTGACTCGAGCTTTGGTTGACTTCCAAAAAGCGACGAATACCTGCATCTTGCTCGTGCCATTTCAAGCCACTCAAGATTTAGCGATCGCCGAATCGATTCAGTCTCAACTTACAGGTGCCAGTAAAATTTTTACCCTAGAAGACCCCAAAAAATTAAAAGGATTATTTCGCGGGGTGGAAATGGCGATCGGAATGCGCTACCACAGCTTGATTATGGCAGCCGCTGCCGAGTGTCGCTGCATCGCTCTAAGCTACGACCCCAAAGTGACCCAATTAATGCAGGAGCTAAATTTACCCGGCTGGGAGTTAGATCAATTACCAAACTCGTCTAACATCATCAGTCAAGCTTGGCTAGAACACTACACCAATGGCGACTCCCTCACTAGCACCCAAATTCAGTCCTTAGTAGACCGAGCCTTAATGCATCGAGATTCATTAATCAGCGCTTTATCTTAAGTCAATGTGGGTTGAGCAGACATGAGTAGGGAAAATAAACCATTGATAAAAGGTGCTCCTACTCGTCTCAAAGGGTACAGTCTGCTAAAGTCTGTTTAGCTAAGAATTTGTGGTCTGAGGAATAATTGCTCACTACTTTCGATTAGCTGAGGGACGAGATGTTAAAACCTACTCTCCCACACTCAAGTCAGGGTAAAGCATTGAACGGCAATTGTTTAGATAGACCCCAATCCTAGCAGCGTGGAGGCGATCGCCCTTATTAGTCTCTGCCCTGAGATTTGTGACCTCATCGATGAAGAGCCATGAGTGAAGCTGACACCCCAAACAACCCGCCCGTTCCGGAACCGATAGACATTCAATCCACCGATGCGTCAGACCCTCCTCAGGCGTCCGCACAACAGCCTGTGGACTCTGACCTGACCCCGCCCCCGGCGATGGCAGCTCAAAACTTTAGGCAGCTACTTAGTAGCACCGAACTCCCTGTGCCAGCAACAGCTCAGTCAGAAAAAGAGTCGAGTTGGTTTGCCGTTGTGCAAAAGCTTCGTCAACGCAACCGACAATTGCTCACTCAAGTCACTCAACTAGAACAGTTATTGAGTGAGTGCAACGCCGAGCTACAGGTGCAAGCCGCACACTTCCAAGAACGGGAATTGCTCATTGCTCAACAAAATCTGGAATTAGAGACTGCTCAATCGCAAGTTAGCCGTCTATTCCACGAACTAGAATCTTCTCATCAAGCTGCCCAGCGTCAGCAAATTTTGGTGGAAACTTTGTCTGAGCAGCTAGAAGGCACCCAAGAACGCATCGCCCAGATGGAGCGGGAATGTGCCCTCACCCAGCAGCACTATGATGAACAATCTCACCAACTCTTGCAATCAGCAAATACCTGTCGGGAACTGAGAACGCGCCTGCATCGGCAGCAACGTCAAACCTTGCAATTTAAAGCAGCGCTAGAAAAGTGCCTAGAAGTCTCCCCACCGCTCAGTGAGGCTTCGCCAGCGCCTAGCAATGCCAACATACTCCCTTTGGTGCAATCTCTCCCTAAAGCGCCACCCATTCAACCTTGGTCAGCAGATCCAGATTTCCTAGACGATGCTGATGATTTCGCTCCTCATGAGAGCGATCTTTCCCTACCTGAATCCCCTGCCACGAATACTACAACAGAGTTTGACAACTTTGACGCCAGTTCCTCTGAAGAGGAATTTTATTATGCCTCTACCGCCAACGAGCCAGAACTGACAGCATTTGATGGCAGCTTGGCAGCAGAGCAGGAGTGGGAGCAGCAATTGCTAGCGGAAATGTCCTCCCTCGCGGCGGCGTCGGGAATTACTCATGACCCGGATTTGTCACTATACCCACCCACTAGCACGGATTTACCCTTTAGTGACGGTGAGGAAACTCCCCTCTCTGAGTTACTGGCGGAAAATGACCTGGAGTCAGAGTATGAGGATGAAGATTTTCTCGATGATGAATCAGCTTATTCCCAAGACTCCATGCTTTACCAATCAAACTGGCCCTCGCCTGTGGTTTATCCCTTACGTCCTCCAAAAAAACGACCTTCCCTAGCGGCAATTGAACTGCCCAGTTTTCCACCACGTCATCAACAGCCTTAGAGCTGATTTATAAAGAAAAACCGAAGTAGCACGGGATCAGCCTTAAGCCGATTTTAGACTAGGACAAGCTGAGTGATAGTCCGACAAATGTCTCGTCTGCCTGAAATTGCCAATCCAAACCGCCAACCCTATGCCAGTGACTTAAGCGATGCGGAATGGGAGATTTTGCAACCCCTCCTGCCCAAAGCGAAAGGATTTGGACGTCCCTCGGCAAATAAGCAATCTTCGGCGGAAATCTCCGCTAGCATCTGCGCCCTGAAGCCTTATGCTACTGAGGCGTGAGCGCAAATACTGGGCGGAAAACTGGCAACTGACTGTCGTGCGATCGCGCCTCTGTAGATGCACTATATCTTCGAGATTATGCCGATTGCCGCACTTTTCAAACAATTCTGCCTGGGATATTGCTGTCTGTAACTTCTGAAATCCCTGAACTGTCAGGATTACACCGCGCCTGCGCTTATCTTTGTGTCGATGCATCGGTATCATCGCAGCGCTCGCTCTGATTGCGATCGATGGACTTAACTCAGATTGATTACACTTTAGAGCCTTCCTTAAAAAGATAAGGAAAAATTTCCCAAGTTAGGCGAGTTGCCTTTAACGAATGGGAAAACTTTACAATGACCCAAACCCAAGATATTACTGAGTTTGGTCAATTGAAGAGGTGAAATCCTTAAGTTGAGATATTAAAATGCAAAACTTGAGTGGTTTAGTCCGATTGGATGATGCAATGTAAGTTCATCTTAAATCATACGCAAGATTGTGCAACTGAGGTAAATCTCATGGGTCACTCGCCAACTATCCAAGAAATGCAAGCCAAGGAAGATAAATATCGTCAATACATTCAATACCTAGAAGAGGAATTGAGAAAAAGAGCTGACTCATACGAGGAGGAACAGAACAAAACAATCAGTAGTTACTACGAGGAGAACAACTGGGACAAACAAAACTTTATTTCAGGAAAAAACGTTGATTTTTTGCATGAAAAAGACTGGTCGCTTAATAACTTAAAAACTGTAATTGAGCGCGTTACTAAAGCAATTTTTGGGGGCAATAAACCTCCTGAAGGCGTTATCATAGAAAAGCCTGAAGACGTTGGAAAAAATGTGGTAAAGATGGCTAACAGGGAGCTTTACATTGCAGGTAAAACTTTTGAAGTCTTAACTGGAATTCTTGACACTTTTGGCAACAAATCTTCTATGACATTTTCCGCTTACTCTCAAGTTATGCCAATTGTTCCTGGTATAACTTTGTTTGCCACTGTTGTTGCTGATTCTTACAAAGCAAGGGAGTATTTTAATAATGAACAAATTTATCAATACTTCTACATTTACGAAGTGAAGTATTCTTTTAAACAGGCAGCATCATCAGAAGCATTAGAAGATATTCAGCTCTATTCAAATCTTCTGGTTTCATTTAGAGAGAAACTTGAAGATCTCGGTAACCAATACGCAGAAAATCAGCTTGATGAAGATCAATTTGAGGAAAGATCTGATAAAGTGCAGAAATTCATCGATCAGTATGAAGTAAAAATCAATGAATTGAGTCAAACAGGAAGCTGATATCCCTCTTCTGTCACTCTCCGAAAAGCCTTGCGTTTTCTGAATTCTAGAGTGTAGATGGAGCAAGCGATCGCGCAATTTTTTCTGAGTAGAGATTCTTGGAGATACGAAATTGGTCAAAATGCGATCGCCAACCCCGCATGGCTCAGCATACCTTGTCTTTGGGAATTACTAATCCTACGAAAAACCGGAGAGTGACAGAAGAGGGATATTAGTCCGCTAGCCGCTTTAGCAAGTAAGTAGGATGATTCCCATGTCGAACAATGTTTTTACAATCTTCAACCACGGCACAGACTTTCATCGCGACGCCAATCCCAATGAACTAATTAGCCAATTGAGCATAGTAATGATCGGAAGAGAAGCGCGAATCGTCCAGACTGGTGAGCGCACCGAAGAGAACCCCTATCCCTTCAAGTTAGAGTCTGAAAACCCCACTTACTTTATCTGCGAAGGGCCAGGTTCCGAAGAAGTCTCCGCAGAAGATTCTGAAAGCGGAGTACACCATGCTTATCCCGGTAAATTCAACCCTATTTTGGGTATAGAAAAAGGTCAAGGACAATCTCAAAATCGTGGACTCACGCTCAAAGGACCCAAACAATATTGGTTGTTCGGAGAAAGGCAAGCCGACGAATTTCAATTATCCTTCATGGGCAACACTCCCGAAGTCTGGAGACAAATGGGGAGAGCTTTGGGCAACGGTTGGGATGATAATGTCTATAAAGCTGTTTGGATGCTCATTCACCTCAAATTCGAGATGAGCCAACCCATCGATACCGTCAACATTATCGGTTGGAGTCGGGGAGCAGTCACCTGTTTAAAAATAGCCAACAAGCTTTTTGAAGTATTTGAAGATACCCTCAACGTTAATATCTTTGCCATTGACCCAGTACCAGGCGGCTATACTAGCAGAACCCTGGATATGCTAGCCATTCCCCCCAACGTCCGCAACTACTTGGCAGTTCTCGCCCTAGATGCAGACGGTGGTAACTTTCAACCCACAGATCGCACTGAAATTAAACTCCTTGCACCCAAGAGCGAGCATAGCAAAGGTGGCAATCCAGATAGCCTCAATCCCGAACATATCAAGCCACACGTCCATTTTTTACCCATACCCGGCAATCATTCTGATGTCGTTAATGTTAACCTCAGTCATCCACTGGTAAAAAACAGTGCGACTTTATGTCGGCATCTGGCATGGCAGTTTTTAACTGCACATGGGACTCCTATGGCAGAGGAATTTAAGCTATCTAGCGATGAAGTTAACCAACTCTACAACGAAATGATGCCAAAACTCAGCGAAATTGCCAAGGCAGCTTCATCGGGAGGATTTCTAAGTATTGTCGAAGGCTGGAAAACCGAACGGGCAGTCCGCAAGCACCGAGGCGATTACGTTCGCGAACCCGATAAATACATCAACGAACACCACCGCCTTTGCGCCCTCAAGCAAGACTATTCCCCCGTGCCAAAGTCTGATATCACGTTTTTACCAGAAGAATGGACTGAATGGAAAGAAAGTAAAGAGCTAGATCTACCAAAAGAGCAATCCCATTTACAACTAATGGGAATAACTGCGTAAACTTGCCCCCCCTCCTTAAACCCACATTTATTACCGAGGAAAGTGAGCGCCCTTAATTGAGTCTTGACTTTACCACCCTTGGCATCATTCCTCAAGCGCGATCACCCCTCTATTTTTATTTGAATTGAGACAACTTTGAAGAAGTGGAGGGAGCGATCGCACTCCACCTATCACGAAATCGCTTTCCTCTGTCAGAAATCGTTGTTCGAGGCTTCTTTAGCTCAAAAAAATCTGCTGTTTAGGGATTCCCGCCGCAACTCTCATCTACAGCAATTCCTTTATATAAGCCATCATGCAGCAATGAGCGAGCAAGCGCTCGATAATATCGATGTGTAATGTAACAAAGTTCCATAGATACGATAACCCTGTTGCCATCCCGTTTCCACCAAAAGGTAGCGAGTCTCCTGCTATACGGCTACGCCAACGCGAAGACAGCTCCCGTACTAATTCCACTTGGACTTCTTCGTCGCCACCCAAAAAGTTAGCCTAATCTTCCAGCACTTTTTCGTTCATGTCCCGATACAGAAGTTTTAGTGAATCCATCGGACAAATTCCTCCTTCAATATATCGAAAGTCATTAAACCAATAAATTAGCTCGCTATGCGATCGCGAAAATACCTCACGTACAACTGGCAACTCACCGTCGCCCGATCGCCTACAAGATGCACCAACCCCATACTTTGCAACTTAAACGCCTCCACCAAATCCAACTCCACAGGTGCCTTGCTCCTCACCACCTCACCAAACGCTGCTGCCAACGAAGGCTCTTGTTGCAGGTTCCATAATTGTCGTTGTAAGTGATTGCTATAAATTCCCCCTGTTGTAGAGGACGTTTGCCACACCTGCTTGAGATGGACATCCCCACGTCCAATGTGATATAGTCCAACCCGAACTAAAAAGGGATTCCCACCCACGAAATCCGTCAGTTGCTGTGCCTCCTCATCTGACCAATCCAGTTCATGCCGTCGAGCCAAATCTTGCACCTGTTCGCTTGTGAATGGCGGCAGCTCAATCGGTAGCCCCACATTTAAGTCTGATTTATTGGCACTCAGCGAGATATAAATTTCGGTAGAGCATACCACAACTAACCGGAGTTTTCGCCAAATTTCCCGATTCTTTGCCTCCTCATGCCAGGTTCGCAAAAGTCCAAAAAAATCACTCGCCAAGTCAGGATAGGAGAACAAGCGATCGACATCATCTAAACCTAGCACCAGAGGCTGGGCGATTGAGGCTAGCAAATACTGCTCAAAGTACATCTTGCAGCTAACAATACTCCCAAAAGCCTCATCCCAATAGTCCCCTAGCTGATTAGGGAGTTGCAAACCTAGGCTCACGTTAGCGCAGAACCATCGTAAGAATAGCTCCAAATCTTGGAAAATCTTTCCATCGGCTAACTGAAAGCTTAAAGACACCGTTCGTAAGCCAAGATTTGCGCCTTGATCGAGAATCCTCGACATTAGCGAAGTTTTCCCCATCCGTCTGGGAGCTTTGAGCCGGATGAGCGCCCCCGATTGTAAAATTGTCTTGTAACACTCAGACTCTATCGGGGGACGCTCCACATAAAAGGATGAATCCAGAGGTACTTGACCACCCGGTAATTCCAGCTCTATAGCTTTCTCTGGCTGTGTATTGTCTGATACCTCAACCTCCTCTATCTGAGGAGAGACCCGGAAATAATCAGTTGGCTTTAAAGTCAAATTAAAAGCACTGAAGCAGCTTTTTAGGGTTTTCTTATCAACCCTAGCTTCGCAGGCATATACCTTCATCAGAGTATTCACAACCAAGCCCGTGCGATCGCTCATATCTTCGAGAGTATACCGATTGCCGGAGTTTTCAAAAAATTCTGCTTTAGATATTGCGGTCTGTAACTTCTGAAATCCCTGTGATGTCAGGATTACACCACGCCTGCGCTTATCTTTGTTTCTTGTCAGCATCCTATCGTTAGTGTTTAACCTCTTTGCTCCTCTTTAGATTTACTTTATAAATAGCCTCTTAACCGTGACTCACCAGGAATTCCCTTCCTCTAACCCAGTGCAGCAACAGCGAAGCGCATTGCTATTGCGGAGTAGGGAGGGGATGGAAGGAAGGGTGGCTTCGTGCTGCATCACCAATTTCCTAGGAGGGAGCGAGTCAATCTGGTGAACTTGTATGCCCAATCTTTTTTTATTTGTGCAGGATTAAAAACAAAAAAAATAGCTGTCTCCACCAGGAAACAGCTATTTCAGTAATTAGGCGAACATTGCTCGCCCTAGTAGAGAATTAGTAGTCGAAGTCACCGCCCATGCCAGCACCAGCGCCAGCAGCGCCATCCTTCGGCTCAGGCTTATCCACAACGATGCACTCGGTGGTTAGCACCATACCAGCGATAGATGCCGCGTTTTGCAGAGCAGAACGAGTCACCTTAGCAGGGTCAACGATACCAGCTTCAAACATATCAACGAACTCGTTGGTAGCTGCGTTGTAGCCGACGTTGAAGTCTTTTTCCTTCACCCGTTCAGCAATAACAGCACCGTTTTGACCAGCATTCTCAGCAATTCGCTTCAGAGGTGCAGCCAAGGCACGAGCGACGATCAACGCACCCGTTAGAGCTTCATTTTTCAGATTCTCGTTTGCCCAAGTTTCCAACTGAGGAGAAAGGTGAGCCAGGGTTGTACCACCACCGGGGACAATACCTTCTTCAACGGCTGCTTTGGTAGCGTTGATAGCATCTTCCAAGCGCAGCTTGCGGTCTTTCATCTCGGTTTCGGTAGCCGCACCAACTTTGACTACAGCGACACCGCCAGCCAGTTTAGCCAAGCGCTCTTGCAGCTTCTCTTTGTCGTAAGAAGAGTCAGTTTCTTCGATTTGACGACGGAGCAGCTCACAACGGCTCTTAACCTCTTTCTCGTTGCCTTCGGCGACGATGGTGGTGTTGTCTTTGGTTAGGGTGATGCGACGGGCTTTACCCAGCATTTCTAGCTTGGTATTGTCCAGCTTCAGACCTGCATCTTCGGTGATCAGTTGACCACCAGTGAGGACAGCAATGTCTTCCAGCATCGCTTTACGGCGATCGCCAAATCCAGGAGACTTAACTGCGGCGACGTTCAGCACACCACGCAGACGGTTGACTACTAGGGTAGCTAGGGCTTCTTTCTCGATGTCCTCAGCAATAATCACTAAGGGACGACCGGAACGAGCCACCTGCTCTAGCACGGGTACAAGGTCTTGTACCAGGGTAATTTTCTTATCGGTGATTAAGATGAAAGGCTCATCAAAGACGGCTTCCATCCGCTCCATATCAGTGGCGAAGTAAGGAGAGATGTAGCCTTTGTCAAAGCGCATCCCTTCGGTGATTTCCAGCTCGGTGGTCATCGACTTCCCTTCTTCTAGGGAGATGACGCCTTCTTTACCGACTTTGTCCATCGCATCGGCGATCATCTGACCGACTTCATCGTCGTTCCCGGCAGAGATAGCACCGACTTGGGCGATCGCTTTAGAATCTTCGATTTGCTTGGCGTGTTCAGCAATTCTTTCCACCAAGAAGCCTGTGGCTTTGTCAATACCGCGCTTCAGGGAGATAGCATTGGCACCAGCCGCGACGTTCCGCAAGCCTTCTTTGACCATGGCATGTGCCAGCACGGTTGCGGTTGTGGTACCGTCACCCGCCGCATCGTTGGTCTTAGAAGCGGCTTGACGAATCAAAGCAACGCCAGTGTTTTCGACGTTGTCTTCTAGTTCGATTTCTTTAGCAATGGTGACGCCGTCATTAACAATCTGCGGCGCACCGAATTTCTTCTCTAAAACAACGTTGCGACCTTTAGGGCCAAGGGTAACAGCAACGGCTTCCGCTAGGATATCCATACCTCTTTCGAGGGCGCGACGAGCATTCTCGTTGTAAATGATGCGTTTAGCCATATTAGTTGTTTGTTGGTGTGAGTGGTTATGTGGTGAGTTACGGGTTAATTAATTACAGGTTTTTAGTTTTAAAAACCAAAAACTTAAACTAAAAACTAGGAAACGACGGCAAGAATATCTTTTTCAGAAAGTAGAACGTACTCTTCATTGCCTAGCTTGACGTCAGTACCCGCATACTTGGAGTAAAGAACCTTGTCGCCAACTTTCACTTCTGGCTCTTGACGAGACCCATCATCGTTGCGCTTTCCAGGGCCAACGGAGACGATTTCACCAATTTGGGGTTTTTCTTTAGCATTGTCTGGTAGCAAGATTCCACCAGCAGTTTTTTCTTCAGCGGCGCTTACTTTTACGAAAACGCGATCGCCTAATGGTTTAACGGTTGAAACACTTAGAGTTACAGCTGCCATACATTTCTCTCCACTTCATCTACTGTAGGAGTTAAGTTAGCACTCTCAACCCCTGAGTGCTAATTTATCTAAAATAAGCCAGTGAGCGCAACAAAATCATGGGTACGGGTTCCCGAACTTATGTATGATAGCGGCGCAAAGACAGCCAGCTAGCTTTCACAGAACTATAGGTACAATGCCAGCAGAAAAAAGCGATCGCCAAGCCCCAGCCCTAACCCTTTCCCAAAACGCCGTTAACTCAGAAGCCACACCAAACGTGACAGCGGAAAGTAAGCCAGACGATTTAACACTCAGCGTACAAAGCCTAAAACTCGATCGAATTCAACGACACGTTTTCATCTGTGCTGACCAGACTGTGGCTAAATGTTGCACCAAAGAAAGCAGCATCGAAGCCTGGAACTACCTAAAAAAACGCCTCAAGGAACTGAAACTCGACCAACCAACCAACGAGCGTCCTAGCTGTGTCTTCCGCACCAAAGCGAACTGTCTGCGTGTTTGCACAGCAGGGCCAATTTTAGTCGTCTATCCCGATGGGGTCTGGTATCGCCATGCCACTCCCGACGTCATCGAGCAAATCATTCAAGAGCATCTCATCGGTAACAACGTTGTAGAGGAATATGCCTTTTTGGTTCATCCTTTACCCCAACCGGAGTGTCTTCCTGTTAACGCGGCTGATCAGGCAAAGAAAGACGCCGCACCAAGCTCAGACACTCCGGGAGAACAGGATACAAAACCCGCTAATCCTTAGGGATGCACGACCGAATTTTCCGGTAATTATTCACCGGAAGTTAGACCAAAAAAGCGATCGCCAGGATTAAGAGCCTTTTAAGCTATATGACGGCTTTAGCATAAGTTTTTTTAAACTCAGTACACTAGCATAAGACCTACATCGCCTACGTAAGTTCTAGGATTTACGAGACTGTCCTCAGTGAAACCCTCTGCCCATTTTGCTCTCCAAAGTAAGGAAAAATTACATCTTTCCTGTGTGAACTCACTGAGTAGCGGTAAAGTTAGTAACGAGTAATGATCTCGTGGATAATACATAGAAGGCAATTAGCTAATTTTCAGCAAGCAAGGCATGATGAGTGTCATAGTATGAAAGAAAACGGTGTCCAAGAGAATAAGCGACTGCTGCTGATTGATGACGACCCCAATCTCATCTTGCTAGTCAAGGATTATTTAGAGTTTCGTGGGTACGAAGTGATCACGGCTGAGAATGGTCGGGAAGCACTCTTAGTCTTAGAGCAAGAAGTCCCCGACATGATCATTTGTGATGTGATGATGCCGGAGATGGATGGTTATGCTCTGGTAGAACATGTCCGACAAGACCAGAAAACCAGCTGGATTCCCGTGCTATTTCTCTCTGCCAAAGGTCAAAGTCAAGACCGAGTTAAAGGGCTGAGTACAGGGGCTGATGTTTACATGGTCAAACCCTTTGAACCGGAAGAACTAGTTGCCCAAGTCGAGTCATCCCTAAAGCAGGCTAGCCGTCTAATTCATCACTCTGGCACAGGTGCAGATAGCGGGCCAAAACTTCAGGTTCCTGCTGATGTTGAGTTGACGCCAACTGAGTTGAAAGTCGTGCAATTTGTTGCCCGAGGCATGGCAAATCGTGAAATCGCCGAGAAACTCAATGTCAGTCAACGAACCATTGAGAGCCATGTTTCTAACATGCTAGGTAAAACAGGACTTCATAACCGAACGGAGTTAGCACGTTGGGCAATTGAAAGCAATATGGCTTGAAGTAGGTAAAGGTTAATAGTTAGAAGAAATGGTTAAAAGCAACAGGGCTTACCAACCATCTTCTTCTGAATTAGCTCCCCTCCAAGTCTCCAAATCCATTTCATCTAAGTAGATCAACGCGCTTTGAATTTGGCGGTTTGATCCTCGTAGCTCTAGATCAAACCAGCCGTCATCGCGTGCATTTGCCCCTAACAGAGCCGCTGCGATATTGACCGTGACACCGTGGTGAGAAACTAGCCGTGAAATAATAGGTTCGTCGTTGTATTCTTTCGGAATGCGGATGCGGATGCGAGTTTGAGTCGGTCTGTCGGCTCCTTGATCATTCTGAGTTAATGACGATGCAACTAGGGGCTCTTCATGTAATTTTTCGGGATTGTTAAGGGTCATAGCAACTTCTATTCAACCTCCTCAATTCGGGTTTTACGTTCGAGGATTTCTTTGAGTACTAACGTTACAAAGGCAAGTCCTGCAAGCAGCACAGCGGCGGAAAAGGCAGATTGCGTTAGGTATTGTTTATAGTTTTCTTCCACAAACAGCGGTAGGGTTTGGGTTCTACCAATGATGTTGCCAGAGACAACTGATACAGCACCGAACTCCCCCATAACTCTGGCATTGGTTAAAATCACACCATACAAAAGCCCCCAACGGATATTAGGCAGGGTGACACGCCAGAAAATTTGCCAGTTGTTCGCTCCTAAAGTTTTTGCCGCTTCTTCTTGCTCAGAACCCACTTCTTCTAAAACTGGAATGACTTCGCGAGCAACAAACGGCATAGAGATAAACGCACTTGCTAGCACCATTGCAGGTAGGGCAAAAATCACTTGAATATTTGCTCCCTGCAAGAAGGGGCCAAACCAACCACTCCGTCCGTAAAGCAGCACAATCATCAAGCCTGCAACGACGGGAGAGACGGCAAAGGGAATATCTAATAGGCTCACAACTAAGGCGCGTCCCCAAAATTGATGCCGCGCGATCGCCCATGCTGCACATAGCCCAAATACCATATTGATCGGCACAACAATCACGGCAATGATCAGAGTCAGCTTAACGGCATTAAGAAAAGCAGGTTCTGTCAGATTGGCGAAAAACGGATCAACCCCACCTTGAAAAGCTTGTACAAAGACATTAATGGCGGGAATAAATAAGACTAAGCCTAAATAGGTAAGCGCTATCCCAATCAAAACAGGTTTAACCCAGGCTTTCTCTCGGTTTGCCTGCAATGGTTTTTCCGTAGAAGTTCCTGGCTGAAAAACCTCTCCTAAATCAGAGTTCATAACGTCGCCCCCAAGCTTGTAACAGATTGATTGCCAACAAAATTAATAGGGAAATCCCTAACAGCACCGTGCCAATCACAGTTGCACCTTCATAGTCATACTGTTCTAACCGCTGGAAAATCAGCACCGAAGCGATTAAGTCACGAAAGGGAATATTCGCAGCAACAATCACCACCGAACCATACTCCCCAACCGCACGGGAAAACCCTAATGCCACACCTGTCAACATCGCCGGGATCAGGGGTGGTAGCAAGACTCGCCAAAAGGTTTGCCATTGCGAGGCTCCCAAACTCCATGCTGCCTCTTCCATTTCCGGCTCTAGTTCCTGCAACACAGGTTGCAATGTCCGCACCACGAAGGGCAAGGAGATAAACAGCATGGCAACGCCGACTCCCAGACGAGTGAACGCAACTTTGATTCCCAATGGTGCCAGCAAAGAGCCAATCCAGCCGTTCTCGCTGTACACCGTTGCCAGTGTCAAACCAGCCACAGCGGTTGGGAGGGCAAAGGGCAAATCGATCGCCGCATCAATCAACCGTCGGAAGGGAAAGTCATAGCGGACTAACACCCAAGCAATTAACACGCCAAAAACGGCATTGATCAGTGCTGCCACCAAGGCTGTGACAAAGGTAACCTCATAGGCAGCCAGTGCAATCGGGCTGGTGGCAATGCTCCAGAACTTGCTGGGGCTGACCATGCTTGCTTTCAAGAGCAATGCCGATACGGGTAACAGCAGCATGATCGTGAGATACCCGATCGTAATCCGCCAAGGCAAAGAAAGCTGAGTAAGCTGGCGGACTGAATTTTTCCAAGCTGGAGTTCGTTGAGAGGTAGAAGTCATGAACAACTCAATAAAATTAAAAAGTCGGCTTTCTTTTCGTGCTTTTTAAATTCCCTACTGAATACGAGATTGGATTTCGTCAAAGATGGCACCATCGGCAAAGAACTTCTCCTGGACTGCGTTCCAACCTCCCATGTCTTGAACAGTAAATAGGGTTTTGACCTTGGGAAACTGAGTTGCTACTTCCTTTGCCACGGTTGGGTTTACAGGGCGAAGTCCAGCTTTGGCAAATTCCCGTTGCGCTTCTGGGGTAAAGAGGTACTGCACAAAGGCTTCAGCAACTTCTCTGTTGCCGTGTCTATCGACGTTTTTATCCACTACAGCAACGGGATTATCAATCGAAATATTTACGTCAGGCACCACATAAGGAAGTATTAAGCCATGTTTTGCTGCCAGAATAATTTCATTTTCGTAGTTAATCAGCGCATCGCCTTGCCCTTGCTTAAAGAAGGCATCGCTGGCTTCACGAGCGTCTCTGGGAAGGGCGGGAACGTTTTTGTAGACCTTGCTGGTAAAGTCTAGGGCTTCGCCAACTTGCCCAGACTCACTGGAGGCGTCATCTCCCGCCTGAGTCACTGAACCCCACAAGGCAAGGAAGTTCCACCGCGCACCGCCGGAAGTTTTGGGATTAGCGGTAACGACACTAATATTATCTTTGGCTAAGTCTTCCCAGGAGTTAATTCCTTTGGGATTGCCTGGGCGAGTAACAATTGCCCCAACTGATTGAAAAAGAATCGAATTGTTCGGTGCTTCTTTTTCCCATCCCGGTTCAATCAGTCCGGCTTTTTCTATTTTCTTTACGTCTAGTGCTAACGCCAAGGAAACGACATCGGCGTTTAATCCATCAATCACAGCACGGGTTTGAGCGCCAGAGCCACCGTAGCTTTGATAGATAGTCACGTCCTGGTTATGTTCTTGTTTCCACTTTTTTGCGAACTGGGGAATGATTTTTTCGTATGCTGCTCTGGTAACAACGTTGGAGACGAGGGTTAGCTCAACTCGGTCTTTTCCTGCGGAGGTAACGGGGGCAGAGCAGGAGGCGATCGCTACACTGAAACTAACCCCTACTAAAAAGAAGCACGCAAACTTTTTGAGGGGAGCTAGGTGTAGCCAGTTTGGGAGCCATTGACTCTTTAATAGCGGTGACGATCGCTGAGTGATTTTTTGCCATAAGTGCATAGAACGTCCTCGTCTTAATCCCCAGTTAATCGGTCGGGATACCGGACTTAGTAGGTATGACAATAGATACTAACGCAGACGAAGACTTTTTTGTGCAATTTGCCATAAATTTCGTCGAGTTAACCCGATAGCCAGCAGATGCTTTCCCTTGTAGAAGGAGTCAGGGCGATCGCCACAGCTAATTATCCAGAATCTGAAACAAGTAAAATCTTCAGAAGCCCAGGCAGTGGTTCACAGAATTTGATATATTGTTTTTAGCTGCTGGTGTAACTCAGTTGGTAGAGTAGCTGATTTGTAATCAGCCTGTCGCAGGTTCAAATCCTGTCACCAGCTTTTAAAAGTTCTCAAAAAATTGAGCGATCGCTATATTTCAACGTCAATTCATGACTTGGCAGCGATCGCTCTCAAAGCTTTTCCGATTCTGACCTTGCTGTTGATCCATACAAGCGGAAGCAATTACTTATAAATCATCCAGCGTCATCTTATTCATCACCTTGCCCGATGGAGGCGATCGCGCTCAAAACCTCCACTCAACTTAGCGAAAATTATTTGGGTTCAGGCGAGGATTAGCAGGCGTCCGAACACCACCATTTAACCGGGTACCTGTACCACCATCGGCTCGGTCTAAAAATGGACGCAGGTTAATACTGTTACTTTGTCCAACACGCTCATTTCCTACCCCTAACACAGATAAGCCTTGGTTCAAAATTTGATTCAGTAGTTGGGAATTGCTACCCCGACCGACAAAAGTATTCACGGCTTCTGTTTCCTGACCACTATCAGCAATCGTTAAGTTCTGGAAAACGCGATCGCGTATAATTCCTGGATCTTGACCTGGAGGTACCGTTAGGACAATCCGACAACTAGGATCTTGCTGCGTGGTCACACAAACGATGTTGTGGTTATTTTCAACCGCCGTCTGCATTTCCAGCAAACCATCAGGACGATAAGACTCTAAGCGATCGCCAATCGTGTTGCAACGGCGTTCAGGCGTCCAGCCTCCACCCAATTCACTCGGTACTGCCCAAGGGTAGGCTTCATCCGGTTGACTTTGAGGGTAATAGATAACCGTGTATTTTCCATTCAAAAGCTGGCAAGCAAACCGATTCACATCATTAGCCTCCGAAGTCTGAGACTCTGTTTCTACCTCTACATTCTGAGCCAATACCTGTGTCTGACTGGGAGCGATCGCTGTAGCCGAGGTACTACTTCCTAGTAAAGCTGCTACACCAACCGAAAAACCCAGCCACTTAAACCCCAAAAGACAATTAAAGCGCTGTGGCATCACTAAAACTCCACTTCTAAATTGCTTGCCATTAATATCGGCATCATAGCCTCTGTTCTAGCTTGACGCCTACTAAAAACTACTAATCTCCCCAAGTTTTTAGCTATTCTAAATAGTAGGAAATAATTTACTGTTGTGGATATATTATTCGCCTATAATTATTTTACAAATGGTCAATCTAAAATAGAAAGCCAATATTAAAACTAGATATATATATAAAATTAAAGAGATAGGGTATTTATTATTCTCAAGTTAGTAGCTTTCTATCTGCAATATCTAAAATTACTAGATACTGGCGTAGATTGCAGAAAAACGGAAATCTTTCTACCTTTCAACCACAGGAGCCGTATTCTATAAACCTGCTCTCCCACAGTCTCAGCTGTTCCCATCATCAATGTCAGCTTTGTGCTCAGCCAACATACCTATCAGAGCCGAACTTTCAGCTCAAGTTATCAATCCAAGTATTTTTATAAACCAATTTTTTAATAAATCTTTATATAATCTGATAAGTATCTTATACTACAAAAAGACAATAACAAGGAGCAATTACAACGATGGTGGAGGCAACAAAGCCACTAACAGTCCCAAGAGAATTACTGGAGACCCCTGGGTACCGCAGTCCCACCTTTGTAATGTTTGTGAGTTCGCTCTTGATGGTCGTGCTATCAAACTTTGGTTATTGGCTCTGGAACTGGCCAGATTGGTGCTGCTTTACCACCAACGTTCTTGCCCTACATTTGGCAGGGACAGTAATTCACGATGCCTGTCATAATTCCGCTCATCGCAATCGTATTATTAATGCCATCATGGGGCATAGTAGTGCGTTGCTGTTAGCGTTTTCTTTTCCTGTATTTACGCGGGTTCATTTGCAGCATCACGCCAATGTTAACCACCCAGAAAACGACCCGGATTACTTTGTTTCTAGAGGAGGGCCGTTGTGGTTAATCAATGCCCGGTTTCTCTATCACGAAATATTCTTTTTCAAGCGCAGATTATGGCGTAAATATGAATTATTAGAATGGTTCTTGAGCCGTTTATTTGTCGGGAGTATTTTCTATATTGCCTGTACTCATGGCTTTTTAGGCTATATCCTTAATTTTTGGTTTATCCCGTCCGCCATCGTGGGACTAGCACTGGGGTTATTTTTTGATTACTTACCCCATCGCCCTCATCAAGAGCGCGATCGCTGGAAAAATGCCAGAGTTTACCCCAACCGTGTCTTAAACTTGCTAATTGGGGGACAAAATTACCACCTGATTCATCATTTGTGGCCGTCTATTCCCTGGTACAACTATCAATCGGCTTACTACGTGGCTAAACCTCTTTTAGATGAGAAAGGCTGCGAGCAATCCTTAGGACTGCTGAGACCAAAAGACTTCTGGCATTTTATCTACGATATATTTGTCGGCATTCACCTGTTTGCTAAACCCGACAACAAGCAAATAGAAAAGGCTTAAGCTAAACAAGTAAGGCGAGACCCCCGGCTTCCCTAAGAAGTCGGAGATCCCAAGCGCTAGCATCTCGCAAGTTCAGCAAACCAAGGGGAGCAGATCTGACAGGCTCCCTTTTTTGTTATGGCAATTTTTGGGATGAATTAATTTTATTTCTGATTGGGCATTACCGACGATGATCTGACGCTGAGATGTTATCGGTAGCGGGATTGTCTCGCTGACGAAGTGGGTAAAGCTACTTGAGACTGGCTCCAATCAGGGCGAAGATTTTTTGCTTGACGGAGATAGGGATGGTAAATTTCTGCTTGTAATGCTGGAGTATTGACGTGAATCAGAAACCGGATGCAACGCTCTAAACTGCCTTCAACGTGCATCTGCTGAACATCTAACAAAGGAACATTATCCCACTGGGGACGTTCTCGTGCGATCGCTGCGGGGAAAATCGCATCTAAGTCTTTTGTCGTTGTGAAGATGGCACTGATAACTTCTTCGTAGTCGATCTGGTTATGAGTTTCCAGTTCGTTTAGCAATTCTGACACTGCCTCTCGAATTGCCTCAACTGTATTAGCTGAGGCAGTTGTTGCTCCACGGATTGCTCTGACTCGCCACTCCACGTTAAATCCTCCTTTTCTAGGGACTGGGAATTAGGAAAAATCAAAAAAACTAGAGCATTTACTAGCTCCTGAGACAAGGTCAGCGTCTCTTTAATAAGAGCTGCTTGGCGCTACTTCTTTTGATTTCCCTATCCCCCTTAATTAAGGTCTGTATAACCACAAGGGCTGACCACTAGTAGACAGTTCAAATTCTACCCAGTCTATACCAGCCGATAGTGCTGATGCTCTTTGTCCACTAGATACAAGGCGATTCCAGAAAGGTTTGGGTTCCTCAATGGTGTGACACTTGGTTTTTTCTGGGTCAAGCCCAGCTAGTTCTGCCACCCAACGGCGGGCATCTTCCTCAGTACCCAGTCGGTCAACAACCCCTAACTCTAAGGCTTGCTCTCCTGTGAAAATTCGACCATCAGCAAAGCTTCTTACTTTTTCTACCGTCAGTCGGCGTCCCTCGGCAACTGTTTGAACAAATTGGTGATAACTTGTATCAATTAGTTCTTGCAGAATATTTTTTTCTGGCTCAGTCAGTTCCCGATCGAAGGCGAGAATGTCTTTGTAGGGGCCAGATTTAATCACTTTGAAGGAAACGCCAATTTTATCGAGCAGGCGTTCTAAGTTATTCCCGCGCAGAATCACACCGATGCTACCGGTGATCGTGCCGGGGTTGGCGACAATATGTTCTGCTCCCACGCCGATATAAACGCCACCTGATGCTGAGATATTGCCAAAGCTGGCAACAATTTTGACTTTCTCTCGCAGGCGCAGCAAAGCACTATAAATTTCTTGGGAGTCGCCAACGGTACCGCCAGGGCTATCAATTCGCAGTAGTAAGGCGGGATACTTTCTTTCTTCGACAGTACGCAGTGCATCCAGAACCCGTTTGCGGGTTGCACTAGCGATCGCACCTGTAATTTCAATACGGGCAATTTGCTTTCGAGTTTTGGGCTTAAAGGGCCAGACCATGGGTGATTTTAGGAACGAATCTTAAATGTGAGAAGTGGGATAGTAAGGTCGCGACACACCCTACGCTAGGCGATCGCTGCAAATGTGCAAACCTTTCTCTAGTTTGCACGATTCAGCCAGGATTGGTGATTTTGTTGCTCGCTCATAGCTACTAGTGCTGGCGGAGAAACTTGTACAATTACTTAACAAAATTTAGGAATTGAGTACAATTCAAGAAATACACTTCTAAAAATTCATTTTTAATCGTTCTTTAGCCCACACCAAAGCAATCTTATGCAGCTTAAGCTCACTAACCAGCAATCTGTCTTTTCTGCCTTACTCCTGATTGCCCCCTTCTTTTTGTGGGCAACGGCAATGGTAGCAATGAAAAGCGTGATTCCTAATACAACACCGTTGTTTATGGCGGGGGTGCGTTTGTTACCTGCGGGAGCCTTGGTGTTGGGAGCCGCAATCTTCATGGGGCGTTCCCAACCGCAAGGCTGGAAAGCGTGGCTATGGATTAGCCTGTTTGCCCTAGTAGATGGGGCGATGTTTCAAGGATTTTTAGCTGAAGGATTGGTGAAAACCGGGGCAGGTTTGGGGAGCGTGATGATTGACTCCCAACCCCTAGCCGTGGCAATTTTATCGGCGTGGCTGTTTGGCGAAGTCATTGGGCTGTGGGGCTGGCTGGGACTGGGTATTGGTATTTTCGGCATCAGCTTGATTGGCTTACCGGACGAGTGGATTTTTAATCTCCTACAAGGCAAGGAAATTACGGCATCTGTAGGTTTCCAGCAGCTATTTGAGAGTGGCGAGTGGCTAATGTTGTTAGCGGCGCTGTCGATGGCATTGGGAACGGTGATGATTCGCTTTGTCTGCCGTTACGTCGATCCGGTGATGGCGACAGGTTGGCATATGGTTTTGGGCGGGGCGATCATGTTTGCCCTTTCTGGTGTTTGGGAAACTCAGCAGTGGGTGCAGCTCGACTTCTCTAGCTGGATGGCGCTAGCGTACTCGACGATTTTTGGCAGTGCGATCGCCTATGGGTTATTTTTCTACTTTGCCTCTCAGGGAAATCTCACCAGCTTGAGTTCTTTGACCTTTCTTACACCCGTTTTTGCTCTTTTATTAGGAAATTTAATCTTATCTGAAGTCCTAAGCCCCTTACAGTGGATAGGAGTCAATTTTACTTTAATTAGCATCTATTTAATCAATCAACGAGAAAATCTGGCACAGCGATCGCCTAGCCAGCTAAATACTCAATCAATCGCCTCAGAAACAGCGACTCAGGAAATAGAAAATGAGTTGGACGAGAAAAAGCCACTACCAGACGCCTCTAAATCACCTCTTAGGGTCTGATCAATCAGACACCGAAATGTTGCACAATCGTTAGTAGACTTAGAAAACAATAGCAATACGGTTATTCTCTACTTTGGTGCTTTAAGGAAGGCGAGGGGCGAACGTCTACTAACCAAAATTTCTTGATGGTGCATCAGTCCTGAACTTGATAGGTTACGAATCAATTTTCTGCACTTGATGCAGTTACGATTGAGCTAGTTTAGTTCAAGTAATTTCTAGACGGGTAACACTGGCTGCACCCTTAAGACCTTGCTTAGTCTATGATTCGCTACCGATTTACTGTACTTATAGCTACCTGCATTACCTGCCTGGGTATTAATCCCAGTTCCAGCCGCCCCTCCGAATTCTTGGGGCTAGCGAATGCCTGGACTGCTGCCAAGGTCTACCCCCTAGAAGTGGCGCAAGCGCCTCCAGTGTCTGCCAATCAACCAGTACTCCAATTAGGCGATCGCGGCGCACCCGTCATTGAGCTGCAAAAACAGCTAATTACCCTCGGCTACTACGATGGCTTAGCTGATGGCACCTACGGCGAAAGTACACAAAGTGCCGTCTCCGAATTTCAAACCTCAATCGGTTTAGTTGCCGATGGCGTCGCCGGGCAAGCAACTCGTAACAGCCTAAAACAACGTGCAGAGGCCGAGCCAACGGCGTCAGCCACCCCAGCAAACCCGACAACAGATGCGGCACAAGCTAGCCCAGGAAGGAAAATTCCTTGGGTATTGGTTGGTACAGGCGTCGCCCTTGTCACCCTAGGTGGAGGACTTTTCTTGCTACTCAGGTGGTTTAATAGCCCTCCAAAAACCGCCCTTCCCAAATCGACCTCCAGACAAGACGATAAATTTTTACTCAGCAATCTAAATGCCAGTCCGCAAGACTTCCAAGAAGAGGCGCGGCATCATGAAGTTGATAGTAATGGGCACCTCGCTGCTGTTTCACCCGTTGCCGATACAAATAATCCCGACAATCGAGCCAGCCGCCAGAATCCTAATGATTCCATCCCCCTGCAAAAAACTACTCGCCTTGCCAAAATCAATATTGTTGATGCTTTAATCAAAGATTTACAAGCACCTGACCCAACAAAGCGGCGGAAGGCTATTTGGGAACTTGCTCAACGGGGGGATTCCAGGGCAGTACAACCCCTGATAGACTTGATGGTTGATTCTGATTCCAAGCAGCGCAGCTTAATCCTAGAAGCGTTGTCGCAAATTGGTACAAGAACCCTCAAACCGATGAATAGAGCCTTAGCAATTTCTCTGCAAGACGAAAACGCCGAGGTACGGAAAAATGCCATTCGGGATGTCACCCGCATTTATGAATTAGTCTCGCAAGCTAGCCAATTACTCTGCCATGCGGCTGATGACCCCAACCCGGAAGTTCAGGATACAGCCCGCTGGGCATTAAACCAACTCAACCGCATCCACAACGCATCTACATTAGATAGTTTGCCGCCTTCCAAAAGCTCGGACAATCCGAAGGAGTAGCAGCCACTTTGGGAGTCCTGAGTCCTGAGTCCTGAGTCCTGAGTGAAGTATGAAGGATGAAGTATGAAGGGTGAAGTATGAAGTATGAAGTATGAAGGGTAAGAGGTTCTCCCCTGCACCCCTGCACCCCCGCTCCCCTGCACCCCCGCTCCCCTGCACCCCCCGCTCCCCTGCACCCCCGCTCCCCTGCACCCCCGCTCCCCTGCACCCCCGCTCCCCTGCACCCCCGCTCCCCTGCACCCCCTCTCAGGACTAACAATAACTGACTAGTAACTGATGACCAAAAAACTTTTATTTGTCTCCACCTCCATTGGCACATTGGGGTCAGGGTTGGGGGGAGGGGTAGAGTTGACGTTGCGTAATATCGCCACTGAACTGGTGCAGCGGGGCTACAGGGTCACGATCGTAGCGCCTCAGGGATCTACAGCTTGGGGAATGCCTTTGGTAGAAATTGCGGGTTCCCATCAAATTAGCGCTCAAACTCAAGGACGCTCTGCTCCAGTCGTAATTCCCCACAATTCAGTCTTGGCGAATCTGTGGGATTACGCGCGACAAGTACAGGACAATTATGATCTGATTGTTAATTTTGCCTATGATTGGTTGCCGTTTTACCTGACGCCTTTTTTTAACTGTGCGATCGCTCATTTAGTCAGTATGGGTTCGCTAACAGATGTGATGGATGAGGCGATCGCACGGGTAGCAACGCAGTTTCCCGGTACGATTGGCGTTCACAGTTACGCTCAGGCTCAGACATTTCCCTTTGCGAGTCAGTGCCAATATTTAGGCAATGGTATTGATTTATCGCAGTACGACTTTTGCCAACACCCCTCAGCTGGGTTAGCTTGGGTGGGTCGAATTTCGTCAGAGAAGGGTTTAGAAGATGCGGTGGCGGCGTCGCAGATTACGGGAATTCCTATGAAGATTATGGGCTTTATGGAAAATAAAGCCTACTGGCAGCAAATTAACCAGGATTACCCAAACGCCCCTATTCACTATGAAGGATTTTTAGAAACGGCAGAGTTACAAAAGCGCCTAGGGGAATGTCGGGCGCTACTCGTGACGCCGCGCTGGGTGGAAGCCTTTGGCAATGTCGCTATTGAAGCCTTGGCTTGTGGTGTTCCAGCGATCGCCTATCGTCGCGGTGGGCCAGCGGAAATCGTCGAGGATGGGAAAACAGGCTTTTTGGTGGAACCCGACAGCGTAGAGGGGCTAGTAGCAGCAATTGGGCGCTTGGGGGAAATTGACCGTCAGCTTTGCCGTCAACGAGTGGTTAAGGAATACTCAAATCAAGCCATGGGCGATCGCGTTGAACATTGGTTCAACGACATTTTAGGCTGATCAGAGGCTAGGAACTAGACCATCAGCTACAGTAGTCTCTCCGTTCACACGGAGATATAAAGCACTTGATCTCATCCTTCTGACTCAAAAAGTCTACTGCTCCTGAGAGGTTATTAAAACTGAACAGGGCAACAATACTAACTAGAGTAAAGACAAAAATGCTGTCACTTTCTAGTGCGAAAAACCTGTACAGCTATGAGCGAGACATCAATTGAAGCCTTACTTGAAGATTTGAAAAACCCAGATGAGGCTGTTCGCAATCGGGCGACAGTAGAACTCTGGCGCATCTGGTTTCAGCAGAAGGGCATGTATGGTAGAGAACTCATTGAGCGGAGTCAGGTGCTGTTGACCTTTGGAGAAATTAAACAAGCTGAAGAACTGCTCACCGAACTGATTGAGAACCAACCAGATTTTGCAGAAGCATGGAATCGGCGTGGAGTCCTCTACTACATCATCGGAGAGTACGAAAAGGCAAAAAATGACTGCAATCGAGTTCTTGAGCTAAATCCGGTGCATTTCGGTGCATTTCACGGTCTAGGTCTGTGTTGTGCTGCATTAGGTGAGTATTACACCGCCATTCAAGCATTCCGCAACGCTTTAGAAATTCAGCCTTATGCCTTGATTAACCAAAAGCTGATTTTAGAATGTACCGCACGGTTAAATTGAATTTCACCTCAAAAAAGGAGATTTTCATAACAACGAGCCTGGGCGTCTTCCTTGGAAATCCACCAGTTCGGAGCCGATAAAATAGACTTTCCTCAAATATTTGCGTCTACAGCGCCTGTCGTTGGTGACGTTGAAATTTGAGTGCCAGTTGTGAATAAGGATAAACTTCTATTGAAATCTCTTAAGTGCCAGCCACCGCCACCGCTAAAACCGGGGGACTTGCTGCGGGTGATTGTTCCTAGCGGTGCTTTGCGAGAGTTTGAGGCGTTTCAACAAGGAATTGCGGTTTGGCGATCGCGTGGCTACAAAGTCGAGCTTCCGAGTAACTGGGATGCCAAGGACGGCTACCTCGCAGGCTCAGATTCCGAACGTCGCCGCCAACTCGCCGAGGCTTGGAACGACCCTGAATGTAAAGGCATTCTCTCTGCCAGAGGGGGCTACGGTAGCACTCGTTTGCTGGAAGATTGGACGTGGGAGCTACAGGAACAAACAGCCCTCCCTTACCACTCAGAACTCAGAACTCAGAACTCAGGACTCCCAAAGTGGCTAATCGGCTTTTCCGACATCACCAACTTACTCTGGAGCTTATCCCACATCGGCATCTCTGGCGTTCACGCACCTGTATTAACGACCATCGCCGCAGAACCCGAATGGTCAATTGAGCGGCTATTTAACTGGGTAGAAAAACACACCTTAGACCCCTTGCAAGGGAACGGCTGGGGAGGTGGTAAAGCGAGGGGAATTCTCCTCCCTGGCAACCTCACCGTGGCAACTCATCTCCTTGGCACTGCCATTATGCCCCCCTTAGAGGGCGTGATTCTAGCGCTAGAAGACGTGACAGAGGCTCCTTACCGCATTGACCGTCAGTTGACTCAGTGGCGGATGAGTGGGGCATTTAAAGGCGTTAAAGGAATTGCTTTAGGGCGGTTTAGCCGTTGTGAAGCTCCTTCAGGGATACCAAGTTGGAAAATTGAAGAAGTATTACGCGATCGCCTCAGTGGTCTCGGCATTCCCGTTGTTTCCAACCTCCCCTTCGGTCACGACGGTGTCAACGCCGCTCTCCCTGTTGGTGTTTTCGCCGAGCTGGATGGCGACAGGGGTTGCTTGAGCTTTGAGCCGAAGTAATGAAGCCCAGGAGCAAGGAGATGCGATGACACTACCCGTTCAATTTTCTAATCCTCGCCCCCAATCCCTACCCTTCAACCTTCCTCCAAACCTCCGAATAGACAAACCCGAAGTGATAAGCTAACAAATGCGTTTTAAAACTATCTGGGGAAAAGATTAGATGACTGGCTCAACCGAGGTTCCCTATCTGTTACGGGCAGCTCGTGGTGAAGTATTAAACCGCCCGCCTGTATGGATGATGCGGCAGGCAGGACGTTATATGAAGGTTTATCGGGATTTGCGGGATAAGTATCCTTCCTTTCGCGAACGCTCTGAAAAAGCAGACATTGCCATTGAAATTTCACTGCAACCTTGGCGAGCGTTTCAGCCGGATGGGGTGATCATGTTTTCAGATATTCTGACGCCCTTGCCAGGGATAGGTATTCCCTTTGAAATTATTGAAAGCAAAGGGCCAATAATTGACCCGCCTATCCGCACTCAAGAACAAATTGACAAGCTGCACCCTCTAAACCCAGAGGAATCGCTGCCGTTTATTAAACAAATCTTGCAGACGCTGCGCCAGGAAGTAGGCAATAAGTCAACCGTACTGGGCTTTGTAGGTGCGCCCTGGACGCTGGCAGCTTATGCGATAGAGGGAAAAACCTCTAAAAGCTACTCTGTCATCAAAGGGATGGCATTCTCTGAGCCTGACTTGCTGCATCAGTTTTTGGGCAAAATTGCTGATGCGATCGCTGTTTATGTCCGTTACCAAATCGACTGCGGTGCTCAAGTCGTCCAGATGTTCGACTCTTGGGCAGGGCAACTCAGTCCTCAAGACTATGAAACCTTTGCTTTACCCTACCAGCAGCGCATAGTGCGTGCGGTTAAAGAGACTCACCCTGATACACCATTGATTCTCTATATCAGCGGTAGCGCTGGAGTACTGGAACGGATGGGGCAGTCTGGCGTCGATATTATCAGCGTGGACTGGACTGTCGATATGGCAGAGGCAAGACAGCGTTTAGGTGCAGAGATGAACGTGCAGGGAAATATGGACCCTGGCGTGCTATTTGGTTCGCAAGACATCATTAGCGATCGCATCCTTGATACCATTCGTAAAGCTGGGAACAAAGGTCACATCCTCAATCTTGGTCACGGCGTCTTACCGGGAACTCCCGAAGATAATGTCAGGTTCTTCTTTGAAACTGCCAAGCAAGCGGATCAGTTACTTGCCGTTCGCGCTTAAATTCTTTATCGCTGCACGTTGCACAGAACCATGACTCCCAAGCGGATTTTTTTGACAGGTGCTAGTGGCTGTATAGGTCATTACATCGCCGAAGCGTTGATTCAGGAGACGAATCACGAGCTGTATTTGTTAGTCAGAGATCCAGCCAAACTGGGATTTGACTACGAAGCTCGTCCTGGCGTCACAATTTTGAAAGCAGACTTGCGCGAAATTGACCTGTTCGCTGACTTGCTCGAAACCATAGATGTAGCAATCCTCGCTGCCACAGCGTGGGGAGGAGCAAGAGACTCTTTTGACATCAACGTTGTTAAAACAATCCGCTTGATGAGCCTGCTTAACCCTAATTACTGTGAGCAGGTAATTTACTTTTCCACAGCTAGTGTCCTTGACCGCGATAACCAATTACTCAAAGAAGCGGGTCAACTGGGTACAGAATATATTCGCTCTAAGTACGATTGTCTGACGCGCTTAGAAAAATTGGCGATCGCTCCCAAAATTACCACCCTTTTTCCCACCTTAGTTCTAGGCGGCGACAGCAATAAACCTTACTCCCATCTCTCCACAGGCTTACCAGAAGTCGTCAAATACGTGGACTTAGTTCGCTGGTTCAAAGCCGACGGAAGTTTTCACTTCATCCACGCGCGGGATATTGCTCAAGTCGTTCGCTACCTGGTTGACCATCCACCCGCGAGTTACAGTGCAGAGCCAGACAATCCTCCCGCTAACCGCCTCGTCTTAGGAAATCAGCCCCTCACCGTCAATCAAGCCATAGAAGAAGTTTGCCACTATTTCCATAAACAAATCTACTTCCGTCTGCCACTCCAACCTTGGCTGGCTAACTTTTTCATCGCCTTGTTCCGCATTCAGATGGCAGCTTGGGATAGATTCTGCCTCGACTATCGGCACTTCACCTACAAAAACGCTGTTAACCCCGCTACCTTTGGCTTACCGCCCTACTGCACCACCCTCACACAGGCAATGAACATCACTGGGGTTTCTAGCTCCACAAAACCATTTCCCCGCCAGGTAGAGCCGTTAGAAACAGAGAAAGAATAAGCTTGGTGCCACGCCTGCTATAAACTTTTACTCGCTCTCAAAACGTGTAACTGCGATTAAACACCCATAACGTTGAAGCTGGAAAGAGTCAACAGAGAATGCCGGATCAACTCTGTTCTCTATACGGTCAGATACCCTGCTCTAGGGAGCGAACAACGCCAGGAAAACCTGACATTTTTCTGCTTTTCTTAACGTCCTCGCCTTGCAAGCCGCTAGGCGCGTCTATAAAGTTGATTAAAAGCCTCACTGTGGTGAAAATTTTGTGGAAGCGTTGACTAGGCGCTGACACCCTTAGTTCAGGTAGTTGTAGACCAAACTGGAAGCTTGACGAATAAAATCCCTACCCCTGGTGTCGTTGTAGGGACGGCGGACATAAATCCCTGCTAAGTACTGCTTGCCACTGGGCATCGTAACCACTCCCGCATCCCCAATCAAAAAGCCAATATCCCCAGTTTTGTGAGCAATTGTGGCTCCCTTCCCTAAACCAGCAGGTAGTAGGGTGCGAGTCTTAGTTTGGCGCATAATCCCTAATGCCTGCTCCCGGCTTGATGAAGAAAGCAACTTATCCTGGGTAAGCAGTGCTAGCAAACGCACTTGGTCGGTTGCACTGGTGACGTTTGTCCCTCGGAAGTCACCCAGTAGATTGCGAATCACTGTCTTTTCCAGTCCCCAGCTCCGGAAACGCGCGTTGAGCTTGTCAATACCGCCCAAACGGTCAATGATCATGTTTGTGGCGGTGTTGTCGCTGATGGCAATCATCTTGGTAACTGTTTCTAAGCTGCTATACTTAGTCCCCGCTCGTTGCTGCTGCATCGTTCCAGAGCCGCCAGTCATCAGGTCACGCCGCATCACCAGGGTTTCATCCAAACGAACCTTCCCGGCGTCTAAGTCTTGAAAAAAGGCGATGAGGATGGGCAGTTTGATTGTACTGGCTGCCGGAAATACGCGATCGCCATTAATATCCAGATAATTTCCGCTATCCAAATCCAGAAAAAACATTCCTGGCTCCAGGAAACTATAGCGAACCATCAACGCTTCAAGTTGAGACTGAAGCCCCGACATTTCTGTTTTTAAAGGAACCACCCCAGCCAACTTAAAGGATGGTGCTGGCTCCAAAGGAATATTGATTTCGGATGTACCCGTTGTTAGTTGACCCGGTTCAAAGGAGGGTAACTGCACCACCCAACGCGTTGGAGAATTCCCGCGAACCTTCACTTTCGTTGGGTCTAGGGTATAGCCCGAAGCTAACTCAATCACCATTCGGGTAGTCTTGCTGTTAACCTGTCCCAGACGAACTTCCTTAATCAATGGATTGCTCTTGGGGTGGTACTGAGAGAGTCCCAATTTGATTCCTGGTAAATCAACCACAAGTCGAGTGGGATTAGCAATGACAAAGGCTTTTGGTTCAACGCCCTCATCTGTAACTAGGTCAAGCTGACGGCGAGTAGGATCAAAGTTCCAAGACGCTAAGCTACCCGCTTGCGCCGCAGAAGAGAACAGAAAAACACTCATTAAGCTGGGTAAAAACCAGCGTCCTTTCACCACGATGTCTCCTTGTTGCTAGTACATCGGTTAAAACTCAAGTGCAAGGTGATGCAGCGTAGTTTTTACCAATTGAACGACGGGTCTATGAGAAGGATAATCCTCTAGAAAAGTTTCCCTACGCAAAAGAACGCAAAAGAGAACACGGCGGCATTCAGTCACTAAAAAACCCGCCTTGAGCGGGTTTCCTAGGTATGCCTCTAAGTTAATTGAGGTCTAACTCAGCAACTAGAGAGAATGCGACAACTGCTTTGACTCTTTTTCGAGCATACGAACTAAGTTCTCATCTCCCTTAGCCTTAGCAACTGCTAATCGGCGTTCTAGGCTGCTGCGGATATTAGCTAGGTGGATTCTTGCTGCCTCATCTATCACATCGGGATTGCGGGTTGACCAGATGCTATTGTTTTCCAGCGCCGCAGCAAGCCGAGTTACGGCTTGTGGCTTCGCGGCTACAGGTCTTCCAGTAGAGTAAGCAACACTACGATAAGTCAGGTTTTTAATGGAGTGGGGAACGGGGATGTGTTTGGGGTAGTGGACATGCCAAGGCTGTCCCCGATAATTTCCTCCGATTTCACCTTCCGTTACTTCCTGGTTGGATGGCTCGTATTCGTATTGGGCACCGCGATAAGTAAGTTTCATATGTTGTTATCTACTTTTTGTTGTTTTTCTCAAATCATCTAACTGGGAATAATGTTCCGTTGTCAGATGTAGTCATCAAAAATATTTCTGTATCTATTTTGACAGTTTTTTTCAGAATATGTCAAATGTTAAGAAATCCGTACAAACTGGGGAGAAAAATTGTCTAAAAAGTGATTTAAATCACTTTCAGTTGAACTAGGGGTGAGTAACTAACTTTCGTGAGGTGTAAGTGGTTAACGTCTTGCCAGCCGTTGAGTTCATTCTTGTCAGTAACTAGCGATCGCGCCATTGCAGCTAGCCAGAAACAGAGCAAATTGCCATGTAGCCTAAGAAACAAACTCTTGAGAAGAGACGACATAAAAAATAGCGATCGCTCATCTATCAAAAGTATTGAATGGTTACAAATTCATCAAAAGATTACGAATAACCTTGCAAAAGTGCAGCCAGAAAGCAAAGCAATCCCAACGCTGTAAACTGGCTTTTCCGTAATGTTTCAACGCTGATAGCTGTTCAAATTCACCCGGTAAGATCAGCCAACGCGGTGAAGTGCGATCGCCTCAACTCACCCTACATTGAGGTATTACGCAACCTGACACCTTCCTTGCACGTCTTGTCAAAGCCCAGGAGACACCATGACGCCCACACGCTCAACTGTTTTCCCACTTACCCTAAAACGCACGGCAACCTTGCTGTTTACCGCTTTAGTACTACCAGGGTCTGTTAATGCTGCTACGAATTGTCGTCCCGGTTCTGACGCGTTAGTTGAATACCTCACTTTGCTGCTTCGCCAGCTCACTAGTTCCCAATCTTCTGTCAACTGTTGCTTTTTGATTCCCTAATCTTTAAGTCCTCAAGAGGAATCCTCACCTCACTAATGATTTCATTGCGACGAGTATCACCGAGACTTGCTTGAATATTGGTTGTCGTCACTTTAGGGAGGGAGGCTGTTCCCCACTGTTTAGAGAGCTGAGTCAGGATCTGGTCTTGCTGGGCTTTGAAGCTAGCAATATCACCACCTCGGTTAATGATCGCAAACCAAACCAACCCGCGATCGCGAGTTGGCATTACTCCGGCTAGAGCACTCACTTCTCGTAGCGTTCCGGTCTTGATTACAGTCCCTTGAGGAATATTGCGTGTCAACAGGGTGCCCCGATTGTCGCGTCCAGAGACAGGGAATAGATCGGCAACAGTAAGTTGATGCGGCTTTAAAGAACGCTCAATAGCCATTAGCATCGCGCAGGCGGCGCGGGGTGAGATACGGTTCTCCATCCCTAAGCCAGAACCATTAATGAGCTGAATTTCTTGTTGAGGAACATCAGCCGTTTGTGATGCTAACTTCGCGACAACTTTGGCACCACCGAGGGAGGTTGCCAGCATTTCTGACATCGCATTGTTGCTATAGATATTCAGCTCTTTGAGTATTTGCGTTAAGGGCAAAGAGCGGTGACGGATCAATTCGTATTTTTTCGGAATCGGATAGGAGGCTATAGCGACACCACCAGCGATCGCTACTTGCGGTTTGGGAGTTCCTTTACGCATGCGGCTGTAGTGGAGCGTGACGGCTCTTGACCACAGGGCGGAGTTCATCCCAGAAGCAAGCATCTGAGCAGAGAGTAGCTGATTTTCTTGGTAATTCATATAGAAATCGCCCGTGACAATTAAACGTCCTGTCACGCGGCGAATGCCTTGTTTGTTGAGGGTATTACCGAGGGCGATCGCTTCTTCCCACACAAAGAACGGATCGCCACTCCCCGTAATCACCAAATCCCCTTGCAACACTCCATTTTTAATCGGCCCTGTCGCACTCACAAGGGTTTCAAACTGATGATTGGGCCCCCAGTGCTGCAACGCCGCCAACGTCGTTGCAATCTTGGTTAAGGAAGCAGCGGGTAGGGGAACCGTTCCCTGATTGTTTGCCAATCTCGTCATCCCCGACTGCATCCACACGCCCTGATTAGACGTAGCTAATCCTTTAGTACTCCACCCTTTTAGAGACTGCTTAATCACAGACGCCGCTGCTGGATCTGGCTCTGATGGTAGGCTAAATAACGCCGCATCCTGCCACGCCAATAACTGAACCGTATTCAAATGAGCGGGCTGAATGCCTACCAGTTCTAGCATTAACGCCATTAATCCAGAGCTAAGTCGTTGTAGTAGCATCGTGCCTATTTCCTCTCTGCTGCACGGTGCTTTATTTTAAAGAGTTAACGACCTTCTGAAAAGTCTTTTGTTAATTATTAATCCTGAGTCATCCGTCTTTAGTTAGCTCTTCAGGGTTCTTGGATGGCGCTCTGCTGCTGCTATGCCAAGATAATTCATGGCTAATAACGAAGATTGCTAATCACCAGATCGCCAAATTAAGAAAGACTTCATCCAGTAGAATGTTGCGTGGAGGGCTTCTGGTAGAATTTTTAAGGCTTCTATCACTTTAATCAATGGGATCGACTCGCGCACGGATCGCAATTGACGCTATGGGAGGGGATCACGCCCCTGCCGAAATCGTTGCTGGAGCTATTAGGGCACAAGCGGAATTAGATGTAGATGTTTTGCTGGTGGGCGATCCTGATCAGATTGAATCTGCCCTAGAAAAGCACAACACCTCAAGCAAGCTGGAAATCGTGCCAGCAGAAGACGTGGTTGCCATGCACGAAGAACCCTTGATTGGTGTCCGGCGGAAACCCAAGGCTTCAATTAATGTGGCAATGGACTTGGTCAAGCAGGGAAAAGCTGAGGCTGTAGTCTCTGCAGGTCACTCAGGGGCAGCGATGGCAGCCGCTCTCTTGCGCTTAGGACGCCTCAAAGGTATTGACCGCCCAGCGATTGGAGCAGTCTTCCCCACCCTAATCGCCGGGAAGCCTGTGATTGTGCTGGATGTTGGGGCAAACGTCGATTGCCGCCCTAAATATTTAGAGCAATTTGCTGTGATGGGTTCGGTATACAGCGAGTACGTTTTGGGAATTAGTGAACCCAAAATCGGCCTGCTAAATATTGGCGAAGAAACCTCTAAGGGTAATGATTTAGCCGTCCGTACTCACCAGTTGTTACAAGAGAATTCTCGAATTTCCTTCATTGGCAATGCGGAAGGAAGAGATGTGCTTTCGGGTCGCTTCGATGTAATTGTCTGTGACGGCTTTGTCGGCAATATCTTGCTCAAGTTTGCAGAAGCGGTGGGTGATGTGGTGCTGCAAATTCTCCGGGAAGAACTTCCCCAAGGAATACGCGGTCAAATGGGAACAGCGATGTTGAAGCCGAACCTGAAGCGGATTAAGCAGCGGATTGACCATGCTGAACATGGCGGTGGGCTACTGTTAGGGGTGGATGGAATTTGTATTATTAGTCACGGTAGTTCCCAAGCACCGACAATTTTTAATGCTGTTCGTTTGGCAAAAGAAGCAATCGATAACCAGGTACTAGAGCGAATTCAGTCTGAAGATTATGTCAGTCAAAAGCCTGCAATCAGCAGTCAGCCGGAGCTTTAATCTAAATATCTGCGGCTAGAAACTACCTGACGGATGGAGAGTAGTGTTGAATCAATTACAGACAGGGATTGCGATTACCGGCAGCGGTTCAGCAACACCAGTAGTATCTCTTGATAACCACGGACTCAGTCAATGGGTTGAGACATCCGATGAGTGGATTAAGGCTCGCACAGGGATTGAGAGGCGGCGATTGGCAGATGCCCAAGTTAGCGTCAGTCAACTAGCAACTGAGGCAGCAAAAAACGCGATCGCCATGTCGGGTATTGCCCCAACGGATTTAGACCTGATCGTCCTGGCAACCTCGACACCTGATGATTTGTTTGGCACGGCTAGCCAGATTCAACATCAACTAGGCGCGTCAAAAGCCGTTGCCTTTGATCTGACAGCCGCCTGTTCCGGATTTGTCTTTGCCTTAGCCACTGCTGCTCAGTTTATTCGCACTGGCGTTTACCAAAACGTCTTGGTAATCGGTGCAGATATTCTGTCCCGCTGGGTTGATTGGTCGGATCGCGGCACCTGTATTTTATTCGGCGATGGTGCGGGTGCTATCGTCATGCAGGCAAATACAAGCGATCGCCTATTAGGATTTGAACTCCGCAGTGACGGCACCCAAAATAACTGTCTGCAACTGGCTTATCAGCCACAACCTAAAGAATTGCTCCCAGGTGTCACGGTCGCTCAAGGCACATTCCACCCGATCACCATGAACGGCAAAGAAGTTTATCGCTTTGCCGTCCAAAAAGTGCCAGAAGTCATTGAAAAAGCCTTACATCGGGCAAATCTGACGGCAGAACAAGTAGACTGGCTCCTGCTACACCAAGCCAATCAACGCATTCTTGATGCCGTCGCCCAACGCCTGAAGATTCCCAATGAGCGCGTTCTCAGCAATCTTGCCAACTACGGTAACACTTCCGCCGCCTCCATCCCCCTCGCCCTCGACGAAGCCGTGCGACAAGGCAAAGTCCAACCCGGCAATATCATCGCCACCTCCGGCTTCGGTGCCGGACTCAGCTGGGGTGCTGCTATTTTCCAATGGGGAAGGTAAGGAGCAGGGGTGCAGGGGTGCAGGGGTGCAGGGGTGCAGGGGAGCGGGGGAGCGGGGGAGCGGGGGAGCGGGGGAGATGGGGAGAAGCTCTTACCTCTTACCCTTCATACTTCATCCTTCATACTTCATACTTCATCCTTCATCCTTCACACTTTCTCCCCGACTCAGGACTCAGGACTCAGGACTCAGGACTTACTACAACAAGCGATCGCCAACAAATGACTAAAACAGCATGGGTATTTCCGGGACAAGGTTCCCAAGCAGTTGGGATGGGAGCAGATCTAGCAGATCTGCCCTTTGCTCAAGTTAAATTCGCGCAAGCCAAGCAAGTTCTCGGTTGGGACGTTTTAGAGGTTTGTCAAAGCCAAGAAGACAAACTCTCTCGCACACTCTACACCCAACCTTGTTTGTACGTTATCGAGAGTATCCTCGCTGACTTTCTCATTGAGCGCGGCAATATCCCCAATTTAGTCGCAGGTCACAGCTTAGGAGAGTACGTTGCCCTCTACGTCGCTAGGGTTTTTGATTTTGACGCTGGGTTGAGCCTAGTGAATCGTCGGGCGGAACTGATGGACAGTGCTTCCGACGGGATGATGGCAGCGCTGATTGGCTTTGACCGGGAACAGCTCGAACAACAAATTCAGCAGACGCCTGATGTTGTCCTTGCTAATGACAACAGCCCCGCTCAAGCCGTCATTTCTGGAACACCAGACGCCGTAAAAAGTGTTTTAGATAATATCAAGGTTAAACGTGCCGTCCCGCTCAACGTCTCTGGAGCTTTTCACTCCCCCTTAATGGCAGAGGCGGCAGAGGAATTCCAAAAAGTCCTAGAATCGGTTCCCTTTGCCAAAGCCAACATCCCTGTACTATCGAATGTGGAACCCTCGCCCACCGTTGAAGCCACCGAACTAAAGAGTCGCCTCCAGCGTCAGATGACTGGTTCAGTCCGCTGGCGAGAACTGTCCCTGCGTCTCCCTGAAGAAGGTATTGAGCGGGTAGTCGAAGTTGGCCCTGGTAAGGTGCTAACGGGCTTAATTAAGCGGATGTGTCCGGACTTAGTACTGGAAAATATTAGTAGCGCCGAAGACTTGTCTAAATAGGTTTAAAAAGCTGTCTGGGTTCAAGGCGTGGAAACAAATCACTACTCACCTGTTACTGGAAATAGCAACAGTATCTATTAGACCTAACTGAGTACAAGATTGAACCTGACGCAGACAGCTACAATAACCTACCATTAGGTATTCCTGAATATCTAATAGTATCTTACTTGCTAATTCCTTAGCAAATTTAACAGGAACCGCAATTTTAAATAGATAATATCCATTTTTTGAATTTTTGCTTTACCCTCCTCTACAACCATGCCGATTTCTGTCAGTGTGGTCGCAAAATAGCCAGTACTTGATTACTATTCAGAGTGTTTTCTGGTGATTTTATCTGAGCTTCAACTTTAATAGAACACTCAACAATTTTCTGGATATCTTTATTAATACCAACTGATCGAGGAAAAAATTGACATCTGATCATGTAAAATGAATAAATCTAGTAGAAATTAAAATTATAAGACTATTAAGTGATATCAAATCTAGTTAATTAACCGTAATATAATTAGCCTGAGTCGGCAGGTTTTAAATGTAATAGCCGCAGATTTTAGTCTGACGGTAGGTTTGTCATAATAAGCTATTACGATGTTCTATTTGGAGTGACAGTATCATAGGTCAGCCGAGTTTAATAATGTCTCTAAAACTTATAATGGTCAGTGGTTAGTCCTGCCTTTTAGGGTTACCTGCGCGATCGCATCTATGGTGAGAAAAGGTGCCGCAAGAAGAACCACTGGTGGTGGTAACTATGGTTACTTTCTTTAACGTGTTTACTCTAGCGGCGTCGAGGGAGAAGGTTCTCTAAGCGTTCTCGCGTATGTAAGAACGTAGATTTCTCCAAAGCCGCTGTCACCCATTCTGTAATGATCAGAATCTCGATGGCGAAATTGCTCATAGCTTCAAGTCCTGCGATCCATTGAGTTAACCCAACTGGTACTTGATCCCCATAACCAATCCGGAAAAATGTTCCCATACTGAAATAAACAAAACTCAGGAAGGAGTCTGCACGATTACCCTCCCGGCTTAGCACCCAACCCCAGTTCAGCGTATCTATTGCCCAATACAAAGCAGCAAAAAAGACAATAAAACCCAAAGAAACCGATACGATTTGAAGTAGATAACTTAGCTGACGGATTTGAGAGTTTCTGTTCATGTTTACCTACAACTCAAGTTTTTTTGCCAAAATTGTTAATTTACAAAAATGAGCGACAATTAATGCAGAAAATGCTGAATTACAAGATTATCTCATTACAGTTTTAGACAGACTTTCAGAGTCAGCGGGCTAGGAACTAGGATTGAGTTTGCAATTTACTGTACCACAGCAATTTTTTTTGCTGAAATTCCTGGGCTGCTCAGAAACTTAAGTAAGCGGTAAGTTGCTCAACTCAAGACTAACTTAGCATCAGGAGTTTATTTGGGGTGGAATCAGTAATGGATTGGTCTTGGAGACAGTTACTTTTAGCAGACCTGAGTTCTATAGCTAGCGAAAATCAAGGAGATGTTGCAGGATTAGTAACGATTCTGATTATTCTGCTGCTAGTTGCTACAGGGGTGGCGCTGCTGACGCAGCGGCTGCGTACTCCCTACGTCACAGGTTTAGTTTTGGCAGGGTTAGCAATTACTGAACTTTTGCCCCGCCGCATTGGTCTAGACCCTTCCCTGATTTTGAATCTTTTCCTACCAATTCTCATCTTTGAAGCTGCCATCAACACAGATATCAGCCGCCTACGAAGCACGTTTAAACCAATTGCCCTCTTGGCTGGACCAGGAGCTGTGTTTTCCTCTGCGATTATTGCCGCTCTGTTGAAGTTGGGGCTGGGGTTGGATTGGATACCGGCGCTACTTGTAGGAGTAATTTTGGCAAACAATGATACGGTGTCAATGATCGCCGTCTTTAAAGAGATACATATACCCTCCCGGCTTTCTACTATTGTTGAAGGAGAAACCCTGTTCAACGATGCCGCTGCCTTAGTTTCATTCAACCTGATTTTAACAGTCTATTCGACAGGTTCACTTACGGTATTACAGGGAATCCAACAACTGATATTTGTCGCTCTGGGAGGCAGCCTCCTGGGGTTAATCTTGGGCTACTTGAGCATACCTGTATTTACCCGATTGAATGATCCCCTAAGTAGTCTCTTACTGACGGTTGCCGTTGCATTAGGAACTTTTCAAGTTGGGCAATTTTTAGGTGTATCAGGTGCGGTGGCTGTGGTTATAGCTGGATTAATTTTCGGGAATTTTGGGCTTTCTCGCAGTACTTCCGCTTCTGATCGGATCACGTTGTTGAGTTTCTGGGAATATGCTGGCTTTAGTGTTAATACTTTTATTTTTCTGCTAATTGGCTTAGAAATAGATCTGGTGACACTTTGGAGGACGCTGCCCGCAGTTCTGTTTGCCGTTCTAGCTTACCAAGTGGCACGGGTTCTCTCGGTCTATTTGCTGTTGGCTGGGGTTCGTTGGTTTGACCGCCCTATCCCCTTGCGTTGGCAGCACGTCTTATTTTTGGGGAATATCAAAGGCTCTCTCTCAATGGCTTTGGCATTAAGTATCCCCCTCACTCTAGTAGGGAGAGGAGGATTGATTGCCTTAGTCTATGGCAGTGTTCTAATTTCCTTAGTCGGACAGGGGCTGAGTTTGCCCTGGCTGGTAAAACGCTTGAAGTTATCTCACATTTCTGAGACTCGCCAGCAGATTGAGGAGTTACAACTCCAACTGATTGCTTCCAAAGCCGCTCAAGATGAGTTAGACAGCCTCTTGAAAACAGGGGTTTTGCCAAAGGCTGTCTACGAAGAGATGCGAGCTTCCTACCAAGCGCGAGTGGCGACTTCTGAAAGAATTCTACGCGACCTCTACAACCAGCGCTCAATGAAGTTGCGATCGCTCGACGGGAACCTGAACCAACTGGATGTTATTCGTCGGCGACTCCTTCTGGCAGAAAAAGGGGCAGTGAATGATGCTCTACGCAAGCGCATCCTTTCGGAAGATCGGGTGCAAGCGTATATCAAAAACCTTAATGAGCAACTTCTTGGGTTGGAAGATGACTAGTACAAAGCCCCAGAAAATCAATCATCTGGTGCATCAACCCCGGCTTAGTGACGACCAGAATGGTTGACCCTGACTCTAGAACAGTACTGCCATTCGGAATCACCAGATCAGCACATGAATGGCACTGATAGCCAATAATCAAAGAGCCAGCGGGAAATCGAGGGTCTTGAGCGATGTGAGCAACTGTACGACCAGCAACATAGCAATCGCCTGGAACTGGGAGTTTTAGTACCTCTACCTGACCTTGCTCGAAGTGCATCATCGATTGGATTTCGGGATATTCAATGGCATTTGCCATTGTCGTGACTGCTAGGTCAATCGTGCTAATGATGTGGCTTGCTCCGGCAAGCCGATAGGGTTCGGCAAAATCGCGCTCTCTCATACGAACTACGATATGGGGAACGCCGTAGTGTTTAGCCAGCATGACTAAGGCTAAGTTCAAAGCATCATTTCTGAGGGTAGCCGCCACTGCGTCAGCTTTGGAAATTCCGGCTTCTACCAGGACTGTCGTACTGACGGCACTACCTTCAAATGCCATGACGCCGACTTTCTCGCGAGCATACTGGCAGGCAAGGGGGTCTGTATCAATGACCGCAACGGTATGCCCCATCTCTAACAACTGTTGTGCCAAGCGTAGCCCCATCATTCCAGCTCCGCCAATTAATACGTACATTGCTGACCTCTAGTACTGTTACTTTTGTTTACAGATTTATCACATTGCAAAAACAACAATGTTCTTTGTCATAGGGATGAGCCAAGATGGGGGCTGCCATAGCATTACAAGGGATCAGAAGGTTTGACCAAATCCTCCTCCCCCAGGAGTTTCAATCGCGAAGACATCCCCCGGATGCATCTGGACTTCAGCTTTACTTTCCAGGGGTTCCTTCGCGCCATGACTGCGCTCAACGTAATTGCGACCTCTCGCCCCCGGTTCCCCGCCATCTAACCCAAAGGGCGGAATCACCCGATGACCTGATAGAATTGCCGCCGTCATTGCCTCCCGGAACCGAATCCGGCGAATGACGCCATTCCCGCCATGATGTTGTCCTTTACCCCCGCTATTAGAGCGAATGGCAAAATTTTCCACCAAAACGGGAAATCGCCACTCCAGTACTTCCGGATCGGTGAGGCGTGAGTTAGTCATGTGAGTTTGCACCGCATCAGTTCCGTTAAAGGTTGCCCCAGCTCCAGAACCGCCGCAAATGGTTTCATAATACTGGTGTTGATCATTGCCAAAGGTGAAATTGTTCATTGTGCCTTGGGATGCTGCCATGATGTTGAGGGCACCATAGAGGGCATTGGCGATCGCTTGGGAGGTTTCCACATTACCCGCCACTACTGCTGCTGGGTATTGGGGATTTAACAGACAGCCTTCCGGAACAATAATGTCTAAGGGTTTGAGACATCCGGCATTGAGGGGAATGTCATCATTTACCAAAGTCCGAAATACATACAGAACGACTGCCTTACAAATGGCTAATGGTGCATTCAAGTTCGTTGATTGTTGCGGTGAAGTTCCTGTGAAATCAATACAGGCAGAGCGGTTTTGATGATTGATGGCAATCTTGACTGCAATCTCACAGCCATCATCCATCCGATACCTAAAGCCGCCATCTTTTAATACAGCGATCGCTTGCCGCACCGACTCTTCAGCATTATCTTGAACATGCTGCATATAGGCTTGCACTGTTTCCAATCCGTAATGGTTCACCATGCCAAGCAATTCTTGTGCGCCTCGTTCATTAGCCGCAATTTGTGCCTGTAAATCTGCAATATTTTGCACGGGATTGCGAACTGGATAGGTGCCGGATGTCAGGAGTTGTAGTAATTCCCGTTCGCGGAATTGTCCCTGGTCAACTAACTGGAAGTTGTCAAGCAACACACCTTCTTGATTCACCGAGGTACTGTGGGGTGGCATGGAACCAGGAGTAATTCCGCCGATGTCAGCATGATGTCCGCGAGAGGCGACGTAGAACAATGGCTGCTGTGGAGATGTTACAGGCAACGTTTCTACAGCAAACACAGGAGTAATCGCCGTCACATCTGGGAGATGGGTGCCGCCATTGTAGGGATTATTAGAGATGTAGACATCGCCAGGTTTGAGGGTGTTGCCTTGTGCTTGGATCAGACTACGAACGCTCTCGCTCATGGAGCCTAGGTGTACCGGGATGTGGGGTGCGTTGGCAACTAGTTGCCCCTGGCGATCAAAAATGGCGCAGGAGAAATCTAGGCGTTCTTTGATGTTGACGGAGTAGCTGGTGTTTTGTAGGGTGATGCCCATTTCTTCAGCGATCGCTCGAAACAGGTTGTTGAAGATTTCCAGGAGAACGGGATCGGGCTTGGAGAGTCCTGAGTCCTGAGTGCTGAGTGCTGAGTGTTGAGTGTTGAGTGCTAAATCCTTAGTTTTTCTAAGAATCAAATGATTTCGCTCGGTTAACTCTGCATCCCATCCGGGTTCGATGACGTTGGTTCCGGTGGGTTCGATAATTAGGGCAGTACCGGAGATGCGATCGCCAGGTTTTAAATCTTGGCGCTGATAGATAGGAGCTTTATGCCAGTTTCCTTTGGTGTAAATCTCAACCGTAGCAACGGGTTCTAGAGGAGTGGTTCTGCCTGATGGGAGAATCGGTTCTTCCGAGGTGGTGGTTTGTCCGATGGCTTCTACAGAAACTGCTTCCACAATCAGCGTTCTGTCGCGCATTGTGAAGCCATACCGCTGCTGGTAAGCTTGCTCAAAGTGTTCGCGCATCACTTCTGTATCGCCAAAATCCACAACCAAAGCCGAGTCCGTGCCTTCGTAGCGGAGATGGGCTTTTAGGAGAATGCGGATGCGAGCATCATCCATCCCCTGTCCGGCGATTTCATCTCTACATGCCGCCGTCAGCGTGTCTAGAACCTGCTTTAAGGTGGGGATTTCGTCCTCGGTTAATCGGACTTCCACAGCCTTTTCTTTAAGCGATCGCAAATCCGCCAAACCAATCCCATAGGCAGATAGCACGCCAGCGTAGGGATGAAGAAAAATCTGGGTCATACCCAAAGCTTCGGCAATCAAGCAGGCGTGTTGACCCCCGGCACCCCCAAAGCAACAGAGGGTGTATTCCGTCACATCGTAGCCGCGCTGAATGGATATTTTTTTAATCGCGTTTGCCATTTTGTCGATGGCGATCGCCAAAAATCCCTCCGCTACCTGTTCTGGAGTGCGTCGATCTCCACCTTTCTCGCCAATCTCTGCCGCCAATTGGGCAAACTTTTGACCCACAATCTCCGCATCCAGGGGCAAATTCCCTGCCTCACCAAACACAGTCGGGAAGAAGTCTGCCTGGAGCTTGCCCACCATCACATTACAGTCTGTTACGGTTAAAGGACCGCCCCGACGATAGCAAGCTGGGCCAGGATAGGCTCCAGCAGAATCGGGGCCGACGCGATAACGGGAACCATCGAACAGGAGAATTGACCCCCCTCCAGCCGCAACCGTGTGAATAGACATCATCGGCGCACGCAGCCGCACTCCAGCCACTTCAGTTTCAAAGGTGCGCTCGTACTCGCCATTGAAGTGGGAGACATCGGTGGAGGTTCCCCCCATATCAAAGCCAATGATTTTGTCAAAACCCGCCATAGCACTAGTTTTGACCGCTCCCACTATTCCCCCTGCCGGGCCTGACAAGATGCTGTCTTTCCCCTGGAACAGTCGAGCATCGGTGAGTCCTCCATTGGACTGCATGAACATGAGCTTAGGAAAAGAGTCCTGAGTCTTGAGTCCTGAGTCCTGAGGAGTGTCAATAGTTTGTTGCTCCCCTGCTCCCCTGCTCCCCAGCCCCTCTGCTCCCCTGCTCCCCTGCTCCCCTGTGCCCTCCAATTCTGCGGCAACGCGATCTACATAGCGCCGTAAGATGGGGGACAAATAAGCATCCACAACGGTGGTATCGCCTCGGCTGACTAGCTTCATCAGCGGACTGACTTTGTGGGAAACCGAGATTTGGGTGAAGCCGATTTCGCGGGCGATTTTCTCAATCTGTTGTTCGTGGCTGGGGTAGCGGTAGCTGTGTAAAAAGGCGATCGCACAGGCTCGAATGCCATCTTTATACGCGGCTTGCAGTGACTGCATCAGCGCCTCGTTAATCTGAACCGGGAGCAACTCCTCTCCCTGAGCGGTGTAACGTTCCTCCACTTCAATCACCCGCTCATAGAGCATTTCGGGAAGAACGATGTGACGAGCGAAGATATTGGGACGGTTTTGATAACCAATTGACAACGCATCGCGGAAGCCCTTGGTGATCAACAGGAGAGTGCGATCGCCTTTTCGCTCTAGCAGCGCATTCGTAGCGACGGTGGTTCCCATTTTCACCACCGCGATTTGCTCTGCCGGAATTAGCGCATCAGCGGCAATGCCCAGTACATCGCGAATGCCCTGAATCGGCGCATCGGTGTAGCGTCCTGGGTTTTCCGAGAGTAGCTTGTGGACAACGATCTCACCATCCGGGCGTCGCGCCACCACATCAGTAAATGTGCCGCCGCGATCGATCCAAAACTGCCAGCGTCCGGTTGCGGAATGATTAGTATTTGACATTGCTCAATTTCCTCAATGGTCTAGGGGTAAAGTAACAATCGGATTTAGAGGATTTCTAGTTCAGGTGTGGAATAGTTTTGCGACAGATGTGGACTGCAAACAGGCGTGCATTAAAAGCGCGATCGCTACATCTAATCGAGCGGTAGCGAAGTGAATACAGCAAAACCTTGTACTTCACACACCTCCTGACTTCAAAAAGTCAGAAACTCATCCTTGAGATCGCTAATAAACATATGCCCAGGGGAATGAGTAATTGCTAGCTCAGGCTTGGCTTGAAAAATTGCAGTTTGAGTAGTGACACCGCAAGCCCAAAAAACAGGAACCTCACCCTCACGAACAGTGACAGCATCACCATAATCAGGTCTTTCTAACTCTTTAATACCGATCGCATCCGGACTTCCAATATGCACAGGAGATCCATGTGCTTTGTAATATCGACTGGTTACTTCTACAGCACGAACGACCTGATTAGCAGGAAGGGGACGCATAGAAACTACTAAGGGACTAGAAAACTTCTGAGTCGGAATACATTCAATATTTGTCTTATACATCGGGACATTTTTCTCCTCCTCTACGTGCCGTACTGGTAATCCAGAATTGAGCATGGCATTTTCAAAATAAAAGGAACAACCAACGAGAAAGGCTACCAGATCGCTTCTCCAAAATGAGCTTATGTCAGTTATTTCTTCAACTAACTCACCGTGTCGAAAAACTCTGTAGCGGGGAAGATCTGTCCTAATATCCGCACCCGGAGCGATTATTTTAGGTTCATAGTCACCAACCTCTGTGACATCAAGTATTAGACAAGGCTTTGGATTTCGTTGACAAAAAAGTAAAAATTCAAAGGCTAAAGAGTAGGGCAATACAACTAAGTTAGCTTGAACAAACCCCAACGCCATCCCAGGGGTAGGGGTATCTAGCATGCTAGTTCTACAAAGTTGGCGTATTTCAGAAGGAAGAGAATAAAGGTTTGACACAATACAAATCTCCTAATAAATTTCTTGAAGTTAGCTAAACTCAAACTGTAGGAAACAAAAGCACGATCCGCCTAGTTATTATTAACAGCAACAACATCGACAAATGCACTACTTCAGTCAGCAGAAACTTTTAACGTTGCTTTATTTACTCTGCGACTCTAGAGGTAGGATAGCAATGAGATTTATAATAGTTCTACTTCAGGTGTGGATATTTAAACTACAGGTGTGATATTGAATATAGATAGACAGATGACATCAAGTTAGACGATGAGGGAAAAATCATGAAACTGGTGAGAATCTGCCGATGAAAGTCAGAACTGCTACCCCTGATGATGTGTCGTTGATTTTCTCGTTAATCAAGAAGAAGGCAGAATTTGATCGAAATATTGGTGCTTTTTCTGGGAGCTTGCGAGTATCCGAGGAAAAAATCCGCAAAACGCTTTTTGGAGCAATTCCTTTTTCTTACGTTTTGTTTGTAGAAGATTCCGGGCGTGAGGTTGGCTTCGCTCTATATGGATTCAGGTACTCATCATTTGCAGGTCAACCAAGCATATGGCTAGATGATTTATACGTAGATGAAGAGATAAGAAGTCAAGGAGCAGGCGCAGCATTAATGAGCCATCTGGCTCAAATTGCTAAGGAAAATGACTGTACTCATCTTGCTTGGAACGCTGACGCTCGAAACATTCGCGGGTTGAGTTTTTACCATCGCTTGGGTGCCCGAATTACAGAACAGAAAGGTAATCAATGTTGGTTGACGTGGACTCCGTGAGCAGTATCTTGTGTAAGACTACAAAAGTTTTAAACCTCTGCAAACTCCCAAACTCCTATCCTCTACTATCAAGTCAACTAGCGGACATACAAATTACTGGCGTAAGTTCCAAGTGGAGTCCATTTCCATTTTTGCTGTTGTGCGCTCCATTTTACAGCTACTATTTCTGCTGGAGGCTCGATGCGATCGCCACTTCGATCAAACTCGATATTTCCCGTAACTCCCGCCTCTACCCTTCCCTGTCTTTTGAAATACAAATCCATGCGCTCTAGTAGAGATTGACTGTTCAGCAGCGGTTGATTGTCTTGACTATGGTGCTGTTCTAAAACTCTTAGAAGGATTAATACAGAGTCAAACGCTGTTGCACTGCGCCATGTTAAATTTTCGTCTCCCCAGAGTTGAGTGCCAAGCTTACAAAAATGCTGGGCTAGAAGATTAGAACTATTGCAACCATTTCTCTCGCTATTCCAGTGCCAAGGAATACAAGCGATAATCCGACATTCATCTGGATTAATTGAACTATACTGACTTTGCTCATGAATCCAATGCAAAACATTCTCTTGGTAAAATGTTGCTGAACCAGCGACTAGGCAGTTTTTGAGATTTAGTCTGCTAATCAATGCCGCATTGTTAAGGGAATTTGGTTCGATTCCTCCATCAGGAACGATAATAATAATATCAACGCCCTCTTGCCTAATATTTTCTAGATAATCTTTGACTTGATAATAATGTTCGCTGATATAGTCGCATTCTTTTAGGGTAACAAACTGCTCGCTATGTCGATCAAGATGTTTTTTGATAGTAGTTTTATAGGACGTGCTGTAGCTACTATTTTTGTTGTAAATAATAGCTACTTTCTTCGGACTTGCGGCTGAACCTGTTTCTGCTAAGTAACGAATTAATTGTGCAGCATTAACACTATCTTGAGTAGTCAATCTAAAAAAAGATGAACTTTTATCCACAGATAAATGAGAAAGTTCATTAGATGTACTGCTAGAATTAATTAGAATCAGCCCATTCCTTGAATAGAAACTTAATGCCTTTTTAGTCATTTCACTGGAATAATGACCAAGAACAGCAATAAGATTTAATTGAGGTGCTAAGTTCGCTAGATTTTCTGCTGTTTGGTTATAGGGATCGTATAAGTTATTAGGGTCGTTGACAATTAGGATTCGTAAGGCAATTCGGTTATCCATTCTACTTAAAGGGAAAAACGGATTAGGTAGAACTGTATCTAAAATCCCTTGTCTCTTGAGGTAATTCATATCAAAGCTTTGCAAATTTATCTGTAACTGAATTTGAGCAACTCCTCGCAAAATTTCATTAGCAACATGCCCCTGATTGTGATGAAATGGAGCAACTACAGCAAGGGTATAAGTTTTGATATTCCTCTCTTGCAAACGGGCTTGTTTATATTCAAGCAAGCAATTATTGATATAGATTAAAACTTCTGGGTTTCCCCTGCCATAAATCTTTTTTTCCTGTTCCCAAGCTTCTAAAAAGCACAACAAAGCTTGATAATAAAGCCCTCGTTGATAGAGTTGCGTTCCTTTAATTTGAAACTGAACGATTTCTTGATTGGGGGGGTAAAGAAAAATTTGTCTGCCAAAGCTGCCCTGGAAGTTATCGCTGTTTAGTTGAGGAGCAGGATTCAATTTGTAGCCGTTGTGGGGATTAAGTATAAAGTTAATAATTCTAGTCCAGTTACGGGCTATCTGCTTTTGCTCAACTTGCATTAATTCCGCGATCGCGCCATAGATACGCTTGCTCAATCGATCTCTAATAGTTTGATAAGGGAAATTGGCTAGGAGATTAGCGATCTCTTGAGGAGAGTGACCTAACAGAGATTGGCAAATAATTTTCTTATCAAGTTCTTCGAGTTTAGTGAAACCTAATTTTTCTGAAATCCTGTTTAAATCTTCAAAGAAAAGATCGACATTGATATTTAGCTGTTCTACAACCTGCTGGCACTCTTGACACATGTAGAATACCCTCATTGTTTTTCCAGACTATAGTCTGATTCTTTGTTCAGATCAGACTACTGGTGTAGAAATAATTGCTACAGTTATCGCTCTCTACTTAGGAGAGTTGTGCAATGAAGTATTAATGCGCTTGTTGAATTGCTGCAATTCTCGCAACTAGTTCTGCTGGTTCTACGGGTTTGGATACATGATTTTGAAACCCTGCGGCGATCGCCTGTTGATAGTCCATGTCACCCGCGTAAGCCGTCAGCGCGATCGCTGGAATTTGTCCTCCTTGCTCTGGGGGTAAGGCTCTAATTTGCCGCATCAACGCATAGCCATCCATATCGGGCATACCAATGTCGCTGATTAGCATATCCTGTTTGGATTGCTTGAGAACCGTGACTGCCGCGATCGCAGAAGCAACTGCCGTTACTTGTGCACCCGATTGCTCCAGCAGAAACGCCACAAAATCACGCGAATCGTTATCATCATCAACCACTAAAATCTTGATGCCGTTCAAGTTGGTGGATAGCTCAATACTCCCCCTATCCTGGGCTGGACTGGGTTGAGTCAACATCAGCGGCAGCCTAAGGGTAAACGTGGCTCCCTGTCCTTCACCCTGACTCTCTGCCTCAATAGTTCCTCCATGCAGTTCAACCAGGTGCCGGACGATCGCTAACCCTAACCCCAGTCCACCAAACTTGCGCGTCGTGCTAGCATCCTCCTGGCGGAAGTAGTCAAAGATACAGGGGAGAAAATTAGCCGCGATGCCTTTGCCTGTGTCGCTGACGGTAATTTGAGCTTGAGAATCAATGCGTTCTAATCGAATCTCCACCCGTCCCCCTGCGGATGTGAATTTAATAGCGTTCGATAAGAGGTTCCAGATCGCTTGCTGCAATCGGTTGGCATCCCCTGAAACCTGTCCAATATTTAGGTCTAGTTTGGTCTGAATTTGAATTGATTTTGCTTCTGCCGATAATCGCACGGTTTCCATTGCCGCCCAGATTGTGGATGCTAGATCGACTGGCTCAACATTCAAGCTGAGTTTGCCGCGTAGAATTCGAGAGACATCCAGCAAGTCTTCAATCAGTTCAGTCTGTAGTTTGGCATTGCGTTCAATGGTGGCTAGGGCTTGAGCCGTCTTTTCTTCATCAAATTTTCGCGTCTGGAGCAACCGCACCCAACCCAAAATCGGGTTCAGGGGCGATCGCAACTCATGGGACAACACTGCCAAAAATTCATCTTTGATGCGATTAGCCGCTTCCGCCTCGACGCGGGCTGCCTGTTCTCGCTGTAACAGTCGCTCCCGTTCTTGTTCTGCTTGCAGGCGCTCCGTAATGTCAGTGTTTGTGCCAAACCAGCGCAGCACCTCGCCCTGCTCGTCATAAATAGGAATGGCACGCGAGAGAAACCAGCGATACTGCCCATCTTTGCCCTGTAGGGGGAATGTGTCTTCCCAGGCTTCCCCCGTCTCAACACAGTTGCGAAATTTCTCCGTCACGCGCTCAATATGTTCCGGGTGATGCACCTTCTGCCAGCCCCAACCTTCCATCTCCTTTAATGTCGTGCCTGTGTAGTCAAACCAGCGGCGGTTATACCAGAAGATCCATCCGTTCTCGTCTGTCATCCAGGCAAGCTGGGCGATGTTGTCAGCCAAGGTGCGGAAACGCTCCTCGCTCTCTCGCAGGGCTGCTTCTGCCTGTTTACGATCGGTAATATTTTGGTAAAAAATTCCCAGACCTTCTTCGGAAGGGTAAGCGTGGATCTCAACCCAGATGTCATAGGTGGGTGGTGAGTAGTAATGATGTTCAAAGTGGACGGGAACCTGTTCAGCCATTGCCCGACGGTATTGAACTTCCACATTTGTCCCCATCGAAGCGGGCCACTCCTCCCATTGCGTCTTACCGATAATTTCGCTTCGAGGTTTGCCGTTTAGATCCTCTCCTGCGGCGTTTTGATAGGTGATTCGCCAGTCTCGATCCAAGGCGATAAAGGCATCGGTCATATTCTCCAGAATTTGAGCGAGCTGACGTTGCGCTAACTCTGTGTCCGCCCGCAATTCCTGCTCTCGACGCGCTGCTTCCTGACGCAGCCGAGCCAGTTTCAGGGCTGCCTCCACCCGTGCTAAGAGTTCGCGGGCAGAAAAAGGTTTGATGAGATAATCATCGGCTCCAGCCTCTAAGCCTTCAATGCGAGACTCTTCCCCCGCACGGGCAGACAACAAGATGATCGGGATATGTTGTGTTTGCGGATCTGAGCGCAGCGATCGCAGCAACTCAAACCCATCCATTTCCGGCATCATCCCATCGGAGAGGACTAAATCCGGTGGAGATTGCCGAACCGCAGCTAGGGCAGCTAACCCATCGTTCACGGCTTCAATCTGGTAATGGTTGCCCAGTAGCCGTTTAAGGTAGTTTCTCAGGTCTGCATTATCATCGGCAATCAGAATTCGGGTGGAGGAGGGGGGAATAGAGGTCGTGATGGTTGAGGAAATAATTTCATCTGGCACCCCATCAGGAATGTTGTCTGGAAGCCAACTTAAAGCTTCCTGCACAAAGGCTTCGGCTCGAACAGCGGTGGATACGGGTTGGAGGCGATCGCTAACTTCTTGGCTCGGCGTGACTCGAACGTGATCGGGCGGTAAATGCGCTCTGCCAAAAGGAAGGGTCACAGTAAATGTGGTGCCACGATCGACCTGACTGGTAACTGCGATCGCGCCACCATGCAAGTTGACTAACTCCTGCACTAACGCTAATCCAATACCGGAGCCTTCATGGGTGCGGGACGGGGTGCCACTAACCCGATGAAATCGCTTAAATAAATGCGGTAACTCTTCTGGCGGAATGCCAACCCCCGTATCTTCAATCTGCAACTCAACGTGATTCTCAATTGCCCAAAGCCGCACGGCGATCGCGCCTTGGAACGTGAACTTGAACGCATTAGAGAGTAAATTTAAAACAATTTTCTCCCACATATCGCGATCGACGTACATTGGTTCTGGCAATGCCGGACATTCGACCCTTAAGCTTAATCCTGCCTGCTCGATTGCCGAGCGAAACGTACTGGCAAGGTCTGTTGTGAATTGAGCTAAATCGGTTGGTTGGTAGACTGCATGCATCCGATCGGCTTCCACGCGGGAGAAATCGAGCAGCGTATTGACCAACTTCAGTAGACGCAGACCATTGCGGTGCAGCATATCCATCCGCTCGCGCTGCCGGGGGGACAGCGGTTCTGACTCATCGGCTAAGGCATCCTCTACCGACCCTAGCATCAGCGTCAGTGGCGTGCGAAACTCATGACTGACATTGCTGAAGAACTCGGTTTTCGCCCGGTCTAGCTCCTGCCGTGCTTGCTCGTCTAACTTATCCTGAGTGATGTCTCGAACTTCAATGATCGTACCGATAGTGCCGTCCCCTTCTCGGATTGGACTGGCGGTATAAGCAACGGGGTAAAAGCTGCCATCCTTGTGGACAAATACTTCCTCACCCTGCTCTTGATTGTTCTGCGGAAAAGCCTGGTCGATCAGACATTCGCACAGAGGATAGGGACTCCCATCGGGGTGAGTATGATGAATGACATCGTGGAGAATGCGCCCTTTGACTTCACCGAGACTATAACCTGTCAGCTTTTCAGCCGCCGGATTCATGTACACGCACTGCTGTTTCTCATCCATGATGAAGAGGGCGAGCGTTGCATTGTTACAGACCACTTCCAGCTGGCGTTTGTAGAATTCTGCGCTCAGTGGTTCCTGGGGCAGGCGATGGTATTCGCTCAGGGGAATAAAACGCTTCGATGTCATACTGAATGTCCTTCAAGCTTTTCATTAAAGCTGCACAATCCGAAGTTATCCATCACTCCAAATAGACCTCTTGCAAAAGTCCCCATAGTACCCCAGCGGTGACTTTTGGTTATTGGCTCGTAGGTGTAGGTTTCCAAATCATTATAATCCTGGTCAAAGTCCCGCCCTTGCACAACTCTCTTCTGGATGGTTTATTTGTTGGAAGTCCCTAATTTTCTACTCCCTACTCTTGGCTCGCCAAACGTCGCCGTTAACGGATGCAAACTGGCGGCGAACAATCCCACACTCTCCACAGAGTTATAGCAAGGGAAGCAAAGCTTAGGACAAAAGAATTGTTTAGAAAAGGGGCTTCAGATCCTTGTTAACGCCCCTTCAAGTTAAGCTCCTGAGGTAGTAATATCTCCCAATTAGAAGAGCTTATGCAACTGTTTTCAGTTGGCTTTACTACCCCCTTAAGTAGTAGACCTGTTAGGAAATAACAGAAAAGTCCGCGATCGCTCTGAATAAACTTACTCTCAAGAATTACATGTCTAAAAACCGCGAACCCTTTGCCAGCTTAGTCCTGTACCGCCTGTTTAAATGGTCAGTGGTTAGTCCTGTCTTTCAGGGATACCTGCGCGGTCGCATCTATGGTGCCGAAAAGGTGCCCCAAGCAGGGCCACTGGTGGTGGTAAGTAATCATGCAAGTGACTTTGACCCGCCAATTCTTTCCTGCTGTATGAGAAGACCTGTGGCATACATGGCAAAGGAAGAGTTGTTTCGCGTCCCACTTCTAAAGCAAGGAATTGAGCTGTACGGTGCCTATCCCGTCAAGCGGGGATCAGCCGACCGCAGTGCGATTCGTGCTGCCCTCAATTGTTTATCAGAAGGATGGGCAATCGGCTTGTTCTTGCAGGGAACCCGCACACCAGACGCCCGGATTACTGAACCCAAATTAGGGGCAATGATGATTGCCGCCAAAGCACAAGTGCCGATATTGCCCGTCAGTCTGTGGGGGACGGAGGCAATTTTAAAAAAAGGTTCACCAATACCCCGTCCAGTGCCAGTCACCGTGAGGATTGGAGATATAATTGCGCCCCCTAGTTCGACAAAACGTGGGGAATTGGAAGCCGTAACTCAACAATGTACGGAGGCAATTCATACACTGCACGATCTAGGACGCTAGAATAAGCACTCCCGTCAACGCTTAGTAATATCAAAATGAAGGATTTAAGAGCTGAATTAGCAGAAAATTTAGATGAAGCCGAATTAGATTGGTTGAAACCCCATATCCAGAGGGATGTGGTTGTTGTAGTGGATCAAAATTTAGATTTGCTTGATGTCGGAGTGGCACTCGCTAGCGATGATGCGTTATCTGTCCAGCATTGGATTAGCGAACAACTAATCCAAAAGCCTTCTGTAGAGCAGATCGTTAAGTGGAATAATGACCAAAGTAAGCGCTTTCAAGCCCTGATAGTACAGCCCTACGTCCTAGTGCAAGAACCCTCTGTCTAGACGACGGCTACTTAAGCTTCGCAGCGATTTGAGCGAGGGTGGCACCTGTATGACCTGTTGTCACCCAAAGAACAGCTCTTGCTCCATCTCTTAGGGCTTTTTCAATTGGTTCTGGCGATCGCCCCGAAGCCACCGGGAGAGGCTTGATCACAATTTTCCGACTCCCTAAGACGATCTCTCCAATCACGCGAGCGCGTCGCATGTGATCATCTGAGGTGACTAAGTAGACACTATCTATCCCCGCCGCTTCTAAGTCATCAACTAGGGTGGTGAAGTTTGTCACCGTATCTACAGCCCGATAATCCAAGTGAAGGCGATGGGGATCAATGCCGTGCTTGGTAAATACCCGTTTGGCATAGCCTTCTGGGCTGCCAGAAGACACCCAGACTCGTAGTTGTGGGTTGCGCCGCGCCAACTTTGCCGCAAAATGTTCTCGCTCTTCCGCACCCCCTAATACCAACACCGCTTCCGGCTGGACAAAATGGCTCTGAATCGGCTTATAACCTAACCAGATCGAAACCACCATCAAGGGCATGAACCAGGTAAATAATCGGGTTTTTGACGACCGAGGCGGGGAAAATAAATTGCGTTGCTTGCCAGAAGAAATCCTCAAGATCATGGGAACTGTCACGCCCGTTTAATCACTACATTGATGATTTATCGCATTTCCTCAATAGTCATTAGCCCTTGGTTATGAATCAGAGAACCAGTGACGTGAGTAATCTGTGCAGATTTACATATAGTGCGATCGCTCCTGCTGAAATATGGCGATCGCCTACCAACCTACCCGTCTATGGATACGGGGAATCGGCTCTGAGAAGGGAAAAAAAATTAACTTCAGCCGCATAATAAAACTTTTCTGACCCTTACGCTCTATTTCAGGGCAAATTTAAGGAAATTTTTCTCTAATAGAGCGAACTCCCACCAAAAGCTGCCAGAAAAGTCTATCGGTCAAGCCTTTAACAGCCGCAACCAATAACTTGCCTGAAATTTAGCTAAAGAACGGGACTGGCCGGATTTGAACCGGCGACCTAGCGCTTCAGATTTGTGTGAGTTTCCCCACTCTCTGGACTATACCTTCACCATTGGCAGCAATGCCGTTAGGTGGTGGCCGTCTAGTCTCTCGACCTTCCGAATTTCAGGAATATAGATCTTGCTTAACATCTTTATCCCTGATGATTCGGCTTGGTTCGGTATTGCCTTGGAGTGTTAGTAGTCTCACTCTTTAGGGTTCACCGAATTTGACCACATTCACACATGAAGTTTCCTCCACGGTGCCCAATTAACTCAGGAGGCGCTTGCTCTATCCATCTGAGCCACAGCCCCACGGCAGTACGATTTAATTCTAAACCATACCCGTTGCTTGAATGACACGGCGAATCAAAGAGTAGTCGGCACTGGATATCCAAGGCTCCTCCCAAGGGCTACCTCCCGTTTCCAACCCACAAACCGAGCTGTTGGCTTTCAAGATGGTTCGGGGTTGTCTCCTGCGTCTGTCTCTAAGCTCCAACGTTAGCTGACCGTGCATGGTATCGCGGCAGAAAAAGCGTAAACCGTCCTCCGTTGGTGCCCGCAGGAGTGTTCCAGGTTTATTAGTTTTCCCCGTTAAGGTAACGTCATACTGCTCATTGCGGGCTTGCATTTGCCAGCTTCCCCAAGGCTCAATCTGCCAATAAACTTGAGAGTTCCAGGGGACAAATTCATAAAACTCTCCTTGATAGTGAATCGCCACTAAGGCAGCGGCTTCTTGCCACCACAGCACTTCCCGACTGCCACCGCCAGCCGTCAAAGCTAGGTCAGTGGCATCGGTAAAGCTATTGCAGTTGAGCCAAAACCATTTTTTAGGAAATGCACGACCCCAGTTTTTCTCACCATAAGCTGGGGCGTCTGTAAACTCGTAACGCTTACCATTCCAGTCAATCCAGCCTGTCGCTAATCCATGGGCCATCAAGATTTGCCAGCCGGGTTCAAAAATTTGCAACGAAGATAGCCAGCCTGCGGTGGACTGCTGTGGCTTGCCCGCATCTCCCCAGCCGTAAATCGGCTTAATTTCGTACTGCCAGCGACAGTATGAGCCATCTCCGGGATTTTGGATGAAGCCTTGATTGAGGGTTGCTGTTGCCTGATAGCCCTCTTGAACGTGGCGCTCAAACTCAACGGGGTTGAGATAAGTGGGTTTTACAGCTAAATCTGTTTTTCCCCAATGCCCTAACGCCAAAACTCCCTGGGATGCCCAAAATTTACTAACGTCTGGAAAAGTACGCCATACATAGCCATCGTCAGCGCCCAGGACTTGTGCCGCGCCGCCGCTATGGGGTTTCCCTCCAATGGGGTCGTCCATGGAATACATAAACGCGAAGGTTTGCCCAGAATCAGGCAAGGTAACGCGGTAGTACCAACCTTCAAAGAAGCGATCGCTACTACCCTCCCAGTGATAGCCACGGTGAGGTGTTTGGGTTAAGTAGAGAGGAGTTGTGGAAATACTAGCCATTAATCTGATTTCTTACTTACTATTCCTGACCACTGAACTTTTTTGAGATGATCGCGACGATAAGAGAAGAAATAGTCGGGTTCGGAGTAGGTACATTGAGGTGCGATCGCTACTTGCTGATCGCTGATCCCCAGTTGCTCAAGCTGCAAGGCATTCACCCGCCGCACATCTAAACGCACTCGTCCCGGTTTGGGGTCATCAAGGATGGGTGAATTTTGCAGTTGCTGCAAGGCGTAGAGAATTTCCTCTGGAGAATCGGAATCGATAAGGCTGGCTCCAACTTCCGCCGCAACGGTATTTGAAACCTGATAGACTTCTCCCGCGATCGCTGGCCCCATGGCAATTAGCAAGTTCTCTAACTCGCTACCCGAATCAATCATCCGCGCGATCGCTTCCGGGACAATCCGCGTCGCCGTTCCCCGCCAACCTGCGTGAACCGCCGCCACCTGTCCCGTTTGAGTATCGGCAATCAGTACCGGAGTACAGTCGGCACTACAAACCCACACCGCTTGATTTATTTGTTCAGTAACAATGCCATCGGCAGGCGATCGCTCCATTACTTCCGCGTCCTGCTGTACCGCCTCTACCTGCTCAATTTCAGTCGGTGTTAGCACAGTATTACCGTGTACCTGTTTGACTCGATAAACCGCAGCACCCGGCTGGAGAACATCAACTAATTCTGTAGGAAGGCGCGGCGAAAACTGCTGGGTAAAAAAGCCGTGCGACCAGGATTTTAAGAGGCTACAGGTTAGGTAGGGTAATCCTTCCCAAGTGTGCCAGTGCCAGGTATGCATAAAATGATTTTGCTGAAATTTAGTCAAATTCGCTTGATATCGAGGCAAAAACTCCCCTGAGGGCAAATAAACTTAATCGCAAGGGTTGAATCTATGCTAACTTAAGCAACAATTGATTTGACCTGCTGTCGTGGTCTTTCATCAGCAACAGTTTGCCGCCGCCTTCACCTCAACAGCCCTTTTCAAAGCACTGCCTCCACTGCCTGAGGTGAAAATTTTTGAGACCCTGCCCTCCACAAATCAAACCCTTTGGCAACTTCTCGACCAAGGTGCAACAACGGAAATTGTGATTGCAGAACAACAAACAGCCGGACGAGGTCAGTGGGGACGCCAGTGGCAGTCCAGTTTGGGTGGACTCTACCTTTCAGCCGCCTTCTTTCCCAACATTCCTGCCGCTAACAGTACCCCACTAACCCTCTGTAGTGCCTGGGGAATTGCCACAGCCTTAAGAGTTTACGGCATTCCAGCTTTCCTCAAGTGGCCCAACGACTTACTTTTAGATGGGCGCAAACTTGGTGGCATTCTCACCGAAACCCGCATTGCTTCCGGGCAAATTACCAAAGCTGTGATCGGCATCGGCATCAATTGGGACAATTCCGTCCCTGAAACTGGCATTACTCTGAAATCTTGGATGGAATTAAACAGTCTGTCTGGGGAGAGAGACGAAGAAACAAAGAGAAAAAACTTCCCCTCTCTCCATCTCCCCCTCTCCCCATCTCCTCCAATAACCTCCCTAGAAACCCTAGCCGCCATTACCTTACAGGGGTTGTTGTTTGGCTACCAACGCTGGTCAGAAGCCGGAATTGAAGCCTTGCTGCCGTCTTACCTGGAACTTCTGAGTCATCAGGGATGTCCCGTTGTCGTGAACGGGCAATCGGGTGTTGTAGTCGGTGTTACATCGACAGGCGAGTTGCAAGTTCGTCTAAACTCAGCAACTACTCCTTCGGAAATATGCCTCAAGCCCGGTACAATCAGTCTGGGTTACGGTCGCTGATTCTTCTAACTCCAGGGTAAAAGCATGTTGGTTTCTAAGACTGTAAGCGGCTGTCTGACGTTGACAATACTTTATGCAGTGAGTGATGAGAAGTGAGTCGGAAATGACCAAAGATAAGCAGGTTTACACACTTTTAAGCGTCTTCTATCGGCATCCTCGGCTGATCCAAGGACTGAGTTTAGTGGGCAGTCTCGGCTTTTTAAGTGGCAGTCTGGTGATGGCACAAAGTGACTCACCTATAGATGTGATTGTCCCCGCTATCCCAGAAGCTCCACCTCCCCCAGCACCAGCACCTGCCGTGCAAGCTCCACCGCCTCCAGCACCAGCACCTGTAGTGCAAGCTCCACCTCCCCCAGCACCAGCACCTAGGGCGGTACCAAAACTTGCTCCCCCTGCGCCAGTCGCCCCGGTTCGTCGTAAACCCGCGCCCGTCGTGCAGGCTCCACCTCCTCGGGCACCAAAACCCGCTCCGGCATCGGCTCTCCGCAAACCTGCCCCATCCGTTTCAACCCCTGCGCCAACGGCAGCCTCAGCCCCGAAGAAACCAACGCTGAGTGCTCCCAACATATCAGTACCTTCTGATGCGATCGCTAGACCTCCTCAGGTCATTCTCAGCCCCACTTTCCCGCAAGAGAATGCCAGTACCCCAGGAAATGCCAGCAGTGCCTATATCGACCGTACAGATTATAGTGTGGGGACAACTCGCAGGAACCAAAGCCCCGCTTCAGTAGTGTTGAGCGATCGCGCGACAGGGTGCAAAACAGTTTCCCAAAATGGTCGGCTCACCAGTGCAGTCTGTGGCGTCACTGTACCCACTCGTTCAGTCGCCCGGTCTAATCAAGGCACAGCTATCCTCCGACAACAAACCGCTAGCATTGCTCAACCGATAATCAACTCTGGGCGTTCTCTATCAACATCAACACCGCAATTCGTCAGACCTCCCGTTAGACAAAGATCTGTTGCGGCTGTGCCCCGCGTCAACCGGAGATTTACCTCAGTTGGTTCTGTTGGCATCCAACAAACTGCCCGACGCACGACACGAGCACTATTCCAGACGGTGCAGCCGCCCAAAGATTCCATCTTATACAATGCCATTCGTCGCCCTCAGGCATTGCCTGGTAATGGTCAGACAAGTCTGATCTTCCCGTTGTCCATTCCCGCTTCGATCACCTCAGTTTTTGGCTGGCGGGTGCATCCAATTAGTGGGAATCGCCGCTTCCACTACGGTACAGATATCGGAGCAGCAATGGGAACACCTGTTTTAGCCGCTTATGAGGGTGAAGTCGCAGTGGCGGATTTCCAAGGTGGCTATGGCTTGATGGTCGTTCTCCGCCACGAAGACGGTACGCAAGAATCTCGTTATGCCCACCTATCAGAAGTCTATGTTCAACCCGGTGAGTGGATAGAACAAGGAACCGTCATTGGTCGTGTCGGCAGTACGGGTAATTCTACTGGCCCTCACCTCCACTTTGAATGGCGACACCAGACCTCAGATGGTTGGATTGCCGTTGATGCTACTAATCATCTTGACTATTCCCTAGCTGAGTTTGTAAAAAGTTTGCAAACCGCCCAGGCAAATTCTCGCGTTGGAGGCGTTTAGGAAAGTGTGAAGGATGAAGTATGAAGGATGAAAAGAGGGCTGAGGGCTGAGTCGGTGAGTCGGGAGCACCGAGAGCAGGGGGATGAGGAGATAGGGGACAGGGGTGCAGGGGAGATAAGGGGCAGAGGGGAGCAGAGGATAACTACACTCACCCTTCATCCTTCATCCTTCACCCTTCATACTTCACCCTTCATACTTCATACTTCATACTTCATAGATAACCGTGTTCTGCTAGGAAAGTGGGGGAAATTTCTTCTCCGGCATAGGTAGCGGCTGTTGGGCGATGACCGAGGAGTTTATCGACGTACTTGCCTAAAATATCGCTTTCAATGTTCACCCAACTGCCGATTTGGAGATGGGAGAGGTTGGTCTGGACATAGGAATGGGGAATGACGGCGGCTTTAAACCAGTTTCCTTGAGGGTCGCAATCTGCCACAGTTAGGCTAACGCCGTTGACGGCAATGCTACCTTTGGTAACTAAGTAGCGGGCAATTTGGCGTTGCCACACCTCCCCTAATGCGGGAGGGGCAGCAAAACACATTTCCCAAGAATTAGGTGTTTGTACGGTTTCCTGCAAGCAGCCAATGCCATCAACATGACCTGTAACGAAATGTCCACCGAGTTTGCTACCCACTCGTACTGAGGTTTCTAAATTGACATAGGCAGCGGAATGATGTTGTTGCCCTAAGGTTGTTCGATTCAGAGTTTCGTCGCTAGCCGTGGCAATGAAGCCGTCGGGTAAAATTTCTTCAACGGTCAGACAAACCCCATCGACGGCAATACTGTCGCCAATGGCAAGATCTTGTAAGATTACCTGCGAGGTGGCGTTGATGCCGCAGGCTAGCTCAAAGCGATCGCCTCCTAGCGGTTGAATGGTTCCTAAGGTTTGAATTAATCCTGTAAACACGGGCTTATGGGTGAACTAGTTAGCTTAAGTGGGTTTTGTAATGACCGGGATCAGCTCCAGCACAGTCTTGTGATTTTTTCGTGAAGTCGAGGCACAATCATTCGGAGACTGGGGCATACTGAGATAGTGCAGCCTTGCTGAACCCAGTTGAATCAGGTATGCAAGCACTGGTTTTACGGTTGACCGATGAAGTGAGGAAAAATAGAAATAGAGTCAGTGTTTCCGGTCTCAATCCATCCAGTACCAGTTTACCGCTTCACAAAGAGTGTCCCCGATGCCGACCGTATTCAAGAGGTCAAGCTGATGATTGAAATGAAAGTTGCTGGAATTGCCTTAGATGCTGTTACACGCAGCCCGATTGTGCTACTCAAAGATGCTTTAGAGCGACGTGCGCTTCCCATCTATATTGGGCAAGACCAAGCCAAAGCTATCATCAGTGCGATCGAAAAACAGGCACCTCCTCGACCCCTGACCCATGATCTAATTGTTAATGTCCTTGAAGGATGGAATATGTCCTTAGAGCGCATCATCATTCATGCACTCCAGGACAATACCTTCTATGCCATCCTCTGTGTACGTCAGGGAGAAGCCAAGAAGGAAATCGACGCTCGTCCTAGCGATGCGATCGCGATCGCGCTGCGGACAGGCAGCCCAATTTGGGTGATGGAAGAAGTGATTGCTGATGCGTCCATTCCCGTCGATCGCGATGCGGATGAAGAAGAACGTCGCGCTTTCCGAGACTTCGTTTCAAACCTGCGCCCAGAAGATTTCACTCAGCGCAAAGGTTTCAAAACCGGAGAAGCCTAATCCAAGTCTGTACATCACATCGCGTTCTTCACACAGCTACTTTAGTCTTGATCATTGGTTTTTTGTACTAGTGACTACGGACAAATAATTACTAATGCGTTATCGGCGGTTTGGCAAAACCAACTTACACCTTTCAGTGTTTTCGCTGGGAACGATGCGCTGCTTGGCTTCCCTCACCAACGCCCAACAAACTATCCAACAGGCAGTAAATTTTGGAATTAATCATCTAGAAACTGCCAGAGGCTACGGTAAGAGCGAGCATTACCTAGGACAAATCCTTAAATCGGGTTTATCCGTGCCACGGGAGCAACTGCACATCACGACCAAACTGCCGCCGACGCCTGATGCTGGCTTAATGCATCAATGGATCGATGAATCCCTAGAGCGCCTGCAACTGGACTATTTAGATTGTTTAGCGATTCATGGCATTAATACTTGGGAACATTTGGCGTGGGTTGAATCTTCTACAGGCTGTATGCCAGCCATCAAAGCGGCTGTAGCCGCAGGAAAAGTGCGCCATGTGGGATTCTCTACCCACGCACCGCTAGAAGTGATTCTGGCGTCAATTGAGACAGATTTGTTTGAATTTATTAATCTTCACTACTATTACTTTTTTCAACGCCATGCAGCGGCAGTGGACTTAGCCCACCAAAAGGATATGGGGGTGTTCATTATCTCCCCGGCTGATAAGGGAGGACGCCTCTACACCCCACCCGCGAAGCTGAAACAACTATGTGATCCTGTCTCGCCGCTGACCCTAAATTACCGATTTTTACTGCAAAACCCTAGCATTACCACCCTCAGTGTTGGTGCTGCTAACCCTACCGAACTGGAGGAACCCCTAGCTGTTGCCGATCAGGATACGCCGTTGAGTGCTGTAGAATTGGACGCGATCGCGCAGCTAGAAACTCAACTCAAAGACGCCCTAAAAACTGACTTGTGCAGTCAGTGCTACGCCTGTCTCCCTTGTCCAGAAACGATCAATATTCCCGAAATCCTGCGACTCCGTAACTTAGCCGTTGCCTACGACATGACCGAATTTGGGGAATACCGCTATCAAATGTTTGAAAATGCGGGTCATTGGTTCCCTGGCAATAAAGGCGATCGCTGTAACAGTTGCGGTGATTGCCTACCCCGTTGTCCCGAACAGCTAGATATCCCAGCGTTGCTAGCTGATACACACCAACGTCTGAATGGCCCTCCCCGGCGGCGACTGTGGGGATAGGAACTCTCATTGTTTGAGGCAGTCACTATAGTGAAGAAAGACTCCTTAAGCCAAGAACGAGCAGCAATGAAGGTTAAATTTTTACTCCGCCACCTTCGACACATACCGTTTTACCTCATACCGATTGCTGCTTGTCTATTACCCCTGACTTCGGCAGCGTCAGCCCAAAGCGTAGCCGTTCCACCCCCTTCGGATGCCCCTTTAGAAGCCGAATTGTTAGGGGCAGATGTCTCCTTGGCTGAGCGCAATGTCATCACTGCCAATACAATTTCTCAAACTGGCGTTACAGAGCCTAGTCTCTGGTGGGCAAAAGAACAGTTTGCCGGAAAAATGGTACTCAACTGGCTTGCTTACCCAGACGAAGGTCGGGTAGATGTCATCGTTAATCGACAATATTGGAGCATTCTCGACTATATCGGACGCTATAGCTTTATCAACAAATTTGGCACGACAGCAAGAGACTATGGCTACAACATCAGAGTGTTTGATGATCAGCAGGTAAGAACACCTAACGAGCCAGTAGAACCCATTGCCACCTACACCTGTAATTTCAGCACTGAGCCGCTAAAGTGTTCAATTGAGGTGCAATCCTTGATTGAGGGCTTGCAGGTGAACAGAGGAGCGGCTACAGCGAGACGGCTTTAAATTATGCTATGCCTCGCTACGCTGATACCTTACCTGCGGCACTACTCTGGGTTAAGTGACAGGGGATGGGATTATTAGCCGCATCAATCGCTAAACTCTAACTTCTCGCCACAGAGACAGGTACTCCTCCTGCACTTCCTTGGGTAGGGGAAGCAAGAACTCGCTTCTATCGAGGATTTCCTCGTCTGGTAGGAGTAACGGATTGCTTTGGATATCCTTCGGTAGGTTAGCGGGCTTCATCCCGTTAATGATGGGTGAGGTACCTTCGCTAAATAGGGTGATTTCGATGGCGGGTTCGGGTTGCCAGCAAAAGTTAATCCACTGCTTTACTAGATCTGAGTTGGGATTGGCATTGGATTTCGGTTGTACCCACAAGTCTGCCCACAATGCGGTTCCCGATCGCGGAACGACTACCTCAATTTGAGGATCGTGCGATCGCAAGGATAGTAAATCTGTAGACCATCCCACTGCTAACCAGGTATCACCTAACATCAAAGGTTGCAGGTACTTGTCGGAACTATAAAGTCTGGCTTGTTGATGTAGAGCCAGCAATTCTTTTTCTAGGTTATTTACCTGGGCTAAATCCAGCGTATTGTAGGAGTGCCCTAGTTTTTTTAAGGTTAGTCCGATTGTTTCTCGCGGCGAGCTTAAGAGTGAAATACGATCTTTTAATTCTGGACGCCATAAGTCACTCCAATCCGTGGGTGTCCAGCCCAGCTCCTGGAACTTGTCCCGGCGATAGGCAATGACGGTACTACCCCAGCGATACGGTGCCCCCCAGACAGCTCCAGATTTATCCACTTCCCCTTGCGAGTTTCGCTCAACTAACAGTTTCCAGCGATTGGGAAGTTGCTGCCACCCAGACAGTTCAGCGATGTCTAGCGGTTGAATCAATTCCTGCTGAATTGCCTGTGCTAGCCAAAAGTCACCGATTGTCACCAAATTAGCCACGGCTGGCGGCTGGCGTCTAGCAAAGGAAAAGGGGGAGGATGAGGGAGTATCGCTATTCGTCGCCTGCTTTTTCCAAGCTTGCAGACGATTGAATAACTCCTTGAGTTGCTCTTCAGGGTCAAAACTGAGGCGGCTAGGTTGCTGCAATTCCCTACGAAATTCTCCCGTTAGCTGGGCGGGAATGGAATCTTTTAACAGCCGCACTTTTAAATCTGCGGAACTGCCACGGCTACAGCCTGCTGTGAGCTGTGACAGTGCCAGCCCTCCGGCACTCACTAAAAACGATCGTCGATCCATACTTTCCTTATCACCGACTAGAGACAATTCTATCCTTCGCTTCTACTCCCTCGTCCCTCAATCCTGTCGTCGCTCTACACCAAAGCCAACTAAGTCAATGACGGTGGGGGTAACGTTTTCTTCTGGGCGTTGGTAGGTAATGATGGTGCGAAGTCGCATATCTGGTGCGACAAAGCGCATTTGATCGACAGCGACAGAACGACGGTAGTAGGTTGTCATCTCTAGGGTTTGCCGACTGGGAAGGTAGGTAAAGCGACTAGCGATCGCCCCGGCTTCAGAGTAGCCCTGATCCCGCCAGTAAAAGCCCTGAACGACTTCCTCGGCTTCAGGAACAATCGCCCCTGCGGGTAAAGGCGGCATCTCCATTTCGGTATCAATACTGACATATTGATCGGGAACAAAGAGTGCCTTCAAACTCATGGACACTTCTTCGCCCGTTTCGGAAACCGTGTCAAAGGCGATCGCAAATCCCGGACATGTCCCTTCAACTGTCGCTTTTGCCATATCTACTTTTATTTCCCCAAATTGAGACAAGGACAAAATCTGCTGTTTCTCGTCATTTCTTAGGGTTTCTACTCTAAATTCTGTATAAGAGCGTTCTATCTCACCTTGAAGAACGGAATGATAAGTTCTTTCCGTTTTCCATAAACCTGTACAAGCTGTAAAAAATTCCTGAAATTTAAGCATGTTTTTTTAGATTGACCTCAATCTATAGGTAGAAAATTAAGATTTACTTGTTTGAAGCAAGAAGCAGGAATTTTGTTTTCCTTTATACCAATAATCTCTAGCAGATTTATATCGAGTTGAAGATTGACACAAAAGGAAATTTTCGCTACTAATGACACATTGTGGATTAATCTTTCTTAATTAAATATTATCGCTATTTATTGCTGTTTCTCTGGCTATATAAGCGCTTTGCGCGATTTTCCTTATAAAAATACAGACAAATAAACTAAGTACATTTACCCAAAGCGTGAGTGCTCAATTCACATTTACTGAGAAACATAAAGATATTCCGCGATTAAGTGGGGATCAGTCAATTTTTAGTAAACGAAAGATAGAATCAGAACAGCAAATGCTGACTTATGCTATTCAAATTCGCTTGCCTAAGAACTTTAGGAGAATTATTTAAAAGGCTTATAAATAGTCAAGCAACACTTAAATGATTCAAAACTAGGCGTAGTTTCTCAATAAGTTGCATAGCATGAGAAAAGCACATATAAAGCACATATAGGGACAAGGCAATCGCATGGATGCACTTCAACAACAAATCACAACGTTGAACCATAAAGTAGACGCTTTATATCAAATCATTGAGCAACTGAGCCACAAAATTCCAGAATCGTTGTCTGACTTTCGGCAGATGTCAGTTCAGGTAGGCTCTCCTTCCTCACTAAGCGATCGCTGTTTCCCCTCCTACTCAAGCAGTCGGATTAACTCCGCAATGACACATAAAGATGTATTGGTTGATAGTAATTGCATAGAAAGCAATTCCGCTCACAATACCAACAGCACGATCACTCCAGACATTCAAATACAACGGTTGACAGCCCAACTCACAGCCGCCTACAACCGCATTGCTGCTCTCGAAGAACAGCTACTATCCCAACGCATTCATTCTTAAGCTAACTCGTCAAGGTAGAACAGATTTACGGCTCGCCTTGATCAGTAAATATCAAGCCTTACTAGCTCACCGAAGTTTTCCTTTCAGCCCAGTTAATGGTTTTGGCTGTATCGCTCTACCACTGCTTCAATCACTTGCAGAAGTTTTCTTTGATCCCAGCCGGTTGTTAAGTGAGCAGCGATCGCACAACCTCCAGCCCCAACACCTTCTTTGACATATCCCGCTTCGTAGGACTGAAGCTGAGGATAGCGAGACTGGGCAAAACTTAGCGATGTTGCGATTAGCGCCACCGAGCCTACAGCTTGTGCTAAACCGACTGTATCTCCAGTTGGGTCTTCCGCGACCCAGCGGGTTGTGCCTACGACGATTTCTTGGGGTTGCCATGCTAGGTGGTGATGCCGAGCCACTGCTGCTATCAGGGCATAGGTAGCTAGCATTTGCGTGCCTCCTGCTAGTAAGACCCCACAACTCCGACTCGCAGCGATCGCCATCCCTGCCGCCACAATTTGCATGGGATCGCCGACAGCAGCGACGAGCTTGAGGGGATCGAAAGCCGTTTGACCTTCTAACCCAGCCTGACGCAACCCGGCTTGCACAATCTCCCACTTCTGAGCATGATTGCAGGTGGGATGAGAGCTATTAACTTTGCCTGTTGCGGCAATTCCTAAGCCTGTAAGCACACCAAGAGCGGTTGTCGTTCCCCCGACAACACACTCACTAATAATTACATAGCGATCGCCAACCACCGTCGCCAGGGTCTGCCCCCACTGCAAGCCTTGCTCAAACAGATGTTTAACGATGGTTAGGGGTAAGGCAGCACCCGTGCTCAGGCAATCTGCCGGAACACCCCCCAAGTTAATGGCGGGAACAGCAGGGGGATGGGGTAAACCCGCATTGAATAAATAAAGAGGAATACTCAAGGCTTCGACGACAGCACGAGAAATCAGTACGGGTGAGGCTCCAGCCGTCAGTGGGGGTAAGGGATACTGGGGGGCAATTGTCGGCCCATTGTAGAGAAATTCCGCATCCGCGATCGCTGTATACCTGCGGTCATCCGGCGTTGCTCCAGCGGCTGAGATCCCAGGGATCAGCCCCGTTGCTGTAAATCCCAACACGCAAGCCAAAACAGGAGAGCGTCCGCGATAGCGCCGCAACCATTGATCACCCTGTGACGCCTGCGTATAAACCCGAATCATCTTAATTATTCGTAATCCAGCAAGACCTGCACCCAGTTCGGTGGTCGTGGGATCGGATTGCCCAAACGATCGAGCATCAACAGTGCCACGAGATGAACCACAAATAGATAAACAATTTGGTTGATGATAATAGAGATGATCGCGATCGCCTGCACCAAGGGCAGACTCGGCTGTGCCAGCAACCCTAGCCTGACAAACCCCCACTCCAATAATTGGGTAATCTGGGTCATTACATAAACCCAGAGGTCTTCACCCAACAGCAACGACAGCAGCCAAAACCGGAAAAAGAAGCCAATCGTCCCTAAAATTGACCCCACCCCAATCGACCACAACCAGCCGACATGACGTTTCCACATCACCCCTAACTGGACACCCATCAAACCATAGGGAATCACAAACAAGATACTGCGGGTCGGGCCCATTAGCACCGAAAGCAGTAACCCCGACACCAACGCTGCCATCCAGGAGGCGCGATTTCCTCGCCGCAAATAAACCAGCGCAATCGGGATGGGGAAAAACATCCGCCACACTGGCCCTAAAGGAAAGTAATAATTAATCAGCCAAATCAAGCTGGCAGTACTGGCAAGAAATGCCGTTTCCACCATCACGATGGGGTCAGTTGTCAGTCCCGTCTTCGGTAACGCCTTCAAACCCTGGTTAGGCTCCAAGTCCTGCCCTACTTCATTGCCACTTTGGGATTGGGTTACCGATTTTGAAGGCTTACCGTTGGGTGCTTCATCATCAGCATTCTGATTAAGGTGGGCGTCATCAAAGGAATCGCTCATGCAAATTTACTAAACTCTTGACCGATCTCCACTTTAACCCTCCGTCTGAGGGTGTGACGGATTAACTACTACCGAGGAAAGGTCAGAGGGTGTGTTTACAGGTGCTTCTTTCTCTACCTCCTGTATCACCAAGACTGAACAAGGAGCGTGGTGCATAACATGATTACTCACACTTCCCAGCACCGCCTCTGGTAGCCCCGTCCGACCTCGACGCCCTACCACAATCAGATCGGCTCCCCACTGCTGGGCAACTTCACACAGTACCACCCCCGCCTCACCAACTTTGTAATCTGCTGTTGTTGGCACTCCTTGATTCTTGGCTTCCTCAGAGTGGCGCTTGAGTAAATCCTTTGCCTCCTCAATGCGCTCCTCAATCAGGAGGTGTTGGGTGGGATAGTTAAAATTCATCGCCTCGGGATAGGTACCTGTCGGCATCGACATTGGCGTTGTTGATTGCCCAATCACTTCGTGGGTGAGGCAATGCAGCAACCGCAAGCTAGCGCGATTTAATTGCGCCAATTCCAGTGCTTGAGCAAAGACAAACTCAGACAATGGCGATCGCTCGACGGCAACAAGAATTCTCTGAAAGGCCATAGTTGATAGGAGATTGGGGAAAAAAGATCAAGTTATGTACAACTTTGATTAGCGCCGCTCCCTCGTAGCCCAGGATGAAGGATGAAATTAACCATTAGCCATACCCAGTGCTATTAACAACTGACTAATTACGCAATAATTCTCTCCAAGGCTTGTAAATCGGGAATACAAAGAATATCGTGATCGCGCTTAATTAGCGCTTTCTTCTCCAGCTTAGTCAATACCCTGGTGACTGTCTCCCGTGCCAAGCCACTGAGGCTACTGAGTTCTCGATGGGGCAGGTTGGGAATCTCTGTTCCCTGCTGTCGGGTTTTGCCTTGACTCTCGGCGAGAAATAACAATGTATCTGCGACTCGCGACACACTGTCTGACTCTCGTAAACGCAAGCGACGATTGACTTGCCGCAGGCGTTTTGCCATTAGCTGTGCCAAACGAACACCAGCCAGAGGTTCGGAATGAATTAACTGGACAAAATCTTGTGCTGGAACACTTCCAATAGTGGTTGGCGTCAAGGTAATGACATCTGTAGAACGAGGCACTTCATCCAAGGCTGCCATTTCACCAAAGAGTTCTCCCTTACCCAAAATATTGAGCGTTACCTCTTTGCCATCGAGATTGTATGTACGAATCTTTGCCCAACCCTCCAAGATAAAGTACACGGAGCCACCCCAGTCATTTTCCAGGAGAATGACCCGATTAGCTGGATGACCACGGGTGACGACATGAGCTGTGGCTTTCTCCACACTGCCTTCGGGCAAGCCCGTGAAGAAAGGAGCTGAGCAAATCAACTCGTTAACGTGATTCATTTCTTGTGGGCTGTAGCGGTCTTCCATAGAGCCAAGGCACATTGTAAACGTCGTGGACAAAATAATCAGTAGTCCACTGTTTGAGGCAGGCGACGATGATGAAGCGCGATCGCCAAAGCATCAGAAGACGCTTGGCTAACGTGACTGTTGTAGTTTGTTTACCTGCTTTCTACTTTGTTACTCAATTAAGAGTGAACAAGGACAATACGCTCTCGTTGAAGTCCCAACAAGCCCTAGGCTGTTTAGAGCCTTCGCTTGGTGCGGCGGACACATTAGAGCACCATTGACAAATCCCAAATGCCTGAAGATTTTACTTCGTTGCCTGCCGACAATGGCAACGACATTGCACAAAACGTCACAAGGACACCGCTAATCAGGCAAAAGTCGGTTCAAAACAACAGTCAAAGCAGTATGCACCTCGTTATTATGCGCTATATAGAGGAGTCTTTTAAAACTCCTCTATATAGATTCCCTATTCTCCCGTCTTGACAGATGAGAGGGAGGAATGCGTTTATGATGGTGAAAATCTTACCAGTCAGAATCGATGCTTGGTAGTTCTGCTGGTGGGGATTTGGTAGCTGGCAAGGGATTTTTTCCCGCCATAGTGAGCGCTCAAGGCAGTTCGCACTCACTGATGAGCAAATCTGATGGGGTTACGTTGCGATCGCGCATTAACATTAGTAGCTAGCGGTAGCGAGCTACTTGCTCCTCAACTTGACCTCACCCTTGAAATGAGGATACCTAGTCTCTCGCATCAAGCGGCGATATCACCTCGCCACGCTCGTTCTTGCATTTGGGTTCCACCGTGACTTCTCAGAAGGATATTCAAGACCTCATTGCTGATATTGACCGCATTTTGCCCAATGCCGGTTCTCATCTTCCCTGGTATAAGCCAGGAGATAGCGCGGCTTTGCGTCAAGTTCTCGAACGAGTGCGGAGCTATCTCGTTGTCCAGCAAAAAAAGGCGGCTTCGGAGCCATTACCCGCCGCCAACACCGTTCCGTCGGAGCTAAATCAACCGATTGGGCAATCCGTCTCTCAAGCCGTTGATATTCTGCGCTCAGAATTACTCCAACCCTTACAAGCCGATGTTGCCATCCTGCGTCAACAGCGAGAGTCCCTCTTAGCAGAAATACGGCAACTCGAAGCGACTCGGCAACAAAATCAAGCGCCTCGCGAACAAACAGCAGATCAACAGCAATTGCTCGCTGAATTTTCTCAAGCGTTGATGGAGCGATGGCAAGACAGCTTTAACCAACGTCTGAACACTCCATCTTCCTTACCTACCCAACCCCAACACCTAGAGCAACTGAGTCAAGTCCCCAACCAGTTTGATCAATTAATCCTTACCCTGGACGAAAATCAACGCATCATCTTCGAGACGTTCCAGCGCAATCTTCAAAGCTATCAGGAGTCCCTAGCCCAAGGACTAGAAAACATGCATAACCTGGGCGGGCGCACAGAGATGATGTTTACCGTGCTGGTTAATCGCCTAATACAACAACTGGGGAAAGAAACTTCAACTCTGGAATCCTTGCCAAAGAATGCAGATGACGTTTTAGACCGCAGCCAAACGATGCCGCCAGTTGGCTCAGAACCCTTCCCACCTTTGGAGTTAAGCCTAAATACTCTGGCGAAACCGAGTGTAGCCAAACCATCACAGTTCCCCTTTGCGGGTATGGAGATGACCTCAACAGGTACGGCTCCTAACACCCCCTCAGAAGAGGAAGACCAGAACCAAGACACTCCTCCTCTGAATGAGGACAGCGATCGCCAGGAAACACTACCAGATGCTGAGGCAATGGACGCGTTAATCCAGATAGACCTGGATGAGTCTCAATCCCTATTTCCCGAAACTGAGGGCGTCCTGGTGCCGGAGTTGTCAAATAGGCAGGAACTTGAAGCGTGGCTCAGTCAACTAGAAAGTTCCCCCTCTGGCGTAGAAGGGAGGGAACGCCTTCCAGAGGAAATTGACGAGTTGTACGAAAGTCTCTTTGGAACTAATGCGGTTAGCCCACCATTACCGTTAGATGAGCCTGACTTAGTAGGTGCCGAGGCGGAAGAGGCGATCGCATCACAGACGGCACCTGAAATCGATCCGGCGGCTCAACAGCCACCGCTGAGTCAACCCGTCAATTCCCTTTCAACTCAGATGAAGGACGCCTTGTTTGATGGGATATCAGACCCGGCAAATTTAACTCCAGAAACGCCGTTGCCTTTGGAGCAGTCAACTGGTTCTTGGGAAGAGATTTTGTTTTCTCCAAATTCGCCGCCAATAGGATTTCTAGATGCTGATTTACCGGATAAGGCGACCACAACTGACAGGGTGGATGCGGTAGATGTATCGCTACCTAACGTTGATGTCCTGCCTGATCCAGAAGGTACGGAAGATTCCGAGCGGAGCGAAAAAATCAATGCTCTGACAGATTTATTTGAAGAAATGGGGATCGAGGCAGACAATTCCCCAAATTCTCCTGACCAATTTTCAGGATTTTCAAGCTGGGGTGAATCAACAGTGAGCGCCACAGAAGAAAATTATGACCCTGCCTCCCCTAATGAAGATTTGTTGAGCAGCGATCGCGCATCGCGCGAACAAAATCGAGACTTACGGCTAGATCAAACAACACTCCAGCAATTAAGCGAAGACCTCCACCGCTTTGAAGGTTTAGGACTACCGCAACCGTCAACATTGGAGAACCCTCTAACGGAGAGAACACCAACCGCCGATACAGAAGCGTTTGAGAGGAATCCTCCCGAATCCACCGCCGGACTCAACCCAGGTAACCAAACCTTCCCTGATCCAACTGAGGTTCTGGCAGAAGATGGAGAGTATCAGCTCGACACAACATCAGGGGAAGAAACCTCTTCCCTGAAAGCAGAAGAATCAGATTTCGACCCTGGTTTATTTCCCACTGAAGAACTCACCTTAGATGAGGTAACGCTGCTCAACGGGGAGGAAACATCGCCAGAGTCATCGGATACTCAAGACACATTGCCACCACCAGAAGCGTTTGATATCGATCCAGAATTTTCTTCCTCAGAAGCCGTGACAGAGGCGGGAGAAGCAAAGGATCAACAAGGCTATCAGGAGCCAGAGGCTGAAGCGGAAATTTCCCCAAACACAGTCTGGGAGGAAGCCCCTAACTTAGGAACAGAGGAAGTAACACCGTCAGCCAATTTAGCTTTAACTCCGGATTTATTTCCAGAAGCTTTTGATTGGGATCAACAAGACGAGATTGCTGATGAGATGTTCATGGGTTGGGTAGATCATGAATCGACCGCCATAACCTCTGAAGAAGCAATCTCGATAGTGGAGTCTGAGGCAGATTTCTCCTTGGAAATCGCTCAGGTAACGGAAGAAATCTCTGAGGATAATCAAGACACAATTCCACCGCCGGAAGAGATGGACTCGGAAGCCTCCGCTAGTGCTGAACTAAATGTTGAGCCAGAAAGCGAAACCACTTCGGAGGTAGAATCCGGCAGTGGGACTCAAGATCAGCCAACAGAGTCGCCGCAAAATAATTTTGAGCGATCGCAATCAGACGCTGTAAATCCCGAACAACTGGAAAATCAAGAAAAAACCGAGTAGACTCTCAGAGCGAAAAGTCCACTTTTGAATTTTATTTTCTCGTGCCACCAGTAGACAAAACCTCAACAACCGCGATCACCTTTGATGCCCAAAGCCCATTGCCTTTTCCCTCAAAGCAACCAGACCTATGAGTAATGATTGGTATCTAGGGATTGACTTCGGGACAACGGGGATGTCTGCTGTCCTCTTAAACGAAGCGATCGCCCAGTTATATCCCCTGTCTTGGTCATCGGTGAGCCAAGAAGGGGAGGAGTCTAGCTTCCGGTTACCTGCGGTCATTTGTGTTGAACCCAGCACCGAACCCCAATCTGAGACACGGTTGAGTGTCGCTGGCTTAAGTTCGACTCTGCCAAATAACCACAGTAAGGTCTTTCTGCAACACTTCAAGCCTTACTTAAATCTCGCCATTCCCTACTACTCGTCCCAACAGCAGCGCTGGGAACCCACTGTACAGCTTGATTCTGGGCGTTTGGTTTCACTTTATTGGGTACAGCGAAGTTTACAAACCTTATTGGCGACGCTGTCACCAGCAAGTGAGGACTTTAATCGCTCGGTGCAGGTATCAGCAAGCGGTTTATCTGCTACCGCCCTAGTAGAAGCCTTGGGCAAGCTCAAAGGCGTCATTCTGGGCTACCCGGCAGCGTGGAGCGAGACTTATCGCTTCAATGTCAGAGAAGCGGTTTTAGGAGCCAAGCTGGTTAAGCATCCGGAGCAAATTTTTTTCCTAGAGGATACGATCGCCACAGTTCTAGCTGGTTTACCTAGTCCTCGCCATGGGGACGAACAACACCCCACACCGTTTGCCCTTCACAATGGCGGTACGGTGGTGATTAATATCGGGACAACCACAACTGAACTGGCGCTAGGTAATCTCCCACAGAATTACACTAATTTAACCCATAGTGATTTTTGCGTCCGTACTTGCCCCTACGCTGGTATGGCGATAGAACAAGATATTGTCTACCAGTTGCTCGTTCCTCAACTGTCAGAGGAGCAACGCCAGTCCCTGTCTCTGTTGTTACCCACTCCAGTAGAGCCAGATGCCGAAATGCGCGATCGCCTTGCGGTATTATTGCAGCGCTCGGCTCTCGGTCAAACTCTACTAAAAACGGCGGGGTACATCAAGCAGATTCTGCAACATCGCCAGGAATTTAGCTTTGAATTTGGCATCGACTGCTGTACTGTAAGCCGCCAAGCTCTGGAAGACAAAGTTATTCAACCTTTTTTGACCCGGCTCAATGCTGAAATTAATCAGTTATTGGTGCAGACGGGCATCTCAGAACAAGGAATTTATCAAGTAATTTGTAGCGGGGGTACGGCTACCTTAATTGCCCAGTCCAAGTGGCTCCAGCAAAAATTCCCCAACGCTACGCTGATTCAGGATATTGGTTCACCCACTAGCTGTGTTGTTGCGGCTGGGTTAGCGACTTTAGCGCTCTATCCCCAAGTGCTGAACCACTCCCAGCAGCAGTATAGTGACTTTTTCCTGCTGTTGGAGCTTATAGGTGCTTTCACTAATCCAGAGTCAGAGCAACGCGCCTATAGTGTCAAGGAGATTATGCAACGGCTCGAACATCGAGGAGTAAATACCCGCGCCTGTCGCGATCGCTTGCTGGCATTTCTCAATGGTCAACTACCGTCTGGTTTGGTACCCTCAACAGCTCAGATGAACTGGCTAGCAGAGGAATCTCGCGAGAACCAAGATTATGAAGCGATCGCTGCTCCCTTGTTTGAGCTAGTTGAGAATCAGTCCTATCACGCCAATGTAGAACAATGCCAACGCCTGCGCCAATACTTCCAAGCGATTCTGTTGGGGACGAGTCAAAAACTAGACGAACCTCTAGCTATCGAGTTGAACATGACCACAGTGAAGGCAAAAGTGTAACGAATTCGTAATACTTCCTCTCAGTTATCTCCGTAAAAATACATAAGCTTTAAAAAAGAACGAAGAAATATAAAGATTATGTAAAGTGAACTCATTGTTATACCAGTCCTGTTAAAGAAGCCCATATATTGACAAACAGATTGCCTACCGACCGACCTGTCGATAACTGAATTGTTAACTGTGATTAGCACATCTAAAATGCCAGCTTTATCGATTGATGCACCTGTTTTAGTTAGTTCTGTTGAGATATCGGCTCTTCAGCAACAGGTACATCCTTCTGTCACCAACAGAATTAAGCGCGTCATAGATATTTGTGGAGCTTTAGTTGGCTTGATGATTACCGTCATCATCGCGCTACCAATCGCGATCGCGATGCAAATCGACAGCCCAGGGCCAATTTTCTACAGCCAAATGCGCTGTGGTGTGAACGGGAATCCTTTCCGGATCTGGAAGTTTCGCTCCATGGTTGTTAACGCTGACCAACTGAAGCACCTAGTAGAAAACAAAGCCAGCGGTCACATCTTTAAAAATGAAAATGACCCCCGCGTCACCAGTATTGGTCGCTTTCTGCGTCGTACAAGCTTAGACGAATTCCCCCAGTTTTGGAATGTCCTGAAAGGAGAAATGAGCTTAGTAGGAACCCGACCTCCTACTTTAGACGAAGTTAATCGCTACGAAAGTCACCACCACAAGCGTCTTTTCGTTAAGCCTGGAATCACTGGAGAATGGCAAGCCAACGGTCGCTCAACAGTGAAAAACTTTGAAGATATCGTCTGTATGGATTTAGACTACCAAGTGAAATGGTCTATTTCCTACGACTTGGCACTGATTTTAAAAACTATTCTGGCAGTTGTAAAGACACGCGGCGCGTGTTAACCAGTCTTCTCAAGGCTGTATCCTGTCCGCCCTGCACAATAAAATGTAACTCCCACTCCATATAAACTAGTTTCAATAAAATCGACCGTTGATACTGAGTTTATAGCTATAAAGCGTGACGAATCCTTCGCCTGATTCAGAGTAGTTGACTGAGAACGTGCCACCAGCTGAGATACACAAAAGTAAAAACCATACAAAGTCCCGCAAATGTTTGAGGGATTTTTTTGATGGGGAGATGGGAGAGGAGAGGACTAGGAGTTGTAAGTTACCGTATATCTAAAACCCATGACTCAATTGATGGCACAGGATTAGAAGTTAGAGACAAAAGATGCAGAACATATTTACCATTTATCTCTGACTTAATAAAAGAACCAAGCCTACAAGTTAAAGGTGGAATAGCTTAGAGGCAAATTGAGGAAGAAACAAGTACTTTTGTTGTGCCAACACCTGAGTTATAAACTATGAGTTAAAACAGATAGTTTACTCATAGGCTTGTTTATGACCTTACCAAATTGGATTACCTTTTCCCGTTTACTGGGATTACCCTTTATCTTGTATTGGCTTCATAACCCCACGGAGCAAACCCGTTGGATTTGTTTTGGCGTCTTTCTTCTTGCCGCTAGTACGGATTGGCTCGATGGCTATCTAGCTCGGAAGTTGAACCAAGTCACTGAACTGGGTAAGTTTCTTGACCCCTTAGTAGATAAGTTATTGGTATTAGCTCCCCTGCTGGCATTGATTGAATTGGGTCAGGTGCCGGCTTGGGGGGTGTTTGTGATTTTGGGGCGAGAGTTGGCGATCGCGGGTTGGCGAGTCAGTCCTACCCTCACAGGTAATACCAGCATCTCTGGAGCGAATATCTGGGGTAAGCTAAAAACAGTGAGTCAAATTGTGGCGATCGCTCTCCTGATTGCTCCGCTATCTGAAGCCTGGACAACTCCTTCTTTGCTCCTCTTCTGGGTTTGTGTCGCCCTCACCGTCATTTCTGGTGTTATTTATCTTTTCCCTCAAAAAATCAATCAGCCATCAGCAGTCTCTGATAGTCAGACCGCTGACAGCTAATGATTGTTTTTTTAAGTCTTTTAACTTAAATGTCTTAATTAAGCTGTATGCCTTCTGGGCTTTCTAGCTCCTACAGAAGCACCAATCATCGCTGCGGCTAAACCGAGCAAGGAGCCAATAATAAACGACCAAGAAGCCCTAGCTGCATTGGCAGCAACCTGTGCTTCGTTTATGTTGGGCGCTTGGTTTGGCAGCTCAACTCCGCCTGGTTGTTGCACCTGATTGAGAACCTCCCCCGCATTGGCAGCAACCGCTCCAAAAGCTCCCGTTACACCACTCGCTAGCAACCAAGAACTAACCGCCAATGTGGTTGCCCAAAGAATAGCACCATTCAACAGAGCCGTTTTACTGTTCATTGGGCCACAGGTGCGAGCCATCACCCAACCACCAAGAAATAGGGAAATCAGCAAACTAACGATTGCCCAAATTCCTACAGCCCAACCATTAGCAGCCCTAGCGGAAAACCCAATGGCCGCTCCTAAAGCGCTCAAAATCAGTTGAGTGGCGATCGCAATGACAATTCCTGCAATGATTGGGCCCCACCGAACCCGATCATGGTAGTCAACCACTGGGTTGACTACAGCTGATTCGGCAACCATATCATCACGACGATCTATATAAGACATAACTCTGTTTGCTCTCCCTAGACTTTGTTAGCTTTTACCGATGATTTAAGTATCATGGCATCTTATTTTAGGTATAACTGTTAGTTTTCATATCTGCCGTTGGATAGAACGGCAGTTAAAATAATTCACTCATTTTTAAACTTTTGTAATTTTTTTGCTGTTGAAATCTCTTCTTGTTGAAATAAGTATATCTATCCAATTTTAGGAATAAAATCTTACCCGATAATAAGAATTTGACCTGTGAAGTGAAGTTTTTCAAATAAATAGAGTATAAACAAATGGTCAACAATAAAATAAACCTTGTCTAGGTCTAGGTTAAACGCCTTGGTTTTTGAATAAACAGCTTGAGTCCTTACCCACTAACAGATACATAACTTAACTGTATGCTGAAAACGCTATACTCCTCAAAATGGAGTTGACTCAAGACCCTGGAAAAAATTCTTCTGTGACTTAACAAAAATTTTATTTTTTAAAGCTTATGCAGCTTTGCAAATCTTTTGGTAAAAGTCAATCTTCCAAATGGCAGAAGTCTTTTGCAAAAAATACAGTTTGCTCGCTCATTTTAGTTAGCACCCTAATTTAACGAATACCTCGTAAGAAAGAAGTTTCATTATTAATAAAAACCTAAAGTATGAGTAGTTATTAATGATGTACATTAACTTAATTAGGAGACGATAGTATGGCACTTTACAAAATTAAGGATTTCAATCCTAACTACCGTGAAGAAGCATTTGATGGTGAAGATATTAAAGGTCTTAATGTCTACGCTGGACGAACAGAAGAGAAGATTGGTACCATCCACGATGCATTAGTTGACGATAGCGGACGTTTTCGGTATCTAGTGATTGACACAGGCTTCTGGATTTTTGGCAAAAAGGTTTTGCTGCCAGTCGGTCGTTGCCAGGTTGATGCTAGGGCACAACGAGTTTACGCGACAGGGATTACAAGCAAAGACCAAGCGGAACACCTGCCTGAGTACGATGACAGCCTGACAGTTGACTACGACTACGAAGAGCGAGTACGGGGTGTTTATCGTACTCCCACCACAGAAGCCTCAATACCTGTAGAAATGTCGCCGCCAGTCGAAGCATCAGGAACTGTTGAAGCAACTTCTCAACCCGCTCCACGTCCTACTCGTCAGCCTAGTGTGCCTGACTATGATCGCAGTACCTATACGTACGACCGAGAGCCAGACATGTACACGATGAATGAGCAAAATCATCAAAAATTCCGGCTGTACGAAGAGCGGTTAGTGGCAAATAAACACCGTCAAAAGACCGGTGATGTCACAGTAGGCAAACATGTTGAAACCGAAACAGCAAGAGCTTCGATCCCTGTGGAGAAAGAGCGCGTGGTTGTTGAGCGGCACAATCCTACCGGTGCTAGTCGCGCAGCTGCCCCTGGAGAAGCCAACTTCCGCGAAGGTCAAGTAGCACGAGTGGAAGTTTACGAAGAGACAGCTGAGGTCGGCAAGCAAGCTTTTGTGCGTGAGGAAGTTGACATCAGGAAAGAAGTTAAGCAGGATACAGTTGAAGTCAACGAAAAACTGCGTCGTGAAGAGCTAGACGTGGATGTTAAAGGTAACCCAGTTGTAGACCGAGATAAGCGCGTTTAACTAAAGCTTTCCCGTTTCGAGCTTAGTGACACAACTCCCTAGACTTTGGTTGCTAGGCTCGATTGCTATTCCATAAAAAATTTATCTAGAAAATAAGGAGGGAGTTTGATGCTTCATCACTTCAATTACTCCTCCCTAGGTGCCACACTGCTGGCTCTAGGAATCGGTGTCAGTAGCGTCGTCGGCTGGGTAACATCTCACAGGGCTTCTACTGCTTTCGCCCAAGAGAGTCCAACCGCCACTCCCAAAGTAGGAGGTTTCCCCGATGTCACGCCCGACTACTGGGCAAGTCCGTTTATCCGAGTTTTAGCCGAGCAAAACATTATCCAAGGATATCTTGATGGCACGTTTAGACCGGAGCAGCCTGTAGATCGTGACGAGTTTGCTGCCATGATTCGTCAAGCGTTTAATCAAGAGCGGGAGAAGACAATACCTAGTGGTAGTGTCTTCAATGATGTCCCCAACAACTATTGGGCAGCTCCTCCGATTGAGGAAGCTTATGAAACAGGATTCATGACAGGCTTTCCTGGACGGTTGTTTTTGCCGCAACAGGAAGTTTCAAGAGTTCAAGCGATAGTTTCATTAACTAACGGTCTAGAGCTAGGCTACAATCCTGCCACTACAGCGGCAGCTACCACTCCAGCCCAGCAACGGCGAGCTAGCAAGAAACCGATATTCTTTCCACTAGCGTTTTCTGCCCTGATGGAGCCGGTGTTGAAAACAGCGACTCTAATACCTGCTGCTGTGACTCCAGCAACAACAGCTACAGACTCAAAAGCTGCGGAGCCTGCCGCACCAGACTACGTGCAATCCTACTATCAAGATGCGGAGCAGATTCCGGACTACGCCGTTGAAAAGGTAGCGGCTGCTACGCAGGAAGGTATGGTTGTTAATTATCCCAATCCCAAAGTTCTTAATCCTAACGACCCTCTAAATCGGGGTGCTGCAGCCGCATTGATTTATCAAGCTTTAGTGCGTCAAGGCAAGTTGCAACCTCTTGCTGAGAATGAAGAGGCTAATCAGTACGTTGTTGTTCCTACCTCTGAGAACAATCAGAACGCCCAAGCCGCTCGATAAATTTCACGGCGGCTAAATCGCTTTGAGGATCTCTTCATCGAGGGAGAAATCTACTTCAGCGTTGTTACGTCCAGAAGTCAGGTAATCCTTTTCAAAGGAATCCTTCAAACCGCTTACGAGGTCAAACTCTGGGTGCCAGTTGAGGTCAGTCATAGCTTTATGGACATCAGCGAAAAAATGCTGAACTCTGATGGGGAAAGCTTTGCGCTTGCCAAAATCAAATTGTTTGGGGTCGTAGCGAACAATTTTTACTGAGTCTAATGATTTACCTGCGGCTTCGGCACAAGCACGGGCAATACCCTCAAAAGTAACGTAGCGATCGCCGGATACATTGTAAATTTGCCCGATCGCTTTTTCATTCCCCAAAACCTGCGACATGGCTCTGGCTAAGTCTTGGCAATGCCCAAACTGAGTGATATGCAAGCCATTACCAGGAATGGGAATAGGACGATCGCGCACAATCCGGTCAAAAAACCAGGCTTCCAGATCATTGTAATTCTGAGGGCCATAGATGTAGGTGGGACGAATCGCTGTAAATGGTAATTGCTGTTCTTGCAGATAAGCTTCTGTTTCGTGCTTACCGCTGTGGCGGCTTTTGGGATCGACGGCGTCGCCTTCTCTATGGGGTAGCTGGTCAGATTTGAGATAAACACCAGCCGAACTCATATAGATAAAGTGCTTTACCCGGTTTTTAAAGATTTCTGCTAGGGGTTGGGTATCGCTGAGTTCGCGACCATTATTGTCAAAGATCGCATCAAAATCTTCCGAGGATAATTTCTCTTTGAGTTGAGAGGCATCTTGGCGATCGCCGTGAATTTGTTGCACGCCCTCTACAGGTGCAGGCTTGTTTCCCCGGTTAAACAGCACTACCTCGTGTCCCTGTTCTACCAAGAGTTTTGTCAGGTAAACACCGATAAAGCGCGTGCCACCCATGATCAAAATTCGCATGACGATCCTTCTCCAATTCCTACCAGAGGAATTTTACCCTTAACTGTGAGAAGGCTCCCGTTATAGACGGATTTGCGTCACAGCAATGTTACCTGAGAAGCAGACATCAACATCTGTTTTGGGGGCGCGATCGCGTGCGGCATATTCCCCCACATAGTAATAATCATTACCCTCAACACGATAATTAACGGGCAGGGGTTGCGTACTCGGTTGGCAAAATACTATCGGTGGATCGGGTAATCCGGCTTCTAAATGGGGCAAATTCACATTCCAAAAGCTTCCGGGTTCTATGGGGCGATGAAGCAAATCCGCCAAAACTCTTGCTGTCCAACGTGCCGCCACGTCCCAATCAACAACCAACGGTCGTTTAATCCAGTGGGAAATTGCAATTCCCGGAACACCATGCATTGCCGCCTCCCGCACCGCTGCCACAGTGCCAGAGATATAAACATCAACTCCCAGATTCCCACCAGCATTGATACCAGAAAGCACCCAACTGACATTCGGGCAAAGATGAGTCAGAGCAAGGCGAGTACAGTCAGCAGGAGTACCAGCGATCGCATATTCCGTATCGGAGCGACGGCAAACTTGAATTGGCTGCACTGTCGTTACCTGATGACCACAACCGGAAAGATGATCTTGGGGAGCAATGAGTACGCCTTTCCCATTCACGGCTTTCTGAAGAGCCTGGATACCTGGAGCATCGATGCCGTCGTCATTTGTAAGAACTATTACCATTACAGACTACGCAACTTTATATTTCTGCTGTCAAAGATCTTTGTACTTTGAGCATAGTATCTGCTGGCAAAGAGTTAATCTTCCGGCTTTGGGCAAAATGCTCTAACCGCCGCTAACTTTTTGTCAAAAAATACCCTCAGTTGTCCAGAGCTAGGAAGCGAGCATAATTCCAGGAGACATCGCCATGAACGCAGCGAGGATGATGGATGCACTAATTTGCCGCCGAGGTACATGAACTGTAGCGTCTTGGGAACAAGCCCTAGGGTACAATGCAAAGAAAACATCCACAAAAAGCCTAGTTTTTACTTATGACTTCATCAAAAACTCAAAATTTCTCCACTGAAAAAAGTTTGGAGGCAATGAAGCATTTTTCGGAAACCTATGCAAAACGTACCGGAACTTATTTTTGTGTTGACCCTTCGGTGACTGCTGTAGTAATTGAAGGGTTGGCTAAACACAAAGATGAACTGGGTGCTCCTTTATGCCCTTGCCGTCACTATGAAGACAAAGAAGCGGAAGTAAAAGCAACGTTTTGGAATTGTCCTTGCATCCCCATGCGCGAGCGCAAAGAATGCCACTGCATGTTATTCCTGACACCTGATAATGAGTTTGCCGGGGATAAGCAGGAGATTTCTAGCGAAGAACTAGAAACGGTGCGACAAAGCATGGCATGAACTCGACAGTACCACCAGAAGAATTTTGGCAGGGTGTCGAGCAGTTTAATCGGCAGGACTTTTATGCCTGTCATGACACCCTGGAAGCTTTGTGGATGGAAGCCTCGGAACCCGATAAACGGTTTTACCAGGGAGTGCTGCAAACTGCAGTTGGCTGTTACCACCTCGGCAATCTCAACTGGCGGGGAGCCGTGATTCTCCTAGGCGAAGGAATCAAACGCCTGAGAGATTACCAACCCACTTATGAAGGTATTGATGTCACTCAGTTGCTAGAGCAAAGTGCAGAGTTATTGCAAGCACTGCAAGCAATAGAACCAGAACAGGTGGGGGAATTTGTGAAAGAGCGATCGCCTCATGAGGCTAGCCAAGACAGCAACCTCAGCGGAGCTAGGCTTGATTACCTGCCACGGATTCAAAGAGTTGAGACTTGATGGGTAGCTGGGGAGAAACTTTTGGCTGTGACTGTCCGTCAAGACCGTTATAGTTGGGGAAGTACCCACCCGACACCGAAACGATCCGGATCGTGACTCTTAAGTATGGGTAAATTAACCGAGTGCGGTATCACAAGTTTTTGACATCTGGAGCCTACACAATCAATGAAGTTCGCTGGCAAAGTTAATTTCGATCTGAGGCGTCGCCTGGGTTTGGCGTTAGTGCTGCCTGCTGCTTTAGTAGGCGCGATCGCCATTCCTCCTCAAATATTAGACGCTCAGGCACAAACCGGAGACGGACGTGCCCTTACCCTACAATCTGATGTTCAAGAAGCTAACTCCCAAACTGGGGTAATCACCGCGCGGGGCAACGTACAAATGAACTACCCTGCCCGACAAATTCAAGCAACGGCTGCCCAAGCCCAATACTTCAGTCGGGAGCGTCGCCTTGTACTGAGTGGCAATGTCTACGTCTTGCAGGAAGGCAACAGTATCCGAGGTGAAACCATTACCTATCTAGTCGATGAAGGACGATTCGTTGCCCTACCCAAAAGTAATCGGCAGGTAGAATCCACCTACATCATTTCCGATCCCGAAGCACCTGTCTCTACCTCACGGTGACACTGCTCTTCACCCTAAATCCGTCTCTAAGACACCTATCAGCTCGCTTGCTGATAGAGAATTGACAAGATCAGCGTTTATTTATAGCGCTGATTCTTGGATCATAGAGGAGCGATCGCGGTGCCAGGATCTACGTCAGTCCTCAGCCGTGAGGAGCAAGACGGCACCGTTGAGATTACATCACTGCTACCTTAACCAAGGGCTGCTCGAGCACAGACAACTCTTAAATTGATGTGAAAATTGTTCTAGAGAACATCCACAAATCCTACGGCAAACGCATTATTGTCAACCGCGTTAACCTTTCAGTTGCCCAAGGAGAAGTGGTTGGGCTGCTAGGCCCCAATGGCGCGGGAAAAACTACCACATTTTATATAGCTACCGGACTCGAAAAACCTCTACAAGGGACGGTGTGGCTAGACGACACCGACATTACCGCCTTATCGATGAACAAACGAGCGCATCTCGGCATTGGCTACCTAGCGCAAGAACCCAGTATTTTTCGTCATTTGAGCGTGCAAGAAAATATCCAACTGGTGCTAGAGCAAACCAACGTACCGCGCCGGGATTGGAACAAGCGCCGACAAAGCTTACTGCAAGAGTTTCGCCTGGAAAAAGTCGCTCACACCCTAGGTAATCAAGTCTCTGGAGGAGAACGGCGGCGGACAGAATTGGCACGAGCCTTAGCCTCCGGACCAGAAGGGCCGAAATTTTTATTTTTAGATGAGCCATTTGCTGGGGTTGACCCCATTGCCGTGTCGGAAATTCAAAAAATTGTGGCGGGATTACGCGATCGCTACATGGGAATTTTGATCACCGACCACAACGTCCGCGAAACCCTCGCCATTACAGACCGCGCCTACATCATGCGGGACGGGCAAATCTTAGCATCCGGTAGCGCCGAAGAACTGTACAACAACCCCCTGGTACGACAATACTATCTAGGCGACGAATTCCAACGCTAGCCCGTTGCCTAGTCAGTTATCGGTTGTTTTCTGGCTGCTAATGACTAATGACTCATCACATAATCACCAATGACACCAGGTAAATCTCTCTACTCCTTCATTCCTGGCTTATCGGTCATGGATCGATACATCGCCAGCGAACTCACCGCACCCTTTCTCTTCGGAGTAGGAGCCTTCTCCTCCGTAGGGGTAGCGATCGGTACACTTTTTGATTTAGTACGGAAAGTGACCGAGGCTGGACTTCCCTTAAGCCTTGCCGTGCATGTAATGCTACTGCAAATGCCTCAATTCATCTCCTATGCCTTCCCGATGTCTACGCTCCTAGCCGCACTGATCGCCTACAGCCGCCTTAGCAGCGATAGTGAATTAGTTGCCCTCCGGAGTTGTGGGATCAGTATCTATCGCCTCGTCATGCCTGCCATTGTATTGAGCTTAGTGGTGACAGCGATGACCTTTGTCTTCAACGAGTTAGTTGTCCCGGCTGCCAACTACCAAGCCTCTCAGACCTTAGAACAAGCTTTAAATGAAGGAACCCCTTCATTTGAAGAAAACAACATCTTCTATCCCGAATACGGAGAAGTTACCCAACCCAACGGTGAAAAAATCCGTACCCTCAAGCGCTTATTCTACGCCGACCAATTTGACGGTGAGAAGATGAAAGGCTTAACCATTCTCGACTGGTCCCGAACAGGACTTAACCAAATTGTCACCTCCGAATCAGCCGTTTGGAACCCCGAACAAAGTACCTGGGATTTTTTCAACGGCACCATCTATCTTGTCTCACCCGACGCCTCCTACCGCAATATCCTACGTTTTGAAAGTCAGCAGCTAAAGCTACCTAGAGCACCCTTGGATCTGGCAAGCAAAGCTCAGCGAGACTTTGGCGAAATGAACATTGCTCAGTCTTTGGAATATATGAAAATTGTGCAGATTGGAGGGGATATGAAACGGCTACTTAAAGTAAAAGTACGCCTGAACCAAAGAATCTCGTTTCCCTTTGTCTGCCTAGTCTTTGGTCTAGTTGGTGCCGCCTTAGGAACCCGACCGCAACGGACAGGCAAGGCAACTAGCTTTGGGATTAGCGTTGTTGTGATTTTTTCCTACTACTTACTCGGATTTATTACTGGGGCATTAGGTCAACTTAGCATTCTCTCTCCCTTCATAGCTGCCTGGTTGCCCAACTTCTTTGGTTTAGGAGCTGGAAGTTTATTATTAGTCAAAGCAGCACGGTAATGTTCACAGAAAGCATAGCCCGACAGAGAGAATATAGAGTCAGGCAAAATATTGTTATTCTCACTGACAATAATTCTGCCCTGAGAGACTAACTCAAATTAAAAATAGTTAAATACTGATATTCTGGACTCGCTATTGGCGGCGACACCCTACTTTATAGGAGATAGAATCAACTTAGGAAGGAAGCGGCTAATTGGTCTTGAGACAAGCATTTCACAAGGTCACAATCGAAATGCAGCCCAAGTATTGCTCCAACCTCCTTGAAAGTTTAACTTTTGCACCACTCTGGCGGCACTACAGTCATGTCTTCTTCCAAGCAACCTCCAGCCTCCCTCCGTTACCTCAAAGCCCGATTGCGACCGTTTGGGCGTCCAGTGTTTTGGGCTTCTTCGGCTTTGTTGTTGTTAGTGCTGGTTGTGACATGGGAGTACTGGCTCTCTCCACAGTGGCAGATTTTCACAGGTGCAGAACCTGCAATTCCAGATAGTCAAGGGGCAATCGCCGATCAGCTAACACCAGAACCAGCTCTCTCAGCCAACGAGCTGGCAGAGGGTGCCACAGAGATAGATAGCTCATCAACCCTTTTACAAGAATTAGAGAACCTCCAAGAAGCTCCGGTATTAAATTTGCCAGAGCCAACAACTCAGAAGGATCAACCTACAGGTTTATTTGCTGAATTTATCCGCAAACAGTCAAATACAGCGCCTCAAAACCCTGCTACTAGCTCCCTTCCTAGTCGCTCATCCCAATCTAATGCCCCATCTAGTAATCCGTTTGCAAACTCAGCGCAAGCCTTGTTAAATGCTGGCCCTCTCGCTGATGGTGGTCTGTTTACAGATTTGAGCGCTCCGGCTAGCAGTTTTGATACTTCATCAGCCTCAAACCCTACTTCCTCTGTTCCTAGAAATAACCTGCCCAACTCCAATCAAAATACAAGACCAGTCAGCGCCTTACAAAATGCCCTCAATAACCAAGCGGCTGTCAATAACACGGCTACTCCTGCTCAACCCCAGCAGCCGCCAGCGATTGTACAAGAGCAATCTCTCCCCCCTCAAGCCCTACCAGGACAAATTACCTATCCACCTGCTAATGCACCAAGAGGAACAGCTTACAATCCTCCTTCAGGAGCCTCTGCTGTTCCCAGCAATGCCTATAACTTTTTAGCTCCTTCCCAACCGAGTCTCAATGCACCGATTGTTCCTGTGGCACCAGTCGCCCCAACTAATATCGGGCAGTACTCAGTCCCACCGCTTCCGCAAGCAGGAGTTAATACTCCCCCGCCAGTCACCTATGGCTTACAGCCCAGTCAGCTCACTCAGCCAACTACTGCCCCTTCCCGTCGTACTCAAGGAAGCTATGTCGGGGGAAATCGGTTGAATACGTTTTCAAATCCCTAAACAGGGGAACGGGGAGAAATACTGAGTCGGTGAGTAGGGAAGAAAGTATGGAGGTAAGAGGTTAAAAGTTATCGGTTCTCCCCTGCTCCCCAATCTCCCTACTTCAGAAGGTTCACTGAAAGTTTTTAATGATGGCTTCGGCAAACTCAGAACACTTTAAGGGAGGGTCTACGGGTGGAGTCATTAGGCGTGCTAAGTCATAGGTGACTTCTCCCTTGGCGATCGCTTCTCCCATACCTTTCTTAATCAAGTCCGCTGCTTCCTGCCAGCCCATATATTCCAACATCATCACGCCTGACAAAATTAAAGAACCCGGATTAATCCGATCGAGTCCGGCGTGCTTCGGTGCTGTGCCATGGGTCGCCTCAAAGATGGCGCAAGTGTCCCCAATATTGGCTCCAGGCCCCATCCCTAAACCGCCAACGATCGCTGCTGCTGCATCAGAGATATAGTCCCCGTTCAGATTCATCGTGGCGAGAATAGAATATTCATCAGGACGGGTCTGGATTTGCTGGAAAATACTGTCAGCAATCCGGTCATTGACCATTACTTTCTCTTTCCATTGCCCGTTCCCGTGGGTTTCCCAAGTTGCGCCGAGGACGCTTTCGACTTCCTTTGCGACCTCCTTCCGCTTTTCTGGGGTAAGGGAGTCATAGCCTGGTTCTACTCGTCGTGCATTTTCCTCGAAGGTGATCTCAGGATTTTGCTCTTTGTTGCTGAGAATCCAAGATTCCCGTTCAGTGACGCAGTCAGCGCGAAACTCTGTCGTTGCCAACTCGTAGCCCCAATCTCGGAATGCCCCTTCTGTATACTTCATGATGTTGCCTTTATGCACCAAGGTGACTTGGCGCTTTGACTTGGGCAGTTGCAATGCGTGCTTAATCGCTCGACGCACCAGACGTTGAGAACCTGTCTTACTAATCGGCTTAATGCCAATGCCAGAGTCTAAAGGAATCTGCTTTTTGCCATGTTCTGGGGTAGCGGGAATTAGCTGAGTGTTGAGGATAGAAATGAGCTGATCGCCGATTTCACTTCCCTGACGCCATTCAATTCCTAAATAAATATCTTCCGTGTTTTCCCGGTAAATGATCACATCAAGTTTTTCCGGGTATCTGTGGGGAGAAGGTGTCCCAGGGTAGTATTTGCAAGGACGGACGCAGGCGTAGAGGTCGTTAATCTGACGCAGGGCGACGTTCAGGGAGCGGATACCACCACCAACAGGTGTTGTCAGTGGGCCTTTGATGGCAATGCCGTATTCTTGAATGGCGTTTAGAGTATCTTGGGGTAGGTACTGGTAAGTACCGTAGAGGTCGCAGGCTTCGTCCCCCGCGTAGATCTTGAGCCAGCTAATTTTCCGCTCATCGCCATAGGCAGCTTTCACAGCGGCATCAATTACTTTTTGGGTGGCAGGCCAAATATCAACCCCCGTGCCATCACCACGAATGAAGGGAATAATGGGATTATCTGGAACAATTGGCTCACCTTCTGAAAAGCTAATGACAGACCCTGTATTAGGCGGTGTAATTTTCTCGTACATGCTGCGGGTTTGAGAAATGACAATGACTTCTTTGGTAGGCTACCAGATCTGACTGCTTGAGCGTCGTTTGTCAGCAGCAGTTTTGTCAATTAGTCAATTAAGCGATGGGGGAGAATGTATGAAAGATGAAATTAATCATGGGGAGTGGTAATGAGCCAACGTGTCATTCAGTACGGGCACTGGCACAGCCCTTATCTCTATCATTCGGGGTTAAATACGCTCCTGAAAACGCGATCGCATCTGTAGGTAGCGTTCCGTGCTGATAGCGTTACGATGTAGTATGCAATTTACTCATGCTTGTGCCGCTCTGCTCTCTGGGCCGATATTCGCTACTTGCAAATGGCTAGATCCTTGGGGCGATCGCTCGTCGTGGGGTTAAATAGTGATCAGTCAGTCCGGACAATTAAGCCGTAGCCATCAGGATTTTTGCCCCTTCCTCTCATGATCCTCCGCCCTTAAATTCTCCGACTCGACTCCAGACAGCGGTAGATTGTGCCGCCGTCACCTCAAGCAGCTATCCCTGTCGCCATTCACTTCCAGCCGCTTCATGACAGACCAAACAACGACTTCCGCCATCCCTAGCGATCGCCAGTTTAATGAACTGGCGAGTCAATTTCAATCTGCTTCAGAAAAAAAACAACTCCAGCTCATTCCAGAACTCATTAATGCTGGTAGTACTGGTGAAACTGTGTTGAGGGAATTTTTACTCTTGCGGCAATCAACTCCGCCTGACCTCGTTGTTGGGAAAGTTTACCAGACCCTTTATAAACTCGAACAACCCACCACAAAAGAATTTCTTCAAACCCACTTTCCTACAGGAGTTGTGCCACTGCGCTCTGAGAAAGGTGTTGACTATACGCAGTTACAACAACTATTGATTGACCAAGACTTCCAAGCTGCTGATTACCTCACCCTACAAAAACTTTGCCAAATGGCGAGTCCAGAGGCTGTCCAGAGAAAGTGGCTGTACTTCACAGATGTTGAGTATTGCCCAGTTGCAGATTTACAAACAATCAATACCCTCTGGCTTGTCTACTCAGAAGGAAAGTTTGGCTTTTCTGTACAGCGGGAGCTTTGGCTAGTACTTGGGAAAAACTGGGAAAAACTATGGAAACAAATTGGCTGGAAGACGGGAAATAACTGGACTCGTTATCCCAACGGCTTTACCTGGGATATCAGTGCCCCAAAAGGGCATTTACCGCTCTCCAACCAATTACGCGGCGTGCGAGTTATTGCTGCCCTGCTAGCTCACCCGGCTTGGACGACTCCGGAATCAGAATCGGTCTGATTTGATTTTTTAACTACAGAGGTGGTAGAGGCGCGTTAGCCGATCGGCATGACGTGCAGCACCATTTTGCGTTTTTAATTACAGATTTTTGGATAAATTCTCAACGCTCGGAGGAAAATCATCTTCCTACCCGTAATGATTTCCTCAATACTCGTAAAAAAACATACATTTCTTATCCGAAAATTTACACAAAACTCCAATCTCTTACAGGAAAATGTTTGTTCGGGACATTGTTAGGGAACGCTAAGTGTAGCGGGTAAATCTTTAGTAGTAACGAGACAAGCAATGAAAGTAGTAACTGCAGGGTGGAGGCTATGACGAGCAACCCTGAAAACCGACTCTTTTGTTATTTGGATAATTTGACACCGATATCCCGAGAACAGCAACGGCTTGCCGCGTTGATGGCACTCGGGCTACTTGATGCTGAAGCCATTCCAGTTTTCGATGAAGCTACCCAGACGGCGGCGCGATTTTTAGAGGCACCGATCTGTATTTTGAGCTTAATGACCCAAGACAAACAGTGGCTAAAGTCCACCTTTGGTCTATCAAGAGTCGGGCTGATGAATCAGCTTGCCAAATCGCGCTCGCTGCCACGCCTTGAATCCTTATGCACCTATGTAGTCGATAGTCATCAGGTGCTAGCGATTGACGACACCTCAACCCATCCTGTATTTGCTACTAGCTTACTCGTGCAGCAATACGGTATCCGTGCTTACTTGGGTGCGCCACTGTTAACCACAGGGGGACAATGCATCGGAACCTTAGCAATAATGGATACCACTCCTCGCAGCTTTACCACCAAGGAGTGTGAGCTTTTAGCACTGATCGCCCGCTGGAGTCTGAGCGAATACGAGCGCAACCAGCTCGGGAAAAATCTCAGTATTACGACATCTGATCTGTCTAAGTCGGCATCTAACGGTCAATTTTCCCAACGGTGGGAACCTGATTTGTCTCAAGGGAATCAGACTGTTCAACTGGTTTCACCTGCTAGCCCACCCGCCAGTAACTCAATTAACTTCATCAAAGTTCAATTACTGACCCAACTTACCCAAGAACTCCGAACACCGCTGACTTCCGTGATGGGAATGGCAAGCGTTCTCGGTCGCGAAGTGTATGGTCCTTTAACGCTCAAACAAAAAGAGTACATAGAAATTATCCACACTAGCGGTCAGTATCTGGTGGCACTCGTTGAGGAAATTGTTGCTCTAGGTGAGCTGGATGAGAAACGTCAAAAATTGAAGCTTGACGCTGTAGACATCGAAATGCTGTGTCAACAGGCAATTAATGGTCTACTAGAATTAGCAAAGCAGCGACAGCTACAGATTCGTTTGTCGGTAGAACCAGGGAAACGGATTTGGTTACTAAACAAGATCGTAGTTCGCCAGATGTTGTACTATCTGGTATTTAGTGTGATTCAATCAGCTGAAGCTGGGGGAGAAATTCGCATTCATATTTCACGAAAAAGCGATCGCCTCAACGTGGCTGTTTGGATCACTCATCCTTGGTTGGGAGACGGTCTACCTCAGGTGGAACTTTACTCAAGTGTTGTTGCAAACTTGAATAGTAGTGAAGTGGCTGCTACGAACCTCTGCCACCTTGACATCAACGAACCTCGACCACTGTCTTTCTCTGCCGTTGGGGAGCAACGGCTCTCTAGTTCTTCACTATCAACAGCCTTTGCCTTAGCGCAGGGTTTCAATCAAACTTCTGAAGAGATGGGCTCTCATGGTAGTTTAAGACTTCTACTAAGCTGCCAGCTTGCAGAACTCCATAGCGGGCAAATTTCAGTTCAAGGTTCACCAGAATTGGGATACCGCTATGTCGTGAGCTTACCTCAGTTAGTAGCGGAGGATTAGTTACTGGTCATTGACGTAAGAATAGACAACTGACAAGCAATTATGAATTCAGTTTGGCAACAATTAACTCTGTCGGATTTGCATCTGCCTCAGTGGCGAGGTGCTAGCTATTTGTATCGGCTAGTAGGCCCGCTGCAAGCATGGCGTCGAGAGAGTTGGCTTTTGCAATGGGCGGAACCACTGACAGCGCTGATGGTGAGCTTGGTGTTGATTTTAGCTCCCTTTGTCTCGACGGCACTGATAGGGCTTTTACTCGTTGCTTGTGCAGCCTTCTGGGTACTGCTGACGTTGTCGGATAGCACCAGAGTAGGAGTGACCCCCATTCACCTACTGGTGTTGCTGTACTGGAGCATAGCAACGGTGGCAACAGCGTTATCGCCAGTAAAGGAGGAAGCCGCCAAGGGCTTGATCAAGCTAACGCTGTATTTACTGCTGTTTGCCCTCTCAGCACGGATATTGCGATCGCCTCGCTGGCGTAACGTAATTCTGACGCTATTCCTACTGACTTCACTGATTGTCAGTGTCTACGGGCTACGGCAGTGGTTTTTTGGTGCTACTGCACTAGCAACCTGGGTTGACCCTACTTCAACAACAGCAAAGCTGACACGGGTTTATAGTTATTTGGGCAACCCGAATTTACTGGCGGGATATCTGATTCCGGCGGTTGCCTTGAGTATGGCGGCGTGTTTTTCCTGGCAGCGGTGGGTGCCGAAAGCCTTAGCACTGACGATGTTTGTTGTCAATTCTGCCTGTTTGATCCTCACCTTCAGTCGGGGAGGCTGGATTGGCTTTGTCGTCTGTGGATTTACTTTCTTAGTCCTGCTGGTGTATTGGTACAGCGTACGGTTACCAATGGCTTGGCGTCGCTGGGCACTTCCTGTGCTGCTAGCAGGTTCCTTGGGCTTATTAGCCATGGCAATTTTATTTGTCGAACCCATACGCGATCGCGTTTTTAGTATCTTCCTCGGTCGTAAAGATAGCAGTAATAACTTCCGAATCAATGTTTGGGCAGCGGTAATCGAGATGATTCGCGACCGCCCTATCCTTGGCATTGGCCCTGGTAACAATGCGTTTAATAGTATTTATCCCCTCTACGCTCGTCCTCGCTTCACTGCCCTGAGTGCCTACTCAATTTTTCTAGAAGTTGCTGTAGAAACAGGCTTAATCGGATTTTCTTGCTTTATCTGGCTGCTGGTTGTCACCTTCAATCAAGGCGTGCAACAACTGAAACGTTCCCGCGAGACTGGTAACAGTAGCTTTTGGTTAATGGCAGCGATCGCAGCTTTATTGGGAATGCTAGCCCATGGCGTAGTTGATACCGTCTGGTATCGTCCTCAGATCAGCACCCTCTGGTGGCTGATGGTCGCCCTGATTGCTAGTTACTATCCCGCCAAACGTCACCTTGTAGACTCCACTGTTTCCACACCACAAGCGGACGCAGGGGCGTAGTCACCTAGCTCTTTTCTAGCAATAGAATTTAGAAGTAAAACACTAAGCCTGCCGACCCAGACTTAGTGTTTTACTGCAGGTTTAAGGTAGAGGCGGAATTATCGAGCCGCTTCCTGAAGATTACCTAAGTTGAATAGGAAGGGCACGCTACCGTTGGAGCCACCACCCGTCACGAGGACGTTTGGCATCTGGGCACCTCCTTCTCTCCAGGCTTCGATAGCTTCTTTTTGCAGCACTAGCTGACCCCCCTGGGCTTTCAAGGTTTCTGCGAGGAGTCGTTGAGCTTCAGCTTTACCTTTAGCACGGTTAACATCCGCTTGTGCTTGTTGTTCTGCTTCCCGTGCTACATAGACAGCTCTTTGCGCCCGTTGTTCGGCAATTTGCTTTTCTTCAACGGCTCTGGCAAACTCTGGTGAAAACGTCAGGTCAACAACGCTGGTATCGAGGACGAGGATGCCGTACTTTTCTAGGCGTTCACTTAAAGCCAGATCAAAATCTTGCTTCAATTCATCCCGTTTAGTAATCGCTTCTTCAACTGTTCTTCTAGCCGCCGCGACTTTAAAGGATTCTTGAGTCTGAGGCGCAATAATTTTCGACACAATATTCTCTAATGTGCCTTGTTTGCGTCTAATCTCAACAACCTGGGTGGGATCGAGGCGGAAGTTGATGGCGAAGCTAGCTGTCAGATTCTGAAGATCTTTGGTGGAACTCTGAGCTGGGACTTCAAATTTTTGGACGGTCAAATCATACACATCCACTATAGAAACTAGTGGGGGTTTGATATGAATACCTTCAAGTAAAGCGCCATCACGGGCTTTTCCTAAGATGCTGATTACTCCTGCCTGACCTGGGTTGATGATGACAAAGGAACTAAAGCTAATCAGGATCAGCGCGGCGGCAATCACCCCACCAACTAAAGCTTGCCAACTTTGTGCATTCTGGGTCTTCAAATTTCTATCTCCTTTGTGGTGAATGGACTTGGGCAAAAATACGGTGTGAAGCTAGTTGTGGCAGGTTGGACATAAAATAATCTTTCTGACCTTATTCCAGGCTAACAGTACCTCGGTTTCTACTGCGTCAAAGTCTGGTGCGATCGCCTTGATCACTCTACATAGTCAGTATCAATTTCAACATCCAGCGTCTCTTCATCAACCCTTATATAAAGGACGTTTGGACGGCAGCAAACTTGGCAATCTTCGATATAAGACTGTTGTCCACCCGCACTGAGATCGACAAAGGTTAGACTCGGTTCGCCGCAAAAAGCACAGTAATATTCAGCAGTAATTTGCATTAAAAGTTCAGAGCGTATGCCTCTGGATACCGCAGCTAATTACTTTATCAGTTGCAACTCTTTGGGAGATTGGTTGAAGTGGCTGGTGGCATCGTTGAGGTGCTTGACGAGGGTAGCTTTGGGGAGGGGCCCTTGGAGATGGTTCCAAGGGAGGATTTGGTCGGTTGACCAATGATCATGAACGTAGAAGTCTAGTTCGGGTAACTGTCCTTTGAGGGTTTTGAAGGCACGGCGGAAGCTGCCGACGGTGTCGCCGTAGTGCCGGGTGAGTTTCAGCAGTGGGGACAACCGCCGATCGCCTCTGGAAATCAATGTCTGAATTACTGACCAGTTGTAGCTTTCGGGACGAAAGTCGATGCCTTGCGATCGCAAATTTTTCTGCAAGAACTTCAACCGTTTTTCCGCGTGGGGATTCACCCCGAACCACTGAAAGGGCGTGTGGGATTTTGGGACAAAGGTACTGCAACCGAGGGTGAGGTGCAATCCGGGCGCAGCTTTTTTCAGCGATCGCATCATCTCCACTGTTTGCTCCACGTCTGCCATCTCCTCCCCCGGAACGCCTACCATACCGTAGAGTTTGACACTCTTCAACCCTCCGGCTTTCGCATTTACCACCGCTTGGACAATTTCTTCATTAGTCAACTTTTTATTAATAATCTGCCGCAAGCGCTCAGAACCACTTTCAACAGCGATCGTGATTGAACGAGTATCTCGCGCCGCCAGTATTCGTGCCAACTTCTCGGTCACCGTATTTGTACGTACTGAGGCAATACTCAACCGTACATTTTCATACTGTGGCTGACTTAGGTAATCCAGTAACGCTTCAAACTCTGGATGCTGCGTCACCGACGCCCCTAATAACCCTAGGCGATTTGTCACTTCTAGCCCACGCTGAATTGCTGGAATCAGCGAGGCTTCTAAACTGGCTGTCCGAAAAGGCAACGTCAGATAACTAGCTAGACAGAATCGGCACATCTCAGGGCAACTGCGTACCACTTCCACCATAAAGATATTTTCCCAAGCCGCCTTTTGTGTCACTACCGTAGAGGCACTGAGGACGTTACCGCGATAGGTTTGCTTGACTACCTGGGCGGGAATTTCACCATCGACTGGCTCAATAGATTGAATTGCTCCCGTTGCATCCTCATACGTCACCTCATACAAACTAGGAACGTAGACTCCTGGTACCTGTGCTAGATGCCGCAGTTGGGTAAGGCGTTCTGCTGTTCGTACCGCCTTGTAAGCATCGATAAAGTTCCCCAGTAAGTCTTCCCCATCCCCCAGCAAAATTACATCAAAAAACTCATTAAAGGGTTCCGGGTTCGCTGTCAATACGGGGCCACCCCCAAAAATTAGGGGGTGATTCTGGGTACGTTCAGTAGCAGAAAGCGGAATCTCTAAACGTTCCAGTAAGTTGAGGATGTTGACGTAGTCCAACTCCCAGGAGAGGGAGAAGCCCAGTAACTCTGGGGAGGTGGGGAGTGGTTCCTGAATATCGGTAAACAGGCGGCTGACTTGCAAATCAGAACGCATTGCCAAGGTTGCCCAGACAATTTGATAGCCTAAGCTGGTGATGCCGACGCTGTATTCATTGGGAAAGGCAAAAATCAGCGGGATAGCATCAGTATCTGGGATGGCGGGGGTAAAGAGTAGGCGTTCGGATGCGAAGGCAGAATCAGTCATTAACAGGGGTTGGCGAATTTATGATCGGCAGAAGATTCGGGCTTAGGCAGGTAAAAATATCGATTCTCTCGTAGGGGCATAACATTGGCACACCCTTACTACTTCTGGCAAGGTTTTTAGCTCTTGGTTCCTAGGCTCTATCTATATTTAATTTTAAGAATTAAAATGATTAACGCCAAAATCAGGGTGACGAAGTTTGCTAGTACGATCGGGAGGGCGTGGAGATAGAGTCCGTACACAAACCACAGAAACACTCCGATACAGAAGGTGACCATCATCGCTAAAGATACGTCTTTAGCTGATTTTGACTGCCAAGTCTTGAGCAATTGAGGCAAGAAGGCAATCGTTGTTAGCGTTCCGGCAGCTAATCCTAAAGTATCAATAAACTCGATTTGCATTACTATTCTAGTCTTGGCAACTACTTGAACTGTTGTGAACCGGGGGATGAGGGGTGGAGGATTGTGCTTATTCTTCGTCAGCTAAAAATTCTGCTATATTTGCCTCTATTCCTTTAGTTGTAGGCTTTGTGCCTGTTTAGAAATAGGTCAAAATCTGACCCAATGCCACCACTATTTTGCTTTATATATGTTAGAGTCGGTCAGTTCTCAGGATTTATGCCTGATCACTTTTTAAACTTTCCTTGTAGGAAAAAAGGATTTGGGCGCAGATTTTGATCCCAAGCCCTAAAATAAGCAAGAAGTTGTGATGGCTTGTGGTGTAACTGAGGAGTTTCAGTGTCAAAGTTTATCCCAAAGCACGAAAATCAATCGAACTTCGATGGCGGAACGTCACCGGAAACCGAAGAGGTATCTAGCAGTGAAGAGAATCAAAAGCCGCCAGAAGAAATAAAGAAAGACAAGCGACTCCAATGGAAGCGATCGCTGGTCAAACTCAGGCACTTTTCTCGCTCCGTCGCCAAGCCGTTCCGAGGACCAAACCCTCTGCATCATCGTAAGCTGTTTTGGCTAGCCTTGGGGGTTAGCGGCAGCGCGATCGCGTTTGGTTCCGGCTGGTTAGTTTTGGAAGCCAGCTTACCGGATTCCCTCGACGATGTCTTAACTTACGTCAGGGATGACACCGTGACGATCAAAGCGTCCGATGGCACTATCATTCAGCAAACTGGCCCCACAACTTACGAAAATCTAAGACTACGGGAAATTCCCAAACCCTTAGTACAAGCCTTTATCTCCATCGAAGACCGACGATTTTATCAGCACAACGGCGTCGATTATCAAGGTATTCTTCGAGCAGCGGTATCTAACCTGAAGTCGGGAAGCGTTGTTGAAGGCGCTAGTACAATTACTCAACAGCTAACACGGATTGTCTTTCTTGATCAAGAAAAGAGCTGGCTGCGGAAGCTCAAAGAAGTCAGGTTAGCACAAAAAATTGAGTCGGAAGTTGGTAAAGATAAGATTCTAGAGCGCTACTTCAACCTGGTTTATCTGGGTGAAGGGGCGTATGGTGTCGCCGATGCAGCTTGGGTTTACTTTAGTAAGCGAGTCGGTGAGTTGACGCTGCCAGAAATAGCAATGTTGGCAGGTATTCCTCCCGCGCCCAATGATTACTCCCCCATCAAAAATTCTGAGGTTGCCAAAGCGCGCCGCGACTACGTGTTGCAGCGGATGCAGGATGCAAATTACATTACCGCAGAAGAAGCAAAAGCCGCGATCGCCACTCCCCTAACTACGAATCCCAGCCCTCCCAAGCGGCTAGAGCGTAAAGCTCCTTACTTTAGCGATTACGTTCTGCAAGAACTGCCGCAATACATTTCTAAAGAAGCCCTGGAAGTTAAAGGCTTAACCATTGAAACGAGTCTGAAACCGGAGTGGCAAGAAGCGGCAGAATCTGCCGTGCAGCGTACTCTGAAAGAAAGTGGGCGCTACCAACGCTTTGAACAAGCTGCCCTCGTCGCCATCGATCCGCGCAACGGTGAAATCCGGGCGATGGTGGGAGGAAAAGATTTTTTTGAACAACAATTTAACCGCGTCACCCAGGCAAAACGTCAGCCGGGTTCAACCTTTAAGACCTTTCTATATACCACCGCGATCGCTACAGGTATTTCTCCGTTTCGCGGTTACCTTGATGCTGAGTATGTTGTCGATGGCTACGAGCCAAAAAACTACGGCGACACCTTCCGAGGTTGGGTGAATATCCGCGATGCTCTGATTTCGAGTGTCAACATTGTTGCCGTTAAAACCCTGATTGATGTCGGGTGGGAACCCACCATCGAGGTCGCCAAAAAAATGGGCATTGAGTCAGAACTCAAACCCACCTACTCCTTAGCACTGGGTGCATCTGAAGTTAACCTGCTGGAACTCACCTCAGCATACGGCACCTTAGCAGCAAAGGGAATGCACGTTAAACCCTATGGCATCCGCCGCATCCTCGACCGACAGGGCAACGTGATCTATGAGGCAAAAAGCAAGCCTGAACGGGCAATTGATGCAGAAACCTCCGCAATCATGACCTGGATGTTACAGGGGGTTGTGACCTCTGGTACAGGTAGTCCTGCTCAAATTGGGCGACCTGTTGCAGGCAAGACGGGCACCTCCGATGAAGCACGAGACTTGTGGTTTGTTGGCTATATTCCCCAACTGGTGACTGGTGTTTGGCTGGGTAACGATGACAATCAGCCAACCTGGGGTGCAAGTAGTACCGCCGCTGCTACCTGGCGTCGCTTTATGACCGTAGCGACGGAAGAAATGGATACGCAGGAGTTTCCCGATCGTCCGACCAAGCTAGAAGGACGGAAACCCACGATTGAAGCCAAGCCGATTAAACCCAAGCGGGCGCGTTCTACTCGTGTTCAGAGGCGCTCTAAACCTCAACCTACTGTACAGAGAAATACCCAGCAAACCCAAACCCGTCCCGCCCGTCAGCGACGGCGTGTTGAGGAGGCAGCCCCCGCACCCGCACCACAAAGGCAAACGCAGCGGAGGCGATCGCGTCCCACTAACAATAGTGCCCCCTCTCAAGCACCAGCTCCCGCTCCTCGTCGTCGGCAGCGTGCCGCCACCCCGCCGCCAGCCGCTCCCGCACCGCGTTCAGCGCCACCTGCACCTCGGCAAGCCCCACCAGCAGCTCCAGCACCCCGGCAAGCTGCTCCGGCTCCCCAACCAGCAGCGGCTCCCGCTCCCGCTCCCCGGCTTGAGCGGAAGTTTGAACCTATACCCGCAGCAGCCCCACCAGCCCCTCCCGCGTCGCGCAAGGCTCCTGAACCAGCTGCCCCTCCAGCCCCCGCTCCAGAAGCAGTCGCCCCCGTAGAGGCTGTAGAATAGGCAGTCCATTTAGTCGTTAATTGATAGATAGGGTGATGGGGAGAAGCTTCCAAGTTTCAGCACCATCAGCGAGCGGTGCGGCATTAGTTTCACGACTTCTCTCAACTTCAGCTTCTTCTATCACCGCTATAATTGTCAGACTAAATTTCGCTGGGTGGCAGTTGCTTATTTTCCTCTAACTTCTGTACATAACTTATTTATCTGCAGGTTGAATCTCGCTGACTACTTCATAAATGGCTTTTTGAGATATCTTGGTAACCTTGGCTTTGATTGGTCTCTATATCATCGACGTTTTCCCAAAATTCTTCTATCTGTTCCTGGTTCTTGCATCAGGTATGCTCCTTTAACGCTTAGGTATCAGTTGAAATTTGTTCATAAAGCCGCTTCGCTGTTTCAAATTTGCCCAGCTTAAATTCTCCAAAAGCAGTATTGGCATATTAATGATTGAGAAAGTCTAAGGATTTGTCATGCTTACCTCTTCCTAATAAGAGATGATGCAAGAATAGAATCAAGCTAATGCTCACGCGATCGCTCACCTCTAACCTCACCTTGTGGGTATCGCGCCTCTCTCAAATCCCACTGCAACAAATTATTATCCGGCTCCTGAGTAGCTCTCAATTGCATCAATAGCGTAAAAAGCTCCACGGGTAAACCACAACCTTTTTCGGCGCTATCTTTAGCCATGAGAGCTACTGCTCTTGTATCAATTAGCTAACCGTTGTCAAGGATTGAACAGTAAATTCTTCCTATAGACCCTGTCAATGGGGTGTTAGCACAAAGTATCCTAGAGAAAACTTACCAAACAAGTATCACTTGCTTGTTAGTTTTGGCGACTCTCTAAAATCCGTACCAAAGTCTTTGTGACGGGCATCACAGGCTTGAGGGAATCTATCTCACTGGGTTCTGAGAGAACCGTCATCTTTGCAAAAGGTTTTCAATCACCAAGCCTGGAGCCGACATCCCTAATACTAAGCACATGGAATTCTCCGAGTGCGCGATGACCCTTATCGATTTTTCTCACCAATTTACCACTAAGCATAATCAGGTTCCGAACCAGGCTAGTACAAAGAGTCTAGCCAAAGATTATGATTCCCAAAAAAATCTCAACTCAACTACATCCGGACAAATTTTTTCTCTAATACAAGCGCAGGAATTCATCTGCCACTTCTTTCTAGATATTATCAAGCAAAGTGCACCCGAGTCAGTTTTAAATCAATTCAAACATTTATTTATTGAACCGACTGTTGCGATCAACTCAACGCATCGCAAAGCGCTAGAGGTGATCATTGCGGCAGATCAAGAAGAAGACTTTATTAATACGTTCAAACGTTCAATTTATATTCTTGTTAATAATTGGAGTGCAGCTAGATCGTATCAATACATTCAGAATTTAGTTGAACTTCTGCCTCAAGGTTTAGACACAAAAGTTCCTGCGGCTCCGATGCTTAGACGTCTGAAGCTTTGGCGAATCAATTTTGTCAACAGCCAGGATTATCAAGAACTAAAGGTTTTTGTTTCTAAATATGATAATTCGGAGCAACGTCACTGGAGCCATCGCTATAGTTCTTACTTGCTGGTTTCTCAGGCCGTTGATACTGAAAAACCTGTAGAACAACGGGAAGCGGCTCGAACTCGTTCCGATCAACTCAAAGAACAATTCAAGTTTCAGTTGGCGATGTATACTGCTCGTTCTCAGTCGATGGTGGTTAAAGAAAACACTTCAGCCAACCCCACTGTTCTCGGTGATGAAGTACTGCGTTTAATTCAAAAAATTTTAGTTAAGCGTGGTTCATTTAGCTATGCCAATTTAGCAAATATTTTTCTCAAGCAAACCCATGGAACTAATTATAAAAGTTTCAAACAAAGTCTGATTAAGTATTTAGTCTTTTCCTTAGATAATCAAGGGTTAGCAGAAATTCTGAAGACTCAGCTCACTGAGCAAATGACACATATCTATGAAAACTATGACGAAGAGATCTGGGACAATAATATTCTCCTGAGAACTTGTAATCGGGTTATCGAATATTTAACAGTTACTAGTCAAGGAGAACCTTCGCCACTGTTCATGTTGTTAGCAACGCAAAGAAACACCTTAACTTTAGCGATTCTCCTGCTAAAAATTGTTTTGCTATGCAGACCAACTTATACCCATTTAGAATGCTGCTTAGCCAAGCTGATTCAATACTATGAAAGTCAGACGGAATCTGAGTGCGACTGGCTAATTCGTTTTTTGGAAATTCTTAGAGTTACGCTGACTATTTATGCAGACAATGTGCAATACAACCTAGTGAATATGTTGAAGGAAAATCCTACATCTCCAGTGAAGTTAGATCCTAGTTACTACCGGATTTTTTCTCAAGAGAGAAGAAAACCTGTACCAGTAGTCGATGTAACTGAATAGGAAAAAAGACGGCAAAGCCCCTAAAAGCTTGCTACATAACTTTTAAGCTATTTTATAAACCTGTGTTAGTTTTCAAGAAAACTCTTTAAATATAATTCTCCCAAAATCGCTAAAGTTTAATTTTTTACACTAAAAAGTAAAACCTAATTTTTAATATCAGCTTCTACTTCTAGAATGTTATTGACTAAAAAGAGCCTGTCACCTACTGGACTACAAGAGAGACTTCACAAGCTTTCAATTCTTGAATTGAAAGAAAGCCTATTGTTACTTAGGGCTGTAGGACTCAACATTGGTGGACTCTCAATGTAGAGAGAGGATACGGCGATCGCCTCATCAGGATTAGTACAAGCGGCTGAGGACATAGTCAGTGAGATTAATTAACGCTTCGCAAGACTCAGATGGTTTGAGTTCTTTCAAGCTTTCCACGGCTATTTTGGCGTAGTCGGCTGCTAATTCGCGAGAGCGCTCAATTCCACGACTTTCCTTCACAAGGGCGATCGCCTGCTCGATATCACCCGGCTGGGCAAACTCCCGCTCGATTAGCCCCTCTAGATAGGGTTTCTCTTCCATGGCATACAGCACAGGGGCGGTAAGATTGCCGCTGATTAAATCAGAACCCGCTGGTTTGCCCAAGGCTTCTGTCGAACCCGTAAAATCCAAAATGTCATCAACAATTTGGAATGCCAGCCCTACATAACGCCCGTAGCGGTACAAGTTGTCCGCTAGTTCTGGGCTAACATCACTCAGTAGCCCCGCCGACTTAGAACTATTGGCAATTAGGGAGGCGGTTTTGTTATAGGTCTTCTCCAAATAGTCATCGATCGACAAGCTGGTATCAAACCGATTCAAGGCTTGCTGAATTTCTCCTTCTGCCATATTTTTAATCACTTTTGAAAGCAGCTTCACTACCTCCAGGTTGTCAAGATTCGCCAGATACCAAGCCGACTGACCAAAGAGAAAATCTCCCGCTAACACCGCTACGCCATTGGTGAACAAGCGGTTAACGGTAGGGACGTTGCGTCGCATCTCAGAACCATCGACAACATCGTCATGCACCAAGCTAGCCGTGTGAATCATTTCGGTAATTTCGGCTAGACGCCGATGGCGGGGGGTAATATCTTGATCCAGCATCGTTGCCCGTGAAATCAACAGGACGATTGCTGGTCTTACCCGTTTGCCCCCAGCCCCGAATAAGTGTTCAGCGGCAGCGTACAGGATGGGGTGACGGGTACCTACAAGATTTTTCAAGTTGTCGGTCAAGACAGTGAGGTCTGTTTCTACTGGAGCAAAGAGAGATGTTACTGAGGTCATGGATTAGCCGACTCAGGATGGATAGTTACGAAAGTTTACATATTCTTTCATTAATTCTAAGCGAAGCGTTCCCTACAGGAAAGTTTTGTTTTGTCAATGGCAGGGTGCATACTTTTGGCAACTTGTACCAACTTGATTAAATATATAAAGAAATTCACGCAGATAAAGGGAAATCTTGTGTTAGTCTAATAGTAAGGGTTTGAAAAAATTAATACGCCTATTTTGACTGGAATTTCAGTTAAAAGTGGAAAGATGATACCTACGAGTTGAGTTAGTTTGACGTAGGTTGCAGTAGCCTGATATTTAATAAATAAGCCTAGGCTTATTTTCTCATAGAAGTCATTGTCAGTTTTGATATTTGACTTTCAGTTCGGTAGTATTGCTGAACAAGCTTAGATTCCTGGCAACCATCCGGTATGACAGGAACTAAATAACGGTGACGGGATGCGCTTGCGTCCCTCGCTCTATTGTAAATAACAGACCTCTGAGCATTTTTGTGCTTAAGAGCTGGTTTGTGTGAACTTTTGTATTAAAAACTTATTCCTCCTCTCCTGCCCACGACATGACTTACGGTGACATGCCTGTAATTATTCCTCTTCTTGCTACTGGTTACTTACTGACCATTTATTTGCTGCTGATGCTGGCACAACGAGCCATCAAGCCTTCCCCGTATTCGTCTAATTCCTTCTCTGACATCTACAGTGATTATTTGCCTTCAGAGCCAGCCGCTCAGACCGACAATGATACCACACATACGACTCCGCAAACTATTCAAGAAGCGACTAGTGCTCATTAGCTAACCCATAGGCAGATGCAGAGGGCGGTCATCAGGCGATCGCTGGATGAATTGCTGCTAGAGAAAACGCGATCGCCCTTATATATCAGCTCAACCAACAGTGCCCCTTCAAGAACAAGAACAGGATGGGGAGAACCACTTTGCCCCTTTTTACCTTTTTAGTCCACAGGTTCTAAAGGAGCTTTCGGGGGAAACACCACAGGTAGTGATACTTTTTCCACCTTGGGAGTGCAACCGAGCCATTGTACCGACAATTGCGCGAATTGTTCGGGAGAACCGCTAACGCAAAAGCGAGTTGGCATTGGTGCCCAACTGTTGCGTAGCCCGGTTAAATCTAACTCTTGGACTGCCGCTGTCACCACATATTCTGCGGGGTTCACCGTCTTCACTAACGGAGGCAAAATCCTTCGCACTATGGGGGCGAGGTGCGGGTAATGGGTACAACCATAAACCAACGTATCGATTTGCTGCTCTAGAAGGGGAGCTAAGTACTGCCGCGCGACTTCAATGGTGTAGGGGTCGTGTAAGCGATTTTGCTCCACTAGAGGGACAAATTCCGGACAACCGACTTGCCAGACTTGAGCCGTGGCATCAATCTCCGTAATCGCTCGTCGATAGGCATGGCTAGCAGCGGTGGCGGGGGTAGCAATTACACCGATGCGCTTGCCTTGTTTCACCGCAGCGCGGGCTCCCGGCAGAATTAGTCCCAAGATGGGCACATCAAACTCTGATTGAACGGCTTCCAACGCTAAGGCAGAACTGGTGTTACATGCCATAATCACCATCTTTACGTCCTGCTGCATCATCCAGCTCAAAATCTCAAAACAGAACTGGCGAATTTCTGCAGGCGTTCGAGTTCCGTAGGGAAGACGGGCGGTGTCAGCAAAGTAAAGAATCGATTCGTTGGGAAGCTGACGATAAAGTTCTCGCAAAACCGTCAGTCCACCAACACCGCTGTCAAAAATGCCAATGCAATGGCGAGAGGAATCTCGCCCACTAATAGATGCAGCGCTTAAGGCTTCTCTGGTTACGGTTGAAGACAAGGGGTTGGGTTGAGACTCAGGTGAGGGAAGAGGTGAAGAGTTAGACACCGTTAGTTATAGTTTATAGACTTTGCTGAATGTACTGTAGGATACCGCGAGCGATCGCCTGTGCCATCTGACTGCGGTAAGTCGGGTTGGATAATTTCACGAAATCGTCGCGCCCTGTGAGAAAACCCACTTCCACCAACACCGATGGCATAGAGGTATTCCTCAGCACATAAAACCTTGCCCGTCGCACGCCCCGGTCTCCCACCTGGACATTTTGCAAAATACTATTGTGGATGGTCTGGGCAAGACCTTGACCGCTGGAATAATAATAGGTTTCGAGTCCATTAACATCTGGGCGGCTGAGGTTAATCGCATTGGCATGGATGCTGACAAATAGATCTGCTCCTGTTCGCTCTGCCATCGCCACGCGGGGGGCTAAATCAACGAAATAGTCAGCATTACGGGTTAGCACCGCCTGCACTCCCTGCCTTTCTAGGAGTGCGGCAACTTCTTGAGAAATTGGCAAGATAATATTTTTTTCGTACACGCCGCCAATCCCAATCGTACCGGGGTCTTTGCCCCCGTGACCGGGGTCAACAATGACCACCACGCGAGAATTTGGGACGCGAGGTAGGGGTGCGGTGGGTGTATTAGAAGTAGGGGGCGGTACGGGAATCGATCCAAGGTTTGGCGTCCTTGGTCTTTCCCGTCGCAGTTCCAGCGCCAAAAACTGCTCGCTGGGTTGATTTAGCTCTCCCACCTGCACACCCGCCCTCGGTTGTACCAAAATTACTACCGTTTGCGGGTTTTGCTGACGGATACGAATTTGGGAAACAGAACTGTTTTCATCAAGCTGCGGGCCTCTAACGTTGTCTGCTAGCTTGGCATTAGGAATCGTGATTTGGTAAGCATTGACAGAACGTTCCCAACGACTGCTTGCCCTGATGCTTTGATTGGCGCGAATCAGGAGTTGAGTACCGTTGTTGCTCAGTTCCACGGCATCAATTGTGGCTAGCTGCTCAGAAGCTTTTGCTGGCGGCGTTGTTGGGGCAGACGATGAATCATTAACCAAGACGGCTACTGGGCCTTGCGGCAGCACTACCAGACCGCCCACGCTATTAAAGCTCGCGCCCCAATCCGGACTCTCCCGCGTCACCTTGAGTGACATCCGTACTGTGGGAGGCGAGGATTGCTCTTGGGAAAATTTTAGCTGACTGACACCAAAGCGATTAACAGCGACTTCCTGAGCGCTCAAGCGGGAAGAGAGGGATGCACCTTTGACATCAATATCAATCGTTTGGCGATCGCGACTCCGCCTGACCTGAATATTTTCTGGTTCTCCGCCACGGGTACGGACAAAAAAGCCATCCCGCGTCACCTGGAAACTGTCTAAAATCATCCCGGCTGTTGTTCCCCCAGTAGCGGGTTGAGACGGGGGAGCTTCGCTTCGCGGAGGGGGATTATTCGCTGGCGGTCGGCTACGGGGAGGATTATTCGCTGGCGGTCGGGTAGGTGGTGGTGGCGGACTCGTACTCGTTGATGGTGCTAGACGCTGGGGCGCTGGTAATTGCACCGACCACTGGCTGGGGGACGCCCCTTGAAACTTCACTTGTTGGGGGTCGAGAGTATAACCCGGTGCTAGCTCCACCACAATGCGAGTAGTTTGGGCATCAAACTGCCCTACTCGTACTTCCCGAATTGCCCCGCCGACTGTTTGATTGACCGTTGCACGCCCCAAAGTTGTGCCGGGTAAATCAATCACTAAGCGCGTTGGATCAGCAATCAGTTGGGCTTTCGGTTGAACCCCACCTTCCGTGGTAAACACCAATCGGTTCTGACTAGCATCAAAACGCCAGAGTAGGAGTCTCGCTGCGTCAGCGGGTAGGGAAAATAGTAAAACGCTCCACAAACTGGAAAGTAGCAGTAGCCACTGAAATCTCACAATTATTGCTCCTGTTGAAAATGTGGTGCCGTAGCTTGTGCTGTTCTGGATTGGCGTTCCACTAGGACATTGTTATGAAAACTGTGCTGAACTTTTTCCCTGATGTGCAAGACAATTTCACAATTTTCCACTGCGCTCCTATCTACCGCCACGGGAGTAGGTAGAAGCGCACCAAACCAGTTAGATGACTACCCTAAGCTTGTCTGCTGTGACAGTACACCACTTGCGGACGTAAACTCTGGAACTTAATCAGGAGAAATAGTATACAGGGTTAACCCCAAAACAACTATTTTTCATCGCCTCCCCAGCCGGAAATTTATGGCCTTGCCACTTGTCAAAATCGCGGCAACGCATCTGTCTAACCTTGGGGCTATTCTCCTGCTGTCTCAACAGCTTCTGATTCATTTTCAGCCTTCATCGTTGAATCCATAGCCACCGCCCCTGTCGCACCACCCTCAATGGATTTGGTACTTGATGGCGTCGTCACCTCCGCTGGCTCTTCAAACACAAGCCTTAGCAAAGGGGGTGCGATAAATGTAGTTAAAATCACCATCATAATAATCGCCGCCTCTGTTGCTTCGGAGAGCGCCCCACTCGCCGCACCAACCCCGGCAAAGACCAGTCCCACTTCGCCACGGGGAATCATGCCGACCCCAATTGCCAAGCGGTTGATACCAGGTTGACCAAACACAGTGAAGCCCGTGACAACTTTACCCACTATCGCTACAACAATCAGGAAAGTAGCAAGAATCAAACCTTCCCGGTTGCTGGGAATGGCTGGGTTCAAGACACTCAAGTCTGTTCTTGCTCCGACTGTCACAAAGAAAATTGGCACCAAAAAATCAGCAAGGGGAATGACTTGTTCTTCCAATTCCCGGCGTTTATCCGTTTCTGCCAGAATTAAACCCGCTGCAAAGGCACCCAAAATTGCCTCTAACTGAATTGCGGCGGCGGCATAAGACAAGATAAAGGCAAAAATCAACGCTGTCAGTAACACCTGACCGCGAGTCCTCATTTGATTGACCAACGCCACAAAGTAGGGGCCGAGAAAACGACCGACTAGAATTGCGCCAACTAGGAAAACTGCCGCACTGATGATCAGATAGATAACGTTGGTGACGACGATTTCGCCCGTCTTTGCCAGACTGGCAACAACCGCCAGCACGATAATGCCTAAAACATCATCCAGAACAGCCGCACCAATAATAATCTGACCTTCTTTAGAACTGAGACGCCCCAGTTCTGCCAAAACCTTGGCGGTAATACCAATACTCGTTGCGGTCAGGGCTGCTCCAGCAAAGATAGCAGGCACAGCAGGAATCCCAAACAAATAAATCAGACCCAGTGTTCCTGCTGCAAAGGGAACGACGACTCCCACGACAGCAACTACCGCTGCTTGGGGACCGACGCGGATCAGTTCTTGTAGGTCAGATTCCAGACCAATTTCAAACAGTAAAATGACAACGCCAAGTTCGGCTAGAACTGAAATTACTTCGCTCTGGGACTTAAACACAGAGAAGGCGGCTTCTGGGCTTAGACCCGCTGTGGTTTGGAGAAAGTTCACCAGCATTGAGCTGCTTGCCTCGGCACCACCTTCGGGGAAAACCAGCAAATGTAGGGCAGAAACTCCTACGACGACGCCACCTACCAATTCTCCTAAAACGGGCGGTAAGTTAATCCGAGCACACAGCTCACCACCGACTTTGCTGGCAAAGTAAATAACAACTAAACTGAGCAGCACTCCGGCAACAATCAGGGACTCAGATACTGTTTCTGCCTCGGTTTCGGCTGCCGTTGCCAGCAGGGGCAGATGAGAGTAGAAAGACGAAAGTGAGTTGGTTGTTGGGGCTAACAATTGCACCCAGGCGGTTCCATCAGCCATTAGTTGTGAAGAAATCATTCTTTTTACTTTAAGGCTTCTTTAGAAAATCAAACCTGTCTGTTATGACGAAATCGGGCGATCGCTAATTTCAAATGACTATTCCGTCGTCAGTTGTAAAATCCGATGCCAGTAGGATTCTGCCACGGGAACAACGGAAAGCCGGGGGATACGAAGCAAGTCAAAGTCTGTAAACTGAGTATCCTGTTTAATTTGTGCCAGGGTGACAGGTTTAGCAAGTAAGCCTTTTGCCTGGATATCGATAACCACACGTTTTGGATCGCTTAGCGCTGGATCGGGATAGGGCGACGAAATTACTTCCACAATGCCAACGATTCGTCGCTCTTTGCCCGTGTGGTAAAACAGCCCTAGGTCAAAGGGTTGCATTGTTCGCATGTGCTTCAAGGCGAGAGGATTTTTTACTCCATTCCAAACGGTCTTTTTTTCTCGCTCCAAATCGGCGTAGGCGTATTCCTGTGGCTCGCTCTTCAGCAGCCAATAGGTCATGTTTGACTCTCCTGGTAGTATTTGCAACACCTGCACTTCAGCATACCGGGGTTGCGAAAACAGTAACGCTGTAATTAGATCAGCGATCGCCATGACAGATTAGGAATATCTCGCGCCCAATTGATACCAAGTTGCGTTCTGCTCTTAGAAGCTCGCTTTCATCAAGCAGGGGGTAGGGGAAGAATTCTCCCCTGATCTACCTTTGCTTTGTGCGATCGCCGCTCTGACAAAGCAACTTGGAAGAAGTCCCCCCATGGTGCGATATTTCTAGAGGAACTGATAAATATATGAGTCAAATTCTGTCTAATTCTCTGCAATGGCGATCGCGATATCTGCCAAAGAAATTTCGTCCGATGCTGGCTGTGTTATTTACCGTTGGTCTTTTGAGTTTAACAATGACAACTGAGGCGATGGCGCAAGAAAGAAGACTGCGTACCCTGACGGTTACGGGACGGGGTACAGAATCGATTCCGACAACGAAGACAAGCGTGCAGTTAGGTGTCGAAGTGCAGGGAAAAACAGCAGCCAGTGTCCAACAAGAAGTAGCAGAGCGATCTTCGGCAGTGGTGGAGTTGTTGCGATCGCGTAATGTTGAAAAATTGGAAACTACAGGTATCCGCCTCAACCCGGTTTATAGCTACGAAAATGACGTGCAGCGCCTTACAGGATATTCCGCCAGCAATATCGTCAGTTTTCGCTACGAGACAACTCAAGTGGGAAGCTTGTTAGATGATGCCGTCAAGGCTGGGGCAACTCGGATTGATAACGTGAGTTTTACTGCCTCCGATGAAGCGATCGCCTCAGCCCAAAAACAAGCCCTACGCGAAGCCACTCAAGAGGCACAAGCGCAGGCAGATGCCGTTTTGAGTGCTCTTAATCTCAGTCGCCAAGACGTTGTCAGCATTCAAATTGATGGCGCAATCCCACCCATACCAATGCCCATGCCAATGTACGAAAGCGCTGCGCTAGCTCGCGATGCTAAGACACCCGTTATTGGTGGCGATCAAGAAGTACAAGCTGCTGTGACGCTGGAAATTAGCTACGAAAATTAGCACTAACGGGTAATCAGGGCAGGGGAACAATAGATTGAAGTATGAAGGATGAAGTATGAAGGGTGAATTCGCTTATTGGTTCTCTTCCTCTCCCCTGCACCCCTGCTCCTCTGCTCCCCTGCTCCCCTGCCTCCCCTGCCTCCCCTGCTCCTCAGAACTCTGTATCGCCATTGCCATAGTCAGCAACTGCCCCCGGATCGTTGTCTCGCTTAGATCCCAATAGTTCTAGGCGATCGACTTTAATAACTGGTGATGTACGCTCTGCTCCCGTTGCGCGATCGCTCCACTTGTCAATCTTTAAAGAGCCTTGTACCCCGATCAACTTACCCTTACGTACATAATTGGCGGCAACTTCCGCCGTCTTACCCCATAACTCCAAATTGAACCAATCCGGCTGATCGTTGTTACGGCTCGAACGATCCACTGCCAGCGCCAACCTGCATTTGACACTCCCAGACTCGAAATATTTAACATCTGGATCTGCACCCACACGACCGACTAAATTGACAACATTGAGATTCATCAAGCTCTCCTAGTACATAAGTACTTAATTATTCTGTATATCTACTTTAGCGGACAAACACCAACTCGTAATCAAATCACAACTGGCAGCTTCAGAAATAGTTTTAGATATCATTGAGTTTTTCCCGGTTGGGTGTATAGCTGACTGAATAACACTTTTAGCTTGTTGATAAATATTTTGGACAATTAATTGTCTTAGCTCACTAGACTATGGATAGAAAAAGTAATAGAATCCACATCGGTTATAGTTCGGTTACATTATTTCTGAGCACACAGCAGCATTTCACTTTGGGGGCGTAGAAACGAGTGGGTCTTTTTAGTCGATTTTCCCTGTCACGAGACATGGGTATAGACCTGGGTACAGCTAATACCTTAGTGTACGTATCCGGCAAAGGCATTGTTCTCCAAGAGCCTTCCGTGGTCGCCATGGATCAAGACCTAAAAATACCACTAGCCGTGGGTGAAGATGCGAAAAAAATGCTCGGTCGCACCCCTGGTAATGTCATTGCCATCCGTCCTTTGCGCGACGGGGTCATTGCTGACTTCGATACAGCAGAATTGATGCTCAAGCACTTCATCCAGCGAGTGCATGAAGGCAGAGCTTTAGTTCATCCTCGAATTGTTATTGGTATTCCTAGCGGTGTTACGGGCGTTGAACGCCGAGCCGTTATGGAAGCCGCGTCTCAGGCTGGAGCAAGAGACGTTTACTTGATCGATGAGCCAGTTGCAGCGGCGATCGGTGCCGGATTACCTGTCGCTGAACCCACTGGCAACATGATCATTGATATCGGTGGTGGGACAACAGAAGTCGCCGTACTCAGTTTGCAAGGGACAGTGCTTAGTGAATCTGTGCGTGTAGCGGGTGATGAATTGAGCGAATCAATCACCCAGTACATGAAGAAAGTTCACAACCTGGTGATTGGAGAACGGACTGCCGAAGAAATTAAAATTCGAGTTGGCTCCGCCTATCCCACCCATGATGATGACGATGCCCATCTGGAAGTACGAGGCTTACATCTCCTTTCTGGTTTACCCCGCACTGTAACGATCAAGGGGCCAGAAATTCGTGAAAGTATGTCAGAACCCCTTTCGGTGATTGTGGATGCCGTCAAGCGAACCTTGGAGCGAACACCACCGGAATTAGCATCGGACATCATCGATCGAGGAATTATGCTGGCGGGTGGTGGTGCTTTGCTCAAAGGGCTAGATACTCTCATCAGTCATGAAACGGGAATTGTCACCCATGTGGCAGCCGACCCTCTCAGCTGTGTTGTTCTAGGAACAGGTCGTGTTCTAGAAAACTTTAAACAGTTGGAGCGGGTATTTAGTGGTCGTTCCCGTAACATGTAGCCATAGCGCGATCGCCTTTCAGTGATCAGTAATCAGTGAATTAGCTAACTGCTAACTGAGTCATGGCTAATAGCTAATCACAACAGACAACAGACAATAGATAGATGTTTATATTGCGTCGCTGGTGGCAACGACATGGTGTGGCGATCGCCTTAGGGGGATTGACCCTGAGTGCAGCTTGGATGCTACGACAGACCCAAGGAGCTGTAATCATGGAGGCTTACCAATTCGTTGCTAGTCCATTTCAAACCGGGCCAACTCAAGAAGAACGCCTAACGGATGCTCGTATTCTGGAGCTGCAACAGAAATTAGTTGAACTCGAAAGCGAAAACCAGAAGCTACAAGAACTGCTAGGTTATTTCAAAGAGCAAAAACAGCAAGGGATTCTGGCACCGATTACTGGACGCAGTAATGACCAATGGTGGCAACACGTAACCCTGGGTCGAGGTAGTAAAGATGGAATTAAGCAGAGCGATATTGTCATGGGGACAGGTGGCTTGGTTGGTCGAGTCGTCAGCGTCAGTCCCAACACCAGCCGCGTCTTGTTAATTAGTGATGCCACTAGCCAGGTTGGTGTCGTAGTTAGTCGCGGTCGTCATATGGGTTTCATCCGAGGGCAGGGGTCTAATCGCGCTGTCATGCAATTCTTTGACAAGGTGCCAGATGTTCGCCGAGGTGATGCTGTTACTACATCATCGGTGAGCTTAAAGTTTCCCTCCGGTTTACCCGTTGGGCGTATTGAGTCAGTAGCATTGGATAAAAGCCCTGCTCCTGAGGCGATCATTGAGTTGACCGCACCCATTAGTCACCTAGAATGGGTAATGGTTTTGCCGAAATAATTGACAAATTTCCTTTTTAGATGTTAGGTGTCAGTTGCTCTTTAAAATAATCGATCCAAGACTAGAGAGATCCCTAACGGGTGGTCATGACAAATGGTAATGAGTGGCAGACTGTTATTAAAAGATCTTTCTCAGCTATCCCGTGGAGCTCGTCAAATTGTCGATTGGGCTGTAACTGTTAGCTCAGTTTTCCTTTGCTTAATGATCTTACCTGCACGTTTACCGGGGATGGAATTACTGGGAACGCCTCCCAATTGGTTGTTGATTTGGGTGGTTGCTTGGAGTTTGAAGCGCACCGTCTTGCAAGGGGCGTTAGCGGGATTGGCACTGGGATTAGTTCAAGATGGTATGACTTCACCCTACCCAACTCACGTCATTAGTTTGGTCTTAGTAGGAGTATTGACCGCTCGAATCCAAAAGCAGCGGTATATTCAGGAAGACTTTATTTCGGTTGCCTTAATTGTCTTTGGAATGGCCGTCGTTGGAGAGACGGTTACAGCAATTCAGTATAGTATTCAAGGGTCTCGCAACCTAGCAGAAATTTGGGTTGACCATCAACGGATTGCACTGTCTTCAGCTATCCTCAGTAGTCTCTGGGCACCTGTTGTTTACTATCCGCTGAATCGTTGGTGGGAACGGATGAATGTTCTTGAACAGTCGGGATGAGCCATCTTAAGAAAATCAAACATTGCAACACAACGTTTGATTTATTCTCGCTTACCCTACTTAACCAACAGGTGTGAGCAGACTGCGGACTTAACTTTCCCCTAGTCCTTTCAGAAAGGAGGGCTGGCATAATTCTTCTGTGAACTCACTTGTTGCGTGACATTCAACAGGTAATGAGCCGCAGACAGTAAATCGCTAGCGATGTAAGTTGGCTGGAATTGCTTCAGGTAATAGTGGCTCCGAATGCCGCAGGTAAGGGCAATGGTGGGAACTTTCATCGCTTGACCTGCTAGGAGATCAGCTTCTGTATCGCCTACCATCCAGGCTAAGGGTTGCTTTTCAGTTGATGGTATTTGTTCCGCGATCGCTTTTGCTAAAAGTTGCGTTTTCGCCTCAGCATAGTTTCGATAAGCCATGTCCTGGTCTTGAGTGCCGTAAATGCCACTAAATAGGCGAGTCAGTCCATGATTCCGTAAGATTTGTGTAGCTTGTGAAGAGGCTCGCAGAGTGACTAGCACCAGCCGCACTCCTTGAGAATGGAATAACCCCAGTGCCCTTCTAGCTTCCGATTGCACTCGGTCTTTTTGCAACAAAACGGGCTGATTGACAATTTCCAGCACCCGTTCCAGAAACGTCTCAATTTGTTCGCCTTGCAAACCCGATCGCATAGCAATTTCTACATCAGGGACGCGGTCTTGCTTCCTTTGCCAAAACTGCACTTTACTCAGCATTTGTATAGGTAAGCTTATCCCCCTAGCACGGTAACGTGTCTGGGTATCGATCAGTGCCTGTTGGTAAGTGGCGTAGTAGCGGTTGGAGACATCCACAATTGGGCCATCAAAGTCACAGAACACCGTCAACTGTTGTGAGGAGGAAAAAGTCTCAGGATACTGATAGCACGGCTGAGAGGGTAAGGTTAGGGTCGCAACACCTGTCATATAACTTTATGCTGTCCAATTTATTTACCTTAACAGTTTCTTTAGGAGTTTGAATTCAGTTTATTCAACCACTCACATTAGATAGGCTTATGAAATAACTATTATTTATCAGTTGAATTTATTATAGCCGAGAGATTAGGGAGAAAAAAGCCCAGAAAATTTTTAACTTTTTTCCGACTTGCCTTTTAATTATCGCTTTGCCAATCGCCGCTTCGCCAATCGCGGATTCGCAGCCTATATTAGGGGTAAATACTAAATACCTCTTCGTAGCAGCTATAAGCTACTGCATCAATGAGCTACTGCATTAATCCCCGCTGTAGCAAGCCGGATGACCCAGCTAATATAAATAACCAAGTTTGTCGCAACTGTGGCTCTGATTTGTTATTACTGGGTCGCTATCAAGTCATGCGCCTTTTAAGTGATAGTAGTGGCTTCGGCAAAGTCTACGAAGCGTATAGTGGAGCAACACCGAAACTTCTCAAAGTCCTCAAAGAAAACCACAACGATAACTCTAGAGTGGTTGAGCTATTCCGGCAAGAGGCGACTGTTTTAGGGCAGCTTAACCATCCGGGAATTCCGAAAGTCGAGCCAGACGGCTACTTCCAGTTTTTTCCCAGAGGCTCCAAGCAGCCAGTGCACTGCATGATCATGGAAAAAATTGATGGGCTGAACTTAAAGCAGTGGATGAAGCAGCAGGGAGAACGTCCTATCAGCCAGGCGCAAGCCCTAGATTGGTTAAAACAACTAGCAGAGATACTGCACCTCGTCCATCAAAAAAACTATTTCCATCGCGATATTAAGCCCGCCAATATCATGATCCGCTCTACAGGGCATCTAGTGTTGATTGACTTTGGCACCGCTAGAGAGATGACCTATACCTATCTTGCAGAAGTTGGCGGGAAGACTGGCAGAGTCACCAGAATTAGTTCCGCTGGCTACACGCCTCCAGAGCAAGAAAAGGGTCATGCTGTGCCGCAGTCAGACTTTTTTGCCCTGGGGCGGACAATGGTGTATTTGCTGACAGGTAAACAAGCCACAGACTCTGACATTTACGACCCCTTAACTGACCAATCCTACTGGCGTCAGTATGCTCCGGATATTTCGCCCTTACTGGCTGATTTTGTCGACAAACTGATGGCGCGAACTGCCGCCGCACGGCATAAAAATACCCAAGAAATTTTAGATCAACTGACTGCCATTTCACAAAAGTTGTCTCAGCCTCAGTCATCGTCTCGCTGGAGTCAAACGGCAGAGATACCGTTTGTCCCTGTGCCGTCTTCCCTTCCCCCAACCCGCATTAATAATAGCCAAAGAACCAAGAATAAATGGCTTGTGGGTGGCGCTGTGGCTTTAGTTGTGGGATTCGGGGGGTATGGCACTTGGCAAGTCTATCGGCACTACTCTCCCGCAATTGTTGCCTCTAACTCGATTTCTTTAGGCAAAACTCTTGAGGGGCATTCGAGTTACGTTAATTACCTAGTTATTAGTCCTGATGGGGAAAACTTAATCAGTGCTAGCGCCGATAAAACGATTAAGCTGTGGAATCTGGCGACGGGAAAAGAAATTCACACCCTTAAAGGACATTTAAGCTCAGTTAATTATCTTGCCATTAGTTCTGATGGACAAACCTTAATCAGCGCTAGCGCTGACAAGATGATTAAAGTGTGGGATACCACTACAGGGAAATTACTCCGTACGCTGGGGGGGCATACTAGCTTTGTCAACTTTCTGGTAATTACTCCCGATGGGAATATCTTAGCCAGTGCTAGTGCCGATAAAACGATTAAGCTGTGGAATTTGACGACGGGAGCAGAAATCCGGACTCTAGAAGGGCATACTAGTTCAGTGAATGCCTTAGCGATTAGTCCAGATGGGCAAACCTTAATGAGTGCCAGTGCCGATCAGACGATTAAGCTGTGGAATCTGGAGACGGGGGCAGAAATCCGGACTCTGGAAGGGCACACAAGCTTTGTTAATTCGCTAGTTGTGACTCCCGATGGCAAAACCTTGGTCAGTGCTAGCGCTGATAAAACGATTAAGTTATGGAATCTGGCGACGGGAGAGGAAATTCGCACTCTAGAGGGACATACGGGATTTGTTAACTATCTTGCCCTTAGCCCCGATGGGCAGAAATTGATGAGTGGTGGTGCTGACCAAACGATTAAAGTTTGGGATATGTCTAAGGGGGAAGAAATCACCACGCTGACGGGATATGGAAGTCATATTAATTATTTTGTGCTGAGTGCCGATTGGCGATCGCTGGCGAGTGGTAGTGGAGATAAGGCGATCAGGATTTGGCAAGTGCCGAAGAGCTGGTCTCAAAACAAGTCTATTCTTTTGCTTAATTCTCTAAGTTGAGAACACAGCATTTTCATTACACTCAGGGTGAAACATGAAAATAGCAGGCAAATGGAAAATTCTCCCAGCGATGCCCAACTCAACGTGCAACAGGAGTCTAGCGCATCTATCGGAACCTCATTTGACCAGGCAATGATGCGGCGGTGTATCGAACTAGCCCGCCTGGCGTTGGGACGGACAACTCCCAATCCTTTAGTGGGTTCTGTAGTTGCTAAAGATGGGGAGATTGTTGGGGAAGGGTTTCATCCCGCAGCCGGTCAACCCCATGCAGAAGTCTTTGCACTCAAAGCGGCAGGGGAAAAAGCAAGAGGGGCGACGGTGTATGTCAATCTAGAGCCTTGCAATCACTACGGACGGACGCCACCCTGTTCGGAAGCGTTGGTTGCAGCGGGGGTTAGTAAGGTTGTGGTGGGGATGGTTGACCCCGATCCACGGGTATCCGGTGGCGGGATTGAGCGGTTACGTGGTGCGGGGATAGAGGTGGTTGTAGGGGTTGAGGAGTCAGCCTGTCGTCAGCTCAATGAAGCCTTTGTTCATCGCGTCCTCTATAAGCGTCCGTTTGGCATTCTGAAGTATGCCATGACCTTAGACGGCAAAATTGCCAGTAGTACGGGTCATAGTGCTTGGATTACTGACCCTAGTTCTAGAAAATTGGTACATCAGTTACGGGCGGCTTGCGATGCGGTGATTGTTGGGGGGAATACGGTACGTCGGGACAATCCCTATTTGACCAGCCATACTACGGATGCTCCTAATCCCTTACGAGTGGTTATGAGTCGTTCTCTGGATTTACCAATAGAGGCGCATCTGTGGTCAACAGTGGATGCTCCCACCTTAGTTCTCACGGAGCCATCAACCGATCCGGATTTTCAGAAACTGCTGTTGAAAAAGGGTGTGGAGGTCGTGGAACTAATGCCCCTAACCCCCACGTCGGTAATTGAGTATTTGTACAATCGGCAGTTATCGAGCGTGTTGTGGGAATGTGGTGGCACGTTAGCCGCTAGGGCGATCGCAGAAGGAACTGTACAAAAAGTTTTGGCGTTTATTGCCCCGAAAATCATCGGCGGTAGCACTGCTCCTTCACCTGTTGGAGATTTGGGGCTAACCCTGATGACGCAAGCGCTGAGGCTAGAGAGTGTTACCGGGCGATCGGTCGGACCTGACTATGTGGTGGAAGGCTACTTACCACTAGACAAACCTCATTGAGCAACATAACCAGCAATTGATCAGCACCCTATGCTCGAAGTGACGATGTGGAGCCTGCTTGCCGGCAATCTCGGTTGGCAAGCCGCGATCGCTAGTGTATGGCTACGCAGAAGGCAAGTAATTACTACTCAGCAACATGAGGAGGAAGAGGAAATCTTGACCCGCTTTGACTACCAAGAGGATATTGCAACAGCAGTGCCACCAGAAAGCGATCGCCAGGGTGTGAGAAACGCCCTAGAGGACAACGGCATCGATTCGGGTTTGGTTGGCTGGGAATTTAAGATTGTGCGGGCGACAGGCGACCTGTTTAGTGACCCGACTGTTTTTCAGCAGCTTTGTCAGGAAGAGGCACAGGCGGGCTGGATTTTGCTGGAAAAACTAGATGATTGCCGCGTGCGGTTTAAGCGTCCGGTGGCGATGCGGGGTGTAATTGATCCGGTCAGTTTGCCCTATGACCCTTATCGCTGCCACTATGGTTCATCATCACCCCTAAGGAAACTGGGCAGATCGGGGAAGATGGCGGCAGGTATTGTTGCTGTGGCGATCGCGATCGTACCCGCTTATTTGACCTACGCGTTGGTGTCTGAAATGCTAGCCAAGACACCCCGATCTGCTGTAGAAGCACCTCAAGAGACACTACCTCTACCTCAAGCATTTCCTCCAATTCCTTAAGTAGGTTACCTGCGGGAAGCCCCGCGCTCAGAATGCTTGGTGCTCAGTGTCGGGAAATGTCACTGAAGGTGGGTATTGCCTACCACCCTTGGCTGTGGCTTTCCACTAACGGGGGTAATGTCCTAACTGTAGGGGCGCAAGGCCTGCGCCCTAAGACTGACATTTAAAATTTTAAGCCTCCTCTAATCTTCCATCTGGCTCTGGTGACTACAATAAAACCAGTGACTCGGTGAGCCGTGACAGTGACTGTTACTGCTTACTGAGACTGTAGTGGCAATTTTTTATAAAATGATTCAGCAAAACGTTAAGGAAAAAGTATCAAGTACTCCCCTGACTCCTTTCAACAAAAAACTCCAAGCACCCCTAACAAAAAGCCAAATTAGTGTTTTACAGATTAATCTGGGAAAACGCTGCAATCTGGCATGTACTCACTGTCATGTAGAAGCAGGGCCGAAACGAACAGAGGAGCTTTCTCCTGATGTTTGCAACCAGCTCATTGAACTAATTTACAAGTTTCCCCAGATTCAAATTGTTGATTTGACTGGAGGTGCGCCGGAAATGAACTACGGCTTTAAACAACTGGTAGAAGCGGCACGGGCAACCGGAAAACAAGTCATTGTTCGCTCAAATTTGACAATTTATTTTGAATCAGGATTTGAAGATATACCCGCATATTTTGCCGAACATCAACTAAAAGTTGTTGCTTCTTTACCCTGTTATTTGGAAGACAATGTTGATAAAATGCGTGGTAATGGGGTTTATGACAGCTCAATTAGAGCAATTCAGTGGCTCAATCAATTGGGGTATGGCAAAGACCCAAATTTGATTCTCGATTTGGTATTTAATCCGCAGTTACCAATTACGGAGAATTTTTCTTTAGCGCCTGAGCAAGGTAAGCTTGAGCAAGATTACAAAGTGTTCCTACAAGAACATTTTAACATTTGCTTTAATCAACTATTTACTATTACTAACTTGCCTGTTGGAAGAACGAAGTTTTATTTACAACACAAAAAGCTATATGCTCCTTATTCAAAGTTTCTTGAAGAGAACTTTAACGCGAACACAGTTGAGCATTTGATGTGTCGGAATGAGCTTTCGGTTGACTATTTGGGTCATATTTATGATTGCGATTTTAACCAGATGGAAAACCTTCCGGCAAAAACTCCCAGTGGTGAAACGCTGACGGTGGCGAAGCTGTTGGAAGCGGGAAATTTGGATGTCATTGAGGAGATCCAGACAGCACCTTATTGTTATGGCTGTACGGCTGGCTGTGGTTCTAGCTGTGGTGGCGCGTTGCTTTGAATAAAAAGAGAAGTTGAGAATCTATAGATGGCTAACTTGCGATTGAGCCGCACCCAACGCTGGCTTAGGGGAATTGTTTTGGGACTGTTATCACTGGTGTTGGTGGTTGCTTGTAATAGCCAGCAGGAACCTGCGGGGTCTAATTCACTGACGCAGTTGAAGTTTGGTGTGGGCCCTTATTTCCCAATTCCAGGGGAGAATCGGAAACAGTTTGAGCCGCTATTTCAGGAATTGGCGCAGCAGGTAAATCTCCCCTCTACGGTGGTAGTGACGGAGGACTGGGTGGGGATTTCTGAGGCTTTACGTTCTGGAACTTTGGATGCGGCTTGGTTGGGCCCGTGGGGCTACGTTTTGGCGCATCATAATGAACCATCGATTGAGGCGATCGCTACTGTTAAATATAAAGGCAAGCCGACTTATAACTCAGTACTGATGGCGCGGGCAGATGCTCCGTTTGATACCCTAGAAGAAGCGATCGCCCAAAGTCAAAAGGGTGAAAAACTCAAACTTAGCCTTGCTGATGTCGGTTCGACTTCTGGGTGGCTTATCCCTACCGCAGAATTTGAGCGTCGCAATGTAGACCCCAAAGCCGTCTTTGACTACAGTGAAGGAGCCAGCCATGCAGCCCAGGCGATCGCTGTAATTAGTGGACAAACTGATATTGCCTCAGACTACGACCGCAACCTGGATGTCCTTACCCGCGAAGGCAGGATCGATAAATCCAAAATCAAGATTATCTGGCAGTCTGAGCCTTTACCCAATGACCCGATTGCCGTTCGCGGTGGCTTACCGGAGCAGGTAAAAACCCAGTTGCAGCAAGCGCTATTGAGTTTATCGCCAGCCCAAGCCGAGCAACTGTTACCGGAAAACTACACGGGCTTTGTGGCGTCAGACGGAAGCAATTACGCTCCTATTGAGGCAGCAGGGAAAGCGGTAGGAGTATTGAGTGAGAGATAACCTGTGAAACCTGCAACGTCTCAGAGGGATTTTGAGACCATCCTCCAAGCCGAACGGCAACGGCGGGGAGGCATTTGGAGCTGGCTGCGGCAAGGCTTTTGGGTGGTGCTGGGGGTGGCGGTATTCGTCGCCAGCGTTCAGAAAGCCCAGGTAGATCTTCAGGAATTTTGGGAACGCTTGCCGCAACTGGGGAGTTGGTTGACGCGGCTTTGGCCTCCAGATTTTAGCGAACTGCCAAGTTTTTTGTCGGCAATTTGGGAGACATTGGCGATCGCGATTGTGGGTACTGTGGTGGCAATTGTCGTGGCGCTCCCTCTGGCAATTATTGTCGCCCAGAACATCACCCCCCTGCCTTGGCTCTCTCTACCCCTGCGCGTTTTCTTGAACTTACTGCGGGGCATTGATACGGCAATTTTTGCGCTATTTTTTGTCTCGGTTGTCGGTTTGGGGCCATTTGCGGGCGTGTTGGGAGTTGCCTGTCATACCACTGGCTCAATGGCGAAACTCTATACCGAAGTACTGGAAACCATTCCCCCAGAACCAATTGAAGCGATTGAAGCGACGGGGGCGGATCGTCTCCGCACCTTTGCCTTTGCGGTATTACCGGAAGCTTTACCGGGACTTACGGGCATTAGTCTCTATCTATGGGAATTTAATGTGCGTTCCTCGGTAATTTTGGGAATTGTAGGGGCGGGTGGCATTGGCTACGAACTTTTGGTTAGTTTGAAGCTACTGGACTTTGCTCGCTTAACGACGATTTTGCTGTTGATTTTGGCAATGGTGAGCATTATTGATGGCGTCAGTGCTCTGTTACGTAAAGGGCTGAGTTGATATACCGCAAAGAGATAAACGGGTGTAATACGATAGCCGTCCTAAATCATTTATGGAAAAAATAAACCTCTTCAAGACAATAGAGAAACCAGAAGTAAGGATGGCGATATTTTTTAAATGCTGACAGTTGAACAACTATCAAAAACCTATAAAGGCGGGATTGTTGCCCTAAACGATATCAGCTTTACCCTTGAGGCGCACTCATTCACAGCAATTTTAGGGCCGAGTGGGGCTGGAAAATCTACGTTGCTGCGCTGCATTCCCCAGATTATGCGACCGAGCCGAGGTCGGGTTTTATTTGAAGGAGCTGACTTGACAACCTGTTCCCAAAAACGATTACGGGAATATCGCAGTCAAATTGCTATGGTAGCGCAGCAGTTTAACTTGGTGCGCCGCCGCACGGCTTTGGAAAATTGTTTGGCGGGGCGTTTGCAGGAATTACCTCTATGGCGTTGTCTGTTGGGGAAGTTTCCTGTCAGTTTGCTGCATGAGGGGATGAGTGCTTTGGCACGGGTGCAATTGCTGGAGGTGGCGTTTCAGCGCTCGGATCGGCTTTCTGGTGGACAGCAGCAACGAGTAGCGCTCGCCCGGGCTTTGACACAACAAGCCAATTTGATTTTAGCCGATGAGCCGATCGCTAGTCTCGATCCAGAATCAGCTCATACGGTTTTGGAGTTATTGCGATCGCTTTGCGTCCAAGAAGGACTGACTGTATTGTGCAACCTTCACCAAGTGGAACTGGCAAAACAATATAGCGATCGCATTCTCGGTATCCGGGCTGGGAAATTAGTCCTGGATGTCCCCACTGCTCAATTCAGCGAGTTGGATGCCGAACGCATCTACAAGGCGTAATATTCAACAAAGGCAAAGCATTTTCTCAGCCTAGACTCATCTTGCCCCTATCTAATAAAGAGTAAACCCCGGTAAGGTATTGAGTGATGCCAAAACGCTACCGTTAGTTTAAACATCAAAGTTTTCTTGCTTATGCTTAGATTTATTTTTAAGCCCAATTACTGACAACTGTAATCTCAAAGGTCGCCTCAGAAGCCAGAACAACATCTTCTGAACCGTAGCGTTCCAAACACCACTTTCTAAATTCCCGCATTACCTGGAAGAAGATATTTTCAGGAACTAACCAACAAACACCGTAAGGTCTTAATTCGTAAGCATCTAGTAATTCACCAACCGTCTGCTCAACCTGCCATCGCGCCGCCGTTACCCTTTCAACGGTTGCACCTTGCTGGATTAAGACTTGTGCGAGTTCCTCTCCATAGGGGCTAGGGTATGATATTACCTGCGTTGTCTGCAATGACTTTTCCTGGTACGGAGCAAGCATTGCGCGTAACTGTCCCTCAAAATCTTTTTGATGTTGCGTCTGTAAATTTTCACAAGCTAGATAGTATCCAGACGGTTTCAGCACGCGACGAATTTCTGAGAGTCCCTGAAACAAGTTAGGTAAGAGATGCAGCACATGCGTTGTCAGTACCACATCAAACCCGTCATCCTCAAACATCAAAGATGATGCATCGGCTTGAATCAGCGTCAAATTATCTGGCACCTCATGCAACTTGCGCTTTAGTTCGTCCATCATCTCCTTTGAGATGTCAACGCCCGTGTAAGAATATCCTCTTTTAATAATTGGTAAAGCTGTCCGTCCCGTACCGATACCGGGTTCTAAAAACTTCGTTTCTGGTGTTGCTTTAACGAGTTCAAGAATACAATCTGTTACTTGTTCGGAAATTAAGCTAGGTAGCGGTCTACTAACATCGTAAAGAGGTGCTATCCCGTCATAATAGTTGCTCAAAGTTTTGCTCCGCTCGTATAAATTGTGTATTTAATTTAAAACACCTTGAGCAGAATACCTCTGCGTACCTTTGCGCCCTCCTCTGCGTTAAAAAAGGCAGAAACGAAGCGATATAGTGAAAATACTAAAACAGTAAGGTAGGTAATCCCCACCCTACTGAAATTTATCCCTTTACGCAAACCACTTGCTTGAGCGTTGCCACAATTTCAACCAAATCGGATTGGTTATTCATCACCTCATCAATCGGCTTGTAAGCGCCTGGAATTTCATCCAAAACACCGCCATCTTTGCGGCACTCCACACCTTTTGTTTGCTCGATCAAATCATCAAGGGAAAAGTGCTTTTTCGCCTTACTTCGCGACATCAAACGTCCGGCACCGTGGCTGCAAGAGCAGTAGCTGTCATGGTTCCCCTTACCCTTGACGATGAAGGACTTTGCCCCCATTGAGCCAGGGATAATGCCGTAGTCTTCGGTACGCGCCCGAACCGCACCCTTGCGGGTGACGTAGACATCCTCGCCGAAATGTACCTCCTTCTCCGCGTAGTTGTGGTGGCAGTTTACAGACAGCAATGGCTTAGTCGGCTTACCCCCGATAAGATGCTTCTCAACGATTCGCTTAAAACGAGCCATCATCACATCTCGGTTGAAACGGGCATAATCCTGCGCCCACTGCAAATCGCGCCAGTAAGCTGCAAACTCTGGAGTACCTGCGACAAAGTACGCCAAATCTGGATCGCTCAAGCGAGTGTCTGCCAGCTTCGCTAATTCCTTAGCGGTACCAATGTGAGACTGCGCCAGCATATTTCCAATATGGCGCGAACCAGAGTGCAGCATTAACCAAATTTGGTTCTCCGCGTCGATACAAACTTCTAGGAAGTGATTCAATTTGTTACTGATTGCTTGCTGAGCTTATTGAGTCTCCACAGTCTAAGTTCAACACTGTTTCGACTTCTGCCAAGCACTTTCATCGAACACTCAACTGAATGGGTAGTAATAAACTGATCTTCTTCAGGTGTCCAAAGTTTTCTGTTGTTCACCCGCTTCATATCAGGAGGACGACTCCAACTCAGCACTTCACTAGCCTTGATTAGTTTTCTAGTTAAAGCTAGACAACCATCATAGTACAAGTGTCTTACTAAGCCCTGAGCATCTTCTTTGTACACAACTAAGTTGTACACGCTATCTCGAGTATTCTTATTACAGCTTTTGGTTTTGCCAGTAATCTGCTTGATTAATTCTAGATACTCAATAGCAATGTAGGAACTAGACGTAACTAACGATAGAAAGGGAAACCCTTTTGAGGTAAGACCTAGCGATCCATCGCCGTCTATCAAACCTCTAAAGTAATCAACTTTAGAGAAGCTACAACTAGGTAGTTTAATTGACTCTGACTTACTACCACTTTCTAAGCCCCATAACTCAAGATAATCTCGAAATCGTTTATCGTAAACCCTCCAAGTAACTGAGGTGTGGCTGCAACTAAAGTTAGTTTTACGCACGCGCTCAACAATCGAAGAATTAAACGGTATCAGATTCTTGAAAAACCAGAGTATGTGTTCATCCTTTTTGTTGATTTCTATACTCACGCAACCTCTATTGCGAGTGTTATTGTACAGATGACCATCAGATTGGATGAAGCCAAACAAGTAGGCGTAGTGGGGCTTTTCGAGGTTGATATTAATGGATTCCATTACCCAAAAATATCATGAATGAAAGCTGCAATCGACCAAGTCATTTCTGCTTGGTTCTATACCTTCCTGTTCGGTATAGTTCGGAGCACACCTTCATCCTAATTTATTAGGATGCCCAAGTCCCTCTGCTCTCTACGGGGCGTTTTACCGCTTCCCTCGGTATTAGCAATCTCAGCCTTCACCGATTTGGACGAGTTTTGATTACTGTATTACTACAGTAAGGGGCAATCTTTTACCCCCTCCTAGAGAACCCATCTGTAGCATGGCTTTGCTTTGTAAGTTCTGCACTCCCGGATGCAATTGTTGGAAATGACTCCAGCCTTGCCAATTTCTTACGGATGTTTCAACGTCTTTGTTCTGGTTGAAGCCAGTGGGAATTGCGGCTTCGATATCTAGCCGAATCTGCTTGAGCTTGCCTTCAAGTTGTTCGGCGACAAAGGGCGTTTTAACCGCTGCCATACCACAACCGACATCAACTCCTACAGCCGCAGGAATGACGGCATCTTTTGTGGCAATGACAGAACCTACCAAGGCACCCTTACCTAAATGGACATCCGGCATCAAGGCGACGTGCTTAAACACGAAGGGCAGTGATGCAACATTTTTTGCCATTTGGGTTTCCTGAGAACCGAGGGTATGGTTTGCCCAGGAGAGGACTGGCTTGGGAGTAGAAAGTTTTAGCTTCTCGTATGGCATGATTGTTTGCCTTCTTAACAGCGTCTGATGGCAAATACCCCACAGGAGTAGCCCCAGACTTTTATACTACAAGTGTAATACAGATTCTGACAACTGGCTAGGTTGTGGAGAAAACGCGGAGAGAGTTCCTGCCTAACTTCCAAAAATTACCGAAAACTATAGGGTCTAAAGCCCCGTCCTTCACTTCGACCCTTCGACCCTTCAGCAAGTTCAGGGCAACGCAAGCTCAGGGCAGGCAGCTCAGTGACCACTAGGACGGCTTCATGGTATAATATTTTGCGTAGGGTTATCCCACGTAAATGATTGTATTAGAGTTTAAAGCCAAAGGAAAGTTAATTCAATACAGTG
>JAHHHJ010000012.1 GCA_019359445.1 Kastovskya adunca ATA6-11-RM4 | reverse complement strand
AGGGCTTTCTGACTCTTTTAGCTGATTTACTTAATGGTCTTCCACTTTCTTTGGGTCCTTTGTCTGCGACTACAACTGTGACTTTCTTCAACTCCGCTTGATTGTAAAAAACCTACACCTGTGAGGCGGGGGAGCGGGGGAGCGGGGGAGATGAGGGAATAGGGAGAACCTCTTACCTCTTTTCATACTTCATCCTTCACCCTTCATCCTTCATCCTTCACCCTTCACCCTTCATCCCGACTCAAGAACACGATCGCAAACGAGTCAACAACAGCACAATCTCATCAATCGCTTGACGTAGCGTTGCATTAGGCTGGTCAGACTGATTGACCATAATGCTGAAAACTAAAGGCTGATAATCGGGGACATCCAAATATCCCGATAATGCGCCAACACCGCTTAAGGTGCCAGTTTTGCCTTGCAGCTTACCTTGGGCGGCTGTGTCTTGGAAGCGACGGCGGAGGGTGCCACTTGTGCCAGCGACGGGTAAAGATGCTCGATATACAGCGGCGTAGGGGGTTTGTGCCATTGCTTGAAGGGTTTTGACGATCGCTTCTGGACTGACTAAGTTGTGCCGCGACAGTCCGGAACTATCACTGAGAATGTAGCTTTCTGGGTCAATACCCACTTGCGTCAATGTCTCTTTGACAACCTCTAAACCTGCTTCTGCGGTTGAATAGGTAGACTGTCTATCCTGACCAACTCTTGCCCCCAATGTCCGCAACAGCACTTCAGCATAGAGGTTATTACTCTGCTGATTTGTCTCCAGCACTAAAGTTTCCAGGGTGGGAGAATTCACTCCCGCCAACTCCCGTTGCTGATCAATCAGGCTACTGGATGCTACCAACGCCTGAGTCACCCTAATTCCCTCTGCTGCCAAAACCTGCTGAAAGTGCTGCAAGAAATACTCAGCCGGGTCAAGCACTGCTAACCCAAAAGAATCAGGTTCGGAATCAATTGCTAAGTGTCCTGTGATTTGTAGCAAGGGTTTCCCGAAAGCAGTTGTCACGGCGACATCAGCGGGTAATCCTGCCTCCCTCGTCAGTGAATGATTCACAACCTGCCACTGTGACGCGGCAATGGGGTCGCTCCAGCTCATTTTGAGGGGCTGATTTAGCTGCTGGGGGAAAAGCGTCAATTCCACAGCATTTTGGTTCAAAATCAGGCTATTTACGCTGGTGGCGTAATCTGACAAAACATCTTCCCACTCCCAATTGGAATTCAGCGCGTCTCCTTGAAAGTAACCGTCATCGACAATTAGTTGGCGCACAGAACGAATCCCTTGACCCTTGAGTTGCTGTGCTAAGTCTTTTAGTTGCGCTGCGCTTAAGCTGGGGTCGCCTCGCCCTACAATCAGTACACCTGCGCCTGTTTCATAAATAGAGGTGCGAATTTGAAAATCTGTCCCCAATTGCAGCAACGCTGCTGCGGTGGTGAGTAGCTTGGCATTCGAGGCGGGGATGAAGTAGCGTTCGGCGTCGTGACTGTAGAGGGGGCGGTCTTTTGACGACAATGGGGTAATGACAATTCCCCAACGGGAACGGCGGAACTGAGGGCGGTTGATCACCGTGGCGATCGCGTTTTCCAATTGTGCAGGACAGATATCTGCCCCTTGCTGAGTCTCCGCAACTGCATTAGGAGACTGGAAAGCCAGCAGTTTTTTGGGCGCAACTGCAACTCCAGACAGTAGTTGTGCGGTGAGAAACAGGAGCAGGAAAGGAGTGTTACGAACTGTTACTTGCCATTGAAACGTCATCAGGTTTTTAAGATTATTTTTCCAACTGCCTCTGTCGCCAGACTAATTTTTAGCAGATGAAGTTTCAGCAGGCAAATATTCGCCTTGAGAAGTTGAAATCTCGCAAATTTTAGGGGTTTGCTGACTCAATTCGGCTTCCCGCCCACATTTCTCAACAGGCAGATTTAGAGAGATTTAAGCAGGGTGCGATCGCTAATCAGTCCAATCCGTCGTCAAAAACTAGACTTTTATCCTTTGTTTGGGCATCACACAGGGGAGTTTTATACCGGGTATTGCCAAATATTGCGAATTTTTAACATACCGAAAATGATATTAAATTGTAAGAGTTTGCTAACATTTTCTATGTAACTAAGATTACAATCTTTTAACATTCTTTCCTCACCTACCTCTAGATTCTGTTACTTGCAGACTTTCTATAAATCCTTGGTGAGGTAGCCCCACCTGTTTTTTTTGATGGCAAAAATTATCCGCAAACGACGTTATGTTTCTGATGCCACATCTCAAGAATTAAGGGATATCATTCGTGGGACTTCAGGCGGTTTTCTATTTGGGATTCCGTTGTTATATACGATGGAAGTGTGGTGGATTGGTTCTCAAATTTCTCCACCCGTGATGTTAATAATTTTAGCAGTGACGTTTGTCGTTGTTTTTATGCTTAACAGCACAGAAGGCTTTCGTCAAAATAAACGAGTAACATTTCTCGATACAGTAATTGATAGCGTTGAAGCGTTAGCCATTGGTATCGTTTCTGCAACAATGATTCTGATATTGATCAGAGAAATTGATTTATCAACACCACTATATGAAACCTTAGGAAAGTCAGTTTTGGAAAGTGTTCCTTTTTCATTAGGAGCAGCCTTGGCACGAGCTTCTTTAAGTGGCGATCGCTGGACAAACTCTGATGGAAAATCGCCAGAAAAACAACAGCCTATAACCCGCAAAACCACTCATAAATCTCACATCCAGGCCACCCTGAGTGACATAGGTGCTACCTTGATTGGGGCACTTATCGTTGGTTTCAACATTGCACCGACTGATGAAGTCAGTATGCTTGATGCCGCCGTATCACCGCCGTGGCTACTGGCATTTATTGCTGCTTCATTGTTGATTTCCTACTGCATTGTTTTTGAAGCAGGCTTCACTTCCGAAAAAAAGCGCCGGAAGCAGTCCGGTCTTTTCCAGAGACCAGTCAGCGAGACAGTCATATCTTACCTAATGTCGCTAATTGCTGCTGTCTCAATGTTGTTTTTCTTTCAGAAGTTGAATTTTAGCGATCCGTGGACAATGTGGTTAAGTAGCACAATCATCCTAGGACTTCCAGCAACAATTGGTGGTGCAGCAGGACGCCTTGCCATATGAAAAATACCGATTCCTCCCCTGAAGTTGAGCAAGAATCTCAACGTTCGCCTGCTGAATGGATTAGCTTTTTTATTGCTTTATCTATTCTGGCGGTTGTTGTCGGCTTAGTCGTTTACAAGTGGTTCACCCAAAGCAACGAGCCTCCGGTAATTGTGGTGCAACCTGGTTCGGAGATCCGTGAGGAACCAGGGCAGTTTTACCTGCCGTTTTCAATTACAAATAAAGGTGGAGAAACCGTCGAGTCAGTGCAGTTGATTGCTGAATTTCGCATCAACGGGGAAGTAGAAGAATCCGGAGAGCAGCAAATTGACTTTCTTGCCAGTGGTGAAACGGAAGAAGGCGCATTTGTGTTTAGCCGCCATCCCCGTGAAGGAGAGTTAACTATGCGGGTAGCTAGCTACAAATCACCTTAAGTCGTGGATGAGATTTTGGAAGCATTTAAGTTTTATTTTTATCTATTCCTGATTTGGAGCAATTCGAGATAATCAAAAAAGAATAGGGCGAAGGGAGAAGAGGTCAAGCCTAAAGCCGAACGCTCTACATAGGAAAGGCGATAAATTGAAACTTAAACCCCATCTAAGACAGGAGTTACAAAATGACGGGTAAAAAAATCTTGATGCTGGTGGGAGACTTTGTGGAAGATTACGAAGTGATGGTTCCCTTCCAGGCGTTGCAAATGGTCGGACACACCGTCCACGCAGTTTGCCCCGATAAACAGGCGGGGGAAGCGGTCAAAACGGCGATTCATGACTTTGAAGGTGACCAGACCTATAGTGAAAAACCCGGTCACAACTTTCAACTTAATGCCAGCTTTGACGAAATTACCCCTGAGGATTATGACGCCTTAGTGATTCCTGGCGGTCGAGCACCGGAATACATCCGCCTCAATGAGAAAGTGTTGGAAATTACCCGCCACTTTGCCCACACCAACAAGCCTATTGCCTCTATCTGCCATGGCTTACAGGTTCTGGCGGCGGCGGGAGTTTTAGAAGGCAAAAGCTGTACCGCTTACCCCGCTTGTGGCCCCGATGTCACCCGTGCGGGTGGTCTTTATGTCCATATCCCACCGGATGAGGCGATGGTTGATGGCAACTTGGTGACAGCCCCTGCTTGGCCCGCCCATCCTAGCTGGTTAGCAGAGTTTTTAAAGCTTTTGGGTACCAAAATTGAACATCAAGAGATGCTTGCTGTTTAACTAGATAGTTCTATCTGGCACTTTAAAAGTTGGGCGCTATTGGTTCTCTGACAATATCAGAGGTGCGCCTGGGTGCCTTTGCAAGCCCTCCTCCTGAATAGAGAGAGCAGGCAAAGGAAACTTGACTTAGTTGAAGCGCTTCTTACGTCTTCTAGCGATCGCTTTACGCTTTTTCTTTTCTGTGGGAGTCTCGAAGTTACGCAGGCGTTTCATATCTGCAAAGATGCCTGCTTTTGATACTTGGCGCTTAAATCTACGTAGTGCGGACTCAATCCCTTCGTTTTCACCTACAACCACTTGGGTCATTCTGTATCCTCCTGTTGATAAACTACATGGTTTAGATCGGGGCGATCGTTACCTTGAACCTTTCATTTTAACTGGCGCGTACAACTAACTTGCCAAATAATCTGGTTTTAACGGTGGCTACCCCACCCTTTCTCCAATCACTTTGCTGAGAGAGAGCGCCTTTGAGCGTTCCGTTAAATCATTCCCGTAGAAAAATACTAGCGCCTGATCAAAGAAAATCACCCCTTCTACTAGGGTAATGCGTTAACGCTGAATATTCAAATCTACGCCAACGCTACTAAAGACCACCTAGCGCATTCGGTTGTGACACATATAGGAATTATCAATGCTACTTCATCAAAGTTCTGGTCGATGGCGTTTAGGGCTAGCGCTGTCGCTGCTAACTGTGTTCTTGTGGGGGATTTTACCGATTGCCCTAACGGTGACTCTTCAGGTACTTGATGTATACACCGTTACTTGGTTTCGTTTTCTCCTATCGTTTGGGTTATTAGGGGTGTATTTGACCTCACGCCAACAACTGCCTTTTATCAAAGTAAATAAGAAGGGAAGTAATGCAGAAGGAAAAGCATTTTTAAACTTCTCTTTTTCTCTTAATGATTTACCGTCACAAATTGGATTGTTAGCGATCGCGACGGTATTTTTAGGGCTAAATTATTTGTTTTATCTGCAAGGTTTAGCGCAAACCTCCCCCGCAACCGCCCAGGTGCTAATTCAGCTTGCGCCCGTTTTGATGGGGTTAGGAGCGATCGCGGTTTTCAAAGAACGCTACAACTTACAGCAATGGGCAGGCTTAGGCGTGCTTACCCTCGGTTTTGTCCTCTTTTTCCACGAACAACTACGGACATTAATCGCGTCTCCTAATCGTTACCTCACCGGAAGCGCCTTGCTCGTCATCGCCGCCGCCGTCTGGGCAGTTTATGCCCTCGCCCAAAAGCAACTGCTGCAAAAACTGCCCTCCTCCAGCATCATGCTGATTATCTACGGCATGTGTGCGCTGATGTTTAGCCCCTTTATCACTCCTCAACCCATACTCACCCTAACTCCCCTACACTTGGGGATGCTGCTGTTCTGTGGCTTAAATACCCTAATTGGTTACGGTGCCTTTGCCGAATCCTTGGCACACTGGGAAGCCTCAAAAGTAAGTGCCGTACTCGCAACCACTCCCATCGTTACATTGAGTTCAGTGTGGGCAGTTTCATTTTTCACACCGACTTTACTTGCACCCGAACAGATTTCCTTCTTAGCGGTTTTGGGAGCAATTTTAGTAGTTTTGGGTTCAATCGCGATCGCCTTAGGAAAGAAGCAATGAACATCCGTGATGAAACTTCCTCAGACTACAAGGCGATCGCTGAAGTAAATAGAGAGGCTTTTGCACAGGAAAACGAAGCGCGTCTTATAGAACAAATTCGTGACTCCGATCGCTATATTCCAGAACTTTCCCTAGTTGCAGAAGCTCAAGGAGTTATAGTCGGTCACATCCTCTTTAGCTACATTGATTTGGTGGGCGAAGAAACGCTTCCCGTACTCGGTCTAGCACCTCTAGCCGTGCGATCGCAGCAGCAACGACAGGGCATCGGCAGCGCCCTAGTACAAGCCGGATTAGCAAAAGCAGACGCCAGGAAAGAAGCGATCGTCATTGTCCTAGGGCATCCCCAGTTTTACTCCCGCTTCGGCTTTGAGCCAGCTATTAGTTATGGGATCGAGTCTCCCTTCCCAGTCCCGGAAGATGTCTTTATGGTCAAGCCACTCCAGCACTATCAGGATAAGTACAGAGGGAAGGTTGTTTATCCGCCCGCTTTTCATGGGGTGTAAATCTGGGTAAAACACAGAGGGCGCAGAGGGGTGCAGGGGCGCAGGGGTGCAGGGGCGCAGGGGAGAGAAAAATTGACGACAACTAGCCATTACACCAATCGCCTAATAATTTCACCCTTCATACTTCACCCTTCACCCTTCATCCTTTCTCCCCAACTCACCGACTCACCGACTCACCGACTTACCGACGTTCCAACCAAATTGCCCTGATCCCCACCGCTTTTGCACCCTGGTAGTCTTCCTTGAAACTATCGCCAATATGCCATGCCTCCGGGGGGCTGCAATGATGTTTGTTCAACGCCGCCGCAAAGATACGCTCATCCGGTTTAGCCGCACCTATTTCGGTGGAAATTGTCACCGACTCGAAAAACTGCGTTAGCTCCAGGGCTTCTAAAACCATATAAAGACGGGAATCAAAATTAGAGACAATTCCCATCTCAATCCCCAAACGTTGCCATGCTTCCAACGCGGGACGAACATCGGGATAGACAAACCAAGGTTCAGCCGTGGAAAAGTAGAGATAGAGTTCGTCAAAGAACTCGGTGAAGTTGGCAAATTGCTCAAAGACGCCGACTTGTTTGAAGGTGTGACGGGCAATATCCAGCCACCACTCAAATTCCCGCATGGCGATCGCTTCTGAGGGTACTCCTAGACACTCGAGAGGATCTGCCGCCGCGAAGGCATCAAAAAACGCTTGGTTTACGGTGTCAGCCTGGACATCGACACTATGGTGACGAGCGATCATACTATAAGCTTCACCCACACTGCCCCGGACGCCAAAGAGCGTCCCGACAGCATCGAGAAAAATAATCTTAGGTTGTGGCATTGAACCTGTAGAGAGTTGACACGTTGAACCTTAACCGATTTCAACCTCTAAGCCTTACTCCACGCTTGAGAGTAAATCTACGATCGGTTGGGTAATCCAGTTAAAGCCTACTTTCAGCTTGTGCTCTAAGGTTGGCATGCGGTAGAGATACGCCAGACGCCGTGCCATGTGGGCAAACGGCCCATCAAGTTTGATGCCTAAACCTGTCAAGGTGGCATTGTCTGTCCCTAAGGTCATCATTTCGCCGACGTGCTGATAGCGGAACGGCAGCAATGGACGTCCGGTGAGGGATGCCCAAATATTCCAAGCCGTATAATCTGCCTGCTGCAATGCTGCTTGTGCGGTGTTGGGAACTTGCTGTCCTTCCGCGTCGCGGCACTCTGCCAAATCGCCTAAGGCAAAGATTTCCGGACGATCGACCACTTGCAGCGTTGGCGTGATGGTCAGTTGACCGCGATGGGTTCTTTTGAGGGGCAGTGCTTGCACCACAGGGGCAACCTTTGTCCCCACCGTCCATAACACGATATCTACAGGAATGGTGTCCACCTGCCCCTTGTACACCAAGGAAATCGTATCCGTACCAATCGACTCAACTGTCGTTTCCAAATCAATCCACACCTTTTGTTCATCGAGGGCGTTCCGTGCGGCTTCACGATTAAACTCTGGCGAAGTGCGGAGAATCATATCCCCTTGCTCGATTAAGCGCACCCGTCCCCGTTCACCGAGACGTTCGGCAAGCTTGCAAGCCAATTCAACGCCAGAGTAACCCGCCCCAACGATCGCCACGCGAATCTTGTCAGCGTCCGACTCTTCCAAAATCCGTAAGCGTTCTTCTAGGCGATAGGCATCCGCTACATTCCGGAAAGGAATCGCATACTCAACGGCTCCTGGCACTATATCTAAAGGGGTTTCGCCACCTAGTGCCAAGACGAGTTTATCGTAGGCGAATTCCGGGCCATCCTGTAGCTGTACTTGTTTCTCGTCAATATTGATTCCGGCAACCGCCGCTTGCGAGAAGCGTACCCCTGTATTCACCAAAAGTTCTTCAAATGGCGGGGCAATTTCCCAGGTTTGCAGTTCCCCCGTTACCAATTCGTAGAGCAACGGCGAAAATAAAAAGCGGTCATTTTGATCGACCAAGACAATTTCCGGTCGTTCTAGTTTTTCCCACGGTAGCTGGCTCAAGCGCAAGGCAGTGTAGAGTCCACCAAAGCCGCCACCAAGAATACAGATGCGTGCAGGTTGTTCAGTCATGGTTTCAGTGCCAGGGCATTTAAGCAGGGCTATTTTCTTCAGGATAGCTAAGGAGAGGCAGAGATGGGGGAGGAAACCCCACTAAGTCCGCCAGTGCTAATTAATAGACCTATGCACAAAAATATTGAAAACCTCCCTTGATTATAGGCACTATTTTTCCTGTCTTATGGGAATTCAAGTTATTTGCACCCCATAAAAATCATGCGCGATCGCCTTTCTTTCCATAACACTTTTTCATCTTTCGGTAACAATTGTTACTCCCTTTAGAGGGATGCCAATTTATTCGGAAAATCGATGTACTGAGCGCACCCTATTGATTTTTGACCACAACCTTGTAGAGACATTGCATGCAGCAGGGATATCCGGTTTTTAAAACACCCTCTCCCCATCCGTCTTTCTCGCTAAATTAGATACGTGCAAATTTGTGTCCGAGTATCCTCACATTCGGTGGCAGCACTCCCTCGAAAGGATGACGAAATCTGCTCTTTTTTCCGCTCCTATAAAGGCGTTTGATTCACTGGGTAACGCTTCTTATACAAGCCTTAAGTACCAACCTGTTTGAGATAGGAGAACAACAAAATATGGCAAAGGTTGCAATTAACGGTTTAGGCAGAATTGGTAGAGCGGTTTTTAAAATTATCCACGACCATCTAGAATTAGAATTAGTTGCGGTTAATGACTTAGTGCCACCCGATAATCTGGCGTATTTGCTCAAACACGATACGGTTCATGGCAACTATGGCAAACCAGTAGAAAGTAATGGCAATAGTCTAAAAGTTGAAGGCAAAGAATATAAGGTATTTAGCGAACCTAGAGAAGCTAAAAGCAAAATAAACGGAAATTCGCAATCATAGAAGGGTGGGCAAGGCTCACCCTTTCTAATTTGTATTTGATATTTTTTCCTAAACAATCATGGCAACAAAAACTAAAACTCAATATATACGCTGGTTTGACAATCTCGGAAGTAATGATGTCCCAGAAGTAGGCGGGAAGAATGCCTCCTTGGGGGAAATGGTGCGATCGCTAAAAGAAGAGGGCATCAGCGTCCCCAATGGTTTCGCCACAACAGCGGATGCCTATAGGAAATTTATCGAGGCAAACGACCTCAACGAAAAAATCAAATCCCAGCTCAAAGATTTTGAAAAAGGCAAAATTCCCTTAGAAAAAGCCGGAAAATCTATCCGCCGGATGTTTCTGCGCTCAAGATTTCCCGACGAAATTGCCAAAGAAATTCGCAGTGCCTATCATGACCTTTGCCAACAGTACAACACAGAAGAAGTGGATGTGGCAGTTAGAAGTAGTGCCACGGCGGAAGATTTGCCAGAGGCAAGTTTTGCAGGTCAGCAGGAATCCTTCCTCAATATCGCTGGCGTCGAAGAACTACTAGAAGCCTGCCGCAAATGCTACGCTTCCTTATTCACTGATCGGGCAATTAGCTACCGCGAAACAAAAGGCTTTGACCACCTGCAGGTGGCGCTGTCAGTCGGTATCCAAAAGATGGTGCGTTCTGACTTATCGGGTGCGGGGGTGATGTTCTCGATTGATACGGAGTCGGGCTTCCCGGATATGACGTTGATTACTGCGGCTTGGGGCTTGGGTGAAAATATCGTCCAAGGTTCGGTGACGCCGGATGAGTATCGGGTGTTTAAGCCCTTGTTGAAGAACGAAAACTTGAAGCCAATTGTTGAGAAAACCCTAGGAACGAAGGAGAAAAAGCTAATCTACGCCCAAGGGGGCAGCAAGACAACAAAAAATACCGATACCTCACCGGAAGAACGGGCAGCGTTCGTTCTCAACGATGAGGAAGTGCTGCAACTAGCACGCTGGGCGAGTGTGATTGAAACCCACTACAAAACGCCGATGGATATTGAGTGGGCAAAAGATGGGGATACGGGGGAATTATTCATTGTGCAGGCGCGTCCCGAAACCGTACAGTCCCAAAAGCAAGCAGGGGCGCTCTTAACTTATTCCCTAAAGAAAAAGGGTAAGGAGTTGCTGACGGGGATAAGTGTCGGGGATGCGATCGCCTCTGGGAAAGTTTGCCTGATTAAAAGTGCCAAGGATATCGACCAATTTGAAGATGGCACCATTTTAGTAACGGAAATGACTGACCCCGACTGGGTGCCGATTATGAAACGGGCGGCGGGAATCGTCACCAACCAAGGAGGACGCACCTGCCACGCGGCGATTATCAGCCGGGAGTTGAGCATTCCGGCGATCGTGGGTACGGGAAAGGCAACTGAGGTTTTAAAAAAAGGTAAGGAGGTGACCATTTCCTGTGCAGAAGGCGATCGCGGCATCATTTATGAAGGCAAGTTGGAGTTTGAAGCAGCGGAAGTCAGCCTAGAAGACATCCCGCAAACCAAAACCAAAATTATGATGAACATCGCCAGCCCCTCCGCCGCTTTTCGCTGGTGGCAATTGCCCTGCGAGGGTATTGGCTTGGCGCGGATGGAGTTCATCATCAACAACATCATCAAAATTCACCCGATGGCGCTGGTGCGTTTTGATGTACTGAAAGATGAAAGAGCCAAAAAGCAAATTGAGCAGCTAACTAGCGGCTACAAAGACAAAACCGAGTACTTTGTCGATCATCTCGCACGGGGGATTGCCAAGATTGCCTCGTCCCAATATCCCCATCCGGTAATTGTGCGAATGAGTGATTTTAAGACCAATGAGTACGCTGAACTGATTGGAGGTCGGCAGTTTGAGCCGAAAGAAGCTAACCCGATGCTGGGCTTTCGAGGGGCATCACGGTATTACAGCGATCGCTACAAAGACGGCTTTGCCTTAGAATGTCGGGCAATTAAGCGCGTCCGCGAAGTCATCGGATTGGATAACGTCCTGATCATGATCCCTTTCTGCCGCCGCCTCTGGGAAGCGGATCGCGTTTTGGAAGTTTTAGCCGAAAATGGCTTAAAACGCGGCGAAAACGGTCTGGAAGTCTACGTCATGTGCGAAATTCCCTCCAACGTGGAACTCGCCGACGAATTCTCCAAACGCTTCGACGGCTTCTCCATCGGCAGCAACGACCTCACGCAGCTAACTTTGGGCGTGGATCGCGATTCCTCCGAGCTTTCGGAACTCTTCGACGAGCGCGATGAAGCCGTTAAGCGGATGATCCGCCGCCTGATTAAAACTGCCCACGAAGCCGGACGCAAAGTTGGCATCTGCGGACAAGCCCCCAGTGATTACCCCGACTTTGCCGCCTTCTTAGTGGAAGAGGGAATCGACACCATCTCCCTCAACCCCGACAGTATCATCCCCGTGAAGCACCGCATCGCGGAAGTGGAAAGACAAAGTCCTGAGTGCTGAGTGCTGAGTCCTGAGTCCTGAGTAGGCAAGAAAGTATGAAGTATGAAGGATGAAGTATGAAGGGTAAGAGGTTTTCCTCATCTCCCCTGCGCCCCTGCGCCCCTGCGCCCCTGCTCCTCCGCTCCCCATCCCCCGCTCTACTCACTAACAGGCGTCAACACAGATTCCGTTTGTTCCCTTGGTGTAGTGCTTTCTAGGAAATTTTGGGCTTTAAAGATGTCTAAAAGATGCACGTCAGTTTCTAGCAAGCAGGTGTGACCGCACATGGGTAGTATGGCTACCTTGGCGTTAGGTAGGTAGTTAACTAGGCGTCTTGCTTCTTCTACTGAGGGTAAAAGGCGATCTGCTCCTCCTGCAACGAGTAGCACGGGTTGGGTGAGGCGGCGGAGTTGGGCTGGGGTGACATCAAAGTCTCTCAGTAAAGACAGCCGCCAAGTGACGGTTTTAGACGGTACGGAGCGGATCGCCTGTAGCAAGGCTTTGCTGTCTTCTGGGGCCGTTCTTTCTAGGGCGCATAGAAAGGGGATGAGTGCCACTCCAGAGATGCGATAGAAATAGTCTGGTATCCAATAGGTTAGTTGCGAACCCCAACGCAGAAAGGGGCGCTGATTGAAGGCGGAAGCGGGGTTAACGAGAATAATGCGAGTAAACAATTCTGGGGAGTGGAGGGCGACTTTCATGGCTAGACACCCACCAAAGGACTCACCGCACAAATACACGCGTCGGCGTCGATCGTTTTTGAGTTCGGCTCTAACTAATTCCACAACTTGTCCGCTCAGGTCTTCCCAAGTGGTTAAGTCATCTGGGGGAATTGCCAAACAGCGCACATCAAATGCTTTTTCTAGTCCTTCCGTCTGCGATCGCAACAATTGACCTGTACCATCCATCCCCGGTAAAAAGACAAACAACGGGGAGGTGGGGTTCAATGTACTAGGCGTCAGAAAACAAGGACGACTTTTAACTTCTGGCATGATTCTCTTTCTATATTTCTCGACTTGAAAGATTAAAAAGTTAGTTAAGTTAATTGTCTATAAGGTTCCCCTAGCGGGTCTTTAACTAACAATTAAGTCTTTCGGCGTCCCTCGATCTTCTCTCAGGCTCCAATTTGTAACTGTACAGGACTTTACAGAGACTTTCTTTAACGACAGCCGTAATGTAACAACTTCTGAATCTCCCCGTGGCAGATGTCTGTGATTTCCGACACAACGGATTTTGCCTGCTTTCCTTGATATTTTTCCCGATGTTGCTCAGTAACCCAAAACGGATGACCGATCAAAATATTGGCACGGCGGTAAACAACCATAGGATGCCAACCCGATTGATCAAAAAGTGGCTCTGACGGGTCAATAGCTTGCAAAAGACGCAGAGGGATTCCGGCGTTGACAAATTCTTTGGTAGAAGCGATCGCCACAGGTAAGACTGCCAAATTTTGTACCGAGGATTTCAAGGCTAGGTGAGCAAACCCCCGGTGAAACTTCCCAACTTTGCAGGGTAAACTTTTGCTCACCATCGGCTGTCCCCCTTCTGGAAACACCCCTACAAGCTGCCTTGATTGGAGTAACTGCGTGGCTTGCTCGAAAAATGCCTGAGAACGATTTTCCGGGGCGGCTAGGGGAAAGCAGCCCAATTGAGAGACCACGTCTCGCATCACTGGTACTTGCCCCATATAGTGATGGCTAGCAAACCGCACAGGTTTTTCTAATGCTGCCATCAACATGGGGGCATCCATAAAGCTGCGATGGTTGCTGACGACCACAATTGCCGTATCTTGAGGGACGCGATCCTGGTAATAGAAAAACAACCTCGTTCCCATCGCGGCAAGGAGGGCGCGAGAAATCAATAGTGGATTGTCGGAAGGCATGCTTTGGAGTGTGCGATCGCTCGTTAATTTACTTTACCTTTCTTTACAATAATCACTCAGATTGCATCTTGACAAATGTCTTAAGGTAGAATTTAGTCCCCAATTTGAGCAACCATTAATTGTTACTCCTGAGCAGTTGAAGAGTGGCTACAGTAAGCTGCCTCTATGATTAGACGGGTTGTTAAGCGAGCAATATTGCTAATGCCTTTCTATTGGGAGTTGGATGTCATAAGAATGTCAGATTTTTTTGTATACCATGAGATCGGTCTCTCTGCTAACCCCTAAATAGTCAATGCAAACTTTGACGATGTAGTTGGGAACCCTAAGTTAGAAGGTGTCTTTTCTAACCTCAGCCTTGAGTAAGCCGCTCAGTCTGAACAAATCCATCCGTTTGGCTCAAAGTACCCTGGGGAGCGGTGGATTTAACAAAATAACTTGAAAACTTCAAATAAATAACTCTAAAGCCAGGGCATTGAATAATACATTAGTTACGGGGGTCGTTGTTGACATCTAATTTTTATGACTGATACCGAGACAAATAAAGATAATACCTTTGCCGTTACGACGCCACTTTACTATGTAAACGACTTACCCCACATCGGGAGTGCTTACACCACAATGGCTGCCGATGCGATCGCGCGATTTGAGAGACTACGCGGCAAATCGGTATTGCTGATTACAGGTACCGACGAGCATGGACAAAAAATCCAGCGCACCGCCGAAAACCGAGGACTCAATCCCCAGGAACACTGCGATCAAGTAGCCGCAGGGTTTGAGGAGCTGTGGCAAAAGCTGAATATTCAATATGACCGCTTTAGCCGCACCACCTCTTCTCGTCATCAGGCGATCGTCAACGAGTTTTTTCAACGAGTTTGGGAAAACGGCGACATCTACATGGGGCAGCAAAAAGGCTGGTACTGTGTTGCCTGCGAAGAATTTAAAGAAGAACGGGAGCTGCTATCAGAGCATCACTGTCCCCTCCACCCCAACCTCACAACCGAGTGGCGAGACGAGCAAAACTACTTCTTCAAGCTCTCCAAATATCAAAGCCAACTAGAAGCCCTCTACCAAGAGCGTCCAGACTTCATTCAGCCAGAAATCCGCCGCAACGAAGTTTTGAGCTTCGTTAAGCAAGGACTGCAAGATTTCTCCATTTCCCGTGTCAACCTCGATTGGGGCTTTGCGATCCCCGTTGACCCGAAACACACCATCTACGTCTGGTTTGACGCCTTACTCGGGTATGTGACTGCCCTGCTCGATCCGGACAGCGAACCAACGTTAGAGAATGCCTTATCCAATTGGTGGCCGATTAACTTGCATTTGATTGGCAAAGACATCTTGCGCTTCCATGCGGTTTATTGGCCGGCCATGTTGATGTCGGCAGGTTTACCCCTAGTTGGTCATGTATTCGGACATGGCTTTCTAACCAAAGATGGCCAGAAAATGGGCAAGACTTTGGGCAATACCATAAACCCAATTGAGTTAGTTGACCGCTACAGCGCAGACGCGATCCGCTACTACTTCCTCAAAGAAATCGAGTTCGGACGGGATGGAGACTTTAGCGAAACCCGCTTTGTCAATATCCTCAACGCTGACTTAGCTAACGACCTAGGGAATTTGCTCAACCGCACCTTAAAAATGGCGTACAAGTACTGCGATGGTCGGGTACCTGAGGTGGCGATTCAAGAAATTGCTGCCGATAACTCCTTAAAAGCAGCCGGAAAAGAGCTGGGATCGCGCGTAATTAATGCTTATGAATCTCTAGCCTTCAGCAAGGCTTGTGAAGACATCCTGACTCTGATTCGCGCCAGTAACAAATTTGTGGACGAGCAAGCACCCTGGAGCTTATATAAACAAGGGAATACAGCAGCCGTTGCCGAAGTGTTGTACAGCGTCTTGGAATCAGTTAGACTGTCAGCCTATCTACTTTCACCGATTATTCCCAGCCTTAGTACCGACATTTATCAACAGTTAGGATTTTCTACCGACTTTAACAACCTTTCTCTCTTTAAAGATTCCATGACCTTTTCTACCCATACAGCTTGGGGAACCCTCAGCCCAAATCAACAATTGGGAGAAGCTAAACCAATTTTTGCCAAATTGGAACAGCTATGACTGATTCGGTCGTCGTAGCGATTACAGCTAGCGGGAACTGAAGGCAAAGCAGTAGGGGAGGAAAGGAGGCACTAAACTTTTTTACATAACTAATCAGAGGTATAACAATCATGTTGAATAACTTTAATAGTGACCCGGTTTTCACGCCAGAACAAGTTTTAGAAAATCGCGGTCGTGTTGCCATTTTTATTGATGGCTCGAATTTATTTTATGCCGCTCTCCAGTTGGGCATTGAAATCGACTATACGAAGCTGCTGTGTCGTTTGACTGGGGGTTCGAGGCTGCTCCGCTCTTTCTTCTATACCGGGGTTGACCGCACCAACGAAAAACAACAAGGCTTTTTGTTGTGGATGCGTCGCAATGGTTATCGAGTGATTTCCAAAGATTTAGTGCAATTACCAGATGGCTCTAAAAAAGCCAATTTAGATGTGGAGATTGCCGTTGATCTGATGGCGTTGGTCGGTTCCTACGATACGGCGGTTCTAGTCAGTGGCGATGGTGATTTAGCTTATGCTGTCGATGCGGCGAGCTATCGGGGGGTACGCGTGGAGGTAGTGAGCCTACGTTCGATGACTAGCGATAGTTTAATCAACGTTGCCGATCGCTATATTGATCTTGACCACATCAAAGAATCAATCCAGAAAACGCCACGGCAGAATTACACCTACCGTCCCTTGTCCAGTATTGGCATGATGGAAGAGCAAGAAGACCTGTAACTTGGCGGTTATGAACCAGTGGTTAGGTATTAGGAAAACTCTTCCGTTTGTTAGTGGTGCAGTTCGTTTAATGCTCCTGGTCGCCTTGCTACTGAGCGTCAGTGCTTGTGGCAAAAAAAACCAGCCTCCAGAAAATCAAGTGGTGCAGGAGCCTAGCCCGACCTCTGAGTTTGATGAAAATCTGACTTTTAATAATGTCAGTCTGGATCAATCGGATCGAGATGGGCGTCCTGTATGGAGAGTAAAAGCAGAGCGAGCAGTTTATAGCCAGGATAAGAAAATCGCCCGGGTTGAGAAGACTTCTGGAAATTTGTTCCAGGATGGAAAGGTGGTTTTGCAGGTGTCAGCTGACCGGGGAGAAATTCAGGAAGACGGGCAGAAAGTCTTTCTCAACGGTAACGTTACGGCAATCGATCCCCGTAATGGTGCTGTATTCAAAGGAGATGAGCTGGAGTGGCTTCCGAAGGAAGATTTGTTATTTGTTCGCAACAACTTAAAAGGTAGCCATCCCCAGCTTCAAGCTTCCGCAAAAGAAGGGCGATACTTGACGCGCAAACAGCAGCTAGAGTTGATGGGTCAAGTGGCGGCGATCGCCAAAAATCCAGACTTGCAGATCAAAACTGAGCGTTTAGTTTGGCAAATACCAGAAGAACAAGTAACTAGCGATCGCCGTACTTTCATCGACCGCTACCAAGGCAAAACCATCACCGACCGAGTGGAGGCAGACCAGGCAGACTACAATTTGAAAACAAAAATTGCCACCTTGAAGCAGAATGTTCAACTCGCCTCGGTGGAACCGCCCTTGTTGATGTCTACCAACTCAGCTATCTGGAATGTAACAAACCAAACGGTTGTCTCTAGTCAACCGATCCGCATCGTTCACCAAAAAGAGCAATTGATCGTCACCGCTAATCGCGGTCAGATAGACTTAGATCGCCAAGTAGCGACTCTAACAGGTGGCGTTCAGGGCATCGGTAGTCGCAATCAAGCTAAGTTGTATTCCAACCAACTAACTTGGGATCTTACCACCCAAAATCTTCAGGCTTCTGGCAACGTAATGTACGAGCAAGCCAACCCAGCCTTAAATACAAAAGGGCAAACAGCAGTAGGAAGGATTCAAGACCAAAGTGTTGTCGTCCAAGCAAGTAGCGGTAATAGAGTCGTCACCGAGATTTTTCCCTAACTTCAGTTTCTCAGAACCAACACCGGACAGTGGGCAAACCGCACCACCCGTTCTGCCACCGATCCCATGAAGAAGCGGTTCAACCCTGTACGTCCGTGGGAGGGAATGACAATCAAGTCAATCTCCTCTGCCTTGGCCAAATCAATAATTTCCGAGCTAGGGTGACCGATAGAGACGCTAAAATGCAGCCCCTCATAGTCAGGGGGTAAAAATTGCTCGCGGAAGACCTTCTCAACATGCTGCTCGCGTGTCTGGTTATTTGTGGTTTGCCACATTACCCCCGGATCGCCAGGATTGAGATGGGGCAGGACGTGAAGTACATACACATGAGAAGGGTCTTTGACAAACTCTAAGGTTTTTGTCAAGGCGATCGCTGATTCTTCGGAAAAATCAAAGGGAACTAAAACCCGGTTGGTAGAAAATAAGCTCATAAGGGATAAAGGGTGAAGGATGAACTATCCGGGGTTAGAGGTTAGGGGTTATCGCTTCTCCCCATCTCCTCATCCCCCTAACCTCTACTCAGGACTCAGGACTTAGCACTCTGCTTTCCCAATCGCCGATTAGAGGGTTTGCTGCGTCATCTCCATCTCTCCGGAATTTAGGCGACGCATGTAGTCTTTGAGGTCTGCTGCTACTTTATTAGTTAAAAAGTAAGCCCCTAGCAGGTTCGGAAAAGCCATTGATAGCAGCATGGCATCGCTGAAGTCGATAACGGCGGCGGGCGTTGCCACTGAGCCAACGAAGATTGCTAGTAAGAACAGTACCTTGTAGACAATTAAACTGCGTTCGCTAAACAAGTACGCCCAGCATCGTTCGCCGTAGTAACCCCAGGAAATTATTGTGGAGAAGGCAAAGAGGAAGACTGCCAAGGCGAGGATGCTGGGAAACCAGCCGATAACTGTACCAAAGGCGGCGGAAGTCAGTTCTGCCCCACCAATACCTTCAAACTGTGGATTTCTATAGACGCCAGTAATGACAATTACCAACGCTGTCATGTTACAAATCACGATGGTGTCGATGAAGGGTTCAAGTAGGGCGACGATACCTTCTCGAATGGGTTCGTCGGTACGAGCCGCCGAGTGAGCGATCGCGGCTGAACCAACCCCGGCTTCATTCGAGAAGGCAGAACGCCGCAATCCCTGTACAACTACACCAATTACGCCCCCCTCTACTGCTCCGGGAGAGAAGATACCCGTGAAGATTGTGGCGATCGCCTCTGGGAGTTGCGTAAAGTTACTCAAGATAATCCAAAGCGATGCCAACATGTAAATCACGCACATCGCTGGCACCAACGTCCCTGCTACCATGCCAATACGTTCAATGCCTCCTAGGATAACCAGCGCCACCAACCCAGTGAGGATCAAGCCATAAAGCCAACCGGGTAAGAATGGTAAAACGCTAGCAACTGCCCCGTAGGACTGGTTCGACTGAAACATACTCGGTCCACCAAAGGCACCACAAACGGCAAGTATGGAGAAGATAATGGCTAAAAATTTTCCCAGCGTCTTTTTTCCGACTTCTGCTAAACCCTTTGACAGGTAATGCATCGGCCCGCCAGATATTGTGCCATCGGGTCTCACCACGCGATATTTTTGACCCAGGGTACACTCGACAAACTTACTGGTCATCCCCAGGAAACCGCCGATAGTCATCCAGAACACTGCTCCTGGCCCCCCAACGTTAATCGCAATGGCGACACCTGCAATGTTTCCCAAGCCAACTGTGGCGGAGAGAGCAGCGGCTAATGCCTGGAAGTGCGAGACTTCTCCCGGTTCATTGGGGTCATCGTATTTCCCTTGCACAACATCAATGGCGTGGCGGAAGGCGCGGATATTGATAAAGTTCATCCGCAATGTAAAAAATGCCGCACCGCAAACCAACCACAGCACAATTAAGGGAAAGCCACCAACACTAAAGAAGAGAACAGCAAAAAATCCTGCTACAAAGTCGGAAAAGATGGCATTAACATTTTCTATAAAACCCCTTCCCGCCGCTTCATCTTGCGCTAGAGCTACGGCAGGCATAGAAAAAAAGAGTATGACGTAAAGCCAAGTTTTTCTCATACAGGTTTTTTTAATTGTTTAGTTCTTAAAAAAATACAAAACTTTTGACAGTTTAAATGTTATAACAAAACACTTTCTGATTTGTTTAGTCAGCAAAATAAACCAATACAGTAGTATTTTGCCTGTCAAAATCTCTATTTTTAAATTAATTTTTGGGAAATTTCTCGTTAGAGAGCAGAATATCCTTTCAGTTAAATTACGGCAAGTCGCTATCACTACAAGCATCCAGCAATTTATGCTTTGTAGTGATAACAGTCATGAAATAGGTATGGGGGCGGAGGGACTTGAACCCTCACAGCCTCACAGCCAACGGATTTTCATTCTCTTGCAGCTTTCGCTACTGCCAAATGGCTTTGAGAATTGGACTCTCTCTTTACCCTCGGCTTGACGTTAGGGTAGCTCCCGTTGAGTCTCTGCACCTTCCAATCGGCTTGGCTCAGGATTGCCGTAGCTGTTGCCAGCGTTAGGTTTCCCTGAATTTGAGAGCGTTCACTTGATCGATTTCTCGGATCAAGGCTCAATTTATGTTTAAGTCCGTAGCGTCTACCATTCCGCCACGCCCCCGTTTTGTAGTTGCGGTTGACATTCCGCATCTCCAGTAAACTATCCTACTGTTTTATTGCACGATTAACCAGGGGTATTGGTAATTTATCTGGTGGAAAATCTGGCAAGCTGTAGAATAAGAAAAGTTAAGCATTGCATTTTAGCCTAGGTTGGTGCTACCGGGGTAAAAGCGGTTTAGTCACTAACTAAGCCTGTTGCGATCGCCTTTATCGATACACCTGCGGCTATACTAATTGCGGCTTTGTTGTCTGTCTTTCCCAAAAAACTATGCTAGTTGCCCTGTTATACCTCGCCTTAAGTGGAACCTACTTGTTAGTTGTTCCCTTTGTCCTTTATGCCTATCTGCAAAAACGCTGGTACATCGCTTCGTCCGTCGAGCGTAGCTTTATGTACTTCCTGGTTTTCTTCTTCTTCCCTGGCTTATTGCTCCTCAGCCCATTTTTGAACTTCCGCCCCAAGCGGCGTCAACTGCAAAGTTGAGGATCGTAGGAAAAATATTTGATGCGAAGAATTGATGCACTTGGGATTACCCTCGGCGCTTTTGCCTTGGGTGGAATCACCTACTTGGTATTGCAGTTAGCAGGGCTAGACAACCTAGAAGCCGGAATTTGGAGTCAGACATTACTGATCGGTGGCTTAGTTGGCTGGCTCTTAACTTACCTCTTCCGAGTCGGAACAAAAAATATGACCTATAACCAGCAGCTTAAGAACTACGAAGATGCAGTTCTAGAAAAGCGTCTGGAAGAAATGACGCCAGAAGAACTGGCAAAGCTGCAAGCAGAAATTGCTGCTGAGAAGCAAGCGAAGGGAAAGAGTCCTGAGTCCTGAGTAGGGGTGAGGGGAGAATTCATAATCTGCTTCATCGTTCATACTTTACCCCGTTCCCCATATACTGTTTTTTCTTTGGGTTTTAAAAAGATTGTGGGGAAATGAGATAATCAATCCCCAGTCCCTAATCCGCGATCGCTATGACCTCAGTTTCAGAATGCTTCCAGTCTCTACGTAGTCGCCAGCAGTGCGCGTTAATTCCCTTCATTACAGCAGGCGATCCCGATTTAGAGACAACGGCTGAGGCGTTGCGAGTACTGGATAAATCTGGGGCTGACATTATTGAGTTGGGTGTACCCTACTCAGACCCGCTAGCAGATGGCCCGACAATTCAAGCGGCGGCGACGAGAGCCTTACAACGGGGCGTGCGTCTGGATCATGTGTTGGAAATGGTGAGCGGAATTAGCAAAGACTTGCGATCGCCAATTGTCCTATTCACCTACTACAACCCGATTATCAACCGGGGTCACGAGACCTTTTTAAAGCAAATTGCGGCGGCGGGTGTCAGCGGTTTAGTCGTACCGGATTTGCCCCTAGAAGAAGCAGAATCACTGTTGCGTCCTGCCAAGGAAATTGGCATTGAAGTGACCTTGCTGGTTGCGCCGACAAGTTCTAAAGCACGAATAGAAGCGATCGCGCAGCAATCTCAAGGATTCATCTACTTAGTCAGCGTCACTGGCGTTACAGGGATGCGTTCGGGAATAGAATCGCGAGTGCAAGATTTACTACAAAGTATGCGGACGCTCACAGACAAACCGATTGGTGTCGGCTTCGGCATCTCCGGGACAGAACAGGCTCAACAAGTTAAAGACTGGGGAGCAGATGCCGTGATTGTTGGTAGTGCCTTTGTAAAACGATTGGCAGAAGGCACCCCCGCCCAAGGCTTAGAGGCGATCGGGGAATTTTGTCAGAGTCTGAAGCAGACAATTCAGTAATTTTTAAACTCCAGTCCCCTCCGTTAAGTTTCCACTTTAGAGCGGCGACGGCGGCAACGTTCTGAGCAGTATTTCACTTCGTCCCAGCAATCTTGCCATTTCTTACGCCAAGTGAAAGGACGTTGACATACCGGACAGATTTTTGTTGGCAAGTCAGATTTAGAACGAGCGCGTCCCATATAAATACAAAAGCGGTTCTTTTATGGTGAGCAATTAGACAGATTTGATATTAGCAGCAGGAGGATTTCAATCCTGTGGCAATGAATTTTGGAAAGAGGGATAAAGCGGCTTGGGATCAACTTTACCAAGGTGGCGGTCAGGAGACCAAAAGCGCACTACAGCTCGACCGATGATATTTTCACGCGGGACAAAGCCCCAGTAGCGACCGTCGTAGCTATTGTCGCGGTTATCTCCCATGACTAGATAGGAGTTGGAGGGGATAGTAACAGGCCCCCATTGCTCCTGTAGTTCTTCAGCTAGATAGTTTTCTTCTAGCAGTTGGTCGTTGATATAGACTTTTCCAGATTTGATCTCAACTTTCTCTCCCGGTAAACCAATTACCCGCTTGATAAAGGTGTCATTGAGGTTTTGTCGCTGGAGTTCTGCGGTGGGGGAGAAGACGATAATGTCTCCCCGTTCTGGGTTTGACCAGTGATAACTGAGCTTATCAATCATTAAGCGGTCATTGACTTCCAGAGTCGGCAGCATCGAGCCTGAGGCGACATAGCGAGGTTCGGCAACGAGGGTACGGAACCCGAAGGCAAAAAATAAACTCAGTCCTACTGTTTTCAAGCCGTCCAGCCAAAGACTGTTGTACTTTGGCGGGGAAGAATAGTTTAACTCAGGGTTATGCCGACGAGTCATAGGTTGCAGGCGGGTAATAGGTAGTAGTTTGTAGCTCCTAGGTAGGCAAGATGTCAAAGCTACGGAGATTTTACCTTTTTAAGGCTGATAAGTGTTGTGATGGGATATCCAGATATTGGTTCCAGTTTCTTGAACTGGATGACGCTTAAGACTTTGATTATGCTACAGATTCTTGATTATGGAAGAAGAGAAACTAACATAAGCGATCTCTCACCTATTCAGCAAAAAAGTGTTGTGGTAGGCACTTCCCACCACAACACTAGGAGAAATTACGTAAATTGTGTACCTAATTACCCTCTGGCTACAGCTTTCTGTTCGCCTAACGATTTACAGTACTCATGTCGGGGTAGCGATTACCCGCAGCAATGCTTTTAGGTGCCGCCTCGTCAATGCGATCGCATTCGGCTGGAGTTAAGCTGATGTCTGTCGCTGCAACATTCTCTTCCAGATAAGAGCGGCGCTTGGTTCCGGGAATCGGTACGATGTCCTCTCCCTGAGCAAGCAACCAGGCGATCGCCAATTGCCCTGGGGTGACACCCTTCTCAGCCGCAATTTCCTTAACTCGCTCAACAACTTGGAGGTTCTTGTCAAAGTTTTCGCCTTGGAACCTCGGCATATTCCGGCGGTAGTCATCATCAGCAAAATCATCCGGGCTAGCAATCTTTCCGGAGAGAAACCCCCGTCCTAGGGGGCTATAAGGCACGAAGCCAATCCCCAACTCGCGGACAGTGGGTAGAATCTCGTCTTCTGGATCGCGGCTCCAGAGGGAGTATTCTGTCTGCAAAGCGGTAATCGGGTGGGCTGCATGGGCGCGGCGAATCGTGGCGGGAGCGGCTTCAGAGAGACCGATGTAGCGAACCTTGCCTTGCTGTACTAACTCTGCCATTGCACCAATAGTGTCTTCAATCGGCACCTTAGGATCGACGCGGTGCAGGTAGTACAGGTCAATGTAGTCAATCCCCAACCGTTGCAACGAAGCATCACACGCCTGATGGACATACTCAGGACTGCCGTTGATACCGCGAAAACTGCTGTCTTCGCCGCGTTCGATGCCAAATTTCGTTGCCAATATAACGCGATCACGACGGTCTTTAATTGCTTTACCAACCAGACGTTCATTCGCGCCAGAGCCATACATATCGGCGGTATCAAGAAAAGTCACTCCCAGTTCTAAAGCGCGGTGAATGGTAGCAATAGACTCCGCCTCATCACCCGTACCGTAGAACTCGGACATTCCCATACATCCCAGCCCCAGTTCTGAAACAGTCAGTCCTTGGTTTCCGAGTTTGCGAGTTTTCATTTTTATCTCCTTTTTAGTAGGCTTCTTGCATGAATTGGAATCACCCCCCTTAATCCCGCCTTGGTAAGGGAAGGGTTGGGGAAGGGTCTTCTGGATTTGTGCAAGAGGTTTAGTCAACTCAATTGTTGTTAATCGCGGTCATGATCTGAATTTATTAACCTTGACGTTAACGTTAATTTAGCCTGAAAAAAATTACTGGTTGCCAACTTGATCGATGTATTCCTCTATCCGAGCGATATTCGCTTGCAGCTCTGAGCGAAACTGCGTTAGGGCTTCCACCTTTTCATCAGTCTCCTTAAGATGGCTGTAGAGGATTTTCAGCAGTTTTTGCTTACCTTTCAACATCGTTGGCTCCTCAAAGAAGAGGTCAAGGATACTGCCAATCTCTTCCAGGCTCAGTCCGAGGGATTGGAGGGCATCGATCTTGCGAAGTTTGGCGAGTTCTGCCTCGCTGTAGTACCGAAAGCCTTTTCCCTCGCGCTCACTGGGACTGATTAGCCCCAGTTTTTCGTAATATCGAACTGTTCGAGGAGTTACACCAGCTTTGTGGGCCAGCTCTCCTATCCGCATTCTTTCAGACAACTTATCCAGGCAAATTAACGTTAACGTTAAAGTTAACTTATCGACTTTTCGAGTTTATGTCAAGGGCGATCGCGTTGAATTAGCTTCCAACATTCTTGAGCGATCGCCCAATCTTCTTGAGTATGTACAACCAAGATAGGAATCGCTGAATCGGCTGTTGCGATATCCGTATCGTCTTCTGAAACCGCCTGATTTTTCTCGGTGTCGAGTTTCATGCCCAAAAATTCAAACGCTTCGCAGGCGGCGGCGCGTACAGGTGCTTGATGTTCCCCCACACCACCTGTGAAGATTAGGGCATCCAAACCACCCAGTGAGGCAAGCATGGCACCGATATGCGATCGCAGTCGGTGAATATAAACATCACAGGCGAGTTGCGCTCTTTCGTGACCCTCTTCTATCGGCTTCTTGAGGTAACGCAAATCGCCACTGATGCCGGAAAGTCCTTTTAACCCAGACTGTTCGTTGAGGATTTCATTCAGCGTCTCGGCATCCTTACCCTGCCGCATCAGTTGAATCAAGATACCGGGATCTACAGAACCAGAGCGAGTTCCCATCATCAACCCTTCTAGGGGAGTGTAGCCCATTGTCGTGTCTATAGAAATACCGTCGCGAATGGCGGCGAGGGAGCAACCATTACCCAGGTGACAGGTAATTAGCCGCAAAGATGCCAACTCTTTCCCCAACAACTGCGCGGCGCGGGTTGCCACGTACTGATGGCTGATGCCGTGGAAGCCGTAGCGGCGAATGCCTTGCTCAAGCCACTCATAGGGGCCAGGATAAACGGCGGCGGCTTGCGGAAGTTGGGAATGAAATGCCGTGTCAAAGACAGCAACTTGCGGGATGGCTTCTCCCAAAATTTGCTCGATTGCTTCAATACCTTCTAGATTAACGGGGTTATGTTCGGGGGCAAGGGCGATTAAATCTTCAATTTTTACCTTGACTTCCGGAGTTATAAATGTTGCTTCCTGGTATTCCTCACCGCCGTGAACGACTCGATGTCCGACGATGTCGATGTCGCCGAGTTGAGTTATGACTTGGGTGCTGCCGCGCCAGAGGGTGTTGAGCATGTAAGCGATCGCTTTTGGTCGCTCGTCGATAGGGAGTTCTTCTTCCAGTGTTATCCCTTGGGCTGTTTCTACTTTCAAAACTCCAGTGTCTGACTTTCCTTTCCAGTCAATTTTGGCTTCCCATAGTGGTGCTAGGGGGGAATCAGGTAAGTTATTATTGATGTCGTACAAGCAGCTCTTTTGACTACTAGAACCTGCATTTAAAACTAATATTTTCATGGTTTCAAAACGTTAATGATTGAGCTTAGTTATTTTCACCAATATAAAATGCTTTTGAAAGTGTAGAATATTTCATAAAAAGTCTAACTTACTTAGTTAAATTATTAACGAACCACAGAGGCACAGAGAACGCAGAGGAGGTTTAAGAGAGTAAGAAAGAAGAGAAATATCTCGCAATTTATTTAGGCTGTTATAGCTTTTAGAAGATTCTAATTTGAAGAACATAAGCTTACTATAGCAATTCTAAATATTTTATGAAAAACTCTCTATAACTCTCTTTATTTTACGTCTTTGCGGTTCGCTTAAAGAAAATCTCACTAATTAAATGGAATTGCTACATAATGTTTTTTAATTTGAGCGTAATGTTTGCATTTGGGACACTTTGATTGGTCTTTTCAATAAAGAAGTTTTCAACACTGTTATTTTAACTTTTACATTTGTTAGTTGAGCGAATTTATTTGTAGAGGAGCAATAAAAAAGGCACGGGACATCCTGTGCCTTTATCTGTTCATCTAGCACCACTGCCAATTACTAATTTCTGGTGGATCTTCACCATGTTCTCGAATGTAGCGCCCGTGATCGACGAGGATATATTCGTAGTGATGAATCCGCTCATTGGCGCGTGCTGCGACGTAGGGATTGTAGGCGGCTGCCTGTCGAATCGCCTGCATAATCAAGTGATAGCGACTGGTGCCGTTGCGGACTTGCATGTCAAAGGAAGTGGTGGTGTTACCTTCTTCGCGGTAGCCGTTCAGGTGAAACCGATGGAGGTTAGGACGCCCATAGATTAGCTGTTTGATTATCGAGGTGTAGCCGTGGAAGTTGATAATCGCGGGCTTATCTTTAGTGAAGAGGGCTTCAAATATCTCTTGATCTAAGCCATGAGGATGCTCTGAGTCTTCTTCTAGAATCATTAAGTCAGTGACATTCACCACGCGCACCCGCAGTTCTGGCATTTCGGTGCGTAGAATATGGGCGGCGGCTAGTACCTCCACAGTTGGGACGTCACCAATCCCTACTAGCACGACATCCGGGTTGACGCCGTTATCAGTGCTTGCCCATTGCCAGACGGAAGCCCCGGCGCGACAGTGAGCGATCGCTTCTTCCATCGACAACCACTGAGGCATGGGATTTTTGTTGGCAATCACCAAGTTCACATAGCCTGTACTTTTTAGGCAATGATTCATGGTGCTGATCAGGCAGTTGGCATCGGGGGGAAGATAAACCCGTGCAAATTCTGCTTCCTGGCCGAGGACGCTATTGATAAAGCTGGGGTTTTGGTGGGAAAAACCGTTATGTTCCTGTCGCCACAGGGTTGAGCTTTCTAGGTAGTTTAGAGACGATACGGGCGGACGCCAAGAAATCTCTTCGGAAAACTTGATGAACTTGGCATACTGATCCATCATCGTCGTGATAATCCCCAAAAATGCCTCATAGGAGGGGAACATACCGTGACGACCCGTGAGGATATAACCTTGTAGCCAAGCCTGACAGGTATGTTCGCTCAAGATTTCTAAGACCTGTCCGCCTTCTGGGCCAATATGCTCGTCGTAGGGACTAATCGGCCACTCGTAGGTGCGTTGGGTAGCTTCGAGGACTTCCGTCAGTTTGTTGGATTCCAACTCGTCGGGGCTAAAGATGCGGAAGTTGTGGGGATTATGTTCCACAACACCCCGTAGGTACTTCGCCAAAGATTCAGTGTTGCCAACGTTGTTGCCCCCTCTAGTACAAACTTCGGGCGTCTCCTCTCGCTCTACTAGCACTTGGTAGTCAAAAATGCTTGGTAAATCGAGAGGTTTGCGGAGACGTCCGCCAAAGGTGTGGGGATTGCAACCCATGCGGCGATCGCCTTTTGGACATTGCTCTAAAATCTCATTAATCGGTTGCCCATTTTCAGTGAAGAGTTCTTCAACATGGTAAGAGCGCAGCCACTCTTCTAAAAGTCGCAGTTCGTTGGGATCGCTCCTAACATTTTTAGCGGGGACTTGGTGGGAGCGGAAGGAACCCTCAATCGGGACGCCGTGCATTTCCTTAATCCCTGTCCATCCTTTGAGCGATCGCAAAATCAACATTGGCCAACGCGGCTGAAGAATCCGTTCTCCCGACCGGGCTGCTTGTTGAATGCGACAAATTTCTTGATACGCCCAATCCATTGAGGCATAGATATCTGCCTCTAAATCCTCCTCTTCTACAATCCGCACCTGATAGCCGTAGCCCGTAAACAGATGCAGCAGCTCCTCATCACTCATCGTGCCGTAGATGGTGGGGCTAGAAATCTTGTAGCCGTTCAGATGCAAAATCGGCAGCACCGCACCGGATTTGGCAGGGTCAATAAACTTATAGCTATGCCACGCCGTAGCGGTGGGGCCCGTTTCCGCTTCCCCATCCCCAACAATACAAGCCACAACCAAGTCTGGGTTATCCATCACCGCCCCAAAGGACGTGGCAAGAGCATAGCCCAGTTCGCCGCCTTCGTGGATTGTACCGGGAATGCCGGGGTAAAGGTGCGAGGGGAAGCCCCCAGGCCAGGAAAATCGCTTGATGAAGTTGTAAAGTCCTGCTTGGTCGAAGGTTAGTTCTGGGTAAAACTCTTGCAGAGAGCCTTCCAGATATAGGTTCGCCAGATTTGCAGGTGCGCCATGTCCCGGCCCTGTTATCAGGAACATATCAATGTCATAGCGGCGGATCAGGCGGTTGAGATGGGCGTAAACCAGGTTAATGCCGGGACAAGTGCCCCAGTGACCTAAAAGCCGTTCCTTGATGTGTTCCGGTTTGAGGGGTTCTCTCAGGAGAACGTTGTCCTTGAGATAAATTTGAGCAGCCGCTAAGTAATTGGTGACGCGGCGATAGCGGGAGAGTGCTTCAAGTTCCGCACGATGATTTTCCCGGACTTGTGCCACAGAAATCTCAGGGACAGAGACTTGACGTATGGGTGTTGTTGTCATCGGAATTTACCTGAATGAACAATAAACACAGCAAGGTGGCGAAGTGCGATTATTAGCTGCTGAGAGCTTCCATATCTTTCGCCTCTGTACTAGTAATCACCACCTCAGCTTCAATGCTATGGGGACTTTTGAATGTGGTTTGAGCAGTGGGTTGCTGACAAGCCACCATTGTTTTGACATGCTCGGCTTCGTCGTCGCGAATGTTTACAAACACATCATATAAACCGTATTAATCACAAAAATCAGCACAGCGAAAAGCAATTTAATCATTAGGAAAGTTTCGATTAGGTTAAGGATCAACCTTTATTTGCCTTGCTTTTAAGTACCTTGCATTCCACTCGATCCTTCGCCAAAATCGTTACTTCCCCAACCCTATATTTACCAAAATTAAAAAATTGTGCGCTGTTTTGCTTAAAGATTTGCTTAAAAAGAAATTTAAGCCTCCAGCTTACAAACAACAGATTGCTAGAACTGCTAGGAAGATAGTTAACAATAAAAATTGAAACATCTATATTTAGAGTGGTCTCATTTCAGACGTCCGCGAGTATTTATTTAAATGATGTATTTTAGATGCACGGCAACTGATCAGGTAGAAAGCTTCACCAGCGCATCTTTCACCTGGGAGGGAAGCTGACGCAAAATCTTTCCCTTCTCGCGGTCAACAGCGACTAAGGTAACCTGTCCTGTTACGTGCAGTTCCTGTGCATCTAATGACCGAATCTGGTAATCCCAGTTGATGCGAACTCCTTCCATCTCTGTCATCCGCGTCCGTACTAGTGCTGCCATCCCCATCCGCACCGGACGGTGATAGCGTAGCGACAGCTCAACAACAGGCAAATCGCATCCCAAGGCAACTAAATCTGCAAAGTCGATACCAATGGAACGCAAGCATTCTACCCGTGCTTCTTCCATCCAGGCGATGTAGGTGCCATGCCAGACGATACCCGCATAATCTGTGTGATGGGGTTGTGCGCGTACAGGGTACTCAAACCAGTTTTCTGTTCGTGCCGTCAACGAGTGGCTTTGAATAGCGCCAATGGGCGGCAGTTCAGGAGGGTGTTTTTCTTCTGACATATTGCTGATTTAAATCAATATATAAAGTAGACGCTCAGATTCTACCTCTAGCAGAAGCGCGATCGCATCCCTATTGCTCGCTACTGTTTGCCACATCCCAAAAGCTGGCGCGAGATCAGATCATTATCAAAAAACGGGTAAAACTGCATCATCTCATCGCCGCACTTCCGGTGAGGGAGGATTGACCGTAGATGTTCCTAATCCAGAAGAGACTTTCTTTGGCACCATCGCTTCTCCCATCAGTTGAGCTACCTCTTCCATCGTTGTCTCTGGGTCTTCCTTTGTCGCTCTAATCACATAATTTAGCTTCACTTCTTCTAGAAAATCCGAAAGTAATGATTGCAGTTCCTGCAAGGTTTCTCCATCTCGCAATTCCAGACGCAAAGCCTCACTAAAATTTTTCGTCAGATCCTCAAAAATCTTCCTCCCTTTTTCATCAGAATAAGAAGATGCCAGAACGCCAACAGACGCTTGGGCAAGGCTAGTAGCAAGTTGTTCTATGACATCTCCTGATGCGTTTGCAATTCCTGGGATTCTTTGTAGCGTTCGATAAAGGTCAGATTGCCGGAACGCCTCTTCTAGAGAGTGATGCATCAGTGCTTCCAGGTTCGGCTGTACCTTTGGCAACACTTTATAAATAGTTAATTGCAGAAGGCGGTCAGTAACCACTTCTACTTCATTAACCTCGTTAACCGTTAAATAATCTCTTGGATAAAGTAAAGCTTGTGCAACTCTGCCTGTTTCTAAAGAGTCTTGTGCTTGGTTAATTAATCGCACGGCTACAAAGGTAGAAACTCTATCCGCCAGCAGCGTTGAAGGTTCGTGGATAATTTGCGCCAATACCCGCTCTAAATTCAGCAATCCTGCCTGATACAGACGCACCACCACAGGCAAAACCCGCAACCCACGCCAAAACGGGAGAAACAGAAAAACGTCGTACCAGCGTCGCCACATGGCATCAAACCAGGTGACACCCGAATGCCGCAGACTCACAAAAAAGCTTCGCACCAAAAACTCAATGGCGAAAAAGCTCACAAAGAAGATATCAATACGCCAAAATTCGTCGATGAACCGTCCATAATCATCCACTGAACGGTAATAGTTCGTGGCAATCAACGGGCGAATCTGATGGTCAAAGAAACTCAGTTCCTGCACCCAGTCAGAAGTCAGCAGATACTCAGCACTCCAGAATCTTTCAAAGGCGGCGCGGGCGGTTTCTGTTCCCAGATGGTGGCGCATCAGCCGCTGAATCGTAGCAAAGGTGCCAAACTTCGCCGCGACTAAGAAGGGATTTTCATCCATCATCGCCTCACTGTCTTCGCGCAATTCGGCAAGTATCGCTTCTGTAGCCGGAGCTTCGACTCCTACTTGCGTCAACTGACGTTCTAAAACATCAACCGTCTCTAGGTATTCTTCGGTGACTGGGTTGGGTTCAATCCCTTTAATCGGGTCAACTACTCTCACCACTCCTGGCAATTCCTGTAGATAGAGATCCCGCAAGGGAACGTAGCTGAGACTAAACAGCACTAACACTAAATTGACGACGGCAATCAGAGCAATCAGTTTTTCCCACCAGGGACGAGAGCGACGGGAGGTGACGCTCGTAGCGTTGATATCCTGCATCGTTAATCTACACTTGCACCATATCGGGGTTATTTATTCTTTATGATCCAATGTACCCCTACAAAACTAATCACACCTAGGTAGAAGAAGAGACAATTCCGATTCTTCAGAGTTTGAGAATAGAGAGGGCAAAGGGGGAAATATTTGCAAAAAAACCGAGAGTTTACCAACCTCTGATGGCGGTGATAGTAGCCCTCTTCTGTCACTCTCCGGTTTTTCGTAGGATTAGTAATTCCCAAAGACAAGGTATGCTGAGCCATTCGGGGGTTGGCGATCGCATTTTGACCAATTTCGTATCTCCAAGAATTTCTACTCAGAAAAAATTGCGCGATCGCTTGCTCCGTCTACACTCTAGGATTCAGAAAACGCAAGGCTTTTCGGAAAGTGACAGAAGAGGGGTAGAGGCGATCGCTTTTGCTCCCTCTGCATTCATCTCTTGATACCAAAACAGTAAACCCGGAAACCCCTAGAAACATCGGTAAAATCAGTAACAGACGGGCAACGTTGATGTGATGCTCAAACCTCCTCCATCCCTTGCTCTCACTAACCTTTAACCAAAGCTGTAAACAAGCCTTTTCCCTGCTATGTCGATTATTCGCGTGCCCAAACCTTGGGAAATACCAGAGAGAGAAGCTACACCCGAAGCCGTCTATTTCAATCGGCGTCGCTTCCTCAAAACTCTAGTCGGTGCCAGTATTGGAGCTAGCCTCTTGCCGCTAGTGGGTTGCGAGAAAACGACCCAGCCCAATCAAGCACTAGCCGCAACGCTGGACAAAAAAACTTTAGATGCGGCGGTGAATCTCAACTTTGCTAGCGTTGACCGACCAATGACGGATATAGACTTGGCGGGACAGTACAACAATTTCTATGAGTTTGGCGGCACTAAGTCAATCTGGCGCAATGCTCAAGCCTTACCGACAGAAGACTGGAAGCTAGAAGTAACAGGTTTGGTGAAAAACCCCCGCATCTACGACCTCGACGACCTGAGAACCAAGTTTCCCCTAGAAGAGCGCATCTATCGCTTCCGCTGCGTGGAAGCGTGGTCGATGGTGATTCCCTGGATTGGCTTCCCGATGCAAGCGCTGATTAAAGCTGTAGAGCCAACATCTCAGGCAAAATTTGTGCGCTTTACCTCCTTCTACGACCCGCAGATTACCACGGGGCCAACTTTTCACGTCGGTTCTCTGCCGTGGCCCTATACCGAAGGGATGCGGATTGAGGAAATGGTAAACGATTTGGCATTTTTTGCCTTGGGTAACTACGGTCACATCCTACCCAAGCAGCACGGTGCGCCGATTCGTGCGGTTTTGCCCTGGAAGTATGGCTTTAAAGGGGCAAAGTCTATTGTCAAAGTTGAGTTTGTCGAGACTCAGCCAGCAACATTTTGGAACACGATAGACGCCCATGAATACGACTTTGAGGCAAATGTGAATCCCAGTAAGCCTCACCCTCGTTGGTCGCAAGCGACAGAGAAGTTCATCAGCAAGGGGCCGGGTTTGAAGTGGGAAAAACGCCCAACCCTTCCTTACAACGGTTATGGAGAATACGTGGCAAGTTTGTACGTTTAGTGGTAGAAATTTTCAGATGCTAGCGCTTCAGCTCCCCGATTTCTAAAAGCCGGGGATCTCGCCTTCACGAATCATTTAGGATTTGGTTAGGAGAAACTGGAATTAGAGCAATTAGCCGAATTTTAGGATTATTTATTTTGGCGATCGCGGTGCAATTAATTCTTAATGGCGTGGCGGATTGGCTGAGGACTTTGGAGGTACTAAACAACGGCGGGTAAGGGAAGGTTAGGATTTAGGGAAGAGTGAAAGAAGCAGGCAGTATAGTTTGCTTTTGGTACAACTCACATGGAAGGCATAACCAATGAGAACAGGTAAATTAGGATGCCGGGAAGATGTAATTGCTAGTCTCGAAAAGCTCCTGGAAATCAAACCCGACAAAGATGATGCTCTCTACAACGAGGGCAATAAGCTGTTTAGGTTGGAGCAATATGAAGAGGCGATCGCTCTTTATGATCAAGCCCTAAAAATTCAACCAGACTTCTCCGAAGCCTGGTACAACCGAGGCGAGGCGTTGTTTTACTTGGGACGATTCGAGGAAGCGATCGCCTCTTATGACCAAGCCCTGCAATTCCAACCCGATGACCCCGCTACCTGGAACAACCGGGGCATTGCGCTAGGTAATTTGGGACGATTCGAGGAAGCGATCGCCTCTTATGACCAAGCCCTGCAATTCCAACCCGATAACCCCGATGCCTGGTACAACCGAGGCAATGCCCTAGATGAGTTGGGACGATTCGAGGAAGTGATCGCCTCTTATGACCAAGCCCTGCAATTCCAACCCGATAAAAACGAAGCCTGGAACAACCGGGGCATTGCCCTAGATAAGTTGGGACGATTAGAAGAAGCGATCGCCTCTTATGACCAAGTCCTGCAAATCAAACCTGATCTTTACCAAGCCTGGTACAACCGGGGCGTGGCGTTAGGTAATTTGGGACGATGGGAGGAAGCGATCGCCAGCTTCGACCAAGCATTGCAATTCCAACCCGGCTACTACGAAGCCTGGAACAACCGGGGCGTGGCGTTAGGTAATTTGGGACGATGGGAGGAAGCGATCACCTCTTATGACCAAGCACTGCAATTCCAACCCGACCTTTACCAATCCTGGTACAACAAAGCTTGCTGTTATGCTTTGCAGGCAAATATTGAGCAGGCAATCGAGAATTTGCAACAAGCGATCGATTTAGATCCTGAAGAATCCTTACGGATGGCAAAAACTAATTCAGATTTTGACAAGATTCGAGACTCTGAACCGTTTCGAGCTATGGTAGTCAAACTGTTTGAAATGAAGCGTATATCTTCAGGCATGGCAGCGCAGCTATTAGGTACAGATAGAGTTTCTTTCCTGCTGAACTTACATTGTTATGGTGCAGCCATGATTGACCTCGAAGAAGAGGAACTCCTATCCGATCTAGAGAATGCCTGAGTCTGAAAGAATCGTCATTGATAGTGCGCCACTTATTTCTCTTGTTGCTGCCCTAGGCGATCTAGAAGTCTTAAACTTTCTATACTCTCAGGTATTAGTTCCCTTTGAAGTTTGCAAAGAAATACTAGCAGGAGGTTCCAGTGGTTTTGCTGTCGCTGAATTTGAGGCAGCGAGTTGGTTGAAAAAAAGATCGAGTCCTTTAGAAATTACGCCCACTCTTCTCAATTCTCTAGATCGAGGCGAGGCGGCGGTAATTCAATTGGCAATAAACGAAGGCATCCAAACAGTCTGCATTGATGAAACAGTAGGCAGGCGGGTTGCCAAATTGAGCGGTCTTTCGCTCACAGGTTCTATCGGTATTTTGCTACGTGCCAAGCGAGAAGGGCACCCCGTCTTGATGCAGCAAGCAATCGAGCGGATGAGAAATCAGGGCATTCGCTTAAGTGAAAAGGTCGTGAAGTTTGCCTTAGAACAGGCTGATGAGAACCGTTAGCGAATCGCTATCAGTGCGTCAGTTGCGATCGCTTCGCCAAGAATCAGAAACAAAGACTGAGTTCATCCTCGCTCCTGTGCGCCACACTAGAGGAAAAGAGCAGCAAAAGATACTCAAGAATGCAAACCGTAGAGAAAACTCATCCAAAGCTTCAAGAACTCAAAACCAGCCTGCTGGAAATCAACAACATTGAATCTGCCGCATCCGTGCTGTATTGGGATCAGGCAACTTACATGCCTCCCAGTGGTGCCGCCGCCAGGGGGCGACAGATGGCAACCCTGCACCAAATTGCCCACGAAAAGTTTATTGACCCCACCATTGGGCAACTACTGGAAGACTTGCGCGACTACGAAGCCAGCTTACCAGCCGAGTCTGACGCAGCCAGCCTGATTCGCGTCAGCCGCCACGAGTACGAACGAGCCGTGCGAGTACCAGGAAATTTTGTGACGAAATTCTCCACCCATCGCAGCGAGTGCTATGGTGCCTGGGCAGAGGCACGCAGCGAAAACAACTTTGCTACCGTACAACCTTATTTAGAAAAGACCCTCGAACTGAGCCGGGAAATGGCAAACTTTTTCCCTGGTTACGAGCATATTGCCGATCCGCTGATTGATGAGGTGGACTACGGCATGAAGGCGTCGGCGTTGCGGGAGTTGTTTGCCCAGTTGCGACAAAAATTAGTCCCCATTGTCGAAGCCATCACAGCCCAACCGCCAGCCGATGATTCTTGCTTGCACCAAACCTTCTCGGAAGCGCAGCAGCTAGCCTTTAGCCTGAAAGTAATTGAGCAACTGGGCTATGACTTCCAGCGAGGACGGCAAGACAAAACCTTGCACCCCTTCATGACCAACTTCTCTATCAATGACGTTCGCATCACCACCCGCGTCTATGAGAATGACCTCAGTCAAGCCCTGTTCAGCACGATTCACGAAACAGGACACGCCTTCTACGAGCAAGGCATCAACCCAGAGTACGAAGGTACACCTTTAGCTACTGGTACCTCAATGGGTTTGCATGAAAGTCAATCGCGCCTGTGGGAAAACATGGTAGGGCGGAGTCGAGGATTCTGGCACTACTTCTATCCCCAACTGCAAAGCACCTTCCCCACGCAACTGGCTGACGTTCCTTTAGAGACGTTTTATCGCGCCATTAATAAAGTTGGGCGTTCTTTGATACGCACTGATGCGGACGAAGTGACGTACAATCTCCACGTCATGATTCGCTTCGATCTAGAACTACAACTGCTAGAAGGTAGCTTGGAGGTTCGCGACCTTCCCGATGCCTGGAATGAACGTTACCGTTCTGACCTGGGAATTGTCCCTCCGAGTGATGACATTGGGGTTTTGCAGGATGTCCACTGGTACACCGCAACAATCGGCGGCATGTTTCAGTGCTACACCTTGGGTAACTTGATCAGCGCTCAGATTTTTGACGCCGCTCTCAGCGCCCGTCCCCAAATTCCCCAGCAAATTGAGCAGGGCAATTTTACGACTTTGCATGATTGGCTAAAATCCCAAATTTATCAGCATGGGCGCAAATATACTGCCCCAGAGCTGATAGAGCGCGTGACGGGTAGCTCTTTGAGTATTGATCCGTTCGTTTGCTATATCGAAAACAAATATGGAGAGCTTTACCAGTACAGTTAGTCTTTTGTTGCTTGCTGTCTGGTAAAGAATCGGGCAGATAGGGCAGTAGGGGTACGGCAGCATTGACAGTTTGGAGAAAGAGGTTGATTGAGGAGTGATACCGTACCCTTACTAGTAGACTTCTGCCGAAGCTAGGTGGCGATTTTCTTGATTACTCTCTGTTCAAAGCAATCCTAAGGCTGTCAAGCTGCGTCGAGTCAGTTCAATGCGTTTGGCAGCAGTAGAGACGTCCTGCATCTCAATGTTTGTGGCGAAGAAATAGACTTGATCATTCTGTTCTAGGTATCCTACAAACCAGCCGACGTTGTTGACCCAGCCTGTCTTTCCGCGCAGTACATAGTCTGGCGTTCGCTCGACAATCATGATGTCTTTAACCAAATCCAACGTGCGTTGAGAGAAAGGCAAGTCTCCTCGCTCCAGCCGTTGCAGGAATTCAATTTCTTGCCGGGGTGTAATTTGCAGGGATTTTCCTAACCAAAACTGATCGATCTCTTCCTCTGTACCAATTTGACGGTTTCCATAGCCCACTTGATTGATGAAGCCTTGCATTCGTTCATGCCCGATCTTTCGTGCCAAGACCTGATAAAACCAAACCGTTGAATTCTTAAAGGCTTGGCGCAGATTTGTATCCTGATTCCACACTGGAATTTCACGCTTAATACCGTCCCAGGTTAGAACCGCGACATCATCCTGAATGACTCCGGTTTCTAAGGCGACAAGAGCATTGAAAATCTTGAAAGTTGAAGCGGGCGGGAATGCCGTTGAGTTTCGAGAGGGATTATGCTCGTAAACCCGGTCGTTATTTTGGTCATAAATCAAAATCGAGCCGACAACGTCAAGTTCTCGAAAAGACTGCCCTAAGTCAATGTCTTGAGCAACTTTTGTCGTGGTAGGGACAACCTGGGGCTTCGAGGAAATTGAAACAGGCTGAGCGACCTGAGAGTGAGAGCGTGCAGGAGCGAAACTACCAATCGTGAGCAGCGCGACTAAGCTACTCACAATGATCCAGATTGCTAGAGGCAGTGCTTTAATTTGGTTCATTGTGATTTCTTCTCACCTTTGTGAGTTTTGAACCGTTGATTATACACTTGCTGAAGTTGCCATTCCAGACACGCTCTCCAAAGCTTAGGGACGTGCGAGCGGTTTTTGGTGCAGCGCTTCAGACTGTCTACGGTAACAAACGTTTCACTTTTACATCGCTGTATTCAATGGACTCAAAGCACAACAACGGCTCGCTACTGATGCTGATTTGCTGTTCATTTGGCTCAAGTATTGTGGACATCGCCCGTACACCGCCCATGACATTCATTTCCAGAATGCTCATCCATTCCTGAGCAAAGATGTCTACTCTAAAACCCGCTATTGAAAATCTATAACTCTCTAATCCCCCTAAAGGCTGAGTGTTTAGCCCTTAATCAAAGGCTAATCTACCTCCAGAATCAGGTATTCTGGACAGTTTCATATAACCTAAAGCTGATACTGTCGTTAAGTTTAGTTCCTTGGGAGACGCCATGTCTAAGTTAATTGAAAATATTGTAAATAGTAATGAGAAAACTGCCCTACGCCAGTTTGTGAGCCAGTTGCGTGCCTCAGAAAAGCAGTATTTACTACGAAATGACATTCTTACTGCTTTTTCTACCTATTGCCGTGAAAATCAAAAACCGGATGACTTTTTTCTCTCGTCTAACCTAGGGCAACTAATTGAATACACTCAAGAAATCATTCTTGAGGAGGAGAGTCTTTGTCTGATTATTCGACCAAAGATTGCTTATCAAGAAGTCTTCCGGGTGCTAGAAGAAGATTTAAGCATTGAGCGGATAACGACGCAGGAACTGTTAGATGTACGCGATCGCCTAGTTAAGCGTTTCTCTCCCAACGAAGGGGATGTCCTGGAGCTGGACTTTCAGCCGTTCTACGACTATTCCCCTACCATTCGCGATGCCAAAAATATTGGTAAAGGAGTTCGCTTTCTCAACCGTTTCTTATCCAGTAAGCTCTTTCAAGACCCTCGGAAGTGGCTGGAGTTTCTGTATAACTTCCTGAGCCTTCATAGTTTTAACGGCATGCAGTTGCTGATCAATGGACGGATTAAAGACCAGCAACAACTCTCTAATCAAGTCAAACAGGCGTTGAAGTTCGTCAACAGTCGCCCAGACAATGAGCCTTATGATGAATTTCGCTACAAACTCCAAGACATGGGCTTTGAACCGGGCTGGGGGAACACAGCCAGTCGCGTGCGGGAAACCCTAGAGATTTTTGACGAACTCGTTGACTCTCCCAACGATGAGGTGCTCGAAAAGTTTATCTCCCGCATCCCGATGATCTTTCGGATCGTCCTGGTTTCAATTCACGGTTGGTTTGGACAGGAAGGGGTTTTAGGGCGTCCTGATACTGGCGGTCAGGTTGTTTATGTCCTCGACCAAGCACGCAGCCTAGAAAAGCAGTTGCAAGAGGACATTGAATTGGCGGGATTAGAGGGATTGGGAGTAGAACCCAAGGTAATTATCCTCAGCCGATTGATTCCCAATAGTGATGGTACCCTTTGTAATCAGCGTTTAGAGAAAGTTCACGGCACGGAGAATGCCTGGATTTTGCGCGTACCGTTCCGGGAATTTAATCCCAACATGACCCAGAACTGGATTTCTCGTTTTGAAATCTGGCCCTATCTGGAAACCTATGCCCTTGATGCGGAAAAAGAACTGCTAGCTGAATTCCAAGGTGTTCCGGACTTAATTGTTGGGAATTACACCGATGGAAATTTAGTTGCCTTTCTGCTATCGCGGCGCTTAAAGGTGACGCAATGTAACGTCGCTCACGCTCTAGAGAAGTCAAAATATCTCTTTAGTAACCTTTACTGGCAAGAACTAGAGGAGAAGTATCACTTCTCACTGCAATTCACTGCTGACTTGATTGCGATGAATGCCGCCAACTTTGTGATCAGCAGTACCTATCAAGAAATTGTTGGTACTCCCGATAGTATTGGTCAGTACGAGTCTTATCAGTGTTTCACGATGCCGGAGCTGTACCACGTTGTCAATGGGATTGAGCTATTTTCGCCCAAGTTCAATGTAGTACCGCCGGGAGTAAATGAGAATGTCTACTTCCCCTATACGCGGGAAGACCGGATACCGAGCGATCGCGATCGCATTGACCAGCTCCTCTTCACCGCCGAAGACCCGGAACACATATTTGGCAAACTCGATGACCCGAGCAAGCGTCCCTTATTCTCCATGGCGCGTCTTGACCGGGTTAAGAACCTAACAGGTTTGGCAGAATGCTATGGTCGCAGTCCGGAACTGCAAGAGCGCTGCAACTTGATTTTAGTTGCAGGTAAACTGCGGATTGAAGAATCTGGTGATAACGAAGAAAAAGAGGAAATCGTCAAACTCTATCACCTGATTGATGAATACAACCTCCACGGCAAGATTCGCTGGCTAGGCGTCCGCCTACCTAAAAGCGATTCCGGTGAGATTTATCGCGTCATTGCTGACCGTCAAGGGATCTTCGTCCAACCTGCGCTCTTTGAAGCCTTCGGTTTGACTATTTTGGAAGCAATGATTTCTGGTCTGCCCACCTTGGCTACCGAATTTGGTGGCCCTCTGGAGATTATTCAAGACAAAGTCAACGGTTTTTTGATCAACCCGACTCACTTAGAAGAAACGGCGGAGAAGATTCTGGAATTTGTCTCCAAATGCGACCAAAATCCTAAATATTGGCAAGAAATTTCTAGCAAGGGAATTGATCGAGTTTACACTACCTACACCTGGAAAATCCACACGACTCGCCTGCTATCACTATCGCGGATTTATGGCTTCTGGAACTACGCCTCGAAAGAAAACCGCGAGGACATCCTGCGCTATATCGAAGCATTGTTCTATCTCATCTATAAGCCACGGGCAAAACAGTTGTTAGAGGAACACACGCATCGGTAATGTGGGAAGGGAAGTTATGAGTTTTGAGTTTAAACAAACTTAGTACTCAACACTCATAACGTTCTCAATTTCTACTTCAAAGGATCGTGTCCCCAGTTCATTAACGAGTAGCGCCAGCGAGTATCTTCTACATCACCGGAGGGTCGCTGGGCGCTGTGTCGGTGGACGTAGCTAACAACTTTCTTCATATGGGCAAGGTCGTCGTCGGTATAGTCGGATTTATTTGTTTCTAGAAGCTTGATGATTCTTCGTCCGGAGGCGTGACCGATAGACTCGTCATCATCATCGTCTTTTTGACCGACTGATTTCGACTTCTCTGTTTTTAACCAAGACTCCAGTTGTTTGGGAGTCATATTAACGGCTTCTTTAAATTCGTCGATAACCGCGCGATCGCTTTTGTTACTCATTTTTTCAGACTTTTACCAATTTCTCACTGTCACATTATGTAAGCGGTTTAACGCGGGGCAATCGGTCAAATTGCAGATTGGACGTTGAGCCTGTTTTGGGCAGAAATCTTTCTTGGGTGAGGTGCGCTGTTGCCTGCTGAATTCCTACGCGATCGCTCTTCATCCCCTGCAAAAGCTCACTGGTTTGGCTAATTTTTAACTGTTTTACCTCTGTAGAGGCGTTGTCGGCAACGTCTCTACAACTTGTAGTTAGATGTACTAGCTGGCTGAGTTTGGGCTTGATTTAATAGCGATCGCATTTTCTCAATCCTCTGGCGATTGACTCCCAAATCCGACTCTCCCAAGCGGGAAGCAGAACGGACGTGAATCACATTTTCCGCCTTATCTAAATAAAATTCGACATCATCCACAAATCCCAGTAACTGACTGGTGAACTCCGCGTCAAGATAATTGTCGGTTTTCGTGATGATTTTAGTTCTCTCCAGATTTTTAATCACTGACTTGAGGTCGTTGAATGCTACCTCTGGAGTGGAGGTATAGGTAAGCGGCTCAATTTTATGTTCGCTGTCTTTAGCGAAGCTGCTGACACAGTTGGGCGTACTAGGACAAGGCGCAAGTTGCCCGGATTGAATCCCCAGATTAGTCGGGGCGACGCCAGAAAAAGACGCAAGGCTTCCAGAAAGAGCCAGCTTTGCCCCAATCAGCAGTACCGCAGCAAATAGCAACGAGAGGAAGAGAAACAGCACACTCTTAAGTGCTGAGTTTGACTTCATTTCCAGGGCTGGCATAAGTTTTATCTCACGGTGTCACTGCATTCAGTATTGAGCCACTCCCACGGATAGAAGCCGATGGGATTCAGGCATCAGACAGAGATTGCAGGTTATTGCACTGTCTGACATCTCCTACGCCTAGGGTTGAACTCCCAACCCTTTTGATATTAATGCTGGCATTTTCGTCACGGTCATTTACTGACTGGCAAGACGGACAACGCCAACGTCTAACTGATAAATCTAGAGAGTTTAGAACATGACCACAGCAAGAGCAAGTCTTAGTGGATGGATACCACGGGTCAATATAGATAACCTGCTTGCCTTTCTTTTTGGCTACCCACTCTAGAATTTCTAGGAATTCACCTAATGCTAAATCCCCAATCTTGCGTCCCCACAGCCGCTGCATCCCTTTGAGGTTTAGAGTCTCAAAGCACAACACATCAAACTTGCTAGTCAAGTCGTGTGCCAGCTTCCAGAACCAGTCACGTCTTCGGTTAGAGACAGCTTCATATTGACGGACTAAGCACTTTCTGGCTTGCTCTCGATTATTAGAACCCTTGAGCTTTTTTGAATGGTGTCTTGAAGCTTTACAAATGTTATTGAGTGCAGCTTTCAGGAATTGAGGCGATTCAATCTTGAATTCTTCAGAGCAGGTGAGAAATGTCTTGAGTCCGAAATCAAAACCCGCTATCTTACCCGTCGTGGTTTTGATTTGTGGCTCCAGAGTGCTGTCAATCACTGCGACCATAAACAACTCACCCAAGGGTGTGCGCTTGATAGTCAGTGTCTTGACCGTCCCTTCTATTTTCCTAGAGTTCCAGTATTGGTACACTCTGTTCCCTATCTTGATTCGGTTGCCGCCAAGGAATTTGTAGCCAGCTTGCTTTAGAGTGAATGACTTATACTTCTTGACCTTCTTAAATCCAGGTGGTCTGACTCCTTTCTTGTGATGTTTAAAGAACAGTTGGTAGGCTTTGTCAATCCGTTGGCAAATATCTTGAACAGCTTGAGAACCTACCAACTGCCAAAACGGGTTACGCTTCCGCAGCTTGGCAATATGTTTCTGAAGTTTGGCACAGTTCAAGTACTTTCCCCACATCCGGTAATACCGTTTGTGCAGGGCAATCGCATGGTTATAGATAACTCCAGAGGCATTGATTGACCGCTTGAGATACCGATTGCGCTTGTGCTGATACAGCTTGAACTTCAGAGTCTTCATGCTAGTATTCTAGTCTAAATGGATAGCCAACGGGTAGATATGAGCAAAGAAAGGTTAAGTTTGCGAATAACGGTTAGTAGGCTTCAAAAGCTTAGAAGAATAGCTGAGGCTAAGGAAAAGACGATGACTCAACTAATCGAAGATTGGATAGACACACTTGCAGAAAAAAACGACGGCGCTTAAAAGCGCTTGTCGCTACATCCCACCCTTTCCCATAGGTGGGCTTTGCTCTAAGTTCTGTAATACTGCCACGATTCGGCTGAGTGTGTCTCTGCAAAATCCTCACCCTAAGCCGTTTGTACTCGGCTACTGAAGCGTCAGTGGTTCCATAATCACGGCTTCTACTGGCACGACGCCTGAGTCTTCGCTGTTGATGCAACGTGCCGCTGCCCAGGATAAATCTAACTTCCTAGGAGGAATATAGGGCCCTCGGTCATTAATTCGCACAATTACCGTATCACCGTTTTCCTGGTTTGTCACCTTCAAATAAGTATTAAACGGTAAAGACGGATGAGCAGCGGTTAGCTCATTTTGGTCAAAGGTTTCACCCGTAGCAGTCAGGCGTCCGTGAAAATAGGGTCCATACCAAGAGGCGAGTCCTTCTAGGGTTTTTTGGCTTTCTACCAAACCGTGCATTTTCTGCTGGGCTTCAACCAGATTTAAAGGTGGTGCGCCAAACGCTACACGGAGATTGTTAATCCACTCAATGGCAATCACTTCCTGATTGCGCTGCAACGCTGTTGCTAAATCGTCACTAACGACAAATAACAGGCTGTCGCCCATCTTACCTGCTGGCATACTATCCACTAAGGTAGGTTTCAGTTTCGAGGCATTAAAACGGGGTTCAGCCAGCAGTGGGATTAATCGTTGTGCCAGTAAGTCGGCTTGAAACTTATCCGCAAACTGCGCGACTAAGTGCTTCCCCACCCAAACTTGAAACCACTCTCTATTTGCAGGCAATTCCGCTGTGGCAGCACGTCCCGTAAGCCGTTGCGAGTACCGCCAAAAACCCCGCTTCACGAGGCGTTTATTACTGTTTTGCGAGTTGTCCGCTTCAGAAGCATGGCTGCTGAGAACAACGACGGGTGCAGGTGTTGCCGGGATCGTCGGTTTGAGACGCTGACGCCAAGGCATTAAATTTTGGATAACCTGCAAAATGTGCTGGGAGAAACCCACTTGGGAGGTGCGCTTCAATCCGGCTTCTGACTCCATGGTTGAGGATGAGTCGCTAACGTTGGTGGCTGAGAACGGCGACTCTTCTAAGGCTCCAGCACGGCAAAAGTTATCTTCTGCTGTCTTTTGCCAAAAGGGAGAGCGCATATTGATGGCTGGCAACTGGGCTTGTTCGCCCTTGGCTTGCAAACTAGCATCAGTAGACAATTCTGAATGCCAGTTAGTGCGGCTAAACTGCTCTGAAAAAAATAGGGGAACGGGTTTTTCTAAAGGACTATTGGCAATAGAAAAAACTTTCATGGGAAGAATACTGGAAACGTAGTCTGGGACTTTTAATAAGCCCTGACTAGAGCTTATTAAATAGCTGATCCAGGAAGTTAATCCAATAACTTTGGATAATGACATGAGGGTTAAAATCTCCAGGCTTCGATGCACTCCGGACTGAGAATCATAAACAGTATTCCAGTATACAGAGCATGGGGATCAATAGATCTTCCCTGAGACTGATTGCTTCTGGGGAGCATAAAACCAGGCTGAAGTTTAGTAAAAAATCACGAATTAAATAAGAAGTTTAAGAACAGTTTAAAAGCTTTCTTCTGTTAGCGATAGCAATCCTGTTTGAGCTGCGAGAGTCTGCCGCCTGTGATCCCCGGCTTATCTAAGAAGTAGGGGATCTCGTCTTAATGAATTATTTAAGACTGCTATATTAGGGAAATTGCCACACTGGACAAGTTCTCTAGAAGCAACAAAACTTGCCATATTTTCCTAAAAAATGAATAGTATTAAAAATACTGATTCTAAAAAAACTGCGGAGTCACTTTTCCTGACTGGTGCAAGTTGCCCAACAAGCCGCTAGGATTGAAGCAATGGCATAGGTCTGCTCAGGAGCAAGAGCAAATTGGATTTAAAAGAGAGTCTGCGATCGCATCTTACCCAACTCGTGCGAGAACGCGATCCCTACCTGTCAACAGGCGGGCATTTCTTCGTGCAGCAATATATCCGTCAGCAGCTAGAACAATGGGGAACCGTAAAAAATCACGAGTTTCAAATTCGGGGTAACGCTCATCAAAACCTCGTCCTCAACCTACCCGCCGCTACAGACAACCACAAACCCCCCATCCTAATCGGCGCACATTACGACGCCGTACCCGGAACGCCAGGAGCCGATGACAACGCCACAGGCGTCGCCGTACTCTTGGAACTTGCCAAGGCTTTTGCTGCCGCACCTGCCAGACACCCAGTGCAATTAGTTGCCTTTGATATGGAAGAATACGGTATGCTCGGCAGTACCCAATACGCTGCCGACTTGCAGCAGCAACAGCAGCCGCTACGGTTGATGATTTCCTTAGAAATGTTAGGGTACTGCAACACCACCGCCAATTCTCAGCGTTATCCCGCCGGGTTGCAGTACTTTTACCCCAATCAAGGTAATTTCATCGCTTTAATTGGTAATTTACCAACTATTCCTGACTTAAGGCACCTCAGCCGCAACATCCGCAAAGTTGATGTCAATAGCGAGTGGTTGCTCGTTCCTAATCGTGGCGTTATCGTTCCCCAGACGCGACTGAGCGATCATTCGCCCTTTTGGGACAAGGGTTATCGAGCCATAATGGTGACGGATACCGCCTTTATGCGAAACCCCCATTACCACAAGCCAAGCGACACCATCGAAACCCTCGACCTCAATTTTATGGCTGGTGTCTGTCACGGCTTAGAAGTCGGCATTCGCCAGCTGTGAATGCCCCAATCAATTCTGTCACCAGCGGATAATCCCTCACCCTTTGACCCCGACGTAGCTAACTGCCTCATCTCTACATCTCTAGAGGCTTTTCACTACGTTAGATCTGGCTGGGTTTACACAATCTTCATATAACTAGAACCAAAATTAGTTTAACTTTAGGTTAATTTACTTTTAACTTGCGGTTAAGCAAATACTCGATTCTATTGCTACATATGGGCAAATACTTCCCAACCCACCCAGGCAATGCTTGAGAGGTAAGAGTGACTTCAATCTATAAATTCTTGCAGGTTCTTTGAGTCACCTGTTAGGCAACCGAATGAGGAGGAATTAAGGTGAAATTAAATATAAATCATTGGGCAACCAGGCTTCTTTATTTATTCTTGGCGGCAGATCTCATCTTTATTCTAGTTCATTTGATTTATCTATATACCCCGGTTAATTCAAATGATCTGTATTCAATTGAAAGAGACCGGGGCTATGCAGAAATATTTCAGTACTTAAAAGAATATTGGATTGTACTTTTGTTAGGCTTTGTTGCAGTGCGCCAGCGCTCTTTACTTAGTTTGGGCTGGTCTTTACTCTTCTTTTATCTATTGCTGGATGACTCGATTCAAATTCATGAGAGCTTAGGAGAAATTATCGCTAGAGAGCTAGGATTCTCAGCAGCATTAGGGTTGCGGGCGGTTGATTTTGGAGAAGTTATCGTTTCAGCTTCAGCTGGCGTGGTGTTTTTCCTATTCATTGCTATAGCCTATAAGTTTAGCGATCGCTTTTTTAGGAAAGTCAGCCAAGATCTGATTAAAATGCTGTTTATTCTCGCTGTGTTTGGGATTGTAGTAGACCTACTTCATGTAATAGTGGCTCAATTGCCCGCAATGGAATCTTTAGTGGGTCTTTTGGAAGACGGTGGTGAACATGTAGTGCTCAGTTTTATTGCTTGGTACACCTTCTTACTACCTGAACGATTACAGCTAGAAACCAATAATTCAACAGCTTTAGAAAGCACAATCAGACCGCAAGATTTGAGTGAAAATAATGGCGTTTCCGCTGGTTTTGCCTCGAGCCTAAATCGCAGCACCCAAACCTACCCTACAGATGATTGAGGGCGTTTCCTAATTGAAAGCCCGCACATAGACGGGCTTTGTACCATCGTCCAGTATCCGCTTATTCTTCAATCCAGACCGAAACTGAGCCACCTTTGCAGCGAAACTCGCCCCAACCATCAGCGTTCGTCTGCACAGGCTCGTGAATATGTTCCGTTAAGTCGTGGAACGTCGCGTTGCGCTTGCCGACTTCCATCCACTTACTACCCCCCGAACCATCACTCATCAACACCGCCATCGCCTTAGGATGCACCTCATTACCTAAGCGAGTCCAGCCAATAATATCCCAGTGGTCAAAGTAATCATATTGTTCGCCGTAGGCGTAGTGCTGCCGGGCATGTAAAAACTTATCGATTAGCCAGCGATGGGAATCCAGCCAGATTTCATACCCTTTGTCCGAGTAATGCGCGCCATAATAGTCGGCATAAAACACACAAGGGTAGCCTTCCCGCCGGAGCAAAATTAACGCATACGCCAACGGCTTGAACCAACTCTCAACCACATTTTCTAGGGACTGTAAGGGTTGAGTATCGTGGTTTTCTACAAACGTCACCGCCAAAGTCGGCTGCTGCTGCATCAGCGTACCATCCAAAATGCGCCGCATGTCATAATGCCCGCCACTGCGACTAGCTTGGTGGAAGTGGTTTTGTAGCGGCACATCCACCAGTGAAGTTTGTCCGCCTGTCGCGTCAATGTACCAGTGTAACGCCTCAAGATTCGTTGACCAGTACTCGCCCACACAAAATAAATCCCGTTTCGCATGGTGACGAACGTCCGCTAACCAATCCTTGTAAAACCAGGCGGGGATGTGCTTAACCGCATCAAGCCGAAAGCCATCTACTCCCGTAGTATCCAGGAACCACTCGCCCCAATACTTCAGCTCACAACGTACTTGCTCTTGTTCCATATCTAGGTCGCAAGCCATTAAAAAGGCATAATTGCCCTTCTCTAAATCAACGAATTCAGAGAAACTTTTGCCTTCTAAAAGGTAAACTATGCTGTTGTCGCCAGGTCTATCGGCTCGATGATTCACAGCGTCAAAGTGCCACCAGTGCCACTTCATGCTGGAGTATTTGTCGCCACGTCCGGGAAAGGTAAAGTTGGAGTAAATCTCGATTTGCTGCCAATCGCCAATAGGATGAGTGCGGTTATCCCTGTTGAAAGGTAAAGCCCATACTGTTTCTCGATTGTCGCCACCATCCTTGTGGTTCAAGACGACATCGGCATAAACCTGCATCCCTGCATTCTGCGCCGCCTTCACCGCACTGAGGAACTGCTCCCGCGTCCCGTACTTAGTCGGCTTAGAGCCATGCTGGTCAAATTCCCCCAAGTCGAACAAATCGTAAACCCCATAACCGACATTGTATTGACCGCCTATACCCTTGTAGGCGGGGGGAAGCCATAGCGCTGTAAAACCCGCCTGCTGCAACTCCTGGGCTTTGTCTTTCACTTCTTCCCACAAGCTACCGTCTGATGGCAGATACCAGTGAAAGTACTGCATCATTGTGCCGTTAACTTCTGACATATTGATTCCTTTGCCAAGTTACGTTGTGGGATGGTTACAAAAGGGAGGCAGATGATTCCGCAGATTTCTTGATTAAAAGGGTAATTCCTCTTCCTCGTCCTGTTCTTGAACTTGTAGCTGCAAAATAGTCTTTTTCTGCTCTTCTACTGGCAGTTTCTCAATGACATCTCCTAATTCTTCTTGCAGAGCTTTGGTGAGTGTCACCGATAAATCTAAGTCCTTACCCAAAGCCTGGGTTAGTTTTGCTAGCTGATTAAAATCTACTTTCTTCGTCGTGCGCTCTTGACTGCTTAACTTAAACCCTCTATTTTCAGAGAGATTTTGTGCTGGCATTGCGGCTTTGAGGCGTTCTTTGATGTGGTTAATTTCGGTATCTAACTGTTTCCACGGATGCTCAATTTGCCGATACCGCAGGGTGAGGGCTTCGATATCCTCCGTTTCGGGATTGGGTTCGATAAGCTGCGTCAGTTGCAAGAGACGATGATGGACGTGCGCCACATAAATAGGGTCCATCTTGGCATAGTGCAACTGCTTTTGAGTGAGGGGACGCTTCCCCCAATCTCCCCCTTGCTCGGTTTTATCGATAGTGGGAAAATAGCAGAGTTTTTCCGCTAAGGTTTTTAACTTCCAATTAGGCAATGGGACTAGGTAGTAAGGAATTTTTTTCACCATTTCTAAGGTGCAGGTGACATTTTTTGCCTTACGTTTACCTAGGAAAGTTAAGTCATATTTAGCATTATGGAATACTTTCTCAATCTCTGGATTGAGCATGATTTTTTCAATGAATTCATCTGTAATTTCTGGCTGGTCTAAGACATCTAAAATAGAAACGCGATCGCCTTTCATATCCGTCGAGTCATCTAGCACCTGAATTAAAGACAATCGAGGCTTACTCGTTTTGTAGTCAGCAACTTCTGTATCTACCCATAGAGTTTTTGCCTGAACATACTTTTCAATAAGGAATTGAATGTCTTTCGACTCAGTTAAATAGAGCATTTGTAAATTTATTAGTTATTTTCTCCAATTTTTTAAAGGCTCTCAATAATACTCTGACTAGGACGGAGGGTAATCAAATCTTCAATATTGCGCTCCATCGTGGCACACATGGCATCTAAGGGTAAATCGTTTGAGTCATACCCAAAAGGATTTTCAATTTCGACGCCAATTTCTTCAATACCAAATAAGGTGAAACTCACTAGTGCGACGATCGCTCCAGTCAACAAGCCTAAGGCTTCAACAACTTGAAACGGCAACAATAAACAATATAGTAATAATAACTGCTTAAGATGAATTGCATAAGCCAGCGGAATAGGAGTTTTTAAAATACGTTCGCACCCTCCTAAATTATCTACCATGCTATTGACCAATTGTTGAAGCGTCGTTAGCTGATAGCTACTGAGGCTTTGTCGTTGAGATTGCTGCTGAAGGTAATCTCCAATCCAGAAGGCAATCTCCAAAGGAGGATGATTCATTGTCTTAAGTTTTAGATATTGAGATGGAGACATCAATCTTTCTAACTCAGAATTTACTGGTTCCTCTCTCAGATGTAGCTTAGTTGCAACAGCAAAGGCAACTAATAAACGCAGACTAGAAAGTTTTAGCTCGCGATCTTCCGGGGCATTTTCTGCCACAGCTACCCAGATTTGCCGCGCCAAGTTACGACTATTGTTAATTAAACTTCCCCATAACTTGCGACCTTCCCAAAATCGTTCGTAAGCCGTGTTAGTTCTAAAAACTAGTAATAGACCTAAAACAATGCTAGGAACGATGGTGCCAAAAATGGGTTGAGATACAGGTAGATTTAATAAATAGAGGATAGAAATAAAAACACCGAAAGCGCCGCACAAAATTACCCGGTTAAGAATTGCAGGGATGACTGACCCTTTCAGGCGTAAAGCGGAGAGAAGCCAGCGTTGTCTTTTATTTTTCATCAATTTTTATCTTTGCCGCCTCAACTACAGCCGGAACGCTCAAATATATGATTTTCTCTCAAGATAGGCTGTTTGTAAAATTAACTTCAACCTAGCAATCTGCAATTAGACAGATGGCTGCTGTTTATTCAGTAAACATACTGTGACGGTAGTAGATGTCAAAAATATAACCGGAGTAAACCAGTGACTGAGCAGTTTAAGAAAGGCGATAAGGTTGAGTGGAACACATCACGAGGCAAAACTATTGGCGAAGTGGAAAAGAAGCTGACTTCACCCACAGATATTAAAGAACACCATGTCGCCGCCTCAAAAGAAAATCCTGAATACCTTGTAAAGAGCGATAAATCCGGTAAAGAGGCAGCTCACAAGCCTGAGTCTTTGGAGAAGGTTGAAGAGTAATGGTTTTAACTCAATCAGTGAATTGAAGGGAGGAAAGGGCGATCGCCTCCTTAACTCCTGAGCGATTAAAAAAGGCGTCGCGCAGCATCCCGTCATCTCTAGGAAGGAGGCTTCAACTGCTGCCGAGCGGCTTCTAGGAGTAAGCGTTTTTCCGCTTGGGCGATCGCCTGATAAGTCTGTTCAACCGCAGCCATATCCACAGAAATGGAAGTAATACCCCAACGTACGAGGGAGTCAATTATCTCAGGATAGCGACTGGGTGCTTGTCCGCAAATTGAACAGGGAATTCCGGCACTTCTTGCCATTTGAATCAGTTGTTGAACGGCTCGCATGACGGCGGGATGGCGTTCATCAAAAGAGGCGGCGAGTTGCTCCAGATCCCGGTCAATTGCCAGTAACAATTGGGTTAGATCGTTTGTGCCAATCGAAATTCCCTGGACACCTGCATCGACATAATCGGGGAGTAGAAATAGCACTGATGGTACTTCTGCCATAATCCAAAGTTGAAACCCAGAACATGCAGTTAGACCAACTTGAACAACGCGATCGCGACAGAAGGAAAATTCCTCAACAGTCCGCACAAAGGGTAGTGACAATTTAACGTTGGAGTAACCCAATCTCTGTACTTGTGCCAACGCTGCCAGCTCTAAATCAAATAAGCTGGGGTCAAGCTGATAGCGTAGCGTCCCCCGCAACCCCAACATGGGATTTTTTGAAGAATCGGGCAGGGAATCATCACCCAGTAGCCGTTGAAATTCAAAAGAGCGCCAATCCAGAGAGCGATAAAACACAGGGCGAGGTGCAAAAGCCGCTGCAAATTGACCGATAAGTTGAGCAAGGCGTTCCACTAACTCATCTTTGAGTCCCTGCTGTAACCACCAATTCGGTTGTCGCTGTTCTAGTGCATCTAATAACATCAATTCTGAACGCAACAACCCCACCCCCTCCACAGGTAAACCCGCCGCACGCTCAATTGAACTTTGCTGGCTGAGATTGACGAGTAGTTGGGTGGCGATTGGCGAAGTGGGATTGGCGAAGTGAGAGAGAGTCCTAAGTCCTGAACTTGTTGCTCCCCCGCTCCCCTGCTCCCCCGCTCCCCTGCTCCCCTGCTCCCCTGCTCCCCCGCTCCCCCGCTCCCCCGCTCCCCCGTCCATCCTCCCTACTCCTCCTTTTCCTAACTGATGGACTTCCCCTTCATCGCCATCGACTAGCAGGGAATCTCCCGTGTGAATGAGTTGGGTTGCTCCTTTGACACCGACGACAGCGGGAATACCGAGTTCTCTGGCAATAATTGCGGCATGGCTTGTCATTCCGCCTTGTTCAGCAACGACACCAGCCGATTGTCTGAGGAGGGGTAGCCAGTCAGGAGCGACGCTGTGAGTGACGAGAATTGTACCCGGTTCAATGGGAGTAGTGCGATCGCTAAAATTCACAAGTATCTGTGCTGATGCACTCGCTCGTCCCCCGGCGGCGGGTATTCCTTTGAGTAAGTAGGGCGTCGAGGAGATAGGATGAGTCACCGCCGACTGATAAAGATGTCTCAAGTCGCTAGTGTCTACCATCGAGCGCTGGGTAGTGAATTGAGTGAAATAGATCTGGGGCTGGGAGCTACCGGGGATCTCGCAGAGCGTCCACTCGCCAGCAAAGGTAGGATTAAATTCCGCTGTCAATTTCTGGGCGAGGATAATCAGTTGCTGGAGATACTCTTCATCCAGCGCATACTGCTGTTGTTGTTCTTCGGTGAGGACATAAGCCTGCACGCAACTAGGCTCCGATGTGACGCGATAGGCACGGGTTTTACTGCCCAGATACTGTGCTTGTACGCTACCTGTGTGAGGCTGTACCTGGTAGTAATCTGGCAGCACTTCCCCTTTAGTCAATGCCTGAATCAGTCCCCATGTCGCCTGAATTTGCCAACTCGTCCGATCGCATTGGATTGTACCAGAAGCGATCGCATCCCACATCGGCTGCACCAATACCGCCAGATGGATTTGACTCAGCTCAATCCCTGATCGCTGCCAATAAAACAAACTCCTCGCACCAAATAGCTCCCCCCAAAAGCGTTTTAACGCCGTGCTGAGTGACTCTGATTGTTTGAGGCAAAACTGAGACTCCAACAATCCTAATACTGCCTTTCCCTGCGTCGCCGTAGATTGAGGTGGTAACTGCAAAGAAGGACGCAAAATCAGGATGGGAGAAAGCAGACACTCCGCTGCTGATTCTAAGCTAGACATCCACGACTCATCCAGAGGGGTTGTGGCAATTCTCTGACGAAGCTGCTGCGCTACCTGCTGCAAGGCATGATGATTATCTACATCTATATGTAAGGAAGAATCAGGAAAGTCAAGGAGCAATGATTCCGAATCATTGAGGGTAGCTAAAAACTCTTGCAGCGCCGAGGCTGGGACAACAAAACTTGGCACAACCGGGTAATCACGCTGCCCTATTTTCGCCAAAAATAAGGCTTCATCCCCAACAAACGGCGCTGATACAGGTTGAATTTGGTTGAGCCAGTAAATGTTGTTCACTCAGTTACTCAGGTAGAGAAGCATTCTAGCGCTTTGGTGAATTGCACTTTATTAGAAACAAGTTAGCCAGCAACAGGTACGCAACTAGTATTAATTCATCTGTATATTGCTTCAAATGCGATGAGGCTCAAAAGCAGTGAAGCTCACAACCGGACTAATCTCTCTGTTTCTGAAGTCTAACTGTCCGCTGTGCGATCGCCCAACGGCAGAAGTCTTTTGTCAGTATTGCGACAATCAACTCAAACGCTGTCAATTGTCTAATCCCAGCCAATTTTGGCAAGGTGAACTGCCGCTATTTGTTTGGGGGAACTATGGGGGAGTTTTGAAACGCACCCTTGCCACACTTAAATACAACAACCAACCCCAACTTGCCCGCCCTCTGGGTTACTGGCTAGGGCAAGCGTGGCGACAATCTCCCGCTGCTCTAGCTACCAACAAACTCATCGTGATTCCCATCCCTCTCCACTCCACAAAACTGCAACAACGCGGCTACAACCAGGCAGAACGGCTTGCCGAAAGTTTTTGCCAAGTCACAGGCTATAAACAGTACCCTCAAGGTTTAGAACGATTGCGGGCAACCGAAGCCCAGTTTAACCTGACAGCTCAAGCGCGATCGCAAAACCTCACCGATGCCTTTGTCGTCAGCCAACGCTTATCCCAACGTCCCCCCACTTCCCCTGTGCTATTGCTAGATGACATCTACACCACAGGAGCCACCGTGTCCTCTGCCGCCCAAACTCTACGCAGACAAGGAATACAGGTATATGGAGTAGTAGCGATCGCCACCTCTAAAAAGTTGCTCACTTTAACCGAATAATGCAGAGATTTAATCGGGATAGTTCCTTGCCTTTATCTGCCATTGTTCAATCCATTCAGCACTATACAGTGGCAGCATATCGGCAATGCCTTCCAGCACCTTTAGCATAATATCGTCTGGGTTGCATTTTTCTCTTGCCAGAATTGCTCGTAATGGGTAATCCAATCGGACACTTCCTTGAGGGGTTCTGGGTTGAGTCGATAGAGGCGCTGTCGTCCCGCTTTTCGCTGCGTCACCAAGCCAGCTTCACAAAGAACTTGCAAGTGTTGGGAGATAGCTGGTAGCGAGATATTAAACGGTTCTGCTAGCTGCTTGACGGGTTGTTCGCCGTCGCGCAAGCGATCGAGGATGGCGCGTCGCGTCGGATCAGCGATCGCCTGAAATATATCTGTACTGGCACTAGGTCTACTCAATATTTAAGCGAATGCTTAACTAACAACAGGATAATTAAGTATTCCCTTAAATGTCAAGTCGGAATTGAAGATAAAAAATTGCGGTGCAGGAGTGCAGGACTGTCCGTGGTGTCAACTGAGGATGAAACCCAAGCGTGGCAACAAATCTCTTCTAGGAGTCATCCGACATAGCGGAGCAATGTCAGGCACTGCTTTAAGGCGAGTTTGATTAGAGAACTAGCGTTTTATGTAAAGAATAATTAAATCTTATTAATTAAGCTCTAATTCATCAATCTTTACATTAGTTCGGTTTTCTACTCCTTTTGATATAGTCCGAGTCATCAATGGTTAATTAATCTACGAATAGTTCGCTGCTGTTGTTTTAAATAGCTCAAACCAAAGGTATTTTCGGTCTGGCTTTCTTAGTTTCGTAAGAAGAGAAAAATCCAGTACCAGAAAATTTAAAGCCTTTATCCAATTCATAGTTTCAGGGCTAGGAACTGGCTCGCTGTTTTATTAAAAAAAACGCGGGTCAAATTCAGTGTTGCAGCAATTGTTAATAATTTTTCTAATTTTTGAATAAAGGCAAGCATAGAATGAGCAACGTCCAAGCAAAAGTAGAAGCAACCGAAAGGGCTTTCCATGTAGAAGGTTACGAAAAAATCGAGTTTAGTCTTGAATTCGTAAACGGTGCTTTTGATGTCAAAAACACAGAGATAGCTGAGAGCTACAAGAGTTTCGGGCGCTGCCTTGCTGTTGTCGATCGCAACGTAAATCGGCTTTACGGAACTCAAATTAAAGAGTATTTCAAGCACTACAACCTTGATCTGACCATCTTCCCAATTGCAATTAGCGAACCGACAAAGACGATAGAAACATTTGAGTCGATCATCGATGCGTTTGCAGATTTCGGTTTGGTTCGCAAAGAACCCGTTTTAATTGTGGGTGGTGGATTAGTTACAGATGTTACTGGCTTTGCTTGCGCTGCTTACCGTCGCAGCACAAACTATATCCGCGTTCCGACAACACTTATCGGTTTGATCGATGCTGGCGTGGCAATTAAGGTTGCAGTGAATCACGGTAAACTCAAAAACCGTCTGGGTGCCTACCACGCGCCAAAGAAAGTAATTCTAGACTTTTCCTTCTTGCAGACACTCCCCACAGATCAAGTTCGCAACGGCATGGCTGAACTTGTAAAAATCGCCGTTGTCTCAAATGCTGAAGTATTTGAGCTATTGGATAAATATGGGGAAGAGTTACTCAACACCCACTTTGGCTATGTTGATGGTTCTGCCGAACTGAAGACATCTGCTCATCGCGTGAATTACGAGTCGATCAAAACGATGCTGGATTTGGAGACTCCTAACCTGCGCGAGTTGATGCTGGATCGGGTAATTGCCTACGGTCACACCTGGAGTCCGACGCTGGAACTGGCTCCCAGCATACCGTTATTGCACGGTCATGCCGTAAATATTGATATGGCATTTTCGGCTACCATTGCAGAAAGACGCGGCTATATTACATCTCAAGAGCGCGATCGCATTTTGGGACTAATGAGCAGAATCGGACTCGCTCTCGACCACCCCCTCCTAAATGGCGATCTGTTGTGGTATGCTACCCAGTCAATCGTTCAGACACGGGACGGTTTGCAACGTGCTGCTATGCCTCGTCCCATCGGCGAATGCTTCTTTGTCAACGACTTAACCCGTGAAGAACTAGACGCCGCTTTAGCTGACCACAAGCGCATCTGCGCCACCTATCCCCGTGGTGGTGCTGGCATCGATGCCTACGTGGGAGGTAAGGAGCCAGAAATGGACGGTTATCCAAGCAGCACCGAGCAAAAGCTAAGGAGTGCTGCCAATGTCTAGTGGGGTGAATATGGCAACCGCTCGTCCCGTCACGCCACTAGGGATTTTAACCGAACAACTCGAAACAGTCGTCCGGATGGTGGAACGAGAACCAAACGTACCTGCTGAGGTAAAAGCACACTTGCAAAAAGCATTGCGTTTGGCGGCAGGTTTAGATCCTTACCTGGACGAATGCACCACCGCCGAGTCTCCTGCTTTAGCTGCACTGGCAAAAAAGACGAGCGAAGAAGCGTGGAATAAGCTATTTTCTGACGGTGCGACAGTGCGTCACCTGGAACAAGAGATGCTATCCGGGCACTTGGAAGGGCAAATGCTGAAGATGTTTGTCCATATGATGAAAGCCAAAAGCATCTTAGAAATTGGGATGTTTACGGGTTATTCGGCGTTGGCAATGGCAGAAGCTTTGCCGGAAGACGGACATTTAGTAGCTTGTGAAGTCGATCCCTATACGGCGGAATTTGCCCAAGCGGCGTTTGAAAATTCCCCGCACGGGTCAAAAATTCGAGTGAAACTCGGTGCAGCCTTGGAAACCCTGGACAAGCTAGCCGCTAAGGGTGAGTCTTTCGACTTGGTGTTTATTGATGCCGATAAAACCGAGTACGTGCAGTATTTCCATAAACTGCTGGACTCCAACTTACTCTCCCCCAACGGCATCATCTGCGTGGATAATACCTTGCTGCAAGGACAAGTTTACCTGCCTGCGGAAGAACGATCTAAAAATGGGGAAGCGATCGCGACCTTCAACCGTATTGTTGCTGAAGATTTCCGCGTTGAACAGGTTTTGCTGCCTTTGCGAGATGGTTTAACTATCATCCGGAAATTAGCTACCCAGTAAAAGAACTGTCTGGGGTTTAAAAGATACTGTTGGCGAGTTCGGTTTTCCCGAACCCCCAGCAGAGTTCCCTTCCCTTCCTCCCCTACAAGGGTAGGGAAGTAAAATAAATGTTTTTTTAGGGGAAGTGAGGTTAGATCCTTTTCCTCTTAAGGGGTCTAACCTCCCAGTCACAACAAGCTTATTTATAACAACCCAAAATAAAGCTTATGGCGCAACAACAATCTATACAAGCGCGTATTTTCGCCGCGTTTCAAAATTTGGGGACGCTGGCATTATTAGCGATCGCCTTTCCCTTTAACCTGACTGTTGTCTTAGCCGCGCTGCTGTGGAATTTTGTCCGCCGACCGTTCAGCAAGCCAGTCGTTTTAAACGAGAATCCCAAAAACATCTTGATCGTTGGCGCTAGGATGACTAAAACTCTTCAGCTAGCGCGATCGTTTCATGCGGCTGGGCATCGGGCAATCATAGTTGATACCAACAAATACTGGTTAAGCGGTAATCGATTTTCCAACACTGTCGCTGGTTTTTACACCGTCCCCGATCCGCAGAAAGACCGAGAAGGCTACATTGAAGCCATGCGTGCGATCGCCAAACAAGAAAACATCGACCTTTTTATCCCGGTAGCCATTTTCTCCGTCATCTACTTTGACTCCAACGACAAACCCGTATTATCTGGCTGTTGCGACATTTTCCACTTCGATGCTGATATAACGAGGATGCTGGATGACAAGTTTGCCTTGGCAGAATTTGCGCGATCGCTCGGTTTATCAGTCCCCAAATCCTTCAAAATTACCGACCCCGAACAAGTCCTCAACTTCGACTTTTCCCACGAACAGAATAAGTACATCCTCAAAAGCATCCCCTACGACCAAGTGCGTCGCTTGAATCTCACCAAGCTCCCTTGCGATACACCATCACAAACAGAAGCATTTGTCAAGAGTCTGCCCATCAGCGAGGAGAAGCCGTGGATTATGCAGGAATTCATCCCCGGCAAGGAATATTGCACTCACAGTACCGTGCGAGATGGAGAGACAAGAATGTACTGCTGCTGTGAGTCATCCGCCTTTCAAGTCAACTACGAAAATGTTGACAAGCCTGAAATTATGCAATGGGTGACTCATTTTGCCAAAGAACTGGGACGTACCGGGCAGCTTTCCTTTGACTTTATTCAGGCGGATGACGGAACTGTTCACGCCATCGAGTGCAACCCCCGCACCCACTCCGCCATTACTATGTTTTACAACCATCCAGGGGTAGCAGATGCCTATCTTGGTGTAGGGACGCCAAATTTCCCATCGGAAGCTTGGCAACCACTTCCTGATAGTAAGCCCACCTATTGGCTATATCACGAACTCTGGAGGCTTAATGAAATTAGATCGTTAAAGCAACTGCAAACGTGGGTCAAAAATATTTGGCGAGGGAAAGATGCAATTTTTGAGATTAATGACCCACTGCCGTTTTTGATGGTACACCACTGGCAAATTCCCATACTACTCCTCGACAATCTACGCAGACTCAAAGGTTGGATAAGAATAGACTTTAACATCGGCGAGCTTATAGAGTAGGTTCGACCCTATTACAGATTCAGTGACGCTACCTGAACCTGATCGCCCGTTACGATCACCCCGAAGCCCCAGCCCTACCCCGCCTCCTGGCTCAAGAAGGTTTAGACTATGACTGACTGGAAACAGCCGACTCCTAAACCAGATGCCCGACTCCCATGAGTGGCTTTGTAAAAACAATAGCCTTTTGACTCGACACTAGCATTGCAAGTATTTTTCACAACTTGGGAGTTAATGATAATCAAGGATTAAGGATAGAGTTATTTGGGGAAAGAAAAGAAACGAGCGATCGCGCTACACCTGCTCTGGGTCAATCCCCATTGCTCGCAACCGTTCGGCTAGCCGCTCTGCACGTTGCTGTTCTTGCTCTGCACGTTGCCGTTCTTGCTGAGTCACCTCATCGGGTGTGGGAAATCTCATCCCTTCTCGGTCATACCAGTACAGCCACTCTCGCTGCCAGCTTTCAAAGGTTCCAATTTCACGCCCAATCCCCAAACCAATCTCAGGCATCCAAACAGGTTCCCCAGGTTGTCGCACGTATTCCCCATCTACCAAGCGATAAACTTCCAAGGGGTCATGCTGGTCGCGTTTGCTGAACTGGGGATTGTAGATGGCGTAGTACAACACCCCTAAGCGAGCATAAATAGCAATTTTCTCCTCGTATTCTCCCCCGTAGGTGTGGGAGACACACTCCAACACAAAAATTGGGACAACCCCATTTTCTTCCCAGACAACATAACTCTTGCGTCCGTAGGTTCCTTTTCGTCGCTCTACTCCCAAGCTGAGGAAACCATCAGGAATAATCGGGATTCGAGGATTGTTTCCCGTTGCATGGTAAACACCCATATTGAAGCCGAAAAACCAGTCATTGCGCTCTCGCCAGAGCAAACTTAAAAGCGCCCTCAACAAGGCAGGGACTAAAATTTGCAGCTCATTATCCACAGGGGTGTCGTCACAATCCGGTAATTCGTCACTTGATGGCAAATTTTGCAACGGGTTGTAGTTTACCATGACACCTCTCCTGCGGCTTCCTGTCTGGATTTTAGCTCGATTGGGCTTTCTGAGGATTGGGAGGCATAGCGAAAAGCCGCTTTCCCGCTTCTTAGTTTTGTTAGTCAACCAGGTCGGTGAAGCTAAGTTATGTAAGCGATCGCCTCCTTCAACTCCAGCACAGCGATCAGTGCTACACCCTTTGGTAAAGGAAAGGTAAAGATTTGGTAAAAATACAACAATTGAGAATAAAATCCAGTGTTTATAGGGCACACTTTGTCTTATGTACTGATGTGCTTTATACAAGTCTGCACGTAACAATTCTTTCTTGATTCCTTCTAAGTAAGGTATCAAGAGAAAATTTGCTGGTATAAAAGCGAACCCATCTTAGCCTACCGATTTTAAGGGGTTAGGGAGGATAACTTTGTATTGCCTTTTTTTGGGATTCATGCATCTCCATTGAATTTCGAGAGATTAGTTAACTGTCAATGAACCAGTTTTAAGTTGCAAGACAGTCTTTCCCGACGCTGTAAATAAATTAACTGGCTTCCTAATATCATTCCTGCATTGATTTAATGAAAATTACGCTTTGTCTAAAACCGTGGCAGTTTACTAAATTCTTGGCTGTTGTAGCACCTTGCCTGGTTATTGCCTCGATCGTCGGGCAAATTGCCGTGTACTTACTACCTGATTTCCCTGGAAGGGATTCATTTGCAACGGAATTTAACCTTAATGAGGAGGGAAACTTTCCCTCCTTGTATTCAGTACTAACACTACTCTTTTGCTCGGTTCTGCTGGGAACAATTGCCCATATTAAAAAACTTGATAATGCTCGTTTCGTCCGGCATTGGAGAGCTTTAGCTTTCATTTTTTTATATCTTGCGGTAGACGAGGGACTCGGTCTTCACGAACACTTAACAGAACCGTTGCAAAACTTAGGGTTCAAAGGACTTCTCTACTATGCATGGATTGTCCCCGCAGCTATTCTCTTGTTCGTTTTCGGGCTGACGTTTTTAAAATTTCTCTTTCATCTTCCTGCAAGGACACAGCATTTATTTATCACTGCTGGGATGATATTTGTTGGAGGTGGTTTGGGCATGGAACTCATTGGTGGAAACTATGATGAGTTATACGGTCAAGCGAATCTTACGTACCAGTTCCTCACCGCTATCGAGGAATCCCTAGAGATGCTAGGCATCATTATCTTTATTCATGCCCTAGTTTCCTATGCGAACCGACTTGGTTTAAAAGAGGTAGTGGTGCAAGTTCCCATTGAGAAATATGAGACAGCTCCTCACTTAGAAAATAAGAAGCAGTCACTAAAAGCTTAGGTCTGCTAGCCTCTTTTGTAACTTTAGGAAAATTTGACTAATTTATAGCGATCGCCATATAGGTGTAGGACAGTCCTGATTCCTGAACCGCAAGTGCTGAGTTTAAGATTTAACCAGCACCTCATTACTTCGCTACACATCATTTCAGCCAACAAAAGCTCGCGGTTTTACCCCAGTTTATTTGGAGAGGGTTATTCAGACACCAGACTTTCAACCTGTACCGCATCTCCAAGTTGAAGTGTGCCCAACTCTCCTGCAATCAAATTCTGCCCAAAGAAGATTTCCCTATCCCGTCGGCGATACTGAGCGAGTGTTTGTAACGGTTCCTTACCGCGAATTCCTCGCGATTGATCTACTGTCGTTACCACACAGCGACTGCAAGGTGCAGCGACCTGAAATCGCACAGAACCAATGCGTATAGTGCGCCAGCTATCTTCCGCAAATGCCTCACAGCCTGACACAACGAGATTTGGTCGGAACCGATTCATCGGTACTGGCTCCTCTAGCCGTTGATTTAAGTCCTCCAGGGATGCCTCAGAAATCAGTAAAAAAGGGAAACTATCAGCAAAACTTACTGATTCATTGTGGTGAGCGTAGTGAGTATCTACAGGTCGCTTGGTACTGTCAGGCATATACACTAACTGACAAGGCAATTCTAAAAAGTCGCTAAACCACTGGCTAACCGTTTCTGGAGCCGGAATCGCCTCACAAACATCCTTCCAAATGTTTACAGCAACCCGTTCGGCGTCCAGACATAAAGGAATAGAAAGCTGATCCCGATTGGGCGTTTGCACTACCAACTGAGAACCCTCTATCTGCACGCGAATTAACGCCAAGCGGGGGAATCGCCGTTGAGAGATGAACTTTCCCCTTTGGTCTACCAACATCCAGCGTCGGTCGTATTGCAATCCCCGGTTTTCAACTGAGGCGGTTTTCAAGGCAATTCCCGCCGCCGACTTAATCGGGTAAATATTAATCTCACTTAACTTGATGTCAGTCATTGCTCGATGAACTAATTTCTTCCCAATTACTTAGAAGAATCCCCCATTCTGGTTAAAAACTGTTGATTAAGTTTTGTTACAATCGAGATGTACAACAGTTCCCTAATTTAGAACAACAACAAAAATCCCAGTACAGCAAGGCTTTTGGTCTCTTAGATTACGGTAAGTCTAATCAAGCTAAGGCTAGGATTTGAGCGGATAATCTCATCCGGTGTAATTGATTGGTTCAATTTGATTTGAGTAGTTATGACAAGTTTAATGCAATCTTTTTATACAGAAGAGCAAGTTGCCGCTTGGCTACGTGGCTTATTAACGATCGCTTGGGCAGACGGTGACTTTGACCAGCAAGAGCAGGACTTCATTGCCCAGCTCACTCAAGAAGAACTAGGGCAAAATACAGACTTGAATCCTCTGCAAACAATTGCTCCTGAGGAACTCGCCGACTTGTTGGGCAATGATTCATCTACAGGCGAGAATTTTTTAAGAACTGCTGTGATGGTGGCACTGGCTGACGGCGTTTACTCAGCCCTGGAAGCGGAAGTACTACACCAGTTTAGTGAAGCGCTGGGGCAGAAAATCGAGTCACTGGAGTCTTTGAAAATCACCCTTTACGATGGTGATAGCCAGTCGTTAGTTGCTCCTGACGATGAATCAGCGACGGAACCGGGACAATCTTCGCACCCCCATTCTGATGTCCTGCAACCTGTACGAGAGTGGCTGGACGAGATGGAGATCAACGACCCCAGAGTCGCGAAGTTCCTGGGCAAGCTGATCCCCGCTCAATGTCCATTTGAGCGCGACGTCAAACTATTTGGTCGTAAAATCGTCCACATTCCCCCACTGTGCAAAATCAATCCGCTTTACGAACAGTTGGTCGGTTTGCGATTCCGGGCGTTATGCTATTTAGCTGACGACTGTGGCGAAGACATATCATCCTATTCTTAGTTATTAGTCATCGGTCATTAGTCAGAGTTGAGTAGTGGGTGAGAGTCCCGCACCCAAAATTACCGACTCATGACTTAAGTTCAAGATGGATGATGAAAAACTAAGGACTAACAATGCAATTTATCGACCAAGCAGAAATTGAAGTAGAAGCCGGAAAGGGCGGTGATGGCATCGTCGCTTTTCGGCGCGAGAAGTACGTTCCTGCTGGGGGGCCAGCGGGTGGCAATGGCGGGCGCGGCGGTGATGTAATCTTAGAGGCAGCGGCAAATCTGCAAACGTTGCTGGACTTTAGGTATGGTCACCGATTCCAAGCAGATAATGGAGGACGTGGAGGGCCAAGTAACCGCACTGGGGCAAATGGTAGCGATCGCGTCATTCCAGTTCCTTGTGGTACCGTCGTCTATGACGCCACTACCAAAGAAATCCTGGGAGATTTAGTAGAACCCGGACAAACCCTCCTCGTGGCAAAAGGCGGGAAGGGGGGCTTGGGAAATAAGTACTTTCTGAGTAACCGTAACCGTGCTCCTGAATACGCCTTACCAGGGCTAGAGGGCGAAGTACGCCAGTTGCGCCTAGAGTTGAAGCTGTTGGCGGAAGTAGGAATTATTGGCTTACCGAACGCCGGAAAGTCTACTCTCATTTCTGCCGTCTCCTCTGCCCGTCCGAAAGTGGCAGATTACCCCTTTACAACGCTGATCCCAAATTTAGGGGTTGTACGTAAACCCTCCGGGGATGGCACGGTGTTTGCAGATATTCCAGGGCTAATTGAGGGTGCCCATATGGGTACAGGATTGGGGCATGACTTTTTGCGCCATATCGAGCGCACACGTCTGCTGTTACATCTAATTGATGCGACAGCGGAAGATGCGATCGCCAACTATCACATCATCCAGCAGGAGCTACAATCCTACGGACGAGGTTTAGCAGAGCGTCCCCAAATTCTAGCCCTCAACAAGATCGATGCGATTCCTCCTGAAACCAAAGACGAGCTAGTCAGTCAGTTCTCTGCTCTGACACAAGTCCCCGTCTTTGCCATTTCTGCGGTTACAGGAGCGGATCTCGACGCCTTACTCCAAAAAATCTGGCAATCCCTTGACCAGTTATCGTCTATCGAAGATGCACGCTCCCCATTGTTTAGAAATTAGTATTAGTTATTTCTTTCTTCGGAATGATTAAAAACTAGTATCAACTAATTCTTTCTCCAGACTGAAGTACAATCCTCCCTTCGGTCTTTAAAGTTATAGAGGGTTCAGGGCTAATCACTAATTGTGTCAATTTAGCTCTAAACAATTAGCAATTAGCCCCAGAGGTGAAATGGCATCCCATTCACAATCTCACTAACCTATTGATACTTAAATTTTGGAGAAATTTCATGGAAAAACATACAGCATTTCTAGAAAAAGTAAAAGAGAAAGGTAATTTAAAAGACCTAGAGGAAGCCCGTAGTGCAACTGAAGTAACATTCCGGACGCTGCGAGATGTAATGAGTAATGAAGCCGTAGACCGTGTGGCGGCTGACTTAGACAGCGAGGCAGAAGACTTATGGACAGACCAAAACCCTATCGTCTATTTCCTCAGCCGCATTCGACCTAAGTTAAACATCGAAGCCGGAAACTTTCTTGTCCGAGTTAGACAAGAAGGAAACTTGCCAGGAGCCGACGCTGAAACAGTTATCAAAGCCGTTTTTTCAGCGACAAAAGAGGAATTATCCCCAGAACGAGCCGAGGAAGTTTCTAGCTTTCTCCCCGAAGAAATTTGCGACATGTGGCAGTCTGCATAATTAATTCACTAATAGCTAATAGTTACTAGTGTTTCTCTTTTTATCCCCCTACCCTTAGACAATCTCCTCCAACTCACCGACTAAGTAAGTAAGCGAGAATAAATCAACTTTGTATGGTGATGGAAAATTTCTTAAATGGTTTGGTAGTCAGGGCTTTAGCCCTATTTTGAGGAATTTAGTCCTCACTACCAACCTTTAATTATTTACTTTTTCCTACTTAGTTTCAGATTAAAGTAAGTTTCCGGCTGTGATGTTTTGGCTAGTGGTTGCAGTGCGTCCCGTGGGAGTGGAAGTTGTGCTAGGGGTGGTAGAGGGGGGTTGACTAAAAAATTCGTAAGCCGTACGAGAAATTTGGCGGATCAACTCTGAGGCGCTAGCATCGTTGTGGGGGCGTCTCACCATGACAACAGCAATGTAACGCTTACCACTGGGCATATCCACTAAGCCCACATCAGCAATGAGCGAACCAATATCACCAGTTTTGTGAGCAATGGTTGCGCCGTCCCCTAATCCCTTAGGTAAGAGGGAATTGTTAACGGTACGGTTCATGATACTCAATAGGCGATCGCGCGATCGCATCGACAGCAAATCCCCCTGATTCACCATTGACATCAACATTGCCAAATCTTTTGGGCTAGTCGTATTTGTCCCTTCTAAATCTGGTAGGGGATTCTGAATTCCTGTTGCGGTTAAGCCCCAACGACGAAAACGCTCATTGAGGACTTCTTGTCCCCCAAGCCGCGTAATCAGCATATTTGTTGCCGTGTTGTCACTAATAGCAATCATCTTGGTCGCAACTTCCAGAGCGGTGTACTGGGTTCCGACTTTTTTATATTGCAGATCCCCAGAACCCGAACCAATCACCTCTGGCTCAAGGGTTAACATTTCATCAAGACGAATCTTTCCTGCATCAACATCCTGAAAAAACGCCACCAGAATTGGTACCTTGATGGTACTAGCGGCGGGAAACAAGACAGAACCGTCCAAATCTAGGTAGGAATTCGTATCAAGATCCACGAAAAACACGCCCGGTTGCAACTTCGAGTCAGCCACTAACAAGCCCTGAATTTTGGCTTTTAAATCGGGTAAGTCTTGAGCAAGGGAGATGGGACTAGGGACGCCCCCACCTGTATCGCTGGCTTGCACTTCCTTTTTCTCAGTTGGGTTCAACTCCGATTGGCGCGTCGCTGGATCGGAGATTGATAAAATCGTCCCGGCAATCGTGCCAATTCCCACCCCCAAAATCAACAGCCGGACAACGTATAACAGTGGTGAAAGGGGGCGTTTCTGAGCGCTACGGACTCCCCGTTTTCTGTTGAGACTAGAAGAGTTGTCAGTCCGGGAATTTGGGCGTCGGGGAGCTGTCGTTTCTGGAGGCGATGCGGGGTGAGGATTGGCAGTGGAGGGGCTAGTTGCCAAGCGAGCTAGGTGGCGTTCCCGAACCTGGCGGCGTTGGGCGGCGGTTAGAGGTTTTTTCGACCGTTTTTCGCTGCTACGACCAAAGGATCTTTTCGGCGGCTTACCATTGCTTTTGCCCTTAGCCGCAATGCCATTAGCCTCCCCATTTAGCTGTTGAGATTCGGAGCGATTGCGAGAGCGAGCGAGTTGATGTTCGCGCCGTCGCCTATTGACAGAGCGAGAAGATTCCGGTGTAGATGACTGTTTTTGCTCGTAGCGACGCGAACGGAGGCGAGAATCCGCAGGGGATACTTCGCGATCGCCCTGTTGCGGTGGTAAATCCTCCGGTTGAGGGTCATTTCTTAACGTTACTGCCACGGATCACACCTCCCACACAACCAACTAAAGCTGTAGTCTGCTGAACGACAAGGAAACGCTGATTTTTCGCCAATTAGCGCTCTAGATCGGCAACTAGCTACTACTAACTCACTTAACACCTAACAACTCATCTGATGCAAGTTTATTTTAGGACTCTTTCTGCTCCGGAACGTCATTCTTAACAGACGGGTTTAAATTTTCTATTGCCCATTCTGTTTGGCGGAGGATTCCCCGTAGCATTACGACTTCTGCCGTCGTCAGGTTAGCACGATTATACAGACGTCGGAATTTCTCTAGACGGGTTTGGGCGGTGTGAGGATAAAGATAACCAATTTTTACTAACACAGCTTCCAAATGGTTGTAGTAACCCTCTAATACATCTAAGGGGGCAACGTCAGTGGTAGATACTACGTCCTGAGTCCTGAGTTCTGGGTTCTGAGGGGTTTGGGGCTGGGTACTTTGATAAAGTTCGTAACAGCAAACCGCTACCGCTTGCGCCAGGTTTAGAGCCGGATACTCCGGGTTAGAAGGAATGCCGACAAAGCGTTGGGCATAGTTTAGCTCAACATTGCTCAGTCCTCGGTCTTCTCTACCAAAAATTAAGGCTGATGGCACCGATGACTCCAGCAACCAAGGCAAAGCGGCGCGAGGAGGTTCCAACTGCGTTGGTAGAGAACGACTGCGTCCTGTTGTGGCGATCGCGCGTTGACAACCAACTAAGGCTTCCGGCAGAGTTTCCACTCGTTGCGCCGCTTCCAGGATATCCCCCCCATGCACCGCCATTTGCCGCGCTTCTTCCCCTAGGGGATCGCACTGGGGATTAACTAGCACTAACTGCCTTAGTCCCATATTTTTCATCACACGCGCCACTGCACCCACATTTAGAGGGCCAGCTGGTTCTACTAAGATGATGCGGATTTGATCTAAGGACATTTGGGAAGAAAGGATGAAGGGTGAAGTATGAAGTATGAAGGGTGAAGTATGAAGGAGGTTATCAGTTTTCCTCATCTCCTCATCGCTTCATCTCCTCTGCCCCTCTGCCCCCCCGCTCCCCTGCTCCCCCGCTCCCCTGCCCAAAACAATGTTAAAGGTGAAAACCTACAGTGAGGGCAGGATGAAGGGTGAAATCAATCAGGGGAGTGATAATGGACAAGCTGGCTAATAGGTGTAGGAGTAATATGTGTTAGCGATCGCTGATTGTACTCCTGCGAGTTATCACTCAAGGGTAGCGGGGGTGGCTGCAAAAAATCAGCAATTGCCTCGGCAGGAATTGGAGGACTGAAGTAGTAGCCCTGAATTTCATGACAGCCTTGGGCTTGGAGATATTCTAATTGCTCTTGTGTCTCTACGCCCTCCGCTGTGATATTCAAATACAAACTCTTGGCTAAGGCGATAATGGCGTTCGTGATCGCTGAGTTATCTAGGTTAGTCACAACATCGGTGACAAATGAGCGGTCAATCTTGAGAGTATCAATAGGGAAATGCCTCAAATAACTCAAGGATGAGTAACCTGTCCCAAAATCATCAAGTGCCAGCATGATGCCTAGTTCGTGGAGTTGTTGCAAGGTGGCAAGGGCTTGCTGAACATTTTCCATCATCAGGCTTTCAGTGACTTCTAGTTCTAGATAAGCAACATCTAGACCCGTTTTTTCCAAAATTTGGGAAACTTGCTCTGCCAGATTGGGCTGTTTCACTTGCTGGGCTGACAAGTTAACTGACATGCGGATTGGTGGTAATCCTGCTGATTGCCAAGCCTTGTTTTGAGCGCAGGCGATGTACAATGCCCACTCCCCAATCTCCCCAATCAGACCATTGGCTTCGGCAATGGGGATAAATACAGCAGGGGAAACCATTCCCAAAATAGGGTTGTGCCAACGTAGTAGCGCTTCTACAGCAACAACCTGTCCAGTATGGGCTTTGACTCGTGGTTGGTAGTGTAGGAAAAATTCACCCCGCTCTAACGCTTGACGCAATTGGTTTTCCATTAGCAAGCGCTTCTGCAACTGAGCATTCATCTCAGAACCGTAAAACTGGTAACGGTTTGGTTCGCACCGTTGTGGCTGATTTAGGGCGGTAGTGGCGTTTTGCAACAGAGAATCGATGTGGGAGCCATCATTGGGAGATACCGCAATGCCTAGGCTGGCACTGATGTATATTTCTTTGCCCTCTAAAATAAAGGCTGGCAAGAGGGTCTTGAGGAGTGTTTCGGCTCGCTCTGTGACGGCTTCTATCGTGGTGAGATGGGAGATGGCGATCGCAAATTCATCGTTCCCTAGACGACAAACATAATTATTTTGACCCCCATTAGTCACCAATCGTTCGGCAACGGCTTTTAGGAGGAGGTCACCGATTCTCGCTCCTAGGGTATTGTTGATGCTCCTGAAGTTATTGATGTTTAAAGCGATGACTGCAAATAAATGCTTGTCATTCGGTAAATTTATTAAAGTTTTTTGGCAATAGTTACGGAATAAGTCTCGATTGGGCAGATCTGTAAGGTCATCGTAATCAGTCAGCCGTTGAATGACAACGTCTAGTTTTTTAATTGTTTGTACCGTATCTGTCATCAATGTGCCAGCTTCGTCAGTAAACTGGGTTGGCAATTGGGGGAGCTTTTTTTCGCGCAGGTAGGATTGCAGTGCTCGCGAGGTTAAACTGACGGGAAGTAGCAGATGGTGTAAGGCACAGAGTGTGCACCCGGTGCCGACTAATGTTGCCACTAAGGCGATCACCAAGACACGTATTGTCATCTCCAGCGAAAAAGAGTTGGAAATGAGGAAATACAGCAGCAAAGTCAACAGCGGTATATGAGTACCGACAAAGGCAACTAGCATGATTTTGCCTTTGTAACTTTTCGGTTGTTGTAAACGAGATAGAGAGGAATACAGCCAGAGGTTAGGGCTATTCATACCTAAGTTCTAGAAGGGAATAAGTGATAAATCTTCAGGGAACAACTCGTTAAAACTGGCATCCTGTAGGACTGGGGAGGAGTTAGTTAGAGCCAACTCAAGCCGGGAAAAACCGAAACAGAACTTTCTATACACTAATAAGATTGTAAGCATTTGAAAAGATAATTCCCTCCGCAATAACTATGAGGAAGTGATTGCAGAGCTAGGGAAATTTGCTGAGTCGGTCACTTTTTCTTTTCTTGATGGATAAAATGGCTAGATTGATTGAATGATATAAAGTACTGTTTGTTGAGAATGCTGTCGCAGGTGACGGTCAGTACCAAAGCAGTTAGTAGTTTGTTTTGAGTGGCGATAAGAGATTAAAATGGCAGGCAATTTTGTGCAACCGAAGCTAATTGTTCATGGTGGGGCGGGGAGTTCTCTGCACGGAGGAAAATCTATAGAGTCAGTGAGGCGATCGCTTTATGAAATCGTTGAACCGATTTATGCCCTGTTATTAGAGGGAGTCAGCGCCCATGAGGCGGTGGTTCAAGGGTGTCAGATGTTGGAAGATAATCCGCGCTTTAATGCCGGGACAGGTTCAGTGCTGCAATCAGATGGGCAGATTCGCATGAGTGCGGCGTTGATGGCGGGGAAGACGCAGCGTTTTAGCGGGGTAATCAATGTCTCCCGCGTGCAGCACCCGATTGAGCTTGCCCAGTTTTTGCAAAATTCCGATGACCGCGTCCTCTCCGATTTCGGTGCAGCGGAACTGCTGCGAGAACTGAAGCTTCCGGTTTACAACCCCATGACGAATCTCCGCTTGCAGGAGTGGATACGGGAACGAGAGCATAATTTTGAAGATGATGCGGCGGGAGTGGTTGCTGAACCGGAGTTACTCACCACCTCAGAACCGCGACGCGGCACGATTGGGGTGGTTGTCCTCGATCGAGAGGGCAATCTAGCGGCGGGCACCTCTACAGGGGGCAAAGGGTTCGAGCGCATCGGACGAGTCAGCGATTCTGCTATGCCAGCCGGGAACTACGCCAACCCCCATGCAGCGGTGAGTTGCACGGGGATTGGGGAAGATATTATCGATGAGTGTCTGGCGGCGCGGATTGTGGTGCGCGTGACGGATGGTATGTCTTTGGAGCAGGCGATGCAGCGTTCCTTTGCGGAAGCGCAGCAGAATCGTCGGGACTTTGGCGCGATCGCTATTGATGCCACAGGCGCGATCGCTTGGGGCAAAACTAGCCAAGTCCTGCTAGCTGCCTACCACGATGGCAATCAACTGGGTGACACCCTGGAATGGACGGGAGAGGCTTTAACAAGCTTTGCGGCTTAGTCGAAGGTTTTAGGGGCGTTCTCGATGAGCGCCCCTAGGGATTGCCTTGCCTTAACTGGATGGTTTAGGAGCCGTTTCTAAGCGCCAACCGGGTTTGACAACTTGACGCGCACGGGCAACAACTAAAGAATCACTAGGGACATCCTCCGTCACAGTCGAACCAGCGGCGACGGTGACATCTTCGCCTAGGGTGAGGGGCGCAACGAGGACGCTATTCGATCCAGTTTTGGTGCGATCGCCAATTTCGGTACGATGCTTCCTGACGCCATCGTAGTTTGCCGTAATCGTCCCCGCCCCGATATTGACTTGATTGCCTAGGGTGGCGTCCCCCAGATAGGACAGGTGAGCCACATTAGTGCGATCGCCCATAGTGACATTTTTCAATTCCACAAAATTCCCCACCCGGCAGGCTTCCCCAACCGTCGCGTGACCACGCAGATGGGCATAGGGGCCAACACGGGTATGGGCAGCGATCGCGCTATCACTCACTACTGAGAACAGCACCTTCACATTCTCCCCAATCTCACTATTTTCAATTAAGCTACCCGGCCCGATGCGGCAACCGGAGCGAATTATAGTGTTGCCGCGCAGATGGGTTTGCGGTTCGATAGTCGTATCCGGTTCCAGTTCCACCGTGTCATCAATCGTGATGCTATTTGGCTCAATTAAGGTAACACCTGCGGTCATCCACTTATCTTTGACCCGTGCTTGCAAAATTGCATCGGCGGCGGCGAGTTGTTTGCGGTCATTAATACCAATAATTTCCTGGTAATCCTCTACATCAACTGCCATTACGGGGGAAAGGTAGTTCACCGCGTCGGTGAGATAATATTCCTGCTGGTCATTGTCAGCAGTGAGCTGGGGCAGCACCTTTGCGAGTTGAGACCAATTAAAGCAGTACACCCCAGCATTGATCCGGCGATTTTGCTTTTGTGCCGTTGTACAATCCCGGTCTTCAATAATTTGCGTCAGGTGATTTTGACCATCACAAAACACCCGCCCGTAGCCTTGAGGATTGGGCAAGTTGGCAGTGAGCAGTGTCGCTGCGTTTTGATGGGCTTGATGCGTCTCCAGAAGCAGCTTGAGGGTATCGGGACGCAGCAAGGGGACATCCCCATTTAAGACCAGTAGGTCGCCTGTAAAGCCTTCTAGATGCGGTAGCAGTTGCTGGGCGGCATGACCTGTACCCAGTTGCTCAGTTTGTTCAACAAACTCTAAATTATCAAATGCTTTTAAGGAAGTTTTGACCAGACCTCCTTGATAGCCAATAATTACCAAACGCCGCGAGGGTTCGATAGACAAACAATTAATCAGGACGCGTTCAACTAGCGATCGCCCCCCCAAAGCATGACACACCTTAGGGAGTTGAGATTTCATCCGTGTCCCTCGTCCTGCCGCAAGAATTGCTACTGCAACCATTCCCTTGTTAGCTAATCTCTTCGACTGGAGTATACCGCGCTTGATGGTACCTGCACTGTCTTTTTCATCCACGCTGATGAGGTCTGTTTGAGCCAAGCCTTCAAAAATTACGATGAGGCGTGTTTGAGGCTGTTGCTGGCTGCGGCAGGATCGAGGCGATAAATTCAGCAAACTGCTCCATCAGTTGCGGGTTACGCCACCCTTTATCGGTTTCCTCCCTCATGATTTTTAAGGCTTCTTCACTGGAATAAGCTGGTTTATAGGGACGTTCGTTGGTTAACGCATCATAGATATCAATAATTTGAAATAGCTGCGCCAGATAGGGAATTTCATCTCCCATTAATCCATCAGGGTAGCCTGTGCCATCCCAACGTTCGTGGTGGTATTTAATAATCGGAATGACGCCGCGCATCGTTCGCAACGGCTGACAAATCTTCTCGCCAATTAGGACGTGTTGATTGATGATCTCCCGTTCTTCCGGCGTAAACTTGCCTTTTTTTAGCAACACCGCATCCGGGATTCCGACTTTACCGATGTCATGCAGGTATCCTCCCCACATCAGATGGCGAATATCAGCACGGGAGAGTTGTAGGTACTCACCAAAGGCTTTGCCCATATTGACAAGCCGTTCGCAGTGATCGCCCGTATTGGGGTCGCGACTTTCAACAGCACTGGCGATGGAAAAGAGAACTTTTTCAGCGTGGTCTAAATCTTCGTTGAGACGTTTTTGACGGGTAAGGGATTTAACCCTAGCGGAGAGTTCTAGGCGGTCGAAGGGTTTAGTGAGAAAGTCATCGCCTCCTACTTCAATGCCCATAATGCGCGATCGCTTATCGCCCAATGCCGTAATAAAAACCACAGGAATTAAGCGGGTTTGCTCGTCCTGTTTAAGATGCCGACAAACCTCATACCCATCCATTCCTGGCATCATCACATCCAGGAGAATTAAGTCAGGATTGAACTCAGTAACTCGTTTGAGGGCAACCGGGCCACTCTCCGCTTCTACAACGTCGTAGCCTTCTATGGTTAGAAGAGCGACCGCTGTCATGCGGCTAGAAGGATGGTCATCAACAACAAGAATTTTGAGACGATCAGATTCTGAGAAGTTCACTGAATAAAAACTGGTTTTAGATGAAATGGCACGATCAGACCCATCTATCATGACTTAATCTAGAGGTTTGTTTTCAGTATGCTGAAATTGCGTAAGTTTTAAATCAGGTTTTTTACGGATATGTTTAGCTGAAATCAGTCAACAATGTCTCTCAATTATGCTTTTAATCAACAAAAAGTATTGAAAGTTAATGTTTTTCCGGTAATCCTGCTAACTTTTCTGTAATTTTAATTTGTAAGGTAACGCTAAGGGTAAAGAGCACCAGTTCCGAGTTTTTACTTCATCCTTGATTCTTCCTCTTTCATCCTTTCTCTCCAGTGATTTAACCATCGTCGTTTCCAGTGGGAGGACGGTTCTAAAGGAGAAATTTGTTGCTCTTGGTGGCGGCGTTGTACAATCACCCTTGCCTCGTCACAAAGCTGAGGATCGTGGTAGGGAACCGCCGCACGGGTTTGTAAATGCTCTTGCGATCGCGCTGAGAGGGGAGGCAAACCAGCCGCGCTAAAACTCGCTATTGTGCCCGGTCGTTGCCCTAAATCGGGAACTTGACCAATCTGGAACCCCACGGCTATCAATGCCGCTCGGACTGCGGCGGCACAAGAATAGGTTGCCAGCCTACCCGTTTTGGCACAACAATCAGCAACTAACTGCAAAAACTCAACTGTCCAGAGTTGCGGACAAACGGGTGGGGAAAAAGGGTCAAGAAAAATCGCATCCGCACGGAAACTGGACTGCTTTATCTGTTGAATCGTGAGTCTGGCATCACCGAGTAAAAGTCGGGCAGAAAGACGCTCAGTTTGTACCGACTGGGTTGTTGTGACTAAGGTTTCTAAAAGCTTTGGAATTGGCGCGTTCCAGGGCTGCAAAAGTTGATGAGCGATCGCGCTTTTGGGGACAGTCAAATCTATCTCTAAACCAATGACTTCTACATAACACTCAGGGTTGACGCTCCAAATTGCTTCCAAAGCCGCCGCCGTGTTGTAGCCCAGACCGTAACAAATATCCAGCAGCCGCAAGCGTTTAGCCGTCTTGGCTTTTTGCAGAAGTTCCGTTGGCTCGACAAACTTCTTTTGGGCTTCGGTATAGGCTCCTGTGTGGCTATGAAAGCACTCCCCAAACTGGGTAGAGAAAAAGGTAAACGAGCCATCCTCGGTCGATTGTGGCGTAAAACTGCTGGAGTCTGACATCGTTCAATCCGGAGCTGTCCTTGGTTCAGTAGAAACTCGTACGTATAAAGAACCGGGCGTTGATATTTCTACGTAAGTATATTAAATTAAATCCCTAAATCTGCATCGGTGAATTTTGGCACCTATCGGTTCCTTTGCAAGTGCTTTAGACCAAAAAGGAACCGATAGATGAAAAGTGAAAGTCCATCAATAATCTCAAGCGCCGGAATTTATTGATGGGGTTGGACTTCATGCTTCATTCTGGTGCCTGTTGTTGACTTCTTTGAGGTCATCCGGTGTATTGCAATTAAACAAAAGCGATCGCTCTTTTACCTGCAATTCCTCTACCGGATGTTGTGCCAACCAGCCCTGGAACGACCTTTTATCCTGCTGAATGTAATCCGTCAGTAGGGGGAAACACTGACGGCGGTAGAACCCACAAAGGGGTTCCCACCAGCCTTTTGGGTGTCGGGGTAAAAAGGCGATCGCCTCTTCTGGCACCGTCTCTAATCTCCCTACCCAATCCTGTAATACTGCAACTTGCAACTGCGGCAAATCACAAGCCAGCAACAACACCCAGTCTGTTTCCACCTGCGCTAACCCTTGAGCAAACCCCACCAAAGGGCCGTGGGGGGTTGTTTCTTTCGGCAAAGGGACTTCCTGAATCAACCGCACATCGTTTGGTATAACCTCCTGATAGCGCTCTATCCAGGGCGTGACGACGTACACTGGTGCCGCACACTGTTGGGCAACTTCGCAAATTTGCCGCAGTAAGGGAACACCGTGCAAGGCAATCAGGGCTTTATCCTCACCCATGCGAGAACTTTGTCCCCCGGCGAGGATAATTGCACTAGGCGATCGCCTTGACGTTGTTTTGCCGTCACTCATCTGACTTTGCACGCCACACCTTAGCTTTCTGGTTTTGGAATAGTGATATCTAGGGAGGTGATATCAGTTGACAAACGGGTAAGCTGCGGTTGAATCTCCGCCGCGTTACCCACAACTAGCGTGACGATTTGATCGGGTTGCAGGTATTTTTGGGCAACCCGTTGAACATCCTCAATAGTTGTGGCTTCCACGCCCTCTCGATAGCGGAAAATGAAATCCTTGGGGTAACCATAGTACTCGTAGCGCATCAGCCGCGATAAAGACTGGGCGGGGTCTTGGAAATTGAAGACAAAGGAGTTGAGGACGCCCTCTTTGGCATAGGCGAGTTCCTGGGCTGTGATCGGTGTTGTCCGTAGTTTCTCAATTTCAGCAAGAACAGCTTGAATCAGGGGGACAGTGGCATCAGAGCGTGTTTGTCCGCCAGCGAGAAAGGTTCCCTGATAGTCGTAGCGGGGACTCCAAAAGCCGTAGACAGAGTAAGCCAGACCTTGACGCGATCGCACTTCATTAAACAGCCGTCCGCCAAAGCCATTCATAACTCCATTTAAAACCTCCAAGGCGGGATAGTCGGGGTTATTCAACACCCCACCCAGATGCCCCATCTGAATGTAACTTTGACTTAGTTGCGGCTGATTGATAAAAAAGAGTCCACCTGTCTTTGCTTGGGACGCTGAGGGAACTTCCGGCTGAGGAGGTTTAGATTTTGGCTTCCAGTTGCCAAATTCCTCCTGAATGCGCGATCGCATTTTGGCAGAGTCAAAATCCCCAACGATTCCCAGAATCATATCCGAGGGGTGGAAATACTGGTTGTAAAACCCGACTAAATCCTCACGAGAAATATTCTCCAGCGTGGAATACTCTACTGTCTGGGCATAGGGGCTATTTTCGCCGTAAACCAGTTTCTGAAACTCTCGCCCCACAATGTCATTGGGGTCATCATTCCGACGGGCAATTTGTCCCGCCTGCTGATTTTTTGCCAACTCCAGCTTGTCTTGAGGAAAAGCCGGCTTTTGCAGCACTTCCGCAAACAAATCAAAAACCGTATCCAGGTCTTCACTCAAGGCGTTGAAGCTTGCAGTGGCTACTGCTGTATCAATGCCAACTTCCACCGCTGCGGCGCGTTGTTCCAAAAGCTGATTGAGTTCATCGCCCGTGTGTTCGGTCGTACCACCTGTACGCATCACTTCCCCAGTGAGCGACGCTAAACCAACTTCGTTGGCGGGTTCAAGGCGACTACCCGTGCGAATCATCGCCATACCCTCAACCAATGGCAACTCATGGTCTTCCATCAGATAGACAACCATGCCATTGTCTAGCTCATAGCGCGTGTAATCCGGAAACTCCACTTCCGGTAACGACTTGAACTCTAACTCAGTGTAATGCTGTGCTGTCTCTGCCGCGGCTGGCAAACTCGATGCCACAACCAGCAACGCTGTTACCATCATTAGCCCTAACCAGGGAAAAACTTTGCGGAGATTAGGGCGGCGATAGCTAAGCAAGGCGCGATCGCGTCTACTAGAAATTGGAAAATGAGAATGGGTCATAAAAGGCAATTCAATTATGTAAAGAGAATGAGGAGCAGGGGAGCAGGGGTGCAGGGGTGCAGGGGAGCGGGGGAGCGGGGGAGCGGGGGAGCAGGGGTGCAGGGGTGCAGAGGTGCGGGGGAGCAAAGGGGCAGAGGGGCAGAGGGGCAGAGGGGCAGAGGAGATGAGGTGCAGAGGGGCAGAGGAGATGAGGCGATGAGGAAAACTGATAACCTCCTTCATCCTTCACCCTTCATACTTCACACTTCACACTTCACCCTTCATCCTTCATCCTTCACCCTTCATACTTCATACTTCACCCTTCACCCTTCATACTTTTTCCCCTACTCAGGACTCAGAACTCAGGACTCAGGACTCTGTCCTTCATTGGCTTTGGGCAAGATGCGTCCAATTGTGCGGTTTTCGGGTTGGAAGGTTACCTGGGCTACCCGTTGAATATCTTTAGGCGTGACTGCTGCGATCGCTTCTAGCTCTTCAAATAAATTGCGCCAGTCGCCCGTTTTCACTTCATACTCCACCAGATTGCGTGCCATACCCATATTGGAATCAAGCGATCGCAATACCTCTGCCCGCGCCTGGGTTTTCACCCGCTCTAACTCTTGCGCTGATACAGGTTCCGTCCTCAGCCGCTCAATTTCAGCCCGTAATGCTGTCGCCACTTCCTCTACCGTATGACCCGGAGCCGTCAAAGCATACAACAACACTAAATTCGGATACCTGTCTCCCGGAAAACCACTAAAGCCTTGCGCTGTTAGTGCCACCTGTTTCTCTTCCACCAAAGACTTATACAGTCGAGAGGTACGACCATCACTTAGCAGACGCCCGATAATGTCGTAAACCACATGGTCAGGATGATCGATCGCAGGTCGATGATAGCCCTCCAAATACCACGGTTGGGACGCTAGTTCTAACGTTACTTCCCGCGTTTGCTTCTGAGGCGGCTCAACCGCCGTCACGGCTGGCGGCTTTTCACGACCTTTGAAACGCCCAAAGTAAGTTTCAGCTAACTGCTTGACTTCCGAGGCATCAACATCACCCACCACTGCAATTGTTAGGTTGTTGGGAGGATAATAAGTCTCAAAAAATTCCTGGACATCTGCACGGGTGAGGTTACGGATATCTTCGTTGTAACCAATCACCGGACGCTTGTAAGGATGTACCTGAAAAGCCTCATCAAGGAACGCCTCAATCATCTGACCGATAGGAGAGTTGTCCGTCCTCAGACGCCGCTCCTCCAAAATGACATCTTTTTCCTTATAAAATTCCCGAAACACTGGGTCTAGAAAGCGCTCTGACTCCAGAGACATCCAGAGTTCTAGCTTATTAGACGGAAAGCTGTAAAAGTACACCGTCGCATCCGCAGAGGTGGCGGCATTTAAGCCAACGCCCCCCGCCTGCTCAACAATCTGCCCCAACTCATTTTGCGTGACATACTCTAATGCTTCCGCGTCTACCTTGGCAAACTCCGCTTCTAGCCTCGCGACTTCTGCCTGGTTACCCGCAGCTTTCGCGGCTTGAATTTGCTCAAACAACTGATCCAATCGGTCTAGGAGCTGACTCTCTGCTTGGTAATCCGTTGTCCCAATGCGGGTAGTTCCTTTGAACGCCAAGTGTTCCAGAAAGTGAGCAACCCCTGTCTTTCCATCGGGTTCATCAACTCCCCCAACATCGGCATAAGTCACAAACGACACAACAGGTGCCTGGTGACGTTCCAAAACAATGAACTTCATGCCATTGTCAAGGCTAAACTCGCTCACCTTTTCAATGACTCGATCCAAATAAGGCTGGATAGACTCCGACTGCGGAACAGGTGTCTCCGTGCGAGCCAACGCAACAGCAGGAAGCATTCCCCACGCCAGCATTATCGCTGATAGAAATACCGCCATTCCGGTACGCCAACGGCGCAGCCTCCACCAGGTAGTTAAATTCATCAAAAGCAAAATAAATTGATTCGACTGACTCATAAAGCAGTAGCAATTGGCACTGTCTTCTAGGATAAGAATTTCTCAACCCTTTGAGTGTTCCAAAGGGTTAATTAGTCCTGAGTCCTGAGTCCTGAGTCCTGAGTCCTGAGTAGGGAAGAAAGTATGAAGGATGAAGGGTGAAGTATGAAGGGTGAAGTATAAAGTATGAAGGATGAAGGGTGAAGGGTGAAGTATAAAGTATGAAGGATGAAGTGTAGTTATCCCCTGCTCCCCTGCTTCCCTGCTTCCCTGCTTCCCTGCTTCCCTGCTCCCCGGCTCCCCTGCTCCCCGGCTCCCCTGCACCTCTGCTTTACCTCAGGCGGAAAGGGGGAATTTGTGAGGAACTATGACACTTTTGTCGATTATCAGGGAACCTGTTGCACAATAACGCTACAGCTTATATTGAGAATTCATGCGAATTTTAAATCGGCGTCCTCAGTCAGAGATGGAGACAAGACAGCGCATCCTGCAAGCGGCGCAACGCTTGTTTTCTCGTCGGGGATACGACGGTACAACAACCCGCGATTTGGCTCAAGCGGCTGGTGTTGCAGAAGGTACGCTGTTTCGTCATTTTGAAAATAAGAAGGCTATCCTCATTGAGGTAGCGACGCAGGGATGGGTAGAAATTCTCACGGATTTGCTCACGGAACTGAGCGAAATGGGCAGCTATAAAGCGGTGGCGCAGGTGATGCGGCGGCGGATGCTGCGAATGCGCGAGAATGCCGACATGATGCGGGTGTGCTTTATGGAGGCGCAGTTTCACCCAGAGTTACGCGATCGCATTCAGTCGGAAGTCATTGCCAAAATGACGGATGTTGCCGAAGCCTTCTTTCAAACGGCAATGGATAAAGGCATTTATCGCCGCACGAATCCCAAAATTGTCGCCCAAGTCTTTTTAGGCATGTTTGCTGTCGCGGGTTTCAGCCACAAAACCCTCGGAGAACCCGACGCTTCGCCCCAAGAGATGCAAGAAATGGCAGAAGGGATAGCTGATATCTTTCTCAACGGCGTTTTAGCGAAAGAATAGTGAGAGGGTAATAGCTAATAATACCTAGTAGGTTGGGTTTCTCTATTGTTCAACCTAACCTACGGGCGATCGCGATCGCACTGTTCCTGATAGTTCCATCGGGCATGATCGTGTCTTTAAAGATAGCTCCTTTACATTTATTGATACGGAAACCACGAACGCCTCTCAAGTTAGCATGGCTGAAATTAGCATTTTTGAAAGAAGCATCACCAAAGATAGCATTACTCAAGTTAGTATGGCTGAGGTTGGCATCTCTAAGGTAAGGTACGCTAAAGATAGCACTACTCAAATTGGCACCACTCAAATTAGCCCCTCTCAGAGAAACTTCATCAAGACGAATTCTAGTCATATTACTATCTCTCAAGTCAGCAAAGCTAAAGTCAGACAATTCAATGGAAGTCTCACTAATATTGGCGTTTCTAAGAATGATGTCAGGGCAGTTGACATCAGACAAACGAATCCCCGTCAGTTTGATACCAGTGAAATCTCTCTCTCCAGCCGCATACCTTCTGAGCAATTCCTCTCTATCCATAGTTCAACTCCTCAAATAGTTAATCAACTCAAAAATAGCGCAACCTCTATCTGGTCAAACCACCTCACCCCTCACCCCCTAGACATCACCCTCCAAATCGTTGACCTCCCTACCGGACAACTCGCCGAAGCTCAAATTACCTCCTTCGACCCTGCGGATTTTTAACATCATTTCGACTACATCCATTTCAATCCTGTCAAACCGGGTTTGGTGAAGGCTGCGAAGGATTGGGAATATTCGAGTTTTCATCGGTGTGTAGCGCCGGGAGTTGAGCCGATGAATTGGGGATGAATGAGGAGATAACTTTTGAGGGGATGCTAGCGGGGGAATAGAGTGGCGGCTGTTGGGTTTCTCTATTGTTCAACCTAACCTACGAGCGATCGCGATCGCACTTAAGGGCGATGAAGCAGAAAGCAGTTTGGCTTACGATTTTCTTTCAAATATCCCCGCAAAAATTCAAGATGTTATTGAAGACAGGGACAAAGAGGAAATATTGTAATGGATTAATGCAAATTCTTTAGCAGCAGCACTTCTGCCTAATTTAGAAGCTGATAATCTGATAAATAAACTAACTTTAGATACTATCAGTATAGATACTGCCGTCGGGCATAATAGTTTCATAGAAGATAACATTTTCAAAGCTAACTTCGTTGAACCTTCTGGCTCCCCTGAAATCGGCATAACTGAGATTGGCATTCTCGAAACTAGTTTCACTAAGACGAGCATTTCTAAAGATGGCTCTGCTGAGATCGACGTTACAGAAAGTAACTTGCCCGAAAACGGCGTAACTAAAATCAGCCCCTTCCATGTAACAATTCTTCGCGAAAACACTTTCATAGATACGCACTCTAACGAATTTAGCAAAGCTCAAATCAGCTTCAACGAAGCTACTGCCATCGAAATAGGCATCGCTGAAGTTGGCTTCTCGGTAGATACCACCTCTAACTCTTTTGCTAATCCAGTTAGCGCTCCGAAAGTTACCGCCAGTGAAATCTTTTTCTCCCCCAGCGTACTTTCTAATTAATTCTTCTCTGTCCACAACTCAACACCTCAAATAATTAGCGATCGCCTATATTCATGACTTGACAAGTTGCTGTGCTTGTTGAATCCAGACTTGTACTTCATCTACCGAAGGACAGAGATCGCGTTTCTTAGCAGCACTTCTGGCTAATTCAGAAGCAGACAATTGGATAAATGAGCTAGATTCAAGCAGTATAAATCCTACCGTTGGGCATGATAGTTTCATAAAAAATGGCATTCTCACAACTTCCAACAGTCAGCTTTCTAGCCCCTCTCAAATCGGCATAACTGAGGTTGGCATTTCTGAAATTGACTTCGCTAAGAGTAGCGTTCCTAAATATGGCTCCTCTGAGATCAACCTCACTAAAGTTACATTGACTGAAAACAGCATAGGTAAAGTCAATCCCTTCCAAACAACAAGTGCTCCCGAAACCACTTTCATACATACGCGCTCTAACGAATTTAGCGAAACTCAAGTCAGCCTCATCAAATCCGCTTCTCACGAAGTAGGCATTGCTGAAGTCGGCTTCTCGGTAGATACCACCTCTAACTATTTCGTCAATCCAGTTAGAATTCCGAAACCTACGTCCAGTGAAATCTTTTTCTCCCCCAGCGTACTTTCTAACTAACTCTTCTCTATCCACAACTCAACACCTCAAACAGTTAGCGATCGCCTATATTCATGACTTGACAAGTTGCTGTGCTTGTTGAATCCAGACTTGTACTTCATCTACCGAAGGACAGAGATCGCGGCGTTGTAGGGTAGCGACTTGGAGGCGGAGAATTTGTTGCTGCAACTTGTGGGCGGGTATTTGCGCGAGTTGGTTAACCGAGACGATACCGGAATGTAGCAACAGCCCGCAGTGCTGGTAGCCGACGCCAGGAACCCGCGCTAAATCGGACAGAGCAACCCACTTATTGACGTGTTTGACAGGGAGTTGCAACTGATTTGCCAAGGCTTGTCGGGAGGTGGGGGTACTCGCTTTCTGGAGGAGTTGCCTGGTGGTGGTAATGCCGCAGGTTTCTAGGTGTAAGCGATCTTCCGCACTCAATCCTGGCAGTTGTTCGAGTTGCCAGTTGCGGGGACGAATTGAGTGGGGACGGGCTTTCGGTTGAGGAGACATTCTTACCACCTCGCATTCTTTAATTAGGGTTGATATCCTGACGGATAGAAGCTGCCCATAAGGAGTCTATTCCATGTCAATAAAGAGCGCTCCTATCTCTATTGCAACAAATCTCCGTTCTCGACGGCAGCGACTTGCCGAAATTATTGATTTTCCGGCAATTCTCTGGTCAGGAACCGCTAGTTCCCGAAACTTTCCTGCAAATCTTTATTCCTTTCGCTCTAGCAGCCACTTTCTCTACTTTGCAGGGTTGCCGTTAGAGAATGCAGCGATTCGCCTAGAGGATGGTAAGCTGCAACTGTTTATGGATGACGCGGTTCCGGGAAGTGCCTTGTGGCATGGAGAAATGCCGACACGGGAGGACTTTGCTCAGTTAATTGGCGCGGATGCAGCTTTTCCCTTGGCGGAGTTGCGATCGCATTCCACGGAAGCCGCAACGATCGCCGTTCAAAATCCTACCACCTACCAGGAACAAGCCGAAGTTTTAAATCGCCCAATTGCCCCTGCCAATGCTCCCCACAGCATTGATTTGGAGCTAGCAAGAGCGATTATCACCCTGCGCCTAACTCATGACGCCACTGCTCTAGCCGAGTTACGCCAAGCCGCCACTTGTACCGTGCAAGCTCACAAAGCCGGGATGCAGGCAACTCCTAACGCCAAACTAGAAGCAGAAGTCCGAGCAGCAATGGAGGGTGTAATTATTGCCCATAATATGACCTTTGCCTATAGCAGCATTGTGACAGTTCACGGTGAAGTTCTCCACAACAATCAATATCACCACGCCCTGCTAGCGGACGCTTTATTACTAGCCGATGTCGGGGCAGAAACAGAGAATGGTTGGGCGTCTGATGTCACCCGTACTTGGCCCGTTAGCGGCAAGTTTTCCCCCACACAACGCGACCTCTACGATGTAGTATTGGCGGCGCATGATGCCTGCATTGAGAAAGTTCGCCCTGGTGTGGAGTATCAGGACGTACACTTTTTAGCCGCCAGTGTAATTGCCCAAGGATTAGCTGATTTGGGCATTTTGCGCGGTAAAGTTGCAGATTTAGTTGAAATGGACGCTCATGCCTTGTTTTTTCCCCACGGAGTCGGACATTTGCTGGGGTTGGATGTCCACGATATGGAAGATTTGGGAGATTTAGCAGGCTATGAAGCTGGGAAAACTAGAAGCGATCGCTTTGGCTTAGGCTTCCTCCGACTCAATCGTCCCTTAAAAGCAGGAATGCTCGTCACCATTGAGCCAGGATTTTACCAAGTTCCAGCAATTCTCAACGATCCCGCCCTACGGTCAAAATATCAGGATGTCGTTGACTGGGAACGCCTAGCGCAATTCTCCGATGTCCGGGGAATTCGCATCGAAGATGATGTTTTAGTCACAGAATCCGGTAGCGAAGTTTTGACAGCAGATTTACCAACCAAAGCTGAAGAAATCGAGCAACTCGTTCAAAGTTGATTGACCCCCCTGACCCCCCTTATCAAGGGGTGAACTAGATTCAAAGTCCCCTTATCAAGGGGTGAACTAGATTCAAAGTCCCCTTATCAAGGGGTGAACTAGATTCAAAGTCCCCCGTGATATCAAAGGCGAAGCAACATCTAGCTTCCCCCTTTTTAAGGGGGACGGGAGGGGGATCTCCGAGGGGGATTTATGGGGTTTGAACGAAATTTGCATCAGAAAGAACCAGTTATGTATACACGGTAGCCTTACTAAGGGAAAGGGTGAGAGAGCTTTTTGCAAGAAGTCTATTGACTAGCAAACCACTACCAAAAATCCCGAACCCAAGAAAACTTCCTCTCTTAATTTCCTCTCTTTGCGCTCTAGCCTTCGGCAAGCCGCTGTCGCGTCTATGCGTCTTTGCGGTTCAATCCAAACTTCCTTAAACGCACTCCCTAACCTTACCTACCCTTTAATAGCACTCTCCTTTTCTCCTAACCGCAACATAATCAAGCCGACTGCAATCAAAGTTATCCCAAAACCAAGAAATCCTAAATCCCAAGCTAACTGATTTATTCCCGGTTTAACGTGGTGAATTCCTAAAATTTGGTGGTTGATCAACCCCTCAACTAAATCAAATAACCCAGCACCGAGGAGTAAAGAACCGCCAAAAACCTTCGACGACCAAATTACATGGCTACGTCCCCCCGCACGCCACAGCAAAGCGATACCAGTGAGAGTTACGATCCAAGAACCGAGATTAAAAAGACCATCATCTAGGGTATTGCGTTCTAAACTAGAAAGATTCGTGGCGGGTTGAACATTGGTGATCATGTGATGCCATTGCAAAATTTGGTGCAGGAAGATGCCATCAACAAATCCTCCCAACATCCCCGCGCCAATCAAGAAACCAGCGGCGATTAACAGTTTGCTACGCTGAGGCGTTTCAGGATTGAGTGTCATAAAGTCTGTTGTCCTTGAACTTGTAAGTTTTACGCTCAAGTTGACACAAACGAAAGTTAGCGACTTCTTCCACGAGTTAGAGTTTGAAGTGCTGACTTATACTATTTTTCTTTTAAGGGGCTACATTTAGATCCCCCCTAACCCCCCTTAAAAAGGGGGGAATAGAAATCTTAGTCACTCTTAAAAAGGGGAGAATAGAAATCTTAGTCACTCTTAAAGAGGGGGAGCAAACAACAGGTCTGAATTACTAGCGATCGCCTGATTTTAGTGGATGGTAGAGAGGCATACAAGTTTCTACTTGCCTCGTTCGCCGTTTTTACCGAACCGGGTGTCTTGCAGGGCACTACCGACGCCTTGAATCACGCCACGAATGATGAGACCGATTGCTCTACCTAGTACTTGTGTGAGGGTATAGACGGTACCTTTGCCGAGCAAACCCACAGTACCTCGCAGACGGGGAGCGATCGCATCTCTACCTTCGAGTGCTATTGTGACGGCAAGCTGCCAGCCTCGGAGTTCTTGCAGTTCTTGGCGGCGAGGGGCATAAATTGAGATTTGTTTAATCCCGATGCTGCTGAGGACAAATAAGTAATAGCGACTTTCAAAAATTGATTTTGGCTCCCAAAGCCATTGTGCGGTGCGATATTTCCAGGACAAGTCATTGCGGAAGCGGGCAATCTCCCGCGAGGAAAGCATACGCCGATTAAAAAAGCTTTGCTTAATCGTTTCTACGTCCGCCAAATTATTCAAAAGCGGCTGCACAACGGCATTGGCAACTTGGACAATTAGATTTTGGAGTAGGACTTCTGCCCGTGCTTTGGCTTCTGGTGTTTCTGCTTTGTAGGAAACATTATCAACCACCAAGGAAGCCTGAAACAAGCGATGCAACAATAACTCAGTTACCAAAGGAATTTTATCTAAGATCTGGTCATTGATCACTGGGGCATCTTGCAGCAAGGCATCAACTACTTCAAAATCGCCTCTGTTTAAGGGCAAAGTGTAGTATTTGCCAAAAAAGTCGGTCAGGGATGACTGCCACAAATCGATTAAAATACGCGATCGCATTAAGGGGACTTGCTCTGGGCTAATTTGGGAAAAGCGCAAGTCATCAAGGATTTCCTGAAATTTTTCCAGGACGATATAAAGCAAGTCTCGCTGGCGTTCTTCCTGGAGAATGTCGATTTCTAAAGGAATGTCTGTGAGGTTGCGGACGCCGGAGGTTTGGCTTGCTACAACATCAAAGAGGGCAAGTTCCTGAGCGTTGACACTCAACTGGGCCCTGACTGGCTCTATAGCAGGGGCTTCAGCGGGTGGGAGTTGCTCGTTAGGGGTGCTTTGCAGCGAGGCTCGCGTTCTGCGGCTTGGTGGTTCAATTCGCGGTCGATTCGCTGGTGTATCGCGTGGTGGTTCGACGACAAGGACATCGGTGGGTAAGAGTTGATTGACAATCCAACGAGCGGCTACCAGTTCTCTGCGCCGTCCGCTCCAAAATAGCCAATCGAAGGTTGATAGTTGCGGCTTTTGCAGTTGGGTATTTACCCCCATGATCTCGTCTTCTATCTGCTGCAACCCCGATTGGCGAAGTCTACCGTGCCAACTGGGAGGGCGAACTGAGCTAATTTGCGGCACTGAGGCGATAGGTAGATCTACCCAGTGGGGTTGTCCATCACAGAGTTGACGCATCGCCGTCACTAGCTCGGAGATGTCTGTCCCTTTGGGACAATAGCCATCCACTCCTGCCGCTCTGGCATTGAGCCGTTGCTCTTGGGTGAGTTGGGGAGTCAGGAGGAGAATGGGGAGGCGAGGGTAGCGGTACTTGAGCTGCTGGCAGAGTTGCAGTCCGGAAAGTTCGTTGGGGTTATAGCGCTTTTGGTTCAGCTCTAAAACTATCAAATCTATGGCTTCTTGAGCGCTCCGACGACCGAGGAGTTCTAACGCGGCTGTCCCCGTATCCGCTTCAGCAACAACTTGCAAATCGGGAAAGGTGTCCAGAGCGGTACGCAGACCGAGCCGGAAGATGGGGTCATCGTCAATCAAGAGGAGTTTGAATACGCGATCGCTCATAAATACTGACCAGCAAGCGCTCAATAAAAGGGGGCAGCAACACCACCTTTAGCGTAAGTCAGTAGCATACCACTCTGGCTTTTTTCCTTTGTCTCCGGTTTGGCAAATTTTGGCGTCCGATTTGCGGCGAGACTTGTTTTAGGTATTTAAGCCTGTGGAGATGTAAGCAGCTATGTTGCTACATTGTGTAACCCCAAGCCTATTGCTGTATCTTGCTGAGTCATTGGGGCGATCGCTTGCAGGTTGAGTGTAGGGCGAGTTCTTGTCAACTATAGCAATCGACTCCCAGATGCCAGAGGTGGTGGTGCAAGCAAGTAGACGGGAATCAATCAAACTTTGTGTTGCCATGTAAACTTTGATTGATCCACGAGCCTAACTCAGAACACCTTACGCCCAGCCAGATTCTCTTCTATTTCCTGACGCGATCGCCAAACAGGTCGTAACTGTTTGTTGGCAAATAGCTGCAACTGTTCGCCTTTATTGAGCGCTCCCGGTTGAGTTGCATTACCGTAACTCGTCAGCGCCATCGCCCGGACTGGATTAGAAAACTCAATCGCCGCAACATAAGACTCTCCACCAATAGCCTCAAACTGCTTGTCTTCTGATGGCACAAACCACAGCGCTCGGAAAATACCCAGGTCATCGGCACCCCCATTGGCAGGCAAATCTGCATCGCCAACCCGCAACCGGAAAACCTCCCCCCACGGCACATCCAGCGCTCCATAGTCCGCCTCGACCTTAGTAGCAGCAGCTTCCAAGGCTGCCACAGCACTAGGCGGATCGGCAAGACCATTCGGTGTCGAGAAGGGAGAATTCTCATTCCAGGGAACAGCAAACAAGGTAGAGGAATCTACCGCTTGCTCCCAGAAGGCAAAAAGGACTGCACCCCGGCTATCTGCATCCGCCTGACGATCCCAATCACTGAGGACATCAGCCGCCCGACGCGCCAGTTCTCCCCCTTCTTGTCGTGCAGCCGCAATCAGATCATCGAGTAAGCGATCGGCGAGTTCCATGCGTGTCGAGTGCTTGTACTCCACCATTTCCTCAAAAGAGATGCGTTCATCTTCAGCAAGCATACGGGCAGAGCGCTGCGCCCGGAACGACATGAAACCCTGTGGTGCCATGTAGGGTGGATAGTTATCCGCATTGATGGCGGGTGGAAAGGTTGTTGTCCAGGGTGGATCGTTGGCATTTTGTAGCCAGCCGCTTGCTGGATCGAGTACGCGGGGTAGATCGCGGTAGGGGTGAAGTTTTGTCCACAACGTCGCCGATGTGTCGCCAGGAATAATCCTCGACCAAGATTCAAAATCGCCTTGAGTTCGGACGGGTACTTGACCATTGAACAGATGCAGGATGTGACCGTCTCGATCTGCATAGATCACAGTGAACATCGGAATCTGCAAGCGTTTGAGAGCGGCTTCAAACTCACCTAGGTTCTTGGCACGCGCCATATCCCACCATTCCTCTAATGCCCCAGGCTGGTCAAGTCCGACGACCCGTAAGGCAATGGCTTTGCCGTCTTTCTGGGTGACAATTGGCCCATGAACAGAGCGTCGCACTATTAATGGTTCTTGACGCAGAGTACCGTCAGCCTGCCTAACTTTCAGGGTTCGTTCTTCTGTCTCAAAGGCTCGAACTTTACCATCAAACTGGTAGCCCTCATTGGCGAGGGTCAGTTCATAGGCGTCCCACCCATCATGGGTGTTTACCGTGTGAGTCCAGCCTTGGTAATCGTTGAATGCAATACTCAAGACAGGGATACCGACAAGTGAGGCTCCGTAAGCATCGATACCTGGGGCAGTCAGTTGAGCTTCATACCAGAGGAATAAATCTGACCACAGCAGGTGTGGGTTTGCCAACAGCATCGCGTTTCCACTGGCAGAACGGGAAGGGGCGATCGCCCAACCGTTAGAACCCATTTTTTGCCCAGACGCCGCACTAGCAGAGTCCGGCTCTTCGCTAATGTCTTCTATGTGATCGGGATTGACTACAAAGGTGAAATGAAGCACACGCTGGAGGTGAGCCAGGACATCCACTGCACTCACTGGCAGCACAGTCTCAACTTCATCATCAATCAGCTCGCCGTGTTCTTTGACATAAGCGTTAATCCCGTCGGCGAAGGCATCTAGGTAGCGGCGAAAGGTTGGGGTTTGCATCTTGTACCATTGACGAGCGCGATCGGGAACGCCCAGGGTTTGCACCCACTGATCTGACTCTAAGTAATCTTCGCCCCAGTATTCTGCTGCTTGTCCGCGAGCCTGTCCGTAGAGACGCAGAATCAGGTTGCCGTGACTTTGCATCTGTGCCCACCCAAAGGCGTGGAACAGCTCCTTTGCATTCTGGCTATAAATATGAGGCACCCCATAGGTATCCCAAAGAATTTCAGTTTTCTTCGACTCAGCGGCGAGGCTGTGGATGCCTGTCAGTAAGGTAAAGACGAGAGTAAACAGCAGCAGCATCCGGAGCGGTCGCGTTTTAAAACCCGTTTGTTTTGATACTACAGAAAACATAAATTTTTACATACATCAAAATCTAACAAAGTCTGTAGTACAAGATTTGGATAGTTTTCCGCCTCCTGGTGCCACTGACATTTTTATCAACAATGGATCATTTAAACCTGATGTAATTACGAACGCCAAGCAATCTACATCTGAGGCAATGACTAGCGTATTTGAAAGCTTGATAGATACCGCTAAAGAAGATATTAAGTATGAGACCAAGGGTCGCGATCGCAAATCATGGCTAGAGCAATAGAGGAGCGGCGGCTGCTGGTTCCTAATAATTGAAATTGTAGATACCAGCAGATAAAAGGTTTATAACCCGCACCTTCATCGCGCGGTAGAACCCCTGTAAATTCTTTCTGCCTGCTCAGAAGATATCCGCATGGATGGAATTCGCTCAGTGTTAGATACTACAGGCTGATCGTCATAGGAGCGAAGTTCACTGTAGGGTGCCGCGAACTCGTGAAGAACAGGATCGTACTCCAAAACCTGACCTGATTCAATCTGATAGACCCAGGCGTGGAGAGATAGCTGTTTTCGGTGAAGTTTGGAGCGAATTACTGGATAAGTCCGCAGATTTTCGATTTGGGTTAGCACGTTCTCAGCAATGGTGGCGTCCAGAAGTTCTTCCCCAGCGAGGCTTGTGTAGTTATCTTTAACCAGCCGCCGAGTTGCTTCTGCGTGCTTTAACCATTCGTAAACTAGCGGCATTTCTTCAGCTAATTTGTCCAATTTCAACAGTCCCTTCATTGCGCCGCAGTGGGAATGACCGCAGACAACAATTTGCTCGATACCTAAAGCATGAACGGCGTATTCAACCGCTGCGCCTTCGCCACCATTGGTTGCGCCAAAGGGCGGAATCATGTTACCAATATTGCGAATAATAAATAGTTCGCCGACACCAGCTTGAGTAATCAAATTCGGGTCGATACGCGAATCTGAGCAGGTGATAAATAGCACTCTCGGTTTCTGACCGTGAGCGAGTTGCTCAAACAACTCATGGTGCGTGCTGAAGTAGCCGCTTTGGAACTGGCGCAGACCTTTGATCAGTTTCTTCATAAAGCCTATTTTTTTTTGGCGATCGCGATCGCAATTTATCTCTAATCATAGGAAACCGCGATCGCATTTCCAGAAGACGTATTGTAACTAAATTGCAATAATAATCAAACTAAAGCTCTAAGATGCGCTTTAGCCACTTGAACTTTGCCTGTCCGAAATTTTCCATTGCCACTCAACTATCTGCTCCGCAAAGGACACAAAAAAGGACTTGATCATACTAGACCTCTTGCATAAGTCGAATAGACCCCCCTTAGTAAGGGGGGAGACTTGAAATCTTGCCCCCTCCCCTTACTAAGGGGAGGGTTGGGGAGGGGTCTGGTACATTTTTGCAAGAGGTCTACTGAGTACCCTTGTTAAGGGAGGCTAGGGGGGATCGAAGATGTCGCCAACACTAATTAAAGTTGGTATTACCTGCGTGTAGAGATTAATCAGGCAAAATGCCTGTACTAGCTAATCGCTATATCGTGATCAGGCATTACCTTCTCGACATTACGCAATATTGGGAAAGCATATCCTGCCAAGCCAATGAGCAACATGCAGATAGCACAGGACACATACAGGAGTGCCATCCCTGCACCTGCCCCTGTGCCGAATATCCCGCCAAACACAGGGGCGAGACTGCCTCCCGGTTTCATGGCGGGTTCGAGGATGTAATCCGCCAGAGGTGCTCCGAGCAAGTAGCCGATGGGTGAAGTCACCATCACGCTCATGGAATTGGCAGCAAACACTCGCCCCTGCAAGTCAGGTTTTACCTTGCTCATCAAAATAGCTTGAGAGCAACTGCCGAGAAAGGGGAAATTAAACGATGAACAGAATTGAGCGGGAACCCAAACCGACAGGTTCTGACCCAGTCCAAATACGGTTTTGCTCAAACCCGCCCCCACCATGCTCATGAGCACACCGTCCATGCGGCGCTTGGGCCCACCCCAGGTACTCATGAGCGATGCTCCGAACACACCCCCGACGCCTGCTGCCATCGACACGCTTGCTAAAGCGCTGGCATTGTTATCGGAGCGGACAAGAACTAGTGGTGAATAGACAGCCGCGCCAAAGTCATGAGCTAGCTGGAACAACGACATCACTACAACCAGTGCCATCAGGCTAGGACGCCCCAAGATGTAGCGGAAGCCGAAGAATAGTTCTTGCCAAATATTCTTTTGGGGTTGCAGTTCTGTCGCCGTGAGGGGAGGTTGGGGAATGGGTACGAGGAGTAGTGTGGTAACAGCGATCGCAAACGTCATCAAGTCAATGCACAGAATTCCCCTCAGACCAATGACATAGTAGAACGACGCTGCCAAAGCCGGGGCAATAATATCAGCACCGTAACTTGATAGAAAATCTAAGCTACTGACGCGCCCATATTGCTCCTTGGGAACTAGCAGCGAGACTGAGGCAGAGTAGGTGAGCAACTGCAAGCAACCAAACGCACCGTTGAGGGTGCTAGTGATATAGATATGCCAAATTTGCAGGTTGTTAGTCAGATAGAGCAAAAGGATGATCAGTGTAGAAAGACCCGCTACCGCATCACTGGCGACCAGCAGTAATTTACGGTTCCAGCGATCGACAATGATCCCAGCCACGGGGGAAATCAAAACGCTTGATAGACGGTTGAAGAAATAAACCAAGGCTAAGGCGGTGGCTTGTCCTGTGAGTTCCCAAGCCCAGAGGGTCAGGGCAAAGGTAGTCATATAGCTGCCGACGAGGGAGGCAGTCTGACCACTCCAGATGATCAAAAAGGTACGCATACTAGCAAGCTGCTTTACTATCCTCATTGCGTCTGGCTCGACAATTTCCGTTCCTCGATCAGGTACTTAAACAGATCGTCGAGGACGAGGTTAGCTGTCAGGGGGCTACCAATAGTCCAATGGTCTCCCACCTGATAAACCCTGTCTTGCTCAACGGCGTTCAACTTCAACCACAGGGGATCAGACTTGAGCCGATCTAGCTTCTCTTGTGCTGCTCCCAGGGTTTTTAGAGTATCACTGTAACTCCACGCGAATATGACATCCCCATCGGCATAGGGCATCAGTTCCTTGCTAATACGCTCCCCAATCCGTCTGCTCTTTTCCCGAATTTGAACAGGTGGGCGAGGTAAACCGATGTCTTGCAAAATTGTGCCGCCAAAGGAATTCTGGAAGTAGATAAAAATGCCCTCCGGATAAACACCGATCAGTGAAACGTCGGTTTGCTTCAGTTGATCTCCCATCTGAGCTTGGAAGCGTTCTATACGCTGGTCATATTCAGCCATCAATTGATTTGCTTTATCAGTCATCCCTAGCGCCTCGGCATGTAGCGCAAACGATTGTTTCCATTCACCAATGCGGTAATCGCTAACAACCGTAGGCGCAATTTTCGAGAGCTTGTCGTAAACTGGCTGGGCGTTCCATTTTTGAGCCAGAATTAGGTCAGGTTTCAAAAGCAGAATCGTCTCAAGGTTTACTTGTTCGCTGTAGCCGAGAATTTCCACATCCTTAAGTTGGTCGAGTACGAATGAGGGCACATTTGATACGGCACCAACAGGCTGAACACCCAAAGATAAAAGATCGACGACTGCACTGCTAACTAGCGCCACAACTCGCTGGGGGTGAGCGGGAACGCAGGTTTCACCCAGAGCGTGCTTGACCATTCGGCAGGGGGAGTCTGGTTCACTTGCTGTCTTTGCAGGAGATACAACCTGCACCGACTCAGATAACGGTGAGCCAGGAGCAGCAGAATCTTGAGGTAAACTACCACTGCAAGCACAAACTAGTCCAAAGCTCAACAGCGCCAGTAGACAAATTTGGATAGCGTGGCTCCACTTCTTCCTGTGACGGATTAAAGACTTTCGGTAAACCATCTTGATCATTGAATCACCAACTCACACGGTAGCCGACACTGATGGTTCTGCCACTGGCTGGACTGACAAAACTCTCCAAGCCGTCACTCCGTAGTGATTGGTCGTAGGCTTGGAAATACTGGTTGTTGAGCAGATTCCGGATGCCGATTTGCAGCGCCCCAGGGCCAAGCTGAATGCTGCCGATGTAGTCTACAACTAGGTAGCTTTCGATGGGGGCAAGATCGAGTCCGTCCTCAAAACCGCGATCGCGACTACCCACTAACAAAGCCTGGATGCGATTTCGCCAACCTGGAGTCGTTTGATGCTCCACATAAGCCGTCAGCTTCAAGGGTTGGATGCGATCGCTTCCCAACGCTAAGAACCCTTGATCATCATCCGGAAGATCGACTTTCCCTGATGACCAACCCAAGGTACCACCGAGGGAAAAGCCCCCACCTGCTTGCCAATCAAGGGTTGTTTCTATGCCGTAAATTCGCTCTGGAGCGCGGACGAAGTCAAAGAAATCATCGGTGGGGACGATGGCTGAACCCAAATCAGATTGGTTGTAGAAACCAGCTAAAGACACCTGCACCTGAGACCAGTTGCCGCGTACCCCGATTTCGTAACTGTTAACCTGTTGCGGTTGCAGATCTCCCACACTGGTTTCAAAGTTGAATCCGGCAGATGGAGCAAACAGAACATCGACCAGATTAGGCACTGAAAAGCCCTGAGCATAGTTGGTATACAAGCTCACTTCATCAGTGACTTCATAGACAGCACCGAGATTGAAGACAATATCATCAAAGTTGCGTTTACCGCCTTCAGCTTGGTCACCAAAAAGAGTGGTGTAGCTAGGAACGGTAATATCAAAGCGGTCGTAACGAGTTCCGCTACTGAGAGACAAGCGATCGCTCACCTCCCATTGCAGTTGGGCAAACAAACCTAGGTTTTTAACGTCATAGGGAGGAACAACTGTCACCTCTCCGATTTTGCGGTATACTCGCCCCCCACTGGCATCGAAGGATTCAGGATCGAAAAGATTTCGGAGCAAAGAGTTATTCTCGTTGGCGTAGTCAACTCCCCAAAGCAGACTGATTGTTTCCTCTGAGTTAAAGGGGGTCTCAATTTGCAACCTGGCTCCCCAATTTTCCGCTTCATCAATCCCTTGAGTAATCTCCTGATCGCGGTTTCGTCGATCGCGGACGTCAGTCCGAACTACGTTATCTCGGTAGTAGGTTTGCAAGCCAAGCTGACTGCCGAAGACATTCTCGTTGGTGTAATCGAGATTGAGGACAGTATTGCGATCGCTTTGCGGGGAGACACCAATAAAGTCGATCCCCTCTTCAAAGACGATGGCGCGGGGTTTTTGGATGCCAGGAATGTCGTCAACGATCGGATCTGAGATCGCATTGGTGTTGCGTTCGCTACGGTAGAAATTGGCACTTAGTTGCAGGCGTTGTTGCTCGCTAATGTCCCACCCCAGTTTGCCCAGGATATTAAAGGTTTCACTTTCATCTATTCCCTGAACGATGGCAAGGCGATCGCCTTCAGCATCAAACGTTGCTCCCGTATCCTCCCGCGATAAATTAAAAACCAAGTCAACATCGCCTTCATTGAGCGAAAGTCCATACTCTTGGTAGTTACCAAAACTTTCACCTTGCAACTTTCCTAATGCAGCCGTTACACCGACTTCTGCCGTAGTCGTCAGCCTTTGCTCATCAGGTCGGCGTGTAATGATGTTGATCACACCGCCAGTTGCTCCTTGACCGTAGAGAGCGGAGGGGCCACGCACCACCTCAATCCGCTCAATAGAAGCGGGGTCAATGGTTCTTAGCTGTCTCCCCGCATTACCAGAATTCGTGTTCTGAGGGACGCCGTCAATCAAAACCAGGGGAGCACGACCCCGCAAAGAAGCCGTCGTATCGCCGAAAGCCCTCTGAGTGGGGGGGCCATAGCCAGGAACCGTTTGAGCCAGAATGTCTTGTACGTCCCTGGTGACGCTACTTTGTCCCTCGATGTCCTCGCGGGTAATCACCGTCACCGAGCGCGGCACCTCAGGTAGCTCTTGTGCTGTGCGCGTAGCCGTTACCACAAGTTCAACTTCTTCAATTTCTTCTGTGTCTTCCCCGATAACCTCTTCCTCGATAACCTCTTCCCCATCTAAGAGCGCTGGAGCCAAACTTAGAGCTAAACCGCTCTGACTCGGAACCACCTCCACCGTCGGCGTTCCCGTTTCTCCAGTCACAGCGACTTGGATATTATTCCCATCGAGCTGAGTCACAACAACGGAACTAATTCCTTCTGCTGGGTTGTCTTCACGAAACTCGTCACCCTCTACAAGCACTAGCGCCGCATTGGGGATATCAACGATTAAGGTATTGCCCTCACTCCGAGTTTCGGCGTCCAGAAGTTCTCCATCTGGGGTTTCTAAAATGACTTCAAAGCCGATGTCTGTGGGGTTAACCTGTACACCCGTTACTTGTAGAACACCGGACTCGCTCTGAGCAACTTGTAATGAATTGGCTGATTGTGACTGCCATAGCCCCTCAGCACGGGTAAGGGGAAATTCTATCTCACTAAGATGAGGAATTGCCGTAATGGGGGATTGCGAACTGGAAGCCTGAGGAGAACTTCTCTTCACAGGTTCATTTCCCCCTCTTCCCATCTCCCCATCTGGTAATGCTGTCGCTGAGACTGGGTTGACGGAAACGCTCCTAGGCGTTGCTACTGCTGGCGGTATGCCAATACTGAGCAGGGCAACAATTAAAAATGGTAGATGCAGTTTCATTTCTTCACCTCACTCACCGCCAACCCTTCAGATGCGGCATCATCTCTTTCTAAAGTCATCTCAAGGTTTGTGCTGAAGTCATGACGCTGCACACCCAGCGCTTGTACAACCTCAGTCAAAATGAGCAGCCCTGCCAAAACACCCCCTGAACCTGCAAGTAACAGGCGCAAGAGTAGTTGCTTTCGTTCCATCTTTTTTCCTCACCCACAGTAGAGGCAATCAGGCTATCGATTGCGCTCCACGAAATTTAGTAATTATTCTCAATAGCACCCGCTAAGAATAAAACGTCAGTATCACTAAGGTCAAGAGAGAAAGCTAAAAAATTTTAGAGTAAATTCCCTCGTTGTTGAGAACTCTCATCTGTGGAGCAAGTTTTTAGAGGGCAAAGGCTTTGCCAATGCTAGCTTTTAGCGGCAACGACTCGATCGTAATTGAAAGTATAGCCAATAAAACTTTGGATAAATCCTTGACGAAATTCAAGGATTTGCTATATGTTAGCGAAGTCTAATCGAAAATAGATATCAATAAGGCTGTAAAAAACAGCAAACGCTTTGACGGAATTGGGTTTAACTAAACTCGCCAGATTCAAAACGTCAGGTTCGCATCGAATCGAGTCCGAATAATATGCCTCAATCTTTTAATGCGTTTCCAGAAAGCCTCCTCTATTCGACTTGGGTGGATCTTTTACGCCAAAGGACTTTACAGCAGCCCGAACAACTGGCTTTTACCTTTTTGCCGGATGGAGAAATAGAAGGCGAACAACTCACCTATCGAGAATTGGATCGGCGCAGTCGCGCGATCGCCTCTCAACTTCAGGCTTTAGGTTTAAGTGGCGAACGTGCATTGTTGCTTTATCCCCCAGGACTGGATTATCTGGCGGCGTTTTTCGGGTGTTTGTATGCTGGAGTCGTCGCGGTTCCAGCTTATCCACCGCGCAACCAACGCAACACGCCCAGAATCCAAGCGATCGCCAAAGATGCACAGGCAGCGATCGCCCTCACAACAACAGCAGTTCACTCCAAGGTGCAATCCCTCCTGACTGAAAAAGCTGACTTGGGGAATTTGCAGTGGCTGACTACCGATAACCTAGCGAGTGGGATAGAAGAGAACTGGCAACAGCCCTTTATAAAAAAAGATACATTAGCGTTTCTGCAATACACTTCCGGATCTACAGGAACGCCCAAAGGGGTAATGCTGAGTCACGGCAATTTGCTCCACAACGCCGCCATGACTTACTGCATCATGGAACATTCACCCAGCAGTAAATTTATTTCGTGGCTGCCCGCGTACCATGACATGGGACTCATCGGCGGCATACTGCAACCGCTGTATGGGGGTTTCCCTTGCATCTTCATGCCTCCAGCCGCATTTCTCCAGCGTCCTTACCGCTGGTTGCAGGCGATTTCCCAGTACAAAGGCACGACAAGCGGCGCTCCCAATTTTGCTTATGAACTGTGCATTCATAAAATTACACCAGAGCAACTCCAGACGCTGGACTTAAGCAGTTGGGACGTCGCTTTTAACGGTGCGGAACCGATTCGGCAGGATACTCTGGAGCGATTTTGGGCAAAATTTGCAGATTGCGGTTTCCGTCCGTCAGCCTTCTACCCTTGTTACGGGATGGCAGAGGCAACCTTGATGGTTTCCGGCAGTCTCAAAAGCGCTCCGCCGACTATCAAAACTGTCCGAGTAGATGCTCTAGAACGCCATCAGATTATTGCGGCTGATGCTGATAACGAAGATGTTTGCACCTTTGTTAGCTGTGGCAAAAGCATACCAGAGCAGCAAATTGTTATTGCTGATCCCGAAACATTAACCCGTTGCCAACCTGATGAGGTGGGTGAAATCTGGGTATCCGGTTCGAGTGTGGGGCAAGGATATTGGCATCGTCCTGAAGAGACAGAGCAGACGTTTCAAGCTTACCCATTAGATACGGATACAACTGCGGAGAAAAAGCCTTTTTTGCGAACTGGAGACTTAGGCTTTTTGCAGGATGGGGAACTGTTCGTCACGGGTCGAGTTAAGGATTTAATTATTATTCGTGGTCGTAACCTTTACCCGCAGGATATTGAACTGACCTCAGAACGTAGCCATTCAGCATTGCGATTGGGCAGTAGCGCCGCCTTTTCCGTAGAGGTTGAGGGTGAAGAACGGCTGGTGGTGGTGCAAGAGTTGGAGTTTCGCGCCAAACCGGATGTTGAGGAAGTCATCGCCGCCATTCGTCAGACAGTGTCTGAAGAACATGAGGTGCAAGTTTATGGGGTGGTTTTAATTAAGCCTGGGAGTATTCCCAAAACCTCTAGTGGTAAGATTCAACGTCGTGCTTGTCGAGCTAAGTTTTTAGCAGGCGAACTGGATGTAATTGGTAGCAGTATTCTAGATACCTCTATTGTTGTAAACAACGAGAGGAACCTCACCCGCGAAACCTTACTGGTAGTAGAACCAGAAGAACGCCAACAGCTTTTAGAGTCTTATCTTCAAGAGCAAGTAGCGCAGGTACTGAGAGCAACGCCGTCCGCAATAGATGGCAAGTCACCTTTAAGCCGCTTTGGTCTTGATTCCTTAATGGTCTTCGAGCTAAAAAATCGCATTGAGGCTGACTTTGGGGTTGAGGTAGCGATCGCTGATTTCTTTGAAGGTATTAGCATTGCTCAACTGACAACACAAGTACTCAACCAAGTAACATCGGCGGATTGGAAGCCTGTATCAGTATCCATCGACCGAGTTCAGAACACCTCTGACGTTCATCCCCTTTCTTTCGCCCAGCAACGATTGTGGTTCATCGACCAGTTGGAGAAAGGCAACCCCGCCTATAACATTTCCGTGGGAATTCACCTCAAGGGTTCGCTGGATGTGACGGTGCTGGAGCGCAGCCTTAACGAAATTGTGCGGCGACACGAAGCATTGCGGACTAGCTTCAGCATTGCAGAAGGTCAACCCGTTCAGGCGATCGCTCCTTGTGTGACGCTGGCTTTACAGGTAGTGGATTGTCAGCAACTTCTGGAATTGGAGCGTGAGTCCCGATACTGTGGGGAGCATTTCTCCCCTCTCCTTGCAGGAGAGGGGTTGGGGGAGAGGTTAAGCGAACAATATTGGCACAAGTCCGAAGTACAGCGCCTTGCAACGGAGGAAGCCCAACAGCCTTTCGACCTGACGAGGGAACCGTTATGGCGTGTCAAACTGCTGCGCTTGGGTGAACAGGAACACGTCCTGCTACTGACCTTGCACCACATTATCGGTGATGAATGGTCGGTTGAGGTGTTCATCCGTGAGATGGCAATCCTGTACAAGGCATTCTTAGCTAGCAGTCCCTTACCTCTACCGGATCTGCCTGTTCAGTATACTGACTTTGCCTATTGGCAGCGGCAATGGCTTCAGGGAGAGTTGCTGGAAACTCAGCTTTCCTACTGGAAACAACAACTCAACGGTGTTCCTTCATTACAACTGCCTACTGACCGCCCAAGACCTGCCGTTCAGACCTATCGGGGGGCGCGTCAATCGCTGGAATTACCCAAATCTCTAACGGATGCGATCGCCACACTCTCACGTCAAGAGGGTGTCACGCCATTCATGGTACTCCTGGCAGCATTTCAGACGTTCCTCTACCGCTATACAGGACAAGACGATATTCCTGTAGGCTCACCCATTGCCAACCGCAACCGTAGCGAACTCAACTCACTAATTGGCTTTTTTGTCAATACCCTAGTGCTGCGAACCGACTTAGGAGACAATCCCAGTTTTCGAGAACTCCTCAGTCGAGTGCGTCAGGTGGCTTTAGGAGCCTATACCCATCAGGATTTACCCTTCGACCAACTGGTAGAGGCACTGCGACCTGTAAGGGATGCCAGCTATACGCCACTTTTTCAGGTGTCATTCGCGCTTCGGAAGTCTCCGCAGTTGGAGGAGATTCCTGGATTGGCGTTGAGCCTGGTAAACGTAGAAACATTGACGGCGCAGTTTGATTTAAGCCTGTTTGTTGACATTACAGAGCAAGGATTAATTGCCTCATTTGAGTACAATACCGACTTGTTTGAGGCGGCAACGATCGCGCGAATGTTGGGGCATTTTCAGAACTTGCTCTTAGGCATTGTCTCTAATCCCAACCAACGCCTCTCGGACTTGCCACTGTTGACGGCATCGGAGCGACATCAACTGCTGGTTGCTTGGAATGATACAGAGGCGGAGTATCCGGCAGATTTGTGCATTCATCAGCTCTTTGAGGCACAGGTAGAACGGACACCAGATGCGATCGCTCTCGTTTTTGAGAACCAGCAACTCACTTACCGAGAGTTAAACAACCGAGCAAATCAGCTAGCACACTACCTGAAACAGTTAGGCGTGAAACCAGACGTATTAGTAGGTTTGTGTTTAGAGCGCTCCTTGGAGATGGTCGTTGGGATACTCGGCATTCTCAAAGCTGGAGGCGCTTATGTGCCGTTAGACCCCGCCTATCCGAAAGATCGGCTGGCTTTCATGTTGTCAGATAGGCAAGTACCAGTGCTGTTGACTCAAAAACGGCTTTTAGAAACACTTCCCGAACACGCAGCTAAGGTCGTTTGTTTAGATACAGATTGGGAATCGATACGAGTTCATAGTGATAGCTCAAATTCACCCCCCCAACCCCCCTTGGCAAGGGGGGAGTATGAGGAAAAGCGTTTCTCCTTGGGGGATAGGGGGGAGTATGAGGAAGGGGAATCACAGGAGGGAGTCGAAAGCCAAAATCCTTCCAGCCTAGCCTACGTCATTTATACCTCTGGCTCCACGGGTCAACCAAAAGGCGTTTTAGTAAGCCATGCCAATGTTGTCCGTCTGTTTGCCGCTACTCAGCCCTGGTATCACTTTAACGAGCAGGATGTTTGGACACTCTTCCATTCCTATGCCTTTGACTTCTCCGTTTGGGAAATCTGGGGTGCTCTTCTCTATGGTGGGCGACTGGTGGTGGTGCCTTACTGGATTAGTCGATCCCCTGAGTCGTTCTACGAGTTGTTGTGCAAAGAACAGGTAACGGTTCTTAACCAAACTCCTTCAGCTTTCCGCCAACTGATTCGGGCTGAAGAGATAGGAGTTAACTCAGATCTGAGCCTTCGCCTAGTCATTTTTGGTGGAGAAGCATTGGAGGTGCAAAGCTTAAAACCTTGGTTTGAGCGACATGGTGACCAGGTTCCTCAGTTAGTCAATATGTACGGCATTACAGAAACAACCGTGCATGTAACCTATCGCCCACTAACAATGAGCGATCTGAGCGGGATGAGCAGTGTTATCGGTCGCCCCATTCCAGATTTACAGGTATATGTGCTGGATCGGCATCATCAACCTGTGCCGATTGGGGTTCCCGGTGAACTGTACATTGGTGGCGCTGGTTTGGCTTGTGGCTATCTCAATCGCCCAGAATTAACGACCGAACGGTTTATTCGCAATCCCTTTGATGACAAGGTGGATGCGCGATTGTATAAGTCCGGTGATTTGGTACGCTATCTGCCCAATGGTGATTTAGAGTACTTAGGGCGAATCGACCAGCAAGTTAAGATTCGGGGCTTCCGTATCGAGTTGGGAGAGATTGAGGCGGTGTTGGGACAGCATCCCGCAGTGCAAGACGTTGTGGTGATGGCACGGGAGGATATCCCTGGTGTTTTGCATTTGGTGGCTTATGTTGTCCCCAACCCCAAACAAATGCCCAATATTAGCGAGTTGCGCCAGTTTCTCCAAGCAAGGTTGCCTGACTATATGATACCCGCCAGCTTTGTGCTGCTAGAGGCACTACCGCTGACATCAAACGGGAAGGTAGACCGTCGGGGGCTACCTGCACCAGAGAGTCATCGTCCGGATTTGCAAGAGGTTTATCAGGCTCCTCGTTCTGAGGTAGAACGAGCGATCGCCACGGTTTGGCAATCGGTGCTGCATTTAGAAAAAGTAGGCATCCACGATAATTTCTTTGACCTCGGTGGTCATTCATTATTAATGATTCAGGTTAATAACAAACTGCAAGATGTTTTTAACCGGGATTTATCCATCGTAGAACTGTTTCAAAACCCAACTATCAGCTCTTTAGCACAGTCTTTAAGTAAAAAATCAGAGGAAAGTTCTGCTTTTGATCCTGTACAAGACCGGGTTCAAAAACAATTAGAAGCGATCAACAAACGCAAGAAATTATTAACCAAGCAAAAAAACACTCACTAAAGATTGAGTGTAGTGAGAAGGGAAAAGCTAATGGATAGTGCAGAAGCATACGATTCAACAGAAGGAATAGCCATCATTGGCATGGCAGGACGTTTCCCTGGAGCCAAAAATCTTGAGGAATTTTGGCAGAATTTGCGCGATGGAGTGGAGTCCATTTCCTGCTTCACGGATGAAGAGTTAATGGCTGCGGGAATAGATTCAGCGGTGTTAAGAGAATCTAATTATGTAAAAGCAGGTGCAGTATTAGAAGACATTGAGTTATTTGATGCTTCATTCTTTGACATTAATCCTAGAGAAGCTGAAGTAACCGACCCGCAACACCGCCTATTTTTAGAGTGTGCTTGGGAAGCCCTGGAAAGTGCTGGTTATGATTCCCAACGATGTGAAAGTCGGATTGGAGTTTACGCTGGGGCAAGCCTGAGTAACTATTATTCCTTTGATTTAAACCGCGATCGCCTGGGTTCGGCGCAATGCTACCAAACGCTCATTGGTAATGATAAAGATTTCCTCACAACCCGCGTTGCTTACAAATTAAATCTCAAGGGAGCGAGTTTTACAGTTCAGAGCGCTTGCTCTACGTCATTGGTGGCGACGGCGATCGCCTGCCAAAGTTTGCTGAATTATCAGTGTGATATGGCGTTGGCGGGTGGGGTTTCAATTCGAGTCCCGCACAAGACGGGCTATTTGTACCAGGAAGGGGGAGCGTTATCGCCTGATGGTCATTGTCGCGCCTTTGATTCCCAGGCTCAGGGAACAACGATTGGCAATGGTTTGGGGGTTGTGGTTTTAAAGCGGTTATCGGAGGCGATCGCCGATGGTGATTGCATTCAGGCTGTGATTAAAGGTTCAGCCATCAACAATGATGGTTCTCGGAAAGTTGGGTATACAGCGCCGAGTGTGGATGCTCAAGCCGAAGCGATCGCCGAAGCGATCATGTTTGCGGAGGTTGAACCGGAAACAATCAACTATATCGAGGCGCACGGTACTGGAACCGCCTTAGGCGATCCGATTGAAATTGCAGCACTCTCCCAGGTTTTTCGCGCCAATACTGAAAAAAAGGCTGGCTGTGCAATCGGTTCGGTTAAAACCAATATCGGTCATTTAGATGCAGCCGCAGGTATCGCGGGACTGATTAAAACGGTTCTCGCCCTCAAACACCAATCCCTACCGCCGACGCTGAATTTCGAGCAACCCAACCCCCAGATTGATTTTGCCAACAGTCCTTTTTATGTCAATACAAAACTTTCCCCCTGGAAAGCGGGGCTGACTCCTCGCCGCGCGGGTGTGAGTTCCTTGGGGATGGGTGGAACTAATGCTCATGTAATTCTTGAAGAAGCCCCAGCGTTACCCGCTTCGACACCTTCTCGTCCTTGGCAGTTGTTGGTACTTTCTGCCAAAACTGAGTCAGCGTTGGAAACGGCGACAACGAATCTTTTACAACACCTCACGCAGCATCCCGAACTGAACTTGGCGGATGTTGCTCATACTCTGCAAGTGGGGCGTAGAGAGTTTAATTATCGTCGAGTGTTGGTATGCCGAGATATTGAGGATGCCGTTAATGCCTTAGAGACGCGAGATGCTCAACGAGTTTTTACCCACGTTCAAGAACCGTGCGATCGCCCTATCGCCTTCATGTTTCCCGGACAGGGGACTCAGTATGTGGATATGGGCAAAGAATTGTACCAGACTGAGGCGACGTTTAAAGAGCAAGTCGATCGCTGTTGTGAGTTGCTCAAACCTTATTTAGGGCTGGATTTGCGACCGCTAATCTACCCTAGTGAATCTGATACTGAAGCCGCAGCCGAGATCAAACAAACGGCGATCGCTCAACCCGCTTTATTCGTCATTGAGTACGCTCTAGCTCAGTTATGGATGTCCTGGGGGATTTCTCCCCAGGCGATGATTGGTCACAGCATTGGGGAATACGTCGCCGCTTGTTTGGCTGAAGTCATGTCTCTTAAAGATGCTTTAGCTCTGGTTGCGGTTCGCGGACGACTGATGCAGCAACTTCCAACAGGAACAATGCTGGCTGTTTCACTACCTGCAAGTGAGGTGGAAGCCCGACTCGATCGCCAATTATCCCTCGCTGTTAGTAATAGCCCAGCCTCCTGCGTAGTGTCGGGAACCCAAGAAGCTATAGATGCTTTTCAAAACAAGTTAGTAGCTCAAGGGATAGACTGTCGCCGCCTGCATACCTCCCATGCTTTTCATTCCCCGATGATGGATGCCATCTTAGAACCTTTTATCGAGGAAGTTAAAAAAGTCAAACTGCATCCTCCTAAACTTCCCTTTGTCTCCAACGTTACGGGAACTTGGATTACAACGGCCCAAGCCACAGAACCGAGTTATTGGGCGCAGCATCTACGCCAAACGGTTCGCTTTTCAGCGGGTATTGCCCAGTTGTTGCAAGAACCGAATCGTATCTTGTTGGAAGTGGGTGCTGGATGTAGCTTGTGTACCTTCGCCAAAAAGCATTTAAATCGGGAAGATGAGCAAGTGGCGATCGCCTCCTTACGCCATCCCAAGCATAAACAGTCTGATGTTGCATTCTTGCTAAATAGCTTGGGCAAGTTATGGCTGTCTGGAGTAGAGGTGGATTGGTCAAGATTTTATACCGATGAGCGCCGCCATCGCCTTCCCTTACCGACCTATCCCTTTGAGCGTCAGCGTTACTGGATTGAACCTCAAAAACGGACGGAGGCGATCGCTTTAACTCCAGAGTCCTTGAGCAAAAAACCGGATATTGCTGACTGGTTCTACCTTCCTGTTTGGAAGCAATCTGTACCTCCTACCCTGCTCGAACAGAGATTAGTAGCACCATGCACACTCGTGTTTGTCGATCAGTGCGGCTTGGGTGAATCGCTGGTAAAACAGCTCGAAATTGAGGGGCGGGATGTAATTACTGTCAGGGCTGGGTCAGGGTTGAAAAAACTCAATAAACGCGAATATACCCTTAATCCCCAACGACGCGATGACTATGAGGCTTTACTCTATGAACTTTTAGCACAAAACAAGCTGCCCAAAACCATTGTTCATTTATGGAGTGTCACGCCTGACACCACAACATTAGAACTTGAATCCCTTGAAGAAAGCCAAGCCAAAGGATTTTACAGTTTGCTGTTTCTAGCCCAAGCCCTTGGGAAACACAACACCACTGATCAGTTTCAAATTACGGTCATCTCCAATAACTTGCAGCCCGTAACAGGGTTTGAACGTTTATCTCCAGAGAAAGCGACTGTACTTGGAGCCGTTAAAGTCATTCCGCAAGAATATCCAAATATTAGCTGTCGCAGCATTGATGTTGAGTTAACCTCTCCCCCAACCCCTCTCCTACGAGGAGAGGGGAGTATTGCTCCTGCTCCCCCCTTCCCTTGCAGGGAAGGGGGGCTGGGGGGGTTAGGTTCGCCCGATCCGAGAGGAACTTGGGAACAGCAAAATCTCACAAACTGGCTGCTAGCAGAACTGACAGCCCAGTCCCCCAACTTACTTATTAGCTACCGGGGTTTGCATCGCTGGGTACAAACCTTTGAACCCGTCCGATTGCATGGAACTCCTAAAAGGACACCAAAACGGTTAAAGGAAGGGGGAGTTTATCTAATTACAGGTGGACTTGGAGGTATTGGGCTGGCTCTGGCGGAATATCTGGCGCAGACGGTACGGGCGAAACTCCTCCTCGTGAGTCGTTCAGCATTGCCCAATCGAGATGAATGGGAAAACTGGCTGGTGACTCACACTGAGCAAGATAGCGTCAGCCGCAAGATTCGCAAAGTGCAGCAACTGGAAAAACTAGGCGCTGAGGTTTTGGTCGTCAGTGCTGATGTCAGTGAACTCGAACCGATGCGAAAAGCGATCGCAACTGCACAGAAGCAATTCGGTCGAATTGATGGAGCAATCCACGCCGCCGGAGTACCTGGAGGCGGCATGATTCAGCGCCAAACGCTGGAAGAAACCGCCAAGATTTTCGCTCCCAAAGTCAAAGGAACGCTGGTTCTTCATGAGTTACTTAAAAATGTCCCCTTGGATTTCTTAGCGATCTGCTCATCACTGAGTTCAATTTTGGGGGGATTCGGACAGGTAGACTACGCCGGAGCTAATGCCTTTCTTGATGCCTTTGCTCACTGGAATTACTCCCAACAAGGCACGTTCACTGCATGTATCAACTGGGATACCTGGCAAGAAGTCGGGATGGCGGTTAATACACCCGTACCACTCAAACTTCAATCCTTGCAGGCAGAAAATCTTAAACAAGGAATTTTACCAAAAGAAGGTGCAGAGGCATTGAGTCGTATTTTGGGGGTTAATCTCCCTCAGATTCTGGTATCAACTCGTAATTTTCAGATGCGGGTTGAGCAAGAGAAAGATTTAGGCGCATTACTGTCCTCGGAAATCTTAGAAACGGCGAACCTACCGGAACCGACGCACTCACGACCTGAGTTAAATAATGCTTACATTGCTCCCAGAAATGAACTTGAGCAAACCCTGGTCAATATCTGGCAAGGATTGCTGGGAATCGAAAAAGTAGGGATTTACGACAACTTCTTTGAGCTGGGGGGCGATTCCCTAATGGCTGTGCGAGTTATTGCTCAAGTTCGCCAAGCCTTTGAGATCGAACTGTCCCTATCAAACTTGTTTGAAAAACCTAATGTGGCGGGTATGGCGGAGTCTCTTAAAATGCGCGGGATTCAAAAACTTCAGTCTTCTATCAGTACGGATGGCGCGATCGCTAATACGGAAGCCGAACGTGAGGAAATAACATTATGAAACCAACAATAGAAGAGTTTCTCTCCGATCTCAGTAGCTTAGATGTCAAGTTATGGGTGGATGGCGACCGCTTGCACTGTAGCGCTCCTAAGGGTGTGTTGACATCAACGTTGCAGGCTCAACTGGCTGAGCGGAAACCGGAAATCCTCACGTTTCTCAATCAATATAATTTTGACCGCCTAAGCGCTCGTTACCAACCTCTGCCGACTCTAACGCCCAATTTAGCGGAGCGACATCAGCCATTTCCCCTGAATGAAATGCAGCAAGCCTACTGGATTGGCAGAAATAGCTTCTTCGAGGGAGGGAATGTTGCCATCCATGTCTATACCGAGATTGAAAGCACCGATTTAGACCTAGAGCGGTTTAATCTGGCATGGCAGAAGTTGGTCGAACGTCACGACATGCTACGAGCGGTTGTGCATTCGGATGGACAGCAACAGATTTTAGAACAAGTTCCGCCCTATCACATTGAACTGTTAGATCTGCGGGGACAAGACTCGGATACTATTGCCTCTAAATTGTCAGCGATTCGCGATCGCTTATCTCACCAAGTTCTACCGATTGACCAGTTCCCCCTATTTGAGATTTGCGCCACTCAGCTCGATGACCATCATTTTCGCCTGCATATCAGCGTCGATGGTTTATGCGTTGATGGCTGGAGCGCTCAAGTTCTTTTGCAGGATTTGGTGAAATTCTACCAAAATCCCCAGATTAACCTGCCTCCTCTAGAGCTTTCCTTCCGAGACTACGTTTTAGAAGAGATTGCTTTCCAAGAATCCCCAACCTTCCAACGCTCCCTAGACTATTGGCAGAAGCGTCTTCCCACATTACCGCCACCACCGGATTTAGTCCTAGCGAAAGCTCCGGGTTCACTGACACAACCTCAATTCAAGAGTTGGGATACGAAACTAGAGCGGGAAATCTGGCAGCCGTTGAAGTTGCGTGCCGCGAAAGCAGGTTTAACGCCCACGGGAATTTTGCTTGCTGCTTATGCTGAGGTTCTGACGCTTTGGAGTAAGAGTCCTCGGTTCACGCTCAACGTGCCGCGTTTTAATCGTTTACCGTTACATCCTCAAGTCAACGACATCATCGGGGAGTTTGCCTCATTTACGTTATTGGAAGTAGACAATTCCAGGCAAGAGTCATTTCAGGATCGAGCCAGACGCTTGCAAGAACAACTCTGGAAAGACCTAGAACACCAATATGTCAGTGGGGTAAGAGTGCTGCGAGAACTGTCCAAAATTCAGGGCAGAACAACAGGAGCGATCGCACCCGTTGTATTTACCACCACGCCTCAAACCGTAGGTAGCCATTTGGATTCCTCAAGAGCCTCCTTATTCAAAGAGTTAGGAGAGGTGGTTTACACCATTAGCCAGACGCCTCAAGTTTGGCTGGATTGTCAATATATGGAGGCAGAAGACTCTCTGTTTCTGAACTGGGATGGCGTGGAGGACATGTTTCCTGCCGGACTGGTGGACGATATGTTTGATGCGTTCTGCCGTCTTTTAAGGCAACTGGCAACTGAGGAAGAGGCTTGGCAGGAACAAAGGCGGCAGTTAATACCGCCCAAACAGTTGGAACAGCGAACAGCCATCAATGACACCGCCGTTCCCATGCCAGAAACGCTGGCTCACACCTTGTTTGCTGCCCAAGTGTCTCAGCGTCCCCAGCAAGCTGCTGTCATTACACCCCACCTTACCCTCACCTACGAAGAGTTGTACCGTCGCTCGAATCAAGTCGGTCATCGGTTGCGGAAATTAGGTGCATTGCCTAACACCTTGGTTGCGATTGTGATGGAGAAAGGTTGGGAGCAAATTGTCAGTGTGATGGGTGTGCTGGCGTCTGGTGCTGCCTATTTGCCCATCGATCCGGGATTACCGAAAGAACGCCTTTGGTATCTGCTGGAGAATGGCGAAGTGAAGTTAGTTTTAACTCAGTCTTACTTGCGCGAGCGCTTAGAGTTCCCAGAGGGAATTCAGTGTCTGTGTTTAGACAACGAGGAGCTAGCTGGTGAAAGCGACCAACCTCTGGAACCCGTCCAAAAACCCGATGATCTTGCTTATGTTATCTATACCTCTGGCTCAACGGGTTTGCCCAAGGGCGTTATGGTGGCTCATCAGAGCGTTGTCAACTTAGCGATTCACACCAATCAGTCGTTTAAGGTGAGTTCTAGCGATCGCGTATTAGCACTCACCGCTCTGAATCACGACCTATCCGTCTATGACATTTTCGGTCTTTTGACAGCAGGCGGAACCCTCGTCATTCCCGACGCTTCAGCGCAACGCGACCCAGCTCACTGGCTCGAATTAATGCAAAAGGAACGGGTCACAGTCTGGAACTCCGTACCTCCGATGATGGAGATGTTGTTAGACTATGCCGCCAGTCGTTCTGACGTGCAGCTTCCAGATTTACGCCTAACATTTCTGGGAGGAGATTGGCTGTCGGTTACGTTGCCTAATCGATTGAAGGCTCTGGCAACAAACGTTCGCCTAGTCAGTATCGGTGGACCAACCGAAACCACAGTTTGGAATATCTGGTATCCAGTGGAAGCCGTTAACCCAGACTGGAAAAGCATTCCCTACGGTCGCCCGATCGCCAACACAAAATACTACGTTTTCAATGAAGCGTTGGAAGACTGTCCTGTTTGGGTTCCAGGAGAACTCTACTGTGCTGGGATGGGACTAGCCAAGGGGTACTGGCGAAATGAAGAAAAGACTCGCGCCAACTTTATCAATCATCCAGTCACAGGGGAACGGCTGTACAAAACGGGAGATTTAGGGCGCTATTTACCAGACGGCACGATTGAGTTTTTAGGACGAGCAGACTTTCAGCTCAAAATTCGAGGCTACCGCATTGAACCTGGGGAGATTGAAGCCGCTTTAGTAGAGCATCCAGCCGTGGAGGCGTCAGTTGTTAAGGCAGTTGGCGAACAGCGAGGACAAGAACGCTTGGTTGCCTATCTGGTTTCAGACCAAGAGCAAGCCCCTGCGGTTGACGAACTGCGAAGTTTCTTGAGGGAAAAGCTGCCGGAATATATGGTTCCGTCTGCGTTCGTCTGGCTGGATACCCTGCCCCTATCTGCAAATGGCAAGATAGACCGTCAAGCTTTTCCTGAACCTGACACAATCATTGCCAAGCCAGAAAAATCCTTTGTGCTGCCTCATACCTCCCTTGAGAAGGTCATGGCAGGCATCTGGTCTGAAGTTCTAGGTGTAGAGCAAATCGGAATTCACGACAACTTTTTCTTGGATTTAGGGGGAAACTCCCTGCTAGCTACTCAGGTTATGGCTCACGTCCGCGAAACCTTGCAGGTTGAGCTACCCCTGCGACACTTCTTCGAGTCACCTACCGTAGCGGAGCAAGTGGCGGTAATTCTCCAAGACTCAGCCCAGCGAGCCAAAGTTGAAGCCATTGCTCAACTGGTGTTGAGTCTTGCTGAACTTTCGGATGACGAAGTGGACAAAATGCTGGCTGAAAAAACACTAAGTTAATCGAGGCATCGTAAACAAAAATGAGTTCTTTAAAGCTTTCTGCTAAACGGCGTGCGCTGCTTGAGGTGTTGCTTAAAGAGAAAGGGGTAGATTCTTCGCCTATTGAACGGATTTCTCGCAGAAACAGTAGCGACCCTGTTCCACTATCCTTTGCTCAAGCAAGGCTGTGGTTTCTCGATGAGTTAATGTCAGGCAGCCCTTTGTTCAATATCTCTACTGCCCTTCGCCTGAAAGGGTCACTCAATGTGGCGGCGTTTGAGCAGAGTTTGAATGAAATCATCAAGCGTCACGAAGCTTTGCGAACCAATGTTGTCAAAGTTGATGGGCAAGCCTTTCAGGCGATCGCACTTACCTCGACCTCAACCTTACCCGTGGTGAACTTGCAGGAATTCTCTGAGGTTGAGCGAGAAGCTGAAGTCTTAAGGTTAGCTCGTGAGGAAGCAAAACGACCGTTTAATTTGGAATGCGATCGCTTACTGCGATCTACATTGCTATGCTTAAACGAAACTGAGCATATAGTCCTGTTCGCCATCCATCACCTTGTTTCCGATGACTGGTCGATTGGGATACTGATTCGGGAACTGACAGCACTTTACGACGCCTTTAACCGCCACCAACTCTCACCACTACCAGAACTCCCAATCCACTATGCGGACTTTGCCCTTTGGCAGCAGCAGTGGTTACAGGGAGATGTACTCCAGAATCAACTCTCCTACTGGAAGCAGCAATTAGGCGATCGCCTTTCCGTCCTCCAGTTGCCTACAGACTACCCCCGACCCGCCGTTGCCAGCTTCCGAGGTGCGAGTCAATCCTTTTCCCTGACTGCCGAACTCACCGAAGCACTGAAGGCACTGAGCCAAAAAGAAGATGTCACGCTCTTCATGACCCTGCTCGCCGCATTCAAAACACTGCTGTACCGCTACACGGGAAGCGAGGACGTTGTAGTCGGTTCGCCCATTGCCAACCGCAACCGAGCGGAAATAGAAGGGTTAATTGGTTGTTTTGTCAATACCCTTGTTCTGCGAACTGACCTATCCGACAATCCCACGTTTCGGAAGTTGCTGCGCCGGGTGCGCGAAGTCACCTTAGGAGCGTATGCCCACCAGGACTTGCCCTTTGAGAAGCTCGTTGAGGAACTCCAGCCAGAGCGAAACCTGAGCTACACGCCTCTGTTCCAGGTGATGTTTGTCATGCAAGACAACGTATCAATGTCTGCCTTGGATCTGTCAGGTTTGACGTGGAATGCTCTAGACATCGACAACGACACCACAAAGTTTGATTTGACTCTGCGCGTCACGGAAGTCGGGGGAAGACTGGTTGGAACGCTGGAGTACAGTACCGACTTATTCGATGCGAACACCATCACCCGGATGACAGGGCATTTACAGACGTTGTTAGAAGGGATTGTTACGAACCCCGACCAATCTCTGAGTACCTTACCGCTGTTGACATCAGCCGAGCAGCAACAGCTTTTGGAGTGGAATCAAACTCAGGCAGACTACCCGACGGATCGACGCATTCACCAGCTATTTGAAGCCCAAGTAGAGCGGACACCTGATGCTGTGGCAGTGGTATTTGAAGACCAACAGCTAACGTATCGGGAACTCAATCAGCGAGCTAATCAACTGGCGCACTACCTGAGAGGGCTGGGAGTGAAACCCGATGTGCTAGTGGGAATTTGCGTAGAGCGATCGCTAGAGATGGTTGTAGGGCTGCTGGCTATCCTCAAGGCTGATGGAGCTTACGTGCCGCTTGACCCAGGCTACCCTCAAGAACGTCTAGCCTTCATGCTTTCAGATTCTCAGGTGCCAGTGCTGCTTACCCAGGCAAGGTTATTGGAGACATTGCCTGCTCATCCAGCTAAAGTAATTTGTTTGGATACAGACTGGGATGCGATAAGCCCTTCGGGCATAGCTTCGCTTACTGCTCAGCAGAGCCAAGAAAACCCAATTAGCAGGGTGACAGCTAACCATCTCGCCTATGTTATTTATACCTCTGGCTCTACAGGCAAACCCAAGGGGGCAATGAACACCCACCAGGGAATCTGTAATCGCTTGCTCTGGATGCAGGATGCCTATCTGTTAACGGAAACAGACCGGGTTCTGCAAAAGACCCCTTTTAGCTTTGATGTATCCGTTTGGGAGTTTTTCTGGCCCTTGCTGAATGGAGCGCGTCTGGTTGTTGCCCAACCGGGAGGTCATCAGGACAGCGCCTACCTAGTCAAGCTGATTGCTACCCAGCAAATCACCACACTCCATTTTGTCCCCTCTATGCTCCAGATTTTTCTGGAAGAGCAAGGACTAGAGGCGTGTACATCTCTCAACCGTGTTATTTGCAGTGGTGAGGCACTACCCAAGGAACTCCAACAACGATTCTTTGCGCGTCTGGATGCGGAACTGCACAACCTCTACGGTCCGACCGAAGCTGCCATTGATGTCACGTTCTGGAAGTGCGATCGCCAAAGCAATTTACCTATTGTCCCCATTGGTCGTGCGATCGCTAATACGCAGATCTATCTACTCGACTGTAAGGGGCAGCTTGTTCCTATCGGCGTACCTGGGGAATTGCACATCGGCGGTAAAGGACTAGCACGGGGCTATCTCAACCGCCCCGAACTGACGGCGGAACGCTTCATCCCCAATCCCTTCAACGACGCACCCGGAAGCCGCCTCTACAAGACTGGCGACCTAGCCCGTTACCTCCCCGATGGCAACATTGAGTTTCTCGGTCGTATCGACCACCAGGTAAAAGTCCGGGGCTTCCGCATTGAGTTGGGAGAAATTGAGGCTGTTCTGGGGCAACATCCAGGAGTGCGGGCGAATGTGGTTGTCGTTCGTGAGAATGAACCCAATTCTAAGCGATTGGTAGCTTACACAGTCCTCGATCCAGAGCCGACACTCACGATTACTGACCTGCGCCGCTTCTTAGAGGAAAAGCTGCCCAATTATATGGTGCCTTCTGCCTTTGTAATTTTAGAAGCATTGCCGCTCTCACCCAGCGGTAAGGTGGATCGTCAGGCACTACCTGACCCTGACACAGGCAGATCCGAGCTAGAAAAAACCTTTGTGCCACCCCGTACTGCCGTCGAGCAAGTGCTAGCCAGAATCTGGAGCGATGTTCTGAGACGGGAGTCGGTTGGAGTAGAAGATAACTTCTTTGAACTAGGTGGGGATTCTATCCTCAGCCTTCAAATTATTTCCCAAGCTAATCAGGCAGGTCTTAAGCTTGCCCCCAAGCACCTGTTTCAGTACCAGACAATTGCCGAGTTAGCCGCAGTGGCAGGTACGAACCAGACACCGCAGGCAGAACAGGGCTTAGTAACGGGTATAGCGCCTCTTACTCCTATCCAACACTGGTTTTTTGAGCAGGAGCTTCCAGAACCGCACCACTGGAACCAAGCCGTTTTGCTGGAACTGCGGCAAGCACTGAACCCAGAGGTATTAGATAAGGCAGTGCAGTCTCTGCTAGTACACCATGATGCACTCCGTTTGTGTTTTGAGCAGCAGGCATCCCGTTGGCAACAAGCGATCGCTGATTTTGTCAAAACCGTACCCTTAACACGGGTGGATTTGTCGGCGCTGTCGGAATTGGAGCAGGGAGCGGCAATTGAAGCGGCAGCAGCCCAATTGCAGGCTAGCTTAAACCTGTCAGAGGGTTCCTTAGTGCGGGTCGCTTTGTTTGACCTTGGAGCTAACAAACCGGGGCGTTTGCTACTCGTCATCCACCATCTGGTGGTGGATGGTGTCTCGTGGCGGATTTTGCTGGAGGATTTACAGATGGCTTACCAGCAACTCAGTCGTGGGGAGAGCGTTCATCTACCCTCGAAGACAACCTCTTTCAAGGATTGGGCAGAGCGACTGACAGAATATGCAAAATCGGGAACGCTAGAGCAAGAGTTGAACTATTGGCTTGCCGAATCCGGCACGCGAGTCTCCCCGCTACCAGTAGACTATCGGTCGGGTGACAACACCGAGGCTTCAGCCCGCACCCTATCGGTGTCGCTTAGCGCAGAGGAAACCCAAGCTCTGATACAGGAAGTACCGCAAGCCTACAATACCCAAATTAACGACGTGCTACTAACTGCCTTGGTGCAAGTTTTTGCCCAGTGGACGGGTTCGCCGTCTCTGCTCGTTGACCTAGAGGGACACGGGCGAGAGGAACTCTTCGAGGAGGTGGATCTCTCGCGCACGGTAGGTTGGTTTACGACTGTATTTCCCATCCTGTTGAATCTGGAGGAGACTTCCCATCCAGGGGAGGCGTTGAAATCAGTCAAGGAACAGCTACGCCGCATTCCCAATCGAGGTATCGGCTACGGTCTGCTGCGCTATCTTAGCGATCGCGCGGACATTACGACAAAACTGCGCGAACGTCCCCAAGCTGAGATACTTTTCAACTACCTGGGTCAGGTCGATCGCGTTTTGTCAGGATCGCCTCTATTTCGACTGGCAAACGAGTCTAGTGGATCTGCTCATAGCCTCAAGGGAAGTCGCGGCTATTTGCTAGAAGTCAACGGGTTGGTGGTGGAGAACCAACTGCAATTGCATTGGACGTACAGCGAGACGATTCACAAACGAGTCACCGTTGAGAGGCTGGCAGAAAGTTTTGTGGAAGCGTTGCGATCGCTCATTGCTTACTATCAGTCTCCTGATGTAGGCGGCTTTACGCCTTCAGACTTCCCACTGGCACAGCTTGGACAAGACGAACTCGATGCAGTATTGGGCATGGTTGAGTTTGAAGGAGGAGCAACCCGATGAGTGTCAAAACGATTGAAGACGCATATCCTTTATCGTCTCTGCAACAGGGGATACTGTTCCACAGCCTTTACGCTCCATCATCTGGGGTATATGTCGAACAAATGAGCTTTGACCTTTCTGGAAGGTTGAACGTTTCGGCATTTACCCAAGCTTGGCAGCAGGTGATAGATCGGCATTCAATCTTACGAACTGCCTTTGTCTGGGAAAAGGTTAAGAAGCCGTTGCAAGTCGTGGGGCGGCATGTGAAACTGCCCTGGGAAGAACACAACTGGCAGGGAATTTCCCCCATAGAGCAACAAGAACGGCTGAAGAATTTACTACAAGCAGAGCGAAGGCAAGGCTTTGAACTGTCCAAGGCTCCGCTGATGCGCCTAACCCTGATCCAGCTAACAGAGGCTACCTATCACTTGATCTGGAGCCATCACCATTTACTGCTCGATGGCTGGTCTACTCAATTAATCTTTAAGGAAGTCATTGCTTACTACGAAGCCTTCTGCCAAGATCAGCAACTCTCGTTAGAACGCCCTCGTCCTTACCGCGACTACATCGCCTGGTTACAGCAACAGGACTTGTCTCAGGCAGAAGCGTTTTGGCGGGAGAAGTTTAAGGGTTTTACAGCTCCGACACCGTTAAGCGTAGACCAGGTTTTTCGGAAGTTGCCCGACCAGAAGGAAGACTACGAGGAGCAGGAAATTAGGCTATCAACCAGAACAACAGCAGCATTACAGTCACTAGGACAACAGCAACATCTAACGCTGAATACCTTAGTGCAGGGAGCTTGGGCTTTGCTTTTAAGTCGCTATAGCGGTGAGGAAGACGTGGTATTTGGGGCGACCGTCTCTGGTCGTTCCTCTGCCCTAGCCAAAGTAGAGTCTATGGTGGGACTGTTTATTAATACCCTACCGATACGAGTGCAGGTGGCTTCTGAAGAGTCTCTTGTGACCTGGCTACAGCAACTCCAAGCTCAACAAACTGAGGCACGTCAGTATGAGTACAGTCCGCTAGTGGATATACAGGGGTGGAGTAATGTCCCCAGGGATATGCCCCTGTTTGACAGTATTGTGGTTTTTGAGAACTACCCCGTAGAGGCGCACCATAGGGAGCGCGTCGCAGAGCTAGAGATTGGTAATGTTCGTGCGTTTGAAAAGACGAACTATCCTCTAACCTTTGTCGCGTTACCTGGTTCGGAGTTGGTACTGAAGATTTTGTACGATTGCCGTCGGTTTGATAGTGCAACCATTACCCGAATGTTAGGTCACTTCCAAACCGTGCTGGAAAGCATGGTTGCCAATCCAAAGCAGCGCCTTTGTGAATTATCGCTGTTGACCGAAGGCGAACGGCAGCAACTGCTAGAAGAGTGGAATGATACTGAAGCTGAATATCCTCAAGATCGATGCCTTCACCAACTCTTTGAGGAGCAAGTTGAGCGATCGCCTGATGCCATTGCCGTAGTCTTTGAAGACCAACAGCTAACTTACCGAGAACTCGACCAACGAGCCGATCAACTAGCGCACCACCTGCAAATGCTGGGTGTGAAACCAGAGGTGCTGGTAGGAATTTGCGTGGAGCGCTCTTTGGAGATGCTTATCGGCCTCCTCGGCATTCTCAAAGCTGGCGGCGCTTACGTCCCTCTAGACCCTGCCTATCCTAAAGAGCGATTGGCTTTCATGTTGGAGGATGCTCAAGTTTCGGTGCTGCTGACGCAACAGCGGCTTTTAGAAATACTTCCCGAACACAGAGCGGAAATAATTTGTTTGGATGCTGATGGGGAAGCAATAAAAGCCGATGATTGCAGCTTAATCGAAAATTCACCCCCCCAACCCCCCTTAGCAAGGGGGGAGTATAAGAAACAGCGTTTATCGTTGGGGGACACAGGGGGGTCAACGGGGGGAGTCAAAAGCCTAAATTCTTCCAACTTGGCGTATGTAATTTATACCTCTGGTTCAACGGGCAAGCCTAAGGGCGTACAAATTTCCCATCGTGCGCTGGTTAACTTCCTCTGTTCCATGCGTCTTAAGCCAGGATTGACCAAGCAAGATAGACTCCTTTGTGTCACCACGCTATCTTTTGACATTGCTGGTTTAGAACTTTACTTACCTCTGATTGTTGGTGCGCGTGTGGTCATCGCTAGTCGGGAAGTAGCGGCTGATGGCAGGCGGTTGTCAGAGCTGCTCACTCACTCTGGCGCTACAGTGATGCAAGCAACACCTGCGACTTGGCGACTGCTGTTAGCGGCTGGGTGGCAGGGTGACAAGACGCTCAAAATACTTTGTGGGGGTGAGGCTTTATCGCGGGAATTGGCGAATCAGTTGCTGACTCGCTGCGATTCTCTATGGAATCTGTACGGCCCAACAGAGACTACCATCTGGTCTACCCTCTATCAGGTGAAGTCTGGAGATGGGTTAGTTCCTATTGGTCGTGCGATTGCCAATACTCAAGCTTACATACTAGACCACTGCTTGCAACCTACTCCTATTGGAGTTCCCGGCGAACTGTACATCGGTGGAGCGGGGGTAGCCCGTGGCTATCTCAATCGCCCTGAATTAACTGCCGAACGGTTTATTTCCAATCCCTTTCAAAGAGGCGGAGGAGCGGGGGAGCAGGGGAGCAGGGGAGAATACCTCTACAAAACTGGAGACTTGGCGCGTCATCTCCCTAATGGAGACATCGATTACTTAGGGAGAATTGACCATCAGGTAAAAATTCGCGGCTTCCGCATTGAACTGGGAGAAATTGAGACGGCGTTGGCGCAATACCCAGGCGTGGAACAGGCAGTTGTTCTGGCTAGGGAAGATAGCCCCGGACTCCAGCGCCTAGTTGCCTACATTGTCCTTCATGAGCAATCCCCCAATCCAAAATCCCACCCCCCCATCCCCCCCTTATTAAGGGGGGAGCAAAATCCAAAATCGAATGAACTGCGGGAATTCCTGAAAAAGCAGCTACCTGACTACATGATTCCTGCTGCCTTTGTGCTGCTTTCTGCTCTACCACTGACACCTAATGGTAAAGTAGACCGCCGTGCCTTACCCGCGCCAGACACAAGGATGCTGGCAGGGGAAACGGACTTTGTAGCACCTCGAACCCCGGTTGAGGAAGTACTGACAAACCTTTGGGCAGAAGTCCTCAACCTAGAACGAGTTGGCATCGACGATAATTTCTTTGAATTGGGAGGACATTCCTTACTCGCTACTCAGCTAATCTCTCGGATACGGGATACGTTTCAGGTGGAGTTGCCCTTGCGCTGTCTATTTGAATCGCCAACTATAGCCGAACTGAGTCAAGGAATTGAGGCAACCCGTCCAACCCAATTGGAACAGCAAATACCGCCCCTAGTACCCGTTTCCCGTTCTGGGGAGTTGCCCTTATCCTTTGCCCAAGCGCGGCTGTGGTTCCTCGATCGCATTGCTCCCGGTAACTCTGCTTACAATATTTCTGCTGCCGTGCGCCTGACTGGCGTGCTGAACGTGCCAGCATTGCAACAGAGTTTTAACGAAATTGTCCGCCGCCACGAAGCCTTACGCACTACCTTTGCGATGGGGAACGAGCAACCGATTCAGGTTATCGCTCCTAGCATGACTCTACCGCTACCGATAGTAGATTGGCGCGAGTTACCCGAAGCCGAGCAACAGGTTGAAATTCAACGGCTGGCGGTGGAGGAAGCTCAACGCCCCTTCGATTTGGAGCAAGATCTATTACTGCGAGCAACGCTGCTGCAATTAGGCGAAACTGAGCATATTCTGCTGTTGACGATGCACCACATTGTTAGTGATGGCTGGTCAATGGGGGTACTCGTCCGGGAAGTCGCAGCACTCTACAAAGCATTTACCAGGGGGGAACCTTCACCCCTCCCAGAACTGCCCATTCAATATGCAGACTTTGCTGTGTGGCAACAGGAATGGTTACTCCGGGAAGCATTGGATGCTCAACTAAGTTACTGGAAGCAGCAGTTGGGTGGCGCTCCTTCCCGGCTGAAGTTACCCACAGATCGCTCGCGTCCTGAAGTTCAGACGTTTCGAGGTGCTACCAGTCGCTTTGTACTTCCCAAAGACTTGAGTGATGCGATCTGCGCTTCGCAGCAGCGCTTCGCTATCGCCACCCTCAGCCGCCAGGAAGGAGTTACTCTATTCATGCTCCTGCTGGCTGCCTTTCAGACGCTACTGTCCCGCTACAGCAATCAAGACGATATCGTTGTCGGCACCGATGTCGCCAACCGCAACCGCAGCGAACTAGAACCACTCATTGGTTTCTTCGTCAACCTTTTAGTCTTGCGTACCGACTTATCTGGCAACCCCAGTTTCCGGGAGTTGCTGCGTCGGGTGCGCGAAGTCACGTTAGGAGCCTATGCTCACCAAGACGTGCCCTTTGCGAAGTTGGTAGAGGCTCTAGGTGCAGAGCGAAATCTCAACCATACTCCCCTATTTCAGGTGTTATTTGTCCTCCAAAATGCCCCCATGCCCAGTTTGGAGCTTTCCGGGCTTACCCTCACCCCGATTGAGGTTGAAACCGGAACGGCGAAGTTTGATTTAGCTCTGTTTATGGAACAAACGGAGCAAGGAATTGTTGGGACTTGGAACTACAGCACCGACCTTTTTGATGACTCAACCATCACTCGGATGTCAGGTCACTTTGAAATGCTATTGAGCAGCATTGTTGCCCAACCCGATACCCCTATTAAGACACTAGAAATGCTCTCTGAAACCGAAAAGCAACAGCAACTTTTAGCACAAGAACAACGCAAAAAGACCAAGTTCAACAAATTTAAAAGCGTTAAACCCAAAGCTGTAAGTTTGCCTCAAGGAGACTTAATTAAAACTGATTACCTGACCCCAGGGGAAACGTTACCTTTAGTAGTCCAACCCACTGACGGAGAAATTGATTTTGTAGATTGGGCGAAAAGCGATCGCGAATTTATAGAAACCCAGTTACTCAAACACGGAGCGATTCTCTTCCGAGGCTTTAGTGTTAATTCAGCATCGGAATTTGAAACGGTTGCTCAAGCCATTTGTCCGGAGTTATTCGGTGAGTATGGCGACTTACCACGGGAAGGCGTTGGCGGAAAAGTTTATGCTTCTACTCCTTATCCGGCAGACAAAGCCATTTTGTTCCATAACGAAAGTTCTCACCTGCAACGTTTTCCTCTAAAAATTTGGTTTTTCTGCGTCCAACCCGCGCAGCAAGGTGGAGAAACGCCAATTGTAGATTGCCGGAAGATGTATCAACTTCTCGATCCAAAACTGCGAGAAAAGTTGGCTAATAAGCAGCTGATGTATGTCCGCAACTACATCGAAGGGCTAGATGTAAGCTGGCAAGACTTTTTTAGAACCACAGATAAAGCAGTGGTTGAAGAGTATTGCGACAAGGCGGGAATTGATTTTGAATGGCTTCCAGGGAAGGGGTTAAGAACTCGCCAAGTTCGACCCGCGATCGCCAAACACCCAAAAACTGGTGAACTGGTCTTTTTCAATCAAATTCAGTTGCATCATCTATCCTTCTTAGACTCAGCCGTTCGAGATTCTCTGTTGTCGCTGTTTGGGGAAGAAAAGCTACCACGTAATGTTTATTACGGCGATGGTTCTCCTCTTGAAGAATCAGTTATCCAGGAAATTAATGAAATCTATCAGCAGTCGCAAATTAGTTTTCCTTGGCAGAAAGGAGACATCCTCATGTTGGATAATTTGTTGGCCGCCCATAGTCGCAATCCTTATGTTGGTTCGCGAAAGATTGTAGTAGCAATGGGGGAAATGATAAATCTTTAATAGAGGAAATTATCAGCGACTTTTGTAGTAGTATTAAATCAGTGAATTTTGACTTTTACCCTATTTCAATTCCTTTGTTGTCTTAATAGCGAAACAAGAGCAGACACAAAGAATAGGAGAAATTAATGGCAGTTCAAATAATTGAGGGATTTCAACTTTCTCCTCAACAAAAGCGGCTATGGTCGTTGCAACGAGATAGTCTTGCTTATCAGACTCAAGGTGCTATCCTCATCGAAGGCAATCTTAATCCAGAAGTTTTGAAGATAGCTCTGCAAAATGTCATCAATCGGCATGAAATTCTGCGGACAACCTTTCAGCGCAAGCCAGGAATTAAAGCGCCGCTTCAAGTCGTTGCGGATAGCAGTATCCTCTGCTGTCGTGATATCAATCTGAGCGGTTTAGATTCCAAACAACAGGAATTCAAAATTGAGGAAATCCTTCAGGAAGAACGACAGCAAGAGCTAAATTTTGAACAAACCTTATTACGTTTTTACCTGCTGATACTGTCAGCCCAAAAGCATATTTTGCTCATCAGCCTGCCAGCAATTTGTGCGGATGGTAAAACACTCAAAAATCTGGTGGTGGAAATTAGCCAGTCTTATACCGCTTCTCTTCAAGGTGAGGAACTATCGGATGAAGATGAAGTCGTGCAATACGTTCAGTTTTCCGAATGGCAGAATCAATTACTTGAAGATGAGGATGGATTAGCTGGCAAAGAATACTGGAGCAAACAGGATTTTTCTGCCCTAGCAACTTTAGCTCTACCCTTTGAGAACAAACTGAGTAATGTTCCCGCTCAATTTGAATTCAATTCTCTTGAGTGTAAAGTTGAGCCTGATGTCGTTGCCAAAATTGAAGCAATAGCTCAAAAATGTGAAACTTCGGTTTCTACAGTCTTACTAACATGTTGGCAGGTTCTACTGTGGCGGCTGACTGGACAGCAAGATATTATCATCGGTACGGCATTCGATGGTCGTCCCTATGAAGAGCTAGAGCGATCGCTAGGATTATTCGCCAAGCATTTACCCTTAACTTGCCACTTCGAGGCTGAATCTAAATTCAGTGAGTTGCTCGCTCAAGTTAATCAATCGGTTCATGAGGCTTACGAATGGCAAGAGTACTTTACTGAGCTGGAGCATTGTATAGATGTAGCCTTTTTACCTTTTGGCTTCGAGTATGAACAATGGTCATCTCAATCCTTAAAGTCTAATGTCCATTTTTCGCTCTCCAAACACTACATCTGTCTTGAGAGATTTAAGGTAAAACTTTCCTGTGATCGTAACGATGACTCAATCGTAGCTGCATTTAAATATGATAGTAATTATTTTTTAGAAGATGATATTAAACGTCTGGCAGAACGGTTTTCGACCTTACTAGAAAGCATTATCAGTAAGCCAGAAGCGGCGGCGTCTAATTTAAATATTTTAAGCGATCGCGAACGACAGCAGCTATTAATTGAATTCAACCACACGGCTGTTGATTATCCCAAAGAAGCCTGCATTCACAAACTATTTGAAGACCAAGCCGCCAGGACACCGGATAACATTGCTGTTGTCTTTGAAGAGCAGCAACTGACCTACCGCGAACTCAACTCTCGTGCGAACAAACTAGCTCATTACCTACAACAATTGGGAGTGAAGCCGGATGTGTTGGTGGGGCTATTTGTAGAACGTTCCCTCGACCTGATTGTCGGATTGCTCGGCATTCTCAAAGCTGGGGGAGCATACCTTCCCTTAGACCCCGCCTTACCCCCTTCTGGCATTGCTCTGCGGTTGCAAGAGGCTCAATCATTGCTGATTAGTCAAGAGTCATTGGTTAAGAGCAAAGAACTTTTGACGAATGACCAAGAACAAAGAACTATTATTTGCCTGGATACAGACTGGGAGAAGATAGAGCGAGAATGCAGTGGCAATCCAACTAGCGACGTTAAACCAGAGAACTTAGTCTATGCCATTTACACCTCTGGTTCTACTGGTGTCCCTAAAGGCGTTGCTATTGAGCATCAGCAACTTCTCAACTATCTATACAGCATCCAGGAAACCATCAATCTTCCTACTGGTGCTAGTTATGCAACGGTGTCCACCTTTGCCGCTGATTTGGGTAATACAGTTATCTTCCCGGCTCTATGTAGTGGTGGTTGTTTGCATATAGTATGTAGCGATCGCGCTTCTGATCCGCAAGCCCTAGCCGACTACTTCCAGCGCCATCCCATCGACTGCATCAAGATTGTTCCATCTCACCTGAAAGCCCTACTGACTGGTGAAAATCCCCAGCAACTTCTACCTCGCCAGCGACTAGTACTCGGAGGTGAAGCTTGTAGTTGGGACTTAATCAGACAGATTCAGCAGTTAGCACCAGAATGCCAAATTCTCAACCACTACGGGCCAACCGAAGCCACCGTCGGCGTTCTTACCTATGCAATCACTAACAATTTATCCACTACCAAATCCGTTGCCAAATTTGCTTCCACTGTTCCCAATAGTGCAAGGAATACCTCTCCCCCAGCCCCTCTCCTTGCAGGAGAGGGGAGCCGGACTCCCCCCTGCCCTTGCAGGGAAGGGGGGTTGGGGGGGTTAGGTCAAAGCAGCACAGTTCCCATTGGTCGTCCCATTCCCAACACCCAAATCTATCTGCTCGACTCTAATGGGCAACCCGTTCCCATTGGTGTACCAGGAGAACTGCATATTGGCGGTGCAGGGTTAGCACGCGGCTATCTGCATCGACCAGAACTGACTGCCGAGAAATTCATCAATAATCCTTTTATTTCTGGACGGGTTTACAAAACCGGGGACTTAGCCCGCTACTTACCCGACGGAACCCTTGAGTTTCTCGGACGAATTGATCGCCAAGTCAAGATACACGGCTTCCGCATTGAGCTAGGAGAGATTGAAGCCGCCTTGTTGAAACACCCTGGCGTCAGTGAAACCGCCGTCATAGTGCAGGAAGATGAACCAGACAACAAGCGCCTAGTGGCTTATGTAGTACCCAAACACAAATCGGCTCCGACTAGCAGTGAGTTGCGAAGCTTCCTCTTGGAGTGGTTGCCAGAATATATGGTGCCGTCGTTTTTCGTGCAGCTCAAGGCTCTACCGTTGACACCCAATGGCAAAGTCAATCGCCAAATGCTGCCAGCACCAGATGCGTCCCGACCTGAGTTAAAAGAGGCTTATGTACCACCGCGCACTCCTACAGAGGAAAAACTAGCAAACCTCTGGGCGGAAGTCCTGAAGGTCGAGCGAGTAGGCATTCACGACAACTTCTTTGAATTAGGCGGCGATTCCATTATTAGCATTCAAATCGTTGCTAGAGCGCATCAAGTTTGCATAGAAATCGCTCCCAAGCAACTTTTTGAAAACCAGACGATTGCTGAACTCGCCGCCGTGGCTAACCTGAGTCAGGGTGTGATGGCGGAACAAGGGCGGGTAACGGGTTCAGTCCCCCTCACCCCGATTCAGCACTGGTTTTTTGAACAAAATCAGCCTGACTCCCACCACTGGAACCAAGCGGTTTTGCTGCAAGTAAAACAAGCGCTTGACCCAATGCTATTGCAGAAGGCTTTACAGCGATCGCTAGAACACCACGACGCTCTGCGCCTACGGTTTGTTGAGGCTGAATCCGGTTGGCAACAGATTAATGCTGATTTCAACGGGATGGTGCCATTTCAATACCTGGATTTGTCGGTACTGTCGCCAGAGCAGCAAAAAGCAGCCATCGAGGAAGCAGCAACTGAACTCCAAACGAGCCTAAACCTATCAGAAGAACCGCTGATGCGGGTGGCTCTGTTTAATCTGGGTGATTCTCAACGCCTGCTGATTGTCATTCACCACTTAGTCGTTGATGGCGTCTCCTGGCGAATTTTGCTGGAAGACTTCCAAACTGCTTACGAACAGCTAAGTCGAGGTGAAGCAATTGCCCTACCATCCAAAACGACTTCGTTCAAGCATTGGGCGGAAAGACTGAGGGATTACGCGCATTCAGAAGCTGTTCAGCAAGAGCAGGACTATTGGTTGGCTCAAGCTCGAACATCAGTTCCCCGCTTGCCAGTGGACTATGTAGGGGGCGACAACACTCAATACTACTTAGATAAGGCTGACCTAACCCCCCCAGCCCCCCTTCCCTACGAGGGAAGAGGGGAGTCGGACTCCCCTCTTCTTGCAGGAGAGGAGCTGGGGGAGAGGTCTCTCTTGCAGTATTGCGACAACACAGTGGCATCAGAGCGCACGGTATCAGTAGAACTCAGTGTCGAAGAAACTCAAGCTCTACTCCAGGAAGTTCCAGCCACCTATCGCACCCAAATCAACGATGTATTGATGACGGCACTCGCACAATCATTTGCACAGTGGACAGGTGAGCCGTCCCTGCTGGTGGAACTGGAAGGTCACGGACGAGAAGATATTTTCAACGATGTAAACCTATCCCGTACCGTTGGCTGGTTTACCACCCATTTTCCCGTGCTGTTGGATATTGGGGACGCATCCAACCCAGTCGAGGCGCTGAAAGCAGTTAAAGAGCAACTGCGGGGTCTTCCAAATCGAGGCATCGGTTATGGTGTGCTGCGTTATCTCAACGGAAACCGGGAATTGCGGGAGCAAATAGAAGCGTTGCCGCAGCCGGAAGTGAAATTTAACTATTTGGGGCAGTTTGACCAACTTTTATCAGAATCCTCACTATTTGCCCCGGCTGAAGAGTCTTGTGGACAAGAACGCACCTCAAAGGGAAGCCGGAATCGGTTGCTGGTGATTAACGGGTTAATTGTTTCCGGTCAACTCCGACTGGATTGGAATTACAGCGAGAACATTCATCGCCGCAGCACGATTGAGAGTCTGGCTCAGAGTTTTGTGGAAGCGTTGCGCGACCTAATTACTCACTGTCAGTCTCCCGAAGCTGGAGGCTACACGCCCTCAGACTTCCCACAAATGCAGTTTAGCTCGAAAGAGCTGGACGAACTGCTTGCAGAACTCTAGTTAATTCCTGGGTGACTCTAAATGGACAATAGAAAGAATATTGAAGACATTTATCCCCTGTCGCCGATGCAGCAGGGCATACTCTTCCACACCCTCTATGCACCGAACTCAGGAGTATATGTTGCTCAGATTAGTTGCACCTTTAGCAACTCCCTGAATGTCTCAGTGCTTAAACAAGCTTGGCAGTTAGTAATAGAGCGGCATCCAGTCTTGCGTACCTCTTTTCATTGGGAACGTCGCGATCAACCCTTTCAGGTCGTTTATCGGTCTGTAAACTTACCTTGGGAGCAGTATGACTGGCGGGGAGTTTCGGCAACTGAGCAACAAGAGTTGCTGAGGAATTTTCTAAAAGGCGATCGCCAACGGGATTTTGACATCAACAAACCACCGTTAATGCGTTTGACGCTGATTCAACTGGCTGAGGATCAGTACAAATTTATCTGGAGCAAACACCATCTGATTCTAGATGGGTGGTCAACAGCCGTAGTTTTCAAAGACGTTTTTGACGCTTACTCCGCACTGCAACAAGGTCAAAATTTGCCCCTACTCCCCACCACACCTTTCGCAAATTATATTGCTTGGTTGCAGCAGCAAGATTTGTCTCAAGCCGAGGCTTTCTGGCGGCGTGATCTCAAAGGTTTTACTACACCGACTTCCTTCAACGTAGACCGAAATTCTGAAGGCTCTCAGGGGGCGTGTTTTGAAACTTCCCCGTTAAATGCAGATCCCCCCCAGCCCCCCTTATTAAGGGGGGAGAATTTAGTCAACGTAGACCGAAATTCTGGAGGCTCCTATAGGGCATCTTTTGAAACTTCTCCATTAAATACAGATCCCCCCCAGCCCCCCTTAACAAGGGGGGAGAATTCAGTCAAAGTCCCCCTTTTTAAGGGGGATTTAGGGGGATCTCCGGGTTTGACAACACTCCCTAGCGGACAAGAAAACCAAGATGAGCAGCAAATCCAGCTATCTGAAGCCACAACCTCTGCCCTAAAAACTCTGGCACAGCAGCATCAGCTAACTCTAAACACGCTTGTACAAGGAGCCTTCGCTTTACTCTTGAGTCGTTACAGTGGCGAGGAAGACATCCTATTTGGGGCGACTTCTTCTGGTCGTCCGACAGACCTAGCGGGAGTCGAGAATATGGTGGGTATTTTTATTAATACCCTTCCAGTGCGAACAAGCGTTCCTTCTGAGGAGTTTCTTCTACCTTGGCTAAAGAAACTGCAAGCTCAACAAATCGAGGCTCGACAGTATGAGTACAGCCCCTTAGTAGAAGTCCAAGCCTGGAGTGATGTGCCACGGGGGATGCCGTTATTCGAGAGTATTTTGGTTTTTGAAAACTACCCTGTGGACTCTTCCTTAGCGCAGCAAAGTGAAAGCTTGGATATTCGCGAATTTCGCTTTGCGGAATCAATAAACTACCCCCTGACTGTGGTAGTAGGAATTGGTGCAAAGCTGTCATTGGATATTTGGTACGATCGCCGACGCTTTGATGCCGCCACGATTACCCGCATGTTGGGGCATTTCCAAACATTGCTAGAAGGGATGGTGGCTAATCCTGAGCAACGCCTAAAGGACTTGCAGTTATTAACACCAGCCGAGCAGCATCAGCTATTAGTAGAGTGGAATAACACCCAAGCTAACTATTCTCAAGGTCAGTGCATCCATCAGTTGTTTGAAGCTCAGGTAGAACAGACACCCGATGCTATTGCAGTGGTATTTGAAGACGAGTACCTCAGCTATCGGGAGCTGAATCAACGGGCGAACAAAATTGCACACCACTTGCAAAAGTTGGGCGTCAAGCCAGAGGTACTTGTCGGCATCTGTGTAGAGCGCTCTATAGAGATGGTGGTCGGGATTGTTGGAATTCTCAAAGCGGGTGGGGCTTATCTGCCACTAGACCCAGCGTATCCGAAAGAGCGTCTGGCTTTCATACTGAAGGATGCCCAGCTCTCGTTGTTGTTAACCCAAGAGCGGTTGAGGGAATGGCTTCCCGAAAACAAAACTCAGGTCGTTTGCTTGGATGCGGATTGGGATGTAATTGACCGGGAAAGTCCAGAGAATCTTGTCAACAACGCTACGCCTGAGAATCTGGTTTATGGGATCTATACGTCAGGATCGACAGGACAGCCAAAGGGAGTGATGATTCAACATCAGTCTTTAGTGAACTACACCGAGACCGCAAGTATTGAATATGCAATTTCATCTAGCGATCGCATCTTGCAATTTGCATCGATTAGTTTTGATGTCGCAGCCGAAGAGATATTTTCCTGCTTAACGCAAGGTGCGACGTTGGTGCTGCGTACTGATTCCATGTTGAATTCAGTGCCAGCATTCTTACAACAATGCCACGAGCGATCGATAACTGTATTGGATTTGCCGACAGCTTTCTGGCATCAACTCACTGTCGAATTATCTGAGAAACGGTTGCAGCTACCCGCTCCACTGCGCTTGGTAATTATTGGCGGAGAACGAGCACTTCCGGAGCGGCTGGTAATGTGGCAGAAGCATGTGGGCAAAAGAGTGCAACTCGTGAATTCTTACGGTCCGACAGAAGCGACTATCGGGACAACAATCAGCCATCTGTCGAAGATGGCGGAAGTTGATGCCAGATTACGAGAAGTACCGATTGGGTGTGCTATTCCTAATGTTCAAGTTTACGTGCTAGACCCTTACCTGCAACCTACCCCTATTGGAGTACCGGGGGAACTTTACATTGGTGGTATTGGCGTTGCCAGGGGATATCTTAACCGACCTGAACTAACCGCCGAAAAGTTTATTCCCAACCCCTTCCAAAGGAGCAGGCGAGCAGCGGAGCAGGCGAGCAGTGGAGGCAAAGAAGATTCATCCTTAAATCCCCAACGCCTCTACAAAACAGGCGACTTGGCACGTTATCTTCCCAATGGAGAGCTTGAGTATCTAGGGCGAATTGACGATCAGGTGAAGATTCGCGGCTTTCGCATCGAGCTAGGGGAAATTGAAGCAGTCTTGGGTCAATACTCTGGTATCCGGGAAACGGTGGTTTTAGTTCGGGAGGATCGACCCGGTGACAAGCAGTTGGTTGCTTATATTGTCCCCAACTCCCAGCAAGCCCCCACGAGTAGCGAACTGCGAAATTACCTAAAAGGGCAAATGCCGGAGTATATGGTGCCGTCGGCTTTTGTGATGCTGGAGGCGCTTCCGTTGACGCCTAACGGTAAAGTAGACCGTCGATCGCTACCCGCACCCGACACACTCAGACCGGAATTGGACGAAGCTTTTGTTGCACCTCGCACGCCTGTAGAGGAGTTATTGGCTGGAATCTGGTCTCAAGTCCTGAATCTTGAGCAGGTTGGCATCCACGACAACTTTTTCCATTTAGGCGGACACTCGTTACTGGCTACTCAAGTGATGTCCCGCTTGTACAAAACCTTCCAGATAGAGCTACCCCTGCGCTGTTTGTTTGAGTCACCCACTATTGCTGGGTTAGCAGAGCAGATTGAAACCGCGACAAAGGCTGGGTCAGGACTAGCCGTTCCGCCTCTTGAGCCAGCTTCACGGGACAAAAACTTACCCCTATCCTTCGCCCAGCAACGGCTGTGGCTGCTCAACCAATTGCAGCCTAACAGCTCTTTATATAACGTTCACGCCGCTGTCAGCCTAACAGGTCTACTCAACGTCACCGCACTGGAACAAAGTTTCAATGAGATTGTTAGGCGTCATGAAGTGTTGCGAACTCGGTTGATCGCCGTCGATGGACAACCGTTTCAGGTCGTTGAACCCGCCTTAAGCTTGACCTTACCCGTCATCGATTTGCGATCGCGAAGCGTGTCCGGAGGATATTCGCTCCCTCCGACAGAACGGGAAGCTGAAGTTCAAAATTTGGCTCAAGCAGAAGCGAATCGACCTTTCGATCTAGCCAAAGGTTCGTTGCTACGATTAGTGTTGCTGCAACTGGACGAAAATGAGTACGTGTTACTGCTAACCATGCACCATATCGTCTCTGATGCCTGGTCTGTAGGAGTACTCATCCGAGAGTTAGGAGAATTCTATCAAGCGTTCTCTGCTAAGCAATCTCTGCCACTAACTGAACTACCTATCCAATATGCGGACTTTGCTGTCTGGCAGAAACAGTGGTTGCAGGGGGAGAGGCTAAAAACCCAGCTAACCTACTGGAAACAGCAACTAGAGGGCGCTCCTCCCTTACTAAAATTACCGACAGATCGACCGCGCCCGACAGTTAGAACATTTCAGGGTGCAACGCGATCGCTTATCTTACCAAAGCCCTTAACCGAGGACATCAAAACCCTCAGCGATCGCGAAGGGGTAACGTTGTTCATGACTCTGTTAGCCGCATTCAAGACGTTGCTGTACTGCTGGAGTGGACAAGACGACATCCTAGTAGGCTCCCCCATTGCCAACCGCACTCGCTCAGAACTTGAGGGATTAATCGGATTTTTTGCCAACACTCTAGTTCTGCGTACTGATTTGTCTAATGATCCGAGCTTCCGGGAATTACTAGGTCGAGTGCGCGATCGCACTTTGGAAGCGTACACTCACCAAGACTTACCCTTTGAGAAACTAGTAGAAGAATTACAGCCTGAACGGAATCCGAGCTACAACTCACTATTCCAAGTATGGTTTGTCCTCCAAAATACTCCCACGCCATCCTTAGATCTCCCAGATTTAAAGATCGCGGCATTAAATATCGATAGCAACAGAGCAAAGCACGATTTGAGGCTTGAGCTAGAGGAAAGCGCAGCAGGTCTTAAGGCTTCATTTGGCTACAGAGTAGACTTATTTAACCCAGAAACCATCGCTCGAATCGCAGAACATTTTGAAATACTTCTGAGACAGATTACTACACAGCCCGATACCAAGATAAGTACTCTCGCAGAAGTCATTGCTAACGCCGATAAACAACAACAGCTCGTACAAGAAAAAGAGCTTGAAAAGGCTAGTCGGCAGAAGTTCAAAATGACTAAGCGGAAGTCTATCAGTAACGTCTAAGTTCATCAAAAATTACGCAGCGCTCCGCTAACATGCCTACAAAAAGACTCTGCGTAACTCCTGTTCATTTCAATCATCTAACTACCATGAAAGATACAAAAACTAGCAATCCTAGTATCAAAAAACTGGGAAATTTTAAGCGACAAGCCGTCAAAGTTTCTCAAGAAGAATTAGTAAAAACAGAATATCTAGACCATAGAAAACTATTGCCTGTAGTAGTTCAACCTTCAGTAAAAGATCTAAATCTTGCTACTTGGGCTGCTAATAATCGACAATTTATCGAAAACAATTTACTCAAGCATGGTGGTATTCTGTTTCGGGATTTTCCGATACATGGGGTTGCTGATTTCGAGAATTTCATTAAGGCTGTTTCTGGAGAATTACTGGAATATTCTTATCGCTCAACACCACGCAGCCATGTTAGTGGCAACATCTATACTTCAACAGAATATCCGGCGGAACAATCAATCCCCCTACATAACGAAATGGCTTACTCCCGCCAGTGGCCAATGAAAATTGGCTTTCATTGCGTGCAACCTGCCGAACAAGGAGGAGAAACCCCAATTGCTGATAGTCGAAAAGTTTTTCAAGGCATCGATCCCATCATCCGAGAAAAATTCATTCAAAAACAGGTGATGTATGTGCGAAATTACGGAAATGGATTAGATTTGCCTTGGCAAAATGTTTTCCAGACTACCGAAAAGCTGCAAGTAGAAGAGTATTGCCACAACCAAAATATTGAATTTGACTGGTACGGACAAGACGGCTTAAAAACTCACCAAGTCTGTCAGGCTGTTGCCAAACATCCTCAAACAGGCGAGATGGTTTGGTTCAATCAAGCTCACCTATTTCATGTATCGAACCTTAACCCAAGCGTGCGAGAAGGTTTGTTAGCGGGATTCAAAGAGGAAGAATTACCACGTAATGCTTATTATGGTGACGGTTCGCCAATTGAAACCTCAGTATTAGACGAAATCCGTAAAATTTATCAACAGGAAGCCATTACTTTTTCCTGGCAAGCAGGAGATATATTGTTCCTAGATAATATGTTGGCTTGTCATGGGCGGAATCCATTTGCAGGTTCCCGAAAAGTTTTAGCAGGTATGGCAGAACCATTTAGCCAGTAGCCAACAATTTACTAGTGATAATTAATACTTTCGACTGTTTCCTGTAGCAAATTAAATGTGAAACAGATTGGCAACGATTAGATCCAAATATTAGAAGAGGTATCAAAATGCAAAACGAAGTTATTGAGGGATATCGACTCTCCCCTCAACAAAAGCGTCTGTGGTCATTACAACAATTTGATTCATCACAGCCTTATCGAACTCAGGGCGCTATTCTCATTGAGGGAAATCTTGATATAAAACGATTAGAGATAGCCTTACAGAACGTTGTCAATCGACATGAGATTCTCCGTACAACCTTCCGCTGCTTGCCAGGAATGACCATTCCCCTTCAGGTGATCAGTGACAGCAGTACCTTGCTAATTCATGATCATGACTTAAGGAATTTAGATACTCAAGAACAAGCAGTTAAAAGTGAAGCACTCTTTAATGAAGTACTTAGACTACCTTTGGCTCTTGAAGATGGGATATCTTTGGATGTATCGCTAGTTATTTTATCGCCTCAAAAGCATTATTTAATTATTAGCTTACCTGCTCTTTGTGCCGATACAGTCACTTTTTTGAATTTGGTCAATGAAGTTATCAATTCCTATGCTGTCAATCCTGGGGATGAGGGATTATCAGATGAACCTACGCAGTATGTTGATATTGCTGAATGGCAGAATGAAATCTTAGAATCAGAAGACACCAAATCAGGAGTAGAGTTTTGGCAAAGACAGAACCTTGATGCTACCTTTGGTTTAAGGCTACCTTTTGAAAACAAATGTGATGAAGTAGCATTTCAGCCTGAGTCTCTCAGTTTTAGAGTTAATCAAGATTTAGTATCAAAACTAGAAGGACTGACTAAGAAATACAATAGTTCAGTCTCTATATTCTTATTGGCTTGCTGGCAGATCTTGCTGTGGCGTCTTACCCAGCAGAAAAAGATTATTGTAGGCAAGGCTTTTAATGGAAGAAAATATGAGGAGTTAGAGCAGGCGATCGGTTTGATTGCTAAATATTTACCGCTAACTGCTCATTTAGATAGAAGATTAAAGTTCAGTGAAATTCTTAAGCAAGCTGATGAATCAGTTGGTGAGTGTTACAAGTGGCAAGAGTACTTTGATTGGGGTAAAGTCCTCAATTTAACTGAGAATAACCAAGAGCCAGCATTCTTACCATTTAGTTTTGAGTTTTTAGAACAGCCTGACATTTATAGCAATAATGAACTATCATTTTCAATTTATAAGCAGTATGTGTGTTTTGACCGATTCAAGGTTAAACTTTCTTGTCTTCGCCAAAACGATTCTCTAACCGCAGAATTTCACTACGATTCGGCTTTATTTGATGTAGAAGTTATTGAGCGATTGGCAAGTCAGTTTCAGACGTTGCTAGAAAGTGCGCTCAACCATCCCGAAGTGGAAATTGGGAAACTAGAAATTCTCAAGCCTAGCGATCGCCAACAACTATTAGTCGAATTCAACCAGACGCACACCGATTATCCGCTAGATCGGTGCATTCACCAACTGTTCGAGGAACAAGCAGAACGCACACCAGACCACATTGCTGTTGTCTTTGAAGACCAGCAGCTAACCTATGCTGAACTCAACAGGCGCTCGAATCAAGTGGCTCATCACCTCCAGCGACTGGGAGTTAAACCAGATGTAGTGGGACTGCTCCTAGAGCGATCGCTTGACTTAATTGTCGGACTCCTCGGTATCCTCAAAGCTGGCGGAGCCTACGTTCCCCTAGATCCTGCCATACCCCAGGAGAGTCTAGCGTTCAGGTTACAGGATGCCGGAGTATCGGTGCTGTTGACTCAACAACAGTTAGCCGAAAAGCTTCGCGATCGCACAGAACAGGTGGTATGTTTAGACACCGATTGGGAGGTTATTGCTCAACAGAGCCAGGAAAATCCCAGCAGCGATGTTAAAGCAGAGAATTTAGTCTACGTTCTGTTCACCTCTGGCTCTACAGGAAAACCCAAAGGCGTCGCTGTCGAGCATCGGCAATTGCTGAATTATGTAAATGCGATCGCACAACAACTAAACCTTTCCACCTGTAACAGTTTTGCGATCGTTTCCACCTTTGCCGCCGACTTAGGCAACACAACTATTTTCCCTGCTCTATGTAGTGGCGCATGTCTCCATGTAGTGTCCTCGGAGCGTGCATCCAACCCAGAAGCACTAGCCGACTATTTTCAACACCATGCGATCGATTGTCTCAAGATCGTGCCGTCTCACCTGACGGCTTTACTAACATCATCTCGCCCCGAACGAATCTTGCCTCGACAACGACTAATTCTTGGTGGTGAGGCTTGTAGTTGGGCGCTGATTGAGCAAATTCGACAATTAACCCCACAGTGTCTGATTTTCAACCACTACGGGCCAACCGAAGCCACCGTAGGCGTATTAACTTATGCAATAACTAACCATCCATCCGCTACATCCGCTACAAAATCCGTTGCCAAATTCGCTTCCACTGTTCCCAATACTGTTCGGTTAACCTCTCCCCCAGCCCCTCTCCTGCAAGGAGAGGGGAGGAAAGCTCCCCCCTTCCCTTGCAGGGAAGGGGGGTTGGGGGGGTTAGGTCAAAGCAGCACCGTTCCGATTGGTCGCCCCATTGCCAACACCCAAATCTATCTGCTGGACGCTGATCTGCAACCCGTACCCATAGGCGTGTCTGGAGAGCTATACATTGGCGGTGCTGGAGTTGCTAGGGGCTATCTAAATCGACCTGAACTAACTGCCGAAAAATTCATTACTAATCCTTTTCTTCCTGGAGAGCGGCTTTACAAAACCGGAGACTTAGCCCGCTACTTACCGGACGGAAACATCGAGTTTCTGGGGCGAATTGACCACCAAGTCAAAATTCACGGCTTCCGCATCGAGCTAGGTGAGATTGAAGCCGCCCTAAGACAACACCCTGCTGTTCGAGAAACGGTTGTGGTTGTTCGGGAGGAGCAATCAGGCAATAAACGTTTGGTAGCTTATGTTGTGCCTGAAAAACAATTTACCCCCACAACGAGCGACCTGCGCGACTTCCTACAGGAGAAGCTGCCTGAATACATGGTTCCGTCAGCGTTCGTGCGGCTCAAAACTTTACCCCTAACGCCCAACGGGAAAGTAGACCGCCAAGCCTTGCCAGCACCAGACACGAGCAGGTCTAATTTAGAAGAAACCTTTGTCGCACCTCGCTCGACTGCGGAGAAACTATTAGCGGAGATTTGGACTCAGATTCTCAGACTTGAAAACGTCGGAATCTACGATAACTTCTTTGAGTTAGGCGGGGATTCTATCCTCAGTATGCAGATTATCGCCAAAGCTAACCAGGCTGGTCTGCAACTGACCCCCAAGCAACTGTTTGAACATCAAACCATTGCCGAACTCGCCGCCGTGGCTGGTACGAATCGAACCATCCAAGCTGAACAGGGCATAGTGACGGGTTCAGTGCCGCTTACTCCCATTCAACACTGGTTCTTTGAGCAAAATCTTCCCGATTCCCACCACTGGAACCAGGCTATTTTACTGGAAGTACGGCAAGCGATCGCTCCAGCATTATTAGAGCAGGCGGTACAGAAATTACTCGAACACCACGATGCTCTGCGCCTGTGCTTTGTTCGCCAGGAAGGAAACTGGCAGCAAGTTAATGCTACGGCGTGTTTCCAAAATTCAGATCCCCCCCAGCCCCCCTTAGTAAGGGGGGAGAATTCAGTCAAAGTCCCCAGTGATATCAAAGGCGAAGCATCTTCTGGCTTCCCCCTTTTGAAGGGGGACGGGAGGGGGATCTCCGAGGGAGATTTAGGGGGATCTCCGGGTTTGGAGATACTTCCTAGTCCTGACGCAATCGTGCCGTTTACCCACATCGATTTGTCAACGGTATCAGAGACAGAGCAAGAGTCGGCTATCTCCGACGCGGCTACCAAACTCCAAACTAGCCTGAATCTCTCCTCTGGTTCGCTGGTGCGAGTGGCTTGGTTTGACCTGGGTGCATCTAAGCCTAGCCGCTTGCTGATTATCATCCACCACCTAGCCGTTGATGGCGTTTCCTGGCGGATTTTGTTAGAAGACCTTCAAACCATCTATCAGCAACTCAGCCAAGGCGAGACAATTCAACTACCACCCAAAACCACCTCGTTTAAGCATTGGGCGGAGCGATTGCAAGAGTACGCACAGTCAGCAGCACTTCAGCAAGAGTTGGACTACTGGCTAGCTAAGTATCGTCAGCAGATTGTCCGCCTACCAGTGGACTTTCCTGGAGGTAGCAATACTGTAGCTGAAGCTGCCACGGTATCAGTCGCCCTCAGTCGGGAAGAAACCCAAGCGCTGCTACAAGTAGTACCAGCAGCGTATCAAACCCAAATCAACGAGGTGTTGCTTGCTGCACTGATACAAGCGTTTGTAGAGACGTTCCGGTGGAACGTCTCTACGAGTGAACGTTCGTTACTGATTGACCTAGAAGGTCACGGACGGGAAGCAATTTTTGACGATGTAGATTTGTCGAGAACGGTTGGCTGGTTTACCACCATCTTCCCCGTGTTACTGAATATTGAGGAAGCTTCTAGTCTGGGAGATGCTTTAAAGGTAGTTAAAGAGCAGTTGCAATGTATCCCTAATCGAGGCATTGGCTATGGGGTGCTGCGCTATCTCTCAAAATCCTTGCAACCGCATCCAAAGGCTGAAATCCGGTTTAACTATCTAGGTCAGACTGACCAGGTATTCCAGGAATCATCTTTGTTTAAACCAGCTCAAGAATCCTGCGGAGTGAGGCGCAGCCTGCGGGGAAACCGCAGCTATCTGCTAGATATCAATGGAATTGTTGCAGACGGGCAACTGCAACTAGATTGGACGTACAGCAAGGCAGTTCATCGTCAAGCCACGATTGAACGGTTAGCTGAGAGTTTTATAAAAGCATTGCGGGAACTGATTAACTGCTGTGAGTCGTTAAATTCAGATCCCCCCCAGCCCCCCTTAACAAGGGGGGAGAATTCAGTCGAAGTCCCTTGTGATATCAAAGGCGAAGCATCTTCTGGCTTCCCCCTTTTGAAGGGGGACGGGAGGGGGATCTCCGAGGGGGATTTAGGGGGATCTCCGGGTTTGAAAGTACTCCCTAAGTACGCTCCTTCTAACGTGCCAGAAGCGTCTACCCCAACTAAGCAAAGCACTCTCGCGACTTTAAACGCTGAAGCTGTACTCGACCCCAGCATCCGCCTTAATACTTCATATGAGCCGACAACTGACCTGGCTCATATCCTCTTGACTGGAGCAACAGGCTTTGTGGGAGCGTTTTTACTCTCCGAACTCCTCCAACAAACTACGGCTGATATTTATTGCTTAGTCCGTTCTCCTAATGCTGAGTTAGGGAAAAAGAGACTCCAAAGTCATCTCGAATCCTATTTGCTCTGGGATGAATCGCTCAGCCACCGTATTATCCCCGTTGTAGGGGATTTATCTGAGCCGCTTCTGGGTCTTTCTGAAAAGCAATTTCAAGTGATGGCGGGCAAACTTGATGCCATCTATCACAACGCAGCATCAATTAATCTCGTTCATCCCTACTCTAAGCTCAAGGCGGCGAATGTCCTGGGAACTCAAGAAGTGCTGAGGTTAGCTAGTTACGTCAAAGTAAAGCCCGTGCATTACATTTCGACTCTTAGCGTTTTAACTTCAGCGAGTCTGGCTGAAGTTAAGGAGGTTCAAGCACTTCACCGCTTTAACCATAGCCAAGTGCCATCGGGTGGTTATGGTCAGACTAAATGGGTTGCCGAGCAGTTAATCGCCACTGCAAGCGATCGCGGATTGCCTGTATCTATTTATAGACTAGGGCGCGTATCAGGACACAGCCAAACGGGTGTATGCAACACCAATGACCGCTTGTACAGAATGCTCAAAGGCTTTATACAGCTGGGGTTTGCACCAGATGTAGACACGATAGTAGATATGACTCCTGTGGATTATATAAGTAAAGCGATCGCTCATTTATCCCAGCAAGAACAATCCCTCGGCAAGATATTTCACCTAGCCAATCCTCACCCCATCCGCTCCTTCGAGCTGTTTAACTGGATTGGCGAGTTTGGTTATCCTGTCGAGTTGATGTCTTACAACCAGTGGCAAGTCGAGTTCCTGGATGCTGCCGAGCGTTTCTCAGATAATCCCCTGTACCCACTCATACCATTTTTTGCGGGTATGGGAAGCGATCGCACCAGCGATCCAGACTCCTTAGAAGCCACCGCAAACTCAGCCGCCTTAAAGTTTAATTGCCACCATACAACCACAGGACTGACAAATACCTCAATCACCTGTCCGCCAGCCAATGCTAAGTTGCTCCAGACATACTTCTCCTACCTCATTCAAAGCGGCTTTCTGCATACCCCACACCTACAACCCTCCTAAATGCTCCCTAAAAACCTCTCCTTCTCTCCTCTGCGCCCTCTGTGTCTCTGTGGTTCGTTAAAAACCCAATCTCACAAATAATTCAAGATTGCTACAAGCAATTTATTGAGTTACTTGAAAAAAGTTAATACCTCACCATTTCTTCGTAAAAAACCTCAAAAATGACAACAACAAACAGCACAACTTCACGCCAACAAAACTATCTGCATGAACTAGTTGAACGCTACAACAAGCGAACCAAAACATCTAAACAACTCACACAAACTTATCGCTCAGTTCTCGCTGACCCTAGAGCCTCAGACGGTTTCAGCCTTCCCTTCAAAGAAATGTTCTATCCCATCGTTGCCCAGCGCTCCCTAGGTTCCAGGATCTGGGATGTGGATGGAAATGAATACATAGATATCATGATGGGCTTAGGAGTCAATCTCTTTGGTCATAACCCACCCTTCATCAAAGAAGCCCTGCAAGAGCAACTTGAGAAAGGCATACAAATCGGCCCTCAATCAGAATTTGCGGGTGAAGTAGCTGAGTTGATTTGCGAACTCACAGGGGTAGAACGGGTTGCTTTTAGTAATACAGGTACAGAAGCCGTGATGACAGCGATACGCTTAGCACGATCAGCAACAAATCGCAATAAGATCGCGTTATTTTCCGGCTCTTATCACGGTCATTTTGATGGAACATTAGTTAAAGCAAAAACAATAGATGGAAATCTCCAAATAGTCCCCATTGCTCCAGGAATACCCCCATCTGTTGTAGAAGATGTTTTGGTTTTAGAGTATGGAAACCCTCAGTCACTGGATGCGATCGCCGCCCATCAGCACGAATTAGCTGCTGTTTTAGTTGTACCTGTCCAAACAACACGACCTGACTTACAGCCCAAAACCTTTCTCCACCAACTGAGACAACTAACTCAAGACTCAGGAATCGCATTAATCTTTGATGAAATGGTAACAGGCTTCCGCATTCATCCCGGTGGCGCACAGGCATGGTTTGGCGTTGAAGCCGACTTAGCTACTTATGGAAAGATTGTCGGTGGTGGTATGCCGATCGGAATTATTGCGGGAAAGGCTGCCTATATGGATGGCATTGACGGCGGTATGTGGAATTATGGCGATGCCTCCTACCCTCAAGCAAAAACAACATTTTTTGCAGGCACATTTTGTAAGCATCCACTCACAATGGCGGCTGCAAGGGCTGTTCTTAATCATCTAAAAAACCAAGGCTCTACTCTTCAAGAGCAGTTAAATCAACGCACATCAAAGTTTATCGAAGCCCTAAATAATTGCTTTGCAGAAAATGGATTGCCCATCCGCATGGCGAATTTTGGTTCACTCTTTGGTCTTGCTTCCTCCGGAAGTTCTGCACCCTCGGAAAATTCCTCATCTTCGCAGAGTGTGGAGTTATTACGCTATCACCTACTCGAAAGGGGAGTTTACCTACTTCGAGCGGGGGGTTACCTATCTACAGCGCATACCGATGCCGATCTTGACTACATCATCCAAGCGATTAAGGATAGTGCAGAACAACTAAGAAATGCAGGCTTTTTACCTCCTATCGCCAAATAAAAAACTGAATAGTAATAATTCTCCGCTTGATGAAAGGAACTGGTAGAAGACTTCCAGCGTGTTGCACGAGGAAGGGTTTCAACGGTTCCTTACCTTCATCTGCCGACCGATGGGCACACACATCGGCGTTCCCATGACGGGATCTGGCACAATCCGACAATCTAGCTCAAATACTTCTCGTACCATTGCTTCCGTCATCACCTGCTCTGGTACTCCTTGAGCAATAATTTGACCCTGTCGCATTGCCACTAGATTATCCGCATAGCGACAAGCTTGGTTCAAGTCATGCAGCACCATAACAATCGTTCGCCCTTCACTGCGATTCAACTCAAACAGCAAATCCAATACCTCGACTTGATGCGCCAAATCCAAAAACGTTGTCGGTTCATCAAGCAAGAGAATGGGCGTATCCTGAGCGAGAGCCATCGCAATCCAAGCTCGCTGTCGCTGTCCGCCTGAGAGAGTGTCCAGCGATCGCTCTGCCAACTGCATCATCCCTGTAGTCACGAGTGCTTGCTCTACAAGAGTTTCATCCTCTTTCGACCACTGCTGCAACCAGTTCTGATAGGGATAACGACCCTGAGCCACCAAGTCTCGAACAGTCAGACCTTCCGGAGCTACTGGCCCTTGGGGAAGAATCCCCAGCCGCTTTGCCACAGCTTTTGTCGATAGCTTGAAAATATCAGTCCCATCGAGATAAACCGCGCCAGCACGAGGCTTTAGTAACCTTGCAAAGCCTCGCAACAGAGTTGATTTGCCGCAGCCGTTTGGCCCAACCAAAGTGGTAATCTTCTCAGTAGGAATTGCGAGATCAAGGCTCTTGATGATTGATACCCCATCATAAGCCAGAGTCAGGCTGCGGGTTGAGAGTCGGTTCATGGCGTGCATTGGTAGGTTTATCCCTTGCGGTTGCGGATTAGTAGGTAGAGAAAATAGGGCGCACCAACTGCTGCGGTAATCACGCCGCAGGGAATCTCGATGGGGGCAAAAAGTATCCGCCCCAACCAGTCTGCCAGCACCACTATCAGTCCGCCCATCAGTGCCGATGCCAGCATCAACCCTTCATGATTTGGGCCTACTAACTGACGCCCCAAGTGGGGTGCCATCAAGCCGACAAGGCTAATCGCGCCTGCCGTGGCAACTGCTGCACCTGCCATTGCCGCACTGGTCAACAATAGCAAACTCCTTTGCCACTCAACCCGCATTCCCAACCCTCTGGCGATGTCTTCTCCCAGAGAGAGCGCGTTTAGTTGTCTTGCCCACACTAACGACAGAGGCACAAACACAGCCAGCCAAGGGAGCAATGAACCGAGGTGTTCCCAACTGCGTCCGTAGACACTTCCTGCTAGCCACACCAATGCCTGAGTAACACTCTCGATTTCACCAAAGGTAATTAGTAAAGTTGTTAATGCGTAGATGACAGCGGCAATGCCAACACCCACCAAAATCAGACGGATTGGGGAACTGCCCTGATCCCACGCCAATAGGTAGATGAAAATAGCGACAGCCAAAGCCCCGCCGAAGGCAGCCCAAGGCAAGACAAACAGGGGAACATTGGGAAACAGAACAATCAAGGTGACAGCAGCCAAACTCGCACCCGCATTCACGCCAATTATCCCCGGTTCTGCTAGAGGATTGCGCGTTAAACCTTGGAGGATGGTGCCGGAGATACCTAATGCTACGCCAACACCGCAGGCAACTAGCGTTCGGGGTAAGCGTAGTGTGTTGATAATAAAGGGGTAGTCTGGGTTAGCTGTCGGCAATCCCAGAATCGTTTTCACAACCTCCAAGGGTGGGATAGGATATTCACCTTGTCCTACACTCAATACCATTGCTGCAAGAATGACCGCACCAATTATCAGCAGCGTCGATGGAACGTGTCGCTCTAGGCGGAAAGACAGAGGTAACTGCCAGGGACGAATAACCAGCCAGCTTTTTCTCATCGTTTGATTTTCCAGCGAGCAAGATAGATGAAGAACGGCGCACCTGCAATAGCCGTCATTACTCCTACAGGTAGTTCCTGGGGTTGGAGGAGCAACCGCGCCCCAATATCTGAGATGAGCAGTAGTATTGCCCCGAAAACAGCAGAATAGGGCAAAATCCAACGGTAATCCACGCCGACGAGAAAACGGACGATGTGGGGGATGATCAGACCAACGAACCCGATTGGCCCCGCGATCGCCACCGCACTCCCTGCTAGCAAAACGATACTCACAGCGGCAAGCACTTTTACCCACACAGTTTGTTGACCCAAGCTACGGGCGACATCTTCGCCTAGAGAAATGGTGGTAATTTGCCTGCCTAACGCAAAGGCGATCGCGAGTCCGATAATGCTGTAAGGCAATAGTTGCAAGAATAAGGTGAAATCCCTATCCGCTACCGAACCAGCCAGCCAGAAGCGAATTTCATCCAATGTCCTCTGACTGACGATGAGAATGCTAGTCATAAGAGAATAGAACAGAGCCTCGAGAGCGGCACCAACTAGCGTGAGGTTGAGTGGAGTAAGTCCTCCACGACCGAGAGAGGCGAGAAAATAAACGCTAACGGCAGTAGCGGCTGCACCGAGGAAGGCACATCCAGCATAAATAATGGGGGATGAAGTGCCGAAGAGGAAAACAGCGATCGCAACAGCCAAGGCAGCACCCGAATTGATTCCCAAAATTTCGGGATCGGCTAACGGGTTGCGAGTTAAGCCTTGCATCAGCGCACCAGCGACAGCTAGGGCAGCACCGACTAAAGCAGCAATTAGCGATCGCGGCAACCGTATAGTTTGAACGATCAGGTGCTCGGTAGAGCCGTCAAATTCTGTTAACGCTGCATAGATGGTGCTAAGGGGAATTTTAGCTGCGCCTAAAGTCATGCTTGCCACTAGGAGCATTAGTACAATTAACAAACTCAGTGACAAACCGATTAGAAGTAAAGGACGCACTCTCGTACTTTCCCCATTTGCAGTAGCGCTCTTAATTGCCAATCGCTTCTTTCCTCAATCGTTGTCAATAACCAGGGAAACTACTGTTGAAGTTCCCCATTATTCCAATTTCCTTCCACACGGGTTTTGTCTGCAAAAATGTAGACACCTTGACCCTGTCTCTCACCGTTGCGGAATTCTCCTTTAAAGCTGTCTCCACTGGCATAGTTGCAGGTCGCTTGACCGTTTAACTGACCGTTGGCAAACTTTCCTTGGCAGCGATCGCCATTTTTAAACGTATAGACCCCAGTACCGCTAAACTTACCGTCACTAAACTCGCCTTCGTAACGATTTCCATTGGCTTCGGTGAAGACGCCTTTGCCGTTAAACTGACCCTCGCTGAATTTACCTTCGTAGCGGTTGCCATCGGCGAAGGTGTAAACTCCTTGACCCTGTGGCTTACCGTTGCTAAATTCCCCTTCGTAGCGGTTGCCATTGGCATATTCCCGGACGCCCTTGCCATTAAACTGACCATTGCTAAACGTTCCTTCGTAGCGCCCCCCTTCAGCGAAGGTATAGACCCCTTGACCATTAGGCTGACTATTTTGCAGTTCGCCTTCGTAGCGATTCTTGTTGGCGTATTCGCAAACCCCTTTGCCGTTGATCTGACCGTCGCTGATTTCTCCAGAGCAACGGTCTCCATTGGCTAGGATGAAGGCTCCCTTACCACTGGGACTGCCATCCGCGAACTGTCCCTCGTAACGACCTCCATCGGCTCTAATATAGGCTCCCGTACCGTGGGGCTGACCGTCACGAAACTCGCCTTCATAGCGATCGCCATCTGCATATACCCGGACACCTTTGCCGCTCGGCTGATCATCACTAAACTCGCCTTCGTAACGCCCTTCTTTGGCAAAGGTGTAAACGCCTTGACCTTGTTTCTTACCGTCTACAAAATTGCCTTCATAGCGATCGCCATTAGCATATTCGCAGACCGCTTTTCCCTGGAGGTTACCATTGCTCATTTCCCCTTCACAACGCCCCCCATCGGGTAACGTCACAACGGCTGCCACTGCTGGCAGTGAATTACCGATTATCCCGGCAATCTCTATGCTTGAAGCAATTAATAAGGTTATTCCGAAGCGCCCAATTGTCCGTAGCATAACTTTGACAAACCTCTACACTCTTTGATTTAGCTGAACTCTTGCTAGTTGTTGTGATGTTTATGAATTCCCTCTGGCGTTGCGTTTGGCTAAAAATTTGGTAACGCAAATCGACAGGAGTAGCGTCTATTTCACTTATTCACCAGGTACGGGGAGCGGAACTTCTTCCTGTTGTGCTTGGCGTTCCCGTTCCTGCTGTGCTTGGCGTTCCCGTTCCTGCTGTGCTTGGCGTTCCTGTTCCTGTTGTGCTTGGCGTTCCTGTTCCTGCTGTGCTTGGCGTTCCTGTTCCTGTTGTTCCTGTTCTAATTGCGCTTGGCGTTCCTGTTCCTGACGTTCCTGTTCTAATTGCGCTTGGCGTTCCTGTTCCTGACGTTCCTGTTCTAATTGCGCTTGACGTTCCCGTTCCTGATTTTCTCGTTCTAGTTGTGCTTGGCGTTCCTGTTCCTGTTGTTCTCGTTCGAGCCGTGCTTTACGTTCCCGTTCTTGGCGATCGCGCTCGTTCTGTCCTTGACGTTCACGGGCTTGACGGTCAAAATCAGACCCGGCGAGCGTAAAGTTAATCGTTACTCGAACCGCAACGCGCTTTCCGCCATCGGGTGCCGTAAACTTCATCTTTCTGGCAGCAGCGATCGCTTCTTGCCTAATTTGACTATTACCACCACCTCCGGCAATTTCCGAATCAACGACATTGCCACTTTGATCCACCACAACCCGAACAACTGCACTACCTTCTTCCCCATCCAGGACGGATGGATATTCAGGCGGACACCCACTAATGCAACTTACTCCCCCGTTTCCACCACTTCTTGGGGAGTCCTCTGTGTTACCCCTTTGATTCTCAGTTCCCTGTGGACTATTTCCTGACCCTGGTCGCGCCGGAGCTGAACGATTAGCGGCTACGGCTCCTCCGGGTGATGTAGGGTTAGCAATTGAATCGCCACCACCTGCTAAGGCAGTTTCAGAGGAACCTCCACCGCTCAAACTATCTCTAAATTGTCGGGAATCAGAGGAGGTACCTGGAAGTGCCTGGGAGGTACCCGTTGGTCGTGGGGGCGCTGAACGATTCGTTGCCACTGCTCCTGGCGATGCCGGGTTAGCGTTTGAGTCACCCTCGCCCGGAGATGTTGTTGATGGGGAGGAAGTGCCGCTCAGCCTTTCCCTAAGCTGCCTAGCACCAGTTGAGGCATCTGAAAGTAGTCCAGGAACTCCTCTAGGTCGTGGGGGTGCTGAGCGATTTGTTGCCACTGCTCCTGGCGATGTAGGGTTGGCAGTTGAGGAGTCATCCGTTGGTGACGCAACTGATTCTGATGGTTCACTCAAACGCTCTCTAATTTGCCTTGCGTCTGAGTCAGTTTGAAGCGGTTGAGAATTGCGAGTTGGGCGAGGAGGTGCGGGGCGATCGATTGCTACTGACTCAGAGGGTCTGATGGGGGCGGGTTCTGAGGCTTCAGCAATCGGTTCTTGGGGAGGTGTAATAACAGGTCTGGGTGCCCTTGTCGGTGGGATTGGCGGAGTTAGTGCGGCTGGTGCGGGTGGCGCGACGGGTTGAGGCGGCGCTGCTGGTAGATTGGGTGCAGGTTGCGCCACTGCTCTTGGAGGTGCGGCGGGGGCTGGGGGTGCAGGTTGAGCCACTGATCTTGAAGGAGCGGCGGGGGCTGGGGGTGCAGGTTGCGCCTTTTGTGTAAGAGATACTGTGGGAATTGTGGGCTGGGGTACTGGTGGCTTAGGAGCCTCAGTTTTAATGGGTTGCTGTGGCGTCGGCTCTGGTTTGGGAGTCTCTGTTAGCGGTTTTTCTTCGATTTCTGGTTCTTCAACCACAATGAATTCAATCGGCTCGTTAGCCAGTTCCGGCTGTTTCTCCGACAGCCAGCTTATGCCTAAACCAATTACCCCATGGAACACGGCTGAACCGACAAGGCTGATTGCCAGGAACTTCTTGAGAGCCTCTTGTTCCTTCTCGCGTTGCTCGATGCAGAAGCTTGAAATGCTCATGCCCTAAACACTTTCCCTAATTACCAGGCACATACCGTCTGAATCGCTCCAAATTATTGCACATAAGTTGCATTAAGTGTTAAACGATAAAATGACTGAGGTGTCATTGTCAAGAAAAAAACTTGAGATATCGCCGCAGTAGTATTCAGCAAAAACCCAAGAATCACAACACTTGTGTTCTTTAACACCTTGACAAATAATTTCAAATTTCTTGCACCATTTTGAGTTCTGAATTCTGGAAGCCTTAGGGTCAAAAGGATTCAGGGATTTAAATAGGGCAAGTTCAAATCTATTTGCGATTACTCTTGTTACAGTATTTTAAGCTCAAGCACTTGACGAAGACTTGCAATAAGTTTAGGCGTAGGCGTGGCGAAAATACTGTGACGATTCAGCCGGATGCAGAAATTGTACTCAACCGTCAGCCAGTTGAGCTAGAAGTTCTTGAAAACGCGGTGCGATATCTGGCTTGTACCCAACTCGGAGTCAGTTGCGATCGCTAATGCCATCAAATCGATCGGGGTCGGATGGTAAGGGGAGTTAACAGGAATGGCACTGACTTAAGCGGCAAATAGTTGTTCCTGAGAAAAACCCAGCTTGGGGGGCTTCCCCCCAAACCCCCCACTGGGGGATGAGTGCCTCCCCCAGACCCCCTGCACAAGGTTTGATCGGTTGGTTGTGAGGAATTTTCTTAAATCAGTGCTATTCAATTTAAAAGAGCGATCGCTGCTGACAGATGAGGGTTAGGGATTATCTTTTTTTAGGTCGGAGAAGAAGTAATATCTGTGAAACGACAAACAGGACAGGTAATTCGATCAAAGCTCCAATAACTAAAGCTAGAGCAATCAAGGGCTGTTCTGGAAAAGCGGATGTGGCGATCGCCAAGGAAATGGGTGAATTACGAGCAAGGGTTGTGCAATTAAAGCAAGCCACTTCTTCGTAGCTAAAGTGAGCTAAGCGCCCAATCAATTGACCTAACCAGAAGTTGATACTGAAGAACATTAAAACAGGGATCAGCATTTTCAATAATAACTCTGGTCGCTCAATCAAAATTTTTCCTTGTGAGGCAAACATCGCCGCGATCGCTACATAAAGAAATAGCAATTGATTGGCTGCGATTTTGAGTATAAAGCGATGCCAGGCACGATTTGCGGGTTGAATCAAACGCTTTGAGATAAATGCCAAAAGCATGGGAACGAATAAAACGAACACTACGCTCTCAAGCAAAATCACTGCATTAATATTTACCAGTTTATCTGCAAATATCAATAGATAAACGGGTAAAAGAATGACTTGCAATAGTAGATTCCAAGGAAGTAGAGCTGTGGCAAGGGCAACATCTCCTTGAGCAATGCTAGTGAAGATAAGATACCAATCTGTGCAGGGTGTGACCATCAACATGATCAGTCCTACCCAGATATCGGGAATATCCCTCAAGAAAATTGCTCCAAGTCCCCAAGCAAGAATAGGAGTCCAGAGAAAGTTTATTCCCAAGCTTAGCCCTGTAACTTTATAGTTTTGAAATGCAGTGGTTAAGCGAGTCAGTGAGATGTTCAGGAATATTCCATAGAGCATCACCATGAGGGAAGGAACAATCCAATAGATGGCATTTTTAGAGAACCAAGCCACTTGTCCCAACGTTAAACCCATGAAAATAGCAGCCACGATCCACAAAGATTGAAGCTTCTCAGTCCGGCTCAACGGAAACCTCCGTAGAATCTAGAGATACGAATCATGGAAATACTACATCCCAAAAGCTCTGGCTTCAGGTTTACGTGTTTTGCTAAATTCAGTAAACTGCACTTCAGGCAAAATACATATTGAGGCAGGTGAATCTCTACAAAATGGATATTTATGCTTTGAGTTCCGTTTTTGCTGTCCAGTGTCGGTCTGAAGACTGATAAATTTGCACTCCTTCTAAAGAAGCGGCATCAATAATCAGTTGCTTTACCTCATCTAAAGTAAAAGCAGCGTAAAGAGAATCTCGAAACAGCTTCTTTTGATGCTCGTCGTATTCCGTCCCAATTTCTTCTACAAATCGGTTGGCGATCGCTTCAGTTTCTGGACGCAGCAAATCGCGCAGAAAAATTGCTCCGTTAGGTTTGAGCACTCGCTTTAATTCTTTGAGAAATGGCAAAGGATCTGGCAAATGGTGAATCAAACTATTGGAAATTACCAGATCAAAGTAGCGATCGCCATAGGGTAATTGCTTGGCGTCCACGGCTTCTAAGGTAATTTGTTCTTGCAAGCCAGCTTGCTCAACATTTTTAATGCCAAGTTGCAGCATCGACTCCGCTAAATCGATGGCGGTAATCTGCCACTGCGGACGTTCCTGGCAAATCAAAATCGGAATACGAGCCGTTCCTGTTCCCGCATCAAGAACTTTGGCTGTGGTGGGGGCGAGGGTAATAACTTCTTGAGCAAAGGCGGTATTCACCTCAGTAAAGTCCATCGCATCATACTCCCTTGCTTCTTCTGGAGTATCCATCACCTCTGGTTCTAAGACTCGCTCCATCAACTCTCTCCGGTTAGCATGACCGTTTTATTATCTCAGTTCTCCTTAATACTGAAAGCCGGAAGAGGCGATCGCCTTTTCCCCGATTGTTTTTCTAATGTCGCGAGCGTCACTAAAAACAGTCTAGAAACTACAAAAGTCGCGAAACTTTTGTCGGTACTATGTCAGACTAGCTATTATTGCGTTACGTTCATTTACTGTTTCATCAAGGAGAATAATTCTTTTATTTACAGGCTTTTTATATTTTTAATCCGCCCAGGCATTAGCCAGTACCTTGCTGATCCAAAGTTTACTCGGCTTGCTATTCAATCTTTTTGAGCTGACCACTACAGTTACAGCACAAAGACATGAGGCAGTAATAAAAATCAATGTCTAAACGACAGGTCGTAGAACAAAAAAATCGTCGCCTACGCCAGCAACTTCTGGATACATCCCTGCACGACGAGCCGATTAATTTGGTGACAGCAACCGAACAGGAAGTACAAATTTCTGTGCATCAGCCAAGTTCTTTCATCGCTCAAAATCTGGAACAGGTTATTCCAGACTGGAATTCACCGGCTTTATGGGTGGTGCTTGTTTTGCAGCGATCGCAATACCCACTCTCTGAATGTACACCTGATGTTGAACAGGAAAAAGAGCGGCTGCGAGAAAAATTTTTGCGTTTCGGGTTTGATGTGGCGTTTAATTTGCGCGATTCCCAATTCTGGAGCGATTTAATCGACCCTCGGACTGGCTCTCCTTTACTTTCACGTCCTGGGAAAATCCCCCACGATGACACCGCTGTTGTTAATGCTTTGTTAGGTTTTCCGATCACCTACAATCGCTGCACAGTATTAGAGCATCCGACATGGGGAAGTGCAGTTTATCCGGGTACTTTGATGTCTTCTGCTTCTCCTGAAGTCATCAAGCCGATACTAAAAGCGATCGCGGCTTTACATGGCTGGAAGGAGCTAAAAAGCAGTCTGCAATCAACTCCAGAAGTCTCCGCATTATAGATAGCGATCGCCAATTTTGGCTATGAGAGCAATACCTCATAATATGACTAAAAACTGTAACAGATTTTACAAAAAATTAGATTTCTCCAGAGTGAAAGGCTAGGCTACGCCTATACATTCCAGTTCGCGGGTAAACCGCGATCGCGAGAAACTATGACCTCACCCTTGTTGCTACCGCTGGAAGCCCCCACCCCTGCCCATATCTGCCCCCTCAATCAAGCCTGTAGCTATCTAGAACAAGCGGCTCAAGAGTTAAACCTCGATTCTGGTGTGCTAACCATTCTGAGCTACCCGCGTAAGGTTGTTACCGTTTCCATCCCTGTGAAATTAGATAGCGGTGAAGTGCAAGTTTTAGCAGGACATCGGGTGCAACATTGCGATATCCTCGGCCCCTACAAAGGGGGAACTCGCTATCATCCCGCCGTCACCCTCCAAGAAGTGTCAGCACTAGCGATGCTGATGACCTGGAAATGTGCCTTACTAGGAATTCCCTACGGCGGTGCCAAGGGCGGAATCGCCTTAAACCCCTCCCACTATAGTGTCGGTGAACTAGAGCGAATTACCCGGCGCTACACCAGCGAATTAATTAAAGATATTGGCCCATCCGTAGATATTCCCGCCCCCGATATGGGCACCTCATCACGAGAGATGGCGTGGATCATGGATACCTACTCAATGAACGTCGGTCATGCCGTACCGGGAATCGTTACCGGAAAGCCAATTTCCATTGGAGGTTCGCGGGGACGGGAAATGGCAACGGGACGCGGCGTGATGATTATTGTGCGCGAGGCGTTGGCGCAGCAAGGTAAATCCTTGGCAGGAGCGCGAGTCGTCATTCAGGGTTTTGGGAACGTTGGCAGCGCGGCGGCGTTATTACTACAGGAAGCGGGGGCAAAGATTCTCGCTGTTTCTACCGGATCAGGTGGAGTTTATGCCAAAGAAGGGCTGGATATTCCCGCCTTAAAAACCTATGCCACTGCCAACCACAAACAGCTTGCAGGTTTCCCAGGCTCCGCAGCGATAACGAATGCTGAACTTTTAACCTTGTCCTGCGATGTTTTAATTCCCGCTGCTTTGGAAAATCAGATTACCGAAGAGAACGTGCATAAAATCCAAGCCTCGATCATCGCAGAAGCGGCAAATGGTCCCGTCAGCCTCAATGCAGACAAAGAGCTGGAGGCGCGAGGGGTGACAGTCCTTCCTGACATTTTGGCGAATGCTGGGGGAGTTGTGGTCAGTTACCTAGAGTGGGTGCAGGGTATTTCCTACGTGTTCTGGGATGAAGAGCGCGTCAACCAGGAAATGGAAGGTCTAATGGTGCAAGCCTATCACCAGGTCGTTCAACAATCACAAGCGCGGCAGGTGCCATTGCGCCTCGCCGCCTATACTCTGGGTGTCGGTCGGGTGGCGCAGGCTCTCACTGATCGAGGTCTTTACCCATAAGCTTGACGCATTTAAGGGTGAAGGGGGAAGTATGAAGTATGAAGGGTGAAGGGGGAAGTAAGTAGGTAGCCTTAATTACTTATAGGATTAGGATGGGAAGCGCGGCTCTTAACCCATGCGGGTGTTGGGTTTGGTTCTTCAACCCAACCGACAACATCTTCAGCAAGAAGTGCTAATCCCCAATCATCAACTTGCCAGCAATACCCTCTTAATTTCATCCTTCATACTTCACCCTTCATCCTTCTAACTGTGTTTTGGCGGACGTAGCCCGCGAGAGCGAATGGGAATTAGGATTTGGCTGAGGAGGCGCAGTTGCTCGGCGGTTCCCATGCAGATGAGTAAGTCCCCTGGTAGTAACTGCGTTTCGCCTGTGGGGCCACCAATGAGATTGCCGGACTCGCGACGAACTGCCAGCACTAAAGCCCCGGTTTGCGATCGCAACCGCGCTTCCCTGAGAGTTTGCCCGACAAAGGGACAAGCCGCCGGGTCGATCAAAAACTCTTCCATGTAAAACGAGCGATCCGCCCCCGTGAGAATCCCGTCAACAAAGTCCATTACCTGGGGTCTGAGAGCCGCCGCCGCCATCCGCCGTCCCCCGGTAATGTAGGGAGAAACAACCGCATCTGCCCCTGCCCGTTGTAGCTTTTGCAGGGCTTCTTCTGTGCTGGCTCGCGCGATCGCCCGAATTTTGGGATTGAGGCTTTTTGCCGACAGCACCGTGTAGAGATTTTCTGCATCTGATGGCAACGCCGCCACTAAACACACCGCCCGCTCAATCCCCACTTTCAGTAATGTCTCATCGAGAGTCGCGTCCCCTTGTACTGCGATGCCACCAATCTTTTCGGCTTCCTCAATTTGCTCTGCTTGGGAATCGATCGTCACAAACGGGATACCCTCAGCTTTAAATTCCAGGGCGATATGACGACCCGTGCGCCCAAACCCGCAAAGAATGTAGTGTTCCGCTAAAGTGTCTATCAAGCGTCTTCGTTGCCTTAATCGAATTCCTTCTTGAAAGTAGCCTTGAATCAAAGCTTCTGTAAACCGATTGACGATGTAACCAATGCTGACAACGCCCATCAAAATTAGAGAGATGGTAAATAGTCGCCCGCGATCGCCTAAAGGATTAGTTTCCGAATAGCCAACTGTCGCTAAGGTAATCACCGTCATATAGGCAGCATCCGACCACGACCAGCCCTCGACCAAGCGAAACCAAAGCGTACCAATCAAGGCGACACCAAAAAGCGCGATCGCTCCAGCAATTAGCTCCTGTCGCAGGCGTCGATATTTCTGCTCAAGGGTCGAGTACACCGATTTGATTTATCTCTAAGTGGTCACTGGTTCAAGATAACCGTTCCTCCCAATGCTCGGTGCATTTGGCAACACTAAACTGATTGCCAGGAAAAGCGATCGCCAAACTCAGCCTAAATAAATTCCCAACTACCGCCAGGGAACTAGTAGTAGTAATCCTGCAATCAAGGCAATGACCGCTGCTGCATAAAATACCGCATCCAAGCCGCTGTACCCCAACACCGGGCCAAGCAGGATAGGAGAAATAAACTGTCCTAAGAAACCCGCTCCGGTTCCAGCCGCCAAAACGCTAGAGCGTAATTTGGTAGGAGCCAAGTTTGCTAGGGTGCTGTAGAGGGTGGGCAAGACGATGCCGAATCCCATACCAAAAAATACGGCGGCTAGCAAAATCCCACTCAGTTGCTCTAGCACCGGGATAGTGCTTAGGGTGAGCGCCATTAACCCCAACCCCACGGCGCTGGCTTGTGCGGCTCCGATAGTCTTAGCCAACCATTTGGCAGCAAAGGCAGAAACAACCGCCGCTCCCACCGCTCTCGATGCTAGGACAATGCCGTTGAGGGTAGCGTCTGCCCCAATTGTCTGTTGGAGGTAGAGGGGCGCGTAAATGACGACGGCGTACATCGCCACAGAGGTCAGGCTCAAGGTAAGTAACAGACGCAGGGTATAGGAATCTCCGAGCACTGCCATCAGCTTATGGTTGCCTTGTCCCGGCTTATTCTGGGGCTGGGGTTTTTCCCGCAAAACCACAGCGGCTAGTATAGCCAAGGGTATCCCTAAGCCGTAGAGGTAAAAGGCATACTGCCAGTGCGTTGCCCCTACCCAACCGCCCAACAGGGGAAAGGCAATGCCTGTAATCGTCAGGGTACTGGTAGCGTATCCTAAGGCTTGCGATCGCCTTTCCCCTTCATACATACTCCCCAATAAACCCAGACTCGCCGCCGCAATGCCACCACTAGCTGCCCCTAGCAACCCCCGCGAGACTAACAGCGGCACCAGTGTCTGCATCCAGGCTCCTGCTATGCCAAATAGTGCGTAAAGGATCAGTGAAGGGATCAGCACCCGCAACCGCCCAACTTTGTCCGCCAGAATCCCTAAAGGTGGGCTAAACAGGGCAATTGTTAAGCAATGCAGGCTCACCAAGTTTCCGGCATAGGCAGGATCAAGGCGCAACTGTTGTACGATATCTGGCAAGACAGGAGCGACAACGCCTCCTGCCATTGTCGTGAGAGAACCTGCCGCCAGCAGTACCAACAACCTAGAATCGTTCAGCATTAAGGCAATACCTAAAATCTTTGTAAAAATAGCGTGACTTAAAATTATTAGATTGTTTGTGACGTAGTTTTGGTTCGTAATGACCGAAAAGATGGGATACAAGCCTCCCCCTTCTAGGGGGAATTTTGCTCCGGAATCTCATCAAGGATTCTGAATAAATGGTACTTTATTTATTCAGACCGGCTGTACAATGGTTGTATGTTGAATCTAACCTACGAGTACAAACTCATTCCGACCGAAGCGCAACGCGAAACTTTCGACCAGTGGCTTACCATTTGTCGCCAGGTCTATAATTTTGCATTGCGGGAACGAAAGGATTGGGTTAATTCTCGTAAGTGCGATGTCAACTCGTGCAGCATTAAGCAGGAATACATCATCCCTGCTGATACACCACGCCCAACTTTTGCTCGTCAATGTAAGTCATTGGCAAAGGCGAAGAAATTCATTCCTGAGTTGAAACTACCTCATACCCATGTATTGCAACAAGCGTTGCGTCAGTTAGAAGCTGCGTTTGTCGCCATGTGGGAGCGAGGTCACGGTTTTCCTAGATTCAAGAAGAGGATGCGCTCATTTGTGTTTCCTCAGTTGAACCGAGAATCAGTTAAACGATTTGATGGTGCCAATTGGGTCAACCTGCCTAAGATTGGCTTGGTCAAGGTGCATTTATCGCGACCAATTCCTGACGGATTTGAAGTCAAACAGATTCGCGTTGTTAAGAGGGCTTCTGGCTACTATGCCATGCTCAGTTTGCAGTGTGATATCGAAGTACCTCAAATCTTACCTTCAGGGCATGGATTAGGTATTGATTTAGGGTTAACGCATTTTCTGGCAACTTCTGATGGTGAATTGATTGATAGACCTCGGTTCTTTGTGGATGGACAACGCCAGCTGAAATCGCTGCAACGTCAACGGTCGCGAAAGAAAAAAGGCTCTAGAAAGTTTCGTCAACTCCATCATCAAATAGCCAAGCACCACGAATACATCTCGAACAGTCGCAAAGACTTTCATTTCAAAACAGCTCATCATTTATGCGCTCGAGGGCAAACTCTGTTTGCTGAGGATTTGAACCTCAAAGCCATGTCAGCCGGAATGCTTTCAAAACCTACGCTTGATGCAGGGTTTGGACAGTTTTTAAATATTCTGGGTCACGTTTGCTTTAAGCGAGGTGCATACTTCGCCAAAGTAGACCCCAATGGGACGAGTCAAACTTGCCCCAGATGTCAAACTCATACAGGTAAAAAAGAGCTGGGTGAACGGTTGCATCAGTGCGCTGAATGTGGATATGAGACGAATCGAGATGTAGCAGCCGCACAGGTGGTATTGCAACGTGGATATACAGCGGTGGGGCACATCGCAGGGAATTTTGGGGAGGGCAAGCTACATGAGTAGTCCCAATGAACCAAGAATCCCCGCTCCTTCAGGACGGGGAGTTGTCAAAAAAGATTGACTTTAGGTAACTTTGGAGGCTAAATAATATTTTCACTAAGCACAGGCAGGAGAGGCAGTGATTTATGGAACTGGCTACGACTTTAACCAGTCAGACGGTTCGGAATGTTGTTCGAGAAGTCGGCATTAATGCCAATCACTGGTATCCAGTCGGTTGGGCAAAGCAACTCAAGGTGGGTGAGATTATGCCCGTGAAGGTTTGGCAACAGGCGATCGCGGTTTACCGCGACACCAATGGTCAAATCCATGCCCTAGAAGATGCTTGCCCCCATCGAGGTGTAGCGCTCCACAATGGCAAAGTACAGGGTTGTAATCTAGCTTGTGCCTATCACGGCTGGGAATTTGATGAAAGTGGCAACTGTGTCAGTATTCCTTACCTACCAAAATCCCAAAAACTCCCCCGCGCCCAAGCCCGGAGTTATCCAGTTTTAGAAAAATACAATCTCATCTGGATCTTTCCTGGCGATCCTGCCCTAGCCTCCTCCCATCAGCTCCCCTCAATACCAGAATTTGATCAACAAGATCAGTGGTTAGTGGTGCCAGTAACTGCCTACTTTCGGGCACATTTTTCCATGTGCAACGAAAACACCATGGATGTGTTTCACGGGTTCTTGCATCAAAAATTGCAGGGCTGGTTTGATCCGGTATTAATTAGCCTCAAAGAGACAGATAACAGCGTCTGCGCTGAGTACAACGTCTCTTACAAAGGTCGGATGGCGAAGTTTTTGGGATTAAGCGATCGCGCCGATCAAGTCACCACCCTGCCCATCTCCATTCAATACCACTATCCTCACTACCACAGCACTCTCCAGGGCGTCTCGTCGTTATACCTGATGCGGTTACCGCTCGGAGCCACTGAAAGCCGCTCCTTTGCCTACTTTTTCTTTAAAGTCCGCCTGCCCAAATTTATCCTCAAACCAATCAAGCCCCTTTTACAAACCCTATTACAGCGCTTTGTTTTGCTAAAATTTCTTGCCCAAGATATCGAAATGGTTGAAAGCGAGCAGCAAGCCTACTTAAAAAATCCCCAACGGCGCTATGTAGAAATTAATCCGGCGATTATTGCCGTGCAGCGGTTAATCTTGCGGCAATACGAGCAGTATCTACGCGATGGGGCTGTTGATTCCTAGCGGTTTGTTAAATAAGACAAACCTCACTCAAGTGCTACATTATGCCTGTACGATCGACCACATCAAGCAACAATCCCAGAACGTTAACCAAGTTGTCCGGCTGTTAAGGTATAGAAGCTTCCGGGTGAGCGGGGTTCATGTATCAAGAAACACGAGCAGGGTTGCTCAATTCCAGTGTTTTGTGATACATGGCAATCGCAATTTAGCACGTGAAATATACTGAACGACTGACTCAGAGGGAATAGGTTATCTTCTGGAAAAGGTGAGAGGAGTAAATTCGTGCAAACTGTCAAAGAGTATGTTCAGCGCTGGTACGAGAGCGAACTCGACCCTGATGAGTATATTTGTCATCAGAAGCAGGGCAACATTGTCGAAATTGAAGATGCCGCAACGGGTCAGCGTCAAACCGTGCTCAGCTTCTGTACCAATGATGTTTTAGGTCTCGTTCACGAAGACGCCGTCAAGCAAGCCGCAATTGATGCCATTCTCAAGTATGGAACCTCCAATAGTTCTTGCTCCGTTTTGAGCGGTCGTATTGACTTACACCGCCAGTTAGAGGAGGAAATATCTGCCTTCAAGCATCTGCCCCACACCCAGCTTTTCCTGAATGCCTGGATGGCAATGCAAGCGATGGTAGATGCCTTCTGTCACTTAGCAATCCCGGTACCAGGATTTCAACATACCCGCGAGACGCTGATTTTGACTGACGTTCTCAATCATGGCTGCATCGTCTCCGCCGTTGTTAATGCTGGAACGCGATCGGGAAAAGTGTTCGGACATAGCCCCAGAGTCCGCGTCAAACCTTACCGCCACTGCGATGTCGAGAATTTAGCGCAAAAACTCCGCCGCTACGCTCGCCCGGATGACCGCATCCTGGTTGTATCCGATGCTGTTTTTTCAATGGATGGCGATATTGCACCCTTACCCGGGATGCTGGATGTCCTGCAAAACTATCCGGGTAGCGTGCTACTGATGGATGAAGCTCATGCCAGCGGTGCTATTGGGGCGACGGGAAGAGGCATTTACGAACATTTCGGGATGCTGCCCCAACAAGCCGTAGAACGGGGTGTGGTGCCCTTGATTATGACCACCTTCTCCAAATTTGCTGCCTCAGCCGGAGCGGCAATTAGCAGCCATGTGGCGGAACTTAAGCCTTTGTTGAATGTTTCTCCCACATCGATTGGCACGATTTCCTTACCCCCGCCAGTCACCGCCGCCGCACTAGAAAGCATCCGCCAGGTTCGCCAGCGTCCGGAACTAGTACAAACGCTTCAGGAAAGAACCCAGTATTTGCGATCGCGTCTGGCTGAGTTTGACTTTGTGGCAAGCGGAGAAACGAATGTTGTTCCCGTTATCTTGCCTTCAGAAATCAACCCCAAAATCTTTGCCAGAAAACTGATTACAGACTACGGTATTTGGATTTCTCCCATCTGGTTTATTGCTAAACCGCGATTGCGGATTACCGTTAATGCTCTTCATACTCATGAAGAAATAGACCGCTTAGTTGCTGCATTAGCGGCAACCAGAGATGTTTTGCACAAATCAACCATTAGTGCTTGATTAGTTATTCGCCACCTCCCTCACCTAGAAACTAGGATTAGTCACTTATACCCTCCTGAACGTTTGCTACAGATACTATGTGATTTCCCCTTAATAAGGGGGGTTAGGGGGTCGATTTGTAGTGCTATTTTATGAACTTGGTATTACCAACTTCAAAATATGTAGGGGCATGGTATATCATGCCCTTACCATAACCCTCTCACCGACTCAGCACGCAGGACTATAGTGATCGAGATCCGGCCTGTAACTACCCCCACAGAAAGCGAATTATTTCTCGATGTCCCAAAACGGGTTTATGGGAATGACCCCTATTGGGTGCCTCCCCTACGCAGTGACATAGCAAAGCAGTTTGCTCCGAGCAATCCCTTTTTCCAGTACGGGACGCTGCAACAATTCCTTGCCCTCGACTCATCCGGAAGCTCACCGCAAGCCGTCGGTCGCATTGTTGCAGCGATTAATCGGCGCTTGATTGAACGGGAAGGTCAAAACATTGGCTTGTTTGGCTTTTTTGAATGTATAAAAGACTTTTCTGTTGCCCAGGCTTTGTTCAACGCGGCAAAAGCGTGGTTGCACGAGCAAGGGATGACCAAAGTGCGGGGGCCAATCGATCTTTCAACCCACAATAAGTGTTTATTCTTGGTAGATGGCTTTGACTCACCACCGATGGTGATGATGCCCTACAACCCGCCCTACTATCCAAAATTTATTGAGCAGGACGGCTGGGAAAAAGCTAAAGATGCCTACGCCTACGACTTTCCTTTAGATAAACCCCTGCCAGACAAATTTGAAAAAGCCTATCAAATTGCCTGCAAATCTGGCGTTACGTTCCGTCCTTTGAGAACGAAAGGAGAAGGGTTTAAGCAAGACGGCATTAGTCTCTACAATCTCTTTAACCGAGCCTTTGCTAACAACTGGAGTTCTACTCCTCGCACTCAAGAAGAGTTTTTAGAAGAAGCCAAGTCCCTTCAAAGCTTGGTAGACCCTGATGTCTTTCCCATTGCTGAGTACAACGGTGAAATGGTCGGCTTCTGGATGGGACTCCCAGATTACAACATCGCCCTGAAGCACGTCGGCGGCAAGCTAGACTGGCTGGGAATTCTCAAATTTTTGTGGTATCGCCGTCAAATCGACCAAGGGCGGGTGGTTGTCATTTGTTCTTTACCAGAGTATCGCCGGAAAATGGTGCCTTTGGGGTTGATTTATTTGGGAATGCGAGGAGGAATTAAAAAAGGCAAGCCTTACAAACGAGCAGAACTCGGTTACGTCTACGAAGACAACTACCCCTCTCGTAAGCTGATTGAAGCATCTGGCGGCACAATTTATAAGACTTACCGCATTTACGAAAAAGCTCTATGAGCAGACAAATAGACTAAAAAACCTAGACATTCTTCAAGGAAAAGATGAGGAGGGGCTATGGTAATGAGTAGAGATACCCCGCCGGAAGACGCCTTACCAGGGGGCCTCTACGAGGGTGCGGTTTTACATGTACAAATTAGCGGGATTATTTTTGTCTAATTCCCATTTAAGCGGGTTGTTAAGGATGTATTCCCGAATATAGTGCAGAGATTCGTCATCCCTGATGATATGGTCGTAAAATCGGTCTTGCCAATTGAAATCATCAAATCCAGCTTCCCAGATTCGTTTGGTACAAGCCGTTTTAATTTGACCAAGAATTGACCCCAGAGATTTTGGCTTTAACCGTGATTTTCCCGTCCTCGTTGTAGAGACGTTCCGCTGGAACGTCTCCTCCGGGTGGAACGTCTCCTCCTGGAACGTCTCCTCCTGGAACGTCTCCCCCTGGAACGTCTCCTCCGGATGGAAAGAGACGCCCCACCGGGGCGTCTCTACGAGGGGTGGTGTGGGTTGATTTTTGATAATGATAATTCCGTGCAGGTGGTTGGGCATGATAACCCATTCATCCAATTCGATATAGGAACGAATTTGTGCTGTTTTCTGCCCTTCTTCAGCCACAATTTTGCCAATCGGTGAAAACTGCATTCTGTCTGCCACAACATCACCGAAAAAATATTCTCGGTTCTGGGTGCAGATGGTAACGAAATAGTAACCGTTAGATGTATAGTCCCAATTCTGGCATCGGGCAGATTCAATCCGATATTTGTTTTTGTATAAGGTCATAAGGGGAATTACGGATTGATCGTAGAGAGACGTTCCACCGGAACGTCTCTACAATTATTGATAGTCTATTTATCTCAAAATAAGGATTAAATGACTTGGAGCATAGTAAATAATGAAAGCGCTCGTAACTGGAGCAAACGGCTTTACAGGCTCTCACTTGGTACAAGCCTTAGAACAACGAGGCGATAAGGTTGTTGGTTTAGTCCGCAAGTCCAGCGATTTGTCGCGTCTTTCTCGCTCTCAGGTGCAGTTGGTTTACGGTGAAATTACTGACCGGGAAGCCTTGGAAGCGGCAATGGCAGGGGTTGATACGGTGTTCCATACGGCTGCCTATGTTGAGTTGGGGATAGTTGATGCCGCTCAGATGGAGCGGGTGAACGTGGAAGGAACCCGTGCGGTGCTGGAAACGGCGCAAGCGGCTGGCGTGTCTAAGATGGTGTATTGCAGCACGATTGGCATTTTTGGCGATACTCAGGGGCAAGTGGTTGATGAAACCTTTAAACGCCAACAAAAAGACTTTTCCTCCGCTTATGACCGCACCAAATATCTGGCTCAAGAGTTGGTCGATGGCTTTGCCGCTAAGGGGTTTCCCGTCGCGAGTGTTCTCCCTTCAGGGATTTTTGGGGCAGATGACCCCCATTTTGGCCCGGTGATGCAGCAATTTCTCAAGGGTGGATTGAAGGTTTGGGCAGGAGGCGATCGCGTTACAGGTATCGTCCATGTAGATGACTTGGTGGCGGCAATGATTCTCGCCGCCGAAAAAAGTCAGCCAGGAGAACACTATATTATTTCCGCAGGTGAACTTACTACCCGCGAAATGTTCAATTTCATCAGTCAAGAAAGTGGAGTCCCAGCTCCTCGCGAAGTCCCCAAGCCCCTAGTCCAATTAGCGGGAAATCTCCTCGATCCCATCGGACGCCTCTTCAACTGGCAACCCCCCATCAGTCGCGAACGCGTCCACTACATTTACGATCGCTGCGTCCGCGTAGATGCCACAAAAGCCCGTCAGGAGTTGGGTTGGCAGCCGCGTTCAGTGCAAGCAACGTTGCGGGAGATAGTCGCGGCTAAGTAGCGATCGCCCTCATGTTTGAGTTAACTCGTTTTGTGGATGTCCTGATTTTCCGTCTCTTTCAAGATGCCATCTTCTAAATAAGTAACGCGATCGGCAACATCAAGAATCCTCGGATCGTGCGTCACCATCAGCACTGTGCAGCCTTCTTCCTTTGCTAGCCGCCGCAGTAACTCAATAACCTTGTGTCCGCTCTGGGAGTCTAATGCGGCTGTGGGTTCATCTGCCATAATGATCCGGGGATGTCCGGCTAAAGCCCGCGCGATCGCCACCCGTTGCTTCTGTCCTCCAGACAAATCACTGGGCTTTTGATGGGCTTGCAGAAATAATCCCACCTGTTCTAAAAGAATTTGTGATTGCTGTTTGGCTTTCTCCCCACGGAATCCTTTGAGGTTCAACACCACTTCTACATTCTCGGCGGCTGTTAGAGCTGGAAACAAGTTGAAATTTTGGAAAATAAAGCCAATATTTTCTCGTCTAAACTGTGCCAACTGATTTCGAGACATCTTGGTAATTTCTTCTCCCAGCAAATACACTTTGCCTTGATCGGGTGTCAGTAGTCCAGCCAAGATGGACAGCAGGGTAGTTTTCCCAGAACCAGAGGGGCCCATCAAGATCTCGATGTCTCCCCGTTGAATTTCCAAGTTAATGTTTTTGAGAACCTGAATAGACTGATGTCCTGACTGAAATGCTATCTCTACGCCTTGGGCAACGATGGTTTTTGTTTCGATATTAGTTAAATCATTTCCGGTAAAGTCACCCCAGATTCGCTTTTTACTTTTAGTAGACACAGTATTGTTGAATTACACGCTTTATTTACTGTTTGAGTTTTGGCTAGGGCGAGGTGAACGTCAAGCCCGGTTGTGCCGCTAGGAGAGATTGTCCATTCTATCTCTGTAGCTGTAGTTTACTGCTCTCAAGTGCAAGTGACAGGAAAGCGAACAAACATTGCCAGGAACCTTTTTCCTAACTCAAGATGACCATCGACCGACGATTTTCAGGTGAAACTATCAAATAACCCTGGCATTTATCCCAACTATTACCTTGACAGCCTGACTTCAGTGGTGGGATGCAGGCGTGACGGCGGTAAAGTTGCTAGGCTCTTAAAAGTAAGAAACTCTAACGCCAAATGAATAAATACAAATGGGGTTCGCTGGCTGGTCTGCTGCTATTGATCACGAGTGTAGGGTGTAACCAAACAACGCCCCAAGCAACGGAGTCGCCCCAAGCCGTAATCTCACCCCAAGCGATCGCCTCGCCACAAACTACGGCTTCCCCTCAGCCAACCGACCCTTCAGCAGCGACACTGAAGGAAATTCAAGGCGATGGGGTTGCCTTATCGGTTCCGGCAAATTATGAGGGGGGCAATCCTAGTACTGATCTTGATGAAATTGCGGCAGATCTAAAAGCCATTGATCCAAATTACGAAGCCAGAATTCAGGCAATCGAACAAAATGCAGAGACGATCGCTTTACTCGCCTTTGATACCCAGCAGAGTAGTTCTGGCTTCATTACCAATGTCAACGTTAGTCAGCAAGAAGTCCCCGCCGGAATTACCTTAGAGCAATACCTGCAAACAGCAACCCAACAGCTCTCCACTCAGTACGACGTCCTTGAGCAAAACATTGAGTCTCAAGGTGAGTATCGGATGGGGAAAATTATTGCCCAACCCAAAACCGAGCAAGTCCCGATCAAGCAGCTTTTCTACGTGGTGCAACAAGGGGAGACCTTTTGGCTAGTGACTTACTCTACCACCCAAAGTGAATTTGACCAGCGTTTGCCCAACTTTGAAAAAAGTATCCGTACCTTCACCGTCCAATCGTAGAACGAAGGCTGAATTGATGGGGTTGCAACACAGAGCCTTCAGACTCTATACTTCAGCCTTTTGACAGTAAAGACTAGAACTTAGGCAGTGAGGTCAGCGTGCAGCTAAAGCAAGTCATTATCGTTCACAAAGCTGGGGATTCCCTCGGCAGAAGTTGGGCAGAAAAATGCGCCCGACAGCTAGAAAAACGCCAATGTAACGTCCTGATTGGGCCAAGTGGCGTACAGGACAATCCCTACCCCGTCTTTTTAGCCTCCGTGACCAAAAGCATTGATTTGGCGATCGTTCTGGGGGGCGATGGTACTGCTTTAGCCGCAGCACGGCACCTTGTTCCAGAAGGCATTCCCATTCTGGCGGTAAATGTGGGGGGACATTTGGGGTTTTTGACAGAACCCTTTGAAGAATTTAAGGATACTGAGTCAGTTTGGGATCGGCTACTAGAAGACCGCTATGCTATCCAGCGGCGGATGATGGTGCAGGCGGCAGTGTTTGAAGGCGATCGCACTAATACTGAACCAATAAGCGATCGCTTCCTGGCTCTCAACGAAATGTGCATCAAACCCGCTTCCGCTACCCGGATGATTACCTCCATTCTAGAGATGGAAATTGATGGGGAAATCGTTGATCAATATCAAGGTGATGGGCTAATTGTTGCTACATCCACAGGTTCAACATGCTACAACCTTTCGGCAAACGGGCCCATTTTGCACGATGGTATGGAAGCCCTCGTTATCACGCCGATTTGCCCTTTAAGTCTTTCCAGTCGTTCCCTCGTTTTGCCTGCGGGTTCCGTCGTCAGCATCTGGCCCCTAGCCGATTACGAGCAAAGCACAAAGCTATGGATGGATGGTGTTATGGCAACTTCAATCGCCACAGGACAGCGGGTGGATGTGCGTATAGCCAATTGTCGAGCGAAATTTATCATTCTGCGCGAGAGCTATTCTTACTACCAAACCCTACGAGATAAACTGCAATGGGCAGGGGCAAGAATCCACTACAGCAATAACCACCGTAGCTAATGGCTTGAGCGTTTACTGAACGCTTAAATTGGTTCACTTCAATTTAGACCTGGGGCTACTCTTGGGGAAACCTACAATCACACCTAAACCGAGTGAGATGTGACTCAGTTAACTACTATTCTCACCGTTGGTTCACAAGGTGATGTGCAACCCTACATCGCCCTTGGTCTTGGTTTACACCCGTTTCATTGGGGCGCAGATGTACTACTCGTTGTTAGGTCGCGATCTTGAATACGAAGTCGTTCCTTTTATTGAAGAGGCAGGTATTGGCGTGCTGGTCTGGAGTCCCTTGGCTGGCGGTTTCCTGAGTGGGAAATACACCAGAGAGAACCCAACACCAGAAGGAGCGCGTCTCAACAACTTCCAACTTCCGCCTATTGATGTCGAGAAAGGCTACGATGTCGTCGATTTGCTCAAAACTATTGCACAGCGCCACTCGGCTTCCCCCGCCCAAGTATCGCTGGCTTGGATACTGACGAAGCCTTTCATTTCATCAATTATTATTGGTGCAAATAAAATGTCGCACTTGGAAGATAACTTGAGTGCGGTGGAACTGAATTTGTCTTTGCAGGAAGTGGAACAACTTGATGAACTGACCGCACCCCAAGCGATCTATCCCGGTTGGATGCAAGGGATGGGTTGGGATGCAAAGGTTAAACAAGCGCTATAGCCTTAAAAGAGCAGGAAATAGGCTAAATCTAGATCCCAAACTTCTTTAGGAAGTCGGGGATCTAAGCAGCAAGTTTGGCTTAAGTCAATGCCCAATTCAAGTCTAGATATTTTACTAACTTTATCTCTTTCCTTAGCAGTAATTAAAAACCGTCAAGCTTACAGCTTAAGACTGACGCGACGAGGAGAGGAAGCCAATAAGCTTCTAGATATAACAAGACCTTATTTGGGAGCTGACAAAGCCATGAAACGCTTTAACTTATCGAAAGTAGCCGGATCGGCAATTCTCGCAACCAGTCTGGCAGTTATGCCCCTGACGTTGCCTGCTGGCGCTCAAACGGGTGTAGAACCAGGCGTTGACGCCGTAGAAATAGAAAGTGAAGATGATGGTTTTGACTGGGGCTGGCTAGGTTTACTTGGTCTGCTAGGTTTAGCTGGGCTAGCTGGCAAGAAGCGCAAAGAGACTACTCATTACCAAACTACCGTAGACCCTAGCACTCGGACTCCTTCTGACTATCGATAAACCGGAAATCATCGTATAACAAGACCTTTTTTGGAACTAACAAAACTATGAAACGCTTTAACTTACCAAAACTAGCCGGATCGGCAATTCTTGCAACTAGTCTGGCAGTTATGCCCCTGACGTTGCCTGCTGGCGCTCAAACGGGTGTAGAACCAGGCGTTGACGCCGTAGAAGTAGAAAGTGAAGATGATGGTTTTGACTGGGGCTGGTTAGGCTTACTTGGTCTGCTAGGTTTAGCTGGGCTAGCTGGCAAGAAGCGCCAAGAGACTACTCATTACCAAACTACCGTAGACCCTAGCACCCGGACTCCTTCTGACTATCGGTAAACCGGGAATGATCAAAGAGTAGAGGTTTATTTCCTGTTAGGTAAATGTGCTAAATTCCTAGGGGCGAATAGTTGTTCGCCCCTATTTGTTTGGCTAACTAAACTGAAAATTGCTGAAGTGAAGTGGTGAGTGTGAAGAAAACACAACCCTAGGAAACACTTAGAACTCAAAATTTAAAACTATTGCTCATTTAACAGTTGAAGAGTATATTTATGCCTTATCAAAAACTTGAAGACCTACCAGATTCAGTTAAAAACCACTTACCCAAGCACGCCCAAGAGATTTTTCGGGCGGCGTTTAATAGTGCTTTGGATGAGTACGACGAAGAAGAAAATGCCTTTCGTGTCGCTTGGAGTGCGGTGAAGCGAGATTACGAAAAAGGAGAGGACGGAGATTGGCATAAGAAACCGGAATAGTCCCTCTTAAAATTAAATTTGATTCGCTCAATCTGAGGAGAAAAAACTAATGCGCTACCTTGCATTGGCTAGCGACTATGATGGTACGCTGGCACAGGATGGTCGGGTAGAGGAAGAGACATTAGAGGCGCTTGAGCGTCTGCGAGACTCTGGGCGAAAATTAATTTTGGTAACGGGACGACAGCTTGATGAGCTGCTTAATGTGTTTCCTGAGATCGAGTTGTGCGATCGCGTTATCGCTGAGAATGGAGGCTTACTCTACCGACCCGCAACAGGCGAGGAAAAACCGCTAGCGGAGCCGCCATTAGAGGAATTTGTTAGAGCCTTGCAGGAGCGAGGGGTTGACTCCTTGGGGGTGGGACGGGTCATTGTTGCAACTTGGAAACCCTATGAAACTACGGTGCTAGAAACAATCCGCGATTTGGGATTGCAACACCAAGTAATTTTGAATAAAGATGCGGTGATGGTGCTTCCTTCAGGGGTAGATAAAGCCTCTGGACTTTGTATTGCTTTAGAGGAGTTGATTGGGTAACTTCAGGCGATCGCGGTGCGGGTGTCGTCGAACTAATTGATCAGCTACTCCTCAAGGATTCGTGAAGGTGAGAACCCCGACTTTTTAATAAAAGTTGGAGTTTTGAAGCATTGGCATCTCACAAATTCTTGGAAGAAGCGATTAAGTAGCAGGAGCTAATTAATCGTAGGGTTAGTAGAGTTAACGAGCTTGTTGGGTTCTGCCAATTATTCTTTAGACGAGGAGCGATCGCCAAAACCCCAAGCCGAGATCCTCTCAACAATTGCTACGATTAAAAGCTAAGAGTTAGGAAGGCTGGGCGGTCATTTATGGTTCCTCAAGTCACTTCGCTTCCCACTTCAAAGATCATCTATCCCGATAGTGATGGTCAGCCGATGTCTGATAACACCAAACAATTTCGCTGGATCGTTGTCGTGCAGCAAAATCTGGAATGGTTGTTTGCGGACAATCCCCAGGTATTTGTGGCTGGAGACTTATTGTGGTACCCCGTTAAGGGCAATCCCAAACTGCGTCAAGCACCAGATGTAATGGTTGTCTTTGACAGACCTAAAGGCGATCGCGGTTCTTATCAACAATGGAATGAGGAGGATATTGCCCCTCAAGTAGTGTTTGAGATTCTCTCTCCTGGCAATACCCTCACCGAGATGAATAAAAAACAGGTGTTTTACGACCGCTACGGGGTTGAAGAATACTATCTCTACGATCCGGAACGCAACGATTTAAGCGGCTGGTTGCGATCGCCAGAACGCTTAGATGTGATCGACCCGATCGCCAATTGGGTGAGTCCACGCCTAGGCATTCGCTTCGATTTATCCGGAGAGGAATTAGAGTTAATTCGTCCAGATGGAGAACGCTTTGCAACTTATGTAGAGATTCAACGACAGCTTGCTCAACTGCAAGCTAGAGTGCTAGAAGCAGAGTCTTTATTGGAACAGGAACGACTTCGCGCCGAACGCTTGGCACAACGGCTACGCGAGGCAGGAATTGACCCTGATGCGATAGAGACGTAATTCGCCAAAGTCCAGTTAAGTCGTAAGATTAGCGCGATCGCTAAAACACGAAGCTGAAATCCTCTAAAGTTTACAGTCGGGGCGTACCTCTGCGTTCGCCCTTCTGCTTATTCTCAAAGCGATTCCCTACGGAACGCTACGCGATCGCTCTCCAGCAAATTCCAATTCCCGCATTACCCCGGACGAGCGTTGTTAGTCGCCAAAGAATGCGATCGCCCCTTCAAAACTCCCCCAAAAGAAAGGAGAAGAGACGATCGCTTCTTCTCTCAAGCTCTAGAATTAAACTACTCAAAGCCAGGTCTAGGCTGATTCTGAGGAATTAAGCGAGGCAATACCAGTATAAAAAACCCGGTGAATCAGAATAAAGCGCGATCGCGTCGTTCCCCAACGCAGAAAACTCTGCCCAAATCAGCGCCACCCTTGAAGCGCCTGATGTACTACGGACGCAACCATCGTACCCACATGTGGCAGGCGATCGCCTGTTCAATTCTCAACAAAATCTTTGACCTCGCGCCCCCAGCGTTAATTGGTGCGGCGGTAGATGTCGTCGTCAATCAACAAGATTCCCTAATTGCTCAGTTTGGCGTCACCGATGTCACCCAGCAACTGTTGATCCTTTCCTTCCTCACCTTAATTACTTGGGGCTTAGAGTCTATTTTTCAGTATGCCTACGCGCGGCTTTGGCGGAACCTGGCGCAGACGATTCAGCACGAGTTACGTCTGGATGCTTATAGCCATTTGCAATCCCTAGAACAAGAGTTTTTTGAAGAACGCAGCACGGGCGGCTTGATGTCCATTCTCAACGATGACATCAACCAGCTAGAGCGTTTTTTGGATGTGGGAGCCAATGACATTATTCAGGTAACTACAACAGCGATCGTCATTGGTACAACGTTCTTTATTCTTGCTCCCAGCGTTGCTTGGATGGCGGTGCTGCCAATGCCGTTTATCCTTTGGGGTTCGATTGCTTTTCAGCGTCTGCTTGCGCCACGTTACGCAGAAGTTCGCGAGAAAGTCAGTCTCCTAAACGGACAACTAGCAAATAATCTATCTGGCATCACGACAATTAAAAGCTTCACCGCCGAAGACTACGAAATCAAACGGATTGAAGTGGAAAGCGAGGCTTACAGCCAGAGTAACCGTCGGGCGATTAAATTTAGTGCGGCGTTTGTGCCGTTGATTCGCATCGTCATTTTATTTGGCTTCACAGGGATTTTGTTCTACGGCGGATTGGAGGTGATCGCCGGAAGACTGGCGGTTGGGACTTACAGTGTATTGGTATTTCTGACGCAGCGCTTACTTTGGCCTTTAACCCGCTTGGGAGAAACCCTCGATCAGTACCAACGGGCAATGGCATCAACAAATCGCGTCATGAATTTACTCGATACACCGATTGCTATTCATTCTGGAGACAAGTCGCTTCCGGTTAGCTTGGTGCGGGGTGAGCTGGAGTTGCGGGATGTCACCTTTGCCTACAACGGACGCGACTCGATTATCAAGCATCTCTCACTGCATATTCCGGCGGGGAAAACGATCGCCATTGTCGGTGCCACGGGTTCAGGGAAAAGCACTTTAGTCAAGTTATTATTAAGGCTATACGAAGTACAAGGGGGTGCTATAACCCTTGATGGCATCGAACTGCAAAACATCAAGCTACAGGATTTGCGTCGAGCCATTGGCTTAGTCAGCCAAGATGTCTTTTTATTCCACGGTACGGTTAGGGAGAACATTGCCTACGGCAGCTTTGACGCCACCCTCCCGGAAGTAATCGCCGCCGCAGAAATTGCCGAAGCTCATGACTTTATCCGGCAACTTCCCCAAGGTTACGACACGCTGGTTGGGGAACGGGGGCAGAAATTATCAGGCGGGCAAAAGCAAAGGTTAGCGATCGCTCGTGCTATTCTCAAAAATCCCCCGATTCTGATTCTCGATGAAGCCACATCAGCGGTGGACAATGAGACAGAAGCGGCAATTCAGCGATCGCTAGAGCGGATTATTCAGAATCGCACCACGATTGCGATCGCTCATCGTCTCTCTACCGTTCGCAATGCCGACTGCATTTATGTGATGGAGCAAGGTAAATTGGTAGAGCAGGGACGTCACGAAGAATTGCTCGATCGAGAGGGAATTTATGCCAGCCTCTGGCGCGTACAGTCCGGAATTCGCACTCCTTGATATGGCTCGCAGAGCATTAATTACTGATACAACCACCCTAATTTAATGGGTGAGATTTAAGGAACCATAGAGGACACAGAGAGAGAAGAGACAATCTCGTTAAGGTTAATCGGGGTTAAAATTGGTGCAGTCAGCTCGGTAGTTCCGTGATATTCCTATTTCCCAGCGATTATTTCAATTCCAAAAAGGTAGATGAGATGTACCTTGACCAGGTTGCATCTCTGCACAATGCGGGATTTGATACCGCTGTCATCTCTTTAGAATCGCTGGGAGCTAGTTCACCGAAAATTAGTCCGGTTCTTCCTCCAGATTTAGATGTAGTCTACAGAGGTTGGATGCTTTCCCCTTCTGACTATGCATTGTTGGTTAGTGCCATAGAGAGAGCAGGTGCTTATGCCTTTACACCTCAAGCTGAGTACTTAGCTACGCACTATCTTCCAAACTGGTATCCTCTAGTTGCCGATTTAACCCCAGAAACCCAGTTCTACTTCGTTGATGATGACTTGGAAAGCAAGTTGAAGGCATTAGGCTGGGAACAGTTCTTCATCAAAGATTATGTTAAGTCTCTCAAAACCTCAGTCGGTGCAATCGTCAATAAGCCATCAGATATCGGAATAGTTATTGCTGAGATGCAGAGGTTCCGAGGAACAATTGAGGGGGGTATCTGTGTGCGACGAGTTGAAGACTTCATTGCAGAATCTGAGAAGCGTTACTTTGTTTTGCGAAATAAACCATTTGCTGCTTCTTTGAGCGAGGAAATTCCAGACGTTGTTAGCGAGTGCGCTAAGAGGATTCACAGTAAGTTTTTCTCTGTGGATGTAGTGGAGCGTAAGGATGGAGTCATGCGAGTTGTCGAAATTGGTGATGGGCAAGTATCAGACCTTGTCGGTTGGTCTGCCGAACGTTTTGCCAATCTATGGGCACATAGCAGCTAACACCTCACTACAGCAGACGAACGGGCGATCGCAGATCGCATCAACATCATAAAAAATCCTTGGTTGAAACCACATCACAGACATTGAGTAATAATGAAAAGTAGATACGAATAGACCTGGTAATTTTCAGTTAAGCAAGCTTTTAATTTGGATTGAATAAAATTATGCATCAAGTTACAGCAGAGTACGCTAAGAATAACTTCAACGAAGTCATAGAACTTGCTAGTACTGAGCCAGGAGGAGTTGTAATTACTCAGGAAGATAAAAAAATGGTATTGATTAGCCAAGAAGAGTTAGATGCTTGGATTGAAACGGCTAGTTTACTACAAGACCCTGAATTATTGACCGATGTTACAGAAGCTAAAGAACAGTATCAGAAGGGTGATGTTTTGACAATGGAACAAATTTTTGGCTAAAGTTTTTAGTACTTTTATATCTTTGCAAAAAAGAGTGAATTGACATCAGGATTACAAGTTAAATTCATTTTTTGCAATTGGCTCAAAACTAAGTTTTATTTTCATTATTCTTATAGATTAAATAGGAAAGATCGAATTCTTTACGAGATTATCGAAGATACTCGCACTGTCTTTATCATAAGAGCCAGAACTCACTATGGGGACTAACGTTAACTCAAATCCGTTCCTCCAAAATCGCTGGGTAGTGAGTGCAGAACTAGCAAAGCGACTGATCGAACAGGGAGCAACTGTTCTGGATGTTCGCAATCCGGTGCTGTGGTTGCTAGGACATGTTCCTGGTGCAGTGCAGGTAAATTGGCAGCGATTTTCTCAGAAAAAATTCCCTAATCAGGGCAAATTAATTGATGATGTAGAGGTTTTAGCCCAAAAGCTGCGTTCTCTGGGGATTTGCAACGATAAACCCGTGATTGTTGCGGGGAATCCGGCGCGAGATTTTGGGGAAGAGGGGCGGATTGTGTGGATGCTGCGGACGCTGGGACACTCTCGGGCGGCGTTTGTTGATGGCGGCTATCCAGCCTTGATGCAAGTGGGCGTACCGATTGTCTGGGAACTGACACAGCCAACTCCGGGAGATTTTACCGTGAAGCGATCGCGTTTTTGGGAAATTCAACGCGATGAACTCCAAGCGCAACTCTCCAACTCAGCCTTCAAAGTTATAGATACCCGCTCCCCTTGCGAATATGCTGGCTTGACGATTTACGGAGAAAAAAGAGGCGGACACATTCCCCGTGCTGTCCCTTTTTACTTCAGAACGTTATTAGATAATTCGGGGTACTTACTACCACGGGAACAAATCCTGGAAACCCTCAAAGCTGCCGGAATAGAAACCCATACGCCCGTTGCTACTTACTGTACGGGTGGCGTTCGCTCCGGGTTCTTCCTAGCGGTGCTAGCAGATTTAGGCTTTACCAACGTCAAAAACTACGCGGGTTCCATGTGGGAATGGTCTGCAACCGCCACTGATCACTATCCGCTTGAGAAGTCCAAGTTGAGGTAGGGGCAAAGGCAAATGTAACCCGCTGTTAAACCGTGCTTATTGCTGACCCAACTAAGCCTCATAGCAAAAAAATGGAGTTTGTTGACAATGTGTAAATAATTCGTTACATTGATTTACATAAGGTTACAAAAGGTAAACGATATGAGATACACCACCAACGACCGAGGCATCCTCAACAACTACGCCGTTGAATCCGCTATGTACCCCGCAGAGTATCCCAGCATTGAGCAGCAACGTCGCTATGCCCTTCAAGGCGGAGTAGCTGTCTTACTTCTATGTCTGCTGTTATTGACGGCATTCGGTGTCAGCTAGACCATTCTTTGTCTCAATCAATGCAAGTTTACAAACACAGGAGAATTGCTATGAAAACTGACTTTGACATTGCCAACCGCTACGTTTGTCTGCCTGCTGTTTTTAGAAGTGACTTCAACAACTTTGCACCGATTGCTACTAACCAAGCTTGGTCTTTATTTTTTACCGCTGGTCGCAACGATCTATTACTAGGTTCTAACCCAGAGTTAGGGCAGCTTTTCAACAATCTTTTGAAAGCTATCGTTGTGTCCTTTATTGTTGGAGTTTTTATTTTCCGCTCTTTCTAGAGTCGTAAATACTTAGTATTTTTTAAACCCTAGTCGATTCAATTGGCTAGGGTTATTTATTTGTACTGAAGTTTGTCGTTTCGCGGGTATATATCATTAATGATTTCGCTTTAAATCCTGGCAATTTTCACCCGAAAATAAAAGCTAACTTCATTGATGATTGAGATAAAGAATGCTTGGTAAAGAATCTGACTCCCTCAACATGTTTCTTGATGGCGATCGCATTCCTGCCAGCGGTCAGAGAAAAATATCGCTCACAGGATAGAGACAGAGAACTAGGGGGATCTGAGAACTTGATAACAATACAGAAAATTGTCATCAATAATTGGTAAAAAATTTATGCTGGGCATCAATCAATTAAAGACAGCAACCTTACTTGGACTCTTGAGTGGTCTTTTGGTTTTGGCTGGATATTACTTGATCGGTAACGAACAGGGACTGATTATCGGTTTTGTCTTAGCCGCGATTACCAGTTTTGGTTCCTGGTATTCCTCCGACAAAATCGCCCTCGCCTCCTACCACGCTCAACCCCTTCCCCGCGAACAATCGCCTGAACTCTACGACATGGTAGCTTCGTTGAGCAAAAAAGCCGAAATTCCCATGCCGACGTTATTTGTCGTACCAACGCAATCTCCTAACGCCTTTGCGACAGGACGCGACCCAAACCATGCAGCCATAGCCGTAACCACAGGCATTATGGATTTGCTTTCCCGCGAAGAATTAGAGGGCGTACTCGCCCACGAATTAACCCACATCCGCAACCGCGATACCCTCACTCAAGCCGTTGCGGGGACATTGGCAGGGGCGGTTACCTACCTAGGGCGCATTCTGACCTTTGGGGCGCTATATGGCCCCGTTACCCGCGATCGCCGTCAAGCTTCAAACCCCTTAGGGATCTTATTCTTGATCATTCTTGCTCCCCTTTCCGCAGCACTGATTCAAATGGCGATTTCTCGTACCCGCGAATACTCTGCGGACATTGGTTCAGCACAAATTACTGGCAACCCCACCGCCCTAGCAAGTGCGCTAGAAAAGCTGGAAGAAATGGGTCATAAAATCCCCATGAATGGCAACCCATCACTTTCACCGTTATTGATTGTCAATCCCCTTTCCAAAGAAGGCTTGCAAACACTGTTCCGCACCCATCCGCCGACAGAAGAACGCATTCGTCGTCTTTTGGAATTGGCACAAAAGCAACAAACACCTGTTGCAGTCTAAGGGTGTTTTGCCTTCTGTTTCCGGTGTTACCACCGGAATTTTTTTGTCAGAGGCTACCTGTTTACCCGTAAAGCGCCAGGGATTATCCTCTGGGTTTCTGAAGTGCTACTACAGTTTTTCCCTCAACCTTCCTGTACTAATGGTTCGCCTCTCAATTGTTATTCCCACACTCAACGAAGGACGGTGTTTAGAACGTACTTTGCGCCAACTCAGCCTACTTACTCCCCCAGCGTGGGAAGTGTTGGTGGTGGATGGAGGTAGCGAAGACGAGACGGTAACGCTAGCTGATCGTCTTTGCCAGACGCTGACTCAGTCTACAGATACTACCTATGTGCTCACCCACTCACCACGGGGCAGAGCAGTACAGATGAACCAAGGTGCAGAAGTCGCGGCTGGGGATATTCTCTGTTTTCTACATGCGGATACCACTGTACCGGATGATTTGGTAGCGGTAATTGAGGAGACGTTGGCAGATCAAACCGTTAGCTGCGGGGGCTTTATTTCTCTGATGGCTGGTGCTGAGACAACACGTTGGGGAGTGTCTTTGCACAACTATCTGAAAACTTACTACGCGCCGTTAATCTTTCATCCTTATTTGTTTTTCAAAGGATTGCGCTTGCTGTTTGGCGACCAGGTGATGTTTTGTCGTCGCCAAGATTTCTGGAAGTGCGGCGGATTTGATGCCGCTTTGCCAATTTTGGAGGAAGCCGACCTTTGCTTGAAGCTGGTGCGACAGGGACGGATTCGCCAGATCAATCGCGTTGTGCAAAGTTCTGACCGTCGCGTTGCTAAGTGGGGAACTTGGAAGGCAACGTTGATTTATTTATACATCGGTTTTTTGTGGGGAGTCGGTGCTTCGCCTGCGTATCTGAAGCAGTTTTATGAAGATATTCGGTGAAAGTTCTGAGCAAGTTGCATGACAGGGGAGGTTGTGCATATCATTGCTTTTTTTCGTTAATTAATAAGGCGATCGCATCCACCAATTTCTCTGGCTCTACAGGCTTAGAAATGTGCTGTTGAAATCCTGCGGCGATCGCTAGTTGGTAATCAATCTCGGCAGCATAGGCACTCAAAGCGATCGCGGGAATATTTCCTCCTTGCTCTGGTTTGAGACTCCTCACCTGTCGCATCAGCATATAACCATCCATTTCTGGCATACCAATATCACTGATGACGACATTTGGCGGGGATTGTCTTAGTGTAGTCAGCGCTTCCCTTGCTGAGGCGACAGAAGTCACAGTTGCGCCATATTGCTCCAACATAAAGCACAAAAACTCTCGCATATCTGCATCATCATCCACCACAAGAATTTGTAAGCCAGACAGGGGTAAGGAGTGAAAATTCAGCCGTGACAAGTTGTCTTCTTCATCTGAGTGCCTTTCTCGCTCATTTGGCAAACAGGGAAGCTTGATGAGGAAGGTTGCACCTTGTCCTTCACCCAGACTAGAGGCGCTAACGGTGCCACCATGAAGTTCTACGAGATGGTGGACGATTGCCAGTCCTAGACCCAATCCCCCAAAGGTGCGTGTGGTGCTACCATCTGCCTGACGGAAATAATCAAACACATAGGGTAAAAACTCCGGTACAATCCCCTTACCTGTGTCGGTGACGGTGATGTGAGCTTGGGTGCCGACCTGCTCTAAGGTAATCTCTACCTGTCCCCCAGGGGGAGTAAACTTAACGGCGTTGGCAAGCAGATTCCAAACGACTTGCTGCAATCGATTGGCATCACCGGAAACCTGCCCGATGCCAGGTTCGAGGATTGCCTGAATCTGGATAGACTTGGCTTCGGCTGATAGCCGCACCGTTTCGATGGCAGCTTTAATCGTCGATACCAAGTCAACGGGGCAAACTTTGAGACTCAGCTTACCCTGAAGAATGCGAGAGACATCGAGCAGATCTTCAATTAATTGGGTTTGTAACTTAGCGTTGCGCTCAATGGTTTCTAAGGCGCGATCGCTTGTTGCCGGATCGAACTTGCGGCTCCGCAGCAGCTTTGCCCAACCCAAAATCGGGTTAAGCGGCGTTCTCAGTTCGTGGGAGAGAACGGCTAAAAATTCATCTTTGATCCGGTTTGCCGCTTCCGCCGCACTTCGCGCGGTTCGTTCGGCTTCGTAGAGATGGGAACGGGCGATCGCTTGGGCGCATTGTTGCGCCAACGCCAAAATAAAAGCTTGGTCATCCTGATTGAGCTGTTGCGGCTCCGTGAAGCCCATAGACAGTCCTCCCACTGCCCGATTCTCTACTATTAGCGGGATAGAAATCCAAGTCTCGAAATTAAATCGAGCATAGGCTTCAGCCAGATGAGGGTAACGAGCGGCTCGTTTTCCTGACGTTTCACCCCAAATAGGTTGTCTAGTCCGTACCGCTTCTGCTAGAGGGACGGCTGCATCGATAGAAAAACGTTGCCAGCCATCGGTTTGATTCCCTTCATAGCCAACCGCTCGCACAATTTCCAGTTCCGTACCCCTTTCATTGAGCAATGCCACCAGAGCATAGTTTGCACCCAAAGCCGCCATGCCCTGTTCGACGATGACTTCAGACACTTGGGCGGGTGTGAGGGATTCTGAAAGGGCAGCGGTGATCGACTGGAGACGGGCAATTCGCTGGGCTGCTCGCTCCGCCGTTTGTTGCGCCTGCTGCGCTTCCCGATAGAGGCGGGCATTGTCGATGGCGATCGCTGCTCGATGAGCAATATCTTCCGCCAGTGAGAGGTCGGCGGTGCTAAAACAATGGGCGGATTCAGCTGTGACAAACGTAATCGCACCGAGAATTCGTCCCCGTGCCATCAACGGTGAGATAATACAGGACTTTAAACCCAGTTCCCGCAGAATTTGCAGATGTTCTGAATCTTTGACCGCTTCTGCCAGGATCGCATCTGGAATTTCTGCCCACATTTCTGTTTGTCCGGTACGCAGCACTTTCGGCACACCTTCCGGAGCATCCAACGGTCTAGGATAGCGCTGATGGAGTTCCCAGGCGAGTTTCACTTTCTCCGGATCTCGATGGGCAACGGCGACCCGATGAATCGATTGATTGTCTTGCAGGAGGTCAACGCTGCACCAGTCGGCGAAGTAGGGCACAACCAGGTTTGCCACGCTGGAAAGGGTGCTTTCATAATCCAGGGAAGAGGCGAGGGTGGCACTGACTTGAGCCAAAAACGCGGCTCGCCGCCGATCGGCTTCTGCTTCTAGACGGGCGGTTTGCTCGGCGTACAGTTGGGTACGTTCCGCTTCCGCCTGTTTGCGTTCAGTAATATCTTTGTTGATACCCACTAAAAACAGGGGCTTACCCGTTTTGTCGTAAACAATCTTCGATGTTGTTTCAATCAACACGTTTGACCCGTCTTTTCTCACACAGGGAATTTCGCTGCAAAATCCTCCGGTTTGCTGAATCGACTGGATGATTTGGGCGGTCATCGTTTCTGCAATGTCAGGGTGATATAAGAAATTCACAGGTTTGGCGATCGCTTCGGAGGCGGTATAGCCGAAAATTTGCTCCGCATTGCCCAGCCATCGTTGAATATTACCCTCCAGATCAGTTAACAGAACAGCATCAGGCATTTGCTGTAAGGCGGCGTCAGAAATCAGCAGAGATTCTTCCGCTTGTTTGCGCTCTGTGATATCGAGTACAACACCACTCATGCGAGTCGCTTTGCCCTCTGCGTTGAAAGAGGCTCTTCCCCGGCAAGCCGCGTAGCGGATGCTGCCATCATCCCGAATAAGTCGATATTCCAGATCGTGTTCTACGCCTTCGTTAATCGCTCTGCTCAAAGATTGGGCGAGCAATTCGCGGTCATCTGGATGCACGCGAACCAATACGGCTTCTGAATGGCCGATAAACGTTCCTGATGTGACTCCAAAGAGTTGATAAACCTGCTCATCCCAGTCAAAGTGATCGTTGAGAATATCCCAACTCCAAATACCGATTTGGGCAGACTTCAATGCCAGGTTAAGTTGTTCTTGGCTGTCTTCTAGCCCTTGATAAAGACGAGCATTTTCCAGGGAAATGGCAATTTGAACTGCCAAAATCTCTAGCACAGAAAGCTTGTCATGGGTAAAAGCGTTGGGGATGAAGTTATTTTCTAAATATAAAATTCCCAGCAAGTTTGACTGACGGGTGATCGGCAAACAAAGTACAGACTTTGGTTGCTTTTGGATCACATACTCATCTTCCAAAAATAGATTTTGCTCAGTAGCATTGGACAAAATCACAATTTCTTGAGTGCGCTGCACATAATTCAGTATTGACTGAGGCAATGCAATTTCACCTACCGACTTAGGTCGCGAAACATTAAGTTTTTCCGCTTGGGGATTTATTCTTGCTTCGACTTCTATTACCAAGTTTTGATCGTGATCGAGCAACAAATAACCCAGTTCGGCTCCTGCTTGCTCAAGGGCAATCTGCATCAATGTCTCCAACAACCGAGACAAGACAATTTCACTGGAGATGGATTGAGATGCCTTAACAACTGATAAAAAGTCGAGTTGCTCCCCCGTGCTTAAAAACGTTTCGCTGGAGACAGGCGATGGTGACAACGGTTGCGGCAATAAAAGCGGATAGTGCTCCTCAAGCTGCTTAACTTTGCCGAACGCCTCCCAACGCCGATAGGCATTCCTTGCCTCTTGCAGATAGGTTTTAGCGATCGCTTCAAACTCCCGCTCTAAATAAAACTTAGCGGCTAACTCATACGCCAAGGCTTCATAATGCACAAATCCCTGCTCACGGGCACAGCGAATCGACTGCTCATACAGGCGCATTGCTTCCATCTCCCGACCCTGAATCTGAGCTATCTGTGCCGCCACTAATTGAGACTTATGTAAGAAGTTAGCAGGACAGTGGTTTGCCCAATTCTGCAATTGGTACTGATGCATTTTCAAGGTTTGTAAAAACCCTTCCTGTTCTTCACAAGAGGCGGTTGGATAAAGCGCCGCCAAGGTCAGTGAGTAATACAAAACACAATCGGTTTCGATTGGTAGTGCCAGCGTTGCCAGTATCTGCATTTCCACTTGCAACGCAGAACTCAGCGCCTCCTCGTATTGTCCATAGGTGAAAAATACAATTAATTTGATGATGTGATAAAAGATAATTCCACTAAAAAACTCTGCATCCCTAAGGATGGAAAAAGCGCGTGATTCATCAAATTTATCGTCGCTCAAGGTCAAATTGTGGTGAGTTAGACCGGATAAATTTAGCAGTAGCTGCTGCTGCAATCTAATCATCTGGTAGACAGCTTCCTGCTGAAATTGCTGGGCAGAGCGAGCGTATTTTTGAATCGAGTTGTACGTTTCTAGGAGTGGAGTTCCCATCTGGATAAGCTGCCAGGAGCTTTGATAGCCGTTGTAGTTTGCCATCGTCACATCACCGGCTTCCACACAACTGAGAAATCCTTGTTCTAAAAAAGGAATATTTGTAGCAATATGGTTACACCAAACATTGATATGATTCCCATGAATGTGCAGAACTGTTCCTTTGAGTTTTAGGTCATTCAACTTCTCATTCAGTTGAATTGACATCTCGGAAAATGCGTAACCTGTAGGAATATCGCGGAAGATGGAAACCAACGACATGGCATACATACTGTAAGCAAAACAGGAATCTTCCGTATTGCCATATTTCAGTGATAAATTGACTGCTTTGAGTACAATTAGCGGAAAAATACTGGGTCTAGCGAGATAGGCAGGCGGCCCCAGAGTTGAGAGTAAAGCGATCAGTGTCTTAAAATTTGGATCTTGTAGGGTAGGGGCATTAAGTAGATCCGCTACCTTCCTATCTCTTAAATTTATCAATACCTGGCTGTTTTCAATAGCGATCGCAACTTGCACTTGCTCCTCTGAATCTGGGAAAGTCACCTCGAAAATTTTTAAAGCTTCTAGTCCGACTGCCAGTGTCTCCTTATACCTGCTTAAAACTTGGTAGAGTTTGATCTGAAGCATATAAACATGGACTTTGTCTATATCAAATTGAGCTTTAATAAGTAGAAGTTTAAATAATTTTTCCGCCAACTCTAAATTACCTGTCAGAAATTCACACTCAGCCCGTTCTTTGAATAGAGTAAATGTTTGTTGATAGTGTTCAAGCCAAGCATTTTCATGCAAAAGCTTCATGGCGACAGCAAGCATTTTCCTGGCAGGGAGGTAAGCGGTAGAGGCTTTTGCCTTCTTACTAGCAATTAGATTTAATCGAATTAATTCATTCTTTTCCGTTTGCTCAGTAATCAAATCAACAGCCAGATTGAGTTGATTAACTAGATCAAAAATCTGTTCTTCCAGTTGATCGGGATTAACATTTTTGAGTAGAAGTCGCCCAATTGTCAGATGTACCGCTTGCTTCTGTTCATCAGCAATCAAGGCATAGGCAGCTTGTTGAATGCGGTCGTGGTTAAAGCGATAGCTTTTGTCTATGTTTTCAGTTGCCTCTGTGGGGATAATGAATCCTCTCAGAACGGCTTCCCAAAGTGCGTTTGCTGTTTCCTGAGGAGATTCACCAACAATCGCCAGAACTTCTAAATCAAAGCGATTACCAATGCAGGAAGCTAACTTAAGCGCCTGTTGAGTTGCGGTAGGCAGTTTTTGCATCCGCCCAATCATCAGATCGACAATATTATCCGTAATGCCTTGGGCTTCAATTTGGGCTTGATCCCATTGCCAGACGCGATGGTGGCGCTCGAAGGTCAGTAGATTTTCTTGATACAGGGTTTTGAGAAACTCGTTGACAAAAAAAGGATTGCCATCGGTTTTTTGAATGACTAATTGGGCAAGAGATTCTGACTGTTCCGGCTGACAATGTAGGGTTTCAGTAATCAGTTGATTTACATGATAGAGATTGAGTGGAGCCAGCACAATATCGGTTATTTTTGCCCCACGTGGACGGATTCGATTTCTCCTTAAAAAGGGATGGAGCAGCTCGACCTCGTTATCCCGAAAAGCCAGAATAAAGCAAATATGCTGGAGGTTTGACCCCGTGGCGATGGTTTGAATTAAATTCAAAGTGGCGCTATCTGACCACTGCATATCGTCTAGAAATATGGCTAAGGGATGCTCTGGTTTAGCAAAGACACTAATGAAGTTTTGAAACACCAAATTGAATCGATTTTGTGATTCAGCTGGCCCCAAATCTGGTACAGGAGGTTGTTCGCCGACGATGAGTTCCACTTCCGGAATTACATCGGTAATCAGTCTGCCATTATTCCCAAATACCGCTTGGATTTGCTTTCTCCAAGTGGCGAGTTGTTCTTCAGGTTCCGTTAAAATTTGTCGAACGACGGTCTGAAAAGCTTGAACGAGGGTGGAATAAGGAATATCTTGTTTGTATTGGTCAAATTTGCCAGAGATAAAAATCCCCCGTTCTCTAACGATGGGTTTTTGCAGCTCGTTTACGAGGGAAGATTTGCCAATTCCAGAGTAACCCGCGACAAACACAAGTTCTGGCGTCCCTTGGCTGACTACTCGCTCAAATGCTTGTAGAAGCTGTGCAATTTCTCGCTCTCGCCCATACAATTTTTGAGGAATCTGAAACCGCTCTGAGATATCTTGTTCACCTAAAGGGAAAGAGGCAATTTGTCCGGTTGTCTCCAACTGATGTAGGCATTGTTCCAGATCAAATTGCAAGCCTAAAGCACTCTGATATCGATCTTCTGCCATCTTTGAGAGCAGTTTCATAACGATGTCACAAAGCGATCGCCCAATCTCCGGTCTGACATGGGTTACTGGTGGCGGCGATTTGGCGATATGACAATGCACCCACTCTAAAGGGTCTCTACCCTGAAACGGTAACTGACCCGTCAGCATTTCATAGAAGGTGATTCCTAAGGAATATAAATCGCTGCGATGGTCAATCCCACGATTCATGCGCCCAGTTTGCTCTGGCGACAGATAAGCCAAACTCCCTGCAATCTGACTGGAACTACTCACCAGTTGCTGTTCGTAGGGGATGAAAGCAGCAATCCCAAAATCACCAATCTTGATTTGGTGCGTTTCTAGGTTAACTAGGATGTTCTGCGGCTTAATGTTTTTATGGACAATGCTATGGCGATGAATTTGGGCGATCGCGTTGGTGATTTGAATGGCAATTTTCAAAAACGCCATCGGCTCCCGAAAGTGGTCTAGAAGCTGGTCGAGCGATCGCCCGCCAAAGTCCTCCAAAATCAGATAAGGGACGCCTTGGTGCATCTCTAATGCGTAGGCTTTAACCGCCACTGGAGTATTGAGTCGTTGGGCGATCGCATACTCATGTCTGAGTTGCTCAATATTGTTGGGCGTACAGCAATCTGGACGTAGCCCTTTGACGATCACCGAGCATTGATCTTCAACTCTGATTCCACGGTAGAGAAGGGCTTTTCCCCCTTCTTTGAGCAAATTGACAATCGTGAATCCAGGTAACGTCAAGGTCATGTCAACCGATCCTATAGCCGTGCAACACCCAGGTTATCAACCCGTCTCTCCTTCATTTACCGAAGTCCACCAAGCAACTTGCTGATCTCTGGTTGTTCAACCACCACTGTCTTCTAAAGGGTGAGGTCTTTGAGAGAAAACCCTATGAAGTTGTATAAAATATAGCCTCTGCTATACCTGATTATCTACCTGTTGATAGAAGTAATGACCTGTCTGCGGAGGCAGAGGATTAATTTGGACTAATGCTTGAGTATTGTGAAGCTAAACTGCAAAAATCCTTTTCAGGCGACTTTTAAAAGTCTGTTAGTCATTTAATCGGGTTAGCAACCAACGACTAATTGCTCCCTCATCTTGAGTTTGAGAACTCTGAGAGCGTCTTCGACTAGAGTGGTTGTCAGTGCTAATAAAAGTTGAGATTGACGCAGGCTCTCACCTTTGATTGCAATTGGAGAATTCCCTGCTGTTAAGCGTAGGAGTGTCAACGTCTCCTCGCTCAGCCATTGATGCGATTAAGCCAACGGCTCAATTTTATCCTTAGGGGGCAAAATTGTGCGGATGCGACTCAGCAAGTCATCAAAATCAATCGGCTTGTGGATAAACGCATCAGCTCCCACTTCAAATCCTTCGGCTGAAGTCACATCGGTATAACCAGTGACTAACAAGATGGGAATGAACGGTAATTGGGAGTTTTGCCGAATGCGCCGCGTCACCTCAAAGCCATTCATTCCTGGCATCATCACGTCTAAGAGTACCAAGTCTGGTGGGTGGGATTCAATCTTATCTAAGGCACAGCGACCATTTTCCGCCACTTCAACTTGGTAGCCTTCTTCTTCTAAAACCGTTTGTAGCAGAAAATAGTTGTCGGGAATATCATCAACCACTAGGATGCGATCAACGCCAAAGGACGAGTTAGGAAACAGACGATTCATTAGGCTACTAGAAAGGCCATTAAGATTTGCAAATGTCCAATCCAATTGTCCTCCTTCAAATGGAGGGATTAACTCTTACCGCAGAAGGATCTTTTCTAGATGTAGATAGTTTATACAAACAAGATGGCGATCGCATCTCACCTAATTTGGCTCCATGAGCATTGCTAGCTATTACTAAAAACTGACTGAAATTGCCTGAAACTGATTAATTTATAGCAATTGCTAGAACCTTACCTCCTAGGGTTGTACCAAGCTTCTAAATGCTGGCTACAGATACTTTTCTTGCTCCCTATTATTAAGGGTGGTTCTATGGGTAGCCTCTTCATACTATAGGGAAATGATATTAGCTCTAACGACCGATCAGTCTTAACGACACCTTCAACTAGGAACGATATTATTCCCTAAGTAGTTGTTTAACGGTATCAAGCCCCACCTGAACCGTTTCATCAAGCAGCCTAGGCTGTACTTGCAAATCAGTAGGTTGGTGATAGTTGGGTTCCATCCCTCTGGTGAAGAAGAGGACTGGCACTTGCGCCTGCTCAAAGGGCATGTGATCGCTGCCTCCCGTTGCCCCAATGGTGGAAATCGGATGTTCAGTCTCCCGAACTAGTGCCGTTAGGGAATCTGTCCCCCCAACGCGCAGACCGTCATTGATGCCGACCATATCGAAGTTCAGCATCCCCTCCAGTCCAGAGAGAAATTGCGGCTTGGCAGCCTTGACGAACGCCCTGGAGCCGTGAAGACCATCCTCTTCTCCATCGAAGGAAACGAACCAAACTTGACGGGCAAGGGCTGTGCCAGATAAGTTCCGAGCCAGATCGAGGATAACGGCTGTACCAGAAGCGTTATCGTTGGCTCCCGGAGAACCAGGTACCGAGTCGTAATGCGCTCCCACGATCGCCTTGGGCTGAGTCACGCCTTCAAGATGAGCAACGATGTTGCGTCCAGTAACGACGCGCTCGGAGGCATTCACGTTTAGCGTCACGTCCAACCGCTCTGGCATCGCCCGTTCTAGTAAAGGCTTGCCTTGTTCCCCAGAGAGAGACAGTACCGGAATGCGGGAGCGATCGCCAAGGCTACCGGAGAAGTTATCGGAGTCGTTATTGACAATGATCAAACCCACAGCACCCGCCGCCGTTGCATTGTTCGTCTTTTCGAGAAACGGAATCTCGCCGCGCTGGACAATAGCGATCGCTCCTTTGACATCCACTTGTGCAAAGTCAGCTCTTCGCCCGACCTTCGGCACCACCACAAGCGGGGCCGTGAGATTGCCCGCCAGCGTTTCCTTCAACGCTTGACCCGCAATAGTTCTCCCATCAACCGTGAGGGTTGAGCCGTTGTCCTCAAACTTAGAGTAGGTGAAGGTCTGAACTTCAGCAACATATCCCGCCTGACGATACTCTTCGAGCAAGTAATGACTCGCCTGCTCCATCACTGGCGTTCCTGCGACTCGTGACCCCAGGGAAACCAAAGCTTGGACATCTGCACTAGCGCGACTAGTCGGAGTCGTACTTTGAGGCGATTCTACTAATTTGGGTTCAATAGCTTGAACCTTAAGGAGGCGTTGTTGGCTATAGCCAACGAACCCTAAACTGACACAACTAGCACCTGTAAGCAGCAACTGAACGATTCGTGGTAATCCCATTGCACTTTTTCTAGGAGTTGTTTTCCAAAAGACCATTCAAGCTTGACGCTGTAGGGAGCAATTGTTTCCTGAGCTAAAAAGAAGGGTGAGCAATGCCCACCCCCATAAATCGCCAACTATCAGTTTTTAGAAGTTGCTGCGGTTGGCATTGGCTTGTTGCATCTTCTCCAACACTTGTGCCACTGGAATTGCTCCCAATTCCCCGGAAGCACGGGTACGAATGCTGAGGCTATTTGCCTCCACTTCCTTTGCCCCAACCACTGCCATCACCGGAATTTTCCCTTTCTCAGCATTGCGAATTGCTTTACCGAGGCGTTCGCCACTGGTGTCAGCTTCCGCACGGATGCCCAAGGCTACCATCTTCATTGCCACTTCTTTGACAAAAGGCAACTGCTCATCGCTCACAGGTAACAACCGCGCTTGCACTGGCGCTAACCAGAAGGGGAAGTCTCCTGCATACTCTTCAATCAAAATCCCAATTAGCCGTTCTAAAGAGCCAAAAGGAGCGCGGTGAATCATCACCGGACGCTTGCGAGAGCCATCTTCTGCCACGTAGGTTAAATCAAAGCGTTCTGGCAGGTTGTAGTCTACCTGAACCGTCCCCAGTTGCCACTCCCGGTCTAAAGCATCGTGGAAGATAAAGTCCAGTTTCGGACCATAAAAAGCGGCTTCACCAATCCCCTCAAAATGCTCCATCCCTAACGTTTCCACTGCCCGACGAATCGCATTTTCTGCCTTGTTCCACGCCTCATCAGAGCCAATATATTTATCATCTGCGGGATCGCGGAAACTCAGACGCGCCTTGAAATTCTGAAGTTGAAGACTTCCAAAAACAGACAGAATCAAGTCCACAACACTCAGGAATTCTTCATCCAACTGTTCTGGTGCCACAAACAGGTGAGAGTCATCCACTGTAAAACCGCGTACCCTGGTTAAACCACCTAGTTCTCCAGACTGCTCATAGCGGTAAACTGTACCAAATTCTGCCAGACGCATTGGCAAGTCACGGTAAGACCGCAACTCATTTTTATAGATCTGGATATGGAAAGGACAGTTCATCGGTTTGAGAACAAAACCCTGCTCCAGAGCAGCGGAGTCAGCATCCTCTGACATCATCGGGAACATATCTTGCTGGTACTTCTGCCAGTGTCCCGAAGTTTTGAACAAATCGACTCTAGCAATGTGGGGCGTTACCACGGGTAAGTAGCCGCGCTTTAGCTGTTCCTGCTTCAGGAAATCCTCAAGAAGACTCCGCAGCACTGTTCCTCTGGGCGTCCACAGAGGTAATCCAGGCCCCACTTGATCGCTAAAGATAAACAGTCCTAGTTCTTTTCCTAGCTTGCGGTGGTCGCGTTTGAGGGCTTCTTCCTTGCGTCGCTTATATTCAGCAAGCTGTTCGGGCGTTTCCCAAGCGGTGCCGTAAATTCGCTGCAACTGCGCTTTAGTGGCATCGCCTCGCCAGTAAGCCCCGGCAACGCTTTCCAAGTCGATTGCTTTCGGGTTTAGCTCTGCGGTGTTTTCGATATGGGGGCCCCCACACAAATCCCACCACTGGTCGCCCAAGTGGTAAATCGTAATCGGTTCAGTTTGAATATCGTTGAGAATCTCTAGCTTGTAAGGTTCCTCAAGTTCTCGAATTCGACGTTCTGCTTCCTCGCGGCTGACTTCTTCCCGAATTACAGGCAGCTGGCGTTTGATGATTTTTGTCATCTCTTTCTTGATAGCTTTTAGATCCTGCTCCGTAAAGGGTTGAGGGCTATCGAAGTCATAGTAAAAGCCGTTTTCAATCCAGGGGCCGATAGTCACCTGCGCCTTAGGAAAAAGCTTCTGCACTGCCATTGCCATGACGTGAGAAGTCGTGTGACGAATTTTTTGGAGATTTTCTGACTCGCTAGTGCGAGGGAGGTAAACTTTCTCAGACTGTTCGGGGAGTTCTAAGACGGGGGCGCTATCACTCGGCTGCTGAACCATTGAACTAATAAGAATTGATTAAGAATTGATCGCTGTGTTCTGCTTCTATGATACCGGGATTGCTTTCGTAGTGGGCTTCAGGAAGTTGTTGCATCAATGTTGTTTAATATTAAAAATTGTAACTGGAGCTAATATAAGATTTAGGAGATTACTTACTTTTTTGATTCATGTCTCATTCCCAGCCGACTGAACAGGAACTACTCAAGACGTTGCTGCCGCCGCTCCTAAAAGATTTTCAATTTTGGTTTTCGCGCTCCCGCATTTTATTAGAAACTGAAGATATCCCTTTTTTGAGTTCTCAGGAGCAAACTAATTTACTGGCACGGGTGAAGGAAGTCGCTCAGGAAGTCGCCGCCGTACAGATGTTGTTTCAGGCTACCGATGGGCAAGTCGGAATCGAACTCTCTACTCTGATGCCCTGGAACCAATTGGTCAATGAGTGCTGCAAGGTGGGAATGCGGTGGCATGCAGAAGGCACGGCTGAGGGGAAGTGAAATAAAGCTATACCCATTGGCAAAAAGCTGTTTGAGCCTACGGATTGAGTGAATAATCAGCCACTCTTGATAAGGTGAGAAAGCGGGTAATATACAAGCCACTTTTTTTTTCAAAAGTTCTTAACAAACTGACCCAGAGACAATTTTCTAGAGGAAGAATCTATGTTGCACCTAATTTATCTTGTTGCCTTTACGGTCTTGGCAGTTTTTGCTATCTCCAATATGATTCGCAGTTTGGTGACGTTGAGTGCAGATTCTCAACGTTCCTATGGAGGAGGCAGAGGTCAAGGCTGGGGACGTTCGCCAGGTATGTCCAATAACTCCCGTTATGCTGGTGTACCCCACCCGGAACTGTTGGATGCCACAGGAAACCCTGTGAATGAACCGTTGCTTGTGATGCGTTCTATGACGGTGGAAGATGCTCGTGAGCAATTGGACGCTCTCTACAACTCTTCTCCCAATAACAATAGCGGAACCCAAGAAGAAACTTAGGGGTAGGGATTGATTAACTTCCAATTCTCGGCTTCAGGGCATGGTAGTACCCATGCCCCTACAGATTTTGAATTTAGGTGAAGTTTTAATCCACTATTTAATCCATATTCCTTAAAGCCATTATTGAATACTTAGGCTTCGATTACGACTCGGAGATTTCCCCGCTTTTTAGCAACGCGGCAAGCTGTTGTATTGCCGATGCGCTCAAATTCTAAACTGAGCAGCGTTGAACCGACTCGTAAGTTGTGCAACGACAGCTGATTAATCGACTCTGGCAATGCGGGGTCGATAATTCGCAGGCAGTTATTACGGGCATCGGGAACTAAGTTCACCATCATTTGCAATAACTGGATGATGCTGCCCGTTGCCCAAGCCTGAGGGGAGCAGGCGACGGGGTAGGTGACGGGGGCGTTGTCATTTTTCCGTTCGTAGCCGCAAAAAAGCTCTGGAGGACGGTGATAGGATTGTTTGAGGGTCATGTCGATCAAGGATTGGGCAAGTTCTAAGGCTTGCTCGGTTAATCCTAGCGATCGCAAACCCATCGCAATCAAGGCATTATCGTGGGGCCAAACTGAGCCGACATGATAACCCATGGGATTGTATGCCGGAGAAGCACTACTCAGGGTGCGAATCCCCCAGCCGTTGAACATATCCGGCGCACCGAGCCGTTCGGCAACGCTATAAGCCTTCTCTGGGGTAAAGATGCCAAGATGCAGACAGTGACCTGGATTAGAGGTAATGCTATTAACTTGATTGCCCTCCCCATCCAGAGCTAAAGCACAATAATTGTCCTCTGTCATCCAAAAATCCTGGTTAAACCGGGTTTTTAGCTCATTTGCCTCCCTTTGCCAGCGGTTTTCCAAATCGGGGCGATTTTGGATGTGGGCAATCTCGCTGAGGCGCATTTTCGCAGCATAGACATAGGCCTGTACTTCACACAAGGCGATCGCACCTGTGGCGAGTTGTCCCTTACGATTGACAATACAGTCTCCAGAATCTTTCCATCCCTGATTTGCCAAACCTCGCTTGGATTTGCGGTAATAGCTCAGGTAGCCCGTCTCCTGACAGTTGATGTCAATCCACTCCATCGCCAAGAGGGCATTTTGCCACAAAAGATCAAGGGTTTCAGTGTCATGAGTCCAGGCAAAGTATTCGGCATAAAGCATCAACCACAGAGGCGTAGCATCTACGGTGCCGTAGTAAGGAGTGTGGGGAATTTCTTGACAACGTGCCATTTCCCCAAAGCGCAGTTCGTGCAAAATTTTGCCCGGTTGTTCATCGCGCCATTCATCTTCTTTGGTGCCTTGATAGTGGGCAAGAATCGTGAGAGTTTGCCGAGCAACGTTGGGGTCAAGCACCAATATTTGCGACGCGGCAATGATGGAGTCGCGCCCAAAGAGGGCAGAAAACCATGGCACTCCTGCTGAGAGCACACTACCCTGATTAAAAGACTGCCGCAACAGATAAATATCCTGCTCCGCCCGCTCAATCACCTGGTTAAACATGGTTTTGTCAGAGCGGATTTTGGTGACTTGTTCGCTCCAATGCTGCTGCTCCATTAACTCAGCCGCCATCGCCTGTCCTAGTGTCGCCGCCGCCTTGACATTAGAACTCGGATGACTATCTCTAAATGGCTGTAGCCGATAGGCAAGCTTTTGGGTTTCGTGGGAGGCAAGTTCCAACCGCCAAACGGCAGTATTGCCTTGGAAATAGTCTGGCGGACGCTCAACAAACTGGATGCGAGATTCCATCAACGAGCCATCTAGCCCCTGATAGGCTAGGGTCAGCTCTTGGTTTTCTGGTGCTGCGATTTCGTCTTCCGACGGTACTTGTCGTAAAAGTTGTCCCTTTTTGCCGCGATGATAACCTCGGACTTCAAATAAATCGACAAAATCGGCGTCTAAGCTGAGACTTAGCTCAAAGCTCACCGCCTGCGTGCTGTAGTTGGAGACATCAATTTCTTCAAACAATGCCCCATTGAGGAGCATTTCCCGCGCAATGCCGATGGTATCCGCACGTAGAGGCGCAGATAAGGATGGGTCTAGCTGTTCTTTGTCTGACGCTTGGGCTTCTGCTTTTTCCGGTGGCTCTAGCCTTGCGCCGCCATCCAGACTAGGGTTGGTACACAACACTGACAAGGCAAACCCTTTATCAGCGGTGCTACTCAGAAGTACAGGTGTTCTGCCTTCAATTTGTAACTCTAGGCGACTCAAGAAGCGCGTATCGTTACAAAACAGTCCCATGCTGACGTTCATATCATCGGTTAAACAACCGCTGATGTTGCCCAAGATATCAGTCACCAAAAACAGGTCGTCATCCTTGATGGTGAGCGTGAGCTGGGGCCCTTCACTGAGAACGCAAGGCCACTCTGGGAGCGGCAAATTTTCAGCAGGAACAAAGGTTCTCCCGTCTAACTTAAGTTTTTCGGTGATCATAAAAAACTCCGGGAAACCCATCGGCTTTTAGCCGTGGGAGGAATAGGAGGGAAATCGACGGGACTCAATGTCCCTGAGATTTTCAAATGCCAATTATCGGGATGAGTTATAATATCTATATGA
>JAHHHJ010000011.1 GCA_019359445.1 Kastovskya adunca ATA6-11-RM4 | reverse complement strand
AGACGTTCTACACCAAGAATATTCTGCTCAATGAAGGCATCCGTGCTTGGATGGCTCCTCAAGACCAGCCCCATGAGAACTTTGAGTTTCCTGAGGAAGTTCTTCCTCGTGGTAATGCTCTGTAAAACCAATCCGGATGTTTAATCCCAGTTAGTTTTACAATCTATAAATACCCTCACGCTTATTGGTGGGGGTATTTTCTTACACTGTGCCCTCAATTCTAGATTCAGTGTGTTACTCTGAAAGCAGGGATGAAAAAGGCCCTGAAACTCTGAAAATATTCAACCGTTTAGGGATACAGGAGGTGATGCCCATGACAGATAGTAGTAAACTCATGGGTCATCTGATTGGAGTTAGCCGGCTGCGCGCCGGGGCTGTTCTCTAGCAGTTAGCCCGGTTCTCTATGTATTTAGAGAACTAAGGTACTTGATACTGCGAGGCTAGCTAAGGAGTTCCTTCCGGCAGCCTGGTTTCAATCAGAAGACCCGCTAGACCGCTCTCACATTAAGTGAAGGTTTTATTACCTAAATCACTTCCCGTGGGAGCGGATAGTTTTTTGGGGGCTTTTTTTTAAGATGCGCCTGTAGGTAAAATGCAACTGTAGAACTTGCGGCGGCAACTAAACCTCACGAAAAGAGCTTTGACAACAAGTAATAATCGCTCTTTGAATGCATAAGACGGGTAACTAAAATAGTGCAAGGCTTTTATTAATCGCAAATAATTCTCAGGATGAGGAGGACTTTTAACTCTTGTCATCCCTAAATTAAATCTTATAGGAAATTATTATCTAAACCTCAATGCCTGGCTCGTCTCGGTTTCGGCAAATTCTCTAGCCTGAGAAAAAATCAAAGAGCCTGTAGATGTAGCCGCGCCTTCGTAGACGATGTACGATAGTTCTAGAAGGATAATCCTACTCTTTCTACAAAGGTGTGAGGTAAAGAGAATATGTCAAAAGTATTGTGGAAGTCGTTGCTCTTTAGCCCGGCTGTTTTAGGGGCAACCCTCGTAGTATCTGCAGGAGCGATCGCCGCAGAAAAGCTAGCTCCATTAGAAGCTGCTCAGCCCAACGTGGCGGAAGCGCCAATCATCGAAGTAGAATCCGTTGCGCTCGCTGCACCGACGGCTCCCATTGCTGAGACCATCCCAGAATTCTCCAGCAGCACCACACAGCTTCCGGTTGAGCTTTCTGCCATCCCAGCCGAAGCCGAGCCAGCCGTTGCTCCCGCCGCCGACACAACCCTTGCCCAAGCGGCTCCGGCTAACTCCGAAGTTTTACAACAAATCAACCGCTATAGCCAAGAAGGCAACAGCAATAGCCAAGACCAAGTCACCAATGTTACCCAACTGCGAGATGTCTCTCCTGGAGACTGGGCCTACGAAGCACTGCGGGAACTGGTAGAACGCTACGGCTGTATCGCGGGTTATCCCGATGGCACCTTCCGAGGAAATCGGGCAACCACCCGTTTTGAATTTGCCGCTGGTTTGAATTCTTGCTTGAACCAAATTGAGCGCTTGATTGCCGCTTCCACGGCTGACTTTGTCACCCGCGATGATTTGGAAACGCTACAGCGCCTAGTTCAGGAATTTGAAGCGGAACTGGCAACCCTAGGAACTCGCGTTGATAACTTAGAAGGTCGCGTCGGCTTCCTGGAAGACAATCAGTTCTCCACCACGACTAAGCTCAGCGGAGAAGCGATCTTCGCTGTCACTGACACCTTTAGTAACATTGACCTCAATCCTTTTGGTGGTGACGACGGTGTCGCTGTTGGTGACGCGGGAACAAACACAGTCTTTGGCGATAGAGTCCGTCTAACGCTGCAAACCAGCTTTACAGGTCGAGACACGCTGTATACTCGTCTAGCGGCTGGCAACCTTGATGCATTTAACGTTGCTGGTGATAATATTTCCGCTGAGGGTGTCCAGACCTTTAACATCAAGCCAGGACAGGATAACGACGTTCGGATTGACTGGTTGGCATACCGCTTCCCCTTTGGCAGCTCACAAGTGTATCTAGCTGCTTTTGGAGGAATTCATAGCGACTATGTTCCCACTCTCAATCCTTATTTTGAGGACTATGACGGTGGTAATGGAGCTCTTTCTACCTTTGCCTCAGAAAGCCCCATCTACCGAATTGGTGGCGGTGCAGGTGCAGCCGTCAGCTTAGGTGCTGGCCCACTACAGCGGGTTCTCGGTCCTAGTACAATTACCCTGGGTTATCTCGCCGGTGATGCTGCTAATCCTGGCGAAGATGGTGGCTTTTTTAACGGCGACTATGCTGCTTTAGCCCAGTTGAATTTTAATCTTGGCGATCGCATCGGCATCGGTGCAACGTATGTCCATGGTTATCACAATACAGCTAGCCCCATCTTTGGTTCTGGCATAACCGGAGACTCTCAAGCAATAAACTTACGTGATGGGGCTGCAAGTGGTTTAGTTGGTACCGCTTTGGCTAACAATCCGGCGCTAGTTACAGGTCTTGGTGGCACTCCAGTGGTCACTAATACCTATGGAGTAGAAGCCGCTCTCCGCCTGAGTGAAACTGTTTCAATCAGCGGCTTCGGTTCCTTCACCGACGCGATCCTGATTGGTCAGGGTGGTGCAGACATCTGGAGCTACGGAGCAGGAGTCGCCTTCTCTGACTTTGGCAAGGAAGGCAATATCTTGGGGATTTTTGGCGGTGTTCAACCGACCTTAAGAGGCTTGGATGAGAGTATTCGCCCTGCTGCAGGCTTTAGCCGTGACAACGCCTACCACATTGAAGCCTTCTACAAGTACCAACTAACGGAGAATATCTCTGTTACTCCTGGTGTCATTTGGTTGACCAACCCCGGTCAGAACAGTGCCAATGATGACGCTGTAATTGGTACCCTGAGAACTACCTTCACGTTCTAGAACAATTAATCGCTAAGGCATACAATTCTTAGCTTGATCATCTTGCCCCGCCGTAAGCGGGGCTTTTTTTCGTTCTAATTCTTAAACCAGCAAACCCCACCGGAGAACCGGAGTATACTGGAGAGGATTGCCTTCACACTCAATAGTGCCTGTGGAACTCTCCTGTAAAACGGAATATGCCCTTCTTGCCCTGTTAGAGCTAACAGGTCACTACAATGACGGAGAGCCGCTGCAAATTCGTCAGATTGCAGCGCAACAAAACATCCCTGACCGCTATCTGGAACAACTCCTGGCAACGTTGAGACGGGGTGGACTGGTACGGAGTCAGCGAGGAGCCAAAGGAGGCTATCTGCTGACGCGAGAACCTTGGAAAATCACGCTTTTGGATGTTATTAGCTGTCTAGAAGGCTCGGACGCAAAAGCCTCTAAGAGTGAGACCGATCCTAAAACGGTAGAAAGTGCCGTAGTGGTAGAAATCTGGCAGGAAATTCACGATCGCGCGAATGATGTCTTACGAGGATACACACTCCAGGATTTATCTGAAAAGCGAGATTCTAGGCGGCAGCTAGACATTATGTATTACATTTAGTCATTAGTCATTGGCAAAAGAAAATTAACACCTTATTAAAGCTATGCGGATTGCCCAAGATATTACAGAACTCGTCGGTCGCACGCCTTTAGTCCAGCTAAACCGCATCCCCCAAAGCGAAGGCTGTTTAGCGCGAATCGTTGTGAAGTTGGAGGGAATGAACCCCTCGTCTTCCGTGAAAGACCGTATTGGCGTCAACATGATTAATACCGCCGAGCGGGAAGGACTGATTATTCCAGGGAAAACCCTACTGGTAGAACCGACATCCGGAAACACGGGGATTGCCTTGGCAATGGCAGCAGCTGCCAAAGGCTATCAGCTGATTTTGACCATGCCAGACACCATGAGTACCGAGCGGCGAGCGATGCTGCGGGCTTACGGTGCTCAGTTGGAACTGACACCAGGTATTCAGGGGATGAGTGGCTGTATTCGTCGGGCACAGGAGATTGTTGAAACGACTCCCAATGCCTACATGTTGCAACAGTTTAGTAATCCTGCTAACCCGCAAATTCACTTTGAAACCACCGCTGAAGAAATTTGGGAAGATACTGACGGGCAGGTAGACTTTCTCGTGGCAGGTGTCGGTACGGGCGGCACAATTACTGGTGTTGCTGAAGCCATCAAAGCCCGGAAACCTGATTTTAAGGTAATTGCTGTCGAACCTTCCAGCAGTCCTATTCTGTCGGGAGGACATCCAGGGCCCCACAAAATTCAGGGAATTGGGGCGGGTTTCGTGCCCGATGTCCTAAAAGTCGAGCTAATTGATCAGGTAATTGTTGTTACCGATGATGAGGCGATCGCTTATGGGCATCGTCTTGCTCGTGAAGAAGGATTACTATCGGGAATTTCCACAGGTGCTGCTTTGAGTGCCGCTATTCGCGTTGCTCAACGCCCAGAAAATGAAGGACGATTAATTGTCATGGTGCAGCCCAGCTTTGGAGAACGCTACCTTAGTACACCCTTGTTCCAAGACCCAGAACCCAGAGCAACAGCCACTATTAGTTAATCATCTGTAGAGCCGTTGCACATAATGTCTCTACTTCAGGCAAACCTAAGACTGAATAGGTAGGTACAAATAAATGCAGGGGAACCTGGCAGGGAGATAGGGAAACGTGTTTCCTTGCTTTCCTTTTTCTCCAGGGATAGTTAGTCCTGTGCAACTCCTAAATTGCTCAGGATAAAATTATCATGTTATGGAAGATTCTGATAATTTCTACAACGAGTTACACGTCCGCTCCTCAGCGACAACCGCAGAAATCAAGCAAGCCTATCGCCGTTTAGCCAAGATCTTTCATCCTGACAGCAATAGCGAAACGGCTGACCACGATAAGATCGTGCAAATTAATGCTGCCTATGAGGTTTTGAGCGACCCTCATCGTCGTCACTCCTATGACCAACAGCTCCGCCGTCCCCAACCTCAGAAGCCGCAGCGCAATCGGCAACAACGCACAGCAGACGCGCAAGAACACTATCAACGCTACCGAAGCACAGCAAGAGATGCTGATGTGCATCTTGAGGATTGGATACAACAGGTCTATGTGCCGGTTACTCGTTTGCTGAGTCGTATTCTCAATTCTCTAGATGCTCAGATTGATGAGCTTTCAGCCGATCCCTTCGATGATGAGTTGATGGAAAACTTTCAGGCTTATCTAGAAGACTGTCGCGATTACCTCAACCAGGCGCAGTTGACATTTCGCTCTTTCCCTAATCCGGCAACGGTTGCGGGTGCAGCTGCAAGCCTTTACTACTGCCTCAATCAACTCAGTGATGGGATTGAGGAGTTACAGTTATTTACCCTCAACTATGACGATTACTACTTGCATACTGGTCAAGAACTCTTCCGCATTGCGGCGGGATTGCATTACGAAGCGAAAGAGGCGGTAAAAGATAGGTCATAACAGTGGGAAGTGCAAAGTATAAAGGATGAAAACACCACTGGGAAAGGAAATCGACAATATTTAGCTTTCAGCTATGGTGGGATACCTACAGCCTCTCAAACTCCCCACTACTCAGAAATTCGTCTATCCTGAAAGCAGTACTTTACGTAAATTTACATTTTGGGATTAGTTAAAGAACCCATGAAATGTATTGTTAACCGCCGCGCTCGGTTCTCCGCCAGCCACCGCTACTGGTTGCCAGAGTTGAGCGAAGCTGAAAACGTGCAGCAATTTGGTCTGGGTAGCCGATTTCCGGGACATGGACACAACTATGTCCTGTTTGTCTCCCTTGCGGGAGAGTTAGATGAGTATGGGATGGTGCAAAACCTGTCAGAAGTTAAACAGGTAATTAAGCGGGAAGTCACCAGCCAACTTGATTATGCTTATCTCAACGATATCTGGCCAGAATTTCAACAAACTCTTCCAACCACAGAAAATATTGCCAGAGCGATTTGGCAACGGCTTGCTCCCTATTTACCACTTGTACGCATTCAGTTATTTGAACATCCTGAACTTTGGGCTGACTATCAAGGAGACGCTATGAAAGCATATCTCACTATTAGTAATCACTTTAGCGCCGCGCATCGACTGGCTCGTCCTGACCTAAGTTATGAGGAAAATAGCAAAATTTATGGGAAATGCGCTCGTCCCAATGGTCATGGACATAATTACCACATGGAAGTAACAGTTCAGGGCGAAATTGATCCACGTACAGGGATGATTGTTGATTTAGGAGCGTTGCAAAAAACGATCGATGATTATGTTTTAGAGTCTGTCGATCATACTTTCCTAAACAAAGATATTCCTTACTTTGCTAACGTTGTTCCGACGGCGGAAAACATTGCTGTTTATATCCGTGACTTGCTGCAGGAGCCTATTCGAGAACTGGGTGCTGAACTGCACAAGGTTAAATTGCTTGAAAGTCCTAATAATTCTTGTGAAGTTTACTGTGAAGAATCATCCTCAAATTCAGCCGCTATTCAATCAAGTGAACGGACAATGACAACTGTGTAAACTAGGAAGCAAAACCAGTATTTTCATCAGTAAAAATACTGGTTTTTGAATTTATTAACAGAACCAGAATAGCTTTTGAAAGTATTTATCAGTGCTATAGGTCTTAATTTTCATAATTATTAGGAATTTATAAAAATAAAAATAAGAATAGCAATTTTATTTGTAAAGTTGGGAATAATAAAACAAACTATTGAGCTTTTTTTGCAGTTCATCGTTCAGACCTATGAAGATATTGTGAGGCAAGAGGTATGGATCGAAAATTTCCGTACCATGAGAGCGAGCCGAAGGAGAGTCTGCCTAGTGAGGAATACGGAACTGTAGTTCCCTCCCTAGAAAAGAGTCGCCAAGACGAAGTGTTGGCGCAAATCCCAACTCGCTTGAAGGGAAAAGCTGACCAATTGCTGGAAAAAGGAACCCAACAGCACCAAAAATGTGAATTTGACGTGGCAAAAGGGACGTTTCAGCAGGCGCTGAAGGCTTACATAGCTTTACAGAACCCTTGGGGAGAAGGTCGAGCCTTACATGGTTTGGGCTTGGTGTTTTATGCGTTGGGAGATTTTACGCAAGCGGTGGAGTATAGCCAACAAAGTTTGGCGATCGCTCAATCCATCCCCGATCAACGATTGGAATGGCAAGCTTGGGGGGTTATGGGTAATGCCTACCGTCATTTGGGCGACCCGCAAAAAGCGATCGCTTATGGACAAAAAAGCTTAACTATTGTCCAGCAACTAAACGACCGCACTGGGGAAGTGGCGGCGTTAAATAATCTGGGATTAGCGTACAAAGCGTTAGGGGACTATGCACAAGCACTCGGCTATCAGCAGCAAAGCTTAGTCGTTGCCCAAAGTCTAGGCGATCGCCAAGCGGAAGAACAAATCCTCAAGAATCTCGGCAATGCTTGTTACTCCATAGGCCTTTACGCCCAAGCCATTGAATACTACGAACAGCGATTGGCGATCGCGCGTCAGTTCGGCAACCTTCGCATTGAAGGACAAATTTTGCGTAACCTAGGTAATGCCTGCTACGCCGTAGGAGATTACACGCAAGCCATTTACTACGGCAAACAACGGCTGAACGCGGCACGAGAAAACAGTGATAAGCGTGCCGAAGAACAGACACTCGGTAGCATCGGAGTTGCCTACGATGCTTTGGGCAATTACGCCCTAGCCATTGAGTATTACGAACAGCGCCTTGCTGTTGCCCAATCCATTCCTGACCCTAGAATCGTAGAACAAGCCCTCGGTAGCCTGAAAGTTGCTTGCTACGCCTTAGGTGATTACGGCAAGGTCATGGAATATCAGAAGCAACATTCGGCAACACCAGTACCAGTGGCAAAGTTGGGTTTTCACTCCCAGGAAGCCTAGGGCTAATAAAAAATTGTGATGAAAAAAGGTAAATACTAAGAACCAGAAGCACAAAGGGAAAAAGAAATTTCCATTACGGTAGATTGAAGCTCGTAAATGGAGAAATTTTTTCCTGCTTTTGGTAGAGGTAAATTCATAACGTGCCTACCTGTTACACACTATTGATATAGATCTGCTATAGCCTATAAACTCACGGAGAGACTTTTGGTAAGATTAGCAGAGTTAGTCAGCCTACGGTCGCACCTGGTTGTCTTAACAAACAACATAAACGATAAAATATCCTAGCTTTAAGATAACGACAGGAAGATATGGCACAAAATCTGCAACAACAAACTGATTATGATGATAGCGTTTCCCCAGAAGCGGTAGCTGAAGCAAAAAAGCTAGACATGAATGAGGAGCAAGCCGGTTCTCTAGCAATGCTTCCTCCAGCCAAACAATCTACAGACCAACCTTGGCGGGAATGGGTAGAACCTGTTACTTCATTTTTGTCGGAACTACCTGACTACGTCGGCAATTTCGTTTCCGACTACAGACAGCCCTTGCTAACAGTGTTACTGCTCCTTTCCGGACTAGTGACTGTTAAGGTAACTCTGGCAGTACTGGATGCCATCAACGATATTCCTCTCTTGGCTCCAGTTTTTGAGTTGGTCGGAATTGGTTATAGCGCTTGGTTTGTGTACCGCTATCTCCTACAGGCATCGACTCGTAAAGAACTGGGAACAGAGTTTCAAGCCTTAAAAGGAAAAGTAGTGGGCAAAGAGCAACTCGATAGCTAAAGCTCTTGTAGTGTAACTTGGCGGTACTAGTCAGCATTAGCAACAACTCCAGAGGATTTTTGCCAATTGCCCTTGGCTCAGTCCTCCTATAAAGCTGACAAGTATCTCAACAACAAAAAATTTTCTTTGCAGATTAACGCAGATAGGTTTTCTAAATATCTGGGTTAGTCTGTTTTTGTATGGGTTAGTCTGCCAGAAATGCCAGGTGTCTACCCTACGAAACTGATGTGCAGGAGCTTCGGAGAATATTTAACGACCCTACCCGGCTCCACTTCCTCCTAAAAGGACTTTGTTTTGCTGAGGGTAGGAATGCATCTGTCGTCCACCTTAATTGCAAATACCGCAAAAGCTCTTCGGCTTTGGCTGGAAGTTAGCACCAAGTTACTGTTTTGTCTCCCCGCGTTCTTCATACCTGTCAAATTTAGTATGACGAACCGAACCCCTCAGGGGATTCAATTTGCCCTTGACTTATGCCACCTCTGTACTGAGCAGGCTGGGGTTGATCGCGAAACGTTTACGGAGCAGCTTCTGATTGAGGTTGAACCACGTAATTAGTATCAATCGGCTCTGCTTCTCCTGCTTGTACTAGCCCTTGATAGAGCAAAGCTGCTGCTTCAGCACGAGTCGTGATTTTGTTGGGATTGAGTTGCTGGCGATTGGGATGGTTAACGACTATTCCCGCTTCCGTCGCTGCTGCAACTGCTTGAGTCGCATAGTTAGGAATTTGAGCAGCATCCTGATAGGTTTGCAAAATTTGATTAGGAGCAGATCTTGGCTGCAAATTCAGTCCGCTTGCTAGAGCAACTAAAGCCTGCACTTTAGGAATTTGCTGAGTGGGTCGAAACGCATTTCCCGGATAGCCCTGCAAAAAACCATTTCTGGTTGCTGCTTGAATGGGTGAATACGCCCAAAAATCGTTTGCTACATCTGTGTAGTTAGGGGCATACTGAGGAGCGCCAGTAATCTCCTTGTCGCCAAATGCTTTTTCTATCTGCGCTGCAAACTCGGCACGGGTAACAGGGCTATTAGGGCGGAACGTGTTGTTACCAAAGCCCACAACAATGTTCCGTGCGGCTAGGGCTTCGATATAAGGACGTGCCCAGAAGTCTTGTGGAACATCAGAAAACTGAACAGCTTGCTCCGGAGTAGCTGGTGGGGCGATCGCCGTCTCGGCGGGTCGTTGTGCAGGTGGAACCGGGATAACCGGAACAAGGGGGGTGAGGCGCTCTGTGCGTCGTGGCTCTACGGGCACTATGGCACCTGGAACTGGAGCAGTGCGTCGAACCGGATCGGCGGCTTCTAGGCGATCGCGGCGAGGCGGATCTCCACCTAATGCGGCTTCTAATTGCTCTGCCCTCGTCGGTCTATCCACGTCAGGTCTTGCCGCCCCATCTAGTGGGTCGAAGAAGCCTCCTATCCCTCTAGGCACTGGACGTAGCGATATAAAAAGAATTGCCCCAATCGTGGCGAAGGCAACAACAACCCCCACTAGCTCATCAAAGCCGAGACGAGAAGGAGGCTCAGGGGGTGTATTAGTCATTTTTTTACTTCACTTTAACGAGCGGTAGGAGCATTTCCAGTCAACTAACTGGCAAAGCTTCTGCCTTGGTCTGTTCTAAATTTAGTTTAGCGGCAAAGTGTTTTTCAACTAATTCTGGAACATCTTTTGATTGCACGCCGGTATAACGGGATTTGTCAGGCATGAAAACCACACAAGGCCCTTTCTTACATTGCTTCATGCAGCCAGTGCCCTTGATCGCCACTTGGTCTTCTAATCCCTGTTGTTGCAAAGATTCCGCAACAGCTTGACAAACTGCTCCTGCCCCTCGCTTCTGGCAAGAGGATTTTTGGCAGACCATTATACAATCTTTGGTCTTAGATGCTGGCTTTGATTCAGCAACTGAGGGGAGGAAGACCTCTTGTTGTTTGGGAGGAACAGTGGGAGCCGTGGTTCTTACCGTCTCAGCTTTTAGCTTCAGCTCGCCACTTTTGGGCTTGTATTTCTGTTTACCGGAAATTTGTATCCAGTCTCCGGGTTCTAGTTCTTCCCGTAGGAAGCTCTGTAGCGCTTTTGATAGCTTGATGTAGTGTTCGCCGCTAGCGGTGGCTATCCGTAGGCGCTTGGGCTTTTCTTCAACATCACCTACAAAACCGACAAATCTTCCCTCAAGGCTGAACTTGGAGACTTGCGTTTTTTCTTTCAAATTTCCCACACTTAAATCCTCAATCTGCCCACTAGAATAACTCTATTGCAAATGAATGTCATCTAGTTTGGCAAATTTTTGTTGTTACGAGTCGTGAGTTGACAGGTTGTTTATGGTTAATTGCTCTATCAGCCGCCCCGATGATTAATTTTGTCCTTCATCCTTCACCCCTTCTCCCCCTGTACAACTACTCCTCCTCAGGCGCTTTAGTCTGTAGCTCTTCTAGGGCTTCTAGCTGTTGATCTACCCCTTCTAGAACCTGGTTGAGTGCTGGTAGGGCTTCAAGGGGAGAGGGATTAATGCGGGCGCGATCGCGAATTTCGCCTAATTTACGCTGTAGCTGCTGTGCTAGTCCCAATGCATCGGCACTGAGTTTGTCGAGTTGTTGCCGCTGATAAAATTTCAATGCCGCTCCCCGCAACACTTGCAGCGTTGCTTCTTCGCCATAGGTGCCCGGCATCACTCGCAGGCGCAGTAAGAGGCGTTCTTGGCGATAGCGTCGCTCAACTTCTATTGATTTCGCCTGTTGTACGGGTAGAGCAGGCAAGAGTGCCAAGCGCTTAACTTCATTAATGACACCTTGAAACAAGGACAAATCAAGGGCTTCTAGCACGGATTGCAAGACGCCGTTTTGACTCCAGAGAATTCGACCTTGCTGCTGTTGTCGTTCAAAGTACAGCCGACCGATGCCATCAATGAGTACCCGACCCAGCAATTCTGATAGCAGCTCTCGAGGCGGTAAGGTGGCTAGAAACTCCGAGGGATGCGACGCGTACTGTGCTTGCACGTCCAACCGGGGTAAGTTTTCCCAGCTGGGTGAAGCTTGAGGTCTTACGGTTTGGTGTTGTGGTTTGGCGTCTGCGTTCTCGCTACGCGATCGCTGTGAAGCTAAGGGTCTAGGTATCGATCGACCTGGCTTCGGTAAGGACTGGGTCGGCGGCTGGTCAAGGGAGGGCTGTAGCGGTTCGCCAGTTTCACTCGTTGACAGTGCCGCATCATCCAAAATCAACGTGGAGCGGCTCTGGCGATCTACTTGGGAAAGCTTGTCAGCAACCGCCTGTCGCGCTGGCGGGGGATTAGAGCTGTAGTTTAGATACGCCGAAAGGAAAGACTGATGGACTTCAGAGGTAATTAATTGCGGCTTGAGGGAACAGTTGAGATAGGCAAAGATCCGACGGGCATAATCCAAGGCGGAGAAGTCCTGGGGATTGACCATCCCCAGTTTCAACGATTTTCCTTCTAAAGCTAAAGGCAAAATCTGATGGTACAGACAAGCCTCAAAGGGCAGAATGCTATCAATCAACCGAAACATCTGCTCTGTATCGAACTCAGATGCTTGAGATCGATGGCTTTTTTGATGAGTAGTTTCAGACTGGGCGGGGTCGCCTGGTGAAAACACCATAACGGTTTAAAGAACCACAAGCTCGATTAATCCAGATACCCCTGAAAGCGCAAGTTTTATGAGTAGTAGATAAGCTATCCTAGCTGTCCCGTCTGTCTCAGGGCGCTCAGAGAGAAAGAGCAGGATTAAGAATAAAGATTTCAATGGCAGTGCGATCGCACTTGATACCTTCCCCTTAGAAAGTCCCTCGTATCGCTTGTGCTGCCAAGTAAAGTTTACTCCATTCCCCCATGACTTGATTTGTTTTCAAGTTTAAATCTTGGGCGATCGTGGCAATTGACTGACCAGATTTCAATAGTTCTAAGAGCTGGTGTTGGTCAGGAGTGAGGCTATTCAAGAACTCCTGCCACTGTACCGGAGTTAAGCCCAGGTTATGTTCTTTGAGGGAAGCTTCCAACCAATTAGCTACCAATTCTGGTTTACCTTTGAGGGAAAACACCCGAATCGCGTGGTAGCTGACTTTTTCCCGCAGCCGATAGATGTGCTTAACTGGCAACTCTAAGGCTTGGGCAATCTCCTCTTGAGAACGACCTTGGAGGTAAAGTTGCAGCCACTGCGCCGCCTCTTCCCCTAGATTTTCCGTTAGGTACGCGGCAAATTCCTGTTTAACTGCGCTTCGGAGTACCTGTTGCTCTTCCAACGTCTGGGCAGTTTCATACTCAAGAACTGCCTGATTGTCTAAGCGACTCACCGGAGAGTCGGTTTCATCTAAGGTGACTTCCTCGGAAACCAGACGTACAATGTCGCCTTGGGGGACATGGGTCATCCCACCCCGTTGAGAACGCCGCAGGAAGTTGACAAAGCGGTAGACCAGCAGTGGCTGATTACGGATCGGGCGCAGGCAGTATTCTTCAACAGTGGTGAGCAGCAAAGCATCGCGGAGACGAGCATTTTGCGTGCAATTCGCAATCCAGGCAATCTGACTTTGGATGTAGCGATCGCTATTTAATAACTCTTGGATCACTTCTTGTAAAACATCTGCCACGGCGCGTTGGCGATCGCGACTCAGGGCAACCCAAGTGCGGATTTTGTTGCGTAAGATGGCGAGACTGCCCAAACGCTGCATTAAATTCCGATAGGCTCGTTCTGGCCCCACACCCAGGTAACGAGAACGCAAAATCCGGTAGCGATAATCCATCCCTTGCTTGGCGATCGCTAGTTGGTAAGAATCTAGGTTTTCAAAACGCTCCAAATCCTCTCCCATCAACCAGCGAATGATACTGTTGCTCGTGGCGGGGCTTTGGTTAGGATAGTCATTGGCTAGCCGCAAACGCCATTTTTGTTCTAGTTCATCCGCCAAGTTTGCCATGAGACTGGGTTCCTCAAACTCTTGCTTTAAAGTTTGCATGACAACCTTCATTTCAGCACTTCCTCTGTGTTCGTCGCTCTTAATATTGTTGATTTCACCATATTTGTTTGCCCCTCCGAAGCGATCGCATACGCCTAATTGACCTTCGGTTATCACGCACTCGTCTGATGTAAACCCCCTAGCGACTGAGATTTGTATCTCTCTTATAGAGTGCCGCAAATCACAAGTCTTTATCCGTAGGACTTACCTGTCAGAAATTACGTTTTGTAAACTGACAAGCCTTCCTATATAACTCTCACCAAAGCCGATGCAGATTATGCGGCTAGAGCAAACTGAGCCGCAGTTATAAGGGTTTAAACAGAAGCAAAAATTAATTTTTAATCAAGTCGATAATGCGATCGCTTGGCTTTTAATTCATTATTCACGGCGTCCTCGCTGCCAAAATTGACTTTTAATAAATCTTCAGTTGTTTTATTGGGATACTTTCAGGTTGATTCGCCAGCAGCAATAACAATTCGTCAAGCGATCGCTGTTTGGAACGGTGCAGACGGCTACCTGAGCAAACCCTTAGACATATCGACCAAGCCAGCCCCCTATTCGCTCTTTAGTTGCGAAAGATTAAAGGATTGGCTAATTGCACACCTAGCAACCAACAAACTCGTAATAAGTTGCAGGTTGAGACAATCTGCTAGGACTGAAGTTTAAGAATTGTGCTTGTTAATGGATATAAATTAAACCTCTAACTAAAGGATGATGTCGTTGAAAGCACCCCTTAATCATACTTTAGTTAATAATACATGTTGTATTACCAATTTTATAGTAGGAAAAAAATGAGTATTGAAGATCGCGCTGAAGCCGTTGCCAAAAACATAGAAGGTAAAATTCAAGAAGCGGCTAGTGAAGTCACTGGCGACCCCAAAGATAAAGCCGAAGGGCAAGTCAAGCAAGACCAAGCGGCTGCCATGCACGCCAGAGAAGATCTTAAAGATAAAGCCAAAGACGTAATCGACAAAGCTTAGGTCTAATCAAGAGCAACTTATCTCACTTTAGCCGCGTGTAATTAGGTTCAAAAACAACCTAAAATCAGGTCATTCTGAGCGATATCAAAATTAGCGAGAATTACCGATATTCTTTTCTTCGCTACTTTTTCCTCAAAATGACCTTTTTATTTTAAAAAAAATTGAAGATTTTGTACCCGTTCAAATGGGCATTGAAACAATCTTTTCAGCATGACCCAGTTCGGTTTTTGAATAACAATCGTTGATACCGAACCCTTGCCACATCACAAATTTCATACTTCCTAATTCATCCGTTCGGTCGAGCTGACAATAGAGACCTTCACACTTTCTCCCCGGCTCCCATGCAAGTTGTGATTACAGCCGATACGACTGCTCCGGCCTCAACTCCTGCACATGAGTTTCTGGCGGCAAAATCGTTCCCGTCAGATCTGCCCCTGTCAAATCCACCCCCATCAAATTCGTGTGCTTTAGGTTTACCTCACTCAAATCCGCTCCACTCAAGTTTGCTACCCTGAGATTGGCTCTCGTCAAATCCACCCCTCTCAAATCTGCCCCGCTCAAATTCACTTGTTTCAAGCAGGCTCTGGTTAAATCCACTCCGCGCAAATCTGCCCCACTTAAATTAGCTCCCGTTAAATCTGCCCGCGTTAGGTCTACCCTTCTTAGGTCTGCCTCACTCAAATTCACCCGATTTAAACAGGCTTTCGTCAAATCCACCCCACGTAAATCCGCTCCAGTGAGATTGGCATCTTCCAGATTTGCTTGTCTTAAGCTGGCGCGATTCAAATCTACCCCTCCTAGATCGGCTCCCTGTAAGTTAGCAAATCTTAAATTAATCTCCCGCAGATCGCTGCCACTTAAATCAATCCGACTCAAATTTACCCCAGGAAGTGAGATGCCGGGAGCAATCAGATGTGCCCCTACCTGTTTGGGGTCGAATTCTTCAGGAAATCGGGTTTGCTGGGTGTAGACGGCGTTTTCAAAGGTGGCTCCTCGGAGTTTCGCTTTACTGAGGTCAGCTCCGGCGAGATTGGCGTATGCCAGGTTCGCACTGTCTAAGTTCGCACCGATCAAATTACAGTTTCTGAGATTTGCCAGTCTTAAATCTGCCAGCCGCAAGTCGGCTCCACACAGCGTTGCTTCGCTCAAATTGACACCCGTCAGGATCACATGAGGTGCAATTAGATAAGCCCCACTTTGTTTAGGGTCAAAGCCAATAGAAAAGCGGGTACCACTTGTATAAACAGCTTTTTGCAGATTCGCCTCATGCAAATCAGCTTCACTCAAGTCAGCTTCACTAAGATTAGCTCCCGTGAGGTTAGCACTTGCCAAATTGCTCCCTAAGACGTTGGCTTTTTTGAGATTTGCCCCTCTCAAATCTGCGGCTTTCAAGTCAACGCCTACTAGATTAGACCAAGTTAAATCAGCGTGTTGCAAGTTGGCTGCACCCATTTGTGCCAAATTCAGGCACGCTCCGCTGAGGTTACAGCGACTGAGATTTGCCCCGGTTAGATCGGCTTCGATTAAGTCGGTGTAACTGAAATTAGCTTCTGTAAGGTTCGCCTGTTTTAGGTTCGCTGCTCGAAAATTTTCTCCTTTGTAATCGGCTCGCCTCAGATCAGCTTGTTGCCAGTTTTTGGTTAGTGGGGTTGCTCGTCTGAGTTCTTCTGTACCAAGGCGTTTTCTATCAAAATCTACTCTGCTCATTTTTCCCTCCAGCAGTTCTTGGAAAAATGCACCCCTATCTTTCGAGAGCGTTGCCGCTACTCAAACGCCCGTTGTTAGTAGGATACGCTGAATTTTCGCATTCGTCTTTCAAAATCAGCGAAATTCCCCCTGACTTCCACGACATAGACGGAGAAAAGGCGAGTTATTGAACTAATTCAAGATGGTTCAGTGATGATTCGAGTCCCGTAACCTCCTTTTAAGAGAAGCAATAAAAGAAAGGCGTAGTTTTAAGAATGTTTGGAAAAAACTCTTATTTATCTACATTCCTTCAATTAAAGTAATCGCGGCAAAGATGAGGAATAAGGTACCACCAACATAGGCGATCGCTCGCTCGGAAATGTAAGAAGCAAGCCACCGCCCCCCCAAAACCGCGATCGCGGTACAAACACCATGACCTAAGGTTCCGCCAGCAATCACACTCCAAACCGAGTTATCCGCCGCTAAGGTCATCGTGGCTAATTGCGTGCGATCGCCCCATTCTGCTAGAAAGGTTAAACTGAACGCTTCCATCAACACCGCCAAACTCGTCATCCGACCGCGTTTCTCCTTCTCCGCACGCTCGACAAGCGCTTGGGCTTCTTCCTGTTCGTGCTTTGCCGCATTGGCAGGTATCTTCCGAGCTTGCCTTAATAATTGCAATCCAAAATAAACCAGCAACGCAATCATTCCATAATGAATGACGGCACGGGGCAGTAAGGTAAATATTTGTGCAATTGAAGCTGATAGTGCAGTCATTAACGCCAACGCACCAAAAGCTCCAGCAAATACCAAAGCTCTGGAATGGCGCATTGCTAAAACAGCGGCGGTAAAGAATGTTTTGTCGCCTAGCTCGGAAATTAAAATTAGTGAAAAGCTTGCTGTGAAATTCGTTACCATCTTCTCAAGCGTCCCTTATTGGTGCATAAGAGCGAACTTGAGGAGAATCAAATAGACCTCACCAAGCTCACTTTTGCAGATTGTGAACTTAGTGAAGGTCTCGTTACCAAAGGTTTAATTTATTTAAAACGCGCTATTCTCACGTTTTTGAGTACCTTTGTTGACTGAACCGGGCGATTACGCGCCAGTATGTCGATTCAGACAGTCGGCAAAATACCGTTAACTACTCCCCTTCTTATAGGTACAAATATACACTACTTCTGGTGGGTTAGTAATTTTCTCTACTTATGTATGGCGTTAGCCACTTTAAGAGAACTTTTCTATAAGCAGAGATTTAATCCCCGACAGACAAAGCAACTTCAGACTACTAACTACTCTCAGGTGATGGCGGACTGCATTTCTTGTTCCACTAACTCTTGGAACTGAATCACATCTTGACGGGGGTCAGCGTGAGCAACTTTAACTTTTAAAAGATCGCCCAACGAAACCGAGCGTTTAAAGCGCATTGCCAACTCTAGCCCCAAATCTTCGACCAGAATCAATCCCAAATTTTCATGTTCTCTGAGCCAGCGCAACACCAGCACCTGCCAAGCTTGATCGGAGTGACGCCGGAGATACTCTAAGCCCCAGTAACGATTGGTCTGACGTTCCACCAAGACGGCTTCCTGAGCCGTTGTAGTGACCCCTAGCATCACTTCTTGTAGCTGTTCGGCGCTAAAGGGTAGTGACTCACCCCGGAGATGGGCTTTGATTTGAAAGTGACTCAACAAGTCGGTATAACGACGAATTGGAGAAGTCACCTGAGTATAGGTTTCTAGGGCTAAACCTGCATGTCGGATGGGAGTGATGCTCATTTCACTGCGAGGCATACACCGCCGCAGGGCGCAGAAGCGGACGGGCCCAGCTGGTAGTTGTAACAGTTCTTCGTCGGAGGGGAGTTCTGGCTGAGGCTGACCGCGAAAGGGCAAAGGAATTTGATGAGTTTGCCCGTAGTGTCCTGCTACTTCCCCCGTAAGAATCATCATTTCCGCGACTAACTGCCGGGAAACGGAGTCGTCTAAAAGATCAATGATGATTTCGTCATCTTGTTTAACTTTGATCACCGACTCCGGCATATGAATACTAATGGCACCTTGCTCTCGTCGCCACTCTTGCCGTCGTTGTGCCCACTGAGCGATTTCGGTAATTTCTGGTTCTGCCTGCACCCCTAGCTGCAACATCTCATCAACATCTTCATAGGTGAGACGGTAGGTCGGCTTAATCAGGCTGGCGTGGATGCTGTACTCCTGAACCGCTCCCTTTTCATCTAAAATGATGCCGAAACTGAGGGCATAGCACACCTTTCCTTGTACCAAGCTCATTGGCCCAGTTGCCAGTTCTGGTGGGAACATGGGAATCATTCCCGTCGGCAGGTATAAGGTGGTGCTGCGACGGCGGGCTTCTAAGTCTAAGGCATCTCCTGGAAGGATCAAGCGAGTTGGGTCAGCAATGTGTATCCACAAGCGCTGTCGCCCGTCTGCCAAGGTTTCGATACTTACGCCATCGTCAATTTCTTGAGTGCTTTCATCGTCGATGGTGTAGACCTTCAGGTGGGTCAAATCTAGACGGTTAGGGTCTGGGTCGCTTGGTGGAGACTCCAGGTGTTGCTGAGCCACTTCAAGCACCTCACGACGAAAATGTATAGGGATTTGACTGCGCCGCAGAAATAGATTTTCGTGAGGACTCCACAAACCCAACTCTAGCAGCAGCTCAAAGCTCGCTTGGGCGGTTTGCGTACGTTCCAACGTTGCCAAAATTTCTATAGCTTGACGAGGGGGATTTTCTGGATGAAGTACAAAGCGTTCTAAGGATTCTAGTCGCAAGCGATCGCTGTCTTGCCATTCCACCGATCCCTCATTAAGTCTTTGGTGTAGACGGGCGAAGAATTCCTCTTGCTCCCGCAGCCGTAATTCTTCTACCGATTGCTGATGCTTAATGTCTGCGACCTGGGAAGCCGGACGAGTTTCGTAACTCTCTCCCTTTTGCTTGAAGTAGACCTTATCCTCCGACAGCAAGCAGTGAGCGGCGTAGCACAAAGGTGGGCTTTGATCGGAAAACAAGAGCTGCGCCATATCAGCACAACTCACCGCTCTCCCTTCTTCTACCAAGATTTCCCACGCCACTTCCAAACTAGAAGGGTCTAAATACGGTTCAACTTCCTGAAGAAAATCCGAGATTTCTGATGGTTTATAGTTACTCCCCGTCACTGCATAGGTCACTTGACGGGGATGCAGTGTATGGGACTGTCCCCGTTCATCTACCACAATCCAGTGTTTTTTTCCCTCTGGACGGTCTGCGGTAGCTAAACGGCGCTCTCCTGAAGAGCGAAATTCGATCAATGTTCCCTTTTCCACCAGTTTTGCGCTTCTCGGTGTGTCATCGGAGGACTTTTAACTAGTTTAGCCTTTTAGGGCATGGCGATGCCTGAGGCAACAATTTGACACTTGATGGTTCAATTGCCAATTATTCCCCTGACATCGCCACTCTGGCTCGAATTTTCGAGAGGCTTCACCCTTCTTTGTTGATAAACGGTAGCAACGCCACCAGACGAGCGCGTTTGATGGCTTGCGTCAGGTCTCGCTGTTGCTGAGCCGTCAATCCCGTAATGCGACGGGGCAAAATTTTGCCGCGTTCAGTAACGAACTTACGCAGCAGTTCCACATCCTTGTAGTCGATGGGGTCTCCTGGTTTGATTGGCGAAAGCCGTTTGCGAAAGTATGCCATGTTTGTTCAGTCGTCAGTGTTTGAATGGGTAAGTCAGTTATGAGTAGATAGCTAACAACGAGCTATTTAATTTCCTTGTGAACTGTGTGCTTATTGCAATGAGTGCAAAACTTATTCAGTTCCAAACGTGCTGTTGTGTTGCGGCGATTCTTCATCGTTGTATAGCGGGAAACACCAGTCGATCGCTTGTTCGGGTTGGTGCGACACTCGGTACATTCTAGGGTAATAACGATCCGGACACCCTTCTTGGCTGCCATAATTCTTTATCTACAAAGTTAACTAAGTGGTCTAGTCGAAATTAAACACAAATTTCTATTGTCTCATACGACGTTTGATTTGTGCAAACACTTTTTTGATACGTAGGTCGAGGGAAAATCCCCGACGGGTCTGAATCATGATCGTGTTCGCTACGCGGTCGTGAAACGCTTGTCGCGCCTCTTGATCCGCCAACGCCATGCCACAATCAGCCGCTAGCGGCGCAGTCAAGATCAGTAAGGATATCCCATTTGCCAGCCCAATGGTTAGCCCAATCATCGCTAACAACGAACAAAAGCCAAGGATACCTTCTCGTTTCATCAACATCAACACCCCAGGAATCCGGCTGTATTTAGCATCCAAAACTTTCATGTCTAACGCCAAATGGCCTAGACTCTGACCTTGATTTTTCAGTACTAATATCACCCGCAACGCTAGCCAGAGCAAGATAAACACCAGCATCTGAAGTAACGAAATTCCAGGAGCATTGCCCCTAAAGATCGAGCTAACTAGCCAAACCACTACAAAGTCAATGGCAAAAGCCGCCGCCCGTCGCTCAATCGGTACCTTCGGAAACTTCCTATGAACAGGCTCAATACTCATAAGCGATCGCCGACTTGCAGACTAGCTATTTCACATCTTAGCTTGAATGGCTAAGGGTTCATGGTTCATCGTTCATTGCCAAGATTCTATCAACTCATCCTCAATCCCCCTAAACTAACGAAAGAAGAGAAGTGACTGGACAAGCTATAGCAATGCTGCCTGTTAACGAAGCAGAGTCAATTATTCTTAATTTGGTGCAACCCCTTCGAGAGCGGGATGCTGAGGTTGTGGACTTATCAGCAGGGGCAGGGCGCATCTTGGCAGAACCTGTAACCAGTCAGCTTGATTTTCCTCACTGGGATAATTCCGCGATGGATGGCTATGCCGTGCGCTTTGCGGATATCCAAAATTGCGATCAACAGCAGCCAGCGGTTCTAGAGATTGTGGAAGAAATTCCGGCAGGTTATCAGCCTCAACGAACAATTCTATCGGGACAAGCTGCCCGTATTTTCACCGGAGCAGTGATGCCGCCGGGTGCGGATACGGTGGTGATGCAGGAAAATACCAAGCGCGAAGGCAACCGCGTCTTGATTTTGCAGGTAAGCGAACCGAAAACCTTTGTCCGTCGTCGCGCTGCCTTTTATCAGGCAGGAACGACGCTCCTCCCCCCAGGAATTCGGCTAAGTGCCCCAGATGTTGCCGTACTGGCGGCCGCTCAGTGTAGTCAGCTTTCCGTTTATCGGCGTCCGCGTGTAGCGATTTTGTCTACTGGGGATGAGTTAGTCACAGTAGACCAACCCCTGCAACCTGGTCAAATTGTTGACTCAAATCAATACGCCTTGGCAGCCTTTGTCGCGCAACTGGGTGGTATACCCCAAGCGTTGGGAATTGTCCGCGATGACCAAGAACAATTGCAAGAGGCGATCGCCCAAGCGATTACCACAGCAGATGTTGTTCTCTCCACAGGTGGTGTTTCTGTCGGTGACTACGACTACGTTGACCAAATTCTTAGCAACTTGGGTGCAGAAATTCACATCCGTTCCGTCGCCGTCAAACCCGGCAAACCCCTAACAGTTGCGACCTTCTCCACTGCCCAATCTTCAGTTCTCTACTTCGGCTTGCCAGGAAATCCGGTTTCTGCTTTAGTGAGCTGCTGGCGCTTTGTGCAACCTGCCCTGAAGAAATTAGCAGGTTTAGCGGATGGCTGGAAACCTAGGTTTATTAAAGCGCGATCGCGTCACGATTTGCGTTGCGGTGGCACGCGAGAAACCTACCTCTGGGGACAACTTCATCTCATTGATGGTGCCTACGAATTCTCCCTAGCAGGGGGTAATCACAGTTCTGGCAACCTAATTAACCTTGCCCAAACCACAGGTCTTGCCGTTGTGCCTGTTGGTCAGACCTTGATCTCAGCTGGTGAGTCAGTGCAAGTTTTACCAGTCGGTTTGACTAATTGAGCAAGAACCTCTTTGCCAACTAGAACTAATTTGATTATTAACGAAAAAATGTTCAGAGTTTTAATCCCGGAACATTTATTTATTCACCTGCCATTAAGTGCTCAGGGTTTAGGTTGTACAAGGATGCATAAAACAGCACAACGCCCTCGTGCTAATGGCTAATCCCTTACGTCACCAATCGCCAGTTCCCCATCCTTATTTACCAAAATCCTCTCTTCCCATTGGGCATGATCGTTGCCCAATTTGTCTTCGCTTGCGCTAGCTGTTCCTCATTAACCTTCGCACCCATGAGATTAGCCCCACACAAATTTGCCCCTCGCAAATTGGCGTGATTGAGATAGGCATAGCTCAAGTCAGCACCGCGTAAATCCGCACATTCTAAATCCGCGTAGCTTAGGTATGCCCAACTAAGATTGGCATCACGTAACAATGCCCGATTTAAACTTGCCCGCCCAAAATCCGCCTTAATGAGTTTAGCGCCCTGGAGATTGACTCTTGCCAACTTCGCTTGATGAAAAATCCCATCCGATAAGTCACATTTTTGCAGGTTCAGCAGATTTAAATCTTGAGAGGCAAAGTCTCTACGACCCTTGAGATAGGAAGTTAGCAGAGCATTTTCATCCATCTTTGCCGGAACTTTCGGCTTCCCGTTGGTTAACCCCCCGCTCCGGGGCGAATTTGGTGAATTCGGTTGATTAGGAGTACCTCGGCTACGCATTCCACCAGAGGTATAAGAATTCCCGCCAGTTTGCTCTTTTTTGGCTCGACGCTCCCGAATCGCCATCGCCAACTTCGAGGTAGCAGACGAGGTAGAGGAAACAGAACTCGGCGTACCCAACTCACCCGAGTAGAAGGGGTGACCTGTGGGGTTGTTGTGCAAAGTTTGTTTGTTTGCCAACCCCTGCGCCAGACTATCGAGGTAGGGTTCTAAGTCTAACGCTCTGAGAATTTCCTCAGATGACTGGTAGCGATACCGCACAGACGCTTCCAGCATTTTTCTCAAAACATCAGCAAAGTGGTCGCTGATGCTGACGTACTTCTGCCAGACCATTTCCCCCGTTGAGGGGTTGTAGTCTAGGTCTTTCGGTGACTTGCCAGTCAGGAGGAATATGCAAGTTACCCCCACCGCATAGATATCACTGGCATAAACAGGTCGCATTGCCATTTGTTCTGGTGGTGCAAACCCAGGGGTGCCGATGGCAAAATTGGTTAATGCGGTTTGGTCAGAGGTACTGACAGAGGCAGCTTGATTGACCTGGTTTTTCACCGCTCCAAAGTCAATCAGAACTAACTTGCAATCTTGCTCGCGGCGAATTAAGTTTGCTGGCTTGATATCGCGATGAATGACTTGTTGACTATGGATGTATTGCAGTAGCGGCAGGATTTCACTTAAAAACTGCTTGGCTCCGGCTTCGCTTAGTGGCCCTGACTGTCTGACTTGTTGCTGAAGGGTGAAGCCACTGATATACTCTTGCACCAGGTAAAATTGTTGCTGGTCTTCAAAGTAGTCGAGGAGCCGTGGTACTTGGGGATGATTACCAATCTTACCGAGGGTTTGGGCTTCGCGTTGAAATAGCTCCCGTGCCATTTGAAGCACAGAACCCACTGTAGTAGCTGGACGCAACTGCTTGATAACACAACTAGGTTCGCCAGGCAAGGATTCATCCATAGCCAGAAAAGTGGCTCCAAATCCGCCTTGACCTAAGGCTTTGGTGACCCGATAGCGATTGTGCAACAAAATTTTGGAACCACAGGCCTGACAAAGTTCGACATGCGGCGGGTTTTTAGGCTGAGGACAGGCAGGATTTAAGCAGTAGCTCATGCAGCATCACCGATGGGGCATTTGTCCAGGCTGGGACTAAGGCTGATTAGGCAAGCATTAAGCTTGAACATTGGCATCCTTATGGAAACATACCGCTGAATGTTCCCTGGGCTCAGAAAAGCCGTTGCTCAAAGAATTATTAGTTAAACCCAGGATATCCTACTTTTTCAGTCTCGCTGGCTAAGGTTAAAGAAATATTCCATGATTTACAGGGCAAATTCCTTAAAGAGTTGCTAAAGCTTAAAGGAATTTTGTATGAAGTACTTATGAAGATTCATCACACTGTTATCAACAAAGCCTAACACCTCAAACCCTAACAAACTACTTGCCCAAAAAACAATCAAGGCACTATCACTTTCGGAGGGTAAAATAGTCAGGCTAAGGTAGGTAAAATCACACAGAACCAATGCGGATCTCTTTGAGTTGGCTTCGGGAATTAGTAGACATAAGGTTGTCCCCCGAAGAGTTAGCCGAGACCTTGACCATTGCTGGGTTTGAAGTAGAAGACATTGAAGACCGTCGGCAATTTGCCAATGGCGTAGTGGTCGGCAAGGTACTCGACTGTCAGCCCCACCCGAACGCGGACAAGCTACGAGTCTGCCAGGTTGATATTGGAGGCGCGACGGATTCCTTAACCATTGTCTGTGGAGCAGCAAACGTCCGCGCTGGCGCTTACGTACCCGTGGCAACAACTGGTACCTATCTACCCACCGTCGATCTGAAAATCCGCGCCTCGAAATTGCGCGGTGTACGTTCAGAAGGGATGATTTGCTCGTTGGCTGAAATTGGCTTGGCGAAAGAATCAGCAGGCATCCATATCTTTGAAGAGGAAAATCTGCAACTGGGTAGCGATATCCGTCCCTTGTTGGGCTTAGACGATGTCATTTTAGACTTGACGGCAACCGCTAACCGTGCTGATGCCCTCAGTTTGGTGGGGGTAGCGCGAGAAGTGGCGGCTCTAACGGGAGCAAAGCTAAAACTGCCTGCTACTCCAGATATCCAGATTCCCGGTGGTGAAGGAAAAGTCAGGGTAAAAATTTCCGAGTCCAAAGCTTGCCCGGCTTACATGGGGACGGTAATTGAAAACGTCAAAATTGCTCCATCGCCCGATTGGTTGCAGCAGCGGCTGTTGGCGTCTGGGGTGCGCCCGATTAACAATGTGGTGGATATCACCAATTACGTGCTTTTGGAATGGGGACAGCCTCTCCATGCCTTTGACGGCGATCGCTTACAATCGATCGCGGGGGGTAACGATATCACTCTGGGGGTACGCTTTGCTAATCCCGGAGAAACCTTGCAAACTTTGGACGCTCAAACGCGCCAGCTACAAGCCCAAACGCTGCTGATTACTGCCAATGATCAACCCGTTGCCCTGGCTGGGGTAATGGGGGGAGAAGCCACAGAAGTCCACGATGGCACCCAAAATATCGTTTTGGAAGCGGCATTGTTTGAGCCTGTTGCCATTCGCCGCTCGGCACGCAGTCAGGGCTTGCGGACAGAAGCTTCTGCCCGCTACGAGCGTAGTGTCAACCAAGCAGAACTAACCGTTGCTTGTAATCGAGCGATCGCGTTAATTACCGAAATTGCTTCTGGGACTCCCACCTCTCAATCAATTGCTGACACGCGCCCCGATCCCGCTAGCTGGGCACGCTCGATTGAGTTACGCCTAGATCGGGTCAATCAGGTTTTAGGCCCCGTGGATTTGGGCGATGAGATGGGGGAGATTCTTGCGGAAGATATTGAGCGTATCCTGAGTGCTTTAGGATGCCACCTGGAACGGCAACCCTCTACCCTAGAAGAGGCGTCCCCGGTGTGGACGGTCACTGTACCGCCCTACCGCTACCGGGATTTAGAGCGGGAAATCGACTTAATTGAAGAAGTAGCGCGTCTCTACGGCTACGACCGTTTTTGTGACGAACTGCCCGAACAAGCCGAACTAGGGTATCTTTCCCTAGAACAAGTGCTGAGTCGGCAACTACGAGAAGCGTTAAGAGCCTCAGGGTTAACTGAGGTCGTTCACTATTCCTACACCACGGTTAATTCAGGGGACGATAAGCAAGTCGCGATCGCCAATCCCTTGTTTACCGAATATTCCGCCCTGCGAACCGAGTTGCTATCAGGGCTGATTGACGCCTTTGAGTACAATATGTCTCAAGGCAACGGTACCTTCAATGCCTTTGAAATCGGTCGCATCTTCTGGCGCGATGAAGAAGGACTAGAGGAAGCCGATGCGGTGGCGGGGATTTTTGGCGGCGGTACGTTTAGCCAAGGCAGTTGGGTCAGAGGTGGTCGCGAAGCTCCGATGACTTGGTACGAAGCCAAAGGCATCTTAGAAAGCGTCTTTCAGCGCTTGAAGCTGCACGTTGAGTATCAACCCAATCGTCAAGATGAGCGACTACATCCAGGGCGCACCGCCTCCCTCTGGGTACAGGGCAATCGCCTTGGCACTTTCGGGCAACTCCACCCGCAACTGCGGCAATCCCGGAGTTTACCAGATGCGGTGTATGGCTTTGAGTTAGACCTCGACACCCTCTTAGATGCCTTGGATCAGGAGGAAAAGCTGGTACCCCGATTCCATCCCTATTCCACCTATCCAGCGTCTGACCGGGATATTGCCTTCTTCGCCCCCCTGAAAGTATCGGTGGCGGAAATTGAACGGGCGACTCAAAAAGCCGCCGGGCCATTGTTGCAGTCCGTGGAAGTGTTTGATCAGTACAAAGGGGAATCGGTTCCTGAAGGACAGCGGAGTTTAGCATTTCGCTTGATTTATCGGGCTAGCGATCGCACTCTCACTGAGGAAGAAGTCGCATCCGCGCATCAAAATGTCCGAGAAGCACTAGTTGAAAAATTCGGTGTGTCCCTGAGAAGTTAGGGAATTAGCTATTTGCTTTTAGCCTGAAGATAGAATTTTTAATTTGAATCTTGGTGGCTGTTAGCAAATAGCTGAAACCTTAAGCAATACCTCAGCAAAGACTCGGAATCTCAACACTAATCTTCATAAAAGACTGTAATTATGCCGAAATATGTAATGTGGGGAAGCTATTGTGAGGACGTATTAGAAAAACGCGCTCCTTATCGCCAAGCTCATCTCGATGGATTAGCCAAACAAAAAGCCGACGGTGTCCTGATTACCCTCGGCCCCACCAAAGATGCTACTAAGGTCTTTGGTATCTACGAAGCCGAAGACGAAGCCACAGTCCGACAACTGATTGCAGATGACCCCTACTGGCAAAACGGTATTTGGACAAAATATGACGTACGGGAGTGGGTTCAAGCTTTTTAAGCCCTGAGCCGGGGAGAAAGTATGAAGTATGAAGTATGAAAGAGGTTATTGCTTCTCCCCATCCCCCTCTCCTTCTCTTATCTCCGTGCCCTCTGTGCCTGGTGTGGTTTATTAAAATCCAGGACTCACCGACTCACCAACTCCCCTCGTTTGGCAAAACTCTAAGGCGACGGATACATCACTGGTTTGCTGGGGATAGGTAATTTCTGGACGGGCAATAACTACTAGGGGGATAGCTAATTCAGCGGCGACGGTGCGCTTGATGGCTTCTCCTCCAGCCTTGCCGGAGGCTTTGGTAACCACCAGAGAGATGTCCCAGTGACGCCAGAGGGCTTTTTCTAGCTCCGAGGGGATGGGAGGACGGAAAGCGATAATTCGGTCGGCGGTGAAGCCAGCAGCAAGGGCAGCTTCTAAGGAGGCTACAGAGGGGAGAATCCGGGCAAATAACGTAGCGCGATCGCGCCAATCCTTAAACAAGGGCAAAGCTTTGTAACCCACTGTTAGCAGTACCCGTTGTCCCTCCAGATAGTTTCCATTAATTAATGTTTCAAAACTATCAAGATGAATCAACCCCGGTGTGGAAGTTTCTAGGGTGGGACGCTCAAAGCGCAGATAGGGAATTTGGTATTGACTAGCTAGCGTGATCGCGGATTTAGAGACGGCGATCGCATAAGGATGGGAAGCGTCTAAAATCGCAGTAATTTGCCACTTTTTGCAAAATCGCGCTAACTGAATATCATCCAGTCGTCCGACAACAATCTGTAAATGAGGACATTGGGGGTAAAGTGCTGTTGCTGCTGCCGTTGTCACGGTAACTGTACAGGGCAGTTGCAGAGCCGCGATCGCTTTGGCTAACTGGGCACTTTCTGTTGTCCCACCAATTAACCAGAGACGACCCACCATCCTTACGGCTCCTAGCCTTTGAGTGCCTTATTAAAGTTTTGACGATAAGACTTATTCGCCACAATCAGCGCCGGCCATAGCAACGATAAAGTAATGCGATTCGGCAAATTCCGGTTGAAGTTGGTTCGCCCAAAGCCTTTCCAAAACTTCCAAGCCCCGTATCCATACCCCAACAAAGCAAAAATAATTAGCAATTTCATCTAATCAACCCCTTAGTGAAAACTGACCAGATAGCCCCGGTCAAAGCAAGTAACCGTCCATATCCAAGCTTCCGTAGCCTTCGCTCTCTGACTGGGCTATTACTCCTTTGCTATACCCTTGAAAATACAATTGCCGCCAGATTGTAAGGGAGTCTACGGAATTGATTCCATCTACAGGGCAAAGTAGCATTGAACTAGTTCTAGTCTAGCGACTGCATCATTGTAGTGTCACCCTCACATTGAGGTAGGCAAAGTTTATTAAACTTTTGCTCAGTTTCACCCTCGCCGATAGTCTGTTGTCAGCCCAATCCCTGCCAGGATTTGGATGTTATAGGACGTAAATTCACCATTGAGAAAAGCTCATAGTATCACCAGAAGCAACTGGGTTCTTACTGAATCGCACCTTGTGGAGGATACCTGAAATTTAATTGTCGTAGGAAACTGTATAACGAGATGTACATAAAGACGAGACGACGCACCTCAAGACACACACAGGAGAAATTATGAGAGCCGTGCTGATGGCTGGCGGTTCGGGAACTCGGTTGAGACCCCTCACCTGCGACCTTCCCAAACCAATGGTACCGATTTTGAACCGACCGATTGCCGAGCATATTATCAATTTGCTCAAGCGCAATCAAATTACGGAAGTCATCGCAACGCTGCATTATCTGCCAGATGTAATGCGAGATTACTTCCAAGATGGCAGTGACTTTGGCGTGCAGCTCACCTATGCCGTTGAAGAAGACCAGCCTTTGGGAACGGCGGGTTGTGTAAAAAACATTGCCGAGTTGTTGGATGAAACCTTTCTTGTCATTAGTGGTGATAGCATTACAGACTTTGACTTACGTGGGGCGATTGAGTTCCACAAAAGCCGGAAATCTAAAGCAACACTGGTACTGACTCGCGTTCCGAACCCAGTGGATTTTGGCGTCGTTATTACTGATGAAGACCACCGCATTAATCGGTTTTTAGAAAAACCGTCTACTAGCGAAATTTTTTCAGATACCGTCAATACTGGCACCTACATTCTGGAGCCAGAAGTTCTCGACTACATGCCAGAAAACCGGGAATATGACTTCTCAAAAGAGTTGTTTCCCTTAATGCTGGAGAAGGGCGATCCAATGTACGGCTACATTGCCGAGGGCTACTGGTGTGATGTTGGTCACTTGGATGCTTACCGAGAAGCCCAATATGACGGTTTGGCTCATAAGGTGGAACTAGATTTTGCCTACGAGGAGCAAAAGCCTGGACTGTGGGTGGGTCAAAATACATTTATTGAACCCTCCGCCAAAATTGACACTCCGGCTTTAATTGGCAGTAACTGTCGCATTGGAGCGCGAGTACATATTGAAGCAGGAACAGTGATTGGTGACAATGTCACTGTGGGGGCAGATGCCGACTTGAAGCGCCCGATTCTTTGGAATGGGGCAATTATTGGCGATGAGGTTCATCTACGTGCTTGTGTCATTGCCAGGGGAACGCGGGTAGACCGTCGTGCCCATGTTTTAGAAGGGGCTGTCGTGGGTTCCCTCTCCACTATTGGTGAAGAAGCACAGATCAGTCCTGGCGTGCGCGTCTGGCCCAGCAAAAATATTGAGTCGGGGGCAACCCTTAACATCAATTTAATTTGGGGACACACGGCGCAACGCAACCTCTTTGGTCAGCGAGGCGTGCAGGGTTTAGCCAACATCGACATTACCCCAGAGTTTGCGGTGAAGCTGGGAGCAGCTTATGGTTCAACACTAAAGCCCGGTTCTCAGGTGGCAGTCTCCCGTGACCAACGGAGTATTTCCCGCATGGTTTCGCGATCGCTGATTGCGGGGTTGATGTCTGTTGGGGTTCACGTCCAAAACCTAGAAGCCACAGCGATTCCTGTAGCCCGCAAGGTTCTCCCGACGCTTTCAGTGGCGGGGGGTATCCATGTGCGGATTCACCCCGATCGTCCCGATTATATTTTGATCGAGATTTTTGACTCCAAGGGCATCAATATTTCTAAAGGACAAGAGAAAAAAATTGAAGGGGCGTACTTTAAAGAAGACTTGCGGCGATCGCAAATTCAAGAAATTGGTAATGTCAGCTACCCCAGTCAGGTGCTTGATGCTTACAGCACTGGATTTGGCAATCACCTGAATATTGAAGCAATTCGTAATAGTGGCTCGAAGGTGGTAATTGACTACGCTTATGCCGTCTCCGGTGCCGTGCTGCCTCAACTTCTAGCCAAGTTTGGTTGCGATGCGGTGGTGCTCAATGCCAGCTTGAACCAAAACTCGCTTTCTACCATTGAACGGGAAGCATTGCTCAATCAGCTTGGTCATGTAGTAGAAGCCCTGAAAGCTAATTTTGGCGTTCAGGTATCCGCTAACGGCGAACAGCTAATTTTGGTAGACGAATCAGGAATGTCTATCCGGGGCGAAATGCTCACCGCATTGATGGTTAGCATTATGCTGACGGCGAACCCTAGAAGTTCTGTGGTTGTGCCTGTGCAATGCTCCAGCGCCATGGAACAGTTGGCTCGGCGTCACGACGGGAAAGTGATTCGCACCAAAGCCAATCCTGCTGCCCTCATGGAAGCTTGCCGGACAAATCCCAATGTGGTGCTGGGTGGTAGCAGTGAAATGGGCTTTATCTTCCCCCAACTGCACCCTGGCTTTGATGCGATGTTCTGCATTGCGAAGTTGATTGAAATGCTGACGGTGCAGGAGCGATCGCTAGCGGAAATTCGCTCCGAACTGCCTCGCGTTTCCCACAAGACCTATACCGTGCGTTGCCCCTGGACTGTCAAGGGAGCGCTGATGCGCCATTTGGTAGAAACTCATCCGGCAGAAGAGTTGGAACTGATTGACGGGGTAAAAATCGTCAATCACCAACATGAAAGTTGGGTGCTAATTTTACCCGATGCGGGAGAACCCATGGTGCATATCTTCGCCAACAGTGACGACCGGGAATGGGTCGATAACACTCTGCGCGAGTATCGCAGCTACGTTCAAGATTTCGTTGAACAAGAGCAAGGAATGGAAGGCACCAAAGCCGAAGCCTTGTTATAAACCAATGGCGGCACCTTTTGTCACTCGTGATTAATTTCTCAAGCGAGTGACAAAAGAGCAGCAACCCTTAGGCTTTGTTGGTACACTTGTTCTATGAAAAGTCAGGAGGACGCTCTTTAAAATCCGGACTCCTCGATCTTTTTTGACCTGCCAGAAGCGATCGCGTTTTTATGCGCCAGCACAACGCTACCTGCAGCAAGATACAGTTGCATAGAGATAGGTGAAGATGCATCTCTTGCACAACAATAAACACAATTGTTGACAGATATGGCAGGCTGATAATTATAGAAAGCCCCAGGAGACATGAGACATGAACAGTTGCATCTTGATGGCACAGATCATTCAAGACCCAGAACTGCGCTACACCGCAGATAACCAAACTCCCCTTACTCAAATGGTTGTAGAGTTTCCTGGGCAGAAACCAGAAGACCCACCGACAACATTGAAGGTAGTGGGTTGGGGCAATTTAGCGAACGAAATTAAAGAAAATTATGCTACTGGCGATCAAGTTGTGATTGAAGGTCGCCTGAGTATGAATACCATCGATCGCCCGGAAGGTTTCAAGGAAAAACGCGCCGAATTAACGGCTTCCCGCCTGTACAAAATCGGTAGCAGCAGTAATTTTGCGTCCTCCGCCGCCGCACCGACTACCATCCCCAGCTCTGCGATCCCGACCTCTAAGTCGAATAATGTTGTTGTCCCGTTAAGGGCAAGCAAATCATCAGCCGCGAATGATGCCGACTTAGACAGGAATTTCAGTACAACCACAGCAGATTTACCCCGCCAATCTACTAAAACCCAAGCCCCACCTGAAGAGCCAAGAGACTTAGACGACATCCCGTTTTAACGCCTTTTCTTTTATAGATATTCCCCAAGAAACTCCAAATCAAAGGGGCTGTCTTCCCAACAGGGGGCAGGCACAAGCCAGAGGAGAGTACAAGCGATGTCCGCTTGAATTTCCTCTATATCATCTCGCTCAAAAAAGCCTTCCAGTGCATCTAAATCTCTATCCCTCAAGGGCATCAACGGTGAAGCATGATATAAGGCTTGCCGTTTTTTCTTTAGAGGAAAACCATTTAAAGCTGCTGTAGAGCTAAATTGAACTAGCTCCGAAGGAAAGGCACTGCTGTCGTCAAGGAAAGAAGAGATAAACATAGGGAGTGCATCCCGTGAAATACACCTAGGATTGTCAGTCTAGGTACAAGAGGATAAAAAAATTGTCAAAATCCTTGGGGACAAACAGCACGGGATGCGGGATGGCAGATATGGAGGCATAGTCAGATCACTGAGGTCAATGACTGCGTTCACCTTTAATGTTTCGGGCGTGAAACGCCTAAAAGTCTGCTGCACCCGTTAGTAACCGTGCTGCGGCAAGCGATCGCTATTTTTCGTAGATGCACAAGTTTTCTTTTCTTCAACGGCAATTAAACAGATTAAGTAGAAGTTACATATCTGAAGAATTGCTCAAAGCGCTAAAGTGACTGTATCCTAACCCAATCAATCATCAGTAGCCTTCTACTTAAAGAAGAACTTAAATATCTGCCTACAGTAGTGTTTTAGTTCTGAGTGCTGAGTAGTATTTAAGTTATGTAAAGTTATCTAGCTATATTTGTAGTCTTATGTTTCAACTTCTTTATCCTCTAGTTCATGCCATCGAGCCTTATTTAGTACCGTTGTGCTTTGTCTTCGCGTGGTCATTAGCTGCCTTGTTCGTTCTCACCCTCTGGACGAGCATCCAATCTGGCGCAGCGCAGCTAAAAACCATGCATCAAATCCCCTGTACGGACTGTCAGTTCTTTACAAATGACTATCATCTCAAATGCACAGTACACCCCTCGATTGCCAATTCTGAGGCGGCGATTAACTGTAGAGATTACTGTCCTCAAAAAAATGCTTATTCCGCAACAGAGTAAACAGTTTAACTGCGCCGAATTGCCAGAGAATTGAGGAATGCTAATTCAACCTCTCAATACCTGTCCAGAATTTGTTGCCGGAGATGGCACGCTGCTACGGGAGTTATTGCACCCAGACAAGCAGCCCTTGGAGTTGCGCTATAGTTTGGCTCATGCGATCGTGCCAGTCGGGAAAACCTCTATTCCCCACTCCTTAAAAACCTCTGAGGTTTACTACATCATCAGCGGTATCGGAGAGATGCACATTGACGCCGAAACCCAACGGGTTGAGCCGGGTGATGCGGTGTATATTCCTCCTAATGCCAAGCAGTTTATTCATAACTGCGGAGAAGAACCACTGGTGTTTATTTGCATTGTCGATCCAGCATGGCGCAAGGAAGATGAGACGGTGTACGAGGTTGAGGGATGAAATTTTCTTCTAGAAAGCGTTAGTGCATCGTACTCCCTACACCATGATCAAATCGCCAAAAAAAAAGCCCCCACTTCAGGGGGCTTGATAGGGTTATTAAATTTGAAGTCGTTAACTATTAACCAAACAAGGCGAAACCGCCTACAGCTAATACACCAGCGAAAGCCGCCACCGCTACAGAGGTAATCGCTGTACCAAATAGCCACCAAGACGCTGTTGCAGCAGCTTTTCGGGTTTCTTCCACTTGCTGCTTCGCCTTGTGCTGGAGTTCTTTAACTCGTTTTTGAGCTTCTCCTTGCAGGCGTTCGGCGCGACTGAGTACGCGATCGCGCGCCCCTTCAATCTGAGCGATTGTCCGGTTGGCATCTGCCTCAGAGATGTCCTCACGAGAGCTTAAGAGCGCGACTAAGGTATCCCGGTCAAATTGACCAACGCGATCGCGTAGCGCATCCCAACCTGCTTCTGGATCGTCAAACAGTTGGCGGAAGTCTTGCTTAATCCCCTCATAGTTGAGTTCGGGACGCTCCAGGGAGTTGAGGTAATGCTGAACTCTGCCAAAAACGCTATCGATGGCTGATTGTACCTGATGCTGAACTGCCTGAGCTTGTTCGACAAAACGATCGCGGACTGATTCGATATTATCCGCAATCTCGTTGGCTTCTGACTCAGAGATATCCTCTCGTTGCGACAGCAGTGACACCAGAGTACCTCGATCGAAATGAGAGAGGCGATCGCTTACACTCTTCCATCCTTCCTGCGGATCGTTGAACAACACTTGCAAGTCTCGCTTAATACCTTCGGGGTTAAGTTCTTCTTTGTTCGTGTTCCGCAGATATCCGGCAAGATCTGATTGGAAATCCCTGACCGTATTTTGTGCACGACTTGCCAAGCGTCGCGGTGCTTTGACAAGGCTGCGAATCGCATGTTGCAAGCGGTCGATAATTTGATTTACTTGCTCTTGGCTCAAGTCTTCCCGTTGACTGAGTAACTTAACCAAGGTTTCTCGATCCACTTCAGAGAGTCGTTTGCGTAGCGCCAACGTCCCGGCTTTCGGGTCATCCAGAAGTTTTGCTAAATCCCGTTGAATGCCTTCGGGGTCGAGTTCGTCTAGATTGGTGTTTTGCAGATACTGAGCAATCTGATTCGTCAGCTGATCGTACTGCTCTTTTGCTTGACCAGTTAATTGTTGCGGTGCGTGCAGGATATTGTGTCGCACGTCTTCAAACTGGTCGATGACTTGATTGATCTGTTCCTCGCTCAAATCTTGGCGCTGATTGAGCAATTGCACCAATGTATCGCGGTCAAAATGCGAGAGCCGCTTCCGTAGCGCTTTGACGCCTGCTTGCGGGTCATCTAAAAGAGTTTGCAACTCTTGCTTGATGCCTTTGGGATTGAGTTCTTTTTTGTCTGTGTTCCGTAGATAGGATTCTACCTTTTGCCCTAGTTCTTCTGCTTTGGCTTGGGCTTGGTCTTGCAGTTCTTGAGCTTCTGACAAGACGCGATCGCGAGTACTCACAAGCCGCTCGACAACTTGATTGGCTTCCTCCTCGTTGAGGTCTTGGCGTGACTCTTTGAGCATTTGGACTAAGCTATCGCGGTCGAACTGCGAGAGGCGATCGAGCAGCGCTTCAGTACCAGCCTCTGGGTCTTCTAGAAGCGTTTTGAAATCGCTCTCGATTCCCTCTGGGTTCAGTTCTTCCTTGTCAGTCGAGCGGAGATAATTTTCGACCCGACGACGGAGGTCTTGCGATCGCTCATTCCCTTCCGACTCTTGAACGGAGTTAGACACTTGTGTGCGGAGTTCTTCGAGCTGATCTGCAATCCCTGAAACTTTCTCAGAGTCGATATCATCTCGTTGATTGAGCAGTTGCACGAAGTAATCTGCATTCAGTTGCTCTAACTGCTGGCGAACAATTCCCGGAGCCGCTTCCGGGTCATAGATAACGTCTCTAAATTCCTGCTTAATCGTTTCTCGGTTGAGGTGCCAAGGTTTGGAATTGAGCAGGTAGTTTTCCACATCTGCCTTAATCGTATTAAAAGGTGGCGCGGGTAACTTATCAGTTACCTGATCAGCCGCCGCTCCAGCCTGCTGGGTGGCTTTATCTTTGAACTGCTGCAACTGGCTGGAAATTTTTTCCACATCTAAATCGGAGAGGTCTGTCCGCGACACGACTCTACCCAGTAGAGCGCTCACACCAAACTGTAAAGCTCGCTCCCCTAAAGTCTTACCATTACTGCCATTGCCATTGCCATTACCTTTGTCCGATCCAACGCCAACAAGTTGCCCTAGCCGAGCACTGAGCTGATCGGATGTTAGCTCCTCTGGACTGGCAGACTGGAGGAAGTTGAGCAGTTTTGCCTGGGGATTGGCTTGTTGCTGCTGACCTAATACCTGTTTCCAAGCACCTTCTAGCTGGTCTGCAAGCTGATTAATCTCTTGTTTTGATAAGTCTGTGCGACTGCTGGCTAAATCCACGAAAGTCTGACGGTTCACGTTTTGCAGAACGTCACTATCAGCTAGCGATCGCAACTCGGAACCACTGAGCAAGTTTTCAAACTCCTTCCGAATCTGTTTGAAGTCTAGCTGCGGTATCTGCAAATCTGCTACGTAGTCTTGCACTGTCTCCCGAACACTAGTTGGATCAACAGCCGAAGTCAATTCCCGGCGAACCGCCGCTACAGAGTCTTCAACAGTATTGACAATCTGAGCATTTGCCGCACTTCCACCAAGGGCTGTGGCGGCTACGCCCATGACTCCTTGTAAGCCTGCACCTGCGGTGTTAGCGAAGGAACCGACTACAGAACCAATTGCTGTAGAGCTAACCCAGAGTAGCAGCAAGAAGAATGCTGACCAAATGACAACCCCTGTAATTGCTCCCAGGGTGATGCTATTAATCAGGGTTAGCTTCACTGCCAGAAAACAAGCCGCAAATATGGCAATGTTGACAGTTACTAATGCCCATAACCCTACCTTAGATTCTACTTCGCGAACCTTGCCGCCCCAGCTATCAGCCGCTTCAGCTTCTAGGGCATTCTCTCCGCTGGAAATACCTGCGGCAATCGTAAAGTTGGTTAACAAAAATTGGAAGGCAAATGCCATGAGTACCCCAGCAACCAAGGCGACAAAAAATTGGGGACTCGAAAACATCACGATTGGCTCCGGTGGGGTTGTGACTGGCGGAGTCACTGCACGACCCCTGGGAATTTTGGCAAGCCAATGTTGAGTGCTGTACAAAGCCAGCAACATCTCTGTGTTTTGAAACATGGTTTTCTCTTTCTAATATTTGTGTGTAGTGAAGCTAGCGTTACCTTCAAAAATTTTGCTTGCTTCTGTAACGCCATATACTATTACCTCTACTTCCATAGTTAAAGTTAGAGATTTAAGTTAACTCCCTCTGAGGTGTGAATGTGGAGTGAATATTTGTATACAGGAATTTCAACGACGCGATCGCTCTTGAATTCGCAGCAACACACAAGAGAGCGATCGCGTTTTCTCTGCACAATGTCACACTTGATCGCTTTTGGATCGCTGGAATTGCAGACTCCTGACCTTGGTTAACTACATTACTGCAACAACTTAGATTGCTAAAATTTCAGCGAATTAATCTAACATTTGTTAATTTTTTAGCTGACAACGTTGCAAGAATTGCCGGGGAATCTCTGGACACCCTCCCCAATGCAAATGAATGTAAGAAGCATGTAGCTGAGACTGTTGCCATCCTTCGGTATTAACTGGACTTTGGGGATGATAGCCCCGTGTCTGGAAAAGTGGCTTTTCTGGGTTAGCTGTCAACTGGGAGCGGTGAAATTCGTGTCCCCAGACGACTTCGCCAGCCGATAAGAGGGAACTATCTTGCAATGCAGTTGCCTCTCGATATCCTAAAGTGAGACGCTTTCCCATCACCGCCGTTGTGGGCAATACTCCCACCATTGGCCAAGTTTGACCCTCAAAATCGGTAATGCCTTCCGAGAGGTACATCAAGCCGCCACACTCTGCATAAGTTGGCATTCCTGTCAAGATAGCCGCGCGAATAGCCTCACGCGCCTGCACGTTATCACTAAGCTGTTGAGCAAAGACTTCGGGAAAACCCCCGCCCAAGTACAGCCCTTGAATATCTGGTGGCAAATTACTGTCGGTGAGGGGACTCCAGGGGACGAGTTCTGCACCCAACTGTTGCAGCAGGTCGAGATTATCCGGGTAGTAGAAACTAAAAGCGCGATCGCGTGCTAAGGCGACTCTGATCAGTGCTGAGTACTGAGTGCTAAGTCCTGAGGGGGTTGAGTTTTGAGGGGTGGGTTTTGAGGGAGAAACTTGGGGCGCTAGAAGTGGTAATAGTTGTTTCCAGTCAAAGCATTCCTTTCCTAGTTCAGCAAGCTGGTCAACGATCGCATTTAACTCAGAAAGTTCATCAGTGGGGACTAAGCCGAGATGACGGTCGGGAATGGTGATGTTATCCTGACGCCGTAGAATCCCCAAAATGGGTAAATTTATCGATTGTAGAGCGTCTTGGAGGAGTTGTAGGTGGCGATCGCTGCCGACGCGATTTAGCACGACACCTGCTAGATGAATGCGGGGATCGAGAGAACGATAGCCGTGGGCGATCGCAGCGACGGAGCGAGACATGCGACTGCAATCAATCACCAATAGCACGGGCAAATCTAGCAGCCTAGCAATGTGTGCGGTACTTGCCCAGTCATCCTCTCCAGAAGCACCATCAAATAACCCCATCACCCCTTCAACGAGGGCGCAATCTACACCCTCTTGATGATGGGCAAAACACTCTTGCACGTAAGTCTCAGAAGTCAGCACCGGGTCTAAATTGCGGCAAGGACGCCCGGTAACTAAGGAGTGAAACATCGGATCGATGTAATCTGGCCCCACCTTAAAGGATTGCACCTGAGAATGTCGCCGCAAAGACGACAACAGGGCGAGCGTGACTGTTGTCTTGCCCACCCCACTGCGATCGCCAGCAATAATCAAAGCCATGTTGAACTGTATAAGGGCGGGTTTAGCCCACTCATTCTAATCAACAATCAAACCCGCTCCGACCTATTTAAGTTCCAGGATCTTCGCCATCTCTGCCAAGCTCTCTGTATAAAGCATCTCTCGACCGACGCGACGCAATTGCTGACTCAATAAGACCTCCGCCTTTTGATCAAACAATGGTGTCACCTGCTGAATGCGGCAAGACTGAGCGCCACCCCCAGCTTCCATCCGCATACATCCGGTGGTTTCCGAACACAAGACGGTGCAGCAGTCTGCCTCCATGTCGGTAGAACTCAGACGCAGGCTAATCAAGTCACCGGGAATGTCTCCCGAATCTGCGGTAGGAATTGCTGCCAGTTCCGCTTCTACGGTGCGTTGATCGGTGGTTGTAAACTTAATCCGCTTCAGGTCGTAGGTGCCACCTTCTTCGTTATAGGAAGCGGGACGCCACTGCAACCGACTTGCCAGCCAGCCGAGGAACATCAGGGCTTGTGCGGGATTGCCTTTTTCGTAGTCAATCGTCACCCGATCAACCGCCTTCAGTGATTCCCGGCGGTCTGGGGGATCAAAAGCCGCCGCCGTCAGCTCTTGCCAAGGAGCGAGTCTGCGCCAGTTCAAATCAACAATCGGTGTATCCTGCTTAACCAGTTCCGCCACTTTCCACAGGTCAGTCTCTGTGTCATTGAAGGAACTGGAGTCAATAACGATATTGTTGCTGATTTTGGCAAGGCGATCGAAAAGCCCATATTCTGAGTCCGGTGTAGCTTTCCACCAAACAATATTGGGAAGACCGCTGACCATCAACGCCGAGATCATGCCCCCAATTCGCTCCAGTGCTGTGGCAGTTCCCCGTAGGGTAATGTACTCGCAGCAAACGAGAGTATTCTGGTTGTACTTCTGGACTGGACAATAGGCTGAGACTTGGGCTGTGACGCCTTCGTCTTCACCCAGCATGGGACACAAGGCAATGATCCGGCAGGGATTAGTGGCAGCGATCGCATCGGCAATACCATTTCCCTCGCTTGCGGGATTGTACTGGATTTCATTCGCGCCACCGACAACGTCTTCTTTCCCCTGCTTAAGGTTCTCGAAGGAGCCTCTGAGCTGATTGAGGAGTTCGCGATCGCCTTTCCCCGTCACGGGCAGTTTATAGACTTTTTGTGCCGCTTTGATGGCGGCTTTCGTCTGAGGCCCATCGATGCCATCAATCGGGCCACGATAAAATCCCAAAGCGGCTAGTATTTGTTGGCTTTCAGAAGGCTCATAGACAACAAAATTGAACGTCGTTGCCCGCATGGCTGAGGGAATATCCTTGTTGCCGTTGTCACCTTCGCGACTTTGCCAAATTTGACCTAATTCTGCTTCAATCTCACTTAATGAGACATCTTTGGGCGGTTGTATAGAAACAAGAGGAGGAGACTGTATGCTCATAATCAATTGAAGTTAAAAACTTAGAGTGAGAAGATTGCAGGTGAGAGCTTCAAAGTGTAAAGGCTCAAAGCTTGCAGGGCTGTATCAACAAGCGCATTCTTCTGGAAGTAATATTGCTGGGCTTGCTTGTAACCAGGCTTTTCCCTACAATTACGGTCTACGCCAGCGACGACCATCGCGGTTGATCATTAGTTCTGCTTCTTTTGGTTCCCAGGTTCCAGCTTCATACTGAGGAATCTTGGTGGGATCAAAGGGAGATTCCCAGGCGGTCAATGCTGGTGTGACAACTCGCCAGGCTTCTTCTACCTCATCAGCACGGGTAAAGAGAGTTTGGTCTCCTAACATGCAGTCTAGCAATAAGCGATTGTAGGCATCCGCTGTTGCCATTCCGAAGGACGAACCATAGCTAAAGTCCATCTCTACGGAACGCGATCGCAATTCTGAACCCGGCATTTTCGCCTCAAATCGCAGCGAAATCCCCTCATTCGGCTGTATCCGCAACGTCAGCACATTAGGACTCGCTTGTTGGGCTGCCGACTGAAAGATCATGTGCGGCACTTCCCGAAACTGAATCGAAATCTCACTGATCTTTTTCGGCAATCGCTTTCCAGTCCGCAGATAAAACGGTACCCCTTGCCAGCGCCAGTTATCAACTAAAAACTTCATCGCCACATAAGTCGGTGTGGTGGACTTAGGATTTACCCCCTCTTCTTCCCGATACCCAGGAACGGGTTTTCCCTTCATCCATCCCGCCGAATACTGACCTCGCACGGCACAATTTTCCAGGCTGTTCAGGTCTGACAGATAGGTTGATTGAATCACCTTCACCTTTTCAGTGCGAATGCTATCAGCATCCAAGGAATTTGGTGGTTCCATCGCCGTCAGGCAAAAGAGCTGCATCAGGTGATTTTGCACCATATCCCGCAGCGCCCCAGAGCTTTCGTAGTAACCCGCCCGGTCTTCGACACCAACCGTTTCTGCCACAGTGATTTGCACATGATCGACAAACTGACGGTTCCACAGCGGCTCAAAAATCGCGTTGGCAAACCGGAAAACTAAGAGGTTTTGAACCGTTTCCTTGCCGAGGTAGTGGTCAATGCGGTAAACCTGACTTTCTTTGCAGACTTGCTGCACCACGCGGTTAAGGGTCTGCGCTGAGCTTAAATCTCGACCAAAGGGCTTTTCAATCACGATCCGGTTTTTTACCGTATCTGTGAGCATCTGGGCATCTCCCAGTTGGCGAATCGCTTCTGGAAAAAATTTGGGAGCTACTGCCAGGTAAAATACCCGATTGCCCATCGTTCCCCGTTTACCGTCCAGTTCATCCAAGAGAGCTTTCAGTTTCTGGTAGCTTTCTAGTTTGTCAATATCACCTGAACAGTAAAACAAACCCTGAGCAAAGTCTTCCCAGATTTCTTCCGAGCCGATGCCATCAGCAAATTCTTCAACTCCAGTCCGCATCTGCTCTCTGAAGTAGTCATGACTCCAGTCGCGACGAGCCACGCCAACAACCGTAATTTCTGGAGGTAAGCGTCGTTCCCGTTTTAGTTGATAGATTGATGGCACCAGCTTACGTTGGGTGAGGTCTCCAGATGCCCCAAAGATTACTAGAATCAACGGTTCGGGTATCCGCTCCTGTCGCAATCCAACGCGTAGGGGATTTTCTAACAATGTAGCCATATTTATTGCAACTGATTGACTGGAAAAATTAATAAGCACCTTGGTTAAAAACTTTAGGAGCAAAGAGGTTAGCTTAGTAGATTGCCAAATTGACTTGAGCGCTAACCCCCTGCTCCTAAAGTTGAGTCTGATTAGGAAACGGTTGCTAGGCGTTTTACTTTCTCTTCCAGGGATGCCATTAATGATTCAAAGGGTTTGACGAATTTGTCAATTCCTTCATCCAGCAGTTCAACCATCACTTCGTCGAGGTTGATGTCGATGTCGGGGTCTTTAAGACTTTCTATCAAGTTGTAAGCTTCCTCAACGTTGGCTTCAATGCGGTTGGCGGGATCGCAGTGGTCAGCACAGGCTTCAATGGTGCTAGGAGGCAGAGTGTTAACGGTATTGGGGCCTACCAGCTCATCGACGTACATGACATCGCTGTATTCCGGGTTTTTGGTACTGGTGCTTGCCCAAAGTAGCCGTTGCACGTTGGCTCCTTTAGCAGAAAGGGCTTTCCAACGGTCGCTTTGGATAATCTTTTTGAATTCCTGATAAGCAACTTTAGCGTTGGCGATCGCTATTTTGCCTTTGATTGTCTTGAGTTCGACTTCTTTCTCAATCCGGTCAACTCCGGCTTCCAGTTTGTCGTCAATAGCACCGTCGATTTTGATATCAATCCGGCTCAGGAAGAAGCTAGCAACTGAGGCGATTTTATTGATGTCGTTGCCCTCATTTACTCGCTTTTCTAAACCACGAATATACGCCATGAAAGTTTCTTTGTAGCTGTCTACAGAGAACAACAACGTGATATTAACGTTGATGCCTTCACTGATCACTTGCTCTACCGCTGGTAATCCCTGCTTTGTACCAGGAATTTTGATCATCACATTTTCACGACCAATTTCTTGGTAGTAGCGTCGGGCTTCGCTGATCGTTTTTTCGGTATCGTTGGCGATCGTTGGAGTAACTTCAATACTGACGTATCCATCCAATCCATGAGTTTCGTCGTAGATAGGTTTGAGGATATCGCAGGCATTGCGAATATCTTCAAAAACTAAGGATTCATAAATCTCTAAAACCGACTTCCCTTCACGGATACCCGCTTCGATGTCAGCGTCATAAACTGCATTACCCGCAATTGCCTTCTCAAAGATGGCAGGATTTGATGTAATGCCGCGTACGCCTCGGTTTTCAATGAGCTGCTTGAGTTCGCCCGACTCAACTAGGTCACGAGTTAGATTATCCATCCAGATACTCTGACCAAAATCTTTGACGATTCTAAAAATTGGATTGTTAGCTGTCGATGTCATATTTTTGCTCCAGTAATTGCTTTTTGATTGTTCGCTGTTAGCTTTTTTTTCGCTGTTTTTTTTGTTACCGACTCTTCATTCCTAACAGTTATTTAAGAATGTGCCATAGTGGTCTCCTTTTTATCTCTTACTCCTTCCTCAATGAAGGACTCCACAAGTTCCACATCCTCTTTGCTGCCAATAAATAAGGGCGTGCGAGCATGGAGTTCCTTGGGTACGGCATCCATTATCTTCTGCGTTCCTGTACTCGCTTTTCCGCCCGCTTGCTCAATCAAATAGGCCAGAGGAGCCGATTCATACAGTAATCTTAGTTTGCCTTCCGGTTTCTTGATTGTGCCTGGGTAGAGGAATACGCCCCCTTGGAAAAGGATGCGGTGAAAATCTCCCACTAATGCGCCACCGTATCGCGCGGTGTATCCTTCATGGCGATGTACGTAGCGGATGTAGTTGCGGATTGAATCTTCCCATTGCCAGAAGTTCCCTTCGTTGACGCTGTACACTGGGCCGTGCTGAGGAACCTGGATATTTTCGCTAGAGAGGATAAATTCACCCAGGCTAGGATCGAGGGTGAAGGCATGAACGCCTCTGCCAATGGAGTATACCAGCACGGTGCTGGGCCCATACAGAACGTAGCCAGCCGCAATTTGCTGATGTCCGTTTTGCAGCAAGTCGCGGGCGTCGCCGTCGATATCGTCGCCTTCTTGCTTGCGAATGGAAAATATCGCTCCAACGTTCAAGTTGATATCTACATTGGAGGAACCATCAATGGGGTCATACAGCAGGGTATAACGTCCAATTGGGCAGTTTTCCGGAATGTAGTAGGGTTTGTCCATTTCCTCGGACGCTAAGCGGCAAACTAGACCACTTTGCTTGAACACCGAGATAAATACATCGTTAGCATAGACATCCATCTTCTTGACGGATTCGCCTTGCACGTTCACGTTTCCTGTAAATCCTAATGCTCCTTCTACTAATCCCGCACGGGTAAGGCGTCGAGAAATCAATTTGGCTGCCAAGGCAATGCGATTCATGATTGCACTGAGGTCTTGGGCTTCGGCGCTAAAGCTTTGCAGTTGTTGTAGAACGTGACGAGACAGTGTTGTGCAATCTCGATCCAGAGCATACTCCTGATCTAGAGGTTGATTGATGTCTGCGGTCATAGTTTTGTTTTCCCTATCAAGTAACGCTCTTCATTGACTGGGCGGGGGTTTGGCGACCGATGCCATAATCGGCTGGTATAAATTGTGCAAATTGCCCTATCTCTATCTTAAGAAGGCGTGTCTGTAGAGTCGTCTAACTTTAGATGAACTACAGAAATGAAACTACAACTGACGCTGTAAAATCTGCCTGGAGTTAAATCTCCTACTCTCTGGAAGTATTTAAAGGATATGGGAGCACAGAAACGAATTGGCATTCTCACCAGTGGAGGGGATTGTGCCGGATTGAATGCGGTGATTCGTGCGGTTGTCCATCGGGCAATGGGGACTTATGGCTGGGAGGTACTGGGTATTTGCCGAGCGACTCAAGGACTGATGAGCCGTCCTCCACAAGTCATGCACTTTGAACAAGAGAAGGTCGATAGGTTGCTCTCAATGGGAGGAACGGTTTTAGGCACCACGAATAAGGGCAACCCTTTTGCCTTTCCGATGCCGGATGGGAATTTATGTGATCGCTCCCAGGAAATTATTGACGGCTACCATCAACTGGGATTGAGCGCCTTGATTGGGATTGGTGGTGATGGCAGCTTGGCAATTTTGCGTAAACTCGCGCAACAAGGGGGGATAAATTTCGTTGGCATCCCCAAAACCATTGACAATGATGTCGGGATCACGGAGCGGTCTATCGGTTTTGATACCGCCGTGAACATTGCCACCGAAGCGCTGGATCGCTTGCACTTCACCGCAGCCAGCCATGACCGGGTGATGATCTTAGAAGTGATGGGACGCGATGCTGGACACATTGCCATCTGCGCCGGGATCGCAGGTGGAGCGGATGTGATCTTGATCCCCGAAATTCCCTACACTCTAGAAAAGGTCTGCCGCAAAATCAAAGAGCGCCAAGCACAGGGCAAACATTTTTGTGTGGCGATTGTCTCTGAAGCGGTTTGCACGACAGGGGGGGAATCTATCACCCAAAGCGATCGCTCTGGTGCTTACCGTTTTGGTGGTGTCGGTCACTACTTAGCCGATCAGATTTCTACCTATAGTGGTGCAGAAACGCGGGTCACCGTCCTCGGACATACCCAGCGCGGCGGCATTCCATCGCCCCTCGATCGCCTGATTGCGGCGGCGTTCGGGGTCGCGGCTGTCGATTTGATTGCAGAAGAAAAGTATGACTGCATGGTCACTTGGCAAAACCGTCAGGTTGTACATGTCCCTATCGCTGACGCCATCAGCCAATACCAAGCGGTCGATCCCGATGGTACTTTGGTCAAAACGGCTAGAGGCTTGGGGATCTGTCTGGGAGATTAACTAGGGAAGCTAGCTGTATAAATCCCAATAAGCGAGTGATGGTCTTATTAACCACCACTCGCTTATTTGTGCCAACTTGAGAAATTTTTTCTCAGTTTTGCTAAAACTCCCTGTCTGGAAGCCAGTGCTATTTATAAAAGCGATCGCCCCCTAAAAACGCTCGCGATTACCTCCACCGCGATTGTTTTCTTCTCTGGGTCTGGCTTTGTTGACTCTGAGCTGACGCCCCATCCATTCAGCACCATCCAATTCAGTAATGGCAGAGTCTTCTTGGGCATCTTCTGTCATTTCAACAAAAGCAAAGCCGCGCATCCGACCTGTTTCACGGTCTGTGGGCAAGACAACTCGCTTAACCTCACCGTACTCAGCAAAGACTGAGCGCAAGTCTTCTTCGGTAGCTTGGTAAGACAGGTTTCCAACGTAAATGGTCATGTGGATCGAATCGATAATGCTGAAAGAGGACTAAAAGTTCAGTGTTACAGACAACAGCGAGACAATAAAGTCGATCAAAAACTGGTCTGAAATTAGGGTGGGAGTTTTACGACTCTATTGCTACGTCAGTGACAGCAATAAAGTGGACAAACTCAAACCGTGATTTTACTGAGCTTTATATTCGTCTTATAATAGCCTACCGATCTGAAAGTAGGGGTGATCTACCGCACATATTCTAGAACAGGAGTAATTATCAGGGATATTAGGTCAAATAATCCCCCTTATGCCTGTCTTTTAAGATTTCCGGTTTAATTCCCTTTATCCCCTTTAGTCAATCGAAATTGACTGAGGTCGATCTATTTGACCGTTGCTGCTATCGGTAGAAGCCTTTGTATAGGGAGATCCTGCCTGTTTATCTAGCCAGGTTTTGACAGGCTCGTCAGCCAAGTTCAGCCTCAGTACACCTGAAACCAATCCCCCCAAAAAAGCCAGGGGTTGTTTTGTAAAGTCTTGAAAAATAGGGGTCAGTTCAGTGAGGAACATGGAAAGTCTCCTTGTCGGTGCTGGGTTTATATACGTAGATGATTACTTATCTTTACAATCATCCTAGCGTGTTTCTTTTTGACATCCTCCCGCCACTAATTCGGAGTACCGAATGCATAGCGAGGGATGCCCTTCATCTCGCCGCCAACTTTGTATATTATGACGGGAGCCTTCTTGGGGTTGAAGGTAAAGCAATAGGTTGTAAAGAGCGATCACTACTAATTCTCAGGATGCAAAAAACCTCTAGAGACGTTGTCAGCAACGTCCCTAGTCGTTATGACTTGCCTCTACTCTGGTTTTGCCTCAGAGAACAGGCACTTATCTGAGTCGCACCCAGCCGGGCCAGATGCCTCTAAATAGCCAGAGTCGTATTGACTCAAAGCCGCCTGAAAGTCCTGAGTCACAGCACGTTTTTGCACATCCTGGCTTAACTGCTCATACTGCGATGCAGAAATTGGCTCGAAGGGCAAGCGGGGAAAGGTTTGCAAATCGTCAAACCGTGCCAGTAGCGCCGCAGAGATGTAGCCTTTATCTTCGCCAATCGCCTGGTGAATTCGACGGCTTAAGGCTTCAATTTCTGCTTCCCGCAGCTCTATGGTTGCCGAGGTATTATGCGTGACGTAGTGATACTGAACTTGTAGATAGAAATCCATCTGAGCCAAAGCCGAGAACTTGCTAATGTCGATGGCATCGGCTCCGGGTAAATCAGCCCAAGGTACAGCAACGGGAATTTCCACAAGCCACTCTGAGACACGGGGATCGAAGGGATCGTTCAGGAGATTCCCATTTTCATCCTTATCTGACTGTGAGGGAATAACCGCGTAGCCGTAATCAATACAAGCCTTAGCCACGGGGTCATTTTTCCCAAAGGTGATCCGACGAATAAAACGCTGGGCTTTGGGGGGGTGCCAGCCGGGACTGGCTCCAGTCAGGAGGGATTTGGTACCACTCGGCTGAACGGTAGTGCAACGGTTTGGGCGTTTGAGATTGTGGCGATCGCAATACTCCCAGATTACCCGATGCACGATCGCTTTCCAGCGACTTAAATACTCCGCCTCGCCCTGCTTAAAGGCTTTTCCTGCTTCTGTATCTGGTCTACCCGCTTCCCACCAGCGCAACCAGTCTACGCCAAACGCTGTCACAAAAAAGTCAAACAATCCCGTAAAGGAAACCCCAACAATTGGGTCTTCCTCTCTAGATTGGCGATAGCGTTCCTCTACAAAGCGATGGTTGAGGAGGGCAGCTACAGACAAAGCTCCTGCTGTAAAGGCTTCTTCTTGCTCTTGCTCGTTATGGGGATCGACTTGGTTGAGGTGAATTTCACTCAAGTTGCAGTGAAAATTTGAGCCGATAATTTCACCACAGGGATTGAGCGCGTATCGCTCTAAACGATGCTCAATCTGCTCCGGCGGCACCCCAGGTAGATGCTGTTGCAACCAGCGACGAGCTTCCTCTCTCCCCTGTGTATAGGCGTTGAGAAATTCTTGCCTGACGCTCGGCTCCTGCAAGATATCTGAGCTGGCGCGAGCTAGTGCTTCTGGAGCATATTGAATCGCCCCTTCGCCTGAATAAAACTGCTTACGAACTGCCTCAAGACACTCTTGTTCAGAGGGCTGGCGATGAAAGACGCGGGTATGATTCGCCATCCGTAGGGCATCTCGTTCGGGATCTATCCGCCAATTTCCCTCGGCATCCTGCATCCACAGATTATCTTTTGCCGTGGCAGCCAGGGTGTCGTCACTGTCAAATTGTCTCATCCCCGCGCTGTTGTGGGTCAGATAACCATCACAATAGAAACAGTGGGCTTCTTCAACTTCAATGTCGTAGGTGGGTACGTGGTCGTAGCTTCCTAGCCCTTTAACTGTGACGGGAATATCGAGCGAAACATCAGATTCTGCAATATAGCGTTCGTAGTTGGCTTCAACGGTGCGGCTACCATTGAAGCCCATCTCACGCATTTCGCTATAAGTGTAGGCAGCACGCATGATTGCTCCAGGAACTGTGAAGCCATACATTTTGAGCCTCTGCCGTAGTTCACCCTTGACCGAGTGCGGTGCAATTAGGGCGTTATAGCAGTTCTTCAGAGCCGGAATTGTGAGGTTATATTTTGCTTGCCAGTTCTCTTGTTGGGGTCGGGTGATATTGATACGACCCGCAATTCCTAAGCTGGATAGAACCACACCCACTTGGCGAGCAAAGGTACGATAGACAGTGGTCACAAGATAGGGAGGTCGATTGTTGATAGCGCCATCACTATCGACCAATCCTGCTAGATAAGCAGCGCGAATATCGACCGAGCCTTGCAAAATGAAGCTAGGAACTTCTAGAGGTTGGTTGGGTTGTTTGATGTAGCGGTAGAAGTATTCTGCCAACCGAATGGATGAACAAACAAATTTAACTGTATTTTCGCCATTAACAGTCACTTGCTCAGCCGTTAGCCCAAAACCAGCCAATGCATTAGCTAGCTTGGTTTTAAGTTGGGACACGAGGTGTGGGTCAAGCCCGTTGGTAGCCCACTCAACACGACCGTAGGGTTTGCCGTGCTTATTGCGACCTAGCGCAACATAACCATCTCCATGAGTAAAGCCAAGTAGCCAAGCCACTTCAGGTGTGAGGGTTGGGATCGTCAAAGGTTTGGCAGTGCGACTTTGCATGGGACGATCGCTCGTGAAGTCTGGGGGAAGCTGGGTCACAGTTCCGGGTAAGACTTGTGAGTTGTGCATGAGGCGATCGCCCTCAGCTAATGCAGCCAAATACTTCCAAGTGATCTCACCACTAGCATTCGCTAAAACGGCTTGGCGATGATTTAATGTGGCGCGAGGAAAAGTAGCATTAGTATCGATTTCGTAGACATCCTGCAAGCCCTGATCAAACTTGTTAATGACTTTACGGAAGCCTAAGGGAGTTTGTACCAAATCGCCAACCTGAATGTCTTTAATGGGAACTAGCCCTTTACTGGTATGAACCAGAGCATCTTCAGGCAAACAGCGCCTAATATTTCCGGCGACTATTGTGGCGGCGGCTTGGTCAATCAACAGACAGCATTCTACAGAGTTGAGCTTTCGTCCTACTGCCTTGTTGAGAATGGACGCGCAACGCTCGTACAGTCCTGTCAATTTAACGGGATTAGCTACACCTCCAAAGCCTTTGAGCGGTTCCCCCGCAGCCCGGACATCACTGACATCAATTACTACTGTTGATTCGCCTGAGAAGCGCTGATCGCTGGATAGTTCCAGCAAGGTTTGATAGGACTTAACCCACCCTTGGCGACTATCCCCTACATGCATGTAGACTTGATTGCCAACAATTTTGACTTCTGTCTCTTCGCGCCGCTCTCGTGCTGGGGTGCTGCCAATTTCACCCTGCATGGTGACAACCAAGCGATTGCGAATCGCGGGGAGTTGGTTAATATATTTCGGTTCGAGAACTGCACCTGTGCCACAGCCCATCATTGCCAAATCCATCATCAGACCAAAGGCACGCCAGTCTACAACGTTGGTAGAGGTGCAGTTGTAGGCTCCAGAAAAGTTTTCTGGCTTTTCTATCCACTCTGTTCCTCCCACCCACAACCAGCGCCCAGAGGGGAGGCTCTTGAGCTGAATCATCATCCGGTTGAGCAGGTCAGTTTCTGACTCTGTCAGTTTACCGAGTTTGGACAAAGCTTGAATGGTGCGATCGCATACGTCGTCCCATGTCTCTCGTCCGGTTTCTGTACGGCGACTGTAAGTTCTAAAGAACACCGGATTGGCAGCCGGAGCCGCCTTTGGAAATTTGTCTACCTGGCGTTGCCGCTCAAGCTCTCTGACCATAATTGAAGTGCTTGTAGGTTTAAGCTAAACCTTGACTATAGGCGATATAGATGTAGTGGTAAAGATTGAAATTAGCCGTTGTTTGCGCTATGTATAGGGCTTTGATTACTTGGCTTTCGGTTGCTGAGTAGGGGGCGATCGCCACTAATCGCTAGTAGGTTAGGATTTAGCGTCACGAAACCCAAGATCTTCAATCCGGTCAAACAGGGTTGGGTGAAGGTTGTGAAAGATTGGGAATATTCAAGTTTTCATCGGTATGTAGCGGCGGGAGTTTATCCGATGAATTGGGGGATGAATCAGGAGATAGCTTTTGAGGGGATGCTAGTGGGGGAATAGAGTGGCGGCTGTTGGGTTTCTCTGTCGTTCAACCTAACCTACGGGCGATTGCGATCGCACTAACTAAACTAGATTTCTTCTCGGAAATTCCGGATGATTTGGAAGAGCACCTTGAAAGCAGAAATGGCTTTGGGAGTATCCCAGTTTTCACTAAAGCAAACCTTTTGGCTGATTCGTCAGCTTTAGGGGTTGAAGATCGGTCCTTCAATATACACTCCATTGGGCAAAGTGACTTGCCAGAAAAAAGCTTGTTGAAAAGTAAAGAAACCTCTGACATCAGCTTTGGAAAAGTCAACTTTAATAATAGTCGCAAATTCGAGATCGACGTTGCTGAAATCAGCCCCATCAACGATATATTCAGCCATTGTGACGCCGTACATATTGGCTCCAGTAAAATCAGCACAGCTACAACCACCTTGCAAGAAACTTGCTCCAGTCAGATTGGCATCACACAGACTAGACAACGAGAGACCAGCTCTCCCCAACATAGTACCGACAGCAATGACTCCTTCCAAATTAGCTTCCCTCAGATCGCTTTGAGTCAAAGTAGCACCGCTCAAGATTGCTCCACTCAGATTAGCCTCTCTCAAATCAGTGAAGGTCAAGTCCGAACCACTGAGGTTGATACCCCGCAAGTCAGCACCGTGAAGATCGATTCTATAGAATCTGCGTTCAGAGTCGGCTCTAAATTTGATGGCGGAGAAGTTTCTTTCCCCAGCAGCATATCTACTCAACAGCTCTTCTTTGGTCATCTCAATCATATAAATGCCTCTTTAGGGTTTTGATTGCTTGGCTTTCGGTTGCTGACTAGGGGGCGCGCTACTACGAGCGATTGCGATCGCACTGATTCAATCTTCAACAGGATGGGAACCCTGCAAGAAAGTTCCATCGGGCAGAGTGGTGTCGAAAAAGAGAGCACTCTCGTACCAAGCTCCCTCATCGTTAGCTCCAGTCATATTGACTCCAGTCAGATCAACTCCAGTCAGGTTAGCCCCACGGAGATCAGCTTCCGTCAACTCAGCACGGATCAACTTAGCTCCTTCAAAAGTAGCTCCTTTCAAATCAGCACCGATGAAGGAGGTTCCAGTCAGGTTGGCGAGAGTAAACTGACATCGAGTCAAATTGGAGTAGCCAAAGTTACAACCACGCATATCGTTAGCACAGAAGTTAGTGCCACTAAAATCTCCCTCACCCAGAACCGCTCCAGTGATAGTTTGTCCGACCGGGTTATTCTTTTCCCAACCAGTCGCCCTACTCAAATCAGCATCAGTGAGTTCAACTCCAAAAAAATCTCGTTCCCCAGCGGCGTAACGCCGCAAGAACTCCTCAGCAGTCATTTTTCTGAGAGCCATAGCACATCACTCCAAAATACAAACGTATCCGCTTTGATAGACTTTCTCCAGACACAGATTCCCTTTAACCTCAACTTAGCTATTCAGGATCTCCCCACCGGACAACTAGCAGAAGCCCAAATTACCTCCTTCGACCCCTCTGGACGCCCCAACGGCGGCACCCTCCTCATCGACACTGATGCCAACCAACCCTCACCGACACTGCCTTCCGCGCCACCACAGGTGATGCAGTTGGCAAATACGACCTCCTCACCACCCTGCTGCACGAAATGGGACACCTCTCAGGCTTCATTGATGGCTACTCCTATAGGCGATATAGATGTAGCGGTAAAGATTGAAAATACCCAGTATTTGCGCTATGTATAGGGTTTTGATGGCTTGGCTTTCGGTTGCTGAGTAGGGGGCGATCGCTACTACGGGCGATGGCGATCGCACTCTTCCCAAAAAAAATCCCAGTGTTGACACTGAGATGAAAGTTGTAATTAAACTAGCGAATCGAAACTACAATTCATCCAAAAACGGACTTTTTCACCCCAAAAGCTGCTAAACCAGCTACTGCACCAGTACCCACAAATGCTGCTAAACCAACAGGATAAGCTCCTCCTGCAACAGCAAAACCTGCTGCTCCGGTTTGGTGGTACACAGTTCCGCCAGCAACTGCGCCAACTGTTGCAAAGGTTGCAGCTTCTTTAACGTTTTTGACGGCTTCCTTTGTAGCACCATGAACTGCCAGTCCAGCCACTGCACCAGCACCCGTAAATGCCGCCAATCCGATAGGATAAGCTCCTCCTGCAATTGCTAAACCGGCTCCACCGATTTGGTGATATACAACTCCACCAACAACCGCACCAACTGCCGCAAAAGTTGCAGCTTCTTTAGCACTTTCAATGGCTTCTATCAACTTCTTTACTCCTAAGAATTTTAACGGCAGAGGTTACTTGCAACCTTTTCCCATTCGATCATCTCCCACACAGACTAGGATGGGCTGTGCTGATTATGAAGAGTCTGTGATCGAACCTTAAAAGTTCAACTATTTGTAATTGTTTAAAATTGAGCAACGACAGCGACGACGATGGCAAGATTGATTCAACCGCCGTTGCTATTGGAACCAATCCCACTAAGTCTTAATTACTTAGTAGGATGGGTTAGCGAAGCGTAACCCATGTGGGTGTTGGGTTTCATGCTTCAACACAGCCTACAAGAATCAACGTTTTCACGCCTCATCTGCGTAAGTTCTGCCTTTGTAAGCCGCTAAATTCCACTACCATCTAGAAACTGCTGAATCTCTTTATCTCTGAGGCGGCAACTTTGAGTCGCGTCCTTCTCCTCAACCACAACATACTTTGCAGAGGACGTGTGAGCCAATGCTGGAGTTTTTGGCTGCGCTTGTAATTCTTGAATTTGTTGCTCTAAAGACTCAATCCGGTCTACCAAGGTGCGAATTACAGCCGCTTCTGAATCCGGCAAGCTACCATGCTCCAACGGATTAACCCGAACGCCGGAACGATAGACAATGCGCCCAGGGACGCCGACAACGGTGCAATCGGAAGGGACATCACGTAAAACGACTGACCCGGCACCAATCCGGACATTGTTGCCGATTTGAATATTCCCAAGAACCTTAGCCCCCGCACCGACCACGACATTTTCTCCTAAGGTCGGGTGACGCTTACCACCTTCTTTCCCTGTTCCCCCAAGGGTCACGCCTTGGTAAATCAGGGCGTAGTCTCCCACAATAGCGGTTTCTCCAATCACTACCCCCATCCCGTGGTCAATGAAAACACTTCGCCCAATAGAAGCACCGGGGTGAATTTCAATTCCTGTTAGAAAGCGGGAGAACTGGGAAATTAAGCGGGGGATGAAGGGAAGCCCCAGCAAATTCAACCAGTGGGCGAAGCGATGCAACAGCAGCGCCTGCAAACCGGGGTAGCAAAATAAAACCTCTAGCCAGTTGCGTGCCGCTGGGTCACGTTCAAAGATGATCCGGAAGTCAGCCAATAGCTCGGATAGCACTGGACTCTTGCTCTCACTTGGGTACAACAAACCATAGACTATCTTATCGTCTAAAGCTGCTTAACCGCCCCTTTCTAAGGGAACAGCAAAACTATCCCATGCTAATTTTTGGGAAGTTTTGCTTAATTTAGCTTTATAAAGGCAAAAATCGACTAAATTAACTATTCCCGTACAGAGATGCTGTAGTTACGCTTTGTACCTGCGTCTATTGCCCCCACCCAAACTTCATATTCGCCAGCTTTCCAGTTTTCAGCATTAATGCTGGGGTTTTGGCTGGAGTCGCTATCATCATTACAACGGATAATATTACCGCCTGTTTTTCTAATCACTAAGGTGGTGTCATAACCGCTGCTGTTGACTCGTACATTCAGTTTTGGAAAATTTTCATCCAAAATCAGAATGTGATCGGGGGTTGAATCTCCAAACCCTACACAGGGGTTGCCTTCAATGTCCTGATTGGCAATAGCTGACAAGGAGAAAGAACCGCCTGTATAGCCAGCGGCTGTTCCGGCTGCAGGTTCAAAACCCCGTTTTAATTTCAACGTCCCAAAATTTGTCTCTTGGGCAAGAATTGGTGCGGCGCTTAGAGCGGCAACTAATGCCAGACAACCCCAATGATACAGTTTCAACATTGCTGTTACCTTCCTACCCATACTTGCGCCTTGTTGATGCTTGACTCCGACTACCTGTCGAATCAAACTAGTCTTCATTCTTTTATTTCAACATACAAATTTTTTTTTGCAGATACAGAAGTGACAGTGGGCTTTCTGCCACATTGATTTTTTGGTTTTTTTTCTTCTTTATTGCACTCTAGAGAGAATATGCCTCTATTTATCCTGATTACACTGCTGTTGTTGGTTAGCTGGTTTTTTTCAGAAGTGCTGGTCTTAGTACCGTTAGATCTTCTACATTCCCTAAAACCCTTGACTTCTTTGAGCGTTTTTGTAGGTTTGTTATTCTTTATCTGGTGTTTTGGGGAATAGAACTAGGAATGGCGTCTTACCTCAAATACGTCGAATACTCCACAAGCGGGAGAGGGGATTTTGGGGAATTGTAGGTCATCAATTGAATTTGGTATCACCCGACAAATCAACAAACCTCCACTAAATTTAGTTCTTAGCGAAGGTTTGTATTTATCCTGTCGTTAGGCAGGAATTAGTAGGAGTTATTGAGTTGGTGATAGTTCATTCCTGATGGCTAATCCCGATCGCCATTTAGTGACCAGCAGTCACTAACTCAACGTCTTTATCCTTGATAGAGGGGAGAACAACTTTAGCCTCCTGAATGACCGGAGTGTGAGGACTCTTGAAGGTGTTTTGAGCATCAGGTTGCTGGCAAGCCACCATAGTTTTGACATGTTCTCCTTCGTCGTCACGGATGTTGACGAAGACATCATATAAGTTGTCTACGGCGGGGCGTCGCGATTCTGGTACGGTGCCAGTTTGGAACTCATCGAACATATAGAGGTCGCCGTCGCGGTAGTAGCTGATGGCTACTGGGGGTGCAGGTTGTGCCTTCTCGGCTTCATGCTCCACTAAGAAGGTGGCATAGGTGTGATGGGCGTGTTCTTCGACCATCTGCATGAAGTTATAGGCGGTGCGGGGTGTGATCAGGTAGAGGACAACTACGACCCAGTAGTAAACTAGGGCAGCACTTTGGGCAAGGAAGCGATCGCTCCAGCTATTGTTGCCTCCCAACGCTTCCATAATCAGCAGGTGATGCAGTTCGTTCCAAGATTCTGCGAAGTGGACTTTTAACCAGTCGGCTTTGCGCCACCAACCGAGAGTTTCGTAGAGGTGCAAAACGGAAAGGAAGGAAAAGTAAGGAACGCGAGCCACCGTTTCTAAAACATAGAATCGCTGATAGGGGCGATCGCGATAGAGCATGTCGATGGTAAATACGAGCACGCTAACGAGAAATTTAGTCATGCAGAGCCTCCTTTGAGGCGTCATGTCAGTCACTGAAATCTTTCAGCGAGGAAAACTGTTAAGTTTTGTTTCCCTATCTCGATCTTAGTGCGCCCAAGGAAGATTGGTGAGGTTAAGCGGGGGAATAAGCTACCTAGTTCTGTACTCAAAGGGGTGTAGTTTTCCTCACCCCGTTGATCAGTTTACTGGGGTAAGAAATCCTTCTCAAAACTCGAAGTCAGCTCCCGAAAGAACTGCGAGAGCTTGCGCTGATCTAATTTTTTGTGGGTGCGGACGCCACTACAAACATCGACACCAAAAGGATGAACTTGGCGTACCGCTTCACCCACATTGTCTGGGCTGAGTCCTCCCGACAGAAAAACGGGGATATCGACTAACTCCCGGATACGGCGGCTGATTGTCCAATCATGAAGGTGTCCTGTTCCTCCCAACTCTTTCCTCGTTGATGAGTTGCCAGAGTCAAGTAAGAGTCCGTGGACATGGGGGGCGATCGCGATCGCCTCCTCAATGGACTCTTCGCCAACGACATGAATCACCTGAACTAGGGAAATGCCTGGTAATGCCTGACGCAACTCTTGATGGGTTCCTGATTGCAGGCGGTGGCAAAGTTGAATGGTGTTGGCACCCAAGCGCCTTTGCTGGGCGATGATCGAGGCGGTGTCTGTTTTGCTACTCAGTAAAAAAGAAGCAACCATGGGCGGGACACTGGCGGCAATTTCAGCGATCGCGCCTTCAAAAAGGGTTCCTGAACCGCTGGGCATTTCTGAGACTAAGCCCAAGGCAGACGCACCGTAGTCAATGGCGAGTTTGGCTTCTTCGACACTGCCGATGCAGCAAATCTTGACTCTGGGTCTTTGGGTTGGTTGCACAAAATTTTTCTCTTACATGAGTCGCTTTTATTTAGAATGCCCATTAAGTAGCGTTGGCGTTACCTAATCGGAAAAATAATTTGCTGCGTTGGACACCATCCGTGCTGCCGTAGCTACTGATACTAAGCGATCGCAAATGGTCAAATAACGGTTTACCCGCGAGTTCGGCAAACCGAATTACAGGCAGTTGACGCTCGATTGCGGGTTGGGCGCTGTTCCAGTCTAGATAGAAATAGCCGTTATTTGGCGGCGGTAAGGGAGCGATCGCTGTTTGGAATTTCTCTTGGGCGATTAAAGAATTTGAGCGTCCTTCTAAGGCTTCCGCCATGGCTTCAATTGAGGTGGCGAAAACCTCGTAGTTCTCCACCTCTGCATGAACTCCCCGTACTTGTGCTTCTAGCTTCATCAAACCGTCATCTTGACTCGGAACTAGCTTCGTGGTGGTGATCAGCTTTGTCCAAGCCGTGATGGTTTGATTTCCCACGGAGAGATTGCCGACACTAAATCCTTCTGCCTTCGCCAGATTATCAAGATGCTCGATTTTCGCGTCTGCACCTGCGGTTTTCTCGGCAACAAAAATCCAGTCAGGATTGACCCGATCTGAGCGCGGGAGCAGGCTCAAGGCATACTCACCTTCTACAAAGCTAAAGATATCTTTGGCTAAATCCACGTTCCAACGAGATTCTAAGCTGGCAATGGATTGTTTTAGCAGTTGGGATAGGTCGTCTTGGGTGGCTCCCGCCGAAAGGCGAGTCCAGAGTTGATTTAAGTCCACACCCGCGACGGCTAATGCAGCTTTCTTAGGAATGTACTCCAACGCTTTTACAGGTTCAGAAAGGGTGAGTTTCGTGTCTTCCGTACTGGTGCCTTGTAGAGCGGTTTCGGCGACTAATCCCTGTTTGTCTAATGCCAAACCAATAGTCAGCGTCTGTGGTACTTGTGACGGGTCTAACTCCGGATTCGGCTCGTTGGCAATCAACGCCGCGATGGCAGGGAGATTGACGAAACTTAAGCCGATGCGGGGTTTCGTGAGGTTCTGTAGGCTCTGTTGATAAACGGGGGAATTTATCAAACTCAAGCTTTCTACCTGGACATTATTAATGGCACTACGCAAAACCTTGGGGCTGTTGGCAAATAAGACAAAGCGATCGCCAATCACTGCACTTGTCAGCGTGGAGGGAAGATTGCCGTTGTTTGCCACCGCCTCAGCCAAGGGACGACGATAAATTAAGTTGACGCCTTTGTATTGCTCAAAGGCTAACTCGTAAGTACCAGCGAGGGCTTGCTGGGAGTAGAACAGTTGCAAAAACTCCCGCGAACGTTCCGCATCCTTCGTCGTTACAGCTAGCAAATATCCAGGCTGCGCTCCATTTTGGCGATCGCGGTCAAAGTCCAAGGAAGTCACAGCGAGGGTGATTTCCTCACCCAACCAGGGCTGGATGTCGCGGCGATAGTCTAAGTCGGTATTCCCCAAAAGAGTTTGTTCAATTTGGTTGAGTTCAGTCCGCGATCGCCGACGGTTTCCCGGACGAGCGACTAGCTGCCGAAACGCTTCCAAACGGTCTGGATTGACCAGCAAAGACACCATCACGGGTGACTGTTTTGGTACAAACATCGCCGCCGTTGGGTTGGCGATCGCTCCACCCCGGAGGAGAGCCAAGGGACTTTGAGACGTGAGCCAGTAAAAGCCAACAGCAGCAGTTAAAAGCAGCCCGATAGCGACGGCTACCAGAATCTGGAAAAATGAGCGTAGCTTCATGCTAAATCCTGACATTACCTACGGGTGGTAGTCGCGCTCCTTGCGATGGCGCTTCCCCCACCGTATTATCTCAGCTCAAGGTCATCTCATCCAAGACCTACCGGGAGAGAGTTTGAGAAGGGTGATAAGTTTATCTTTAGGTATCCGACGATCACAGCCCCTAGAATGCAGAACTTAATTAATCCCTCAAACTTCCCGCAAGTTAAAAATTGCCATTCTTCAGCATCAAGATACATGGAAATGTCTGTATTGGATTTACGTAAAGGCTTTTGAGGGAAAAAGTCTGAGGATTTGTACCATAAAAATCATTCATAAAAACAAATGTCTGCTCAATTTTCTAGTCAACCCATTGCTGAAATTAGTGTTAACGAACTCGCAAGGCGTTTAACGGAGTCTCCGGAAAAATTACAACTGATTGATGTGCGAGAACCCCAGGAAGTGGCGATCGCTTGTTTAGAAAATTTTCATAATTTGCCCTTGAGTCAGTTTGCAGAGTGGTCAGAACAAGTCCCCGTGAACTTTGATCCCGATGCCGAAACTCTGGTTCTGTGTCATCACGGAGTGCGTTCAGCACAAATGTGTCAGTGGCTGATCAGCCAGGGCTTTAGCAATGTTAAAAATATTACTGGCGGCATTGATGCCTACTCCTGGCAAGTTGACCCAACCGTCCCTCAGTATTAATTAACATCACGCGCTACTCCTAGGGTTTTTGTTATCGTTAATTCAACCCTAGGTCTTACAGGTTGCTAGCATGGCTACACCAGCCCTGAAAACTGGCGATGTCATTTCACTTCATTGCTCCGAACATTGTGGCTCTGTATGCCGTCAGTAACCAAAGCCTTGATGCTTACAAAAAATCCGAGTGAGCAAATTTTTGCCCTCAATCATCACCTGGATTAATCACTGGCACGTTTTCAAACCGGATTAAGTTCAGCTATGGTTGACACCTCTATGCAAGTCAGTCTGAGTAATCGGCAACAACATATTCTTTGGGCAACAATCCGTCATTACATCGCGACGGCAGAACCCGTTGGTTCAAAAGCACTGGCGGTAGGGTATGACCTCAGTGTTAGTCCGGCAACCATTCGCAATGCGATGAAGGTTTTAGAAAAAGTCGGATTGTTGTATCAACCCCACACCTCTGCCGGACGCATCCCTTCAGATTCTGGCTACCGGGTTTATGTCGATCAACTAATGACCCCGTCAGAGACCATGGGGCGTAAAGTTGAGCATTTGCTCACAGACCAATGGAACAACGAACACGGCAGCTTTGAGGCTCTGCTACGGGGCGCAGCGCAAATTCTGGCGACGGTGAGTGGCTATATTGCGTTGATTACTATGCCTCAGACTCGCAGCACCTGTTTGCGACACGTTCACCTGCTGCAAGTAGAAACCGGGCGGATCATGCTGATTGTGGTGACAGATGCCTATGAAACCCAGTCGGTAATTATGGAGTTGTCCCCCTTGGCTGATGGTCAGTCACCGCCAGAGATTGACCCGCGAGAGTTGCAGATTTTATCTAACTTTTTAAATAGCCAATTACAGGGGCGATCGCAAGCGGAATTAGCTGCATTGGATTTGGGGGAGTTAGACCGGGAATTTGAATGCTATACCGATTTTTTACGTCTGTTACTGCTAGAAATAACTCGCCGCACCCAAACGCCCTCCTCCACATCGATCATGATTCGCGGTGTCTCTGAGGTTTTGCGTCACCCGGAATTTTCAGAGTTGCAGCAGGTGCAGAGTTTAGTACACCTATTGGAAGAAAAACAAGACCAGCTTTGGCCTTTAATCTTTGAATTACCAGAAACCCCAACATCAGAACGGCGAGTAACGGTGCGGATTGGTTCAGAAAACCCCTTAGAACCAATGCGAGCCTGTACCTTAGTTTCAGCCATGTATCACCAGAATAAAATCCCGGTGGGCAGTGTCGGTCTTTTGGGCCCAACACGTATGCTTTACGAAAATGCGATCGCCCTTGTAGAAGCCTCTGCTGATTACCTCTCTGATGCTCTAAGTCAGCCAGATTAGTAGTAGTGAAAAATAATTAGGATGAGATTCTCTTTATGGTTAAAAAAATTGGACTTTGGTTACTATGGTTGGGATTTATCAGCTACGCATTTCTCTTGGCTCCTCCCAACCAACCGGACACAGCAGAGCTAATTATTAATATGTCTACGGGCAAACTTGAGGGTATTAACCCCCTGATTGTTGCCCTGTTCTACATCATGGGAATTTGGCCCCTTATATATAGCTGCTTGATGTTCATCGATGGCAGAGAGCAAAAAGTTCCCGCTTGGCCCTTTGCAACGATTTCCTTCGGCGTGGGCATCTTTTCCCTGTTGCCTTACCTGGCTTTGCGTCAACCCGATCAAACCTTTAGCGGGTCTAAAGATATCTTTCTCAAGCTGCTAGACTCCCGCTGGACGGGCGTCTTGCTCAGTATTGCGACAGTGGGACTGATTAGCTATGGCTTGCAGGGAAGCTGGGCAGATTTTGTCCAGCAGTGGCAAACCAACCGCTTTGTTCACGTCATGAGTTTGGACTTCTGCCTGCTTTGCCTCCTGTTTCCCGTCTTACTCAAAGACGACATGGCACGACGGGGGTTAGACAATTCTGCTCTGTTTTGGGTAGTAGCACTGATACCATTACTCGGTTCCCTCATCTACCTTTGTCTGCGTCCACCCCTACCAGAAGCCAGTCAAGCCACCGCCTGCTAATGGCATTCTAGACAGGGAGCGGGGGTGCAGGCTTCGACGTAAGCTCAGCCGAACGGGGTGCAGGGGAGCGGGGGAGCGGGGGAGCAGAGGAGATGAGGCGATGAGGCGATGAGGCGATGAGGCGATGAGGAAAACTGATAACCTCCTTCATACTTCATACTTCACCCTTCATACTTCATACTTCTTTCCCCTTCCTCGCCTGAATAGCTTGCAAACTCCCACCTGCATGTAAAGTGCGATCACATTTCTCAAACCCTACCTGTTTGAGCAACTCAGCCAAGTCAGTTTCCAACAACTGCCAAGCTGTCTGTGTCTCGAACAACCACAAAAATAAGGTCAATCCTGGCAAAAACAGGACGTTAGTAGGTTGATGAAAATCGATCAGGGCAAAAACTCCCCCAGGTTTCAGGACTCGATAGACCTCATTGAGAATTTCTAGCAACTGGGAAGGATTCATCTCGTGCATTGCTACGCTGGTGTGAACCACATCAAAGTGATTGTCAAGAAAGGGCATCGCTTCTGCCAAGGCTTCAACGTAGGTGGCTTGGGGAACATTTTGCTGCGCTCTTTGTAAGGCTACAGGCGAGGCATCCAAGCCTGTGACCTGATGGGAAAATTGCACTAAAAACTCAGTGGTTTGACCCGCACCGCAACATAGATCTAACACTTGAGTATCGGTGTTAATATTTAATCCCTGCAATGCCAGATGGCGAAAGCGTTTCTCGCCACCGACACTCAAGGCAGCTAGTCGCGCGATCGCGTCATATAGCCATTGATATTGATAACTCCACGTTCTTAAAATTGTTGCCACGGCTCAGGTTTAGAAAATAATCTGTATTTCTTCATGCAACTACAAACTACCAAAAGAATATATTGTTAAAATCAGTAACAAATATGAAATTTTTGGAAAGCTGTTATCGCTATGGGTCGTGTTGGGGTTTTATTACTAAATTTAGGTGGACCAGATGAGTTAGAGGACGTTCGTCCCTTTCTATACAACTTATTTTCTGACCCCGAAATTATCCGCTTACCCTTTTCCTGGCTACAAAGTCCCCTCGCCTGGTTGATTTCAACACTACGTGCGAAAAAATCTCAAGAAAACTATCGCCAGATTGGTGGTGGCTCCCCCTTACGGCAGGTTACAGAAGCCCAAGCCCAAGCCCTCCAAGAGCAGCTACAGACAAAAGGGCAAGAGGTTAATGTTTATATTGGGATGCGCTACTGGCATCCCTACACCGAAGAAGCGATCGCCCGCATCAAGCGCGACGGCATTGAGCAGTTGGTAATTCTTCCCCTCTACCCACAGTTTTCCATCAGCACCAGCGGTTCTAGCTTCCGGCTGTTAGAACAACTTTGGCAAGAAGACCCGAAACTCAGCAAAATTGAATACACCGTTATTCCTTCCTGGTATCAGCAAACTGAATACTTGCAAGCGATGGCGGAACTGATGGCTGCTGAACTGGAGCAGTTTCCCAACCCTGACTCCGTTCACATCTTCTTTAGCGCTCACGGCGTCCCCATAAGTTACGTCACCGAAGCCGGAGACCCCTACCAGCAAGAAATTGAGGACTGCACTGCCTTAATCATGCAAACCCTCAATCGACCCAATCCCCACACCTTGGCTTACCAAAGCCGTGTTGGTCCAGTGGAGTGGCTCAAACCCTACACTGAAGACGCTCTGAAAGAATTGGGGGAACAAGGCGTTCATGACTTGCTCGTCGTACCGATTAGCTTTGTCTCCGAACACATCGAAACTTTGCAAGAAATTGACATCGAATATCGGGAACTGGCAGAAGAATCAGGTATCCACAACTTCCATCGGGTTCCAGCACTCAATACCCATCCCACATTCATTGACTCTCTGGCTAATCTAGTCATAGAAGCCATTAACACCCCATCACGCCAATTTTCTGAAGTTATTCGTCCAACAAAGACAGTCAAAATGTACCCTCAAGAGCGCTGGGAGTGGGGTATGACGACGACTGCCGAAGTTTGGAACGGACGGATCGCGATGCTGGGCTTTATTGCCTTAGTGTTTGAGCTAGTCAGCGGTCACGGATTGCTGCACTTGGTGGGTATCTTGTAGAAGGTTTGATCAAAATTCTCCGGCATTGGGCTACAAAAACTAACGATTAGCGATCGCAATCATTCTTAAAGCAAAGCATCTCAGACTCAATCGCCCTATGCACTTCCCGTAGGTGCCAACTCCCCTACTTCATGGGGTTTTACTGCAACAACTTCCCCCTTTATTAATCACGCTTCTGAGGGAACGGACGCGGAGAAGATGGGTGTCGCCCTTTGTACCAGCGATGCCAATACCTAGAACTGCGAACCGACAACCACAGCAGAAATAGGGCGATTAAGCCACCTGGGTGAGGGGCATCAAAAGCAAAAATCACTAAGGCAACACACAAGGCATCCTGGATAAAGACAACCCAGAGAGGCAAACCCCGGAGGCGATAAAACCAGCCGACTTGTACCAGTTGCAAAACAAAAGCAAACAAACCACCGACGAACCCGACTAGCCAGACAGATTCCACCGCTGCGTCAGTAAACTGAGCGACGGTAATGCTCATGATTGCACCCACAATTGGGCTAAGGAGAAGCTGGATAATCTGAAGTATGCGCTGCCCCAATAAGCTTTTGGAGGCAAATAGCTCAAATAACGACCAGGTTGTCAAAACGCCGAGGAGAATTGGTGGCGAAATACGAGACAAAATCGGTACACGCGACCAAAGATTGTCACTTTGCATCAATCCGATGACGAGTAGGGGCAGGGCGATTCTCATTCCTGCTGCCGCTGAAGCCGAAAGTACGGCTAAAAGTGCAATCATTGTGGCGCTACTATCTGTTAAAAAAAGTGAGTCGTCTATCTTAAAGTTGGTTACTAATAAATCCCAGATTTGTCTTCAAATCAAGTTTTCAATATTGTAAAAAGCCTACACTTGTGACCTCTCCTGCTCCTCAGCTGTGCCTCTCTCTATCAGTCTTACAATCAATGTCTTCGCAACCAGCAAGATTTAACAGATAGTTAGGCAAAAAAACTAACACTTTGTGTTTAGTGTAAAGGCTCAATAGGCTGTTGTGTGTCTGCTCGATCACAGATTGACGGAAATCACAGCGGTTTTTAATTGAGTGAGATACCTATAGGGACGTTGGCATTGGTGCGAAGCTCATAGGGCGGTTATCCCTACGGAGGTTGTATTACTCATGATAGGATGGCTCCCCCAGAAGGCTAAATTAAATGGAGTTGAGCCAACGCGATCGCTTGATGGGAAAGTTCGGTAGAACAAGCCACGGGTTTGATCTTCCTTTAGCTCAGTGTGGGATCGTCTAGAGTAGTCTAAGCCAATATCTTTGTCCGTTTGGTAGAACACGCTAAACAACTCACTGCTACTACTATCCATGAAGGGTCAAGCTTATAAGGGATTTTTGCGACAGTTATCGACGGGTGAAGCGGCAGGTCGATTGTTACCCAACCAGGAGCTACCGGAAGCTCAGGAACTGGCGCTAGGACGCGACCCCAGTTGCCAAATGGTTTTAGAGCCTAATCAGTATCCTGGCGTCTCCCGGCGTCATGTACTAATTCGTCCCGTGGCATTGTCAGACAATCAGTCCCCCGGTTGGGAAATTTGTGACTTAAACAGTGCTAATGGCACCTATATCAATGGGCGACGCCTGCAAGGATGCCAGCCTTTACGATCGGGCGATCGCTTTGTGCTAGGAGAGAAGGGGCCAGAATTTCTCTTTGAATCCCTACTTAGCTATAGCAGCAGTCAGGCACCTTCACCCCAGACCGCTTACCCGCCTACAGTCGCATCAGCAATCTCACAACCGCCCTTGAGTATTCCTGTGGGTGGTCGTCCCCCGGATGCTGTGACGTTCACCCAGCTCTTTCCCATTGTTTCTACAGGACGGGATTTGACTCGCAAAGCCTTCTTAATTCCCGGCATCTTCACTGTCGTCTTTGTGGTGTTGATGTTTGCGGCTGTAGGACAACCCATCTTTTTCAATCTGCTGCTAGCGGCTTATCTAGCGGGTGCGGCTTATTACTTTGTCTATCAGCTTTGCGGCAAGCGCAAACCCTGGTGGTGGCTATTGGGTGCGGCGATCGCTACAGGACTGATTTTAGTTAGTCCCCTGTTGTTGCTGTTTATCACCGTTTTTCGAGGGATTTTGCCCGGAAGCTTGCCCTCTCCCGGTGAGCCAATCAACTTTTTGAGCCTGCTGATCCGCATGTTTTTTGGCGCAGGGCTGATGGAAGAACTACTCAAGGCGTTGCCCGTGCTGCTAGCTTATTGGCTCGGACAGAGATGGCGATCGCCTTGGCGAGAACGTCTGGGAGTCTGGGAACCGTTAGATGGTATTTTACTCGGCACCGCTTCCGCCGTGGGATTTACCCTCCTAGAAACCTTAGGGCAGTACGTACCGGGAATTATCGATAATGTGACTCTGCAAACCGGGGAAGGCACAGGGCAGCTATTAGGTCTGCAATTACTAATTCCTCGCATTTTAGGCTCTGTCGCTGGACATATGGCGTACAGCGGCTATTTTGGCTACTTCATTGGGTTGAGCGTCCTCAAACCCAATCAGCGATGGCAGATTTTAGGCATTGGCTATCTCAGCGCTTCAGCGCTCCATGCCTTATGGAATTCAACGGGATTTTTTAGCGGCGTGCTTTTGGCGTTGGTAGGAGTCTTATCCTATGCCTTTTTAGCCGCTGCAATTCTCAAAGCTAGGGCATTGTCACCAACGCGATCGCAAAATTTCGCCACCCGTTTTCTCGAACCCCCTCACTAAAAAATATCAACGAGGAAGAAAGAGATTTCTCTCCCTCATCCCCTCATCACCCGATCAGTTCTACACAGGGAACTGACGAGAGCGTCATTAGCCTCAGCCAAAAAATATAAACGTAATAATTAACCCGATTGAAAGTAAGTTACCAAAACCGTAACTAACTCCGCTACAAAATTCTTGCTGCCTACAATATGTAGTGAAGGCAAAGCTGCCTTGCTCCCAAACCACCCAACTCTTAATGTCTGAGGCTTTGTTCTTAGTAAGCCTTCATAAATGGCCATTGAGAGCCACTTTCCAGAGATTACTCCTCTTCACTTGCCAGTCAAAGAATAGTGGCAATTGTTTCTCCTATACTCATTTCAACGGAAAGTTTCTAATGAACAGAGCAAATACAGAAAATTTTCTGTTTTACACTAGGACGATCAGACTTACCCGTTCGGGACTGAGTAGGTCTATTTCTTGGTAGGAGATGAGAGTTTTCCCAATTATTCAAATTGCTTAACGCCGAGGATCACCTATTGACTTGGCTACCATTACAGGGCGTCGTCATCACTAGTGGAATTTTGAATTTCCTTAAGAGCGGCATTAGCGATCGCCATACTCAAGCGCACTTGTTCTACCGGAGATAACTCCGCCCACTCTACAGGTCGAACAATACCTTGCGCTTCCAAATCCGTTACGTCTTGGCTTCCTCGCATCGTATATGCCAAAGGACGGGCAAACACGAGTAAATCTTCTTCTGCCCAATTAGAGAGCAGTGGTTGAATACAGCTGACTAATTGTTCGGCTAGAGATAACTGACGGGAAAAAACTTGTTGCGCGGAAGTAGCGATCGCCTCTAGCCAAGCTTGAGGTACCCGGTGGGCAAATTGTTGAGTTAGAGAAACTCTTACAGCTTCCTCGGTGGTTATCTCCTGTGATCCCCAGCAGTGATGCAATTGAGTGAAAAATGATTGCGAAGCTTGGGCAAGCTCCTCGTCTTCATACAAACTTGAAAATAAAAACTCTTGTTCTATCTCTGAAAAATACGCTTCTGCCTCTGGATCGGCAGGATTCCATGGATAACAATCATTAGTTTCTGGCTGCAAAATTGCATCAATCAGTTCTCCTTGCAGGCAGTCCCGAGCCTGTTCGCGATTTTGAAAGTGAATAGGTTGAATTACCATAGCGCCCCTTTTTTGTTTATGAATGAATGAACCCTGGTGTGTAGATACAGAAAGAAAATAGAGCGTTCCGTAACAAATCCCGAAATTTCTGTTTTTCTGGTGAAATCAGCGAGACATCTCTGTTGTTTCGATGACAAATTCCAGGGTTTGACCATGAGTACTGCCAAACTTTAACTGACTTCCCGATGGTAAAGGCACTTCCTGATGGCGTACTTTTTGCCAACCTTCTGGACGTAAAATTAGTGTCCCGTTGCGAGAAAAATCACGCAGAAAATACATCGGTCTTGGTTCGTCATCCGCAAAGGCATCGCGGTAGATAATTTCGGCATGTTGTTGACTAACCCACTGTTCCTGAATGACCAAGTCATTTTCTGGGCGTCGCCCCACTTTCATCAACCCACCTCGAATCTGCCACTGGCGATCGCTTTCTTCCACAGAGCGTAGTGAAGCAACTGGGGGCATCCCCCCTACCCAGCTTGGCGGTGTACTAGGAAGTTCTGTAATTCCCTCCTCTACCGAGCGAATCAGTTCGCCATCAAACTCTGGATGCATGTAGAGTACGGGCAAAGTCCAAGCGGGTTGATTAAATTTGTACAGCGTCAACAACTGCTGTCTTGCCACCGCCACCGCTTGGTCGATAGGCATTCGGAGGGCGAGGGCTTGGGCAAAGCTTTGAATAAAACTCAGCGCTTCGCGATCGGCAATTGAATCGCGCATTCCCAAGACAGCCGGGACACCATGATGGATCAAAACTTCTGCCAAGCTGCTTCGGGGGATAGTGCTGGAGCCAGCCTGGTCTGGTTGCGCCCCCCAACAAGCATTGAAGACACAGAGCGCTACCTGCGCCCGCACAAGCACTTGCGCCAATTCAGTGCCATTGATCGTGGCATCAGCACGTAAAAACAGCAAGCCACCGTCTGGTGCTGGAATACCATGACCAGCGTAGAAAAAAACATTGTAGGTGTTGTTTTCTAATACCTGAATCAATTCGGCAGGAGTCGGTTGTAGTAGGGTATCGACGTGACAGGCAACAGACCTGGCAAATTTGTTGCTATTGGCGTCTGGTTGTGCCCGCACCTTAAGTACATCTACCAAGGCGGAGGCTTCTTGCTCCAGCTCCAAACTCCCCACTGGTAGCGTTGAAGAGCTTGTATCCTGTCCTAAAACCAGCAAAATATTTAACGCCTGTTCGTTTCGCCGAGGCATCAGCGGCTCGACATAACTGGTGGTACGGCTAAACAATAATTGCTGACTGAGGGAGATCGATTGCTTACCTGCCATCGGCTGCATAATTTCCCAAGGCAAAGGAATGATCTCTGGGTCGCGAATTTCCAGGCGCACGCGTAGGGGTTTATTTTGTCCTTGGGCAATTCCTCGGCTTTGAGCCAAGGTGTTTTGAATTGGCCCCTCAAATAGCCACTGCCATAAGCTGATGCCCAGATGTTGCATAATCCGGCTGCTGTAGCTGGCGGTTTCGGGCGTCGGACTATTGCTCACTTCATAGGGCAACAGGCGTGCAGACTGAGTCGCGTGATGAACTAGGGGGACATGGGGCAAACCCCGCAGGGAAAACATTTCTTGCCAAGCTAACCAGGTCACCGTTAAGCTTTCCGGCCAAGTTGAGTCATGATGACCATAACCTCCAGGGTAGGGGGCTTTCGTGACCCAAATCGCAAAATTGTCTTGCCCGGTAGTCAGACGCGCGATCGCCAAACTGAGGCAAGGATTTTCCATACCAGACATTCAAAGCCCATTAAAGAGCGAAAATACCGTTTGTTATATCAGTTTACAGAGTCTTGGGCTTTCTTGGTGACGCTTGTTCAGGTTTATCTAGACCGCTAGCCTGTCGGGGAAGGGCTGGGTACAGCCTTTGACGGCACTGGGGTTGATGAGTCAGCGGGGATGGGAGGCAGCACAGCACAGCTATCGAGTTGAGCGGGAGTGGGCAAGAAATTAGGCTTAATTTGGGCGATCGCATCGGATGCTCTAATCCAGCCATCATCTCCCGGTTTTAGCTGATTATAGGTAATCGCTCTTGATGACTGAGCTGGGGAAGCTGGGGAAGAGGGAGAAAGCTCTGCCCCTGGTGTCGGCGGTTGTAAGTTGGAGGGATTGTCAGAAGTTGAGCAAAATCGCAACCTCAGCCAATCCTCTCCTTGCAAATCCGCTCGTTTAGCAATCACTTGTAACACGCTACCAGCAGGCGCTTGTCCCACAACTAATCGGTTCTGGGGCGCTTCCCAGCGGCGTCGCAGCAGCACCCCTGTTAATGGCTCCGAAACATTGGTAGTGGGGGTGGCAACTTGAATCACGGCTGGTGCTTCCAAGGAGGGAGCGGCAGCCGGACTGGTAGACAAATCGGTGGGTGAGGGGGTACTAGTCGGCAATGATGTAGACCGGGGAGCCAGACCAATTACAGGGTCAACGAAGCGATTGATACCCGGAATCAACAGATAAGCCAAGACTCCGCCTACCCCCAACAACAAAACAATTCCTAGTAACAGCCCCCAAGGCGTGCGAGTCGGCTCAGGTACTTGTAACTGCTGCGTTTTCATCCGCGAGACGGCTACCCCCTTGTCCGTTGGTGCCTCAAGATTAAGGGTGGGGTTAGGCAACGCGGTAGGTTGAGAGAAGGAAACAACAGCGCCTTCCTTTTCCTGTCCCGATGTCACCTGACAGTGAACGAGGGCTATTGTGACGTTATCGTGACCATTTTGCTGATTAGCAATCTCGACTAATCTCGTTGTGGCTGTTGCCAAACTGACTTGACCCTCAATGGCTGGCAAAACTTCCGTTTGCCAGTACTGCTCCACTCGGTCATTGTCGCTCAATCCATCAGAACACAATAAGAAGATACAGTCTTCATCTAAGACAAAGCGTTGGACAGAAGGGTGCAAAGTCGTTGACGAACCCATACCCAGCGCCTGTACCAATGAGCCAGAGGCTGACTGTTGCACGGCATTCCGATACAATGCATAGCCCAGGCGCACCTCGCGAGATGCCAAATCATCATCCAGGGTTACTTGCGAGCAGCCCGTGCGAGTAATCCAATAAACTCGACTGTCTCCCACATGAGTAATGTACATTTCATGGGCACGGGTCAGCGCCATGACTAAGGTTGTGCCCATGCGTTGGCGGTCTTGACGGTGTTCGCTGTCATTTTGGCGGCTAATGGCATCATTAGCGTCACAAGTGACTTGCTCTAAATGCAGCGCCAAGTTGGCTGGCTCCCAATTGGAGTTGACCAACAACTTGTCTACTCCCCGACGAATAGTGTCGATCGCTAAATGGGAAGCGACATCGCCCCCTTCGTGTCCCCCAATCCCATCACAGACAATTGCCACCGCCTCCGCCCCTAGCGGCGGGCTTACCAAGTTTCCACTCGGTGGGTAACAGGCATCTTCATTGCGGCGGCGACTGGGCCCGGTATCTGTTGCCGTGAAAATTTGGTAGGTACAGGCTGTGTTAGCAGAGCGCCCATAGTCGTTCAACCCTTGGTCTAGTAGTGCCACGAGCTGGTCTGAGGCTATTAGCTGTCCCTGTTGCAGATCGGTATAGAGTTGTTGTAAAAATTCCGCTACCGCTGGCGTTGTCGCTGGAAACCAGCGCGACCAGAACTGACCAAGTTGTTGCAGGGTAGGGGTTTGTTTGCTATCTAACTGCAACTCTTGTAAGCGGATCAGGGAGTTGTTAACTCGCAGCAGGTTAGGGTTCAGCAAACTGGAAGCGACGCCCTCACGGAGCAATGGCTGCCACAACTGAGCAAGCTGCCATAACCAGTTGAGCTGACGCCGTGGTGTGGCTTCTTTCCAGGCTGTGGATAATTCGGGCATCAACTGTCCCTCCAAGGCATGATTCGCACCACTGGCGAAGATGGCGGCTTCTTCTAGTAGCCAAACTGCCTTGGGCTGGCGTTTGCCTGGTAAGGTCAGCCGTCCATACACTTGTGGGACATGCAGTGTGTAGGGGGAAAGTCTGAGATACGGTGCAATCTGAGCCGGAATTTCCTCCGGTGTTTCGGGGGTTAGGCTGGGTTGGGTATCCAACAAAATTCGCGGACGGTCAAGGAGATAGCGATCGCCAATCAGTTCCCCGACTTGATAAGCCTCTGTCCCTGCCCCAATCACCCACAGATAACGCCTGAGCAGCGGCGTGCAGCATTTCTGGCAAAACTTATCCCTCTGGGAGTTGGGAGCCTGACAGCGGGAGTTAGGGCAGTAAAGTGATGCCGCAGTGTTTGCCATGAATAGTCTTCGCCACTTCAGTCGGTGAGTATTGGGCGATGTGTTGTACTTCCTCAAATCTGGGAAGTTAGCCCATGCAAATAACGTGCCAAAACAGGCGCTTTAATCACAGATTGTAGCGTCTGATTCTCCAGAGGTCAGGGTGGCGTCGGTTGATCTTCCACTGGTGTCTGATCTGGGGAGGATGGCGATGAATGAGCTAAGGCGCTGTAGCGTTGCATCATGCGCGGCCAAAGCCACAAAAAGTAGAACCACCAAAGTAAAATTGGCAGTGCTACTAGTATGGTTAACCACAAAGTTTGGGTGAGTAGCCAACTCCCCATAATCACGACCAATCCGGTTAAGAGAATTGACCAGGGCTGACACCACCAAGGCTTGTAGTCCCAAACATTGAAAGACTTTTGTGTAGACAAGATATAAACGGGCGGTTATTTTATGAAGTTATGTTGGGTAAGGGTCTTACCCATTTTAGAAATCGACCCTGAGGTTTTAGATTGGAAGGATGAAGATGATTCGTTGCTAGATAATTCTATTGTCGATCATCTTTACCTAGTTTAGTCAGTGACTATTTCTGCCCCTGGGCGATCGCTATGTCCAACTTTGATTTTGAACCCTCCCAAGAGCCAACGTTTGCTGATTTTGACGGCAAGACCCGCGCGGAAATCAAGGAGTTGATTGCAACGTTACAGAATTCTCATCAATTGCGCTACAAGCTGATGAACCTGGAAACTTGGGCATTGGCAGAAACGATGGATCAATTTCTTCCGGGTTTTTGGAGTCGATTTTTAGAAAATCGTCGCACAGCACTCAAGCAATTTATTGAGCAAAAGCGCCATTCTAATATAGGGACTGGTGCCCCTTGCCATCGTTCTGCTAAAAAAACAGAGCGAACTGAGGCTGAAAATCTCCCTGTTGCCTGAATCGGGTTCAAGAATGCTGAAAAGATAAATTTTCTCTAGTTGAAATCTACTTCCTCCTCAATACATAAATGGGGCAATTTTGTAACCTCAATTAATGGTTTTTGAGAAAGTGTCAATTCCCTCCGTAGAAAGAGGCGATCGCGGTTAATTTTTTTTACGATAAGCCCATAGAAATATCAAAATAAGAATACCAGGAGTTTTTATGGCTGAGCAAAAAAAAGTCGATCAGGAAGAGCAAATGGCACATGGGTCTGAACAGAAACCTGAAAGACCGGAAATGAATAGTACTGTCAATCCTGGCGATCGCGTTTCCCCAGGTCAGTCTGACGAAGAGAAATCCAAGCAAGTCGCTGTTGATGCTCCTGACATTACGGGCGATCATATCAAAGTTCCGACTTACTTTGAAGTTGATGAACCCGATGGTGAGAAGAAAGAATTACACCACGTTCGGGACGCTGAAGAAATTTCTGATGTGATTCGCCAAGCACGAGTAGACGAAGAAGGCAATCGCACTTGGCGCTAGTTACTTACTTGATGGTTTGAGGATCAATTTGTGGCAGTCCCATACTGTAGTTGAGAACGCGGCTGTCAAGGTTGTAACTAATTTGACCGCTCTGCAAAAGCGATCGCATGTAATGTTCGAGGTCTGAGCCAATACGACGGAGGTTATATTCTGTTAAATCCTCCCCGCTATAGGACTCAACCAGTTCATCGAACTGGCGATACATCTTTTGCAGGGCGTCTTCGTTCCAATTAAATTCGTTATCCGGGTCAATATCCAAGGTCAACACGTTGTCGCTTTCGAGCAATTCGTTGTCTTTTATCTCAGCGGTGTAAATCCGGATATGACGAGTTGTACATTTTATCAACATAGAAATTCTTTACATTCAACGTCACTATTTATTATGCTCCCTCCTGTGGGTCGCGAACATCGCCTTCACTTAAAGGCGGTCAAACAGAGGGTTGGTAGTTTTGGGACATCCTTGCATTAAGATCCCGTGACATACTCCCGACGCTCATGAGTCACGCAGAGAGCGCGGGCTTCTCAGTGACCCCTGGTATCCCATCGGGCGTTTCCTGAGCTTTATTGACGGAATGCCCTACCGCCAAGTGCTTAATATTGATAGCTGCGTTGTGGTCGCGGTCAATCGTTAACCCGCATTGAGAACAGGCGTGAAGTCTGTCTGCAAGTGTTTTCGGGACTTTCGTACCGCATCCAGAGCAGTTCTGAGTTGTGCCGCTGGGATTTACTGCAATTGTCATCAATCCAGCTCTTTCAGCCTTGACTGAGAGAATTGCCAGGAATTGACCCCATCCAGCATCGTTTACCGATTTTGCTAGTTTCGATTTAGCAAGCCCTTTGATATTCAGCTTTTCATGTGCGACGTGTTTCCCTTGAGATAAAAGCTTTTTCGCGGTTTTATAGTGAAAGTCTTGGCGCTGATTTGATACTTTCAGATGCGCCTTAGAGACTCGCTTAATCGCTTTTTGGCGACGGCTAGAACCTCTCTTTTGGCGAGACAGTGAACGCTGCAATCGTTTCAGCCGTTTCTCTGCTTTCCGGTAGTGTTGGGGGATTGGCTCGTCTCTCCCCGAATCGTCTACCAGAAACGCCTTAAGTCCCATGTCAATCCCGATGGTATTTTCCCGTGTTGGAACATCAGGCATGAGTACGGGTACAGACGAATCTTGCAGGGACAGCGTGATGTAATAGCCATCCACCTTCTTGATAATTGCCGCCGTTTTCACCGGGAATCCATCCGGCATCGGACGGTGCAGAATCATCTTGAGTTTGCCAATTTTCGGAAGCTGGATGAACCGCCCGTTGATATGTTCTGGTTTGACCGGATCAGGAAATGCCAGGGAACGGAATCGCCCTTGACCCTTGAATCGAGGTTTACCGCTTCGCCTTCCATTGCTATCACCGCTCAGCCATCGGTCGAACGCCTTCTCCACTCGTGCAATCACATCTTGCAGGGTATGGGAAGGAAGCTCTTTATATTCAGGAAACAGCTTTTTCGAGTTCACCAGATCCCGTTTCTGACAATAGAAGTCAGGACGAGCTTTCAGCTCTGGCAGATGGCAGACGAGTGGACAGGCATTGACATCGCAACGATTTTGCTCGTACCAGTTGAATCGCTCGGCTAACCGATAGTTGTATTGACGGCGGCAGAGTTCAAGCCAGTGCTCAATTGTGGCTTGCTGTTGTTTTGTCAATCGCAGTCGATACTGGTAAGAGGTTCTCATGCTATTACTGTAGTGCAATATCCACTACATAATCATGCCTAAAACGATACTAAATATTAGAATTGAAGAGTCAGAAATGGAATTACTTAAACGCTACTGTCAGCAATCGGGCAGAACCCAGACCGATGTGATCAGAGAGTTAGTGAGGGGACTCAAGCGAAAAATCGTTGGTCAATCCGACAAGTAAGTTGCTCGTTTGCTCAATCTCACCTTACAACGCCTACGGCATTGGTCAGGTGAGTGTCGTCAACTCACTGGCATTCTTCAAGGGCGTTCACCCGAAGCGGGTAGAGCGTGGGGCTGCTGCTGCCATAGCTCAATAGGAGTTAACTAGTAGCGTTGCTCTCATTAAAGAGCGATCGCGCTAAACTTGTATACTCTTAATTAAAAAAGCCAGGGCTAACTACCAATTCGCGACCTAAACAATAAATGGTAGATCCAATCGATGACATCGCGCTTCAAGCTCGCCAAGGGAGTGTAGCGGCGATTATCCAAATCTTGAATGAGCGCTTGGCAGAAGACAACGTGAGAACGCGAGCCGTTTTCGCCGAGGGTGTTCTCCAGCTTCTATGTGAGGCAGCAAAACCAGAGCAACTAGAGCAATCAACATTGGTAGCGAAAGTTCGGCAGAACTTAGAAGAAATTGCCCCGCGTAATATTCGGCGTGTCCGAATTAACAGCCGGATCGTGCGCGAACAACAGTTACTGTGGTTAGAAGAAATTAACCGCGATCCGGAAACTCAACTGCTGTGGTCAGAAGAAATTACACTGGCAAAACCAAACTTCTTCAAGCGGCGTACCGAGGAGAGGAAGCGTCGCCTCACAGCCCCGAAAAAAAAGCCAGCCCTTCCTAAAGTTGCCTCCACTTCCCTGCGGGGTAAACGCACTTTCTGGCAAGGGATTGCGGGTGGTGCAGGCATAAGTGTGGCGATTTTACTTGTCGCTTGGCTACTGTATAGCCAGCTAGGGCTAAGACTCCGCCGTCAAGGACAGACAGAGGTTTCAACTTCTACTGTTGAGGCGATCGCTTCCCCCTCCCCAGCCGTTTCCCCCTCTCCTACCCCTGACCCTTTTGTTGAAGCCGTGCGACTAGCAGAGCAAGCCGCCGTAGCGGGACAAACCGCTAATACCCCGGCTCAGTGGTTAGAATTAGCCGCTACGTGGCAACGAGCGTCTGACTTAATGGGAGCCGTACCCCCCAATGACCCAGCAGGGCGATATAAGACGGCTCAAAACCGCATGGTGCTTTATCGCCAAAATAGTGAAGCGGCGCAAAAAGCAGCGAGAGCTAGCCGTTCTTAGCTGCATAAAGTTAGCCGCCGCGAAAGGGAAGCGCGAACAGTGTAGCTGGGAAGACGGAAATCCGCCTATCCCAGTTAATTTTGCTCACAAAGTCGGTGAGTTTAAGATTTAACCAGCAAGCTTGCTTTGGGAAATCAAGGGTGTCCTCACCTATGGGTTGACTGCGCTTAAGGGTCTGATTTAAGGGGTAGCGGGTACAGCCGAACCAGCGGTGACGATGACTAGATGATCGGGATGAAGTAATTCCTTCGCTGCCTGATTTACCTGTTCTAAGGTGACTGTATTGACTTTGCTGATGTACTCTCGCAGTTCGCTGCGGTCTAACTTATACACGGCATTTTCCAGAATTGTCCCCGCTAAATTATCGGGATTGGCGAGAGAGACAGGGTATTGGTTAGTCAGAAACTGCTTGGCAGCATTCACTTCACTGCGGGTGACTCCCTCTTGTTGAATTTGTTTGAGTAGAGCAAGGGTGGCAGCGATCGCGTTTTGCGTATCTTCAGGGGATGTCTGCATCCCAATCGCAAAGGAACCCCCATTAATCCCGGCTTGAAAATCGCTGGTAATGCCGTAGGTTAACCCTTGGCGATCGCGAATTTCAGTTCCTAAGCGGCTGGATAAGGTGTCTCCGCCTAGAATCTGATTCAGAACAATAGCAGGGTAGTAACGGGGGTCTTGACGAGCGATCGCGGTTGAACCCATATAAGTTACAGATTGCGATTTGTTCGGTAAGACGGGATTGAGCCGGACGATTTTTTCCGGTAACGCTACGGGGGGAAAGTTCAGCGTTGGCGGCTTACCCTTTACCTGCCAGTTTTCAAACTCACCTTCTAGAAGCGATCGCACTTGTTGGGCATCAAAATCACCCATCAGAGTCAAAATCATCGTGTCAGGACGGTACTGTTCCTGGTAAAAGCGCAGGATATCGTTACGGGTGATGCGTTTGAGGCTTTCTAGGGTAGGGAAAGAGGAAAAAGGATGATTTTTCAGGTAAATGCTCTGCCTAAAGGTGGTTTGCGCCAAGTAATCCGGGTCATCCAGTGCCACTTGCAAATCGCTTAACACCCGCTGACGGCTCAGTTCTAACTGATCGGGGGGGAAGATAGCCTGTTGCAGGACATCGCTCACCGTCTGCACCAGGATTGGTAGATCCCCAGACAAACTACTCCCCCCAAAGTAAGTCCCTTCACGAACGGGATAGAAACCCAAACTAGCGCCCCGATCCTCTAATATTTTCGCCAGAGTTAAGGCATCTTTGGTTTGGGTGCCGTTCATCAGGTTTTCTGCCGTGAGATGGGCTAAACCCGCTTGCTGTATTGGGTCAAAGGCGGAACCTGCTTGCAGGTAACCACTGAGGGAGACAGTCGGAGTACTGCGATCGATCAAAAGCAACACGCGCAGACCGTTTTTCAGTGTAAATTCTTCCGGTAACGGTTGCGTACTGGGGGCAGCTCCTTGGGCGACAGCAGGTAAATATTGAGCAACTTCCGCTGGATCTACAGGTTCGTCAGGGCTAAAGTCTTCTATTGTTTGGCGAAAATTGCTATCAGCACTACTTTCTTCCTCTGTAATCGTTGTCGGCTCAAAGAAGCCAACCGTACGATATTCTGGCTTCAGGTATTCCTTCGCTACACGCTGCACATCCTGGGCACTAACTTGAGCGATCGCCGCTAAATAGCGGTCAGTGAAGCGATAGTCACCCGAAATAGTCTGGTTATCACCTAGCTGGTAAGCCTGACTGGTGACATCCCGACTCTCTAAAATCGCATCAGCTTGTAACTGGGTTTTCGCCCGTTTGAGTTCTTCAGGGGTCACGCCTTGGTTTTGTAATTGTGCGATCGCTTGTTGTAGTATCCGTTCAATCTTCTTCAAGTCTTGACCGGGAGATGCCGTGACATCAAAGCCATACCATCCGGCTGCAACTAAGTTGAGAGCATACCCACTGGCATTACTCGCCAGTCCCGACTCCACCAACGTTTGATAAATTCTACAACTGCGCCCTGAGGTCAAGATGTAATCCATCACATCCAGCGCCGCCACATCAGGATGGTTGATATCCGGCAGAGGATACACCACCTCCAATAGAGACGCACTCCCGGTCTCTCGCAAAACTACAGATTCTTTGTTGAGAATAGGCTGGCTAGTGACGGGTTGGCGATCCTCTGTGGATGCCTGAGTTTTAGGAATGTTACCAAAACGATCTTTAACCGCTGCGAGTACTGCGTCCGTTTGGAAGTCGCCCACAATCACCAGCGTGGCATTATCTGGGCTGTAGTAGGTGTGGTAGTAATTTTTAAGTTGTTCAACGGTAAAGCGCTCCACCTCTGCCTTAGTCCCGCCAATAGGTAAACCATAGGCACTATTGGGAAAGGTCGCCCGCATCACTAGACGATCCAAGCGGTATTCCGGATAATTTTCATCGCCCTGCAACTCCGAGATTACAACTCGTTTCTCACTGGCTAACGCCGCCGCGTTAATCAGGGCATTTTGCATCCGGTCGGCTTCTAAAGTCAGCAGTGCCTCTAATTTGCTTCGCTCTGCTGTTGCAAAATAGGTGGTTTTGTCATAGCTGGTAAAAGCATTAAAGTCACTACCTAAGGCACTCAGTAGGCGACCAAACTGAATGGGGCGAGTTTTAGTGCCTTTGAACATCAAGTGTTCAAGCTGGTGCGAGATGCCGTTTAAGCCAGGAGGTTCGTCACGGGAGCCGACCTTGTACCAAACTTGTACGCTCACCACAGGGGCGGTATGTACTTCTTTAGTGAGGACAGTCAGCCCGTTTTCTAGGACAGTTTTACGGACGTTTTGAGTCAAGGAGAGTTGGTTTTTTGCTGCTGGTACAGTGGCTTTAGGCACAGGGGTTTCAGTCGAGTTAACCTTAATAAAAACAGTACTGCACTAAGGCAGGGGCTGAAGAGTAAGCCGGGCAGAAGGTGGCGACGCCAGAATTTGAAAATAGACATAAATGTAGCCGCCAACTGGCTACCCATTGAGTAGAAGCCGTTCACCGTTTTGGAGACTTCCGCAAAATTCAGGATCTAGTAGGGGTGTTGGCGGAATCGGTGCGAAGTGCCTCTACATCATGTTTGTATGGAATAGGAGTGAGAACCGCTATATGGGCATTCAAGGGTGGGAATTAGGGGTTGTACCCAAAACGCGAATAAATTCTAAAGGAAGTCCATCAGCATCGGCAATAAAGGTAACTTCGTAAACGCGATCGCCAATCATTTGCTGGGTGGGTTCTAAAAGCACTTTCAGCGGTTGAACCTGTCCGGGACTTTCGATAGCTGCATTCTGGAAACTGGTTTTTAGGTTTCTCAGCCAGGTTGGAAGATCATTTGCTACCTCCGTCAAATCAAAGGACAAATGATAATAGCCAACATAATGCTCATCCCCAAATGCATCCGCTGCTGGTTTGGGTTCAGGAATCTGGATCAGTTCAATGCGCCCTCCCAATCCCTCCATCCAGCAAGCTAGAGTAATCCCGGCGGTAAATCGTTCCGAGATAGTAAATCCGAGCTGTTCGTAAAACGCGATCGCGCGATGAATATCTGCCGTGCGAATCGAAGTGTGGTGCATAAGGGATGAGAGAGTCCTGAGTCGGTGAGTCCTGAGTTCTGAGTCGGTGAGTTTTGAGTCGGTAGGGAGTGGGGGAGCAGAGAGAATGAGGGAATGGAGAGAAGTGATATCCCCAACCTCTTACCTCCTACCTTTCATACTTCATACTTCACCCTTCACCCTTCATACTTCACCCTTCATACTTCACCCTTTCCTACCTGCTTTTGCTACTCAAACATCCGGAAGTAGGGATAGCGGACAGGTACGCCCAGTTCTTTTTCTAAATCAAAATTAATCACTTCCCAACAAGGCTCTTCCGTGGGTTCAGGACTAAACTCTACTGGTAAGCCATAAAGTCGCGGTCGTGAAGGTTCGGACGCTGCTCGCCAAGGGGTACTGCGTTCTAGGTAAGCGCTAACGAGTTCTTTATAACGACTAGCAATAATGACTCGCGTTGCTCGATAGCCCTGAGTATACAGGCGGTCTAGCGCTTCATGAATCTCAAAGCGAATGCCATCAGGGTGGGTATGCTGGCGGTACCATTCATCGCTCCATCGACGCCAGTGACGCCCAGATTGTAAGTGAACCAGTTCCTCCGTTTTGGGGTCTGCCTCAAAAGCACCATGACGCGGACATAAGTACGTGTCCGTTAGTGTCAATGCCGCAATGGTCTGACGGCAGTGAGGGCACTGAATGTCTGGGCCAAATATGGGGTACTGCAAGCCTGGATTGATCATCAATTGCGTGGGGGAATTTTTAACGTATATACCAGTACCAGTGGCTTTATTATATCTGGGTACATGCTTAACCTGCGGTTTAAGTGATGCTTATCTAGCGTGCAAGAATTTAAGTTAGTTTGCAGGCTAATTGACATAATGGCTGACGTACCTCTTAAAAAGTGAACGATTTCAATCCCCTCCTATCTTCTCCAGGTGCTTACTGGTCACCGCCTGACCTTTCTCAGGCATCGTTTGTTGCTCCCAATGCTGTGGTTATCGGTCAGGTGTCGCTGGCGGCGGGTACTAGCGTCTGGTACGGTGCGGTTTTGCGAGGCGATATAGAGCGCATTGAGATTGGCAACTCTACAAATATTCAAGATGGGGCAATTCTCCACGGCGACCCTGGGAAACCAACAATCTTAGAAGACTATGTGACTGTCGGGCATCGTGCTGTGGTGCATTCAGCTTATGTGGAACGGGGCTGCTTGATTGGTATTGGGGCGATTATCTTAGATGGTGTCCGTATCGGGCAGGGAAGTATTATTGGTGCTGGGGCGGTGGTTAACAAAGACGTTCCGGCGCGATCGCTTGTTGTCGGGGTTCCTGGCAAACGACTGCGCGATATCCCCGATCATGAAGCCGCAGAACTGATCGAACACGCGCGGCGCTACGAACAACTGGCGTTAGTACATGCTGGAAAGGGAACAAATTTAGGATTCTCTGCTCTGCACTAACTACCATGAAGTTCTTGAAAAGTGGTGTCAAAAAATGACAAAATTAAGTTAAGACTATAAAAATGAGAACGGTTCAAAAATCTTCAAGCATTAAGCGAGGGAACTGAAAATGGATATCGATTGGCGTATTGTAGTGGTTGCATCTCCCCTTCTCCTAGCGGCTGGCTGGGCAGTTTTCAATATTGGTGCAGCGGCGCTCAAGCAAGCCCAAGGCTTCCTCAATCGGTAAAATACAGCATCAAATTCTGCATTTAGACCCAATAAGCCAGATGTTTTTCAAGTCGTGAAGGCATCTGGCTTTCACTATTTTTAACTAACTGGGTTAATCTTAATTCCGCTTGTATAGCAGTTGTTTGTCGTTCTCCCCATCACCCCATCACCATCGCTCATGTTAATGGTATTTCAACAGTAAAGCAGGTAATCTTAGCTGCACTCTCGGCTTTGATTGAGCCACCTAAATGCTCTACAAGCTTCTTGACAAGTGCCAACCCTAAACCTGTGCCGCCCTGCTTCCAAGGATCAGCATTGGGAATGCGGTAAAACTTCTCGAAAATGTAGGGAAACTGATTAGCCGGAATCTCAACGCCAGAATTGCTGACACTAAGCTGAAGTAGTCCTGAGTTAGCCTCGGCTGTAATGGTAATCTGTTCTCCCGGTGGCGTGTACTTACAAGCATTGTTGAGTAGCTCTGCCACGAGGCGTTCCAAGCTAGATGAATCGGAGACTAATTGAGGTAGGTGAGAGGAGATGTCAAGTTGCAAGATTTGTTGGCGGTTTTGAGCACGCTCCTCAAACGGTTTTAAAACTTGGGGGAACCAGACTGGAAGGTCGATTACCTCTAAGGTCAACGGTTGAGTCCCTGCCTCTAAACGTTGTAGATCAAGCAGATCATTGATTAAGTTGGTTTCCCGTTTGCACTCACTGTGCAATATCTGCAAGTAGCGGCTGGCTTTGCTACCCTCTGCCAGTGGTTTTGCTCCGGTGGCATCAACTATACCGTCTCGATTTAGAGTGATTTCCAACATCTGAATTGCCATTTTCATGTTGGATACAGGCGATCGCAATTCGTGGGAAACGGTGCTGAGGAATTCATCTTTGAGGCAGTGGAGTTTTTCTAGTTCCTCAACTTGTGCTTGTGCTGCTTGGTAAAGCCGCGCTTGCCGAATCGCGATCGCGCATTGATTTGCCACCTGCTGCACAAATCGAATCTCTAATTCACTAAAGACATGAGCCTTCTGCTTAAATAACCACAGGTCACCCAACACTCCTTGGTTATCAAAAATAGGACAGGCTAGTGCAGTAACCCAATCCCGAACAGGATAAAATTTGCAAAATTGAAAATGCTGACCTTGCAGCAACTGACCGTAGAATTCAGGAAAGTCCGCTAGTTGACAGACTCGCTCCTGAGATGTAGCTCTTGAACCTGTATATTCGTAGCGGGTAGTGGAAATACCTTGCTCAATATCATATAAAGCCGTATCGCAGCAGCATACCTTCAGCCCCAAAGCTAACTCTTGCACGGCAGTTTGCAAAATCAGATTTTCATCTAGGCTATCGCGGACTTTGTCGGTGACGCATTTTAGCCTGGCTTCAAACTCAAGTGCTTGCTGCAACTGAGCGGTGCGTTCTTGGACTTGACGCTCTAAATCAGCATTGAGCAACTGCACCTGTTGATAGAGTTCTGATTGCTGAATGGCGATGCCGACTTGCGTTGCCAATGAAGCAAGCAAATCAATTTCTAACTGCTGCCACTGTCGGGGTGCTGTACAGTGATGGACAATCAAGAGTCCCCACAACTTTTCCCCTTGCCGAATCGGGACGATTAAGTTAGCTCTGACTTGAAGCTGAACGAGTAACTCAATATGACAGGGGTCTAGACCTGCTGTGTAGATATCCTCTGTGGCTTTGGTGCGACCCTCTTTATACCGTTGAACATACTTTTCCTCAAAGCAGGGGTCGTGTATTTTCGTTTTTAATATAGAAGTCCAACCGTTAGCAACGGACTCCACGGCTACAACTCCACTCCAGTCAGGCTGGAAGCGGAAAATGACGGCTCTGTCAGTTTGGAGAAACTGCCGTACTTCTGCCACCGTAGTGTTCAGAATCTCCTCCAGATTTAAAGACTGGCGGATGCGCTCTTGCATTGCCGATACCAATCGCTCCCGCTCGTTTTGCTGCCTCAGTGCCTCTTCAGCCGCTTTGCGCTCAACAATTTCGCTCTGCAACTGCTGGTTGGTATGTCTCAACTCTGCGGTACGCTCCTCAACTCGGATTTCCAGTTCTGCCTTCGCTGCTTGCAGCGCGGCTTCGGCTTGCTTGCGTTGGGTGATATCGCTAAAGGTGCAGATGACTTGTTTAACGCTGCCATCGGTGGCTAACTGCGGCTCGGCATTGACTAATAACCACACCCAATTGCCAATGGTGGGACAATAGACTCCCATGACGACATTCCGGACGGGTTGGCGGTTGGCGATCGCCTGCGGTACAGGATGGGTTTCCCCAGGAAAGGGCGATCCATCTTCATGAATCACGCTCCAATCGGGGTCAAAGGATGTTTTGCCCAGCAGTTGGCTTTCAGTCAGACCAAGCAGAGCGTTCGCAGCTTGATTGCACAGCAGAATTTCAGAATTCGCTCCATTGAGTATCACCCCCACTTGCAAGTCTTGAACCAGTCTCCGAAAGCGCTCTTCGCTCTCCTGGAGCGCCTCCAGCGCTGCCTGCTTGGCTTCAAACTCTGAGGCGTGGCTCATGGCAGCCCCCAGCAATCTCGCCATTAGCTGCAACGTGTAGATGTCCTGACGGTCAAAAGCACTAGCCTTTGGTGAAAGAACTTTCAGTACCCCGACAGTCTTGCGGTTGTAATCAAGGGGGACGAGAATCATCGAGCGGACTCCCACCCGCCTACAGGCAGCCAGATCAACCCGTGGGTCTGTTTCTGCATCCTCGCAGGATAAAATTTCACCCGTCTGCACGCATTGCCCTGATAGGCTGGAGGTAATCGCCAGCCTCAACCCAACGTGCTCGCAGGCGGTGCCGCTGGCAGCACGATAGACCATTTCATCCCCTTCGACCAATTCAAGAACGGCTCCATTGGCTTTGGTGAGGTTCTGCGTCCGCTCGACAATCAGATTCATCAGCGCGTTTAGATCGAGATCTAGTATGGCGATGTCGTGCAGAGCTGTATTGATGGCATAAAGACGCTCCGCATCATCGCGCAGGGCATCAAAAGCCCGCTTGCGGTCGGTAATGTCACGCAAGATGCTGAGATTGAGATTGGGGGCAAATCGACAAGCGGCATACTCAACAATGCGTGGCTCTCCATCTGGGCGAATAAAGGAAAATTCCCCAAAATCACGACCTGCCCGAACGTAAGCTCTGTAACGTTCCTCCACACTGGGATACTCTGTTGTCACTAGGTCGGATACAGCCATCTGCAACAACTGTTCTTCTGAGTAACCTAGCAATTCGCAGGTGGAGTGATTGACGCGGATGTAGTTGCCGTTGTCGTCGGCGATCGCGATCGCATCCATACTGTTCTCAAACAAAAGCCGAAACTGTGCTTCGCTTTCGCTCAGTACCTGATTCACCTGTTGGCGATGATCGGTCATGTCTTCACAAACCACAAAAGCAACTGAATTCGAGCCAGTGCGTACAGCAGGAGGAGTCATTTTTGCCCAGAAAAAGCTGCCATCCTTGCAACAAATGCGAAACTCCCAATTTCCAACACTAGTTTCTGATTGTGTTGCTACAGAATCCCAGTTTTTTTGAATTGAGCGCGGCACAAAGGCAATGAATTTTGCTTGCAGACCTTCTCGATCTTCAGGATGAACAAGACTAAAAATTGACTTTTCAGTTAACTCTTCAACGCTGTAACCCAGACGGCTCACTCCAAACGGATTTGTAGAAAGAATTACCCCCAAGGCATCGAGAGTCAAATAGATAATTGGCATCTCCTCATACAGAGTGCGATATTTTTCTAGTTGTTCTTGGATTTCTTGCAGTGCTTCTTTTAACTGATAAAGGGGTATTTCTGCATCAGTATCGCTCCGATGCGGTTGGTTAAAAGCAGCTTTATCTTGTAAACAGTTATGCCAATTTGACTGGTGATTGGAGTTCATTTTATAAATTTATATTTTTCCTTTTTAAGAGATAACTACATGTTGTATTAACCCTTGCCAGTTCAAAATAATCAGGTAATTGAGTTACGACTTTCCTGTGGCAAATTTAACTACCTTAAAAGCGGTTGCTCTCTAATTTAAAAATTCCACAGCCAATTGAAGGAATACATTGTTACAAGAAATGTCACTAAATGAAGAAAAGCAAACTTAGATAAATATTGAGTATGGCTCTTACCCATTACTATAAATGAAATACCTTGGCTGTTGTCAATTAACAGGGTTTTACTCCCCCAGAGACGGCTCCTACAACTTGAACAGCCACCCATACCTATAGAGAGAATACTTAAATTAGCCTTAGCAAGCAAAAAACACAAACAGGATTAGCGCCAAATCGAAGAGCAACAAAAAAGCCCCTATGAAAACTAGGAGCTTGCTGTCTCAATCAAGATGCCCCTATTTCTGAGGGCAATCCACTTTGTTCACAGATTATTGCCTTGGTAGTAGAGAAGCTTCTACCTAGAATCCTCCTTTAGGAGTAGAAAGCCCAGAAAGTAAGGTCAGAAAGCTTTTTAGGAACATCCTTCTGACTACATTGTGCCTATTGTCACTAAAAAGTAGTGATAACGATCGCATCAAAACCGCCTGCGTTATCACCTGTCCCCTGAGGTCTTTTAGCAATACTAGTGATATCGAGTTCCGTTGTGTAGCGATGCAGGCTCCTATCCTTCTTCCTGGCGCTCTATCTGAATTATTTGTTCACGCCACCAACACGGGTCGCATCACTCTGGCTGACCGCTATGGACTGATGGCAGCTTTGTTGCAAGAAGAACTCGACTCAGAAGAGAGGCGGGCAATTGACAGACTACTAAGAGCTGTACGCAAGGGCAGTTTAGTTGTAGTAAATGATCTAAGTGCGATCGCTTAACCATACCGCGAAGAAACTTAAAAAAATGTGCTTTGCTACACCTTTGCAAATATTTGAAGAATCCCCATCCTCAAAACCTACGTAAATCTCTTTGAGGGGAATTTAAGGGATTTTCACCACGCTAGAATACCTGTTTTTCTGTCAGGAGTGCGTCAACTACCCTGCTTATTTGCAGCTTTTCCGGCTTCTAGCTAGGAATGAGCGCCCGATCGCTTTTCTATAACCCAATTCCTAATCCGCATCTTTTGAAATCCCTGAATGTCAAAGGCGAACCGCAATTGTATAAGATGGTCGCTGTTTAGCTTCTCGTCGCGTCTTCACCAAACGAAAGTCACCATCGATATACAAATGTTCTAGCTGAGGAATTGCCTCAAAGGTTTTTTGAAATCTTTTCGCCGTACTCACCTGATCCAAGTTGGCTAGTGATGGTGATTTAAATGAATCTTTTGTTTGGGAAGGCTCCTGAAGACGAGAGTCCATGAATTTTGCAAACCACTTCTCGGCTTTATCCCTACTTAGAGGAACGGCTCTAGAGCGCAAGGCTTGCTTGATGCCAATATTTTGGATATACCACTGACCCTCTACAATTTTGAACTGTTGCACGATCATCAGGTCGTAGGCGAACAAAATTGAGGATAATTTCCGCAAGAAAGGAATTTTCAACCCTGGCGCATAGCGGGCAATGTTGGCATAGTAACCGTCGTTGTGAAAGATTTGGTAAGATTCTTGGCGTATACGCCCTGGTATAGTGTCTTGGAAAGGGATAGTAGACCAAATCGGTGTCCAATCGCCAAGCACTAGCGAGACTTGATCTTCTGCATTAGGAAATGGATTGCGCTTGCTCAACTCATCAAAAAGTGGTGCTAGTTCGTTCTTAGCAAAGCGCACTTTTTGGTTGAGAGAATCTGTGTCTCGTGTGGAAGTCAGTCGCAAAAGTTCCTGTTTCAGTTCTTCTGTACTGCGATGGGAGAGATCATCCAGGTTTATTACTTGATTGGAACTCACGGTTAATATTTGAGATTTTTTAAGCACCAGAGGGCTGCACTACTACGCCACCCTTAATAAATAATATACTTATAAAATTCTTGTCCTATCCCTATCTAGGGAAATAATAAAGGCTAAAAGCTATCAGTTTTTGGTAAACAGTATTTCCTCAAATGTGGATCTGTTGCCTCTATTTTTAGAGGCTGTCTTTAAAGAACTGTAAATTCTTGGAGATCCCCCTCTCGTCCCCCTTAAAAAGGGGGAAGCTAGATGTTGCTTCGCCTTTGATATCACAGGGAACTTTCAAGAGATTTTGTTCCCCCCTTTTTAAGGGGGGCTAGGGGGGATCTATCCAATCGTTGGGCAACCTAGCCAGTTAACATTACTTTAGAGACAGTCTCTTAGATTAAGTAACTATAAATTGACAGGTTTTACATAATTTCTATCTAGTCCCCGTTTAACCCAAAGTATGCATTCTTGTTCAGTTTTGAATAATCTGGGAGCCGCAATATTATCTAACCTTGTGGGGGGATAGTGGTCGTAAAAATACTTATCGGCGGCTTGGTAAATAATAATTAGATTATGGCGATAGGTATAGCGAGATTTAAAATGATCGCTGTTACTTTTTATATCTGAATGTTCAGCTAAATGCTGTTTTGCTGCGTCAATAAGCTTGAGCAGGTTTCCTGAATAGATATCCGCTGGATTAGTTGACTGATGAAACTTTCCTTTATGCCCTAACTCGGAAAGTAAGCGATAAGAGTAAATCGGTTGACCCACAACTGTTTCTTGAACAAAGGGGACGATCAGATGCCCCCGATCGGAAACTGATTTTTCGTAGAGAAATTGAGTCATATTTATCGAGTCAAATTTTCTCCTCTCTAGTTTAGCGAATGATCGCGATCGCCTGATTTACTTGTGGTTTACCAAAGCGTTTCCAGGCATTCCCGCCGCGTAGAAATAACTCCATCCAACGCACAGGTGCTTCCCCCGATGGCGTTGACCATCCCGAACTTCCTGGTGAAAATGCTAGTGTCCCTTCTGGTACAAGGAAACTCCCGTCTGAGTACACGGCATCACTAACCACATCCCCAATCCGAATCACCACTTTTGTCTGAGGTTCTAGATTGACCGTTAATGCCGGGATAGTCGTTTTGATGTTGCCGTAACCATCATTCCACGCAACGCGGTCTAGCGGTGGATCGGGGATTTGATCGGGATTTAATGCTGCACCTAAGAGGCTAAAATCGTTTTGAGCGATCGCTGTTGCTGCTTCTGGAAAGACATCCCGCGAACGAAATTGCGAGCCTCCACGGGATACATTGACCACATGTAGCTCTTGCGCCTGATTTTTGATAAAAGAAAGACTGTAACCCGCATTGACGCCAACTACTTTCACTCCATTAGGAAGCCTCGCATAGGTGAGTCCTTCCCCTTCATTGTCCTGCCGGGGCTTAGCATCATCCTTACGGGGAGCGCAGTTGTGATAGATTAGCCGCTCTTGGGGGCCGGGGTTAAGACCAAGCTGGGCAATCCAGAACCCTGTAGCGAGGGTACTAAAAGGCGGTACGGAGAGTAACTGAATTTGGGCATCAGGCAGTGCCATCAACAGACGTTGTGAAACCTCAGCAAAGGCTGGGTCGCCTGTTCCGTAGTCGGCAATAACGCAGATGAACATTGCTGTTTGCTGGGGATAACGGGTTGGTCAGTCTGAATTATGAGAGCAGCACCAGTAGTCGCGATCGCTTGCAACCACCTACTACTGTACCTACCTTTATTGTTCCATCAGTCGCGACTGAATGCGTCTTTTTAGGAAGGGGATTGCTAGGGTTTAGCCAGAATCCTCGCGATCGCGTCAAGTTAGAGCTTTACTAGTCGGCAAATACCCCCCAGCTCTACGGTTCTCCTCACGGCTTACTTAGTTCTATCGCGTTACCTTAGATAAGTAATGTAAACAAAAGTTTACATCCTGAGAGTGAGGGATCAAAAGCAACGGAGTGGTTTATTGAGAGGTAAGTGAGATAGCACCACAGAGATTCTTGAACACCCACCCAGACCAGTATTCAGCCACCACCTAAGCAAAAAGGATTTAGGTAAATTACCATGTTTGAACAATTTACAGAAAAAGCTATTAAGGCAATCATGCTTGCCCAAGAAGAAGCACGTCGCCTAGGTCATAACCTGGTTGGGACAGAACAAATCTTGTTGGGATTAATTGGAGAAGGAACTAGCCTCGCTGCAACTGTGCTGGCTGAGTTGGGTGTCACTCTAAAACAAGCTCAAGTAGAAGTTGAAAAAATTATTGGTCGGGGTTCCGGCTATGCTCCGGTCAACATTCCCTTCACACCAAAAGCAAAGCGCGTTTTTGAGCGTTCTTTTGAAGAAGCCGGTAAGTTGGGACATGATTACATTGCTCCCGAACATCTACTGTTAGGACTCCTGAGAGATGGAGAGGGTGTTGCCGCCAGAGTCTTGCAGAACTTAGAAATTGACGGAGCGCAAGTCCGCTCATTGATTATCCGCAAAATGGGTGAGGTGGCGGCGGCGGCTCCCATGGGAAAAAGACGTGAAACCGACTTCATGGGTCGCCCTACTGCTCAAAAGACAACTCTTGATGACTTTAGCCGGAACCTGACGAAACTTGCCATAGAAGGCAAACTTGACCCGGTTGTTGGTCGCGCCAAAGAAATTGAACGGGCGGTTCAGATTCTCGGTCGTCGCACCAAAAATAACCCCGTTCTGATTGGAGAACCGGGAGTTGGTAAAACAGCGATCGCGGAAGGACTAGCGCAACGCATTGCCGACAAGACCATCCCTGACTTCTTAGCCGATAAGCAAGTGATCAGCTTAGATATGGGTTTGCTGATCGCGGGGACTCGCTACCGGGGTGAGTTTGAAGAACGGCTTAAGCAAATCATGACGGAGGTAAGCACTAAGGGCAACATCATTCTCGCGATTGACGAAATCCATACCTTAATTGGTACTGGTGGCGTCGAAGGCGGTATGGATGCTGCCAACTTAATGAAGCCTGCTTTAGCGCGGGGAGACTTGCAGTGCTTGGGTGCTACTACCCTCGATGAGTACCGCCAGCATATCGAGCGCGATGCCGCACTAGAGCGTCGTTTCCAACCCGTGATGGTGGGTGAACCTTCCGTTGAAGAAACCGTTGAGATTTTGCAGGGTCTGCGGGAAACCTACGAGCAGTTCCACAAAGTCAAAATCACAGACGTGGCGCTAGAAGCAGCGGCGGAACTTTCAGACCGTTACATTAGCGATCGCTTCTTACCCGACAAAGCAATTGACTTAATCGACGAAGCCGGAAGCCGCATCCACTTGAGAGACTCGCAGTTATCTCCTGCTGCTAAAAAGGTGAAGCAGGAACTGCGACAAGTCACCCAAGAGAAAGATACAGCCGCTAGAGATCAAGACTTTGTCAAAGCAGGTGAACTGCGCGATCGCGAATTGGAACTGGAAAAACAACTCTCACAGATTCGTGAAAACAAAAACACTGTTGCTCAAGACGAGGCAGATATCTCCGTTGTTGACGAAGAAGACATCGCGGAAATTGTTGCCGCTTGGACAGGAGTTCCCGTTAACAAGCTGACTGAGACAGAATCAGAATTGCTGTTGCACCTAGAAGATACCTTGCACCAACGCCTCATTGGTCAAGAAGAAGCCGTTACCGCTGTCTCTAAGGCAGTTAGACGCGCCAGAGTGGGCTTAAAAGACCCCAACCGACCGATTGCCAGCTTCATCTTCTCTGGCCCCACTGGTGTTGGTAAAACGGAACTAGCGAAGGCATTGGCATCCTACTTCTTCGGTTCTGAAGAAGCGATGATTCGTCTCGATATGTCCGAATTTATGGAACGCCACACTGTTTCCAAGTTGATCGGTTCGCCTCCGGGATTCGTCGGTTATGACGAAGGCGGTCAACTCACCGAAGCTGTGCGTCGTCGTCCTTACACAGTGTTGCTATTTGACGAGATCGAAAAAGCGCACCCTGATGTCTTCAACACGTTGCTACAACTGCTGGATGACGGTCGCTTGACCGATTCCAAAGGTCGCACGGTGGACTTCAAGAATACCTTGATCATCATGACCTCAAACATTGGCTCTAAGGTGATTTCCAAAGGAGGCGGCGGACTAGGATTTGAGCTGTCTGATGACGCTGTAGAGTCTCAGTACAACCGCATCCGTTCCTTGGTGAACGAAGAACTCAAAGAATCCTTCCGTCCTGAGTTCCTCAACCGCCTTGATGAAATTATCGTCTTCCGTCAGTTGACGAGAAATGAAGTCAAGCAAATCGCTGACCTGATGCTGCGGGAACTTCAAGTACGCTTAGTTGAGCAGGGTATCACCCTAGAAGTCACCGACCGCTTTAAGGATCGAGTGGTGGAACAAGGCTATGACCCCAACTATGGTGCTAGACCGTTACGTCGGGCAATTATGAGCCTCCTTGAAGATTCCTTGGCGGAAGCGATGTTATCGGGTCAAGTCAAGGATGGCGATATCGCGCTCATGGATGTTGACGATGACGGTAAAGTGCAGGTCATGGCTCAACAACAGCGACAGTTGTTACCCGTTGGCTAAGAGACAATTTACCTAATTCTTTGTTATGGGGTGGGCATTTTGCCCGCCCTTTTTGGTGGGGCGATCGCTCTATTTTTTCTATATCCCAACTACCGCAACAGCAGAATCACCGTCTGAAGCAACCCAATAATTAAGCCCAAAATACCGCCTAAATTAACGATCGCCTGCAACTCGCTTTTAACAATTCCTTGAATGGTAGTTTCCAATTCCTCCGATGAGGTGGCTCTGACTCGCTCAACAATCACCTGATCGATTGACAAAATCGGAATTGCCTGCGCCACAATTTTTTCTAAATCTTTCTCGAAATAACGATCTAAAACCGACGCCAATTCCTGACTCACTAACTCCAGCGAAGAGTTAACAACCGTAGAGCTTTGGAGGCGATTGAGGACAAGGGTTGCCACATGCTCCCAATTTACGGATTGACCGAGTCCCGTTAAAACTTCTGAGCCACGCTCTTGAACATAGGCACGAACTGTGTCCCGCGTGGTTTTGCGTAGCTGTCGCACCGTTGAAACAGGCAAGTTTTGCAAAGAGAGGTTTTGTAACCAGTGTTGAATCCGTTCTCGCAGTGACAAGGAAAGAATCAACTCGGCAAGGCGCGTATTCGCCGCCTCCTTCTCATCTAAGCAAAAGGTTCGCAGGCGTGTCAGGGTGTTGCGTAAACCAAACAAGTTTGCCACTACCCAGTATGTCCCGCTGGATTTCTCCCGAAAGCCTTCATCAATAATCTGAATATTCCGGTCTGTTAGGAAGTCAATGATCGCCTGTCGCAAAACATCCGGTGGTAAAGCCACCTGCAACAACCAGTTAGACAGATTACGAGCTTGAGCGTCAGTGAGTTGGAATTCCAACAAAACCTGGTCAAAAATTTGGTTGATTTGGGCTTCTAAAAAGTCCTCCCGCCGTGCCAATACTTTCAGCAATCGGGGTAGGGACTGACCAAATAGATCATGGAGAATCCCAGAGAGAATTTTGGCAGTTTTCTGTTCTCTATCGGAACGAACTTGGTCTAATGCCAGCTTTAACAGCCAGAGAACTGCGCTTTGCACCCGTTCTGTATTCAGCAGGCGTTTGGCGACTTGTTGTAACTCTGTTGGCGTCAGCAGCGACCCCATGATGGTGTCGGCAATTCGTTTTGCCAAGCGCTCCTGGTTACGCGGAATCAATCCCGGCGTGAAGGGGAGTTGACGTTTTCCGATATAAATCGCCCGGTAAGGACGAAACAGCATTTTGATGGCTAGATCGTTGGTGAAGTAGCCAATGATTGCCCCCGCGATTGGAGGCACGAGATAAATCCAGAGATTAGCTAAATCCAAAGCGAAAATTCAGGAATGCAGCGGGTAAAAAGAGGTTTGAAGTTTGGGTTTTGAGTTTAAGACTATACAATGCTTAAACTTTTTAACCGACAACAAATCCATCTCTTTCCCATCTTAGGCTTTTGTCACCGTTAAAACTCCCATCATCCCAAAGGCAATGGGATAGTGGGTGGCGATCGCAAATCCGGCAGCTTTGGCAAGCCTCACTTGCTCTGTACCTAAAGGGAACCGATCCAAACTAGGAGCAATGTAGGCATATTCTTCCTGCAAGCTTAATTGTTTGGCGCTGGGAACAACGATTGCCTCCAGATACCACTTGAGAAAAGCGATGGATATGGGGTCAGTGGGGCGATTAAAGTCCAAAATGGCGGCTTTTGCCCCTGGCTTGAGAACGCGATGTAACTCCCTTAGACAACGGGGAATATCTGTTACATTTCGTAATCCATAGCCGATTGTGGCACAGTCAAAAAAATTGTTCTCAAAGGGTAAGTTGAGAGCGTCGGCTTCTACCCAATGAATGGAGAGAGGAGGAAATTGGCGATCGCTGCGTTGACGAGCGATCGCTAATAACTCCGGAGCAAAATCTGCCCCATACACTTGACCCGTACTTCCTACCTGACGAGCCAGCAACTGAGCCAAATCACCACTCCCGCAGCACAGATCAAAGGCAACATCCCCCGGTTTCGGTTGACTCCACTTCACCGCCATCCGCTTCCAAATCCGATGCTGACCCAAACTTAAATCATTGTTGAGTTGGTCATAAACCGGAGCAATGCGGTTAAATAAAGCGCGAATTTCTGAAGGTGGCGGTTTAGTCATTAATCGGGGGTATGAGGACGGATTTTGCCGGGGATTGAGGGTGACGAGCCACAGCTGTTTTCAACTCACCTTTTATTAGTCGTCAGTCGTGAGCATTCATTAACAACTGATACCAATTCTCTAACATGCTTGCTACAGATACTTTTCTTGCTCCCCTTTTAAGGGGGGTTGGGGGGATCTAGGTGTAGCCTCTTAAAAGGGAAAGGGTATGAGGACTAAGAACATAACTCATGGGTACGGGTACTAGTGAGGGCTAGACCGACTTGCTGCGCCGATAGGTGAATCAGCCTTACCTCATCTTCGCGGAGTTTGCACGGCTGCTTCCACTGGAGAGAGAGTACGGCTAGGACTTGGGAACGGTAGACAATCGGGACGACAAGATGCGCCTGCACTTCACTGGTTTGGTAATGATCGGTTCCGGCGGGTTGGGGTGTATTGGGTACATTCAGCCAAACTTGAACAGCCTGAGTAGCGATCGCTTCACTTACTAAGGGGTCAGCTTTCAGCCAATTCTCAAACTTGTCAGACGTGGAGTGACTGCCTTGGGCTGCTGTTAACTCGTCATTGTCCACGAGTTGCAAAATACAACCATCCGCCAAAAACTTCTCCTTGAAGGTTTTGGCAAGCGGTTGTAGGGTGGCTTCGACACTTTCTGAGTCTTGCGCCACCTGCACAATTTTTGCTAGCAGTTCTGTTTGTGCCTGTGCCCGATGTAGCTCTTCTGTCCGTTGCTTGAGCAGTTCGTAAGTTTCCGCTGCCCGTTGAACAACCGCTTTTAGCTCATTCGGGTCCCAAGGCTTAGTAATGTATTTATAAACTTGCCCAGAGTTAATTGCCTCGACCAAGTCTTCAACATCGGTAAACCCGGTCAAAATGATCCGTACTGTATCTGGGAATTGAGGAACCGTTTTGCTCAAGAACTCTGTTCCCTTCATCTCTGGCATCCGTTGGTCAGAGATGATAACGGCAACTTCTCCCTCACTAGATAATACAGAGAGGGCATTGACACCACTTTCAGCTCTGAGAACTTGAAAATCACGTCGGAACGTGCGGTAGAGCAAGTCCAGATTATCTGGCTCATCATCCACCACTAGCATTTTTGGTTTTTTGGGGCGTTCTACACTCATTAATTGGCGGCTGATACTATCAAGCTCGGCGATCGCTTTGTCCATAACGATACAACAAACTCCTTGAGGCAAATCCGGACTGTCAAACAACCGGCTGCAAGGGCTAAGTAATCCTTACAGATTTTTCCACAACAAGCCAATCATAAACTCACGATCCTTGATCAGGCTAACTGGCATTTCTAACCCACTTCTACTGTCATTCATCTCGCCCCCAAATCTGTATATTATGGCGGGAGCCTTCTTAGGGTTGAAGGTAAATTAGAAACTATTGTGCCCTAATCTCCTGAGCTGTAAAAACTTCTTCACACCATCATGACTGAATCATCACCAGGCATTCCTGAGAGTAACCCTCAACCCGACGCCACAACTGTAAATTATGAAGATTTGTTATTGTTGCTACGACGCAAAGAACAAACCTGGGTCGAGTGGGGACAGGCTTGTGCAACCCTGCAAAAAGCTGGTTATAACTCCCAGACGATTTTTGAAGAAACTGGATTTGAGCCAATTCAGCAAAATCAAGTAATTGTTGCGGCTCAAGTTTACGCCAGTATTGTCAGTGTTGGGGTATCTGAGGAAGTGCGATCGCGCTATTCCAAAACGGGTAGCGATTCGCTCTACGAGTTACGTATCCTCAACCAAGTTGAACGCGCTGCTGCTGCGGAATTACTCTACTCCAAAAACCTTGACTCCGAAGGCGCAAAAGAAGTCGCCAAGGCAATGAAAGAGTTTTCCCGCTACAGTACCCTTCCCGAAGGATTTACTGAGCACCCCGGCGATGGAGTAGCTTTCTACTACTGGAGATTGGCGCGACAACAAACGGATTTGCAAGAACGTTCCCGGCTAATTGCCCGTGGTTTAATGTTTGCCAACTCTCAAAGCGCACGGCAACAAATCGAGAAGTTGCTAACAGAACCCACTAACTCAACGAAACGCCCTGTCCCCACACTACCTCTTTACCGGATAGAAGCCGAGGATGAGCTACCGTGTCTCGTTCCTGTCGCCGGACAGTTTCCCCTAACTGCTGCTGATGTGAAAAACGTTCAACCCCTCAAAAAAAAGGGAGCCTTTCAAATCATAGAAGCCGTTGTTGGTCAATTAGTGGTGACTATTCCTGGTTGGAAAGTGGTTCTAAATGCCCAAGATCCCGTCGCTATGGTCTGCAATAGTAGCCAGTTACCCACTAAAGTCCTTGGTAAGCCGGAAGACATGCTGGTACTCATTGACCGTGGCAACACAACCTGGGACGATGGCAGCTACTTTTTAGTAGACAAATCAGACAATGTGCAAATTCAGTGGACGGATACAGCGCCTGATGCGCCAATTTTAGGACGCCTGCTTTTGATAATGCGTCCGAAGAAAATTATTGATGAACCCTTAAACCAGGATGTTTGGCAGATTGATGAATAGTTATTAGGGATTAGCGATCGCCAAAGGAAATAACTGTAGGTGGGCATTACCAAGATGGGTGTCACCTCAACCTTAAATGATGTAGTACTGCCCACCACACGAGTAATTGTAGGGTGGGCTGAACCGCCCAATACATCAGCCAATGACAATGGTTTCATTTAGCAATAGCAACGCACATCTTCGCCGCACTCATCAGCTAAATAGCAGAGTGCTCGAAACCGTAAGCTAACCACTTCTTCATACAGTGGATTCAGTTTGCACAACGGTGGAATCTGCACAAGGGTGCGACCAAATAGACAAATATCTCGCTCAAAGGGGCACTGCACAGGAATCATACGACAGAGCAAATGGGCAAGTGTAGTATTGCGGATGTTCAGCCCATTGAGCCACTGACGAACGGGGTATAACCCGTCGAATGGAAGTGTTTGAGGATTCATTGAAGAGCCAGTTTGACAAGGAGTGTCTTTGCCTTTGATCCGGTTCAAAATAAGGTTCAACATAGCTGTATCTGCAGGAGTGTGAATATTCTGACTATGGGCTATGTCTGTAGCTTACTTATAATCCCGACAAATTAAAACACTGTTACTATATAAATAATTTTTATATAAAATAACTCCTGCTTAACCCTCTTTTCGTGAAGCTAGGGGAACACCCAAAACCTCCTCATTCTCGTTTTCACCGTCTCCACCCCTGCTTCGGCAGATAATTTGTTCTGGTCGTAACCCTAAAGGCTCGTAGGTGCGCCTGTGCGGTCTAACGTTGCTGTTCAGCAGCTGTCAATAACTTTTAAAACTCCACCAGTAGCTTGGGGCAGTCCGTTGCAACAGCGTTGTTGTGCTGGTCAGGCTGTGACCATTTCAGCTTTCGTATCAGGCGGTGCTGGCTCAAAACGTAATACCATAATTTGTTCGGGTCGTAACCCTAAAGACTCGTAGGTGCGCCCGTTGCGATCGCTAAACTCAACTTCAAACGCTGTACCATTCGCTAATATCTCAACCACTGTCCCAACTTGTCCCCGCCACAGATTGTATTGGGGTAGGTCAGCCGTCAAGGCTACAACATCTAACAACTTGGGTGTATTCATCGCGCTGATTACCTCCACTAATCAAAGAGGATAGCAGGTCGTTAATTTTGGAATCTCCGAACCATGCTCTATGATCCAGCCACTCCGTAGGGTTGCAGTTCTATTCTGCCATTCGATTAAGAAATCTATAGTGTAACGCTGCCCAAACTCATCCTGCCTTCCTAACTGGGCTTCGTGAGTTTTAACAACTTCAAGTAGAATTTGACGCAATTCCTCTGCATTGTCAGTCGTCATCCCAAGGATTGAGGAAAACAGCCGAGCTTTGTGCTTACCGTCATCGTGTTCAAGATTGAGGCAGTAGTCACGCAGTTTACGAATATCAACAACTGCATTCTCTGCATCTGGGATAAGCATAGAAAAGTTGCCACGAGTGAGCAGCCCTCAGTTTATCCTGAATGCCAACACTTTGAAGCTGTTCACTAACCTTAACCCCCCGTATTGCCAAGCCACTACAAGAGCAGCGATCGCATTTAGATTTTTTGAGCAACGATGCATATCATTCCATTAATAATTTCATTTTGAAGTACTTGTAGTTCTGCTTTTTGTAGCTGATCGCAGACCCAATTCTTATCGATACGTAACTTCGGATAAAAACTGGTATTCAACAACCATCGCTCTCCCTCTTTCCGATAGAGCAAGTCGTAAACTTCCACAATGTTTTCACAATACTCAAGAAAACAGGTGAGAATGGTTGATTCATCACTTTGGACAGGGATAAAGCGCTGTGTTCCCTGCGGTTCCACAGAAACGTATTCGCGGAAAGTTAAAATAAATTTTCCCTTTGTCGCCAACGCACTCTCAACACTCAACAGTAGAGAATTCAATGAAGAAATATACAGTCACTGTGCAAGCGAATTGTTAGGCTTATGACTTGAGCTCACTAACTTCTAATCCCACCCTACGACCATGGGCGAGTCCATTCTGGTCAAGCGGAATTCTTTCTATACTACTCGCTCTCAAATCGCTCAAACAGTTGGTTAAAGTCGCTGGGTTGCGCCTCGTAATTTAACATCTGTTCGCTCAGAATGACCCATTTCTGCGAACTTCGAGTCCATAAGTTGCCAACAGGCTTGAGCCAACTTGTATCATCCAATGTTCCAGGTTTTACGTTGGTAATTTCGGAGTTTCGAGCCGGGTTATGGAATAATCTTGTCCCACATTCCTCACAAAATAAGCAACTCACTTCACGTCCGCTATCAGAGACTCGCTTCCATTGTTTCGGTTGCCCCTGAAGAATTACAACGGCGGCACGAGGAACAGGCATTGACATGCCAAAGGCACTCGAAGATTGCTTTTGACATTCTTTGCAGTGACAGGCATAAAGCGTGAGAGGTTCAGCTTGGATCTCGTATCGAATTTGCCCGCACTGACATCCTCCAGTGTAAGGAGCGGTCATATTTCACTGCCTTAAACTACTTGGTCATGTTTATTATGTGCGATCGCCCCAACACCGTGTTCGACCTCTGGAACTACTCGAAGTATCTAGCTACATAATCCACGCGCCGTTATGAGATAAATTGCAAACGTTCCTAACCAGTGACTACTAGCATAATGATCGCTGGTAACATCTACCAGTCCGCACTGACGATGTAAAACAGCAATAGAACGAAGCGTATCGAGCCGAGAATCACTATCGAGTAAGTGAGAGATAATACCTTCAATCATCCACGCTCGACTAAGGTTTAAACCCCGAAAATGAGATTGTAAATAGTCGTTGGAATTGTCTACTTGTAAAGGTTGTAATGATTGTAAAGCTTCCTCTGTGAGTAATTGTGGAAGAAAATCGGTAAGCCAGCTCGCAAAATCTGCTGGTGAGAGAATGCGCCGCATTAAATCTGCTTCTGCAAGGCAGGGAGAAACAAAATCATAGCCCAACGGCTCAAAATTTAATGGATAATTTTTGTCGTTCAGATAAAATTTTTGTGCCTTACTGTTGATTAAATTTACAAAGTTTTCCTGGTTCTTACTTCGGGCCCAATCGAGTGCTAGGCATAGGGGGAATGCCGTGTTAAAGTGCGTTCCTGTGCGATTGGGAAGTTCAAGTCTTTGCAGCCAGCGATAAAAGTTATTGGCGACTAACGTTTCTAACGGCTCTAAAACAGACAGCCATTCTTTCCCTTGGGGATCATTCCATTCCTGTAATTCCATCGCCAGTTGCAATAGCCATGAAAATCCATAAGGACACTCAAAGAAGGGACATCGCTGTAAATAGGCAATCTCTCCTTGAATTTTTTCTGAAGTAAGGGTTTGTTGCAGTGCTTCCCTTACCGTCGTCTGAAATTCAGCTTCAGGAAAATAACGAGCTAACCGTGCAAGTAACCAATGTCCATGTACGGCGGAATGCCAATCCAGACAACCATAAAACGCTGGCGTCAATTCTCGTGGTGGCTTAATATCTTCATCGCTTTCAAACCAGGAAATTTGGCTGTGTGGATACTCCTGGTTGATGCAGTTCAGCACCAATTGAACAAACTTCGCCGCGATCGCTGCATCAATCTCCATTGGTTTGAGCTGCATAGTAACTGTTGTAATAACTGTAGGGTTGCCATTAGCACGATGGGGGTGTCGTCTCAACCTTAAAGGCTGTAGAACTGCCCACCATCCCTAATGAAGATGTTTGAAAATGTTTCAGGATTTTCTTTGACAATGCTCACCCGACAAACTTAAGGACGAAGTTGACAGCGGTAGAGTTGATGAGAGACATATTCGGGATGGTTCTCGATGGGGTCGAGGGTGCAGAGGGTTGAGGACGCGATCGCTATTTCTTTGACATAGCATTGACGTTTCATTTGCCGAATAACAGTCCAGAAATTGAAGGGCGGGGAAGGAAGGGTTGAAGGAGCAGATAGCGGTGGCTGGAGTAATTGATAGCGAGATTGCCGATCAAAGAAGGCAAAATAGGCAGTTGCGCTGTCTCTAGAACTACCTTCTTTTTCTGCCGTTGTCCTGAGTTGATCGAGGGCGAAAGCAAAGCTTAGTCCCGTCGCTACCTGCTGAGAATTTGTGTATTCCATTACAACAACTACAGGTTTTGCTGGTTCTAAATTCAGGTTTTGGGCAACTTTGTCGGGAGGGTAGGTTTTTTGAAAAGCTAGGTTGGAGGTAATAAAAACCCAGCTTAAGATACCTACGAAGATTGGGAGCAGGATTGTTTTGCTGGAACCTAGAGCGATAAACTTGTGCGTCAGATGAGCTAGAGGCAACTTCGGCTCACTCTGGGGATTTTGAGGTGAATGGCGTCCCGCTTCTCCCAAACTGACACCTAAAAGAGCGCAGACGGCTGGGTAGTAGACAAAGTGATAGCGGGGAGCAACACTCAGGTCTTTGCCCAACAGATAGATAATTACAAAGAATTCCCCTACTACACAAAGGGTGAAGCACAACAGCGTAAAGGTTGGCGGTTGAGTTTTGGGATGCTGCCAGAGTTGCTTAATTCCCCGCCAGCTTGTAAAAGCAATCCAGCCAGCGAAGCCAAGCATTAGTAGTATCATCGGCAATGCGATCGCTAGGGGCTGACCTTCCACTGGCAGCACAATCACCATTAATATCCCTGCTACTAGAGCCTGAAATAGGGGCACAATATTTTGTGGTGGTGGCAGCCAGCCTGCTTCCGGGCTGGTGAAGTGGTCGATCATTACAGGGAACCAAGGCAGGTAGAGTAAGGCAATACCGACGATTGACAGGCTGAAGGCGAGCCAACTGTAACGAGCCAGAAACTGACGCTGCTGGTACATCAGCACAATCAGCGTCAGAACTTGGGCGACGGTTGCCAGGATGAAGAAGTAGTGGATGTACCAACCGATGCTGTTAGTAATTACCCAAAATAGCCAAACTCCGATTCGTGGCGGCTGTTGGGAGTAGAGGTTTTGCTGAATTTTGATTAATGCTACTAGTGCCAGTGAGATTAGCAGTACAGCTAGGGTGTAGTGACGTGCTTCTTGAGAAAGATAGATCCCAAAAGGAGAAACCGCCATCAAGACAGCTCCCAGCAAACCCGCACGGGGAGAAAAAGCAACGCGGTTGAGGAAGTAAACGGCGAGGACACCAGCAACACCAAATAAAGCCGGAAGCGATCGCAGTTTCCAAGCCAGGGATAGCTCTAGGGGATTTAGCCAGCGCACCCACTGATACATCAGGCAAAAAAATAACGGCGGATGGGTGTCCTGAGTTGCCATTGTCTGGACAATGTTCGGACAGCTTATCGGCACTTGCTCTGTCAAGAGTTGCTGGATCAAAGTGGAGAGCGGCAGGATTGTCTCCAGAGGAACATCTTCTAAGCTGTGTCCCAGAGCGATTAATGCTGAGATGATTTCATCTAGCCAGAGCGCCTTGGAGTCGAGGTGCCAAAACCGGAGGATGGCAGCCAAGACAACTACTCCCGCTAGCATTAAATAATGTCTTTGAAACTTACTAAGGCGGCGGTTACTGATATTGGCAAGCAAAATTCAACGACAACGATACTACATTGTTCTAAGCTCTGAGGGAACAGCTATCCCCAGCTTTAGCTATCTGATCAGATTCTCGTAGTGCGATCACGTAACGCACTCCTCTATCTAAAAGCTAATACTATTCAAAACTTACCCCCTCAGGACTCAGAACTCACCACTAAGGACGTTGACAGCGATAGAGCTGATGAGAAATGCCTTCGGGATGGTGATGGATGGGGTCGAGGGTGCAGAGGGTTGAGGGAGCGATCGCTATTTCTGGTACATAGTATTGCCGTGCCATTTTCGGAGCAACAATCCACAAATTGAAGGGAGGGGGAGGAAGTACTGAGGGTTGAGATAACGGTGGCTGGAGTAACTGATAGCGAGATTGTTTATCGGAGAAGGAAAAATAGGCAGCCGCGTTATTTTTAGAGTTACCCTGATTTTCTGCCGTTGTCCTGAGTTGGTCGAGGGCGAAAGCAAAGCTTAGTCCCATCGCTACATCCTGGGAGTCTATATATTCCACTACAACGACTACAGGCGTTGTTGATTCTAAGTTGAAGTTTTGGGCAAGTTTGTCAGGGAGGTAGGTTTTTTGAAAAGCCAGGTTGGAGATGATAAAAACCCAGCTAAGAATGCCCACGAATATCAGAAGCAGGATTGTTTTATGGGAATCCAGAGTTAGCCGTCGGGAATTATACCAAGCGGCAAGCAAAGGACGAGGAAGAAACAGCTTTGAGGAGACAACGCTCCCGTTTTGAGAACTAGTCGTCACAGAGACAACCGGATGAGGGGACGGGGATACTCTGTCATAACTTCTATTTGTGTCAACCAAAACCCTGTTAGTTAAACGAGCTAAAGGTAACTTCGGCTCACCTTGGGCGCGTTGAGGTGAATAGCGTCCCGCTTCTCCCAAACTGGCACCCAAAAGAGCGCAGACGGCTGGGTAGTAGACAAAGTGATAGCGGGGAGCAACAGTTAAGTCTTTGCCCAACAAATAGATAATTACCAAAAATTCTCCCACTACACAAAGGGTGAAGCATAACAGAGTAAAGGTTGGCGGTTGAGTTTTCGGATGCTGCCAGAGTTGCTTAATTCCCCGCCAGCTTGTAAAAGCGATCCAGCCAGCGAAGCCAAACATTAGCACTATCATCGGCAATGCAATCGCTAGGGACTGACCTTCCACTGGCAGCGCAATCACCATTAGTACCCCCGCAGCTAAAGCCTGGAATAGAGGCACAATATGTTGTGGTGGTGGCAGCCAGCTTGCTCCCGGACTAGCAAAATGATTAAACATTACAGGGAACCAAGGCAGGTAGAGTAAGGCGATCGCTAATACTGCCACACTGAAGGCGAGCCAACTGTAACGAGCCAGAAACTGACGCTGATACATCAGCACTATTAAGGTAAAAACTTGGGCGACGGTTGCCAGGATCGCAAAGTAGTGGATGTACCAACCGATGCTGTTAGCAATTACCCAAAATAGCCAAACTCCAATTTGTGGCGGCTGTCGGGAGTAGAGGTTTTGCTGAATTTTGATTAATGCTACTAGTGCTAACGCGATCGCTAATATCGCTAGGGTGTAGTGACGTGCTTCTTGAGAAAGATATATCCCAAAAGGAGAAACCGCCATCAAGACAGCTCCCAGTAAACCCGCACGGGGAGAAAAGGCAACGCGGTTGAGGAAGTAAACGGCGAGGACAGCAGCAACACCGAATAAAGCCGGAAGCGATCGCAGTTTCCAAGCCAGGGATAGCTCCAAGGGATTTAGCCAGCGCAACCACTGGTGCATTAAGCAAAAGAACAATGGCGGATGGGTAGACTGACTGGCCAGCGTCTGGGCGATGTCTGGACAACTTGCTGCTACTGGCTCGGTAAATAGTTGTTGAGTAAAGCTGGAGAGCGGCAACAGCAGATCTAGGGGAACATCTTCATAGCTGTGTCCTAGAGTGAGTAATGCGGTGATGATTTCATCTAGCCAGAGCGCTTTAAAGTCGAGGTGCCAAAACCGGAGGATGGCAGCCACAACCACTACTCCAGTTAGCATTAAATAGTGTCTTTGAAACTTACCAAGGTGGCGATTACTAAATACCAATATTGGCAAGCCAAATTCAACGACACAATCCTACATTGTTCTAAGCTGTGGGGAAACAGCTATCCCCGGCTTTAGCTATCCCATTTCTGACGGATTCAGATGTCCCAAGACAACAGTACCACGGGCACACCAGCGACTTCTTCTTTATTTGCGCTCCGAGAGCAGGCATTGCTGCGGTTGCATAATAGCTTGCGTTCTGGGCAACAGAGCTTGGCAGAGTGGCAGGGAGGGGAACTAGCCGTTTCTGCGGTGCCGGGAGCGGGAAAATCTACCGGGATGGCAGTAGCAGCAGCCGTGGCGATCGCTCGCTATCAATTGCACGGACGGCGGCAGCTCGTTGTCGTGACGTTTACGCGATCGGCGGCGGCGAGCATTAAAGGGAAAATTCGCAGTCATTTGCGGGATTTATCCCTACCACAAAATAGTTTTATAGTCAATACGTTGCATGGTTTGGCGTTAAACATTTCCAGCCGCCATCCCGACTTATCAGGACTCGACTTGAGCAATGCCACGCTGATCACCCCGACTCAGAGCCATCGCTTAATTCGCGCTTGTGTGGAGCAGTGGATTGCCCTAAACCCCCGCCGTTACTCGGTTTTGCTGGAGGGACGGAGTTTTGATGGGGAAGAAACAGAACGGCTGCGGCGTCAGTCGGTACTGCGGACGGAAGTATTACCCGCTCTGGCGAGTACCGTAATTCATGAAGCGAAAAGTTCCGGGTTGCTCCCCCAGGATTTATGGCGGTACAGCCAACAGCTAAAGGATGAGTACGAGATTTTGAGCGTGGCGGCGGGCTTGTACGAACAGTATCAAACCTATGCGCGATCGCGTAACTTTATTGACTACGACGACATGATTCTCGCCGCCCTACGGGTGTTAGAAAATGACGCCGTGCGTCGCCATTGGCAAGAACAGGTGTTTGCCGTTTTTGAAGATGAAGCTCAAGATTCTAGCCCGTTGCAAGCACGGTTGTTGGAGATTTTAGCGACTTCGGAGGTGGGGGAGCAGGGACGCGGGGGAGCGGGGGAGCGGGGGAGCGGGGGAGCGGGGGAGCGGGGGAGCGAGGGAGCGGGGGAGCGGGGGAGCGAGGGAGCGGGAGAGAGAAACCCTCAGCCTCTAGTTAACTTAGTACGGGTTGGCGACCCCAATCAGGCGATTAACTCCACCTTTACTCCCGCCGATCCCAAATATTTCCTCGACTTCTGCCAACACTGTGATGCTCAGGGGAACTTGGCAACAATGGATCGAGCCGGACGCAGTACTCAAAAAATTATTGAGGCGGCAAATTTCCTCCTCGATTGGGCAAATCGGACGTATGGTAGGCAATCGCTAAATAACCAAAGCTCTGAAAACTCAGGACTTTTCTGGTTCCAGGCGATTCGTCCGGTTGACCGAGGCGATCCGCAGACCGATGCCAATCCCGCGCCTACGGGTGGGGGACTGGAAATCTACACGCCGCGCGATATTTATCACACCGTAGAACTAATTGGCGATCGCGTCATCAAGTTATTCGCTGAAAATCCCCAAGGACGAGCCGCGATTTTAGTGCGGGAAAATCGTCAAGGTCGCTTTCTGGGGGAGAAACTGAGCTACCTAAAGCGGCAGCATGGCATTGAAGTATACGATGTCGGAGAACGCGATCGCCACTCCCACGTCCCCGGCGAAATCCTGGCACTGCTGCAATTTATCGACCGTCCCCATTCCCCAGATTTCCTAAAAGCAGCGTTAGAAGTCCTAGTACAGCGTCAACTGATTCCCCAGCAAGACCTAAACGCCCTTGCCACCTTTCCCGAACAATTTCTCTATCCCGGCCCCCTCGACCCACCCCAGACCCCACTGGTGCGCGAGAGTCGCCGTTACTGTTCCAGCTTGCTTCGCGCTCGCCTAGAACTCCCCCACTACCACCTAATTTCCTTCCTCGCCTTAACCCTAAACTATGACCAGTCGGAATTGGCGACAGCCGATAAATTAGCCGAACGCATCGCCAAACAAACCCTCGGTAACAGTTCTATGGGGGCAACTTTAGAAGCCCTTGCGGAAATCGTCACCTCCGAACGCTTTGAACCTGTGGAAACTGAAGATAGCGACTCCCGCTATCTGCGCGCCGGACAACTGACGATTATTACGATGCACAAAGCAAAAGGGTTAGATTGGGACTACGTCTTCCTCCCCTTTCTCCACGAAGATACAATTCCCGGTACTCCTTGGGTACCGACGGCGGCTCAGTTTTTAGGAGACTTTACCCTACCAGAAGTTGCCAGAGCGCAAATTCGTGCCAGCCTCCACGGAGTATTTCCCTTACCAATGGCAACAGAAGCATGGGAACAAGCAGGACAACTCAAAACCGCTGAGGAGTTCCGCCTGCTTTATGTTGCTATGACGCGGGCAAAGCGTTTGCTGTGGATGTCAGCGGCTGAAAAAGGGCCGTTCCGCTGGAATACCTTTAGCGGTCACGCAGCGGATAATCTACAGCAGAAAAAACCCTGTTCTGTATTACCTGCCCTCAAGCGCCAGTTTCCTCAAGCGGTGGTTTCTTTGTCCGCGCTGCCAAGTTAAAAAACCGCCGAGCATTGCAGCAGGTTTGCTGGGGATGTCGGCGGAGGAAGTCTGTATGTAAATCTTTGTAGCTTATGCGCCTTGAGAGTCTGAGGCTTTCCGTCTGCGTGTAAACAATAGACCTCCTGCACGAATCAAAATTCGACCCCCCTCTATCCCCCCTTGGTAAGGGTGGAAGTTAAGAAAAATCTGGCTCCCTCCCCTTACTAAGGGGAGGGTTGGGGAGGGGTATAAGGTATTCATGCAGGAGGTTTAATGCTGATGCCCCTATTGCACCCAAAGCGATCGCTGTAGCGGATTTTGGAATTGTCACCTTGATTTTTGGTTTGCCCTGTAGAGGCTACTCGTCGTATCATTGTAGATTGTGCCCTTATTAGAATTTTGGTCTATGCCTAAACTAAAAACCCGCCGAGCAGCAGCAAAGCGCTTTCGTGCTACTGGCACTGGCAAAATTAGACGCCGTAAGGCTTTTAAGAACCACTTACTAGAGCACAAGACCTCAGCTAAAAAGCGGGAGTTATCCCAGCTTGGTCTAGTAGATGAGCGCGATGCTGATAACGTGCGCTTGATGCTGCCGTATTTGTAGAAATCTTAGAGGGGAGGAGAGTAAACAGCAAAGGGTTACCTCCTTACCCTCTACCATTCAAGTTTCTAGCAACCAACCAAAAACCAAAAACCAACGATGACACGAGTAAAACGCGGTAATGTCGCCCGTAAGCGACGCAAAAAAATTCTCAAACTGGCTAAGGGGTTCCGGGGTTCTCAGTCCAACCTGTTTCGCACCGCTAACCAGCATGTGATGAAGGCACTGCGGAATGCTTACCGCGATCGCAAAAAGCGTAAGCGTGATTTCCGTCGCCTCTGGATTACCCGCATCAATGCCGCCGCCCGCCAACATGGTGTGAGCTACAGCCAACTGATGGGACAAATGAAGAAAGCCGACATCCAGCTCAACCGCAAGATGCTGGCACAATTGGCAATTCTTGATCCTACTAGCTTCACTAAAGTTGTGGAATTAGCCGGACAAGCCAAAAGCTAAATGTTAGTTTCTGCACAGTCGCTAATGGCTAGCTTGCTAATCGTTAAAAACATTAGCAGTTAACCCATTAGCAAGCTCGCCTTGATTATTGAAAGCCGATGAGAAGTTGTCGAATTTCAGTCTCCAAAGCCGATCAGATGCGTTTAAAAGTTTTGGCTTGGTTAATCCTAGGGTTGAGCATATCGCTTTTGGCCCTGCCACCGATTCGCGCCGCCGAATTAGCCAAGATTGAAAAACGCGGCGCGCTGGTTGTTGCGGTTAAAGACAACCTTCGTCCTTTAGGGTTTCGTGACAGCACTGGCAACTTGCAGGGGCTGGAAATTGATATCGCTAAACGTCTAGCAGAAGAACTGCTGGGAAATGCGGAGGCGGTGACATTCCAGCCTGTAAGTAATCGCGATCGCCTCGATGTAGTTGTGCAAGATCAAGTTGACTTGGCGATTGCCAGAGTCACCGTCACCGACGCTCGCTCCCGCGTAGTGGACTTCAGCCGACCCTATTATCTAGACGGTACAGGTATAGTGACCAACAACCCCGCCATCCAACGCTTAGGGGATGTTGCCACCGGGAAAATTGCCGTAGTGAATGGCTCAAGCACAATTGCGGTAATCAAACACACACTCCCGGCGGCAAACTTAATCGGGGTAGACTCCTATGAAGCGGGGCGATCGCTTTTAGAGAACGGGGGAGCGGATGCCTTTGCGGCGGATAACAGCGTTTTGACTGGCTGGGTGCAAGAATATCCCCAGTACCAGATGCTACCTGTGCGGCTATCAGGAGAAGCCTTGGCTGTGGTGATGCCCAGAGGGTTACAGTATGTTGCGTTGCGGCAGCAAATCAATGCCGCGATCGCTCGATGGCAAGCATCCGGTTGGTTGGCTGAACGAGCCGCCTACTGGGGGCTACCGTAAAACCTGTGTTGTAGCCATCGTCAAGATTGAGATGGGGATAGCAGTTACTCTGCTGGAATTTTTCCCCGGTAAGATAGGAAACAGACTAAAACCTGCACGACTTTACCAAACAATGGATAATACTCTTCCAGTTATTTATGTTTCTGTCTTACTGTCTTTGCTAGCTAGCATCACCTGGCTAGTCATCCGTCAAGTCTTTAAAACTCGTAAGGTTGAGAACTCCCTCACACGCATACAAAACAAGTTACAAACTGAGCTAGGGACGGTACAGGAGTATTACGAACTAGGCAGTATTTATTCAGATAAGAAACTCTTTGCCCAAGCAAGCAAGCTCTTTCAAAAAGCCCTGAAAGCCCAGGATGCCGAGGAAGAAAAACTTGCTCCTATCTACAATGCTTTGGGTTATGCTTACTTTGCTCAAGAGCAGTATGACCTCGCCATCCGTCAGTACAAAGAAGCCTTGAAGGAAAATCCAGAATACGTTACCGCCTGGAATAACCTAGCTCATACTTACGAACGTAAGCAGTTAGCGGCTCAAGCCTTAGAAGCTTATGAAACGGTGTTGAAGTTGGAGCCGAAAAATGACACGGCCAAGCGGAGAGCCGAATCGCTACGGAAGCGGTTTGCTCCCTCTAAGTAAGCTGAATCAGTCAAACCTGATGTAGATAGTAGTCAAACCGCTCCTGTAGTTGTTCAACCGTCAGATTCTGACTCCAGTACTCCACTAGGGCGTGACCAAATGCCCAAGCGTTGCGCTCTGGTGAGGCGGGATTTTTTAGCAGTAGGGGCCAAAGGGAGAGCAAATCAAAGCTGAGAGGGTTTTCGCCAGGATTCAAAAGGGAGAATAGGTCATAAGCCATTTGCAGCTTGCCAATGACAACGGGCAACTGTTCCACCGGAATTTGCTGTGCCAGCAGATATGCCAAGTTTGGAGAGCCAGTGGATAGGGTGGAAATAAACTGGAGGACAGGACTTTTGAGCAGTGCGGCTAGTCCCTGAGTGGTTGCCATCTGGAAGGTGTAGCGATCGATGATTTTAGCAGAGGCGGCGGTGCGGGCTTCTAGGTTCCGCAAAAAGCGGGCAAGCCGGAGTTGTTTGGCAGGGGCGATCGCCTCCACTAGTGCGATTGAGAGCGCCTCCACTCCCCAAGCGGCTCGACCTGTTTTGATGTCCCCGGTGACGACGGGTAAAACCAGATCGTTACAGAAGTCGCCCAGGCGTTGAGCGCGATACTCAGTCGCTTCCCGGATCGCTTTTTCCTTGGGGTGATCGCCCCATTGCCAATCGTAGGGCGGCTCCCATTCGCGGATGGGACGCAGACGATCTACCTGAGTGACAATGGCGATCGCAGGTAAGTCGGCAACATCCGCCTTGATGTCTTTGAGAAAGTCTGCATCCATTTGCAAGGCAGGATCGAGGGCTGGAGTGACGAGCAGCAGCAGATCGGCATGAGTAGCATAGTCAAGCACTACCTCCCGCAGATCCCCCTGATTCACTTGCTCGTAACCGGGAGTATCCCAAAGCGTGAGTGCTTCCCCAGTTTGGGTCTGCCAATGGTAATTTTGAATTTTATCGGTAGTGGGCAACACATCGACGGCGGCGCGGTCTGCCTGAAACAGCGTATTAATCAGGCTACTTTTTCCGGCTCCGGTTCGCCCCACGAGCAGAATATTGACGGGCTTTTGCTCAATGTCCTCGGTGGGTTCGGCTTGAGTCAGGATTTCTCGAAGGGTTTGGGTCTTTGCTTGGGGTAGCGTCGGTGTAGAAACAGAGAATTTTGCAGGGAGTAGGGTGCTACCACCGTAGAGCGCGATCGCCTGCCGACATAAGTTCCTGAGAGCTGCTTCTCGTAGTAACTGGCTGAGATTCACCAGTAATTCTTGAGTTGCCTGATTGCTAGAACGCTTAGTGGCTCGTTTTGCTACCGCCGCCACAGGATTAAAGAACCACTGTGCCCAGTTCCAAGCTTGCCAAAGCTTACGAGCGGATGGTTCCAGCCTGCGGTAGACTTCGTAGCCCTCGTATGCTTGCCCAACCGTGACCTGATTGAGGGCAGGGGATAGTTGTTGCATCCACCGATCTAGGTCATCCACTGTTCCCCGAATCAGGCTGTAAGCCTGGGGAACGTAAATGTCTAATAGGGGATACTTCACTTCCGGATGGTAAATATTAGCGATCGCGGCGACTAGATCCTGGCATCGCTGCCAAAAGGTTTGCCAGTCTTCCCAAATTGGGCGATCGCTCTGTGCCGTTTTCAGGATTTCTTGGAGCGCACCTTCTGCTTTCTTTGTAGCGTCATTTCCCGCAGGTATTGCTGTTGTCTCGTCTGAAGCAGGTTCCAATTCTTCGCTGACTTGCGCCATTACTGCTTCTAGTTGATCTATCGCAGGTCGAGTCCACTTCACCAGCAGCCAACGCCACCCTACTAATAAAACGGTAAATACGCCCCAAATCCAATTAATGCCCCAATCGTGAATCTGCACCCCTGCGGATATCAGCAAGAAACCGACGATTATCGCGATCGGAAGTGCCAACACCACCCACTGCCACACCTTTAATTGCACCATTGCCTCACACCTCAACTAGACGGCTTATACCGCTATTGTCGCTAACATTCGTTTGTGAGTGATAGGCCTCTTACTGTGGGATAGCATGGCGAATAACGGTGTTAGATAACCGTAGGCATAGCTGTCTTAATCATTCCAGAATTTTCTATGGTTAATCTCAAGGAAGAAGCTCTCAAGTTACTTAAAGAAGCACTGGACGAGTTGGAAGCTCCGAAGGGAAGTGTCCTTTCAGGAATACAGAAGTTATTGAGAGTGGCGCGAATTATAGGTGAAGAAAATATTTCTAAATGGTGCGACATACAGCTTGGTAAAGTAGATTATGCTTCCCCATTCATAGATTACATTGATGCTTTAGTTGCATCTGAGGAAAGTAAGGGTAAAAAGAATGAAGAACGTATTACTGAAGGAGTAAATAGACTAAAGAGATTAGAGGAATTAGGTATAAAAGCTGACGATGTCACCTTCCTGATTGATGAAGCAGGAGGTGGGCTAGCAGGCATTGATTTTATAGAAGAGAAATACGCTGATCTCGTTAGGACAAAGAGAAATAATGACGGTCAATTCTATAAGTCTAATTTATCGCGCCGTATTAGCTACGTGCGTAGAGCAGCGCACGATAAAGCAACTAACTTATTTAACAAGTTGGCATTTTCCGAGACACCACGAAGTACTTTCGATTATCTCCGAGAGGAGGTTGATGATAAACTTCTGGATTTGAATCCTGAGTTAGCTGAGAAGTTGATGGTCGCATTCAAATCTGTCTCCAGTGAGAATCCAGAAGAATGGTCACACGCCTTGACAACCTGTAGACGCCTGATAGAGGGGATTGCTGACGAATTGTTTCCTCCTACTCAAGAGACGAACAACGGTCGTAAGTTAGGGCAAGCTCAGTATATCAACCGACTATGGGTTTTTATGGACAAAGCAATAGAAAGTGAATCAAATAGAAAGCTTGCAAAGGCTCACATTGATCTCCTCGGTAGTTATCTAGAAAATATCCATAAACTCACGAATAAAGGCGTTCATGCTGCTCTTAGAAAATTAGAAGCAGTCAAAACAGTCTTTCACACATATCTCATGCTCGCAGATATTCTTGACTATCTAAAGCCAGGGGAAGCAAAGTTGGAAAAGCCTCTGAACATACACGTAGCAACACTTGATGAGCTGGAAAGCTTTTTAGGCGTCAGTCGAGCTGTTGCTAAGGAGATCGTTAAGCTCAGAGTAAAGCACAGTACACTAACTCCGAAAGCGTTAGGACAGATACCTGGGATTGGGTCAAAAATTGTGGCAAAGGCAGAAGATCTGTTTTCATTTGAACCAGCCAAATGATAAAGATAGCTCTAATGGTTTAAGCTTAGGGTAATGGGCGATTGTAGTGAATCAACAGATTCAACGACATCTTAGAAAAGTTCAGTCTGAGAAAGTTTGTGAAAAGGATATCTGCTCCATTTATGGTTGATCGTCTGTATGAACCGAGTATCCTTTCATCTGAAGAAAGACTCTTCAGAGATTATTTTGAGCAATTGGTGTCTGAGTTCGGATCTGATTATGAAATTTGGGTCAGGAATGAGGATTTCAGTCGCATGATAGCAGCAGGTGTAGTGAACCGTCGTTCAGAAGTAGCTGTGACTATCTGCTTCAAATACAATGGCAGTGCTATTTCTAATCCACTCAACGCATCAGTAATCGAGAGAGTACGGCATCACCTCAGGTCATCTACTATAGAGGACTTGCAAATTAACTGCCCATCTTAATTCAGGAAGCGGCGATCGCACTTCCCTTCACCAGGCAAGAATTTGATTAACTTCCGTCCGACAGCCTGTATCAAGAAGCAAAATGCGATCGCTCGTACCAAAAAGCCAGCAGCGATCGCTTATTCCAGTAGCCAACCAAACAAATCTCCCAAAGTGACACGGAAATCCTTGGCAAATTCTGGTACTGGCAAACACGCTTCTGGTTCATCAAAAACTTCTGTTGGTCGATCTGGCAAATAGACGAACACTGATTGTTCCTCTGGATCAATTAACCACCCCATCTGAGTCCCAGACTTCAGACAGTGCAGAATATTTTTTGTTACTTTCGTCTGGCTTTGGTCAGGGGAGAGAATTTCAATTGTCCAGTCTGGCGCAGTCGAGAAAATATTCGCAACCCCACCATTTTCCTTACGCGGAATTCGTTTCCACGTAAATACAGAAATGTCAGGTACGATTGAGCGCCCGCCAAAAGTACAGCGAAGCTCTGAAAAAGCTCGTGCAATCCGCTGTAGCTTGAGTATTACATTGATTGCGGCTGCCAACTCAGTCTGAATTGCACTGTGTTCTCCTTGAGGCATTGGCGATTGAATAATCCGTCCGTCAATGTATTCACTAGCCGGTTCAGTTTCCGGAAGTTTCAGAAACTCTTCCAGTGTCGGGACTTTGGTGGGTGTTTGTACCATTTTTTACGTTTGAGGCAGCTAGTCACACCGCTTTTACCTGTTATTCTACAAAGCGATCGCTCAATAGTGTAACTTGGCTGCAGCTGAACTATTCTCCCAGTAATCGCTCAATTGAAGCTGCAATATCACTCTGATGATGTGCCAATAGAATTCTCAAATTTTGAGCACTGAACCCTGAGTGCGGATAAGATGACGAATGAGCCGTAATTAACTACTTATAGCGGTTAATTTCTATAATTGAGCGCTTCACGCTCATGCGTTTCCAATACAATCCCTATTTTGCCATTCTTAGCATTACTGTCATCCTTTCAGCCACCATTGCCTTCGTCGTATGGCGGCGTCGCTCCACCCCTGCCAGCACAACCTTTGCCTGGATGATGATCGCGGCGACTGGATATGCTGCCGTTGCTGCCTTAGAGTCAGCTGCGATCGCTATTCCTGATAAAGTTTTCTGGTCGAAGCTAGAGTATGTCGGTTCCGGCAGTCTGATGACGCTTTTCCTAATATTTGCCATCCAATTCACGCGCCAGAAGGAGTGGCTGAAACCTCGGAAAAGGGCATGGCTATGGGTCATTCCTATTTTTAATATGGCTCTGGCGGCAACGAACGAATGGCACAACCTCGTCTGGACTGGCTTCTCGCCCGGTTCTAGGGGAAGCAATGTCCTCATCTACCACCATGGTCTTGGTTTCTTTTGGGTGATGGCATGGGTTTATGTCTACACGCTTACAAGCACATTACTCCTGGCTAAGGCGGCTTTGCGACCTTCTGCCTTGTATCGCCGTCAGTCCAGAACGGTGTTAGTGGGTGCCCTTATTCCCTTGCTAGGCAGCAGCGCCTACATGCTGGCTCTCACCCCTCCTGGTCTGAACATCACTCCCATGTGTTTTATGGTGACGGGGCTGTTTTTTTCTGCCAGCCTCTTTCGCTTCCGCCTGTTTGACCTGATTCCGGTGGCGCGTGACACGTTAGTCGAAAGCATGAGTGACAGCGTATTCGTTCTAGATGTGCACAACCGCATCGTCGATATCAACCCGGCGGCAAAACGTCTCATCGGAACGACAGGGGTATGCGTCGGGCAGTATGTCGATGAAGTTCTAGCAAGATGGCCTGAGATCGTTAGGCTTTGCTATGACAACGAAGATTTCGAGACAGAGATTTTGATGGATTGGGTTGATCCTCGCTATGTGGAGTTGCGGATTTCACCGTTGCGCGATCGCCTCGGAGGTTTAACGGGACGACTGGTGGTTTTGCGCGACATCACTCAACGTTATCTGGCGGAAACTAAACTCCGCAGTGCCAACGAACGGTTGCAAACTCAGCTACTGGAAATTGAGGCGCTGCAAGTCAAGCTACGGGAACAGGCAATTCGCGATGGGCTTACGGGCTTATTCAATCGCCGTTACTTTGAAGAGACGCTTCCCAAAGAACTGGCGCGGGCAGCACAGGGGAAGTATCCGCTGGCAATTATTTTGATGGATATCGATTACTTCAAGAAAATCAACGACACCTTTGGTCATCAGGGTGGCGATCGCGTATTGAAGGTATTTGGAAACGTGCTTCGCCGTCACACCCGATTTAGCGATATGGCCTGTCGATATGGCGGTGAAGAATTTGTATTAGCTTTGCCAAATATGCCGTGGGAGCAGGCGTGTCAATGTGCCGAGCAAATACGCTTATCCTTTCAAGTCTTGGGTGTGGAATCTGGAGAACAGGAAATATTTGCTACGGTTTCGGTGGGTTTGGCAATGTTCCCCGATGATGGTGAAACAAGCGATGACTTATTGCAACTGGCAGATAAAGCCTTGTATGCCGCCAAAGCAGATGGACGAAATTGCCTCAGGTTTTCGCGCTGAAGCTTCTTTGCCAAAAAGCCCAACATAGGATGCGGTAAAACTACGGTCTAGCTGAGAGTGACTTAAGATTTTAAAGTAAAGTCAACACGGTTAATAGAGTCGGAACAGAATGGAACCTCAGCAGAAGCCAACGGTTGTCATCACAGGTGCCTCTTCAGGGGTCGGTTTGTACGCCGCGAAAGCCTTTGCCAAAAGGGGATGGCACATAGTAATGGCTTGTCGGGATTTAGATAAAGCCCAAAAAGCGGCTCAAACGGTAGGCATACCGCAGGACAGCTACACCCTTATGCATATTGATCTAGGCTCCTTGGAGAGCGTTCGCCAGTTTGTGAGCATCTTTAGGGCAAGAGGTATGTCCCTGGATGCTTTGGTGTGCAACGCCGCCATATATATGCCTTTGTTAAAGGAGCCACTGCGAAGCCCAGAAGGCTATGAGTTGACAGTCACCACCAATCACCTCGGTCATTTCCTCTTGTCTAACCTCATGCTTGAGGATCTAAAAAAAGCGCCCTCTTCGGAGCCAAAGTTAGTGATTTTGGGAACGGTGACGCACAACCCGGACGAGCTGGGTGGGAAGATTCCGCCGCGTCCGGACTTGGGCAATCTGGCTGGTTTTGCAGAGGGCTTTAAGGAGCCAATCTCGATGATTGACGGCAAGGATTTTGAACCCGTCAAGGCGTACAAAGACAGCAAAGTCTGCAACGTGCTGACCATGCGGGAACTGCATCGGCGATATCATCAGTCAACGGGTATTACTTTCAGTTCTCTTTACCCAGGATGTGTTGCAGACACGCCGCTATTTAGAAACCACTATCCTCTGTTTCAGAAAATCTTCCCCTGGTTTCAGAAAAACATCACCGGAGGATACGTGTCTCAGGAGTTGTCAGGCGAGCGTGTGGCGGCGGTAGTTGCCGATCCTGAGTACAAGCAATCCGGTGCCTACTGGAGTTGGGGCAATCGCCAGAAGAAAGATGGCAAGTCCTTTGTTCAAAAGGTTTCTCCCCAAGCCCGCGATGATGAAAAGGGCGATCTCATGTGGGAGTTGAGCGCCAAGTTGGTTAAACTGGCGTAACTAAAAACTGACTGTGGGTTACCCTGCGTACTAATTGCTGTGGATGGTGGATCGAGGATATCGATCCACTTTTTTGCAGAACTGGTATTAACAAGTAGGTGACTCAAGAATTGAATGCGATCGCTAGTTGTTCTGTATCTAATCGCACTACTAATTAATTGCTAACGTTTGATGTGCTTAAACCGCTCTTGCGCTGTCTTAAAGGATTCTTGCATCACCGACTGAATCTTTTTGGGATCGGGTTTCTTCCCGCCCATTAAGTCACCAAAGTAAACGCAGGCTCCTTCCCCTAGTGACCAGGTATAAGATGCCGCCCAGGATGCGGCAATCACACTTCCAAAGCCGGGGATAAATTTAACCAACTCCCGTCCGATTGCTTGGGCGAGGAATCCCCCGGCAATAGCGCTGACCACACCCCCGGCTTGCGATCGCGTCAGCGTCTGTCCGTACAATTTTCCCAGCAACCCCACCATCGAGACTTGCAAAGCCGTCAGCACAGGCATAGTGGCAAGGGGCAGGGGAACCGCCGCGAGGGTGGCTGCCATGATCGAAAAGGGCAAAATGTAACGGCGTCCCACATCCCGGTAGAGGTTGCCAATTTGCTCACCAGTTTCTCCCCGATCCAAGAGCTGATAAATCGCTTGGGCTTCCGCCTCAGGGAGCAGTTCTGCCAAAGAATTTGATAGCGCCTCTAAGCCATAAAATACTGGAGTGTAGCCGTCTTCTTCTAGGGTGAAATCAATCAGTACGGAGCGATCGCATACTTTGGCAAAGGCTTGCTGAAGTGCAGCAAAGGCGCGGTTGATTTCCTGATAGTCGGGGGGATAGGCAGGATGATCGGCGGTACCGGAAGGATACACCTCATGCAAACAGGTAACTACTAGCAGACAGGGAATATCTGGAGATGAAGAGCGCAACTGAGCGGCAATTTGGCGTAACGTGTCAGTGGCAAAATCATTAATCTTGACCGTCAGAATCAAGATTTTGGCGCAGCGAGTTTCCTCTTGCAAATCATCAACTAGTTCCTCAATGATCGCCTGAGTATCTTGGTTTACATCCCCCAGCCCCACCGTATCCGTAAAAATGAGCAACGGCAGGTCGCTAGACGGATAGGCATAGCGCTCAGTGTGTTGCGTGTGGGGACGAAATCCCTGACCAACAATTTCCGCAGAAACCCCGGTAAGTCCCCGCACAATCGAACTTTTCCCAGCTTGAGGTTTCCCAATCAGAAGCGCTTCCGTGGTGGGGAGTTCGGCTCGCACCGTCTCCAAAATCTCTGCAACTTGCTCATCGCTGACGCTAAACCATCCCACCGCCGTCTGTGCTACTTGCTCGACAGGGAGGAGTTTCGTCAAGCGTCCTGTCGCATTGCTCCAGACCCCGGTAATGCGGTTTCTCCAGGAATCATTGACCGACTGAGTTGTCACCTCATCAGTCGGTTTGCTCAATGGCGGAGAATTGGTTGACGGTGAGTCAGAATTATGTTTCTCCATCTGCATTAAATCTGAAATTTTTACCATCTAGAGACTTAGCCTGCTACGTCTCTACTAATTTTCGTTCAGCAGGGACGATAGCCGCTGGCTCTGACTCGGGCTGACCTAGGGGAATTTTTATAAAAAACTCTGTTCCCTTTCCTGGTTCTGAATGACATTGCAACTCACCGCCGTGTCTTTCAACGATGATTTGATAGCTAATAGATAAACCTAATCCAGTTCCTTTGCCAGCGGGTTTAGTGGTAAAAAACGGTTCAAATAGCCGTCTTTTAACGTTTTCGGTCATTCCCGTACCGTTATCAGCAATACTAATTAGTACGCAAGCTGGCTTTGAAGGATCTTCGCGATCGCTATCTAGCAGTTTCGTCTCGATTATGAGCTGATTTTCCTCTTCCGCACGCCCTTCTTCCCTAGTCTCTAAGGCATCAATCGCATTACCAATCAGGTTCAAAAATACCTGGTTGAGTTGTTCGGGGTAACATTCCACCAAGGGAAGTTCGCTGTACTTCTTAATCACTTCAATACCCGGAAATTTCCCCTTAGGTTTGAATCGATGTTGCAGGATGAGCAAGGAGCTATCAATCCCTTCTTGGATATTAACGGGCTTCACTTTTGCTTCATCCAAACGGGAAAAGTTTTTCAAGGAAAAAACAAGCTGCTGGATGCGTTTTAACCCAACCTGCATTGAAGATAACAGCTTCGGTAAATCTTGTTTGATAAAGTCCAGCTCAATTTCCTCAGCGACTGATGCTATTTCTGGGCTTGGATTGGTAAGCTGCTGTTGATAAAGATGTAAGAGCTTTAGGATAGCTTGAGTATATTCATCGACATAGTCAAGGTTGCCGTGAACAAAGGTGATGGGATTGTTAATTTCATGGGCAATTTCAGCGATAAGCTGACCTAAAGCGGACATTTTCTCCGCTTGAATCAGTTGTGCTTGGGTTCCTTGCAGATGCTGGAGAGTTTGCTCTAGTTTTTGTTTTTGGGCGATCGCGGCTTCGGCGGCTTTGGCGTTTTTGTGGGCAATGTGTTGAGAGACAACAACCACTAACATTACCATTGCTAGAATCAACAGCGTCACTACCCCAATCGCGGTTGCCAGCAAAGGAGTGTCGAGGGAGTAGCGGGATTGAGGGGGAGGAGTGTCTCCGGGGATGAAGGTAACGGCTGCCATTGCCGTGTAGTGCATGATCGGAATGGCTAAACCCATGATCGTTGCACCGCCAAACTGTCGCCAGTTGCTCAACTTTGACACTTCTTCCCGAAGCTGAAAGATAAGCCACAATCCTACTCCCGACACGCCAATGGCAATGAGTATGGATAAGGTAACGCCAAGGAGGTGGTACTCGACGATCGCTCTTACTTGCATCGCTGCCATCGCCGTGTAATGCATCGAGGCGATCGCCCCTCCCATGAAGACGCTACCAGAGATTAGCTGAAGCAGATTTAGGGTGGGGCGGCTTACCCAAAATAGAGCAATCAAAGAGCCAACAATTGCTGTTAGTAGGGAAACCAAGACAATCGGCAAGTTATAGGCGATCGGGATTGGCAGGCAAAAGGCTAACATGCCGACAAAGTGCATTGCCCAAATGCCCATTCCCATAGCGCTTGCGCCACCCATTAACCACAGATCGCGACTGCGCTCTTCTGAGGCTGTCACTCGTTCAGCTAGATTAATTGCCGTGTAAGAGGCAAAGACAGCAATGATGATCGACAGTCCGACAAGGCGTAGGTCATAGGTATGGGGCATGAAAGTCAATAAATTTACAAAAACTAGGTCGCGATCGCTACCTAAGAACAACTGAACTAAGGCTTAATCAAATGATCTTGGGAGCGGCGGTAATTGGAAATTCGTTTTGCCCGCGCCAAAGGTGGATACAGAATCATCAAGGTGAGGGGAAAACTAGTTCCTAAAACAGCAGCCGTGACTGCCGGATGAGAAAACCCCAACTTGAAGCCAACCCCCAAACTAATCCCCAAACCTGCGGCTAGTAACGACACCCCCAATGCCAAACGTTTACTAAAGCCTCGGTCGAGACAGCTTTTGGTAATGTTTTCCCCTTCAAAGACTGCCATAAATACCACCGCATCTACGGCGGCAAAGGCAGCGATCGCCGCATCGGGGGCGCGAAACTGTGCCCCAAAGGCAGCCACAAATAGGGCAGCCGCCCCAGCAAAAAAGGCAACGATCGCCGCATCAAGGGTCTTGAGGGCAATTCCAAACCGCGATCGCACTTTCGCAACTAACTTCGAGATCATTCCTGAGGTTACGGCGGCTGCCAAGCCAAACATCGCCACAAAGCCAGTCACAAAAACCGCGATCGCCACTCCCATCGACCCACTTTTATTAATAATTCCTGCCCAAGCTGTTGTCTCAACCCAGGTCGCTGCTGCCGCAAAGCAGACGAGCAAACCCAGGGAAAGTAAAGGTAACTTTTTCAAAGCAACGGGAATGGGAGCCGTTTGGAGCTTGACTTTTACGACCTGCGTTGCGGGTTGAGAGTTGGTATGAACCAGGACTTCTCGCTCGTAAACTCGCCCCGCCATCAGCTTACCCGTGTCGATCGTAATCGGACACAATACTTGATTTTCGGCAAATTTGGGTTGTCCAAAGGCAATCCAGGTATGGAAATCGGGGGTATGAGGAGGATCGCTTAGATGGGGGGCGACTTCAAAGTGACCTTCCAGCACTGTATCCGGCACGGGGTTGTTAATCATGACAACCTGCGTTAACCTTTCCCCCAGCTTCTCAGCCACAAACTCCAAACTCGGTTGACTCAGCCGCACTTCCGGAACGCGGATCACATAAATTGCCCTGAGAGCTTCCAAGGCAGCGGCGGCATTGGGGAAACGGTCTTTGGGCTTGAGTTCCACCATCTTTTCCAACCAGTCCAGCATCCGCAAACTGAGTTTGGGTACTAGGTGCTTGAAGTTAATTCGGTAGTCGTCGTCGATTAACTCGCTAATCTCGGCAGATTTTGTCCCGGTGAGCAAGCAAATTAAGGTGACGCCTAAGCCGTAGAGGTCTGAGGCTTCGGTAATCTGGCGGTTAAACAGTTGTTCGGGGGCAATAAAGCCTAATGTCCCTTTGGCAACACTACTCATTGCCACTTCCCCTTCCCCTAAACGCGCCATCCCAAAGTCCACCAGGAAAACATTGATGTTTTCATCAACGAGAATGTTTTCCGGTTTCAGGTCGCGATGGCTGACGGAAGGTATGCGGTTTTGCAGGTAAATCAGGATTTCTAAAAGAGCGATCGCAATTTGCTTAATTTCATCCGCGTCAAAACTGCGGGGTACGGCAAGATTAGGAGCCTTTTTGTACTCCTGCACCATACAAAAGCCATCCGCCGTCTGAAATGACTGGAGGTAACGGGGAATACCAGGATGATTTAGCCCTTGTAGGATGTGAATTTCCTGTTCATAGGCATCGTAGCCTGACCAAGTTGCGTTGCCTTTAGCAAACTGAAACTGCTTGATAACAATGGGCTGCCGATTGACACGGTTAAGGGCAAGATAAGTTACTCTCCCACCGACGCGATTGTGTCCTAATTCTTTGACAACCTTGAAACCGTGACTAGACAAGTCTGGAAAATTGCTCATAGGTGTGAGGAGTAAGGCAACTTCAAACGACTTGGATGGAGTCGCTTTGCGTCATGTCTGACTAAATGGGGTGCATCGCTTCAGCTACAACTAAGCAGGCTACCCTCTTCCCTAGGGGAGTTAAGAGTAATAGAGAGCTGAGTTGAAGGGTTTGCACAAAAGTTTTAATACCAATCTAGCAGTTACGCCCATACCTGAGATGGATTTTGAGATGGCACTGATGCTTTAAGAATGCTGTAGTCTTGTCTTTCCCGCCATTACAGTCGGAAATGTTCACATTTTGTGATGTTCTCAATCATTGTTTACCCCCTGCTGATCTCCCCTACTTTATCGGGGGTTAGGGGGATAGTGCAAAATCTGAAAAATACAAACTTTTGCCCTCCAGACGGATCAGCCTGTCGGCAATAGAGCAGTATACTTCACCGGCAATAGGAAGTCTGCCCGAACATTATGGGAATCAAGCTGAGATTTGCGTGAATCTCGGCTTGATCCGTTACAGGCAGAAACTAATGCAGGCGATCGCTGTTTTACCAAAATTTCCCCTTCTTCCAGAGAAATTTGTCAGACAAATCTTACCCTCAGTTGGTACTAATAAGATTTATTGCAGTGCTAGTAGCGACGGTCTCTCCTAAACCTTAACTGTTGTTTGATAAGTATCCGGTACCTCGACTTCCACCTCAGGTAGTGCCTCGGCTCCGGTAATGAGGCGTGCGCCGCGTTTGCGGGTGAAGTAGTTCCAACCCCACTGAATCAGCACCAGCAGCTTATTATCAAACTCAATCAGGAAGTAGATGTGGATGAAAATCCAGGTCAGCCAAGCCAGGAAACCGGAAAATTTCACCATCCCAAAATCGACAACGGCGGCGTGCCGTCCAATTACTGCCAAGCTGCCGTAGTTAAAGTAGCGGAATGGCTTCAGGGTCTGACCTTGGAGCCGCCGTTTGATTAAATTGGCGACATATTGCCCTTCTTGCATCGCTACCGGGGCAACTCCTGGCAGGGGTTTATCATCTTGGTGCGGAAAGTTTGCCAAGTCCCCAATCACAAAAATGTTGGGATGGTTGGCAAGGCTGAGGTCTTGGGACACGATGACTCGTCCGGCGCGGTCGAGTTCTGCCCCCGCACAGTTTTGTAGTACGGCACCCATTCCTGAAGCTTTCATTCCGGCTGCCCAGAGAACAGTTTGGGTGGGAATTTCTTCAGTTTGGTCGCCACGACGTACAGTAACGCGATCGCCCTCAATATTAGTCACTAGGGTGTTGGTTTGTACCATTACCCCCAACTTCTCCAGCGAAGCTTGAGCTTTTGCTGATAATTCCGGCGGGTAAGGTGGCAAAATCCGCTCCATCCCTTCCAGCAATAGAATTCTCGCTTCCGAGGTATCGATATTGCGGAAGTCATGTTTCAGGGTGCTGTACGCCAGTTCTGCCAATGCTCCTGCTAGTTCCACTCCGGTAGGGCCACCGCCAGCGATCACAAAAGTCAACCAAGCACGGCGCTTTTCGGGATCAGTTTCTTTTTCTGCCGCTTCAAAGGCAAGAAAAATCCGCCGCCGCATTTCTAAGGCATCTTCAACGGTTTTCAATCCCGGTGCTTGCTCTGACCATTGGTCGTTGCCGAAGTAGTGGTGACTGACTCCTGTAGCGACAATCAGCGTATCGTAGCTGAGGGATTTATCCCGCAGCTTAATTGTTTTCTGTTCTGGGTCAACATCAGTTACTTCCCCCATCAGCACTTCTGTGTTTTTGTTGCGACTCAAAACGGCTCGTAGGGGGGAGGAAATATCACCGGGAGATAAGCCACCTGTAGCCACTTGGTAGAGGAGTGGTTGAAATAAGTGAAAGTTCCGCTTGTCGATCAGGGTTACTTTGACAGGAGCGCTTCCTAATGCCTTTGTGGCATAAAGTCCGCCAAATCCACCCCCGATAATGACCACATGGTGAGGAGACTGGGTGCCGCTTTCAGTAAACATAAAAGTTACTTCCTTAAATAGGAATTCTTTTAGGGATTAATAGATAGGAGTTTTTAGCTCACTATATTTTTAACATAAGTTTATATTTAAAGATACAAAATGATAAGTATCAGGAGATACTAAGCAATTTATAATTTTTGGTTATCTATTTTTCTATCGATCAAGAGTAAATCCGTTAACTACTTTTTGGGTGTAGCGATAACTCGGCGCGTATTAATACCAATTTCCTGAATGTTTGCTACAGGTACTATCCCAGTGGCGAAAGAAAAACTTGTATTTCCCCTCTTAATAAGGGGGGTTAGGGGGGTCAATTGGTAAATAAATAAGGCGGGTTAGGGGGGTCAATTTGTAGCGCTATTTTATGAAATTGGTATAAGACAGCCTGTAGGGACACCTCACAAACAGCAAAATCCCTACGGGCAACATCAAGCTTTGTAGTCAACGCCGCTATGCCTGTAGGGATATACATTCCTCTGTGTGTTGTTCAAAATGACAACTGAAGCTGGAATTAATACCGATTCTGGACTAAACCATTAACGCTCCGTTGCTGCTAGAATTCCCAGCAATTGCACCAGAGTAAACTAAGCCGCGATGGGTATCTAAGGTCAAAATTGCGCCGTCGCGAATAATATTTGTGGCATTTTTCACGCCCACAATCACGGGTACACCTAGGCGTAAACCGATTATAGCCGCGTGGCTGGTCAAGCTTTCTTCCTCGGTAATGATCCCTGCTGCCTTACGAATCACATCAACAAACTCAGCATTAGTCTGAGATGCCACTAAGATTTCACCGGGATTGAAGGTAGTGATTTCCTTGGCACTATGAGCCACCCGTGCTAGACCGCTGACTGATCCCTGACCAACGCCAACTCCTTGACCGAGCACAGCAGACACGACCTCTACCTTAATTAGGTCGGTTGAGCCAGGTACACCTTGCAGTGTACCTGCGGACATCACGACTAGATCCCCATCTGCTAGGAGTTGCTTTTCCTGAGCGACGTTGATTGCCGCCTGGAAAGTTTGACCTGTGGAGGGTAAATCTAAGACCAACAGCGGTTTGACTCCCCAAACGAGTTGTAGCTGTCGGGCTACGTCTACGTGGGGGGTGATGGCAAGAATCGGAATGCGAGGTCTAAACTTGGAAACGTTCCGCGCCGTAGCCCCTGTTTTCGTCAGGGTCATAATCGCTGCGGCATCTAGCTGTTCGGCAATTTGACCAACTGCTTGAGAAATTGCGTTCGGAATCGAGCAGCGAGTGGCGTCTACATTGCGAACAAGTTGTTCTTGCTCGATACGGGTGGCAATGCGTGCCATTGTCGCCACAGCTTCAACGGGGTATTTTCCAACAGCGGCTTCATTGGAGAGCATGACGGCATCGGTGCCATCTAGAATCGCATTGGCAACGTCAGAAATCTCCGCACGAGTCGGTCGTGGGGAGTGCACCATGCTATCGAGCATCTGAGTTGCTGTGATTACAGGAATGCCCAGGCGATTGGAGGTAGCAATAAGTCGCTTTTGCAGGATAGGGACATCTTCAGCGGGTAATTCCACCCCCAAGTCGCCTCTTGCCACCATGACGCCATCGCAGAGGGAAAGAATTGCCTCCATCTGCTCGATTGCTTCGTGTTTTTCGATCTTGGCAATTACGGGTACTTGCTTCCCAGCACTGGCAATTAATTCCTTGATCTCCAGCATGTCTTGGGGGTTACGAACAAAGCTGAGAGCAACCCAATCAACGCCTTGGTCTAGACCAAACATCAAATCCCGGCGGTCTTTGTCTGTCAGTGCCTTGATGGATAGGTAAATACCAGGGAAGTTGACACCTTTGTTGTTGGAGAGGGTGCCACCCACAACGACGCGACAGCGCAACTCGCGTTTTTGTTTGTCTACTTCCTCAACGAGCATTTCGACTTTGCCGTCATCAAGGAGAATGATTGCTCCCGGTGGGACTTCATCAGCTAAAGGTTCGTAGGTGACGGAACTAATGGTTTGGGTTCCGACTACAGGTTGGCTGGTAAGTGTGAAGCGATCGCCTTTTGTGAGAATAATCGCACCCGTCTCAAACCGCCCCAGCCGAATCTTTGGCCCCTGCAAGTCTTGCAAAATCCCCACTGGCTGATTGAGTTCAAACGCGGTCTGACGAATTAAGCGAATGCTGCGCTGATGATCTTCATGAGTCCCGTGGGAAAAATTGAGCCGCAAGGTTGTTGCCCCGGCTTCAATTAATGCTTTGAGAATATCTGGATGACTGGTGGCAGGGCCAATCGTGGCAACAATTTTAGTCCGACGCAAAGAGTTATGCAATGGCATGGATAACAGGGACACAGAGCAAATAGATGAGGATTAATAAGTAAGGCGGCTTATGGTTGTGAATGACTTGAACGCTCAGTCGCCAACCGAGGCAAACCATAGAGAACTCCCCTCGGCTATAGTCTCATAGATTGTTTGCCCTGATGTGACTATCAGACCACAACTGAGATACAAAAGCCAAAGGGCTTTTGTATCACGGGAAACAACTAGGAGCGATCGCTGATGTAACTTGTACCAAGAATTGGCGTGAAGTGGGCAGTATAGCAACGAATGCAGGTCTTCTCTATATGAGCTGGCATAAACTGCAGTTTTACCTGATGGGGTAAATCCCTGATATCGGTCAGGGGAAGAGGGTGATTAGGAACTTACTTGACGGGGATCAAGGGGATTTTGTGCCAATCAGGCGTAGAGATAGCCATATATAGCATCCTTTTTAATCAAGGTTAGTCAAAAAATATGAATAAATGTTGCAATATCTCAAAATAACTGTTAAATTTTATGAAGGAATCAGGCAAAAGCCACCGCTCACTGACAGGCAAGAACGAAAACCTCAATTTGGGTTTAGCTCTATTCGCTGAAACTGGGATACAGTCGCTTGGCGAGGCTAGCTCTTGCAATCAATCAATAGCAACTGAGTCGATTACAAGTCAACGCACCGGGAGCAATTGGTACAGAAACTAAAACCAACGAATAAATCTAAATATTAAAAATTGACAAGGAACGAAGGGTGGAGAAAGGGAATGTCTCTCCCTTTTTTTTGCTTTTTTTTAGCGATCGCGCCATGAGAGGTTTCGCTCTTTTGCGGTCGTGATGCGGTTGGGGTAAAAGAGCGATCGCCTCTCCATCCGGCTTTCAGCAGCGATAAACAACCGCTAAGTTCTCGTCTTGAAAATCAGAGGAATCCCCGTCTCCGGTGCGACGGTCGAGGACTAGGGTAAAAATCGATCCAGCGCGGCTTTTAACTCTTCAATTTCTACCTCAATATTGCCTTCTTCCGCTGCACGACCAATACATTGAGTTAGATGTTCATCTAAGATAATCCGTGCCACGCGATCGAGTGCCCCCCGTACAGCCGCAATTTGCACCAGCACATCCGGACAGGGACGACTCTCTTGCACCATCGTCTTCACGCCTCGAATGTGTCCTTCAATCCGAGACAGCCGATTCACAATTCGTCGTAGAGATTCTTCGTCGTGAACATGGCGATGTGCTGACGATCCCTCACCACGAGCATGTTGCGTGTGGGTGCGATCGCCATCCACTATATGGGAATGTTCGTCTTTCCCAGAAATGGAAAAGGTTTCATTAATCAATGGGGTCAGCTCCAGATGAGAGTTGCGATTACGCGTCAGTATCCTGCATTTTTGATCGTAGCTTAGAGTGGAGACTCGCGGGGCTGGTCTTTTTCGCGACAATGACAGCGCAGGATGAATGATATTTCCCTACAGAAACCTACATCGTAGCAGCAACGTCCTCAGTAACTGAATTTAAACAATGACAGTGTAGAACTGTCACAATATTTGTCAGGCTAGTTGTAGCGACAATTACACCTCTTTGAGGAAGTTTTGTTGTTGAAATACGGTCGAAACTCAAGAATTAAAACTATGCGATTGACAAAAGTTTTTCACTCCCTAAACCGGTTCCCTACTTACTTACTTGCCACCGTTTTCGGACTTGTCCTAATGGTTGGTTTTATACAAGTGCTGCCATCTCAGGCAGGGCCAGTACAGCCGTCTACACTACTTGCCCAAAGACCACCGATTACCGACACGACGGGCGGTAGCTTTGTGACAGCGGCAGTCAATCGAGTTGGCAATGCGGTTGTCCAGATTGACACGGAACGCACGGTTACGCGCCGTATCGATCCTTTATTTGATGACCCTTTCTTCCGGCGCTTCTTTGGCGAGCAATTGCAGACCCCACCCCAAGAGAGACTATTACGAGGCGTAGGATCGGGGTTTATTTTTGACCACAGCGGATTGATTCTCACCAATGCTCATGTGGTGAATCAAGCCGATAGAGTAACTGTCATCTTAAAGGACGGACGCACCTTAGAAGGCAAAGTCCAAGGAGCAGATGAAGTTACTGATTTAGCAGTAGTTAAAATTAATGCTGGCGATTTACCTATTGCCCCTCTAGGAGATTCAGACAGCGTACAAGTTGGAGATTGGGCGATCGCCGTTGGTAATCCTCTCGGCTTCGACAACACCGTTACCTTAGGGATTATCAGCACCCTGCAACGCTCCAGCGCTCAAGTTGGCATTCCTGACAAGCGCCTCGATTTCATTCAAACCGATGCCGCCATCAATCCGGGTAACTCCGGCGGCCCTTTGTTGAATCAGCAAGGCGAAGTAATCGGCATCAATACAGCTATTCGCCCTGACGCCATGGGCATTGGCTTTGCGATTCCCATCAACAAAGCCAAAGAGATTTCCAATCGCCTAGCACGTGGGGAAAAAGTTATCCATCCTTTCCTGGGAATTCGGATGCTCCTCCTGACACCTCAAATTGCCGCAGAGAATAACCGTGACCCCAACTCACCCTTTACAGTGCCAGAAGTCAATGGTGTCCTTGTTGCCCAGGTTGTTCCCGACAGCCCCGCCGCCTCTGCTGGAGTTCGTCGAGGCGATGTAATTATTCAAATTAACGGAACTGATGTCACTGCTCCCGAACAGTTGCAGCGAATTGTTGAAAATAGTGGCGTCGGTGAGGTTCTCCAAATGAAAATCCGGCGCGGTAATCAAACAACATCGTTGTCTGTCCGCACCGGAGAATTACAAACCGAACAAAGAGGTTGACACTCTCCGCACTTTTCGTAACTGAGATTATTGAATAGCTCAGAAGTGAAGGATGAAAAATCTTTTCATCCTTCATTTTTTACACCTCAGACTTTATTCTTCCTCGCCTTCAAAGTCATCTTTAAAATCCGAGTCTTCGTCATCGATTACAGATGAGAAGTTACCACCCCCACTGATTAAGTTGTTCCGCTCCTCTAAGCTGTAAGCACGGGCTGTCCGGTCATCCAAGACGACATCTAAGGGGTCATCTTGATCCAAGTCCCCTCCCTCGAAGCGCTCGTAGGAGTAGGCCCCAGAGCCATTCGTGTAGTCTGTATCAATCGTGCTAATGGCAGGTTCTTCATAAGCGTTGTAGCCAGTTCCTGCCGGAATCAGGCGTCCAATGATCACGTTTTCCTTCAGTCCTCGCAGCCAGTCAGACTTCCCTTCAATCGCGGCTTCCGTTAGGACACGGGTGGTTTCCTGGAAGGATGCAGCTGAAATGAAGCTGTCAGTATTGAGCGAGGCTTTGGTAATCCCTAGCAGTACGGGAGTGTATTGAGCAGGTGCGCCGCCCGTGATTGCCATCGCGTCGTTTACCGTTTCAAGTTGTCGCAACTCAACGAGTTCTCCAGGGAGCATGGTTGTATCACCACCGTCATCCACCCGGACTTTTGAGGTCATTTGTCGCACAATCACCTCAATGTGTTTGTCAGAAATATCAATCCCCTGAGATTGATACACCGACTGCACCTCGTTGACCAAAAATGCCTGAGCTTGTTGCAGTCCAACCAGTGCTGACTCGTACACCCCTTTTCCTTGTTCCAAGGAGTAATTGAAGAAAATCTCCAAAATTTCATGGGGGTTGGCAGGTCCATCAGTAAGGGCTTCTGCTGCTAGTACTTTCTGACCATCGGAGACCATGGCATTTTGCCCCGGACCAACCGGATAATCAGCAACCACACCATCATCCTCAATCACTTTGACGTCAACGGTTTCGTCTTGCTCGTAAACCACTTGTGTTTCACCAGGACGTTTGGCTAAGACACAGGCTTCCTTGGGTTTACGTCCCTCTAATAGTTCTTCAATTCTCGGTAGACCCTGAATGATGTCCCCTGTTTTGGCACGCTCAAACACCAGCAACACTAAGTTGTCTCCTCGTTGCACCAAATCGCCATTCTCAATTTGCAACACCGCTCCGGCAGAAACCCGGTAAGGACGTGCCCGCCGCAAGGTAACGGCTTCGGGTGTGACTTTGACAACTTGACCGGACTCTGGGGCAGATGTCCCGTCGGCTAGGGTTGCCTCTTCCACGATTAAATTGCCAACTTTGACTTGAGGTGTCGCAGTAATGGGGATCGTTACCCGGTCGGCATCGCGTACCACCAATATCCGACGAATCGCTTCTGCACCTTCTCTGATTCCTCGGACTTCACCTTCTTCCTTACACTGAATTTCGGTGCGAGCAACTACGGCTCCTGGAGCAATCTCGTCACCATCTTCCACTAACACCTTTGTGGAGGTATTACCACCTAAGGGGTCAGTTCCGGTGTCGCGACGAATCACTAGCGATTCTAGGATGACAAGCTGGAGGCGCATTGCCTCAGGGTCTTCTTCCGTAGGAACCAATTCAATGTCAGCACTCAGCTGAGGTGTACCGGTGTGTTCGCCGTGTTGTCCTTCTTGAGCCATTTCCAGCACAAGCTGAGTCCGGAGTAACTCTTGTCCTTCTACAGACTTAACGCGCTCTCCATCCTTAAAGGGCAAACGCTGTACTGCTCGTAGTTCAATCGCTGTCAAGCCGGATTCATTAATCGAAGCTTGAGAAGGAACATCTGGCTCATCGGGCACAGCGTACTCAACCACAGGTCGCAGCAAGAGGGCTGCCCCTTCTGGGGTTTCGACAAACTCGCCATAGCGCAGTTCTTCTACCGTTAGTCCATGGAATGGTTCTGTGCCAGGATAAATGATTTGACCTTCGCCGCCCAATTCGATTGGGGGTTCATCGACGAGATGTAGTTCTCCAGGCTTGATGACAATTTCCCGCAGAATGTCGTTTTTCTGTACGACTTCAACAATCCCCCCACTCTGGCAGAAGATATCTTTGACAACTTCAGTTCCAGCTTCGACGTATTGACCGTCTTCTACCAAGAGCAGAGAGATGTCTTTGTTGACTTCGTGGCATTCTTCAGGAATCCACAAGAGGGTGCCACCTTTGGTGACTTCGTACCCTAGTTTTGCCTTGCCCCGTTTAGCAACTTCGACCCCAGCATACTTGATGATCCCGCCGGTTGATGTGCGATAGCGGTCATCAATCAGTTCGGCGACAACCTGACTGCTTTGGACTTTGGTACTAGGAGTGGCTTTTAGGGAGAAGCGCTGGTTGTTTCCGGTGTAAATGACGTACTGTTCACGTCCGCCGCTGCTTTCAACCCGGACGATTGCCTGGTCTAGCTGCACAGAGGCGGTGATGATTTCGATTTCTCGCCTGCCGGCTGTTAGACGGACAACACCACCATTAGCTGTTACCAGCTTGGTTTCTGCCAGGATACTCCCCACCTCGACGGCATCCCCGTTTTTAACGACAGGTTCAGCAGCAGGCGGTAAGTTGTACACTTCACCGGATAGAATCCAGAGCAAACCACCTCGCTGTGCTGTTCGGGTTGTGTTGCCTTGGCGGTCGGTTTTTTCTTCCTGAACGAGGTCAGCAAAGAGGACTTCCCCTGCTAAGTCAGAGGCAACGTCTTTGGTAATTTTTTCTGTGGAGAGGCGAGATTTACCCAGGGCGACTTCTGCCATAAGCTGACGGGCGCTGACTTCTTCGCCATCGGCAACCATCAGCAGGGAACCAGGAGTAACTGGAAAGGTCTGGGATTGTTTATTACCGCTAGTGGATGTCAGGACTATGTCGCCTGCTACTTCCACTTGCTCGCGGTCTTCCCCGTGACGAGTCCGGACGCCTCTAGTCCGCAGGCGCTTGGAGAAGCGCACAACACCATCAAAGGGAGCTTGCACCTGCCGTGCAACTTCCCCGGTGAAGACACCCCCTGTGTGGAATGTCCGCATGGTGAGCTGGGTTCCCGGTTCCCCAATCGACTGAGCGGCGATGATCCCGACAGCTTCACCTAAATCGACCATGTGCCCGTGAGCCAAACTCCAGCCGTAGCAGTATTGACAGACTGAGCGTTGGGCTTCACAAGTGAGGGGCGATCGCACATTGACGTCTTGGACGCCAGCCTGATCAATGAAGATTGCTAAGTCATCGCAAATGTCTTTGTTCTTCTCGGCAATTACTTCCCCGGTTTCAGGGTGAAGGACTTCGCTTGCCAAGACTCGTCCCAGCAATCTGTCTTTGAGGGGAATCAAAACGCGATCGCCATCTTTCATGGCTCTCACGGTGACGTAACGCGGAGTACCACAATCTACCTCCCGCACAATCACATCTTGGGAAACATCCACTAAACGCCGGGTGAGATAACCAGAGTCAGCCGTTCTCAACGCGGTGTCTACCAAGCCTTTACGCGCCCCGTAAGAGGAGATAATGTACTCAGTTACTGTCAATCCTTCCCGAAAATTGGTCTTAATCGGCAAGTCAATAATTTCCCCTTGCGGGTCTGCCATCAAGCCTCGCATCCCCACTAACTGACGCACCTGAGACAAGTTACCTCTTGCTCCAGAGAAAGCCATCATATAGACTGAGTTCAAGGGATCAGTGGCTTTGAAGTTACGGACTACTTCATCTTTTAGCGCTTCTGATGTGCTATTCCAAGTATCAATTACTTTTTGGAAGCGTTCAACTTCTGTAATTTCTCCCCGCGTATAACGAGTCTCTGTTGCCAGAATCTGAGCTTCAGCCTCATCCAGCATCTGGCGTTTTACGGGTGGCACTAGCAAATCATCGACACTAATTGAGACACCCGCCAGGGTCGCATAGCGAAAGCCCAACTCTTTTAGCAAGTCTGCCATCTGAGCCGTACGAGCACTACCGTAGTTCGTATAAGCCCAGGAGACTAACTTCTTGAGCTGACCCTTATCGACAACCCGGTTATGAAAAGTCATTTCTTTTTGATCTGCCATCTTTTTCCTGCTTGTCTCTATAGTTGTCAGATTAGAAAGGGAGGAAAGAAAGTCGGAAGAATGAAGTCTACTCAGCAACAATTCACTTCATCCTTCAGACTTCAAGAGTCCAAGTCCACCTAGCTCATTAATGCTTCCAGAATCGTCTTGTTATAAATGATCCGACCTGGGGTCGTGCGGACATACTGAGAAAGTAGCTCCCCATCGGCGGTTTCTCGCAAGCGGCGTTCTCGGTAAATTTTGGTAACAGTGCCGTCACTCAACTGTTCTACAGAGACTGGTTCATTATCTGGAACTTCGGTTTCCACCTTGCCATCAAAGCGCACCCAGACATAAGCATGCAAACCGACTTGCTTCTGCTCATAGGCTTTCAAAGCATCATCTAGACCACCGAAATAGCGATCGCCACCATTTTGAGCCGCAGGGTTATCTGCTGTCAGGTAGTAGCAACCTAAGACCATATCCTGGCTAGGCGTAATAATTGGGCGACCCGTTGCTGGCGAGAGGATATTGTTCGATGCCAACATCAGCAACCGGGCTTCTGCCTGGGACTCCAAAGACAGAGGGACATGTACTGCCATCTGGTCACCGTCAAAGTCAGCGTTAAATGCTGGACACACTAAAGGGTGCAACTGAATGGCTCGACCTTCTACCAGAATTGGTTCAAAGGATTGAATTCCTAATCGGTGTAGCGTTGGAGCACGGTTCAGCAGGACGGGGTGTCCAGCAATTACTTCCTCCAAGACCTCCCAAACACTAGGGTCACCCCGCTGAATCAGCTTCTTAGCCGCTTTGATATTATTCACCAGTCCTTGGCGAATCAAGCGGTGAATGACAAAGGGTTGGAACAACTCAATTGCCATTTCCCGAGGCAATCCGCACTGGTGAATTTTTAAATTGGGCCCCACTACAATTACGCTTCGTCCGGAGTAGTCAACCCGCTTACCCAGAAGGTTTTGCCGGAAGCGACCTTGTTTCCCTTCAATGATGTCCGACAGAGATTTCAACGGTCGGTTGTTGGCACCAACAACGGTACGACCCCGGCGTCCGTTATCAATCAGGGCATCTACCGCTTCTTGGAGCATTCGCTTCTCGTTACGGACGATAATTTCTGGAGCGAGGATTTCCTGGAGCCTTGCCAGTCGGTTGTTGCGGTTGATGACGCGGCGATACAGGTCATTGAGATCGGAGGTGGCAAAGCGACCGCCATCGAGTTGCACCATCGGGCGCAAATCTGGGGGAATCACAGGGATGACATTCAGCACCATCCAATCCGGCTGGGAGCCAGTAGCAATGAAGTTGTCAATCACCCGCAGACGCTTGATTAGCTTTGCCCGCTTTTGACCTTTAGCATTGGCAATCTCTTCCCGCAGTTGCTCGGCTTCCGATTCTAAAGCCACATCTTGCAAAAGTCTTGCCAGTGCTTCTGCACCAATGCCGACTTCAACCCCCGTTAGCTCAGAATCTTCGCTATAAAGTTGCTCTTCGATTTCCAGCCATTGGTCTTCATTGAGCAGTTGCTTGTAGCTCAAGTTCTCCGCATTGCCAGGACTGAGAACAACATAGGCATTGAAGTAAACAATCTGCTCAACATCCCGCAGAGGCATATCTAGCAAAATGCTCAGGTAGCTGGGGATGCCCTTGAGATACCAAACATGGACAACGGGGGCGGCAAGTTTAATAAACCCCATGCGGTGACGCCGCACGCGGGATTCAGTTACTTCCACACCGCAGCGTTCGCAAACTATCCCGCGATGACGTACTCGCTTGTACTTCCCACAGTGGCATTCCCAGTCCTTGGCAGGGCCGAAGATGCGTTCACAAAATAGCCCGTCCATTTCTGGTTTTAGGGTTCGGTAGTTGATCGTCTCCGGCTTTGTGACTTCACCAACCACCTGACCGTTTGGAAGGGTGCGTTCTCCCCAGACACGAATCCGCTCTGGAGAGGCAATACCAATTTTGACGTAGTCAAACCGATTCTCTATCTGTTGTCTCATCTGAAGTATGAATTATGAAGTATGAATTATGAAGTGGCAAGGATGAAGTGCAAAATGCTTGTTTTTTCATCCTTCATCCTTTCCACCTGGGCCTTTATCAGACCTCGTCTTCTTCCAGTTCTTCGCGGCTTAGGGACTCATAGGTGGGTCGAGTCGGTGTCCGGCGGCTCGCGCCATCTGCCATCAAGTCAACTTCCACATCCCGGCTGCTGCCATCTTCGCTCGTGTCCACTTTGTGTACCGCAATGTCCAGACCGAGAGATTGCAGCTCGCGCATCAAGACCTTAAAGGACTCCGGAGTTCCCGGTCGGGGAATTGCCTTGCCTTTAACGATCGCATTTAGAGCTTCGTTACGACCCTGCATGTCGTCAGACTTCACCGTCAACAGTTCTTGCAGGGTATAGGCGGCACCAAAGGCTTCCAATGCCCACACTTCCATTTCTCCAAAGCGCTGACCACCTTGCTGCGCTTTGCCGCCCAGAGGCTGCTGCGTCACCAGCGAGTAGGGGCCCGTGCTCCGGGCATGGATCTTGTCATCTACCAAGTGAACCAGCTTCAGCATATAGGCTCTTCCCACCGCTATAGGACGGTCAAATGCCTCCCCGGTACGACCATCAAACACGGTAATCTTGCCGGGATTTTCTGGATCATAGGCCCAAGGGGAGTTTGTTTCCTGGCTGGCTTGTTCAAGCTTGCCATGCACCGTACTGCGCGACGCTTCTTCCCCATACATTTCATCAAAGGGAGTGATCTTAAAGCGGACTCCCATGTTGTCGCCTGCCCAACCGAGTAAGCATTCAAACACCTGACCAACGTTCATCCGGCTCGGTACGCCCAAGGGATTGAGAACGATATCCACAGGCGTTCCATCCGGCAGGTAAGGCATATCTTCCGCTGGTAAAATTCGGGAAATAATCCCCTTATTGCCGTGGCGTCCTGCCATTTTGTCGCCGACTTGGATCTTGCGTTTTTGAGCAACATAGACCCGTACGACCATATTGGCTCCTGGCGGCAGTTCGTCGCCCTGCTCGCGGGTAAAGACGCGGACATCCACCACGCGACCTTTTTCACCGTTGGGTACCCGTAGGGAGTTGTCCCGCACGTCTCTAGCTTTTTCCCCAAAGATTGCCCGTAGCAGTTTCTCTTCCGGGGGCTGATCCGATTCGCCTTTAGGCGTCACCTTACCTACGAGGATATCTCCCGCTTCCACCCAGGCACCGATGCGAATAATCCCCGTTTCATCCAACTGTCGGAGGGAATCTTCCCCGACGTTAGGAATTTCACGGGTAATTTCCTCCGGGCCTAGCTTGGTTTGCCGCGCCTCAATTTCGTACTTCTCAATGTGGATGCTGGTGTAGACATCATCAATCACCAGTCGTTCCGAGATCAAGATCGCGTCTTCGTAGTTGTAGCCTTCCCAAGGCATGTAGGCAACGAGGATATTTTGTCCTAGCGCCAGCTCTCCACCTTCAGTGGCACTACCATCCGCTAAGACCTGACCGACCACTACATCATCCCCAACAAACACCAAGGGACGCTGGTTTAAGCAGGTGTCCTGGTTGGAGCGCTGGTACTTCTGGATTTCGTAGTAGGTTTCTTGCCCGTTCGCGTCGGTGACCTTGATTTCGTTGGCATCAACATAGGTGACTTCCCCCTCGGTCTTTGAGACAATCACCATCCCGGAGTCTCTCGCAGCTTGAGCTTCTAAACCTGTTCCCACTAAGGGGCGCTCCGGTCTCAGCAAAGGCACCGCCTGCCGTTGCATGTTTGAACCCATCAAGGCACGGTTAGCGTCGTCGTGCTCAAGGAAAGGAATCAAGGAGGTGGCAACAGAGATAATCTGTACCGGAGACACTGCCAGGTAGTCTACCTGGTCGGGGGTGGTAGTCGTAAACTCTTGCCGATACCGCACCGGCACCTGAACTCCTAAGATGTAGCCGTCTTTATCAATGGGGGCGTCGCCGGCGGCTACCCGCAGGTCGTCTTCCTCATCGGCACTCATGTAGATGGGGGGACGGTCTTTGAGGACGCGCCCGTTTTCTACCACGTAGAAGGGGGTTTCAATGAAGCCGTAGGCATTGACGCGGGCATGGGTTGCCAGAGAACCAATCAATCCGGCGTTTGGTCCTTCAGGAGTCTCAATCGGGCAAATGCGTCCATAGTGGGAGGGGTGAATATCCCGCACGGCAAAGCCTGCCCGTTCCCGTGTCAAACCGCCAGGACCCAAGGCAGACAAACGCCGCTTGTGGGTTAGCTCGGCTAGGGGGTTGGTTTGATCCATGAACTGGGACAACTGGGAGGAGCCGAAGAATTCCTTAATCGCTGCCACTAATGGCTTAGGGTTCACTAAGCTAGCGGGGGTGAGGGTGTCGGCGTCGGAAACAGTCATCCGTTCGCGAATAATTCGCTCTAAACGGTTTAAACCTACACGGACTTGGTTCTGTAGTAGTTCTCCCACGCTTCGCACGCGGCGATTTCCCAGGTGGTCGATGTCATCGGTGCTGCCGACATCAAATTCCAGGTTGATCAGGTAGTCTACGCCCGTCAAGATATCTTGGGCTGTTAATACCCGGACGGTGTCGGGAGTGTTGAGCCGTAGCTTTTTGTTGATTTTGTAGCGACCGACTCGACCCAAGTCATAGCGTTTGGGGTCAAAGAAGCGGGAATCTAGCAACTGCTGTCCCCCGGTGACTGTGGGGGGTTCACCCGGTCTCAGTTTGCGATAAAGTTCCAGTAGGGCTTCTTCTTCCGATGGGTTGCCTTCTTTATCAAGGGTCTTTTGGTAGTAATCAGGGTGACGCAGGGCGTCGATGATTTCGCTATCGGAAAGCCCTAAAGCTTTGAGGAGAACTTGGGCACTTAGTTTGCGAGTTTTGTCAATCCGCACCCACACCAGGTCGTTTTTGTCGGTTTCAAACTTTAGCCACGCTCCTCGGTTAGGAATTAAGGAGGCGCTATAAGTCCGGCGTCCGTTTTTGTCGGTTTCAGATTTGTAGTAAACTCCAGGCGATCGCACAATTTGGTTGACGATTACCCGCTCAGCACCGTTAATAATGAAAGTACCCCGGTCAGTCATCAAGGGCAAGTCACCGATAAAGACTTCTTGTTCTTTAATTTCTCCGGTTTCTTTATTAATCAGGCGCGTCGGAACGTACATTTGCACCGCATAGGTACTGTCACGCCGCTTAGCTTCGTCTACATCGTACTTGGGCCGCTTGAGCTTGTAGTCTTTGCCCAAGAAGTGTAACTCCATTTTGCCGGTATAGTCGGTAATGGGTGAGAAGCTATTGAGTTCTTCAACTAGTCCTTCTTCCAAGAACCAGCGGAAGCTCGAACGCTGAATCTCAACTAAGTCTGGCAACAGGTAGCTGGGTGCAGTAAAGGTCTGAGTAGTCATGCGTCTCCTCTTGTTGCAGTATGATTCAGCTCGTACCACCCGTCCGAGCCAAAGGCTTCGCCTTTATTTATAATGAATGGGACTTGTTCCGTCACTGAGCTAGCAATAATCAAGCTTAGGGTGTTATACAGTGGACAGAGCAATTTCCCGATCGCTTTCTCAAGGGTTGAGAAATCTCTTCTGCGTTTAGTTGCAGTGGTAAGCTTAAAACTTACTCGGGTAATGTTAGTAAGTAAATCTTGCAAAAATTTAAAATTTTCTTAGCAGGGGCGACGATCGATCGGTCAGCATAGCGTTGATTCAAAAACGCAGTAGCAGCCATTTTAGCGGGTGCAGGGATTATTTGGGTCACAATAACTCTTCTTAATATTATGACGCACAGAAGCGGAATTCGACGACATTAAGCCGCCAAGGAAGGAGTGTATTGAGGGACTTTTTGTCCCGATTGAGCGCCGCCCTTAGACCAGCCCAAAAAGCTGACAAGCATTCTGTGTGGTTTGAGCCGCCAAGGTTTCGAGAGAGACACCCCGCAGTTGGGCAACATATTCTGCCACATAGCGGACATAGGCCGGTTCATTGCGTTTTCCTCGCTTGGGAACGGGGGCTAAGAAGGGGCAGTCGGTTTCCACTAGTAAGCGATCGCTAGGCACCATCTGGGCAGATTCCTGAGTAGTTAGGGCGTTCTTGAAAGTAACAATGCCACTGAAGCTGATGTAAAATCCTAGGTCTAAAAACCATTGGGTTTCCTCTGGCGTGCCTCCCCAGCAGTGCATTACGCCTTGTACCGCTCCTCGCTCTTGCCAAAACTTTTGCAACAGCTCGGTCATGGGAGCCGCCGCATCGCGGCAATGGATAATTACAGGCTTGTTGAGTTGTTGGGCGATTGCCAGCTGGGCTTCAAATACTGTTTTTTGTTTTTCTTGGTTTTCGGCTTTGAAAAAATCTAAGCCAATTTCGCCAATGGCGACTACCCGCTGATCGGAACGCGCCAAATCAAGAATTTGCTGGGCACTCTCGGACGTCCACTTCTCAACATCTAAGGGGTGCAAACCTACCGCAAAGGACAGCTCAGGAAATTTGTCCGCTAAGGCGCGAATGCTGTCAAACTCCGTCGGCTCCACACAAGAATGGACAAGACGCGTGACTCCCGCTTCTTTCCACCTAGCTTGTAACGCCTCCAAATCTTTTTGAAAGACATCAAAGTTGATGTGGACGTGAGTGTCTACCAACTGCATTGGCACAGGTTTTTGCGTCCTCTCTTATTCTCTTTAATCATTGTAACAATATATGACGATAGGCAAGCGAGGAATATTTCCCCACTTGCTGCCTGCACCAGAATTACAGCGTTACGGCATAAAAGAGACACTTCCCCACCTGTTCCTAGGGCTTGCCACCTCAGGAAGCGGTGGATTCCGATGCTCTTTTGAAGGCTCTAGCCAGGCGAGATTTTTTTCTCGCGCCATTGTTGGCATGTAATACGCCACGCTTTACCGCCTTGTCAATTCGGCTATAAGTCGTCGCCATCTGGTTGAAGATTTCTTGTTTGGTTTCTTCGCTGGGTTGACGGCTGTAGCTTTCTACACTGCTAAAGAACTTCTTCATCAGCGTTCTCACGGACGATTTATAAACCTTGTTACGCACGCGGTTGCGTTCGGCAATTTGTATACGTTTAGTTGCAGATTTGCTATTAGCCACGGGAATTTATGCTGAGGACAGATGTAATAAACAAACATAACAGAAAAACCACTATAACATTTCTGTGCAAATCGATTCCGACGACTACAAAAAATCCAGGTTAAGCTATAAAAGTGAGTCCAGGCACGAAATCGGCATCTGAAATCCCAAAGAATGAGGATGCTTTAGACTAGATGCACACCACGGGTAATCCCTAGATTGGCAAAGCAAGCTCCATGCTGCGAATTATCACTCAGCAGACTGAGGCCCAAACTGAACTGCGACGTATTTGCGATCGCACTCACGATGATGCGATCGTTCACAAAGAGGCGACCGTTCGCGAAGTCTTGCAGGCGGTAAAGCGCCAAGGCGATAAAGCACTTCTACACTACACCGAGGAGTTTGATCAGCAAACCCTGACGCCCGATCAACTGCGCGTCAGTGGTTCTGAACTGGATGCCGCTTACCAACAGATATCCAAAGAGTTGCTCACCGCCATCCAGGTTGCCTGTCGAAATATCGAAGCATTCCATCGACAGCGCGTTCCCAAGTCCTGGGTGCAATTCGGCGACGACGACATTGTTTTAGGCAAGCGTTACACCCCCGTCGATCGGGCGGGGATGTACGTTCCCGGCGGTCGGGCGTCTTATCCAAGCACAGTCCTGATGAACGCTATTCCCGCTAAAGTGGCAAAGGTTCCCCGGCTAGTAATGGTGACCCCCCCAGGGCCAGATAAGGCAATTAATCCAGCGGTATTAGTTGCTGCCCAAGAAGCAGGAGTACAGGAAATTTATCGCATTGGGGGTGCCCAGGCGATCGCGGCTCTTGCCTACGGAACCGAGACAATTCCCAAAGTCGATGTGATTACAGGGCCGGGAAATATCTACGTCACCCTGGCAAAAAAGCTGGTGTATGGCACCGTCGGCATTGATTCCCTAGCTGGCCCATCAGAAGTGCTAATTATTGCTGATGGGGCGGCTAATCCCGTACATGTTGCGGCTGACCTGCTAGCACAGGCAGAACATGACCCCTTAGCCGCCGCCATTCTCATCTCCACCGATCCTCAGTTGGCGAAACAGGTGCAAGGGGAGGTTGAGCGACAACTCCAAGATCATCCGCGCCGCCTACTCACCGAAAAAGCGATCGCCCACTATGGCTTAATCATTGTTGTTGAATCCCTAGACGCGGCGGCTGAACTCTCCAATGAGTTTGCCCCAGAACACTTGGAACTAGAGGTCGCTGAACCTTGGGATTTACTGGAGAAGATTCGCCATGCTGGAGCAATATTCCTGGGTTCTGCGACCCCTGAAGCCGTAGGAGACTACCTAGCTGGCCCCAACCACACCTTACCGACCTCTGGTGCTGCCCGCTACGCCTCTGCCTTGGGTGTAGAAACCTTCATGAAGCACTCTAGTTTAATTCAATACTCCCCCACCGCCCTCCAAAAAGCAGCTTGGGCAATTCAGGCCCTTGCTCAAGCTGAAGGTTTACCCTCTCACGCCGACTCTGTACGCTTACGAACAGAGGATGAATCTTTGTGATGGGTGACTAGTTATTGCTCACCTTCAAGGGGTTGCAGTGGGAAAATCTGGAAGATAATCCCCAAACCTGTTAATCTGCAACCTGCAACCCTTTACTGACAACTAGCAATAGATAAGGAGTTTTTGGGTGCTAAAGACAATTTTGGTGGCTCTTGATAGTTCAGAACTATCGCAGGGAATCATTCAAACCTTGGAGCAACTACACATACAGACAGCAGCCAAAATCATTCTTTCCCATGTCCTTCCCTCCTCCGAGTCGGATATGGAAATAGAAGCAGACTTCCCTCACAAGTCTGAGGAACTGACTTATCGGCACGTTGAAAAACAGCTACAAACTTACCAAGAAAAACTTCCCTGTCCAAGTGAGATAGAAATCGTTATCGGCGACCCCGCAGAAGAAATTATCCGCCTTGCCCACATCTACTCTTGTGACTTAATCGTGATTGGCAGTCGCGGTCTGACAGGTCTCAAACGAATTTTACAGGGTTCTGTAAGTAGTCAAGTGGTTGCGGATGCTCCTTGTTCAGTGCTAGTGGTGAAGCCTTCAGAAACTAATGAATAGTTAAGACCACCTCCTCTGCTGTTGATTCTCCCTATCTGCTTGCTCAAGTTCATATTTCTCAACGCCCTGACTGATCAGACGCCAAGAATTGACGAAGACGTAGCAAATTCAACGTTTGACCTACGTTTAGGGGCAAAAGAGACACTCCTTCCAAGCGAGATTGCACCCACCCTTCTCCCCAGTACCACTCGTGATAACCGTCAATTCCCTGACTGAGCAATAGACGTAAACAGTGGTCTTCTGCCACTTCTACGCGGTGTTGAATGGCTACAGGCCCCGTCCAGCTTGTAAATACTAACCCTTGATGTAGCCGCTCTGGTAATCCCGCAGAAAAGCGCTGAGGCCAGAGCCAACGCTGTAGCTGGCTCGACCGTAATAAAGTTTCACGGAGAACTTTCGCGGGTGCTTCGACTTCGATTCTTAATTGACTTTGTTGAAAAGTTCCAAACATAATTATTTAACTTACAAAGATTATTTTTTGATGATTGGCAGGAAATCAAAAAACATTATTAGCTGCTTTTATTGAAGATTTGGAACTTCAAAAAACAGCTAAAGCTTATACCTGAAAATAGGGTTGTTCAACTTAACTTAATTAATTATACTACATTGCTCATAGAGAAGATTTTGAGCGATCGCTAGCAAATAACCAAATTGAGCAACTTTTAAGAATTTCTTTACAGCCCTGTTATTTTTTTTGCCAATTTATCGTTCTAATACCCCGTTCTTTAAACCCTATTTTTATAAAACTGACGTTCAGCCTCTCCCTGGAAAGAAATCTCCTCTTCTGTCAAACAGATAAATTGAGTGCGTAGCCGCATAGACTGGTGGCGAAAAAACCCTACTCGGCTTTCCCCTCATCCTTAGCTGACCAACCTAAAATAAGAATTGAGAGTGTTAAGAAGTGTAAGGTTTTTCCATGGTTGATCAGTTAGTTCGCGCAACGGCGGCAGATGGAGGAATTAGAGCCGTCGGTGTGATTACAACGCGCCTCACCGAAGAAGCGCGGCAGCGTCACAACCTCTCTTACGTAGCGACAGCAGCCCTGGGTCGTTCAATGTCATCTGGGCTTTTGCTGGCATCTAGCATGAAGCAAGAAGGCTCAAGGGTCAACATTCACGTTAAAGGCGGCGGCCCTTTGGGGGGAATTCTTGCTGATGCCGGATTAGACGGTACTGTGCGGGGGTACGTTGATAACCCAGAGATAGAATTGCCTCCAAATTCTAAAGGGAAACTGGATGTTGGGGGTGCAGTTGGCGATCGGGGTTACCTTTATGTAGTCAGGGATGTTGGCTATGGTCATCCCTACTCCAGCACCGTTGAGCTAGTCTCTGGGGAAATTGGCGATGATGTGGCTCACTACCTCGTGACTTCAGAACAAACGCCATCGGCCCTGTTGGTCGGTGTCTTTGTCGGTGCAGAGGGAGTAACAGCCGCTGGGGGAATTTTAATTCAGGTGCTGCCGAAAGCCGCAACCGATGAAGCGTTAGTGGAACTTTTGGAATCTCGCGTTGCTGGTCTGGCAGGATTTACCCCCTTATTGCAAGAAGGTAAGACCTTGCCAGAAATTTTTGAGCAGTTGCTGGGCGATATGAACTTGTTTATCTTTCCAGAAGTTCAGGACTTGCGCTTTCACTGTGCTTGCTCCTTTGACCGAGTTTTAGGCGCGTTGAAGATGCTTGGTGAAGACGAGCTTCAGGACATGATTGAAAAAGACGATGGCGCGGAAGCCACCTGCCACTTCTGTGGGCGAGTCTATCAAGCAAGTAGTGATGAACTGACACAACTAATTGCGGATTTGCGAACGGAATCAGTTTAGTTGCGACTTCAATCGAAACTATCGGGTAAAAATACAAATAGTTTGCTCAATAGCTGCACAAAGCTATCCATTTCTCCGCTTTTCTAATCAATGCGGTAGCTCTTTTCCAAGCCTTCTCTGATAATTAGAGAAGGTTTTAATTTTGCCCCTAAATATGAGTGCTAACTTTAAAACGGTTGACTGAAGGGATAAAGTTCGCACAGAGCTGAGCTAGTTATCCTTTCAGATGAATTTTGGCAAAGGACTAGTCCGGTTTTCTCAGCCTTCTTTGGAAACAGTAGATAAGGGCATTTAATGAGGAAGATGCGGCGTCTATGCTTCAGGTAAGGGCACACTGGGATTATACTCAGAGCTTGCCTGTTTACTCTTGGGAAACATGGTGTAGCTTTTTCTAACCAAGGGGGGTAGGATTGCAACAACAAATGGTGCTAAAAAGCACATTGAATCAGGCAGATCATGTGGTGGTGTGAGTCATGACAAGAAATAGAGACATTTCAGATCGTTGGTCTGCCGCGAGGTCGCCTAAACCAGGTCAAGTAGGATGGCGATCGCCAAAAGGTGGGGCTAGACCCAAGCCGCCTGTTGCTCGCTCGGTTTCGGGTGCAGCACCGCAACGTCCGGCTACACCACCACCGCCACCACCACCGCCACCGCCCCACCGTCCGGTTCAACCTCAAGATTCTCATCAAGCGGCTGCACCAGTACCGCCAGCGCCAGAGGAGAACCGTCCTCGTTGGCGAATGAACGGGTGGTTTTGGGCAATCTTAACGGTGGCGATTTCCGGAGGGATCGGATTTACAGCCGTAGCGTTGCTGTTGAAGTTACCAGCGGTACCCAACTGTCCGGCGACGTTTTGGCCGACGGCTTCGGCGTCGATGCGTCTTTACTGCGCCCAATTAGCCGCGAATAAGCAAACAACAAAAGATTTGCTCGAAGCGATCGCCTTAGTAGAAGTCTTGCCCGGTGACCACGCGTTGCGTCCGGAAATTAATCGCCAAGTTGAGCTGTGGTCGCTGGATATTTTGAAGATTGGGGAAGAGCAGTTTCAAGCCGGGAAGCTGACTGAAGCGGTCGCGGTTGCTCGCAAAATTCCTAGCCATGTCCCTGCCTTCAAATTAGTACAAGACCAGATCGACCGCTGGGAAGGGATTTGGAAACAGGCAGAGGAAATTTACCAACAAGGCGAACAACAACTGCGACAGTCCAATTGGAACCAGGCATTCCGAGAAGCTGTACGTTTATCAGCAGTTCGTAATAACTACTGGGCTACGACTCGCTACGAAGAATTGGTGGATAAAATCCAACTTGGGCGGGAAGAAAGCGGCAAGCTCGATCAAGCTTACAAACTCTACAAGAGTAATAATGTCGATAACATTTTGCAAGCCATCAAGCTAGCTGAGGAGATTTCTCCCAGTAGTTACGCTTACAAAGAAGCGCAAGACCTGATTGCCGATTCTTCCAGCCAGCTGATTAAAATCGCTCAGAACCGACTGGATAAGCGAGATTGGCAAGGAGTGATGGAAATTGCCAATAAACTGCCTGCCAAGCTGAAGCTGGATGAGATGCAAGCTGACTTGACGAACCTAGCCCAGGCAATTTCTAGGGCAGAGGAAGGAACGGTTTCTGGACTGGAAGTAGCGATCGCTAATGCTCAGAGTTTGACTCCCGCTCGTCCGCTTTACGACAAAGCGCAGCAACTCCTCGGTCGTTGGCAACTCGAAATTCAGGATGTCGCCCGTCTCCAGAAGGCACGGGATTATGCTCAGACGCCGACAGTGAATAATTTAGTGGCAGCGATCGCGGAAGCCCAACTCGTTCCCAGCAATAATCCTCGCTACTCAGAAGCCAACACTCAAATTAAGCAGTGGACAAACCAGGTGCAAACCCTGGAAGACCGACCGATTCTCACCCGTGCGGAGGAAGTGGCGAGTTTTGGGGGGGTTGCCTCTTTAGAAGCAGCAATTCAAGAAGCGAGTGCGATCGGCTCTGGTCGCGCCCTCTATCAGGAAGCGCAAAATAAAATAGGGCAGTGGCGGAGAAATGCCCAACGGCTGCAAGACCAGCCTTACCTGGATCAGGCTTCGTCACTGGCGAGTGCTGGCAATTACCCGGCGGCAATTAGTTCCGCGCAACAAATTCGTCCAGGCAGAACACTGCACTCAGAAGCGCAAGGGAAGATTAGCAGTTGGCAGGCAGAAATCCAAGGTCAGCAGCGCTTGCAGGAGGCGTACCAATCAGCCGCCTCAGCAACTCCGCAAGCCCTCGCCAATGCCATTCGCGTTGCCAGACAAGTTCCTAATAGCTCCAAATCCCGCGCTAGTGTGCCAGAAGTTGTTAATCGTTGGGCTTATCAGATTTTGTCGATGGCACAGGAAAGGTCATCTACGAACGTATCGGACGCGATCGCGATCGGCAAACTGATTCCTTCTGGCACAGCGGCTTATCCAGCCGCACAATCCCAAATCCAAGCGTGGCAAAGGAGTCTAGAACCCATCTATCTCACACCACCGCCACAACCGATTACCGAGCTTGCCGAGCCAGTTAATTAGTTCTTATAGCGGTTCTGACTCGCATTCATACAACGCTGATGTAGGGGCAGTCCTTCGCCCCTACTGTGTGATTGCAGGTGGGGTAGTCTTGTGTAGCCTTCACTACAGCAGGTCAAAGAAGTTACTGTCAAGTTCGTAGCCTAAAAGCTGCGCCATAGACTGCAAGCGAGAGTTGCTTGGCAAACCTTGCTGTTTTAGCCAAGCGTGCAGAACGAAGATTTTTTCCATCACAAAGATTTCCAGGGATTCTGGGTTGTACTGGATGCCTTCTACGGGATGAAATTGATGAGGTACGAGCATGGCGACATAACGCCCTAGTTCTCCGGATTTCCAGTCAAGGAGAAAGGGCATCCAGGGATAGCAGGCATCCAGGCGAATAAACCACAGCCGAATTTCTGGAATTTCAGAAAGTTCACGAGGATCATCAGCCTCGCGCTGGTAGTCAATCTCAAACTGGAGCTGCTGTTCAAGAGAGGCGATCGCGCTTTCTTTTTGCAGCGATTCGACTAGGGTTTTTACTGGGGACAGATCTAAATTGTTGATGTCGTCAGAATTGATCGTAATCTTAGTGGTCATAAATTCAGTTGTTAATCAGCTTTCCTTGAATTAGTGCTGCGGATTATCCAGTAACTGAGGGAAAGGGAAAGAATGGCGATCGCTAAACCAATAATGTGAATCCCTGAAGTTTTTTCCAAGTCAAGAATAATAATTTTTCGGGCAACAGCAACTAAAGACGTAACAATAACTAGTTCAACTTGAACAATATGTTTTTTAAGATAAGCAGTAATATTTTCTAAAATTTCTAAGGCAATTAATACATTTAGAAATAAACCAAAAATCTCAAATAATGATTGGCTGAAAAAACCGAATGGAGGAGTAGTTAACTCTTGAGCAAGGAGGACAATCAGGTCAAAAACAGCAACCAAGATTACCGCCACCATCACCACAGACAAAACTTTGGAGATGAAACCTTCAACGTGGTTTATTCCACGGAGAAAACTTTTGTCGCTACAAGACTCTTTAAGTAGACGAACAACCTTATTTAACCGCCGCATTTCCCTATCTATAGAAAACTGCTTTCCCTGATGAATAGTACCACGGATGCTTCTCAGACTTTTGTACTTCCACTTCAGCAAGACCTAAGCCAAATGTGTTGTTAGCAACAGTCTTGCCTCAATTAAGGCGAAGTAATACTTGGGTAAATTCGTCAAGGGGTAGATGGCTCAATTCTCCCCTTTTTCTCAGGCAGTTTGGGGCGATCGCTCTAACCGTGCAGACTTATGCGAGCATTAGTATCACCTGATGCAGGCAATTACTTAAATCCCACCCCCGAAATTAGCACGCTAGATGTGCGAAGAATTTCCTGAGCTCGCTTGGCTGCATAAGTTTGGCTGTAGGACATGGTTACATAGCAATATTCGTTTGTGTCTTTGTACCAGTAGAACCAACCGGATACCCGCGACAGATCGCACCCTTCAGGGTTGGGAGTGTAGCCAACATAGCTTTTTGACTCAATTCCTTTCGTCAAGCGGGTGATTTGAGCCGTTGCGGGATTGATTGTCAAAGCCATTGTCACAAAGGCTGTGGTTTCAATGGCAAGACAACAGGTAACTACCCCTAAGACAGGACGCACAAAAGCGATCGCGTTGCTTACCTGCTTTTTCATCGCAGTATCTCCAGGAAAAAAGACTGTTCAGTTTTAGTATTCCCAGGAGCAAAGGCCGGATTCTTATCAATCAAGGGAAAATACAATTTCCTACGAATCACACACCCTATGCGATTGGTGACATAACGATAACAATCCCACTCGTACAGGCGGGATCGTTAGGAGCGCTGGCATTGTTAGTGTTCAAGATCGCGCCGCCTTGGTTGATAGAACCGCTAGAATTAAAAATCGCCCCATCCTGGAGCGATCACATTCTTCGGATGCTATATATTGTCATACCGCCTAATACTTGTGGCACTGACCTGAATCCTTACAGCGACACGACAAAGTGCTTGACATTTATTAGAGAGTATCATCTAAACGTGCGCCTTACAGGTCTGTTATTAGCCTTGCTTTTCTGAGAAAGAATTGCAGTACAGTCTCTTCGCGGGTAATAATGTCAGCTCTGCCATCCATACCCAATTGGATTTGGCATTTCTTTTGACTGTTTCCTAAAGAAAGGGCTGTTGGCTCAATTGTTAATTCATAAAAAGCACCAGCAGCAGTTGCTTGTGGATTAGTGCTGTTTATATTTGCGCTATCGTTGTTATTTTGACGGGTAATTGCATCGGGAGAAACAGCCTTTACTTTACCATTGAGAGTGCCGTAATCAGGATAGGGACAAGCCTACACTCGCATTTGCACTTTTTGACCAATCTGTACCTTGCTTTTAGCCTCAGATTCAATCGCTGCTTTTACGACTACAAGGAGCATTCCTGGGGACGATTTGTGCAACTTCCTCTCCTATACGTACCATTTGACCGGGGTTTCTTAGATTTAGCTTAGAAATGATACCATCGGTGGTAGCTGTAACAGCGGTTTCTTGAAGCTCAACTTCAATTTGTTTAAGTTCCCTAGTATCTCGCTCTAGCTGTTTTTGAACTTCAATTTGTTGGTTAATTATAGCTTGGCGTTCTCTTTCTAAGGTCGCTTGATTAACTTCTCCAGAAGCTTTTTCTTGAGCTATACGTTCAGTCGCAATTGTGACTTCTGCATCAGTTGGATTGAGAGTAGCATGGGTACGTTGCCGTCTGGCTATAGCAGCTTCTACAGCTTTTTTGAGCCGTTCGATTCTACGACTATTTACTCCAACAAACCTTTAATCTTTCCCGTACTTGAGGCTGGGTATTCAGATAATCTTTTAACCAGTCACACCCCCGCCCTAATAGCCCATCTAATTCATCAATCCGCCAAATCAGCACCTTGTTCTGCTCAGGAGAATTACCCTGAACATGCGCGAGAATGTAGTTACCATCCGGGCTAAAATGTATTGGCGATATAAATGTAGATGAATACTTATACTGTGCAAGTTGTTTACCTGATATATCCCAAACACGATAAATTCCATCATCTGAAGCTGTGACAATCCGCTGACCATCCGGGCTAAAAACAGCAAATCCAACCCTGCTTTGATGCGGTATTTCCAGTAATTGTTTATCAGAAGTATCCCAAATAATCGCCTTATTATCTGGAGAAGTAGCAAGAACTAATGTTCCATCTGGACTAAAGCTAGGGCTATAAATATCTTGATTCGCTTTGAACTCTGATAACTTTTGACCTGATGTATTCCAAATGCTCGCTATATTTCCATGAGTCGTAACAATACGCTCCCCATCTTGACTGAAGCTAGCACCCAAATAACTATTTTCACTTGCTTGAAATTCTACTATTTTTTCACCCAAAATATTCCACAAACTAGAGTAGTTATTGCCGTCATAATCAAACATAGCCATAATATAGTTACTATTAGGGCTCCAAATAATGCCTCTGGCTTTGAATGTAGTTATTAACTTACCCGAATCCGACCAAATTCTAGTTTTCTTGTCATAGGTTGTAGTTAAAATATGCTTGCCATCTGGACTAAAAGCAGCATACTCTAATCTATCCTCATGTCCTGTAAGCGATAATAATTGTTTTCCAGATGTATTCCAAACACGGGCCGTTTTATCATTTGAGGCTGTGACAATTAGTTTTCCATCAGGACTAAAATTAGCGCTATTAACAATATCTGAATGTCCTTGAAATCTTGCTAGCTGCTTACCAAAATTATCCCAAATTAATATAGATTTCCAAGTTGGGGTAACAATGTATTTACCATCGGGACTCCAGCTTGCTCCCGTCATAGCATCTTTTGACTTGATGGTTACTGGTATCCTATCGGATAAGTCCCAGATACGAACGATGTTATCTTGTCCATAAGTAACAATATATTTTCCATCTGGACTCCAACGGGGGCTTCTTTGATTTCCTGTCAGTTCGGTGAGTAAATCAGCTGATAAATCCCATACTTTTACAGCTTCATCTCTTATATCCCAGACTTTTATAGTGTCATCGGTTGTAAAAAATTGCTTTCCATCTGGACTAAATCCTGCATCACCATTCAGGACTTTCTCATTTTTTATTTCTCTAATCAGCCTGCCAGATAAATTCCTAACATAAGTTCTGTAAGGCGTTGATACGAGAATACGCTGGCTATCAGGACTAAAAACAGCATGCATCGTTACCCATTGATCATCGGCTTTAAATTGTGCAATTTGTTTACCTGAAACATCCCAAATATAGGAGTCATTCGAGTTAGTCAAAATATATTTTCCATTCGGACTCCAATAAGCACTGTTAACAGCCATTGAATGTCCTGTGAATGTTCGCAATAGTTTACCCGATGTATCCCAAATACGGGCAGTCTTATCATCAGAAGCGGTAAGAATATATTTACCATCTGGGCTAAAATTGGCACTATTAACCTTGCCTTGATGTTGAAGTTGTAGTAATAAATTACCCGATAAATCCCAGATGCGGGCTGTTTTATCATTAGGGATATTAGCTATGCTTTTACCATCCAAACCTGTTTCAATAACAAATGAATTTCCAGAAGTCGTAATGACACGTTTCCCATCTGGGCTAAAACTGGCACTAGTTACATCTTCTTGATGTTGAAGTATCGCCAATTGTTTCCCAGAAAAGTTCCAGATACGAACTGTTTTATCATTAGAAGCGGTGAGAATATGCTTGCCATCTGGACTAAAATTAGCAATAAAAACTCCGTCTTGGTGTCCTTTTAGTTCGGCTATAAGCTTACCGGACAAGTTCCAAATACGAGCAGTTTTATCATTAGAAGCGGTGACGATGTACTTTCCATCATGGCTCCAGTTCACAGTTGTAATATTGTCTTTATGAGCAACAAATTGTTTTATTTCCCGAATATTATCGAGTATGCTTTGTAAAGCAAAAATTGGACTGCTTGCAGGATATTTTTCTAGAGACCGTCCATTTTTTACTATTTCTTTTAACTTTTGCCCTGCATCCACCGCTGTAACTAAAGATTCAATCTGTTTTGTTTCAAACTGCTTGAGCGCTGCAACTCCTGCTTGCTCTAATCTTATACCTAACTGGGTTTCTCGTAATTGATTAGTTGATATAGTTGCCCCGACAAAAGCAATAGCTGCTCCGATAAGAGAACAAACAAGAACTCCACCACCGATACGAATTTGTCGTTTGGCTTGATGTTGTGCCGTGGTTAAAGTCTCGTTAGCTTGTGCTAAAATGCGACTCTCTTCTTCTTGAAATGTTAATGCAGTGGCTATTTCTTGTTTTTCAAATTCCTGGCTAGCAGTTAAAAACTGGTAATCTTGCTGACTTAAATTTTTATTAAACACCCAATTTTTTGCATCTTCTAATGCTTTCCCGCGCAATAATCTAGAATTATCTTGACAGGCTGAAGCAAACCAAGCGGATAATGCTTCTGAATAAGGTCTTAAATCGGCAAGTGCTTTCTCTATCCAGTTTAAATCAAAAACTGTTGCATAAATACGGTTATAAACCCTTAAATATCCCTGCTGTTCTACAACTAATCCAGATAGTCGTAATTCTATTTGTTCTGCACTATCCGAAGCGGGAATTTGCCCTAACTGTAAAATTTTCTGATATAAACCAAGCAATGCACCTGTATTATGCTTGCTCATCAAAATTCTATCTTTGATGGTTTTTAAATGGGGCGGTTCGTCAAGGGAATCCCAGTTTTCAATTATTTGCTGTCTAACAATATTTTTCACCCATTCAACTTCTGTAATTTCTCCCTTTGCTTTTAGTGATTCATAATGAATAAAGTTTGGGGAAGTTACTAATAAATCGCATAGTTTTTGTGTAAGTAAGGGTTGTCCTCCAGTCCATGCTAAAACTTCTTGCAAAATAGCTTGTGGATTTCCAAACCCTTTTAAACCTGATGCTAAAGGTGAAATTTCGTGTATTTGAAAACCATTAATTTGAATTGCACGACCGATATTAAAGGGGGTTCGTACTTTATCTGCGATTAAATCGCTCGGTGTTGTGACTCCGAGAAGGACAAAATTAATTCTATTAAATTCGCTATTAAAATTACGTTTTTCATAACAACTCCTAATCCATGCAAAGAAATCATCAGCCTTAAATTTTAAACTTAAAATACTATCAATTTCATCAATAAAAATGACTATTTTGCTTGGAACATTTTCTAAGAGAAATTTTTCGACAAATATATCTAAACGCTGTATTGGCGGTAATTCGCAGTTTTCTTTCCACCATGTTCTAATAAATTCGCTAGGGTTAGCTATTTCAAAATTTGCAACTAATGTGTAAACAATACCTGCATACCACTGTTCCGGATTTATATCTTTACTACCGCGTCCAGAAATGTCAATCGTAGTACAAGCGATTCCTTCTGCTTGCAGTCGTTTGATTGTGCGAACTTGCAAGCTAGTTTTACCCATTTGCCGGGAATTGAAAATATAACAGAAGTTCCCCGCTTTCAGTTGGTTATAAAGGTCAAAGTCTGCTTGTCTAACTACGTAACTGGGAGTATTTTCTGTAAGGCTCCCACCAATTTTATAGAAAAAATTGTTGTTCATTATTTAGCTAGATTACTAATTAGTTTAAGGGGGAAGTTTTTGAATTTATTACAAACCCCGGTTTTTTTGCTTGTAAACGTGCAGTGTTACGCAGCTAGTTGTATAGATGCGCGTGACGGCAAATAGATCACTTATCTTTTACACATATAATTTATACCGTCACACATCCTAATGAAGGCTATATTCTGTTGCGGCGAATTAACACTTCTAATTGATTTTTTTGCTTGTCAATTAATGTTATTTTTGGATGGTCTGGACTAAACTTATTTAGGAGTTGCGATCGCTCCATTTCAAGACTTTCCATTTTTTCGTATGCAGCATTTGATATAAGGGCTTCTACTACTCTTTCATAGGGTTGTGGTTGTGTGTTAGCTAGCTGTTTATACAGATCCTGAAGTTGAGCGTCAAAATGCTGAATTACTGAATGTTGAGGTTGAAAAGTTGCTAAATTTAATGCTCGATCAACTTCCATTTTGGCGATTGATTGTAAAATACGACCAGTAGAAATCTGCGGTACTTCTGAAATGGATACCCCCAATCGTAATAATTCATTTCTGACTTGATCTAGCATCTCCTCATTTCTAGCATCCATCATACCATTTCCAAAAACTCCGTTTAAATATTGCTGCAAAAGTTCTTCTGCTGCTTTATAATCTGCGATCGCACTTTCTTTATTCCCTAAATCCCGATACAGATTTCCTCTGAAAAAGTAAGCATCAGCAGAAGAAGCATTTTCACTAATGACTTGAGTCCAATCTGAAATTGCTTTCTGTTTTTCGCCTAACTTTTCATAAGCTCTAGCCCTGTTCCAGTATGCAACACTACTAAAACCTAATCTACCTGTATTTTGCCTAATGACTTCGGTATAATCTTCTACTGCGGCTTGATAATTCCCGAGTTCATAGTAAGCATTTGCACGATGATAGTAGGGTTCTTCAGCTTTAGGATTGAGCCGCATTGCCTGCGTGAAAGAAGAAACCGCAGCTTGAGAGTCTTTTTGGCAGTCCTCTTGAAAGTGCCCCATGCCTATGAAGTCCTCTACCGTATTAAGATATGGTGGTTTAGGAGTTTGACAATCAGTAGAGGCATTAGAAGCTGGTATTTGTGCAACTAATGGTATCGAAAAACCCAGCAGCAAAATAGATGATGCATAAGCTAATAAGGAAGATATAGAGAAGGCAAATTTCATAAGTCTGTAATCCAGAAGTGTTTTCAGTTAAAGTAGGACTAGTTAGTGTTTACAGGTTGCACCTCAAACTTTATTCCTACTAATCCCATTTAACCTTGACAGCAATTGAGTTCGCATAGGAGTATATCGAGTACGTATCGACTTTGTAACGAGATTGAATATTTTAAAATTTCGCCAAATAAATAAATTTAGCAGTTGTAATATCAAAAATGCCACGTTCAGTTAGAGTACGCCCTGAATTTCTATCAGAGGTCAAGTCGGCATTACCGCGTAATGGCTACATTCGTCAAACCGATTTAGCTGAATATTTGCAAATATCTCAATCTACTATCAGCAGTTTTCTTAATGGCAGACCTGTTGATTACCTCAACTTTAGAGAAATTTGTCGAGCTTTGGGGCTGGAATGGCAAGATATTGCTGATTTAACTGCTGATTTAACGGTGGAAAGTGGAAAAGATGTATTTTCATCACCCTTACCACCCACCACAGAGGAAAATAACAAAGGAACTCAAGAAATATCTTCATCCCACTTTTTTATAGAACATCCATCTGGGCAAGTACCATTAGATTCGCCATTTTATATCAAGCGTTTCCCAATTGAAGAACGCTGTTACGAACAAATTCACAAACCCGGTACTTTGATTAGAATCAAAGCACCCAGACAAATGGGTAAAACTTCACTCTTATCAAGAATTATTGATAAATCATATTCTCAAGGGGATTGTGCCGTCATATTAGATTTCCAACTCGCAGCACAGCAAATTTTTGTCAATTCAGATAAGTTTTTACTTTGGTTTTGTGCCAGTGTTGGTTTAGCTTTAAATATCCCGAATCAAATTGATGAATATTGGGATTTAGCAGAAATCGTGGGTAGTAGCATGGCATGTAAAGCCTATTTTGAGGAGTATCTACTACCAACAATTGGTAAGCCACTAACGCTTGGTTTAGATGAGGTTGATAAAGTTTTTGAATATCCAGAAATTTATCGAGATTTTTTTGGATTGCTACGTGCTTTACATGAAGAAGGCAAACGGCGGGAGATTTGGAAAAAACTGCGATTGGTAATTGTACATTCTACAGAAGTTTACGTGCCTCTTGATATTAATCAATCACCCTTTAATGTAGGTTTGTCTGTAGAATTGCCTGAATTTAATAATAAACAAATTTTAGATTTAGCCCAAAGGCATCAATTAAATTTGGATGAAAACGAAGTAAAAAAATTAATGGCGCTGGTGGGTGGACATCCCTTTTTAGTGCGTCTTGCCCTTTATCATATAGCCAATATGGATGTTACTTTAACAGAAATACTACAGAATATTACAAGTTCATCAAGTATCTATGCAGACCATTTACGCCGTCAAAGTTTAATTCTTACGCAACAACCGGAATTAGCAGATGCGATGAAAAATATAATTGATAATAATTTTGCCAAATTATCGGCAGCAACTAAATTTAAATTACACAGCATTGGATTGGTAAAACTGCAAGGAGATAGCGTATTACCACGCTGTAATTTATACCGTCAGTATTTACAAATTAATCTGTGAAAAAGTAAATATCTTGTTGACCAGAAGAAAAACAGAGAGCAAAAAAATCGCTTTCAACAGCACAAACGAACTATGATTTGAACAATAAAATGGACAAAAAGGACAGGATCTACTTCACAAATTCATAAGACAGTATATACTTCAACGCTTTCAAAAACGTCAAGATTTAAGTACAGTAAGCAACAGAAAACACCAACGACCATAAGGCGGGCATTTCTGTAGGGGCTTGATACTGTTCCTTGCCCCTACCTGATATGGCTCAATGCGTAGTAAACGCCTTAGCCTTACTTCACTTCAAACGCCCCAATGTCACAGGTGCCACCTTGAGGACGAGTGACGCCTCGCTGATCGATTGTAGGGCAAGTATTGTTGTTACCCTTGTTAATCGCTGGGCTACCTGTCAAAAGCGCTCTAGTTTGAGTCGCACCACCATTATTGGTTAACGCTCCCAGCAGCGGATCAGCGGTGGTAATTCCACTCGTGCAGGCAGGATCGTTGGGATCATTGGAATTGTTGGCGGGAAATTGTAAGTTATTACCACCATTCGTCATCGCAGAAAAACAGTTGTGCTTGATGTTCCAGTTATTGCCACCATTGTTGGCTCTGTTGTTGGCAATAATCGTATTCTTCAGCGTAACATTACCGTCTCCGACAATCCCGCCACCTTGAAAGCCAGCATAGTTGTCGGCGATCGTGCTGTTGGTGATGGTAATCTTACCGTTAGTTCTCATGATTGCACCGCCCAAACCGCCCTTACCGTCACCACTCTCCGCTCGATTGCCAGAAAATGTACTATTGATAATGTTCAGTCTGGCACTGTTAGCGTTCGAGACCGCGCCGCCTTGGTTGCTAGCCATATTCCCCGTGAACGTGGAATTACTAACGGTAAGCAGAACAGTGGAAGCACCACCAGAATTAAAAATTGCCGCCCCAAATCCTTGATTGCCCGTACCTGTCACTTTATTGCCAGAAAAGGTACTATTTTCAATCGCGGAAGTATTATTTTTGTAGAGTTGGCTGAAGACTGCGCCACCTTGAAAAACAGCGGTGTTGTTGGTGAAGGTGTTATTACGTAAAACAATTTTTCCGCTGTCACCATTGCCCCCGTCATAGTAAATGGCACCGCCTCCACCACCAGAGCCTGAAACCGTTGATTGATTCCCGCTAAATGTGCTGTTGGTAACCGTTAAATTGCTCAGTAAGTTATTGATTGCACCGCCGTTTCCGGCTTTATTCCCGGTAAACGTACTCTTGTCTACAAACACCGTACTTTCACTTTGGGTGTAGATAGCACCCCCACCATCAAATTCTCCACCTCTTGTAGAGACGTTGTTTGTAAATTTGCAGTTTATAACTGCTAGTTTGCCTCTGTAGCCGTTATAAATGCCTCCCCCTTCATCGGTGGTAAAACCGTTGGCAATTGTTGAATTCCGAACAGTAAGTTGAATGCCATTGCCGAGCGTCTTGAAAATGCGATTTTTTCCGCCACCATCAAACGTTACTAAGTTTTGACCATCGATTAAGGTGTTGGCGGCAATCAGTTTCTCACTACTGACTCTAATCGTAACCGGGCTGGAACCACAGTTAAATGAGACAGTTCCACCGCCTACCAAGGCTGCCGTCAAGGCTGACTCCGTGCAACTTCCCGCTGTTCCATTACCGATAATTCCAGCGGCGGCGGCGGGTTTTGCTGAAGTGAGAATTAAAGAAAATCCGGCGATCGCGCTCAAGAACAGTAGTGGTCTATTTGAGCCAAGATCTGATCCTAATTTAAAGAACTCGTGAAGTTTAGTTAGGGTAGTTTCCTGGAGCGTCAATGCGAGATTATACTGGTAATTGGAAGACAAGCTTCTTTGACTTCTGAGTAAATTCACAGGCTTAATCCTTATATAGGGTAATCAGAGGGTTAATAGGGTTAACGTTCTGAGCTGAACTAAGCCATCTGATAACTGCGTTAGGGGTCGAAATGTTGAGGGATACAACAAAAATCGACCCTAATTAACGCAGCCAATTAATAGGTGGGAACTGCACATCTAACTAGTTCCGGGTTTTAAAGTAAAATCCGGAATTCTTGCGGTATTCTTTTCTATTTCTCGATTAATTAGTGAATGAATATCAAGTAACGAGGAATAAACAAAGGGAAACAAAAGCCCACAATTAGTAAGAGAAAGCCTTTCTCCATTCATCACTTTTGCCTTCACTTGTCGGACTTATTTGGGCCCATCTATTTAAAGTTTGTAATCAACACTGAAGTAGAAGCCATCATCCTGAGCGTTTGTCCCCCGGTCGTCGAGGTTGACCAGTGGCAGTCCGTAATCTAGGCGCAGGTTCAACTTTGGCAGTGGTTGCCAGATCAGTCCGATGCCAACTCCAGCAAGAAAGCGCTGTCGTTGCAGTTGGTTGGGGTTATCCGAGACATTCCAAACTCCTCCCATATCAAAAAAGGGCGCTAACTGGAAAGTGGCTTCTCCCGCTTCATTGCGTTCTAGGGTAATGCGGTCTTCTACAGAAAAGCGGATGCCATTGTCTCCCGCGCGCACGTTTTGTCGGTAGCCTCGCAAAGATTGACCGCCGCCAATTACAAACTGCTGGGAGGGGAGCAGGCTATCTGGGGTGAGTTGTACGTCGGCTTGCAGGATGAGGAAATTGTCTGGGTTGAGGACTTGCACGCGCTGCACTTGACCGAGCCAACTGAAGAATTGACCATCTGGGATTGGGTCGGGATTCGTCGTGGCATCAAATAAGCCCGTACCGATATTAAATTGCGATCGCACTGCCCAAGCTCCCTGCACATCCCGGCGAACGTACTCTTGCCCCAACTTAATCACACTAGTGCGGCTCGTCCCATCCGCTTCCGGGCCAATCCCAAACGGCGTCGGGCCCGCAAATGTAAAGGTTTGACCATCCTGGTAAGCAAAACCCACCGACACCGCCAACTCTTCGCGAGGCGAACGAACTAGGGGCTGGCGGTAACTAATTTCATACAGTTGAGACTCTCCCCGGATATCCAATGCGTCTAAAGGAGATTGGGTGACGCGGTTGCGGGAAGGGGCGGCTCTCAGTTGCAGCGTGCCATCTTTGGCATTGAGAGGGAGGCGATAGCTAAAGTCAAGAATATCCGCGCCGCTAGTAGTGGTGTGGTAGTAGGAGGCGGCAAGTTCGTCACCGATACCTGTGAGGTTGCGATCGCGAAAACTAACACCCAAGCGTTCTGAACCCACACTGGGAGGAGAATAGTTGTCTACACTTACCCTCGCTTCAATCGGGTTTGCCTCTGTTACCCGCACTACCACAATACTTTTGCCCAGTTGAGTTCCAGCCTTGAGACTCGCTTCCACATTTTCAAATAACGGGTTAGCTCTCAGTAGCCTCAATTGGTCTTCCAACTTACTTGTATTTAAAGGCGTACCCGCTCCCAATTGGACGCGGCTACGGACGTAATCAGGATTCAGACGCTGCGTTCCCTCTACCTCGATTTTTTCCAGACTGCCTTCAATAACGCGAATCTCGACAACGCCGTTAGTCATACCTTGGAGAACAACAGCCCTAGAGGTGAGATAACCCTGGTTGAGGTAAAGCTGAGTAATCGCATCCGCCACCCCTTCAAGTTCCTCAGAAGAAAGCGATCGCCCCTCATACTGTTGAAGAATTGGGTTTAGCTGCGATTGATCAAAAACAGTGCTACCCGTCACCTCAATCCGTTGAACCGTGATTTCAGGGATAGGAACAGGTGCAGGTTCTGGCATGGAAGAAGGGGACTCTAAGGGCGGCTCCTCCTCCAAATCAGGTAAATCTAAAACAGGTGCAGGTTGCAAAATACTGTTACTTGGCTCCGGCGGCAGACTTTCCGGAGGTGCAGGAACCGGAGCGTTTTGAGCCTGTAGCGATATCTCCTCCTCCTCCACCGCCACATCACTCCCCGTATCCAGTAAAGGCATTACCGCCGACGTAGCCTCAGCAATCGTTGCCCCTCCCGGCATTGCCCAACTCAATAACACCACACCAGGAAGAGAAACCCTGCATCCAGCCCTCAAAAGCTTTGTCTCCCCTTCTTCCTCCGTGCCCTCTCGCCTAGTGTGGTTCATTACTCTTACTCGTAAAGACTGCCGCATAGGAGCGTACCTTCCAAAAACTTCACTCCTTTCGCTTTACGTCTCCACGGAGAAAAAGTCCGTCATAATTTCAACTTAAATTTGAAAATTCCGAGAAATCACTGAACTTTTATTCTTTATTAACCAATAATCCGGTTCTCACCAAATAGCTCAGTAGCTGTTATCGAAAGCCACTTCTATTGAATGGTGAAATATGGATTCAACCATAAAAAATACGGGCTTATTGCTAGCAGTATTGCCCCTTTCCCAGGGACTCGTTATTGCCAAAGCACAAGCAGAACCAATCGTTACCGCCAATGACGGCACGGGTTCTATTGCCGCTCCCGAAGGTAACACCATTGAAATTAGAGGCGGGACGCTTTCTGGCGATGGAGCCAATCTTTTCCACAGTTTTGAACAGTTTGGGGTAGAAACCAACCAAATTGTCAACTTTATTTCCCAACCCGGAATTCAAAACATTCTCGGTCGCGTTGTGGGAAATACCCCATCAATAATCGATGGCATCCTTCAGGTTACAGGCGGAAATTCCAACCTATTCTTGATGAATCCATCAGGTATCATCTTTGGCCCCAATGCCAGTTTGAACCTGCCTGCGGCATTTACAGCAACAACAGCCACAGGTATTGGCTTTGGCGACAAATGGTTCGATCTTTCCTCCAATAACTACGCCGAGCTTGTGGGTACGCCCGATGCCTTTGCCTTCAATACTCCGCAACCGGGAGCGATCGTTAACGTGGGCAAGCTAGCCGTACAACCGGGACAAAATCTGACCCTACTAGGGGGAACCGTCGCGAGTACGGGAGAGCTAATTTCTCCTAGCGGTAACATTACCCTCGCCGCCGTCCCCGGCAAGCAAGCCGTCCGCATTAGCCAAGCGGGACACCTGTTGAGTCTAGAGGTTCCCCTACCAGATAGCCCAAACTCCGCCTTAAGTTTGCCACAACTCCTCACTGGTGCAGGAGGCGATCGCGCAACGGGATTAGCGGTAAATGATAGCGGCGAGGTAGAACTGGCGGGTTCTGGTATCCGAGTGGAAGCGGGAGATGTAGTTGCCCGTCAGGTGAGGGGAGGAACTGCCACCCTATCAGCTGACAACAATTTAAGCCTAATAGAAAGCCAGTTGCAGACAACTGGGGATATGAATTTACTGGCAGGAAATACCGTTCGGGCAAGGGATAGCCAAACAACACCCTTTCTCGCTCAAGCTGGAGGAAATTTAACGATTCAGGGCAACCAAGGAATTGATATTCTCGCCCTCAATCACCCCCAAACCCCCTTCCAAAGCGGCGGCAACCTCAGTTTAGTGAGTGATGGGATAATTTCTGGGGATGCTAATTACGCCAGTGGCGGAAATTTCTCCGTTCGTAACTTAGCAGGTGAAGCAGGCAATTTTGTCAGTCTCTACGACCCGATCATTACTGCCGATGGCGATGTCACCTTTGGCCCTTACACTGGGGCTTCCTTAAAGATTGTGGCAACAGGCAGCATCAACATTACAGGCGATATTTTAATTAACGCCATCGACCCTAGCTTAGACCCCAGCAGTCGAGTGTTGATTTTAAACGCAGGCGTTCCTGGTACTACTGATAACGTTAGCTTCGACTACTTTGATTTCGATTCCTTCACTGATTTTGTCAAAACTCCCCTGACCTCACCCGCCACAATTACCGTTTCTGGAACTATTGACTCGGAAAATGGGGAAGCATTGCGAGTCAATTTGTCAGCACCGGGGGATATCACAACGCAAACCATCCGATCCTATGGTGCAGATATTGAAATTATCAGTACTGCTGGCTCGATTAATACCGCCGATCCCGTCAATCAACTCTACTCTCTAGATTCTCGCAACGGTGCGGGGAATGGGGGGAAAATCACCCTTTCTGCGGCAGGAAATGTGACAGCCGGGGAAATTGACTCTTTTTCCTTATCCGGCAGTTCGGCATCTGGCAATGGGGGCGATGTCAGCATCACAGCAGGTGGCGATCTTGTCGCTGAGAGTATCGAAACTTACTCGCGATGTGATGGTTGTACCTCTGGCGTTGCGGGTAATGTTCAACTAAATGCTGGTAATGATATTGCGATCGCGCAAGCCATCGATGCTCAGAGTATAGGAAGTGGCACAGGCGGCAATGTCACAGTTAATGCTGGTCGATACTTCCGCGTGCAAAATGCGTTTAGCAACCCTATCCTCGATCCGGGCTTTAGTATCAATACTAACGGCAGTGGGGGCGGTTTAATTCAAATTACTCATCAAGGGGGAGTGACCGTAACTCCTTTTGAGGTGGGCGATGCGACAACAAATGGAACGGCAAAAGCTATTGTCTCTGGTGATTACACTATCTCTCCACCCGAATCCTTCCCGGTAGGATTCGCCTCCCCTTCGGGTAGTATCCTCATTAACAGCACTCCACCGCCACCGCTACCACCAGCACCAACTCCAGTACCAACTCCAGCACCAACTCCCGCACCAATTCCAGCGCCAATTCCAACTCCAGCACCAATTCCCGCACCAATTCCCGCACCAATTCCCGCACCAGCACCAATTCCCGCGCCAGCAACAATTCCAGCACCAACTCCAGCGCCAATTTCAGTGCCGGATCAAGATGTTATTCTCGATTTTCCACAAGACCCGCCGCCACCTTTAACAGTAGAGGATTTGGATGATGAGCAAATTCTCTGCGTAGCTAGCGATCGCGAAAACGAAAAGTCCCCAATCCTCCAAAGGTTTCCTCGCTGCGAAGAACAGCATCAGCGTCCCCTTCAACAAACCCTCCGTTAAATTTCCCCTGTTTCCCTGCTACCAAAACTAGGGGTGCTTCACTGGATTTGATCTCAGTGCGAAGAACAGCATCAGCGTCCCCTTAAACAAACCCTCCGTTAAATTTCCCCTGTTTCCCTGCTACCAAAACTAGGGGTGCTTCACTGGATTTGATCTCAGTTACCAGCTTTTGAAACTTGAAACTCAGCAAAGTCTACATGGACATCTTTAGGAGTTGCCCAAGAAGAGTCTCCCCCACCGAAAAAGGTTGAGAAGAATATACCATCGATTTTTAGATCGTCAGTTGTGCGAAAAGTCAGTTTATCTTGGTCAAGAACTAGCTGACTATCAACCCAAACCTTAACCCTGCCATTTGCCTTCCCTGGTTGATTTAAGGTCACTTCCTGCTCTAGGTGGTGCCAGACTCCGGGTCTAAATCGCCAGTTTCCCCTACCCATTGAAGTGCCATGTTTATCGCTGGTGGGCAGGTAAGCATATAGTTCTCCATCTCCGTTTCGCCGCCACATAAAACGAGTTGAGAAGCCATCCTTGCCATTGGGAATTGTTCCACCACTGTTGCCGTCTCCCCCAAACAGTCCTGGCAATTTTCCGCCTTTGACAAAGTCAAAATTATCACTAAAGCGGACATAGTAGCTCAACTGCATAGTGTCTCTAGGAGCTATACCCAGATTGGCATAGAACTGTCCTCCCCCAATGGGGACTTTGTTTTTACGAGCAACACTAGGACTAGCAGAATTTTTTGGGTAACGCAGCCTCAGCACTTTGGCAAATCTGCGGTTGGGGTCGTTGATGACTTGCATATTTTCTTCACCCCAAGCTCCACTGTTTTGGATATTCCAGGAACTTCTCCATTCAGGGTTTGCGAATCTATCTGACCACAGAGGCTCAAGACGGCGAGAGTCAGAGACAACCGTTACCGCCGGCGATGAAGAAACCTCTGGAGGGGTAGAACAGCTTAAGGTAAGCAGCATCAGCGCTCCTCCTAACAGACTGGGGCAAGAAGCCCGCAAAAAATTGGTGTATTTAGGTTCACTCATCTCAATCTGGGTTAAGAGCAGAAGCTTAGATTTAGGGCAGGCTCACCCTTACGAGGACAAGTCCGGTAGGGTTAGAGCTTTTACTTGGGTGTTGACACTGTTTTTCTGGACAAGCTGTTTTTGCTGAGAATTGTTGTCGATCGCCACCTGTTCAATCGTCACATTTTGAGTATTGTTGAGCACCAAAGCATGACGGCTACTCTGATTCAAGTTGAGCTTTTTCAACGCAACTTGAGCAACATTTTCCAGAATTATACTATCTGTGGGCTTTTTAGAATCGGAGGCGGTCTTAGGGGAAACGTGGCGCAGGGTAAAGCCCATCACTTGTACATCTTGAAGGGTGTTTTGGGCAGCCGGGGTGGATGAATCTGGGCGAGGTCGGACGAAGAGAGCCGCTTGTTGCCGCTCTAGATTGTTATGAACTAGCAAAATAGTCCGCCGAACACCCTCTCCGTTGAGAATGGTATGACTACGGGAAATCTCTAAGGGTTTGAACAAATCGAGTTCGCCAATTGGGAGGTTAATTTTAACCTTGCCTTGAGGAGGTAGCTGATCGAGTAAAGCTTGCAGTGCAACGGCGTCATCTTTTCCATCATTGGGAACGACGCCATAATCAGTGGCTTCAACAACTCTCTCTACTGGAGACGATTTAGCCACAACAACCTGAGTATTCCATAGGCTGGCGAAGTCTCTAGCCGGATGGAGGATACCTGCAAAAGAACACAAGATAATTGCAAAGGTAAATAGCTGGGTGACGATCAAGAACCGGGAGGTGCCAACTTTGGCAACTCGTTTCAAGCCTTTGCCCTCAGCGGTGATGCTCTGATTGCCTCGGTTTGACCATTTTTGTTGGGCGAGATTCATCTGAGTCCAGATTTTGATCAGCGAGGAAATCCACTGACAGACCAACAGTAGGGGAAAATGAATCGGCTTGAGGTGAGACTGACGTCCGAAGAAGATGACGATTAGCATGAGGGGACGGCTGAAGATCACCCAGGCGATGAGGAGAGCTGTAGCAATCCAGTTCCTTTGAAACATAGTAATCAACAACAAACTCGGCGTAAACAGCGAAGTCCAGTAGCTAATCCGTTGATCGATGAGGCAGTACCAGACGAAAAAGCCTGTTTTCCTAGGGCCAAGACCGATCGCGCGATCGCTATTTCGCAGCATATTGCCATACCAGCGCCGCATATTTTGGTAAGCGCGGTCAACCAAGGAGCCGGAAATCGTCTCAATCGAATAAACAATCACATCGGGGACATAAATCATGTCGTAACCCCGCTGCAACAGCCAGTACCAAGTGCTTTTGTCGTCTCCGGAGAGAAACTTAAAGCGTCCCCACAGCCAATCATCTAATGTGTCGTTTTCTAACTGAGTGGCAAAGGTGGGATGCAGGGCGGCTTCGGCACGAAACAAGGAGAAGCGTCCCGTCAGGCACATTATTTTGCTGGAAAGGGAAACGGAACACATTTGGTAGTGCCGCTGAGACATCCGCAGGTGAAACCACTCGGAGAATACATAAGACCCCTTAACAATGGGTAATTCATCTGTAGTCAGCGCCCCCATTTTGGGAAACACACGGAAGAAGGGAAGGCAACCGCGCAAGGTACCCGGTGTTAACTCGGAGTCTCCATCCATGAGAGCCACGATGGCATCTTTGGGCAAATTCAAGCGGGCGAGTTCTCGCAAGCCATCTGACATCGCTTTACGTTTGCCTTCCCCGGTTTGTACCATTTGGATCAGGTGAATGGAACTTAGTTCCGGGTCAACTGATTTGAGTACCTCCAAAATCGCTGCATTTTCCTCATTGCTACTGCTAGTCACGAGAAGGACGATGGGTTTTGTCAGAGTTTTTGCTTCTAAGGCGATCGCTTTAAATACCCGTTCTGTGATCCAAGGTTGCTCTTTATAGGTTGGCACCAATAAGCAAACCGTGGGCAATTGTTCAACGGGAATTTTATTAGCCCGCCGTCGCCAGCGAGGGAATACCCAATGGAGGTAGATGCGAGAGCGGATGACTTGAAAGACCCACCAAGACCATCGCCACATGCCGACCATACCCATTCCAATCAAGCCAGATACCCCTAAAAGGGCGACGCGATCGGGGTCGCGGAGTAGGACGAGACCGAGAAAACCTACGATGGAGGTGAATACAGCCCATAACCCACTGCTGAAAGCCGAAAAGTTGTTCTCACTATTGGAAGAGGTTGATTTCATCGGTATTGCTAGAAGTTATTGAGCAAGTTAACGATTTAACTGCTTTTGGAAGGTCACTTCGGTTGTCTGTCCTACACCACAGAATCGTCGGGATTTTGCCTGCTGTGGGTTCGGCGGAATGCTGACGACGACTAAGGCTAAAGGCTGTCCCTGCAATTTCACTGGGATGCTGGAAGGGAGGGCTTGAGTCTGTCTGAGGGCGGTTTGCTGCCAATCGCTCTGGGATAAACCAATGGGCTGAATCAGTTCAACCTCGCCAGTGACCGATTCAGATGAGTTGGAAAAATGAACGCGGACTGGCTTTTGACTATCAATTTTGTTAGCGACTTCCGCACTCACCACCGTCTCAACCCAGAGTTCGTTGCAATCTAGAACTGTTAGAAGTGGTTCGGCTTGGGCTACCTGTTCGCCTTGCTCGCGTTCGGTGTTGTAGACAATACCGCTAAAGGGCGCTGATACCTCTTGAATTTGGCGATCGCCTTTTGCTGGGGTAGTCGTACTGACGAGAGGGCGATTTGTGTAAAGGGCTAAGGCTTGGTTTACATGCTGCTTGATGCTTGCGACTTGAGCCTCCAAGGTTTTCACCGTCGCCTCTTGTGCTTGAATCGTTTGCTCTAATCGGGGGCGCTGGCTAGACAAATCATTATTGTCGGGGTCAATACCGTTTTTAGATGCCTGCAAGGACGTGACGCGGGAACGCAGAGCTGATTGAGCTTGCTTAACTTCTGCCTCAGCCGATTGCCAATCCGACTGCGCCTTCTCCATTTGCTGTCTAGAAACTGCGCCTTCTGCGGCTAACATTTTGTAGCGTTCGTAGTCTGCTCGCGCCGCTGTTGCCTGGGCTTGAGCCGCCCCGACAGCCGCTTGCTCTTGGCTGACCGCTTCTGAGGCGAGTTGCACATTAACTTGCTGTACGGCGTAATTTTGACGGTTTAAATTCTGCAACTGATTTTTTAGCGCTGCCAAAGTCTGCCGTTCTGCGGTTAGTTGGGCTTCCTTGATCTGAACTTCCCCTTGCAATCGGCTATTTTCCAGTTGTGTGCGGATGCGTTCTTTTTGTTCGGAATTGACTAAGCGTAACTTGGCTTGTTCGTCTTCGGGTTCGCCCTGAATGTTGAGCCGAGCTAGTACTTGCCCCGAGTTGACCTCTAGACCCGGTTTGGCATAAAAGGCTTCCAGGTTTCCATTGGCTGGTGCTTGGAGCCGCACGATCCGACCATTGATCGTTGCTTGATCGACGGTAATGTGAGTCATGCGATACCAAATCGAGCTGGTACCAACGGCAGCGGCGGCTAGGGCGAGACTGATAATGCCTGCCCCTTTGAGGAGACGCCAAGCCAAAGCCGGTTTATTTGTATCTTCAGGTAGAGTGAGTTCTGGCTGCAACGTTGCCAGGTTCGACCAGTCTGGGGTGGGGCTAGGTGGACTGAGGTGGTAGCCCTGTAGATATTGAAGACCCACTTCCTCAATCAGCGATAGAGTGACGGCATCGCTTACGAATTTGGCGGCAACCTTGGTGAGTGATTGGACTCCTTCGAGAATTGCCCGCGTCAGGACGCGACTGCCGGGATCGGTTTTTAATTGTTGGATCAGCTGACCATCTGCTTTTACCAGATCGACATCCAGTTGCTGGCACTGGAACAGGGTCAGATACTGACTGGTAAAGTCATCTAGAACGACAGAACAGCCTAAGTTTTTGAGTTCGCGAATAAATGCCCAGGCGGCGGTAAAATCGTTGGCGATCGCCGTTTCTGTCAGCTCAAAACTTAGTTGATTGGGATTAATCTCCGACTCATCAAGTACGGTTTGGACATATTTAATCAGAGAAAAATCATTCCATCCCTCTCCGGAGAGATTGACGGAAAGATACTGATCGGGATACTGAACTAATAAGTCTGCCGCTTGGCAAATAACGAACTGATCAATTTGCTGCAGCGTTTTGGAACTAGACAAAGAGGGAAGAAAATCTTGGGGAAGGTGTAAATTGCCCTCCTCATCTCGCCAACGCAGGAGAACTTCGTTGTGTAAGACGGCACCTGTTTTTCCATGATAAACAGGCTGAAACCATAGCTCCAATTCGCCTGTATCAATGGCGTCCGGCTGATTTGAAATAGCGGCTCTTTTGGCGCGCGATTGCTCGAGTAGCATAGATTATATCTCTCCAAAAACTCTTTTACTGCCAAGTTCGTTCGGCAATAGCTGTAGCAAATCAGACAAAATTAGAATTATTTATGAACCTTGGAAAATGCTGAGTGAAGCTAAGTTCAAAACATCGGACAGGAAAAATACATTCGATCTTCTTCACTTTCTTAAGCACTCACCAGAGTTAAGTAATAGGGAAAGCTGGTTTATACCAGTAACACCGTAAATGTTCGGTTGCACTGTTGTTATTTTTATGAGATACCAATCAAAATAAAAGTTTTTTAGGAGGCTCTTTATAAACTCTTCACGAAATTTACGAGGATTATAAAGACTTTCTAAACTTCGACCAGCCGATTTTGTCGAAGAGCGAGAAGGAAAGAACGACTCGATTTAGTTCTTTTTACTAATGAGCGAGTTAGTATAAGGGTTGGAAAAGTTGGCTTGATGAGTATGTCCAGGTAGAGGGTGAGCTTTGAGCCTAGCTAGAACCTTTGCTGGCTGGACATTTGAGCTGAATGAGCTAATTCTTGAGGATTGAGCGTGATTGCTGATAAGATGGCTCGATGCTGAAGCAAAGAAGGAAATGGCGCTCGCTCAGGAACAAATAAATGCTCCGTGAAGTCTCTGATCTCGGCTTCGCCTGTAAGATTACCGAGTCGATAAAACCAAAGTTTTAGCCCTAAGTAAAACAACGTACCCTAGAAGCAGGAAGTAACTCATCAAGTTCTTGTGGCAATCTAGTAACTAGACACCGATGAACAGGGAAACATCTATGGCAAGACATTGCGACACAAACTCAGACAGAGAAGACATCCGAGTTAGCGCCACCTCCAAGATTTGGGCATTTGCCACAGGAATGCTGGCAATTTGCATTCCCCTTGCTGATGAAACAGACAGTGGGCCCCTTCTTCCCCTGGCGGTGATTTCCGGTGCAGCCATCGCTACAAGTGCTGTTTGGCAACCATCGAACAAAAAATTTCGGAATAACGCTTTACAAGCCACTCAGGTTGAAGCACTAGAGGAACGCATTGCTAATTTAGAAACGATTGTTAGCAGTGATGAGCTAAATTTGCAAGGGCGAATTCAGCGACTGGAAATGTCAGACAAGATCAAGGAACTTTAAGACCGCCAAACGGCATCTACAGCCTAACTCTGCGTCCCTTTGTGTAACCGCTGCGGCTGAAGACATGTCAACATCAATTTACAAAATCCCCAACTTACGCGCTGAAAAATAAGAGAGAAAACCCGCTCAAATACAGTCCTAGTAAGAGCACGCTCTCAAGGCCGATATTGGCAAATCCATACTTTTCTCGCCGCAACAAGCCCAACAGGAGAACGCCTAGCATGACGATTGTTAAGGCGACAATAAAAATTTGCGGCTGTTGCAAGTCGTGATAGATCGAGCCTTCCCGATAAGCAAAGTCAGAAAACGCGATCACCAAGACATCAAAACTACTGCCACCGAGTACGCCCCCTAGCGCCAGGGCTAAGGCTCCTCGACGTACAGCAGCAACTGTTGTTACCAATTCTGGTAGAGCCGTAACAATTGCTGTAAATAGCCCACCAACTAAAGATTCTGAAACCCCTGTCCGCGCGCTGAGGGATATTCCGGTTTGACCGACAATATAACCCGCGATCGCTACCGTAACGGCCAACAAAACAAACTGTAATCCTAAAACCGGGATGTCAGACTTTTCTACTTGCGTGGCGACGGTTTCTTCTTCCACCCACGTAGCATCCGTTGAGCGGGGTCTCCACATGGGCATTTCGTGAGCTTCAGATATTAAGCGCAACCCAAAGAAATAGGCGATTGGGATAATTAAGGACGCGGGATGAATCCAAAAAATATCGATTTGCGGGCTAGCCATTGCTAGCAGGGGGATTGCCAGCAACGTCATCAGTAGTGTTGCCTGCATCAACGTCGCTACAGAAGCCGCCGCATGTTCCAAATTCGCTTTGCGGTAAAACACATCGGCAATACCTAGAAAGACAATTTGGGCAGCAATACCGCCCAAGGCGTTGCCAACTGCGAGTTCGGGATGACCTGTAGCCGCCGCTGTTAGTGAGGTAACAATTCCCGATAAAGACGTGCTTCCACCCAAGAATAAAGCCCCGACAAACGCCTCCCCCAGTCCCGTTACTTCAGCGACTTGATCGGCAACCGTCGCCATGCGAGTCCCAGCAAAGGCGATCGCCAAAATCGCTAACAAAAATAAAGTAATACTAATAGGTAAAGATTCAAGCACGATAATTTCCTAAACAGGCTGGAGACACTAAAAGGCATCCTTCGAGAGGCAATCTACAATCCTTATTATTTCTTACAGACTTAGCCCTACGCCTGTACTCAAAGTCAGAGGTAATATCCTAAAAGCTATGAATGTAGTCCCTACTAAACCCAAAGTGCGTCATCAGGTTTGGCAACGGTAAATTGGAGGACACATTGTCAATCGTGGATATGTAGAGAGATGGAGAGCGATCGCACTTAATACTTCTGAAGATTTAGAAATTGTAGCAATAACCGCGATCGCGTCTATATATATATGTCTTGCCCCAAGTTAAAGCTCGTGAGCGACAGATGCTTTACACAACCCGACGGAGAAGGGCAGGCTTAGGAATGATGCAAAGATTCATCTATTACATCAGATAAACAGCGTTGGCGACACCTTAAAGCGATCGCCAAGCGCCTTGGCTTGTGCCTTACTAATAGATCGCTTGCCGTTTACCACCTCGGACACCACACCGCTTGAGCCGATAACACCCACCAAGTCAGATTGACGGGTGCCACTGGCTTCCATGATGTGTTGCAGGATCTCATGAGGCGCAGTTTTATCCATCGGATAGTGTTGTGACTCATACGCTTCAATCAGTGTCACTAACAACTTATGTAAAGCCCGCTCCTCGATCGTGCGATTTTTGGCAAATGTTAACCGCTCTACCACTGCCAAAAGGCGATCGTACTCCTCCTCCGTCTCGATCACTTTGGGAGCGACTTCAACGAGTAGATTTCGATAAGCATCTTGGTCAAAAGTAAGGGTCATTTTTCCACTTGCCATTGTCGTATTCGGCATGAGTTAAAAAGTACTTGTAGTAAACCGTTTGGTTTTCGTAGTCGATACCGACAATCAGGCGATAGTCGTTGCCTTTGATATTGAAGACGGTGAAGTTTCCAACTGCTTCAGCATCTCGGTAAACCTTACGAACGTCCTCCAAGTTTTGCCATTCTGCCTTGTTGACGGTTGCGTACCAGGCATCAATTTGCATATTGACATCGGGGTACTGGGCAGCATCAGCGCGGAGGTTGCGAATCGCAATTAGGTGCATTTGTCTTTACTTTCATATGCCATCAATGTATAAACTGTTCTTTTATACTCTCATTTTGAGAGGGGATTGGCAATAGGTGATCACTCCACCGTGCTAAGTTCGGAATGACAGATAATACTGATAAATTGAGCGCTCGCTATCCTCGCGCCTCGCTGAAGTGCGATCGCTCCTTTGCGGCTAGTGCTGGTATTGGCTACGCTACGAGAAGAGCCAGATGGAATTTAGGGTTGGGATTAAGGAGTGCGATCATGCTCTAACACCAGCAAGTCAGTAGTTATGTTAGCTGCCATCAGTCGCAGTAGGAACTTTAGTTATTGTTATCAGGAAAAATGGCAGACGTTACTGTACACCCAGAATGCCCCTTTTCAGAAGAAACTTTTAACCTTCTTTCACAACTGGAACAAGATTTTTATATAGCGCATGAAGAAGAATTCAAAAAGTATGTTGAACAGCCGCTTCAGAAGCTTTGCCATCAGGTAGCTGCTCAACTACCCGGTGAGATTATCAAGCGCATAGAGATGAAGCTCGATGTAGCACCGAATTTTACATTTAACAACTATGAGTGTAATTTATATCAGAAGTCAACGAATTTTACTAGTCAAAACGCTAGGTTGTTTATAGATCTTGTTCAAGATGGCTTTCTTTTTGGTTTATTTATCATCGATAAAACTCCTGATAAACAACGATTTATTCAAAACTCACAGAAAACCTTAACAAAAGAAGTTATTATCCAAAATACTCAATTATCTGACAAATGCTCACTGCACTCATCGTCGAAGAAAAGTCTTGATCATATTAATCTTTTAGGAGATTGGTTAAGGCATTTGGCTCGGCAGAATAGTGTTACTAAGAATATTCAAGCCAGCGTATATATCAGCTTGAAACAAGTCTTAATGTATTCTGAAAAACAGTTAACTGATCAGATAATACAGACATTAAAAGGACTCTTTCCTTTATTTTTATTAGCAACCTATGATGACCCGATTACAGCTATTAGAAAATATTTGTATCCACCAGCAATAAGATTTGCTGAGTTTTACTACAATCAGGGTTTAGCAAAGTACAACCAAGGAGAATATCAAGATTCAATTAATAATTTTGAACGGGCTTTAGAAAGATCTCCAGATTTAGCTGAGGCTTACAGCTACCGAGGACAAGCTAAAGCTGAATTGGGAGACATTAACGGAGCTATAGCAGACTATAATCACTTACTGCTCATTCAGCCTAAGAATGCTGAAGCATACAATAATCGAGCTAATGCCTACCATAAGCTCAAAGATTACGAGGCAGCAATTAAGGACTACAATCAAGCGCTAGATATTAATCCTAACTTTGTCTTAGCTTATTACCATAGAGGACGTACCTACTTAGAACTGGAGAATCAGGAGAAAGCTATTGAGGATTTATGCAGAGCAGTAGAACTCTTTGATCCGGAAAAAGATATGGATGATTACGAAGAAGCGCAACGTATCCTCAAAACAGTTCAGCCAGACTACTCAGAACCTTCTTTTACAGAGATTTATCTCAATGTCCGCTCTAAAAGTTTACGTATTGCTGAGCGTACTCTGCGCCGTTATCACTTAGCTCTCAAGACCAGGAAATTTGTAATACTCTCTGGAATTAGTGGCACTGGCAAAACTTGGCTCACCAAAGCGTATGCTGATGCAGTAAAAGCTAAATATCTTCCGGTTCCAGTGGCTCCTAACTGGACTACTAACGAAGACTTGCTAGGCTATCTTAATCCGATTACTAACGAAGAATACCACTACACCGACTTCAGCAGATTTCTAGAGGAAGCAGAAAAGGAGTATAAGCAAGCCCAAGAAGAAAAACGTACTCCTAAACCTTATCACTTAGTCTTAGATGAGATGAACTTGGCACGGGTAGAGTATTACTTTGCCAAGTTTCTCTCAGCGATGGAAGTGAGGATGCGCGAGGGAGAAGCCAAAATTGAGCTTGCACCAGATAAACAAGTATCGTTACCTCCCAACCTCTACTTCATCGGTACAGTTAACATGGACGAAACTACCCAAGGTTTTGCTGAAAAGGTTTATGATCGAGCGCAACTTATTGAGCTTGAGGTTTCCCGTGAAGAATTAGAGGAGCATTTGGGTAAAGCTCCATATCGTGAGATTTTAATGAATATTTGGGACTCTGTACACGTAGTTGCTCCCTTTGCTTTCCGTGTTCTGGATGAGATTCAAACCTACCTAGAAGAGGCGAGAAAGCTGAAAGAAGCCGAATCATCTGAAAGGTTAGATAATGTATGGAAAGAAGCCTTGGATGAACAGCTTTTACAGAAAATACTCCCTAAACTTAAAGGAGTTGATGAGAGAGTAGGAGAGGCTCTCAAGACGTTTGTTGAAATTGCTGAAAATGAAGGTTTTCAATTAAGTCACGCTAAAGCTGCTGCAATGCTTGAAACATTCAATAAGCATGGATTTACCTCATACTTCTAAACTTTGCTTTCTCAGCCTTGAAGGTGAACCACTCGAACTTCCAGCAGAGTGGCAGCCTGCTTTGCTGGAAGTTCGAGTGCCTGTAGAGCAGAGGAAAGAAGTAAAGCTTTGGCGACAAGGTACTCGGCTCAGCATCTCCCTACAAGAAATCAAAGGAAAGGAGCGGATTCTGGCTGACTGGTCTTTATCGAACCCCGGCTACTACCGACTGCGGCTTGAGTATCAGGGGAAGGTTGAAGATCAGATTATAACTGTTTGGCCTCAAAAGATTAGTCGTGAGGCTTTCGCTCAGATGCTAGAAGATCTGGATGCTCGTCTTCCAGCATCAGTAGCAATAGGGTTACAACGTACTGGGGCTTTAGCTGGCCTCAAATTGCCACAACCAGGTGAGACTACTTTAGCTCAAGAAATGGTTCGCCTGCGTAGAGCTGTCAATGGCACAGAAAATCGACCTGGGTTAATTGAACTCCTACCTACACTCGGTCACGACCCTCACAAAATTCTCAAAACCAATAAGATTTGGGTGCGGCAAGAGCAAGTCCGTAGACCTTCACTTAGTGGTCTAGTTCAGGCTTTTAGTCGAGGACATAACCTAGATGCTAATAGACGACCCATTCGCGTACCTGATACACGAGTTGAACACACTATTGATGTTTATGAGAACCAGTTAGTTAAGCTGTTTTTGGAGCTGGTCAATCAAAGGCTTCGACGAGTCCGGTACGTCTTTGAAGCTGACCCAAGAGGTAAGCCACTGAATGAGGTGAACTCTCTATTTACACGACTGAAAAAAGCTCGACAGCAAGCAGCTTTTCTAAACGAAGTGAGTCAGCCTAAACAGCAGCCCAATCAAATCACAATGGTTCTCTTGAAGCGTCCACCTTACCATGCTGCTTTAGAGGGATATCTTGAATTTATCAGAAGTCCCACTGTGCGGTTGGAGGATTCAGACCTCGATGCACCTTTGGAGAATTTGCCCCATCTCTACCAGGTTTGGGGTACTTTATGGGTAATTCAAACGCTGCTGGAAGTCGCTGAACAGAAAGGATATCAAGTAGAAAATCAATGCTTGGTGGGTAGGGATAAAAGCGGAATCTATGTCCGAGTTCTACCCAATAATCAGCCAGCAGTAAGTTTAATTCACCCTCAGCACAAAACGAGAGTTCAGCTAATTCCTGAACGAACCTATGGCAAGGATAGCAAGAAGAGCGAACTGCATAGTGATAGTCATAAACAGCGTCCTGATATAGCGGTAGAGGTCAAGCTAGCTGACCGCTCTCAGCGAGTCTACATCTTCGACCCCAAGTATAAGCTTGATAGTGAGACACAAGAGAATATAGGCAATCAAGGAAAGCCAAAGGCAGCAGACATTGGGAAGATGCACACCTACCGAGATGCCATCAGAGACACTCAAGGAAAGCGGGTAGTGCGCTATGCCGCGATTCTTTACCCTGGTTCCTACGAATTCTATACCGAGGGACTTGAAGCTCTACCAGCCTATCCAGGACGTGAGGCTGAACTACAGGAGCATCTGCGCCGCGTGTTAGACAAAGCATTGTCACGCGATTCGGTGTAACCCACGTACCCAAAAAATACAGACGCCCTTACCTTAAGGGTAGAGGTAGAGGCTTCAGACCTTAGTGCGATCGCAAATCGTCCGTAGGTTAGCTTGACCAAGGAAACCTAACATCTACTCTGATTCACTTACCAACTCACTCGCCTCACCTGGATAAAAGCTTTTGTCTAAAATTTCCGTCAGACTATAGGGACACTTCTGGGGAAAAGTTTCCTCTGGCAGATCAGTTTCTCCCATTGCTAAATCTCTGCCATTTTCGTAAGCTTCTGCTAGTGCATCCTCAAAGTAAGGTTTTAAGCTGGGGTTGTCTTTCAGTAACCGTAAAGTATCACGACGCTGCACACGAATCGTTGCCAGCCAACTACGACTGCGGCGTTGCGGTTGGTATTCCCATTTGAGCAAATGCCCAATCAACACACTCAACCGATTTCGCAGTTCTTGGCGTTGCTGTTTCCCCAACGATTCAATCTCCTCAATTAGATTGAGCAAGTCAAGCTGACTCCACTGGTGTTTGTGGAGTAAAGACGCTTGTTCCTGCGTCCAGGCGTAGAAATCTGTTTCGTAGAGGTTTGGTGCAGACATTGCTGCCTTTTCGTTTGTTTCCGGCACATGCATTACTGTTTTCCCACCTCAACCAACGTCTCTATTGTAGGACTGCCCTCCAGATGGGCGATTGATGGAGAAGTGTGAAGCTGATTGTCGCTGCACTCTACGCGATTCGGTGTAACCCACCAAACAGAAAACTCCCCTAGGGAGCCTGTAATAAATACCTTTTAGAGGTTATTTTAAGGTCGGCTTGAACTAAGACTTTAGAGCAGCTTATGAACCGTCGTATTGAACCGCAACCGGGTCAAGAGTCCGTCTGGGATTACCCCCGTCCTCCCGCTTTGGAGGACTCGACCAAACATATCGAAATTTTCTTCAATGGCGTTAAGATTGCCGATACGCACCGTGCCAAACGCGTCCTGGAAACCAGCCATCCCCCGGTTTATTACATTCCCCTAGAAGATATCCAGCAAGATTATTTAAAGCCAACCAGTCAGAGTTCCTTTTGTGAGTGGAAAGGAAACGCAGGATATTACACCGTTGTTGTTGGTGACAAGCAAGCGGGGAATGCAGCTTGGTATTATCCCGACCCGACACCAACCTTTGCCGCTATCAAGGACTACGTTTCGTTCTATCCCAGCCGGATGGAGGCTTGTTATGTGGATGGAGAGAAGGTGCAAGCTCAGCCGGGAGACTTCTATGGCGGTTGGATAACCAGTGATATTGTTGGCCCTTTCAAAGGTAGCGTTGGTACTTGGGGCTGGTAAATGAACAGAGTCGGTGAGTCGTAGGGGCACGGCATCTTCTCCGGGATTGAGCTGAGGTTCGAGAATCTGCTCGTCCTGAGTCGTAGGGGTAGGGCATGCCGTGCCCGCACTGAGTAGGGGAGGAAGGATGAAGAGAAGGCTGAGTCCTGAGGAGTGTCAATGGTTTGTTGCGCCCCGGCTCTGGGTGTCCCCCTACTGAGGATTGATAATTTTCAGGAAAAGGGGATAATCTAAGTTGTTTATGATAATAGTTATCATTCTAAAATAACTTCAGACGGCTTCTCATGAATGTTGAATTAGCGTCACCATCGACCCAGACTGACATTGCCATTATTGGAGCAGGTTCGCAGGCGCTAACGTTAGTTGCTCATTTGCTGCAAAAGCGCTCGTCGTTAAACAACAAGTTCGTGACGATTGACCCCAGCGGGAAGTGGATGAGCCGATGGCAGCAGCAATTTGCCGCCTTAAAAATTCCCCATTTGCGATCGCCTGCGGTACACCATCCCGACCCCAACCCCTATGCTTTGCGTCGGTTTGCTGAAGGACGTTCGGATGAACTATTTCCCCCCTATGACCTGCCAGGAACGCAGCTTTTTGATGATTTTTGTCGAGATGTGGTGCATCGCTGGCAGTTAGAAGACCGAGTCCTCAAAGCCGCAGTGACTCGCATTCAGCCGATCACGGATTGGGGACGCTGCCGCTTTCAACTAGAGTTAGAAACGGGACAACTTCTCAAAGCACGGCGCGTTGTTTTAGCAACGGGTAGCGGGAAATTGCAACTACCCGACTGGGCGCACCAGATTTCTTCCGCCTATCCTCAAGAGCGCTTGCGCCACTCGCAGCAGGTGGATTTGCGTGAGCTACACCTGCAAGGGGAGCGGATCTTAATTGTGGGTGGGGGCTTAACGAGCGGTCATTTAGCGGTGGGAGCGATCGCATTAGGCGCAAAGGTACAAATTATGGTGCGGCGTCAGTTGCAAGAAAGGCTCTTCGATGCTGACCCCGGCTGGCTGGGGCCGAAGTATCTCAAAGCTTTCCGTGCCGAGGCAGATTGGGAACAGCGCTCTTCATTAATTCAGCAGGCGCGTAATGGTGGCTCGATGACGCCAGCAATTATGACGCAACTGCGGCGATATTCTCGTTCTGGTCAGTTACGCTTTGACGAACAGTGCGAAATTGTTAAAGCCGAGTGGCAAGATAGTTGCTGGCGAGTCAGTTGCACAGATGGCAGCGAACATGAATGCGATCGCATTTGGCTAGCGACAGGAACACGCTTTGATGCCACGACTGAACCCTTACTCAAAGAGGTACAAGAGGCGTTTCCTACTGAGATGATTAACGGTTTGCCTGTATTGGACGAACACCTGCGGTGGTCAGGTTGCGAATTGTTTGTCATGGGTGGGTTAGCCGCCTTGCAGCTTGGCCCCGTTGCCCGAAATCTCTCCGGCGCAAGAATGGCTGGCGATCGCATTGTCCCTGCCCTTACTAAATCCAGCCTTGCCCTTTTGCCTGTGAGAAACGTTTCCTAGGGCGCAGTCTCTGAATCAGACTGTAGGGCCATTGCAGTGCAATGTCCTTACTATTACCAAAGGTGAAGATCCCCGACTTCTCTAAGAAGTCGAGGATCTGAGGCGCTGACGCCCTCTAAGTCCAGTACAAAATATGAGCCTTGGGAAAGCGACGGCTAATTTCTCCCTCAAAAAAGCGCCGCAGCCCCTTCATTGTGTCTCCATCGTAGACATACTTCGTCCCGCCAAACTTATTGCGCTTGACACTACGGTTCTCCTCATCCATATCCAGCTTGGAGTGGGGATACCAAGTCTGCAATACGTCCTTCGACCCCGGCGTGAAGCGGTGGGAGATGAGTTCAAACGTCAAATCACTATCAAAATCCAGTACCTCACTCATCTCATCAAGCAAGCGAGTATAGTGCATCTGCCAATCCTCTACAGCCATAATCGGTGCAATGACTACCCCTATGGGATAACCACCCCCACCCTCAGCGCGTGGTAGCGCTAACTTACGCAATGCCTGAAGCCGTGAGGATACTGACGCCGTACCCCCCTCGAAACGACCGGAAACAGGTGCGGCATTAACACTCACACGGCAGCGCGTATGACCGTTGTGGGGTAAATCGAGGAGTTCATCAACCGCGTCAAACTTGGACACCCAACGCAGATATCCATCTTCTCTGGTGCCGAAGTAGCGGATACACTCAGCCAAACTCCCAGTTAGATGCTCGATTCCCAAGGGATCGGTATAGCAACTGACTTCAAAGGTCGTTACCTGATCTTTTTGCTCGTAGGCAGCTAAATTCTCCAGAATTTGCGGCAAATTGGCGTAGGCGCGAATCACTGGCGGGCCAGATAAACTGCCCGCGAGATAGCAGTATTGGCAGTGCGCCGGACAACCTTGGGCGAGGTGAAATTGCCAATCGGCAGAAGGCGGTATCGGACTCAGCTTGAGCTGGGAAGGGGGGGCTGTGACAACGGCGAGAGTCCGCTTGGCGATATCATAGGTTGCACGCTCATCCTCACCCCGCAAACCTGTTAGGCGGTTGTGAGTTAATGCTTCTACTGGTAAGCCGAGGCTTTGCACCCGCGCCAAGATTTGCTGACCCCATGGTTCATCTAGTGCGGCTGGTGTAAACAAGACTTGTTCTGGCATCCACAAGCGAGCGGAACGGATATTAGATGATGAGGAAGTCAGTTTGTCTGCCACTACTGGGTTAGACAAGATATTGCTCCAAATTCTATAAAAGAAATACGCAAAACCTGGACTCGCTCTATTGGCGATCGCCTGTTTTGAAAGTGCTGAGGAGAGAGTTTTATTAACCCCTTCGTGCATGACAGCAGATGGAAGCTAACTTGAAACGCTGTATATGCTGCCTTACTTCTACTTTAACGAAGATGAGCGTCACCTCTCTTCTCAACCGGGGAGAGGATTTTACGGTCTTTGAGGTAGGGGTTTAACCTAGGCTTCTCGACAATTTTGTGTATCAAATCAATGTTGGGTTTGGGAGCGTCAACTCAGATACCTCACAAAAAACGTCGGTGTATCAGCACTGTCCACACGCCCGTTGTTGATTCAAAATATTGATAAATGCGTCCCGGTGGAGCGGCACCGCACGACGAAAGTTGAGCCGTACAATTACCCACTCCCCCTCTAAGCGAATCGCTTCGATTTCTTCCGGGGTAATTTCACCAGCCAAATCCCAGCTCAACACCGCAGCAATTGTTGCTTTGTCGTGGCAACTTAAAAGTTCAGTTGTTTTTGGTCGAGTGACAGTGAGCATCTGAAAACGCTATTAGTACCTCTGTACTATTGTAGCGTTTTTCTGGGCAGATATACATATGAAGGGCGCATAACTAATTACGCGCCCTGAGGTTTAGAACCAAATTTTCCGTATTTGGAGCGACCGAACAAGAGGCGATCGCTATTTAGCTCTAGCGCACATCGTCGCGACGATCAATAATTACAACCTCTGGCTCGTTGGCAATAACCTCTCGTTTTTCGTGGACATCATTGGTAACTGTACGCTTTGTGGTAGTTGTATCGACTACAGGGTTAGCTGTGGTGGTAGGGGGAGTTGTTCCAACCACAGGGGTAGCTGTAGTGGTAGCAGTAGTAGTAGAGCTGGTTCTAACGTCAGGAGCATCGTAGACCCTCCACTCTTCAATTCCACGCTTATGCAGAAGGGTTTCAGCCTGGCGAATATCATCTTCGGTGCCTGTAACCATCAGGAGATAGCCACCATCAGAAACGCGATCGCGGTAAACTTTGGCATGCTCTTCAGGAATTCCTAATCCAATTAGGGCACCCACTAAGCCACCAGCAAGGGCACCAATCGCACCCCCAGACAAGGTAGTGGCGAGTGCAGTTGCTCCGGCACCAGCTAGCATGACTGGGCCGATTCCAGGGATTGCTACAGCACCTAAGCCGACTAATAAGCCGGTCAAACCACCTAAGGCACCACCCGTAACGGCACCTGTGGCTGCACCTTCTCCAGCTTTGTTGCCAACATTATCTTCATGAACATCTGTGCCGCTGACTTGCCCGGTCTCCCGCGCAATGATAGAAACATCATCTAGGTTATAACCAGCACCTTTCATATCGTGGAGTGCTCTTTCTGCATCTGCACGAGTATTAAATACACCTATAGCTCGTTTGTAATGGTGAGCAGTTCTGGAAGTAGTCATGAATTCTCCGTTGTTATTACTGATTTGTTTTTGTTAAGGCTAAATATCTTTCTCTCTACAATTGTGGAGGTTGAGAATGATTTCCTCATCACGCCTAGGAGTAGATCAATCTCTATCAAGAGAAGTAAAGCGATTGGCAGTAAACAGAAAGTCTCAGCTTCAGGTTATGTGGTGCAAATCTTACCAGAGGCGATCGCTCTTTCGTTCCTATCTTTATCTCTTAACCACCAAACCCATTGCTTCCGAGACGACAAACTTAGTCTAGAATGCCCTTGATGAGTCCCCACAAATAGATTGAAGTTATGGCGAATGAATCCCTAATTCCAGTAGTCGTCAATGGTGCGGCGGGCAAAATGGGTCGCGAAGTAATTAAAGCCGTGTCCCAATCGGAAGATATGACCTTGCTGGGGGCAATCGACCGCAATCCTGAATATCTTGGTCAAGATGCTGGGGAAGTCGCTGGCTGCGGAGCTGTGGAAATCCCAATTTTGAATGATTTGCAAGCGACGCTGGTACTTGCCACCCAAGAGAAAGTGCAGGGAGTGATGGTGGACTTTACTCACCCCAAGGGCGTTTATGACAATGTGCGGGCAGCGATCGCCTATGGTGTCCGTCCGGTAGTTGGCACCACAGGACTAAGTCCCGAACAAATTCAAGACTTAGCAGAGTTTGCGGAAAAAGCCAGCACAGGGGCGTTGATTATCCCCAACTTCTCAATTGGAATGGTGTTGCTACAGCAAGCCGCCATACAGGCTTCCCAACACTACGACCACGTCGAAATTATCGAGCTACACCATAACCAAAAAGCCGACGCCCCCAGTGGTACCGCCATCAAAACAGCTCAGATGCTTGCAGGTTTAGGCAAAACTTACAACCCACCCGCCGTCAAAGAAACCGAAAAACTCCCTGGTGCTAGAGGTGGGCTTGCCGATGACAACATTCGCATTCACAGCATCCGCCTCCCCGGTTTAATTGCTCACCAGGAAGTTATTTTTGGCTCTCCCGGAGAAACCTACACCCTCCGTCACGACACTAGCGATCGCAACTGCTACATGCCAGGGGTACTACTGGCGATTCGTAAAGTCACTCAACTCAAATCTCTGGTTTATGGTTTAGAAAAGATCCTGTCAAACGACTAAACATGTTAATTCCACTCACCCGCGAGAAGTTTGAACAACTGATTCCCATCATTGCTACGGGTTCGCAGTATGGCTACTTTTGGGGAAAGTTACCTGATGTTTTAAAACGACTGTTGGTTTCTGTTTTAGCCATCGTTGTCATTTTAATTTTAGGACTGATTTTGGGAAACGGATTTGACCCGTTACGCTTGCTACTGGGTATTGGTGCCGGATTGTACTGGTTGTGGGGGCCGATTTACTCGGCGAGTATGCGTAATCTAGAGACACGCCGCTATAAATACAGTGGCTTCTGGCACGGGCGCGTCCTAGATGTTTTTGTCACAGAGGAGCTAGTTGGCACCGAGGAAACCGTCAATAATCGCGGCGAATTAGTCATTGTCGAAAACCGAGAGCGACGCTTAAATTTAGACGTTGGAGACGAAAGCGGATTTACCGCCCAATTGCAAGCACCACTACGCCGTACCCATAAAGCGATCGCCCCCGGTCAAATCGCTGAGATGCTCGTCATGTCCAATCAACCCGATCTCAGCAGCATCACCAAAATCAGCGATATCTATATCCCTAGCCAAAATCTCTGGGTGAGCGATTATCCTTACGTACAACGAGATACCTTTACACAAATTAGCCGCCAGCTTCGGGAAGCCGACGAAACTGAAACTGATGCTCCCGTCCGCCCACGCCCTGTTAAAATCAAACGTCGTCGGGTTAGATAAGGGCTAAAAAACTCAGGTGCAATGGCACTGACTTAAGAAAATTCATCACAAACGAGATCAATTCTTGTGCAGGGGATCTGGCGGAGGCACTAGGCTCCCCAGTGGGGGGGAAGCCCCCAAGCTGGGTATTTCTCAAGAACAACTATTTGCCGCTCAAGTCAGTGACATTCAACTCAGGTGGGCATTACCCAGCTTACAATTCACTAATCCAGTACGACATTTGATTGACCACCTATTCGGCGCGGCTGTTCCACAGCCTCCCGGAAGTGCTCCACGGCTTCAGTAAAGCCAATCGGCAAAACGCATTCCACATTCTCATGGGGACGAGGAATAATCACCCAAGATTCCAACGCTCCACCATAAACATGCTCTACCGCAGCAATTCCTGCTTCAATCGACGCTTTTACCTCCGAGATATCTCCCCGAATAGTGACGGTAAAGCGAGCACTACCCACGCGGATATAACCCACTAGCGTGACGCGACCCGCCTTGACCATTGCATCTGCCACTGCAAGTACAGCAGGAAAACCCTTTGTCTCTATCGACCCTACCGCCATTGGCATCGCCGCTCTCCTAAATCTAATAAGCTTTAGTCAACTCAGAGTTTATTGTACGAGGCTTCGCCCCTGATTGGGGTGATAGTGATGCCTCTAACGTAGTATTCCTGTGGCGGCTAGCGGAACCGCTCTACCTTTTCGGTATATGCAATTGGTAAGACTGATTCAATATTTTCTGGAGGATTGGGAATGATGTAGTGGAGCATCACTTGACCGCCATAAACTTTTTGGGCTGCCTCAATTCCTGCCGTTAGCGCCTGATTCACTTCCCCCACCGGGCCCCGAATCGCAACAAAAAAGTTGCCTCTTTCTGCCTTATCAAAGGAAACCAAGGTAACGCGACCCGCTTTCACCATTGCATCTGCCGCTGCAAGTATTGAAGGAAATCCCAATGTCTCAATTACACCGACTGCCGCTGGCATTGCTCATCTCCAGAAATTACCAAAAAGCTTAATTTCATCAATATACCCTGATCGAGCTGGGTTCAGTTGCCGCCGCAATAATCCGTTCGCACCCAGAAGTTGGTCGCGCCCACTGATAGTGACACTCTTTAGGGTTACCCCAACACAAACCCAGATAAAGCTCTGTCCGCGCGGCATCAAGTTCAGTCCATTCGGCTTGTTGCACCAACTCCTCAACATACTCAGGCGTTGTTCGTTGGGGATCGTAACCAGCTAACCAGTAGGTCATATCCTCCGTTGCTTGACGCCAGAAGTCTAAAACTGCCGCTTTAGAGGCAAAGAGGATTTCCTTATCCCTCTCAATCGCAATCAACTGATTATGCAGTTCCGGAAAGCGGACGCTAAATTCATTAAACGTGCATTCGCGCCACACCAACCCAGAAACCTGATGCTGTTGCTGATATTGATGAATTTGCTCCCGAAAGTCTTGGTAGGCAAAGACCTTACTGAGCCTGCTTTGTCCTAAAGCTTTAGCAAGTACTGAATCATTGATGCGGTTTTCCGATGAGAGCAGAATCCGTTCTCCTTTCCAATTTGCTCGGAGTTCCTGCTCAAGAATCTGAATCAGTTGTTCAGTGGTATAGATCATCAATTCACTCTTCGTAGCTACAGAGCGACTGGTGGTGGTGCAAACAAGTCAAAAAGCTTGCTGAAAAATTTCCGACTATGGGATCTAGCTTAGAACGTACTCGGAAAAATGGTTGAACTGGAAGGAAGAATTAGGTTCTCATCTTGGTAACCCTAAGGTTACTGCTGGAGGAAGTCAGATGTGCCTAAGAGACCATAAACGGGCAAGAGGGCGGAAAAAGCTGGCTTCCACCCTAAAATTAATCAACACTCAGTTGCTAACTACTTTTATTAATCTAAATAACCAATAAGAGCGTTCATCTCGTCAGGATTGGTATTATCCGCGATTGGTCTACGACCTGGTAGAGGTGCAATTTGGGATTGATAAACCTGAAGCCCTCCTGGCTCTTGGGTGTCTAATGTTATGTACTCCGAGTTTTGCTGCTCGTGGCTTGCTTGAAGTTGAAGTGGTTTTTGATTATCTGAAGCCATATAAAATCTCCCTAAAATATCCTTCACCTATTATCTTAAGCTGATTTGCAACTCTCCCCAAGAGATTTCTACCCGGTGACGGGTTCTAATTGGGATTGTATTTACTTGATTTCGGCATTTTATTAGGTTGGGAGGCTATGAGTTCAGCCTGCTTTCTTGAGCGGCTAAGTTGAGATTTAAGGTATAGTTCGCTGCGGTTGCTACTCCTAGTCCCATCAAAACCAATAATTTTTGCAGTAGTTATAAATATTGTTAAATGTGTCGATTTGGCTGGCTAAGTTGCCTGTGCGGATGAGGGCTTTGCCTAGTTCTTTTAGCAGCAAGTCGTTGGTTAAAGAAAGTTTGTAGCCGTCGCGGTTTTTCTTTTTAAAGGTTTAGCAGCAATCTGAACAGTGGCTTTTTGGAAGTCAAACAATTGACTCTTAACATCGCGGGGGATGTGATGCGCGGACAACCCTGCTCTTACTTCATGAGATAGATAGTAGGCGATTTTTAGATAAATAGAGTAAGGCAGAATCGGCTCTTCTCTTGCCTAACAGTGTTGTCAAAGATGCGCGGCATTTTTTACTATCAAACAGCACTAAAAACCTAAAAATCCTTCGGCTCATAGTGGTGGCACTCTTCGCAAGGGCCACTTGGGTTAACCGCGCAGCGGATGTCCGGTGAGCGAGCGTTGTATCGGCAGGTAATGTCACCAACGAGATACCCCACCCCATCAAGATAGTAGCGGTCTGGTGGGACTTGGTTTCTGGGAAACGTTGCTGCTGTTGATAACCCTGGTGATACGCTTGCAGCTCGCGTGGCGGCTCTCAGTCTGGCTTGCGATCGCGTTTTTGCTCTGTGCATTCCCCATAGAGAAAGCACAGGAGGTATCAGACCCAATATAAAAATTAAAATTACTTCTAACACGCTCCTCACCTCCAAGCTCTACAAATGTATAGAACGTGATCCAGCGCCGCAGTAATTCGATCCTATGGCAACATATTTATAACTAACAAATAACAAAGGGCAAGGTTTTGATTTTCCTTGCCCTACAGACCTAACCTATTTAGTTGTTAAAAGCCGATCAAACAATAGTTTCGTAGACTGGCTCTTCTAGTAGCTCGTTCACTTCTGCCGTATTGTCAAAGCCACGGGGGATTTCTCTCATCCGTACTTGCTTGGCTTGAAGCGCCGTTTTCAAGAGCTTCATCGCTTCTACTGGCTTGCCTTGACCACAAAAGAATAGATCTGCCGCAAAATACCCATGTTCAGGCCAGGTATGGATGGCGATATGGGACTCTGCCAAGGTGGCAGTCGCCGTCACGCCGTGGGGACTAAACTGGTGTACACACAAATCAATCAGGGTTGCTTCTCCAGCTGCAATCGCATCAATTAAGGCACGGCGAATTCCCTCAGGATCATTGAGGAGATCGGCTGGCGCTTGCCATGCGTCAACGACCAGATGAGTTCCCACTTGTTTCATTCTGCCTGATTTACTCCGACCTAGTTGTCTCAAAGACTTTATTTATAGCACAAGTGAAATTGTATTGATAGGGGAAAACGTCTCTTGGGGGAAATTTATGCTTTTTTATAGAAAGAGACAGAGTCGGCGAGTCCTGAGTCGGAGAGTAGGGAAGGAAGTATGAAGTATGTTCGGCGAAGCCGTTGCCGGAGGCTAGGGTGAAGTATGAAGGATGAATAGGGTTGGTTATTGCTTCTCCGCCGCACCCCTGCACCCCTGCACCCCTGCACCCCTGCACCCCTGCACCCCTGCACCCCTGCACCCCATCAATCCTAGGGGACTGCTGAGAGCGCTATTAGCCCCTACTCGCTAATCCTTGCCTTTAACTCCGTTGGGCATGATCGCGCCTTCTAAGCATGCTTTTTTTAAATTAGCGCCACTGATGTTAGTGCCGATTAAATTAGCTCCTGATAAGTTAGCGCCCTTCAAATTTGCGCCGATGAGGTAAGCCAAGAGTAAGCCAGCTTGCGACAAGTTTGCGTGAGACAGGTTAGCGTCACGTAAGTTGGCTTCTAGCAGATTGCTTCCTGCTAGATTGGCTCCCGATAAGTTAGCCTCTTGGAGGTCAGCTTTACTGAGGTTGGCTCCTTGGAGATCGGCTTTGCTGAGGTCAGCGCCTCGGAGATTTGCTTGACTTAAATCTGCTCCCCGTAGGTCAGCACTGCTGAGATTGGCACGGCTAAGCTTACAAGAACGCAGGTAGGCTTCAGTCAAGTCAGCCTCGCTCAAGTTAGCTTTTTTCAGCACCACCCGGCTTAAATATGCCCGAATCAGGCTCGCTCCACTTAGGTTCGCCCCACTCAAATCTGCCTCACTCAAAATCGCTCGATTCAGCGTTGCTCCCCTCAAATCTGCTTCACTGAGGATCGCTTGGCTCAAGGTGGCTCCTGTCAAGTTCGCCAACCGGAGCTTGGCTTTCTTTAATAAAGTACCAATCAAACAGGTTCCAATCAGGCTAGCTTCACTGAGATCAGCTCCTGAAAGAACGGCTCCGCTGAGGATAGCTCCACTCAAGTCTGCTTTGCGGAGGTTTGCCTCTGTGAGAGTGGCTTGTGAGAGCATAGCGTCAATAAGTTTTGCTCTCGATAAGTTGGCAGTACTTAAGTCTGCGCCGCAAAGTTTGGCACCCACCAGTTTCGCGCCAACTAAGCTTGCTTCTTGCAACGAAGCAGAGCTTAAATCAGTGCGAGTGAGATTGGCTCCGGTTAAGTCCGCTTCAATCAGTTTTATACCTCGAAAGTTGCGTTCTCCTAACAAATGTCGATGTAAGAGTTCGGCTTCATTTAAAAGGTCACTGGCATGCATAAAAATTGTTGATTTTTTTTAGGTTCTGGATGTTCCAAACATGACCGAGGGCATTGAAAATACGGTTATGCAGGACTATAGGATTCTTTTGAGGGAATTGGAGACTTGATGCATACAGACTTGGGACAGAAAGTGGCGATCGCTATTAATGCGATCGCTGTTGAAATGTATTGCCCCAAAACTTGGTTAAGCAATAAAGAAAAAAGTTTTACCCTGGTTACAAGCCAAAGGAAAAAGCTTTGGCAAAGCGCTAACCTTCCACCATTGCAACAACCAAGGGTGTGTCTCCTATGTAATTGGGTAGGTTATTGTCTAGCTGAAGCTAATCCCTAGGTACTAGCATCGAATCAAAGCTCAACGGCTAGAAACGCACCATTAGACGCTGTTTGCGTCTGCGTTTGATTAGAGATTAATCACCAAAGATTGCCACAGTAGCCCTTACTCAGCCTTGAAGTTGCTGTTGGTTCTTGGCATTAGGAAACTTTGATGCCGCTTAGGAGCGACTCAGCTAATGTCACCTCCCTAGTACTGCGTTGTTTGAATAAAACAAAATCGGTAAATTCTCGAGACGGATGACTTTTATCTGCCTACTTTTGGTGCTACGACCACTACTTAGGCTCTTTAATCACCAGCAGAATACAAACTCCAGCCAGGTCTAGGCATCAAGCTGGAAAAATCTCTCGTACTTGCTGCGCTGGCAGATTCTGCTGCTGTTCCGAAGTCTTGGCTCGGCCTCATACAGGTGGATAAAGATTGAGTTCTGTCTCGTGAACAAATATTGATGTTAGGCTAGCACGGAGAAACTAACAAGCTTTAACAAAAAGCATTGAGGCTAGCAGCCATTCCTCAGTGCGTGCTGTCTAATACATCTTAACTAAGTGAAGCTTGTTACCCCGATCGGTTTTTAACAATTAAAAGCCACGGTTACAAGCTTGTATTTTAAAGATAATCTGTGTTTGTCCAACCAGGCAAGGCAAAATCAGTATTTTTACTACTGTTTCAGATTGCCAGCCGAAAAATGGGTTTTTAGCCGTACTAAGTGGGTGAGGTAGGGTGGGGGAATTTTTCGCCTCTACCACTTTTGGCGGATTGCTAATGCTCAGCCTTGATGCAGCTCACCGTAAGCCCCACAGATCCCTCAGCATGAATGTAGTATTATTTTATACCTTAGAAACTCCTCGGTAAAAAATTGCACATCCAGGGATACTAACTGCTGCTAGTTGCATTTACAAGTAATGAAAAATACCGCAATAACCAACCCCAAAACTTTTGGAGACTGGGGCTATCTCGCTATTAAGGTACTTAAATCCGAAAACCCGCGAGGATTTGCACGTAACGCTGCTCAAACCAACTATAAAAGCCCTAAAAAAGCAAGGAAAACATGAAAAGTAAAATTGCTGATAATTTTTATTGTTAAGCAAACCTGCTTTTTTTATTCCGTTACTAATAAGTAATGACTTAATCTGAGGATTACTTAATCTTTACCTTAGTAACGTAGATTGAGGGAGCACGATTTAACCTGTGCTTTCCAATTGGAAGAGTTGTCTCCTATGCCGCCACTTTCTAACCCTATCCTCGAAATTAACCCGTACGAACTCCGAGAAGGACGCCGACTGCACTTTTATGGCAAAGGAGAAGTGATTCCTTTAGTATCGCAGGGTGTCTGGCAAGTTTGTCAGGGTATAGTACAGCTCGGTACCCTTCATCCCAATGGAGATGAAGCTTGGCTCGGTTGGGCAGAGCCTTCGGGATTTTTTGGTCTCTGGTTTACGCTACTGCAGACTTATCAAGCAACAGCGTTAACCGATGTCAATTTGACGTGGTTTTCTTTGGCAGAAATTGAGACTTCTCCACGTTTGGCTGAGATTATCTTGCCGCAGTTGGTGCGCCGGATGCGACAAACTGAAGCACTGCTGTCAATTTCTGGACAGCGACGGGTGGAAGACCGTTTGCAACAGTTGCTGCTACTAATGAAAAAAGAAATTGGTCAACCTGTCACTGAAGGAACGCGGCTAGATATTCGACTGACACACCAGAATCTGGCAAATGCGATTGGTACGACACGGGTGACAGTAACGCGGCTTCTCAGCAAGCTCAAGAATGAGGGGCAAATTATCTTTGATCGCGATCGCCATATCATTGTCAAAGATGGCAGCTTTGTTCAGAGCTGATTGGTAAATTCCTTTTTCATCCTGTAATATCCTGTCTTTAACGTTCTCCCTCTCGGCTGTGAACATTTAATACTTACTTCCATTTCACCCCAGTTCTACTGAGAAATAGCGCTATTATATTAGGTGCTGTAAATCAGCTACAGCAACTAACCCAAAGGCTAGCTAAGGGAGGCGTGAGCGATGGCAACTGTAACTACTTTGCAACGAGACTTGTCTGCTTTCACCGCAGAAGACGTGGCAAACCTAGCAACCCGTCTAGAGCAAGATGATTACACCAATGCCTTTGAAGGTCTAAATGACTGGCATTTGCTCCGCGCACTGGCGTTCCAGCGTCCAGCATTAGTGATACCTTACCTTTATATATTGGATTTGGTACCGTATGACGAAGCTTGAGAGAATGTGTTGAGCTTCGCCATAGGGGTTTTCAATCCCAAAGTAGAGAGCAAATACTTGTTTAAAACTCGCTCCTTAATGGTTAGGGCGAGTTTTTTGTTGCTTTGATATACCAGGCTAGAAAAGAGAATTGTCAAGGTATAAAGGCACACTTAGCGATCTCAAAAAAATCAGATGAAAAATCGGAGAATTTTAATTGGTATCGGTGGCGGAATTGCTGCTTATAAGGTTTGCGAGGTTATATCGGCTTTATTTAAAGCTGGGGCAGAAGTCAGGGTAATTCTAACCCAGGCAGCACAGGAGTTTATCACGCCGCTGACGGTAACGACCCTAGCACGCCATCCGGCTTATACCGATCAAAGCTTCTGGAAACCCCTCTATCAACGTCCTCTACATATTGAATTGGGAGAATGGGCGGAAGTTTTTCTAATTGCGCCTCTGACGGCGAATACATTAGGCAAGTTGACTTATGGGTTGGCAGACAATTTGCTAACCAATACGGTGCTGGCGTCTCGCTGTCCGGTGTTGTTAGCCCCAGCGATGAACACTGATATGTGGGAACAAGTGGCGGTGCAGCGCAATTGGCAGCAGGTGTTGCAAGATCAGCGGTATCAAGGAGTTGACCCAGCGGTGGGTTTACTCGCTTGCGATCGCGTTGGAACAGGACGCATGGCAGAACCGCCCTTAATTCTCACCAATATTGAGTCTTTGTTGCATACCGCCGGAAAGCGGGACTTACTGGGTAAGCATGTATTGATTAGTGCTGGAGGAACGCGGGAATATCTCGATCCGGTGCGCTTTATTGGCAATCCTTCCACGGGTAAGATGGGTCTGGCATTGGCACAAGCGGCAGTTCATCGAGGAGCAAATGTCACCCTAGTTCATGCCCCAGTAAGCTGGGAAGCACCGAGCGGGATACGGGCAATTGCCGTGGTGAGTGCTGCCGAGATGCAGCAGGCAATGTTTGAATGTTTCCCCGATGCTGATATTACAGTCATGTCAGCAGCCGTGGCAGATGTGAAACCAGCCGAGTTTGCTACAGAGAAGTTACCAAAGTCGTCCCTACCATCTGCTTTAAAGCTGGAATTTGTAACAGATATTGTTGCGGAACTGGGGCGTCGGAAGCAACCCCATCAGCAATTAATTGGCTTTGCCGCACAAACTGGGGATATTGTGACGCCAGCGTTGCAGAAGTTGCAAGCCAAGAAACTAGATGCGATCGCTGCCAACCCCATTGATCAACCCAATGCTGGTTTTGGCAGCAGTACGAACCAAGCCATCTTGATCGACAACCAAGGACGCCAACAGCCTATTGCCCTTGGTAGTAAATTACAGCTTGCTCATCATCTCTTTGATTTTGTGCAAAGCCTAGCAACTAACTCTTAACTTTTTTAGTTAGGTAACTACTCTTTTTCTCTTGATCTTGGCGTCGCGTGGGGTTTTTAAATCCCCTATCCTGACAAATTGGTTAACACACCCTAACCCGCACCCAGATTTAACCCCTGCCATGCTAGAAGCAAAACAATGGCAACGACCGCCCCAATCAGAGTGTTGAAGAAATTCACCAATTCATTGGTCATCCAGTCATACTTTACTTGCAGCGTTGCCCCAATCACACTTTCTAAGTTGGTAGCAATAAATGCCGCGATCGCACAAAATACTACCCCTAGTAAGTCAATTACACCAACCCCCCAAGCAACGAACGCGATCGCCACCGAACCAATGATCCCGGCAAGTGTCCCTTCTAAACTCACCGCTCCTTCAGTTCCCCGCGCTACAGGCTGTAAGGTCGTAATCAGGAACGTGCGCCTACCGTAAGCTTTGCCCACCTCACTAGCACAGGTATCTGACAGCTTGGTAGAAAAGCTAGCGACATAACCCAACAATAAAAAGGGTTGATAAATTGGGGCAACAACTAGCATCGCTAGGGCACAGATTGCCCCGGTGAGTGCCGAACCCCAAACATTTTCCGGCCCCCTCGCCCCCGATCGCTTCTCGGCAATTCCTTGATCTTCCTTTTGCTTCATCCCGATGCGGGTGACAGCCGACCCTACCAAAAAGTAAAACAGTACCACTAGGTAGCCCCGCCAGCCTAAAGTTCCCCAGATGACAATACCCAACCCCCACGCGTGAAGTAATCCCTCTGGCGTGAGTAACTTTTTGGGACTAGTCCAGGCAATCAGGGCTAAAACCGTATTCAATCCCACAGCAACTATCCAGGGATTTAAGGCATTAATAGTAGACAGCATGATTAAAAATTAGGGAAGAGCTAGATTCGTAGAGAATATCATTTGAAAGTTGACTTCCCTTGTACAACCTTTAACTAAATTAGTGATGAATCCCGTTATATTTCATCTCGCCTTTCCGGTTAGCGATATTCAAAAAACCAGAGAATATTACGCTGAGGTACTAGGCTGCCAAGTAGGGCGCGAGTCTCGTCATGCCGTAATTTTAAACCTCTACGGGCATCAGCTTGTGGCGCACCTCACCCCAGAACCCCTGACGCCACAACGCGGAATCTACCCGCGACATTTTGGGCTGGTGTTCACCGCCGAAAGCGATTGGGAAGCTTTACTAGAACGGGTCAAACAAAAACAGCTCACCTTCTACCAAGAGCCAAAGCTACGATTTTCCGGTCAACTGACTGAACATCGCACCTTTTTCTTGCAAGACCCGTTTTATAACTTGATGGAGTTCAAGTTCTATCGTCATTCCGAAGCGATTTTTGGGGGGCGAGAGTTGGCAGAAGTTGGCGATCGCGCTTAGATAGAAGTCAGGGCTAGGAGCCAGATCTGTAGCCTATACAATACAGAAGTGGTTACGAGGAGCCAAAAAACGATGACAGAGTCTAATCCATCCGATGCTGTATCTTGGACACCCGAAGCAGAAGCCAAGCTCAAAGAGATTCCTTTCTTTGTTCGTCCGGCGGCCCGACGCAAGATCGAGCAAATGGTACGCGAGTCAGGGGCAACAACAATCACCCTGGAGGTGTACGAACAAGCCAAAGCCAAGTTTGGCTAAGGTAGCACCTCACAGAATGAGTACAGTCAATCGAAACCAGCTTTGCAACCGCTATAATTAGTAGACACAAAAGGGGTTAATTTTTCCTAGAAAAACAGCTACCTTTTGGAGTAATTCTGTAGTTTTCACCGTGAGTGGTGGAGATTTTCCTTGTTGGCTCTATTGAAATACATTCGAGAGATCTTTGCCAATTGGTGGTCTGAGTTTACACTTCAGACGCGGTTGATGGCGGCGGCGACTTTGATCGTCTCTTTGAGCATGAGCGGTCTGACCTTTTGGGCTGTCAATACAATCCAACAAGATGCCCGCCTTAACGACACACGCTTCGGTCGAGATTTGGGCCTATTGCTCGCTGCCAATGTTGCCCCTCAGATTGCGGAAAACAATCTCACAGAGGTAGCGCGTTTCTCTCAACGTTTTTATAGCAGTACCTCCAGCGTGCGCTATATGCTCTACGCTGACGAGACGGGCAAAATTTTCTTCGGGATTCCCTTTTCAGAATCAGAGGTAAAAAACTCCCTAACAATTCAGCGCCGGATTCAGCTACCGGACAACTACGCAGAACATTCAGAGTTGCCCCTAGTGCGCCAGCACATAACCCCAGATGGCGAGGTAACAGATGTCTTTGTTCCTCTGAGCCACGAGGGGAATAACTTAGGAGTTTTAGCGATCGGAATTAATCCGAATCCAACCGTTGTGGCGTCCTCAAACCTGACACGGGACGTAACGATCGCTGTTTTTATCTCGATCTGGGTCATGGTGATTTTAGGGGCAGTAATCAATGCCCTAACCATCACAAGACCGATTAAAGAATTGTTGGTTGGGGTGAAAAACATTGCCGCAGGTAACTTTAAGCAACGAGTTGACTTGCCTCAAGGTGGTGAATTAGGAGAACTAATTTCTAGCTTCAATGACATGGCGGAGCGCTTAGAGCGCTACGAGGAGCAAAACATTGAAGAATTAACGGCGGAGAAAGCCAAGCTAGAGACATTGGTGTCCACCATTGCCGATGGTGCAGTGTTAATGGATACGAGTTTCCAATTAGTTTTAGTCAACCCAACCGCTCGACGGATCTTTGGATGGGAAAATATTGAGGTCGTTGGAGAAAATCTCTTACATCATCTACCTGCTTCGGTGACGGCAGAATTAACCCGACCGTTGTATCAAATTGTGGAAGATAACACTACCGCTGAGCGCGAAGGGAATGAATTCCGCATTACTCTCACTCAAACAACCAATCGTACTGTCCGCATTCTCCTGACTAAGGTTCTTGACCAGTACCGGGAGAGCATTAAGGGAATTGCGATGACGGTGCAGGATATTACCCGTGAAGTAGAACTCAATGAGGCAAAAAGTCAGTTTATTAGCAATGTCTCCCACGAATTGCGAACTCCCCTGTTTAACATCAAGTCATTCATCGAAACCCTCCACGAATACGGTGAAGACCTGACAGAAAACGAACGTCGGGAGTTTCTCGATACGGCTAATCATGAAACTGACCGTTTGACTCGTTTGGTTAACGATGTTCTCGATTTATCCCGACTGGAGTCTTGTCGAATTTATCACTTTGAGCCTGTAGAGTTGGATCAACCGATCGAGCAAACTCTCCGCACCTATCAGCTCAACGCTAAAGACAAAGGTATCGAACTCAGACAAGATATTGCTCCCAATTTGCCCCCTGTGGTTGGTCATTACGACTTGCTGCTACAAGTTTTTGCCAATTTAGTTGGCAATGGGCTGAAATTTACTAAATCGGGGGGACAAGTGATGATTCGCGCTTATCTGCTCGCAGATAATAGCCCGGAGAAGATACCAGAAGACTCCCATACTTCAGTGACACCTTATCCCTCTAGACAGGTACGGGTGGAAATCTCTGATACAGGAATTGGCATCGATTTAGAAGACCAACAGGCAATTTTTGACCGCTTCTTCCGAGTTGAAAACCGGGTACACACGTTAGAAGGCACCGGGTTAGGGCTTTCGATTGTGAGAAATATTATAGAGAAGCACCACAGTCAAGTACATCTCGTGAGCGAAGTTGGCGTGGGTACAACCTTCTGGTTTGATTTGGATGTGTATCAAGAAGAAAAACGTGTGATTGAACAATCACCCCTAGAAGACCCGTTGATTGTGACGCAAGGGAGTTCAACACCAGCCAGCGTGCTTTAGGTGGTAATGCTGACTAAAAGACTACTAGTAGGATACTGACTGCCGCGATCGCGATTAGAAGTAGCATTCCTCTGTGACGCTGACACCACAGCCGAATCGAGCGCGTCCAGGGGATCTTGTAGGCTGGGGTGGCTTCTAGTTGCTGCTTAGAGAGGTTGTTGTAAAGGGTGCATTCTTTGGCGTAGGGACGTTGGGGAAAGTTGCAGGTATCATCGGCGTGATAGGTGCAGGTGTCGCACAAATACCCCTCAGAGGCTTGGTGCAAGGGGATACCGGGATGACCGTAGGCTTTGAGAGTTGTCCCGCAATGAGGACAAGCGATCGCTCTTTTGTCGATAGGTTGTTGACAATGGGGACAATTCAGCATGGGTGGTAACAGATCTCGTGCAGTTTAGAGGGCGTCTGTTGGGTGTCCTACCCAGGGGAGCGATCTGGCTTTAGCCCGAAGGGAGTTCAAGGAAATTTTCGCACTTGATACTCGGTAGCCTCAATAATTTCCTGGGGTTCGCCGAAGGCTTGATTAAATTGTTGCTCTGTTTGTTCGAGCGGTTCTGGGGGAACTGCTTTCCAGTGTTCGCGGGTTTCCCACATAATCACCAAAACAATCTCTTCTGGAGCTTCCGGATTAATCCAGACTTCTTTTCCTAAAAAACCTGGATATCTGGCAAGCATCGCTGTCCAGATAGCGGCATCGGTTTGGATATATTTTTCCCGAAGTTCTGGAGACACTCTGATCTTGAGCCACTCAATAACCATGTTACGCAACTCTTCGCTTTTGAGGGTTCTGCCTAAAGGATTGAAGCCGAAGCGCGATCGCCTATGAAATGAGCGATGTCGATCAGTTTGCGGCAGGTGTTGCGAAGATATCACAGAATAGAACTGGAGGCTGGGAAAGAAGTTTAGTTTGTGCATTCTTGGCAATAGGTTACCTCCAAGCCGCCCATTTGATTGCACTGATGACAGGAAAATAGCATGGACAATAATAGCAACTGGCTTAGACAAATATTGATGCTTGGGATTGGTACGACATCAATGGCCGCAGAGAAAATGCGTGAGGTGAGTGACGAATGGGTGAGGGAAGGTAAAATTAATCCTGAACAAGCCAAAGGATTCGTCGATGACATGATGCAGCAGCTCAAGTCCGAACAAGGGAACCTTGAGACGCAGATGGAACGGCAGATGCGTAATATGTTGCAGGATTTAGGCGTCCCTCGCCAAGCGGAAATGGACGAATTACGCGGTCGCATTGACCGTTTAGAGCGTCAGATACGCGATTTGGAAAATAAGCTCTGGCGCTGAGGCTGATTACTCGGAGGAATAGTTTTGAGAGAAATATTAATTAGTTTAGGAGTCATGCTGGCTTGTGGATTATTGCTGGTATTTGCTCAACTAACTGGCGGACAAAAACCCGCCCTGGCAGATGAAGTGACTCCAACTCAAAGCATAGTAGCTTCAGATGCGGCAACAATTAATCCAGTTGATACAACAAAATTAATAGCAATGGAAACAAATCCCAACAGTGAAGAGGTTGTAACCACACCCTCAGGTTTGAAGTATGTTGAACTAACAGAAGGTAGTGGTGCAACTCCCAAAAAAGGTCAAACGGTTGTCGTTCACTACACAGGCACATTAGAGAATGGCACAAAATTTGATAGTTCCCGCGATCGCAATAGCCCCTTTTCCTTCAAGATTGGGACGGGACAAGTGATCAAGGGTTGGGATGAAGGACTCAGCACGATGAAAGTCGGTGGACGCCGCCAGCTCATTATCCCCCCTGAGTTGGGCTATGGTGCCCGTGGTGCAGGTGGAGTGATTCCTCCCAACGCCACGCTGCTTTTTGATGTGGAACTGTTAAAAGTTAGCTAAAAGTTAGGCAGAGTGACCAAACTCTTATGGGGATGGGCTATTTTGCCTGTCCCCATTGCTTTTAACCCACATTCCGCAGGGGGCTGTTGAGTCATTGCTCAACAGAGAAGGCGAGATCCCCGACTTCTTAGAGAAGTCGGGGATCTGAAGCGAAGCGACTCTTGATGCAAAATGCAACTTTAGCGATTGGGAGAGGCTAAGTTGCGGAAGCGAGTAAATTGGGGGTCAAATAGTAGCTTCAAGACCCCTGTGGGGCCATTGCGATGTTTGGTAATAATCACCTCGGCAATGCCCCGGTCTGGTGTATCGGGATTATAGTACTCGTCCCGGTAAAGCATGATCACCAAATCGCTATCTTGCTCAATCGAACCGCTTTCGCGTAAATCAGACATCATGGGACGCTTATTGGTGCGGGCTTCAACGCCCCGACTGAGCTGAGACAGAGCAATAATCGGAACATTCAGTTCCCGTGCTAATCCTTTGAGGCTACGGGTAATTTTCGACAACTCCTGCACTCGATTATCACTGCCACTGCCCTCCATCAGTTGTAAGTAGTCAATTAAAATCAAGCCCAATCCACCCTGTTCGGCTTGCAGACGCCGTGCTAGCGATCGCATCTGCATCACCGTCTGGTTGGCAGTATCATCAATGAAAATTGGTAACTCTGATAACGTACCCAGGGCATGACTTAAAGGTTCCCACTGGTTTTGGCTAATCCGCCCCGTCCGCAAATAGTTACTTTCAATCCCTGCCTCACTCGCAAGCATCCGCTGCACTAGTTGCTCTTTGGACATCTCCAAGCTAAAAATTGCCACGGGTAGCTTATCGGCAATTTTGCGAGCAATTCCCATGGCAAAACTGGTCTTGCCCATCGCGGGTCTACCCGCCACAATAATCACGTCAGAACGCTGGAACCCGCCAGTCATCGCATCCAGGTCATAAAAGTCACAGGGAATCCCCGGCAAAGCGACCCCTTCATGCCGGGTTTCAATCTCCTGGAAAGTTTGAATAAGGGTTTCAGAGATAGGAATTAAACCTTGCTGACGACGCGTTTGCGTCAGGTTAAAAATTTTCTGCTCCGCTTGGTCAAGGACGGACTCTAGCTCGAGTGTGGTGTCGTACCCAAGCTGGACAATTTCATTACCTGCCTGAATGAGCTGACGACGCAGGTACTTTTCCATGACCAGCGTCGCGTAGCGGTCAATATTGACCGCACTAACGGTACGGTCTACCAACTGAGCTAACTTACTTTGACCCCCCACTTTTTCAAGTTCATTGTGGTCGTATAGCCAGGTCGTAAGACTCATTAAGTCTGTAGGCTTACCCTGACGAAAGAGTGCTAATGACGCTTCATAAATGTCTCGATGAGCGCGGATGTAAAGCGCTTCCGGGCGCAGAAAGTCAGCAATCCGACCGATGGCTTCAGGGTCTAACAAAATACCTCCGAGAATCGATTCCTCGGCATCAATATTTTGCGGTGGTAACAGATTGCTAGAGACTTGCAGGGGCACTTGGTGAACCATAAGCTTTGGCAAGGATTAGCAGATATTGACCAGCTTAGTCAATTAAGGCGTTGAGTGACCGCTGGTTCGGTAACACTCAACGCCCAATCTTTACCCAACCAAGCTGGTCAATACTCAACAGAGTGGCTCAAGTTTTCAGGTTCTACCGCTACCCAGGATGGTACTAGAGGGGAGCAACCTGGACTTCAACAACCGCTGTAACTTCGGGGTGTAGCTTGATTTCCGTCTTGTAGAAACCGAGCTTGTTGATATCGGGTAGGTTAATTCCCCGACGGTCTATTTCCTGGTTTGTGGCTTCCTGAATAGCAGTAGCAACATCAGCAGCCGTTACGGTACCAAAAATTGCCTCGTTTTCTCCCTCTTGCTTGCGGATTACGAAGCGACCGATGGTTTCTAGGGCAGTCTTGCGAGATTGAGCTTGTTGCTTTTCTTCGATTAAGCGTTGCCGCTCTTTCTCTTGGCGACGCTCTACTTGCTTGAGAATGCCAGCCGTGGCTCTGACGCCCAATCCTTGAGGAATCAGGTAGTTGCGAGCATAGCCAGGAGCGACTTCAACTAAATCTCCCGATCTGCCCAGCTTGTTAATATCTTGCTTCAAAACTATTTGTACGGGTTTTGGCATCGTCTTTATTTTGGGTAATCACTTTAGTGCTCAAGTCCTCTTAATGAGGTGTTGATAGCTCCAGGTTTTTTGTCTGTCGTCGGTTGTCTCTGACAACTGACCCTGACAATACTGGTCTACAACACGCTCATTCGGATTTGAGCCGGTGTTTTGCTAGAACACTCCATAATACGAAAAATTGTTAAGCGATCGCAACTAGAAGTTAGTCCTGAGTGCTGAGTGCTGAGTCCTGAGTAGGGGAGCAGGGGAGCAGGGGTGCAGAGGTGCAGGGGAGCGGCGGAGCAGGGGAGCCTCACAGGTGTAGGTTTTTTACAATCAAGCGGAGTTGAAGAAAGTCACAGTTGTAGTCGCAGACAAAGGACCCAAAGAAAGTGGAAGACCATTAAGTAAATCAGCTAAAAGAGTCAGAAAGCCCT
>JAHHHJ010000010.1 GCA_019359445.1 Kastovskya adunca ATA6-11-RM4 | reverse complement strand
TCATATAGATATTATAACTCATCCCGATAATTGGCATTTGAAAATCTCAGGGACATTGAGTCCCGTCGATTTCCCTCCTATTCCTCCCACGGCTAAAAGCCGATGGGTTTCCCGGAGTTTTTTATGAGTTTCATTTCAAGGGATAGCGATGAGATATAGCAAAGTCCTGAGTAATGAAGTGCTGAGTCGGTGAGTTCAAGATTCAACTAGCACGCTTCCTTGAGGAATCAGGAGTGTCCGCGCCCTATAAGGCGAGGTGCTATATGTGCATCTTCACGGCATCAGTTAGTCAGCCACGCATCAAATTGAATATTATGAGAACATCGCATCCTCACAATATTCCGCTCCGTCCCTACCGTATAGACGGATGGGGTATTCCGCGATCGCGATCAATAAGCCGACTGAAGAAGGATTTTCTCTACTATGCAAGCTCTTAAGCGCGTCCTGGTCAGTTTACAGGCTTACCGCTTCATTGTTTTGGGTGCTTTTGCGAGCTTGCTGCTGCTGACGGCGGCGAATGCGGTGACACCGCAACTCTTTCGTTGGGGTATCGACCAAGGAATTGCCCAGCAAGACCTGCAAGTCGTTTTCTACAGTGCCGTTTTGATGGTGGTGGTTGCCATTGGACGGGGTTTATTCAATTTTGGGCAGAGTTTTTGGTCAGAACAAGCTTCCCAGGAAGTGGCGTATGACTTGCGAAACAAAATATTTAATAAAATCCAAAACCTGAGTTTTAGCTACCACGATCAAGCACAAACCTCTCAACTGCTGACTCGCATCACGAGCGATGTCGAACAAATTCGCTCATTTGTGGGTACGAGCTTGATTCAGGTGGTGGGTTCTGTCGTGACATTAGTCAGCGTCGCCATAATCTTGCTGATTATGAACTGGCAATTGGCACTGATTACCTTAGTGTTAGTGCCGATTGCGGCATTACTGTTAGCGAATTTTCTTGTAAAAAATCAAGCGCTTTTTGGGCAAGTCCAAGAACAACTTGGCGACCTCAATGCCGTTTTGCAAGAGAATTTGTTCGGCGTGCGGGTGGTGAAGGCGTTTGTCCGCGAACCTGTGGAAAGGTCTCGCTACACCAAGCTCAATGATGAGTTGATGGCGGTGAACATGCAGACGATTAGTGCTATCCGCAACACCTTCCCGCTAATCTTTTTAATCAGTAACTTAATTACGGTGGTGGTCATCGGCTATGGCGGCGCACAGGTGATTGGGGGAACATTCACGATTGGCGAGTTGGTGGCATTTAACTCCTACCTGCTATTTATCCTCCAGCCGATCTTACTGATTGGCTTTGCTGCTCCGGTGATTGCTCAAGCGGCGGCTTCGGCAGAACGAGTGTATGAGGTGGTGGATGCACAGATAGAAATTCGCGATCGCCCTGATGCTGTACCCTTTGAGAAATGCGGCGGTCGGATCGCCTTTGAAAATGTCCATTTCCGCTATCCCGGCGCGTCTACAGAAGCGCTAAAAGGGATTTCCTTTGAGACAAAGCCAAAAGAATTGATCGCCATTCTGGGGATGACAGGTTCTGGGAAAAGTACGATTATTAACTTGCTCCCCCGCTTCTACGATGTGACTGAGGGAGCGATTCGCATCGATGGGCGAGATGTGCGGGATGTTCAACTGGAAAGTTTGCGATCGCGTATTGGCATCGTCTTCCAGGAAACCACCCTCTTTTCTGGCACTCTGCGCGATAACATCGCCTACGCGGTACCGGATGCGCCCATTGAACAAGTGATCGAAGTCGCCAAAACTGCCCAAATTCACGACTTCATCAGCAGTTTACCCGATGGCTATAACACGATAGTTGGGGAACGGGGAGTTGGTTTATCCGGGGGACAAAAGCAACGGATCGCGATCGCGCGGACTCTCCTCACGGACTACAAAATTCTGATTCTCGATGACAGCACCTCCGCCGTTGATGCCAAAACCGCTGCCGAGATTCAAGATGCTCTTGATCACCTCATGCAACAGCATACCTGCACCTCCTTTGTCATTGCCCAACGGATTACGACAGTCCGCAATGCTGACCGCATTTTACTAATAGACAAAGGACAATTAGTCGCCCAAGGCACCCATGAGGAACTGATGCGAAGGAGTCCTCTCTACGGCTCAATTCTAGAGTCACAAGTTAAAAAACATAGTCTTGTCTGAGTAGGAATACCTTAAATCCCAATACCTAAACTTATGAATTCCACTACTCTCAAACGTTTCTCTCTTGGAGAATACAATCGTTTAGGAGAATTAGGTTTCTTTAGTGAAGACGATCGCGTTGAGTTAATCCACGGACAAATCATTCAAATGGCAGCCAAGGGAACTGCTCATGAGGTTTGTTTAACGCGATTACTGCGGGAGTTGCCAAAACAGATAGGCGATCGCGCTACTTTACGTTGCCAGTCTCCCATTGTTTTACCCCCAGACAGCGAACCCGAACCAGATTTTACAATTGTCCAAAATCGCGCTGATGATTATCTCAATTCTCACCCTAGCCCCGAAGATGTCCTGCTGATCATTGAAATTTCAGCTTCTTCTGTGAGTTATGACCAAGAAGAAAAATTATCCCTTTATGCTGAAGCAGGGATTACTAATTATTGGATTTTTAACTTACTAGAAAATCACTTAGAAGTGAACAGCGAACCTTATCAAGGTTTACTGGGGAAATTTGGTTATAGTGTCAAACGGATTATTCTTCCTAATCAAGCGATCGCCATACCCTTTTCCCCTGATTCATCCCTCAACCTGTCTAGAATTTTTCCGATAATTACCGCAGATTCGTGAAGGTGAGATCGCCTCTTTGAGTCACGCTAGAGGGAGGTGTGTTTTCCTGCCAAAGGGGTGATGATGCTAAAAGTCGTTTGCCCAAAACTGCTATGCAACTGGAATTTGATCGAGGCGTCGGCGAAAGTATAGGCGCAAGCGATCGCCAAACTACACGCTTGTGCTTCAGTTCAAACCGTAATTGTAAGGAGCAAAGATGAGAGGTTCTAGCCCCATTGTTGCACCCGAGCAAAAAGCCAGCAGGCAACTCTCAACCCTGCAACGCTTTTTGCAGTATCTGAAACCCTATAAAAAAGAAGTCTTTATCGCCTTAACTTTAGTGGCGATCGGTGCAGCGTCGCAAGCACTAGGGCCGTTCTTAATCGGCTGGTCAATTGACAATCTAATCGTTCCTGGCAACTTACAGGGATTGATAATGATTCTAGTTGTGCTGGTAGCGGTCTACATTGGGGGAATCTTGGCAATCCGCGCCCAGATTTACCGGGTGGGTTGGATTGTGCAAAATATGCTTGCAAAACTGCGCCAAGACATTTTCCTCAAAGTCCAAAGCCTGCCAATTAGCTACTTTGACCGCAGCGAAGCCGGGGACTTGATGAGCCGACTGCTCAACGACGTGAGCGTCATCGATCAGACCTTTGGCAGAACGATCGCGCAAATGTTGGGCAACTTCTTCAGCTTGCTGGGTATTATCATCGCCATGCTTGCCATTAACCTGCGACTGGGTATATTGAGCAACTTGGTTGTGCCGTTAATGATTGTCACTACCAGCTTATTTGCTCGTTGGGCAAGGCAGCGATTTCGCCTCACCCGGCAAACCATTGGCAATCTATCGACCAAGATAGAAGAAGGCATCAGCAGCGTTCGAGAAGCACAAGCCTTTAATCGGGTATCACTAAATATTGCTGAGTTCGACGCGCTGAATGCGGCTAACCGCGACGCCAATGTCAACGCGGTGGCAATTACGGCAGCCTTTTTACCCTCAATTGATTTTCTCAACACCCTAGCAACTGGGGGCGTACTCGCTTATGGCGGCTACCTTGCCGTAACTGGCGCAGCAACGGTGGGAACAGTGACCGCCTTTTTACTCTACGTCCAGCAGTTTTTCCGACCGATCCAAATCCTCAGCCAGTTCTATACCCAGGCGCAATCAGCTTTGGCAGCGGTAGAGCGCATTTTCTGGCTCTTAGATGAACCGTCTCAACTCAACGATGCGCCCGATGCGGTGGAAATGCCTGCAATTGAGGGCGATGTACGGTTTGAGAACGTCAAATTTGGCTACAACCCGAACCAACTTGTTCTCAAAGGAGTGAATATCCACGCCAAGCCAGGGCAGATGATTGCTTTAGTCGGGCCAACGGGGGCAGGTAAAAGTACCATCATTAACTTAATTTTGCGCTTCTACGATGTCTCTGGAGGGGCGGTGAAGATTGATGGTGTTGATGTTCGCCGCGTGACTCAGGCGAGTCTGCGTCGTCAAATTGGCATTGTCCTGCAAGACAATATCTTATTTGGCGGTACCGTTGCGGAAAATATTGCCTTTGGTCGTCCGCAAGCAACCCAAGCCGAGATTGAAGCCGCTGCCCAAGTTGCCAATCTCCATGAGTTCATCACGTCTCTACCCCAAGGTTACTGCACCCTTTTAGGCGAACGTGGGGCAAGTCTTAGTCAGGGACAGCGACAGCTAATCAGCATTGCCCGTGCGGTTTTGGTGAATCCTCGCATCTTAATTTTGGACGAAGCGACGAGTAGCATTGACACGCGGACAGAGGCACTAGTTCAGGCAGCGATCGCGCGTTTACTTTCCGGTCGTACCAGCTTTGTCATCGCCCACCGCCTCAGCACCGTTACTCAAGCCGACCAAGTATTAGTCGTTCAAGAAGGTCAAATTGTCGAGCAAGGCACCCACACTGAATTGATGGCTCAACAGGGAGTATACGCCAATCTCTATTCACTACAACTGGGTGCCGCTACCCCGGTGGGATAAAAGACAGAGTCCTGAGTCGGTGAGTCCTGAGTCGGGGAGAAAGTATGAAGGATGAAGTATGAAGTATGAAACATGAAGGATGAAGTATGAAGGGTGAAGGGTGAAGGATGAATAGGGTTGGTTATTTTCTCCGCTGCTCCGCTGCTCCGCTGCTCCCCTGCTCCGCTGCTCCCCTGCTCCGCTGCTCCCCTGCTCCCCCGCTCCCCATCACCCCCGCTTCCTAATGTGCCAAGATTGAAATTTAAATCCTTAGGTGTGTCCCTCCATACTTCATCCTTCATGTTTCATACTTCATCCTTCACCCTTCATACTTCAACTGGGGATTCATGTTAGGCAAGTTACTCGACGGGCGTTATCAGGTTGTCCAAGTTTTGGGGGCTGGTGGATTTGGACAAACCTACCTAGCTCAAGACACTCGACGCCCTGGAAATCCAGTCTGCGTTGTTAAACACCTTAAGCCTGCTAGTCGCGATGCCAACTTCTTGCAAACGGCGAGACGTTTGTTTACTAGTGAGGCAGAAACCCTGGAAAAATTGGGGCATCATGACCAAATTCCCCGGTTGCTGGCTTATTTTGAGGAAGAACGGGAGTTTTACCTCGTACAGGATTACATTGACGGGCATCCCCTCAGCGTTGAATTGCCTCCTGGCAAGCGTTGGGCGGAAAACCAAGTCATTGAGCTACTGCAAAGCATTTTACCTATCCTGGAATTTGTTCACAGCCAGGGTGTCATTCACCGCGACATCAAACCCGACAATCTGATTAGACGCACTAGCGATCGCCAATTAGTCTTAGTTGACTTCGGTGCTGTTAAGCAAGTCCGGACTCCCAACATGGCGGCGGCGGCGCAAGCACAACTCAGTGCAGCTACTGTTGCTATTGGCACCCCTGGCTATATGCCAACCGAGCAAGCTCAAGGTAGACCCCGCCCTAACAGCGATCTCTACTCCTTAGGTGTCATTGCCATTCAAGCGCTCACAGGGTTGATGCCGAGTCAGTTACCGGATGACCGCCACACAGGTGAAATCCTTTGGCAGCACCTTACCAAAGTCAGTCCAGGATTAGCAGCCGTGCTAACTCGAATGGTGTGCTACCACTTCAAAGACCGCTATCAAACAGCAGCCGAAGCGCTGCAAGCCCTGCAACAGCTCAATGCTCCTTTCCCCGCGACGCAGCACCCGAATTCCCCTGAGTATCCAGGAGTGGGGTACACTAACCCGTCTGAACGCTTCCCCACACAAGCCCCACCCTCCAACTCCTACCCACCCGCGAATTCTTCTGGACAGTACACTATCCCGGCGGCATCTCCTCCCCCGCCAATAGCCCCCGCCAACTTATCACCGACTTCTCCTCAAAGCAGGCTGCCGTTTATTGTTTTTACGAGTATTGCGGCGGTTACCGTTGCCGTCATTACAATGGCTTACGCGATTCAACAGCGCCGGATCGATCAGAATTTAGCTGGCAATCCTAATAACAATTCCGGGGTAGTCACCTCAGAGGAAAGTTGCACGGTGGTCATTCCCTCACTCAATGTCCGCTCTGAACCGGGAACAAGCAATAACAATGTAATTGGCAGGGTTAGCAAAGGAACGACTCTCGCCTTAACTGGCAATCAGCAAAATGGTTGGGTAGAGATTAGTTCACCCCAAAGTGGTTGGGTGTTTAACGATAGTCAATATGTTGACTGTCCTGATTCGGTGCAAGCGGTACAACCATCCCCGCCTAAGCCCACCCCAGCTCAACCAAAGCCTGTTGATAATGGAGCGCGTACTTTAGCTACTGCTGCGGAGAAGTATCAGTCAGGAGACTTAAATGCAGCGTTGGCTGAGGCTCGATCGATTCCCTCTAGAAGTTCTGCTTACAGAGATGCTCAAGGAGCGATCGCCCGTTGGCAGAAAGAATGGTCGTTTGCAGAAACGAAATTTAGCGAATTGGAACAAGCTCTCAATCAAGGACGCTGGGATGATGTGATCGCCTATGAAACAGATACGGAGTTCCCAGAGCAACGCTACTGGCGCGGGCGGTTGAATGAGTTAATTGCGATCGCCAAGCAGCGAAAAGCAGAAGCTGAGGAGCCGGAGGAGCCAACGCCCACACCTACTTCTACAGAATCCCCATCCCCATCCCCATCACCCTCTGCTTCTCCTTCACCCATTGAAGAAGTTCCTGCTACGACAGAATCGCCACCTGCTACCTAGTACGGAGTTGCGTTCACTAGGGTAGTAGATTTAGGGTGGAGTATGAAGTAGCAGTATCTAATTAAACCTAGGACAGAACAGCGACAGCGATCGCAAAAACTAGCAACTTGTTTACAGGAACTGGGAGCCGCTGCGGGTGAGCGTTGATAAGCATCCGGTCAACATTTCCCAGTAACGTCAAAACCAGCAAGTTTTGTGTCCCGATTAGGCTATTTTTGCAACTTTTTATCTCAGCGTGTCACGCTAGTATTTAATCCTGACTTTTGCTCTCAGTAACATGTCGGAATCTTCTCGCAACTATTACGAAATTCTCGAAGTTTCCACAGACGCCACGATTGAAGAAATCAAGCATGCGTATCGGCGTCTTGCTCGCCAGTACCACCCTGACTTAAATCCAGGGAATAGGGTGGCGGCTGAACGCTTTAAGGAAATTCATGAGGCTTATGAAGCCTTATGCCATCTGATTCTCGGTTCTCATGCAGAGCAGAGGGATGATTTAGACGAGACTGGGGACAACCCCACAAAACAGAATGCTCACACCTTCTATGTTCTGGGAGTAGAAAAAGCCCTCAACCGAAACTATGAAGGAGCGATCGCTGATTACACTACAGCCATAGAGCTAAATCCTGGCTTTGTCGAAGCCTACATGAAGCGCCTCGCATCCCGCTACAAAGTCAGTGACGATCGGGGCGTGCTAGAAGACTGCAATTTGGCATTGCAAATTAATCCCAACTTAGCCGAAGCGCATTACTACCGGGGGCGATCGCGTTATCGCCTCGGCTACACTCAAGCGGCAATTGAAGCGTACAATCAGGCGATCGCCACAGAAGCCGATTATGCCCAAGCTCATTATCACCGGGGCTTAGCTCATCACGATTTAAGCGATCGCGCGGCGGCTACAGGGGATTTAAAGAAAGCCGCCGCTTTATTTCGCAAACAGGGCGATCTCGCTGGTCACAAGCTGGCACGAGATACGCTGAAAAACCTCAACCGCAAGAAATCGCCATTAAGTAAATTTTCCCAGAAATTAAAAGTTCCTACAGGGGCAAATTCTGCATTAAGTAATGCCTTGGCGGTTGCCAAACTCTTTCTTTTCAATCCCATTGAAGGATTACCCCATGCCTTCTCTCATCTCGATAAACAACAGGCGATCGCAGTGGGGATTACCTATGCCCTATTTTTCAACTTCTGCTTCGTCAGCATTATTTACCTAATTTGGCAGGATCTAATTAACAACCTGTCAATCCTTAGTCTAATTTTTGTTGGCGCTGTTCCCTTCATCAGCTTAGGACTTGCGATCGCGATCGTCAGGGGGCTTTTGCGCCATAGTGGAAATAGTTTTGCTGGCGACACCTTTCTAGCAGGCGCAGCACTTCTACCTTTGACTCTTCTTCTTCTCCTCAGCAGTCTTGTTAATTTCTTGCCCAGTAGCACCATGCCAATTCTTACCATATTTGCAGGTTGCTACACCATTTTCACCCTCTACAGTGGCTGCACTCAAATCTCCCAACTCTCAGAAAAAGCCGCCGTTTTCTGGGTGCCATTAATACTATTAGTGAGCGGTTTCTTTTCTTATTTTGCTTTTACTTCCCTACTGTTGTAGAGATAACTTAAAAAATAGACCTCCTAGAATGTATAAAACTAGCAGAAAGAACAAATAGTCTAAGTGAGACTAAAGGTTGAACTTCCAAATAAAAGCAATTAACAATAAAAACAGTAAAGGATAGAATCTAACGAGCAACAACTGTCCTTGGTTAAGAGTGAATTGAAAGCTCATAGTTTTACCTTAAGATTTAGGATGATTTTACTTTCTCAAGGGCGATCGCTATCTCAATTACTCTGCAATAAATTCATTGTTTTTTCTCTTCGATCTCGTTTAGCGATCTCCAGTAATGTCAAACCAGGAAGTGACTTGGCACTAAGATCGGCATCATGAGCAATAAAACTGCGATCGCCTCTATTTCCAACAAGACGATAAGTCGTTCAGGGAATCGCTAGTAAAACCTGATGCCTTTTGTGACATTAGGTGTTAGGCGATGAAGATTTGCTGAGTTGAGCAAAGATTTACTCATCCCATTCCATCCTGACCAAAATAATAGTGATACAATTCTCAACCATAGATAGCTAGGGGTGCCTGAGCAACCAGGCTGAGATTACACCCTGAGAACCTGAGACTGGTTAGCACCAGCGGAGGGAAGCTGTAACTAGAGGAAACACAATATGCGTTCAGAATGGATTGCTAAACGAAGAGGCGAGAGCAACGTCTCTCAAATGCACTACGCTCGGCAGGGTGTGATCACAGAAGAAATGCACTATGTCGCCCAGCGGGAAAACCTCCCGGCTGAGTTAATTCGTGATGAAGTGGCACGGGGACGGATGATTATCCCGGCTAATATCAATCACACCAACTTAGAACCAATGGCGATTGGCATTGCCTCTAAGTGCAAAGTGAATGCCAATATCGGTGCTTCTCCAAACTCTTCTAATCTGGACGAAGAAGTCGATAAGCTAAAGCTGGCTGTGAAGTATGGCGCTGATACCGTCATGGACTTGTCCACTGGCGGCGGCAATCTGGATCAGATTCGCACGGCAATTATCAACGCCTCGCCTGTTCCCATTGGTACGGTGCCAGTTTACCAAGCCTTAGAAAGCGTCCACGGCACGATTGAAAACCTCACGGCTGATGACTTTCTCCACATCATTGAGAAGCACGCACAGCAGGGGGTAGATTATCAAACTATCCACGCCGGGATATTAATTGAGCATTTGCCTTTAGTGCGCGATCGCATCACCGGGATTGTTTCTCGCGGCGGCGGCATTCTGGCACGGTGGATGTTGCATCATCACAAGCAAAATCCGCTTTATACCCACTTCCAAGACATCATCGAAATTTTCAAAAAATACGACGTCTCCTTCAGTCTGGGAGATTCCCTACGTCCCGGTTGTCAGCACGACGCCTCAGATGCCGCTCAATTAGCCGAACTCAAAACTTTAGGACAATTGACCCGCAAAGCCTGGGAACATGACGTGCAGGTGATGGTGGAAGGGCCAGGACACGTCCCAATGGATCAAATTGAGTTCAACGTCAAAAAGCAGATGGAAGAGTGCTCAGAAGCCCCCTTCTACGTGCTAGGGCCGCTAGTGACGGACATTGCTCCCGGTTATGACCACATCACCTCAGCGATTGGGGCGGCAATGGCGGGATGGTACGGCACGGCAATGCTGTGTTACGTGACTCCCAAGGAACACCTGGGACTACCGGATGCGGAAGATGTGCGGAACGGGTTAATTGCCTACAAGATTGCGGCACATGCGGCAGATATCGCACGGCATCGTCCGGGAGCACGCGATCGCGATGACGAACTTTCTCAAGCCCGTTACAACTTCGACTGGAACCGTCAGTTTGAACTCTCCCTCGACCCCGAACGCGCCCGGGAATATCACGACGAAACTCTACCCGCCGACATCTACAAAACCGCTGAGTTTTGCTCGATGTGTGGGCCGAAGTTCTGCCCAATGCAAACGAAAGTTGATGCCGATGCGTTGACGGAACTGGAGAAGTTTTTGGCGAAAGATAAAGAAGCGATCGCGCAAAGCTAACTTCTGCTTTTTGTCTGTAGTAGGGGCACGGTATACCGTGCCCTTAGTTGTTGGTGTTTACTGCTGTGCAGCAAATCGCGCTTGAATTTCCTCAATGGAAAATAAGGCTTGAAACTTCAGCCCCACTGACTGGTAAAACTCCGCACCCCCCTGTTTACGATCGATCAGGGAAATCACTTGCTCTACGCTGTAACCTGCGGCTTGCAGTCTTTCAACAGCTTTCATCGCCGATTGCCCCGTCGTGACAACATCTTCTAAAACGACGACTTTCGCACCTTCGGGCAAAGTCGGCCCCTCAATGTATGCCATCGTGCCATGCCCTTTTGCCTCTTTCCGCACAATCAGTGCTGGAATCGGTCGTTGTTCATAAGCAGAAACCACGCTAACGGCTGCCACAATCGGATCTGCACCTAAAGTTAAACCCGCTACGGCTTGCGTGTCGGCGGGTAACTGAGCCAGTAGAAGACGACCGACGGCTAAAGCTCCATAGGGATGGAGGGTAACAGGTTTGCCGTTGATGTAATAACTACTACGCTGCCCAGAAGAGAGGACAAAATCCCCCTCCTTATAAGCAAATTGGCAAAATAAATCCAGTAAGAACTGGCGTAGGGAAGTTAAATCCGTTGAAGCGTCGGGATTAAGTGTTGCTTGAATGTTGTCGATCATTACTTACGGCAAATAACGTCAGGAATGGGCAAGCGCCGAAAATTTTCCTAACAATATACTTACCTCATTTTGAGTTGTAAGCTTCCAGTGGCTCAGATCCCTGACTTCTTTAATCAGTCGGGGACATCGCCTTCACGAATGATTTAGCGCTGCTACATATCAGATATTATTGAGAAAACGTGTGGGTGAGTATTATGCAAATGCGGTTGACTATATTACTGGGTACGTTAGTTGTTGCTGCCTCGTCTAGTGTATTTGCCTCCTCGGCGATCGCGGGTGGCGGCCCTTCTAGTCCCGGCGCAGGAAGTGTTAACGCTACCCCAACTTCCCCTAATGTCCCCGTTAGTCCAAGAACTTTTGGCACTGAAGCGGCTCCTGCTACTCTCACTCCCAACGTTCCTGTCAGTCCGAGAACTCTCGGTATTGACGCACCTACTGGCACACCCAGCCGTCTCGAGACCATTCCCAATCTCTTTGAACGCGCTTTTTTTAACGAATCGGGAGACTTCTTCCGCAACCGTTCGCCTCAACGACAGGCTGAATTCATCATTGGGCCAGGTTTCCCCGATTTAGAGCTTGAGCGAGATGCCGAACTAGTTGAGGATATTTACAGAGATTTGCTAGAGCAGCAAGTGGCTAGCGATCCCGTACTGCGAACACCGGATCTACCTAATCCCTACGACACTTCGATTCGGCTACTACCTGCATCCCGCCGTTTTGTAGGTCCGAATGAGGGCTACCTCGGTCCGGTAGAAGGCAGTGAGTTTTTCTTTGAATCACCATTGCCACGTTAACGGCTGATGGTGAGCTGCGGTAAACCTGCAGGTTTTTTAAATCCAGGGTGCAGGAGTTGAACCTGCCTGGGGCGAATTATGAGTTCGCTGCCTCAACCGCTCGGCCAACCCTGGTTACTCTACCTATTGTAATCTGAGTGTGCACCCCCTGGCTCATCTCCTAATGGGTTTGAGCCTCGCCCCTCTTAAAATATGTAACGTTCAGAATGCCTGGTGTGGAGGCTTATTCCTTTGTAACTTATTCCGATTACGCCACAATCGTTGTGAATAAGATACAACTGATGTAAATTAACTTTCTGGCAGTACGTGTTAAAACAATCAAGTAATTGTTTGTGACCAATAACACAGCATGTGGCGATCGCGCTTCTGCTAATGTCCAATTGTCAGTTTTACCTTCAACCACAAGAAGGCTCCCGCCATAATAGGCTTTGGCGGCGAGATGAATGGCTCCCCCGCTATACTCGGTACTCCGAATTAGCGACGGGAGGATGTCAAAGCAGGCGTAACCTAGCCGCAAGTTGTGCAGCAACTCGGAGTAACTTGAATCACCGATGAAATTAAATTCAACTGTGGCACTCACTTTAATCCTACTGGCAATGATGTTGGGTGCCGGATTTGTAAGTGCAATGTGGGGGTTTACGCTTGGTCATGAAGCCCTCAAAGGTGTTACCCAACCAGATGTCCGTCCTACTAAAAAGTTCGCGGGTAAACAGCAAGCGTCTTCCGGTAAGGAAGGAGTTGCAATGTTGCGTGAAGAGGACATTCTCGTGAATGTCCACGCCTATATTAACGGCAAGGGCAAAGACTCTGAAGCGAAAGAGGAAACAAAGCAAAGCAGCAAGCCGGAAGCAAAAGAGGCGGTGTCGTCTAGTTCAGACGCATTCAACACGCAAGCCTCCTTTACCAGTACAAGCTCTAATATCCAGCTCCCGATACAAAGCGAAGATCGAGGCGTCTCCCTAGCCGTTACCTCGGCTAGCCAAGAAGGCGGCTCGTTGCTGCTAAAAGTGAGATTGAAGAACGAAGGGAGTGATGCAGTTCGCTTTCTTTATAGCTTCTTAAACGTCACCGATGACCAAGGACGTGCATTAAGTGCGATTACCGAGGGTTTGCCAGGAGAAGTTCCAGCTAATGGAGAAGAGTTTTCTGGTACAGTGAGTATTCCGACCGCTTTGCTAGAGGATGCCCAAAAGCTTTCTCTGACCCTGACAGATTATCCCGATCAAAAACTTCGGTTGAACATGTCTGAGATTCCTGTAGCGAGGTAAACCAACGGCAAGGTAAAAGTCACAATTTTTTGCTTGCTCCATGCCTTTTGCCTAAGTTGCGCTTTTTATGGTTTCCGACCCTTTGGTTTTCTTAGCGGTGAGGACGGCAATTAATCTCACTAGTCGAGACATTTTGTTGCGATTGTTATCAATCTTCCTCTTGATAGCAATCAATGCTTTTTTTGTCACCGCCGAGTTTTCCATCGTGTCGGTGCGGCGATCGCGAATTAATCAGCTTGTCGATGCGGGGGACATCCAAGCAAAGACAGTTCAGTCACTGCAACGCAGTATCGACCGACTGCTGTCAACTACACAGATCGGGATTACGCTTTCTAGTCTAGCCCTCGGCTGGATTAGTGAAAATACGATGGCGGTTCTAGTGGCGTCCTACTTGATGAAGTTGCCGCTCTCCTTAGAGTGGAGTCAGCGCCTTTCCCACTCCTTAGCCATTCCCCTTACTTTTTTTCTGATCGCCTATCTCCAAATTGTTTTAGGTGAACTTTGTCCAAAATCAGTTGCCCTGATTTATTCAGAAGATCTAGCGCGGTTTTTAGGGCCCTCCATCGGCGTAATTGCCCGCGTGTTTACTCCCTTCATCTGGATTTTGAATCAATCTACTCAGTGTCTCTTGCGGCTGGGGGGTATCCAGTACAGCGGGCAAGGCTGGTATAACCGTGTTACTCCAGAAGAGTTGCAGTTAATTATCACCACAGAACGAGAATCCACTGGACTAGAAGCGGAAGAACGGGAACTTCTCAATAACATTTTTGAGTTTGGGGAGGTTTCGGCAGGGGAAGTAATGGTACCCCGTACTAGTATTGCCGCGATTCCCCGCACTGCCACATTCCAGATCCTCTTAGAAGAAATTGCTGAAACTGGGCACTCTCGCTATCCCGTTATGGGGGAATCCCTTGATGATGTTCGGGGCATTATCTACTTTAAAGAGCTAGCTGAACCCCTTGCCAAAGGACAAATCACCCCGGAAACATCAATCGAGTCCTGGATTCGTCCGGCTCGGTTTGTCCAAGAATTCACGCCCCTCAGCGAACTGCTACCGCTAATGCAGCGATCGCATTTAGCAATGGTAATGGTGGTTGATGAGTTCGGCGGTACAGCCGGGTTAGTCAGCCTTAAAGATTTGGTTGCCGAAATTATCGGTGAAAATCCCGAACCCGAAAGTACAGAAGAGTTACCTGTCCAAATCCTGGACGAGCAAACCTTCCTCGTGCAGGCGCAAATGGACTTGGAAGAAGTCAACGAACTGTTGGACTTAAATTTGCCGATAACTGACGAATATCAAACGCTAGGCGGCTTTTTGCTCTACCAGTTTCAAAAAGTCCCGACCCAAGACGAAACCCTGCGATATGACGACCTAGACTTGACTGTGGTGTCAGTGGAAGGCCCCCGTCTGCAAAAAATCCGCATTCATCGCCACGATATAACCCCTCCTGACGAGGCAAATAGCACTTTTCCCCTGGAATCAGACTCCCTGGATACAACAGTCGCCAAGGTGACTGCCTTAAACAGCGAATTTAACAAAGATGGTGATACCTCCGTTGAAGACTCAGATAATTAAACTAGTCTCACCCCATCTTTCCTCTACCTTTGGGCATAAAGGATCGGATCTTCTAGCCCTAATTCTTCAAAAGCCGCAAATCGTAAGCGACAAGAGTCGCAGACTCCACAAGCCAGCTCCCCTCCGGCATAACATGACCACGTTTGCTCCCAGGGAACGCCTAGTTGATTTCCGATCTGGATAATTTCAGTTTTTTTGAGGTTGATTAGGGGAGTGACAATGGCGATCGCTTCTTTTTCTCGCCCCTGTTTCGTTCCCAGTCGAAATACTTCCTGCATCGCCTGGATGTAGTCAGGGCGGCAATCTGGGTAGCCGGAATAATCTAAAGCATTGACCCCGATATAAACTCGTTCTGCACCTGCGGCTTCCGCGTAAGCCAAAGCAAAGCTCAGGAAGATGGTATTGCGAGCAGGAACATAGGTAATTGGGATATTTTGAGACATTTCGCCTAAAGAGCGATCGCTCGGTAAATCCAAATTATTATCTGTTAGAGCCGATCCTCCCCACTGCCGCAAATCAAAGGTGATCACCTGGTGTTCTTTGACCTGAGCAGCAGACGCGATCGCCGCCGCCGCCTCTAATTCCCGGCGATGTCGTTGCTGGTAGTCAAACGAAAGGGCATAACATTCACAACCATCCTGAAGGGCTTGATACAGCACCGTAGAAGAGTCTAAGCCTCCAGATAACAAAACTACAGCTTTCACTTGCATACACTCTCCCGCATGTTCTTTAAACTTAGCCCTCGATTTCCATCAAATGGACGACCGAGAAACTGACACATCCGAAAATCCTCTCAGAGCGGATAAAACCACAATAAAAGAGGACTGACCGCGCCAAAGACCTCCTTTATTTTAGAAATTTCAGCAAAACTTAGAGATTCTTTATATTTAGAGGTGTTGTGGTAGTATCTGGATGGCTTGAGGCGGCTCAGGATGGCAAATTGACGTAGTTCCAGTGGTGGAGGAGCAGAACAGGAGTGCAAAATAGCATTAGCCAAAGACATCCAGAAGCCCATTTGCAACGCAATCAGCCGCAACCCATTCGGATTGGTGTGATCGGCGTTGGCAACATGGGACAACACCATGCTCGCGTTTTAAGTCTTCTCAAAGACGTTGAAATGGTGGGTGTGGCAGATATAAATGTTGAACGCGGTTTAGATACGGCAAGCAAGTATCGTGTACGCTTTTTTGAAGACTATCGTGACTTGTTCCCTTATGTGGATGCAGTCTGTATCGCCGTCCCGACCCGCTTACATCACAGCGTGGGATTAGCTTGTTTGCAGGCGGGGGTTCATGTACTGATTGAAAAACCAATCGCTGCTAACATTGCTGAGGCAGAATTGCTCGTCAATGCAGCGGCAGAGTCTCAGTGTATTCTACAAGTGGGGCACATTGAGCGGTTTAACCCAGCGTTTCAGGAACTCAGCCAAGTCTTAAAAACGGAAGAATTACTAGCTCTAGAGGCTCACCGCATGAGTCCTTATTCCAATCGAGCTAATGATGTTTCCGTCGTCTTGGACTTGATGATTCACGATATTGACCTGCTGTTAGAATTGGCAGCAGCACCCGTGACCAAACTAACCGCTAGTGGCAGTCGGGCGTCGGATTCCGGCTACTTAGATTACGTCACAGCCACTCTAGGTTTTGCCAACGGTATTGTCGCTACCCTGACAGCAAGCAAGGTGACGCACCGAAAAATTCGTCGGATTGCCGCCCACTGCAAAAACTCTTTAACTGAGGCAGATTTTCTTAACAACGAGATTCTGATCCATCGGCAAACGACAGCCAACTGTAGGACTGACTACGGTCAGGTGCTTTATCGGCAAGATGGTTTAATTGAAAAGGTCTACACCAGCAATATTGAGCCATTGCACGCCGAATTAGAGCATTTTGTTAACTGTGTGCGAGGCGGTAATCAACCCTCAGTGGGTGGTGAACAAGCCTTAAAGGCGCTCCGTCTAGCGAGTCTGATTGAACAGATGGCTCTAGATGGTCAAATCTGGCACCAGAACGACAAAGACAATCGCCAGATCAACTCTTCCACAATGAGCGTCTCCTATTAGCCAATTACTCCTGCTTCACTGGGTTGAAGGGGAAGTCGCTTAGATTGATCAGCAGCGAACGGTGAGAAAAGAGGCCTTTTTGCCCACCTCGCCAATCCTCCCCTTTGCTAATCCTTAGTCTCCAGTGCCGATCCTAGAGTCGCCCTCATTAAAGGACTCCTCAGATTGCTGTAGTAGTTTCTGAAGCGATCGCGCGATCGCTCCATTGATTCTTTGGTAACCTTCAGGACTGAGGTGGATGTGGTCGCGGTACAACGACGCTGGGGCTGGAGTATCGTTAAAGCTGGGTAGAAAATCTAGATAGGGAATTTGTTCCTTTTGTGTCAGTTCCAGCAGGCGCGACCGTGCTCGCTGCTCATAATCACGGGAACCAGGCTGGCCCAATTCTCTTAGTAACGGTGTCATACCCAGGAGAAACTGAGCACCATCGTTGCTAGCCTGTTGTTGAATTTGTCGGATTGCCTCCAAATTGAACCCAACGCGATCGCCTTCTTCACTATTGACCGCTTTCATTTCCGGGATAGGGGGAGCTTTCGTAAAGTAGCGCTCAAATACTTCCGCTAAGGCTGAGGGGTTTTTTTTGCTAGGGTAATTGCGATCGCGTCCGACAGGAATAGACGTTGGTGCAGTAGAAAATAAGTCGTCTGTGTTAATCAGCAACACCACCACCTGAGCCTCAAACGTACCAAACCGCCTGAGATAGGCGAGTTCATTCCGGGGGCCCCAAGAGTTAGCAGAGGCATTGAGGACTTCCACCTCGTGATAGCTCGGTAAGTCAACTTTCAGGCGTCGCGTCATTAAAGCAGAGAGAGTCTTGTCCTGGTCTGTCCACCAGGCACCATTAGCAACAGAATCACCTAAAAGTAGCACCCGCAGACACGCTGGAGAGCGCGTCGCATCTATCGTTGAACTCCGCATTGAATAATCATTGATCATGATGCGATTGCCAAAGCGACGCGTGCGCTGATTAGGGGCAAGCAAATATCCAATTTCCTTGTCGGAGATATACGTCAGGGGATTGCCAAAACCAAATAGAACCCTTAAGCCAACCTCCAAGGCAACTACTAGCCCCACCCCAAACACCAAACTCAACAGCAATAGTCTCAATCTGCTACTCCTCAATGCCTGCGCTCTCAATCTTTCAATGCTGACATAGTTGTCCCCGTGTTGCGGATGTAAACTTGAGCGCGATCATAATGCCACGATTGACGAAAAAAAATGGGATCACATCCCGTTCTTAAAACTTACAAGTACCCAAGACAATAGCTGAGTCCTAATTAAGGTAGCGGTGTCAAGGTTATGTTAAGGCGATCGCTTTTTAAAAGGTGCCATTTCCACTAATCAATTCACCCCTGCGAGTTATACGCTCACAGATTTTGCTCGTTAGAGTAGAGCAGGATATATTCAAGTTGTTACCACGCTCAAATAGGAGAGTAATTAAGAGATATGTCAGATCTCAACCGTGGCATCATGAAATTTGAGGGAGCGGATAGACCCACCGTAGTTATTGTCTCGGCGGTTGTATTGCTAGGCGGCATCGGCTTTCTCCTTTGGTGGGCACTGCAAACTGCTTATACCGTGAGCTAACCGTTCCTCAGGTGGCTGATCTAGCCAATAAATTCTCTTTATAAGCCAAATAGAGAGGGCAAGTCAGCAGTGAAAATTCTTTCAGCTGGCTCTGGCTTGCTCTGGTTTTCCTTCGATGTTGTGTAACCTAAGGAAAATTGCTGCCTTCAATTGCTCTTGTCGCTGCCAATTTCAGTACTCCTAAATTAAGATTGAATCTCCCTGACAAATTTCTCAATCTTTTTACCAGTGGCGTCTGGTACGCTTTCATCCATCAGACCCTGCCATTTCAGCGTGATTGTTTTGCCAGTACCATCTATGCTTGCTGTTTCTAATGTTGGTAGCCCACTTTTGGGAAGTGTTTGGCTAGACATTTCCATTCTGATGTTGATGCTAGTCCTTTCAGCCGCCTTTTCCGGTTCAGAAACAGCAATTACTGCCCTGGATAACCTAAAGCTGAGAGCGTTAATCAACGACCGGGGCGATCCTGGTGGTGTATTTCGTCTCGTTTTAGAAAAGCGATCGCGGTTCATCACTACGCTTTTAGTCGGTAACAACTTAGTCAACAACTTTACAGCGATTTTAACCAGTAACTTATTTGCTATCTGGTTAGGCAGCGCTGGTCTTGGGGTGGCAACGGCGGTTGTAACGTTCTTGGTGTTGATTTTTGGCGAAATTACACCAAAATCTTTAGCCATCAACAACGTCTTACCTATTTTTACCATTGTCGTTCGTCCTATCTACTGGCTGTCCCGCTTTCTATCTTTCTTTGGCATCATCTACTTTCTAGAAACGATCGCTCAAACGGCGATTCGCTTTTTCCAAGGCGGTGTAGTCCAAGAAGGCGAGTCGGTTCGAGACTTGAAGCTGATGATTGAGGTGTTGGGTGGTAAAGGCAAACTTGACCTAGATAAACACCAACTCCTCAGTAAAGCCTTGATGTTAGATAGCCTCAGTGCGCGTGACTTAGTCAAGCCCCGTATTGAGATGCGAACAATTTCCCACGAAGCTACTCTACAAGCTTTAATCAATTTCTGCTTGGAAACTGGTCATACCCGCATTCCCATCCAGGAAGAATCTAAAGATCAAATTGTCGGCATCGTTAACCTTAAGCGTGCTTTACAGCAGCTTACCGTCTCCCAAAAAGAAGGACGCCACGATGTCCCAGTGACAGAAGCGATGGACTCTCCTGTTTATGTACCGGAAACCAAACGTGTTACTAACTTGCTGAAGGAAATGCTACAACAGCGGTTGCATATGGCGATTGTTGTTGATGAATACGGCGGCACAGTTGGCTTAGTGACCCTAGAGGATATCTTGGAGGAACTAGTGGGCGAAATCTACGATGAGAGCGACTTCCCTCGGCTAATAACAGCCAGAGTCCCCAGCGCCTACAACGCCCCACGAAAATTTGGAGGCTAACCACCAAGGAGAGAGAGAATAACACTCCTTGCAAACATTTATTTGAATTCCTTAAAGACTATGTTATGCTGTTTAACCGTGGGACAAATGGGTCGATGCCCGAGCGGTTAATGGGGGCGGACTGTAAATCCGCTGGCTACGCCTACGCTGGTTCAAATCCAGCTCGGCCCACTTCACTAGAAGGGAAAAGTTATTATTACTTTTTCCTTCTTTGCGCCCGTGTAGCTCAGTGGTAGAGCACACCCTTGGTAAGGGTGAGGTCGCGAGTTCAATCCTCGCCACGGGCTTGATAAACAATCCATGGAAACCTCTCCCACAAGGCTTCCATGGATTATTTTTTTGCTCTCAAAACCTAAAGTTTAGGGTCAACCTACTGTAGTAACGAGAGTATTAGTATTAAAGCGAGTGATTCAGTTTGTGGAAATTTGGGTAACCTAAGCAATAAGGCAAGCCTTGTGCGCCACGGCGAGTGCTTGATTTGTAGTTAGGGCTTTGCTGAAACTCCCAATTTCCCAAAATTCCACTCATGAATGATTTCTGTCAAGCCGCACAATTTCAGGCAACTTGCCAACCGGGAGTAAACTTTCATTTGTAGGAAACGGGTGCGGCAGGACTCGAACCTGCGGCTCGCTGCTTAGAAGGCAGCTACTCTATCCACCTGAGTTACGCACCCACAAGACTCTTATATTATCAAAGATTGTATCGGCGATGAGGTAGGCAAAGCAATTCAAATTTTAACTCAACGTTTCAAGTGGCTTGACGGTCAATGTACACTGGAAACCATCCATCAATAGGCACTTATATAGGATAGTGTATAGAGTCAAGGCGATCGCTACTTAGAAGAAACCAAAGCCTACGCAGTCTGGATATTACAGTTGCTAATTGCTTTATTCCATTCCTCGCATTGTGCGCCCCGATTTCAGCTCAGGAGTCATTTGCCAGTGTCATGTTTATTCTGAAGCGGCAGGATGTTGAAATTTCGACAATTCAGCACCCAAAGCGGGAGCAACAAATCCCGGTTCTGAGCTATCAGGGGCAGACGTTTCGTTTGATTAGCGTCTTTGCTGCCAATCAACAAGAAGAAGCGAAAGCCTTCTGGCGTGATCTTACCGATAATCGCGGTAAAGCCTGTGTGCTCCTAGAAGAACCAGACCGCTACAGCGTCTGGGGGAAACTTCGCTTAGAACAACTTGGCAGTGAAGTCGGCACTGATACCAAAGCCCTCCCCTTTACTCAAGCCTGCATCTTGTTGCTGCAAACTGTCTATATCGATATTGCAGATTTTTTAGGCAATCGTCAGGCAGGATTATTTCAGAAAGATATTACCGATGTCTTTCGCCAGTGGCACTTTCCCCAGGCAGATACCTCAGAAGCCGTGAACTATCTGTTCACCATGGACCCCCTGACAACGCTTCAGGTGCCTCAGTGGGAAGAACATCATCTAATCACCTTGCTTCAAGAGCTGTATCGCCTCGGTAAGGAATATTTTGGCAATGCTAATTTTGCAGAAGGTGTAGGAGAAATTTTGCAAGATATGCCAGCCTCTGACCGCAACCAATTTCTGGAGTGGCTCAATCAATCTCCTTTAGGCAAACTCTGGCGATAAACAAGAAAATATTTAACTTTTGTAATCGGTCTAAGCTCTAGATGTAATACTGGATTGAGGTAGAAATTCACCATTCAGCATCCCGTTCAAGGCTGGAGAATCATCGACACCAGTTATCTTAGGAAGTCTTATGAGTGCCTCTGCGGACAAGCCATCCGGTTTTCAATCTCTTCTCAGCGGTCAGAACATTGTCTACATCGGAGTAGGGTGGGCAGTATTCTCCCTGTTATTTTTTTTGCTGTTTAGCATCAATGTCCCTGGAGAAGACAGTCCCTTTTGGTACTTGATTGGCACCTATGTCTTGGAAACTCTGCCCTTCTTAGGGGCGGCTTTACTCTGCTATAGAAATTGGCAAAGTCCTCAAATTGCTAGCGGACGGAATGTGTGGTTGGGCATTGGGTTAGGAATGCTGTCGTTTTTCATCGGCAATTTGCTCTTTGGTTGGTGGGAAGTGTACTGGGGTCTTGACCCCGATGTATCGCCTGCTGACTTGTTTTACATTGCGTTCTATATTTTGCTCGGCTGGGGCATGACGCTAGCTGTTCTTCCTCGGCGCTTGAATTTGGAAAAATGGCAGTGGGTCACCGTAGCAGGAATTGGCGCAATTGGAATCATTTTTGCGGCTTGGCTTTTCTTCTCTACACCCGCCAGTTCTGAGACTGCCCAAGTGGATGCCTCTGCACCTTCAACAACACAGGGATCTCCCTCTGCCTCGCCCATCGTTAAACCTAGCCCTACCCAGGCTGCCCCTGCCCCCATATCGACAGGGGAAACGACAACAGCAGCGGATTTGGATGGGGTAAGACAGCCTCCAAGCTTTATCCTAGATCTAGAAAGTATTCTCAGTCCCCTGGCTCGACCGATCAATTTCCTCTATATCCTCGGTGATATTTTTCTTTTGATTATTGCCTCTACTCTGTTACTTGCCTTTTGGGGAGGGCGTTTTGCCCAATCTTGGCGAATGATTGCCGCCGCTGCCTTTTCGCTATACATTGCAGATATGTGGTTCAAATATATTGAAGCGCGTGCTGTAGAGTACGAAAGTGGCGGTCTTTTAGAGGTATTTTTTGTATTTAGCGGCGTACTATTTGCCATTGGTGCCGCCCTAGAATATGATGTGTCGAGCCGTTCCCGCCGTGGTGTACGCAAGCGTGCTTGAGGTCACCGAATGAGTCCTAGAAAATTATCTGAGTCTGACAAAAAAGATATTCTGAGCTTGTATCGACTGCCAGAAGAAACCACTTCTACTCTGGCAGGTCGTTATGGCGTGAGTAATTCCACGATTAGCCGCCTGCTCAAAAGCAACCTGTCAGAGCCTGACTATGAAGTTTTAATTCAGCAAAAGCGTTCTGGGCGTACTCAAAATAGCTCTTCCCAGGCGGTTACTGAAGCCATAAAGCCGCCAGAAAACGAGTCGGCTAGTCAAGAAGAAGTACAAGAAGTACCTGTTCGGGAAGTGCCGATACTGGACTCCTCCCAACGACGGCGGCGCAAACGTCCCTCTACGCCTATTCCAGCAGCCAGAGAGTCGGCGCTAAGCGAATCCTTATCACAGGAAACCTCGGCTCAACATGACCGCTTGGAGGAGGCGGAGCCGCTGCCGCCGGAGCGTCCCATCATACCTCCACCGGAAAATCATGCTGTTTCCCCAAGCCCCAAAGTCTTAGAGATGTTGGGAGAAGAGCTAGAAGACTTGGATGAGGACGACGATGAGCTAGAAGACTTGGATGAGGACGATGACTGGGATGAGGACGATGACCTAGCGGACACAGAAAGTCAGTATGCCCGTGTCACCCTGCCACAAAAACGCAACAGCCTTGTGCAAGTGCTGCCCATATCTCAGGCATCGTTTCCAAAAACTTGTTATTTGGTTGTAGATAAAGCTGCCGAGTTAATTGCTCGACCGTTAAAGGATTTTAGTGACTTGGGCACAATTCCGGCGGAGGAAGTGCAGGAGAAGACCTTGCCTGTGTTTGACAACCACCGGGTAGCACGGCGTTTTTCCAATCGTTCTCAGCGGGTAATTAAAGTCCCAGATGGGCAGATGTTACAAAAAACCTCTTCTCATCTACATGCCAAAGGAATTACTAGACTGTTGATGGATGGTCAGGTTTATTCCTTGTTACCCATGCGCCAGGAAAACCTACAGAACTAGTCCTACTTCTGAAGAGTAAGGGTAGATTAACTGATAGGAGATTCGCGGCAAACGAGGTTTATATCGTCTGCGTTTGATTGTCTAAGACGGTGGGGGAGAGGAGGAAAAAGATTTTTTGCTTCTCCTCAACTGGCGGCAACCACCCATGTTGAACCTTTTATAATAATATCTAAAATTCTCTCCATCCCTCGGTGGAAAAAATGCTGACCATCTTTTGCCTGAGCGTAGGGGATAGAGTCGGTTCAGTGACTTTTGGATAAAGTTTATTTAAATGTATTTGTTACTTAACTAGCAACTTGCCTCTTTCCTAGCTACCCTTTGCAAAGGTACTCCTAGGGGGATGAAGACGGCACCAAATCTGCTTCTATAGAAGTAGCTAGTGAGCTATGACAAGCCAGTGCGCCTGCATAGCGAGTTTATTGATCTCACATTGTCTTAGCTTCTGGTCTACTGTTATACAACTCCTCATCCTCTAAAGGTGTAAAAAATTAGGCTTGTTGGGTATAAAGGTACTGTTCGTGACTAATTAGAAACAAAGCTAGCTAAGATTATCTAAAATCTCGAATATTTACTGTAGAGCAAATTTTAAAATCTAGTGAATATCCGTATTGCTACGGAAAAATATTACTATTTTTACTATTTTGATAAATTGAATTTATTTAGTTTAAAAAATATTCACAAAATATTTGTAACGGAGTTTCAATAGACTCAGAAACCTACCTATATAGAGCAGTAAAATTGTAATTAATAATTCAATAAGTCAGCAATAGTCGGAATTCAAAAGCAATCATGCTTAGGCTGCTTGTAGCAGGAACGGGTAAGCTTAATCCTAAAAAAAGCTGGACTTATAGAATTTGAAACAATCATCGCCAACGATGAACTACCTGGAGTGCCTACATGCATGTACACCGTCTCCTCAAACTTTATGAGCAGGGAATCAGAGACTTTGCTGGTGTAGACCTGAGCGGGGCAGATCTCAGAGGCATTACCCTCATTGGGATCAACCTGAGCGGAGCCAATTTGAAGGGAGCTGATTTCAGTCGGGCATTTTTAACCAAGTCTGACTTGAGTGAGGCACAACTTAACTGGGCAAATTTGAGCTTTGTTAAGCTGAGTGAAGCAAAGTTGGTAGAAACTGACTTGACAAAAACTAATCTCAGTGGGGCGTTTATGGTGAAGTCCAAACTGCCCAGATCTAAACTTAGTGGTGCCAATCTTAGTGCAACTAATCTTAGAGGTGCTAACTTGTGGGGGGCAAATCTCTGTGGGGCAAATTTGGAGAGGGGGAACCTGCGGGACACTAACCTCAGTGGGGTTAACCTGAATTGGGCAAATTTGTCGGAAGCGAGGTTGGTAGGGGCGCGATTGTATGGAGCATCTCTCAATAGCGTCAACTTGTACAAGGCTTGTATGAAAGGAGTAGATCTAGGAGGCGTAGATTTAGAGGGGGTTAATCTCAGGGAAGCTAGATTGAATGGGGCAAATCTGGAGGGAGCTAATTTGGTGGCGGCGGATTTGAGCGAGGCGAATCTGTGTCGGGCTAATTTGAAAAGGGCGGATTTGACAGGAGCTAACCTAACCAGAGCGTCTTTGGAGGAAGCAAATCTGGCTTGGACAGTTTTGACGAGAGCCAAGTTGACTTATGCTGACTTGAGTCAGGCAATGTTAACGGGTATCAACCTGGAGGAAGTGCTACCGGGGGGAATGGTGATGGAGGAAGCTACAGAAGAGGTATCCTATTTAACCGCGATGTGAGGAGTAGCTAGGGTGACAGAGCAAGAAGGCACAATGAGCGCGGTTGTGGTGATGGTAACAACACCCTCGAAGGAGATGGGGGAAGCGATCGCCCAAGCTTTGGTTAAAGAGCAACTCGCGGCTTGTGTGAATTTGCTCCCCATCCATTCCATCTACACCTGGGAGGGTGAGGTAAATTCTGAAGACGAGTGGCAACTGCTGATTAAGACTGACAAGGCGGCGTTTCCGGCTTTAGAGAAGAGAATTTGCGAACTCCATTCCTACGACGTTCCAGAAATCATTGCGCTCCCGGTTGTTGCAGGTTCTCAGCCCTACCTCCAGTGGATTGCCGATCAGGTGAAGTACTAAGGCTGGCATTCTATAACGTCAAATCAATGTCAACAAATGGTTCTGTAACTCGAAGAGGAATTTCAATTGCCCTAACTATCCTGATTGCGACAGGATTAACAATATATTCATTACGCTACAAACAGCCCACTAACTGCCAGCAATTGTGCACACACGAACCTTGTCAAGTTGGTCAATGTAAATTTGGCGAGCAAAGAGCAGGCTTTCCATTACCAATCGTGCGGGATAAGGAAGGAGGTTCTCCCACAACTGGTTGGGGTAAGGTTGGTTCGGAGGATTACATTTATGGAAATCTTGTAACATTCGCCCTGAATATTACGTTCTATAGTCTTCTGTTATGGTTATTTTGGAGAGTTATCGTTCTTAGCAAACGTCTTATAGGACGGTGAGGGTATTGGAGTTGATACGACTCAACACTGATTGAGGTATGTCATCTACATAAAGCCGAAATCTTCTCATTAAATCAAACCAACGAACAACAAGCTTTTTTTAACTTTCTGTCACTATAGAAAGCAATTACTAGAAATTTAGAAATTAATCTCGCGCCATATGCTCAATAAGTACAACAAGGAGATTTTACGAGTTATCCTGGCTGTTTCAATAATCACCCTTGGCATTTTGCATTTTGTCAAGTCAGAGCCGTTTGTGAAGATCATGCCGCCTTATCTGCCTTACCATTTAGAGTTGGTTTATATCAGCGGATTTTTTGAGATTTTGGGCGGAATTGGGCTTTTGGTGCCTCCAGTAAGTCGGGCAGCCGCTTGGGGACTGTTTGCGCTATTTATTGCGGTGTTTCCTGCCAATATAAATATGGCAGTTAATCAAATTCATCTAGACGGTATACCAGACTCTCCCTGGTTTCAGATCATTCGGCTTCCTTTGCAAGCGGTTTTACTTGCCTGGGCATGGTGGTACACTAAACCGCCAGAAGATCCAAAAATTCAAGCTTCTATAATTCCAGGTCTACCCCGTTCTTAAGACTTCCCTGTTCTGGGCAGATAGTGGGTGTTTGGGGAAGGATGGCGGCAAAAAGGGTGATGTTCTTTGTGTAGGAGAGGTTAGGGCGATCGCTTCTGTGAGGAAATTAACTTTAATGCTTTTCAAGGATTCAACCTCACTTAGTAGACCTCTTAATTTAATCGCCGTGCTGATTCTTGTCCGTTTTCCCCTTACCATTGCGGTTATCCTGCATCGCCATGTCCGTCTGATGTTTCAGCCAGCCTTCGAGTCCGTCAGATAGCCGAGAGAGAGACTCTGCCAACTGCGGAGAAAGCTCAATGGGTAAGCTACCAGAACGAACGTGCAAGTCTTGCTGGGGAAAGGGAATTTCAATCTCGCGATTGCGGAGAATTGCCTCAATCCGAAAGTAGATGTCACTTTTGATGCGGAATTGCTTGCGCGGTTCACATATCCAAATGAGCAAATTAAATTTCAACGAACTCTCACCAAAGCCCTCAAAAAAGACTTTCGGTGTAGGTTCAGACAAGACATCGGGATGTTCTTTTACCGCATCAATCAAAGCAATGCGTACAGCGCTTGAGTTTGAACCATAGGCGACACCAACAGGGAGTCGTAGGCGAGCAATGGGGGTTCTGTGAGTCCAGTTGATTACTTCTGACTCTAAAAAGCGAGAATTTGGCACAATGATGGATAAATCATCTAGGGTGACAATTTCTGTGCTGCGGACGCCAATTCGTTCCACTGTACCGAGCAACTCGCCTAGCTCAACGAAGTCACCGACTTGAATTGGGCGCTCAAAAATTACCACCAAACCGCTAATAAATTCTTTGGCGATTCCTTGCAAGCCAAGACCAACCCCCACACCCAGGACGCTAGCAAAGATTGCTAGGGTACTAAGGTCTAATCCCCAGATTTGTAAAACAACAATCGTGCCGATGAAAATCAGAGAGTAGTTGGCAACTACGGCAATGGTTTCTTGGGAACCGCGACTTAATCCGGTCAAATTTAAGACTCGCGATCGCAATAATTTTTTTGCCGTTCTCGTTAAGACAAATAGACCGACAAACAGCCCGATCAGAATTAAAATATCAAGAACCGAGTAGGACTCCTGCCCTAGAGGAATGAAGGGTGAGGTAAGGGTAAAGGTGATGGAATCGACAACACTACGACTCCATTCCCGCGTTTGAGGAAATAAATTTGTGATGTAGAGGGTTGTGGCGAACCAAATGGCGGCACGGATAACCGATAGAATAACCTGCACCGTCTTTTTCACACTTTTGGACGGTTGGGAGTCGTTGGACTCTCTGATTTCTGCAGGAAGTAACGGCTGTAGCCAATGTTGCCAAATCCAACTCAACACCCAACTCAGGGCGAGTGCTAATAACAAGCAGCCAATACTGATTAAGACTTTCTGTGTCAGGTACTCAACGCTACGCTCTCGCTGGGCACGAGCGAGAGCCACTTGTAGTTCTCTCCTCCATTGGATGGCTTGCTCCTCAATGGTGCGTCCTGGAGGAGCATCTGCCGATGTCACCGACAACAAATGACCGCCATTGATCAAAATGACAGGCAAATCCTGACGTTCTTCGATTTCTACGCGCACGGGTTCGTCTGCTTGAATCGTTCCACGGAGAAAACGATTCGCTTCGGCGGCGCGTTCTTGAGCCGTGTATTGCCCGGATTGGCTGACATCAAACAATCGTCGTCCATCCAGGGTGACGGGAGCAGTAGTTGCTCTTTGGGCTAATGCGGGTACGGCGATGAGGATAAATCCCAGCGCCACCGCCACAATAATCAGTTGCAGGATTCGGCTCAGGAGAGACTGAAAGCGTAAAAAGCGATTCATAAACAGTTATTAGAGATTGGGAATTGGGGATTGGGGGATGAGGAAGAATCGCCCCAGTCCCCCATCGCAAACACTGGTTATTTAAACAGAGTAACTAGCTGTACAGCGGCTTAGTAAACTTAGTCTTATTTCACTGAAGCGTTGTTTCCCTTTCGTCTTTCACACAAATCCTGACTGCGTAGAGAACTAGCGCTTCAGTGAAACCGTATCCGCAGCTTTCTCCTCAGATGGGGAAAGGGAAGCGATCGCATTTTGCTGCTGTTCTGCCTGTTGTTTGGGCTGTAAGTAGAGGTTTTCTAGTAAAACCGCTCCACCCGCCACCCAAGGCGGGACAATCAACGCGCCAACAATCCCCAAAACCTGCGTCCCTCCCAATACTGCCAGCAGTTGATACAACGGGTGAACCTTCACCGAAGGGCCAACTAGCAAGGGGTCAAGGACATAAGTCTCTAGATTTTGGATAATCGCAAACAGCAGCAGCACCCACCCGAAAGTCAACCCCTCGTGAGAGATCGCCACAATCAGCGCCGGAATCGCCCCCAAAATCGGCCCGACGAAGGGAATCAAATTGGTGAAGCCCGCAATCACTCCCAAGCCCAGGGCAAACTCCGATAGTCCCAAGATTCTCAAACCCAAGGTAATAGCTATACCCAAAATTCCAGAAACGAGAACCCGTCCCTGAATATAACTCCCCATGCGTTTGCTTACTGGTACCACCTGTGCTGCCAAATGCTGATTCCAGGGGTAGGGGAAGAGGCTAATCAAACCGCTAATTAAGTTCTTACTCCCTACCAACATATAGCCCGAAAGCAGCAACGCCAGAATTATGCTAAGAACCCCACCAACAATCCCTCTAGTAACGCTGTAGGAACGTATCGCTACCTGTTGGCTAGAACGAATTATCCAAGATGTCAGCGCTTGAGTATCAAACAGCTGACTGATGGGACTAACGGTTTCTGGGTCAGTCACTCCCAGACGAATTGCCAAGTTTTCTATCAAAATCCAGAGATTTTCCAGGTAAGTTGGCAGTCTCCGGATCAAGCGTTCAATCTGCTCAACAACCGTCGGACCAATTAAAATCCCGGCTCCCGTTATACCGCCAATCAACGCTAAATAAACAGTAACGACGGCTAGCCAACGAGGTAGCCGTAACCTTTCGGCTCCATTAACAATGGGAGCCAATGCCGCCGCTAGTACCACTGCAATCATCAACGTTACTAGCAGACTTCGTAACTGCCAGAGTAAGAGGGTGCTGCCAATTACCCCCACAATCAAGAGCAGGTTAGATAAAGAAATAACAAAGCGCTGCTTAGGCATGTTGTTCAAGTTAACCGCTTCCTCAATTATGAAGTTTTTCGACAATCCCAGTTTAGTTATGACGCCAGCGAGTAACACCACCCGGTTGGTCGATGAGGGTAATACCTTGGGACTGGAGTTGATCTCGGATGCGATCGCTCATCTCAAAATCCTTTCCCTTCCGCGCCTCAGTCCGTTGCTGAATCAGCGCTTCAATCTCTGTATCGCTCAATCCCGATCCGATTTCCTTCACCCCCTCTGGCTTGGCTTCCAACCCGAAAACTTGTGCTAGATCCACCAGGGTTTGCCAGAGCATTTGCAACTCTGGCGCTGGCATTTCAGGTTTTCCCTGATGGGTCAGCAGATTCCGCTCTCGGACTAGCTCCTTCGCCATTTCAAACAAAACTGCTAATCCCCCAGCAAAATTCAAATCTTCATCCACTGCTTCTTGAAAGCGTTTCACATAAGGATTAGGGCTTGTAGCCCCTTTTGAAGGGGAGGATGAATCTTGCCATCCCAACACAGAGGCGCACTGCTCCCCAAACAGTAACCCCTCTTTGAGGGTATTCCAGCCGTTAGTTGCTGCCTCAATCACCTGATCGGTAAAATCAATCGGCTTGCGATAATTTGCTTGCAGCACAAACAACCGCACTGCCATTGAGTCAGTTCCTTTGTCTAGCAAATCGCGAATTGTAATAAAATTGCCCAAAGTTTTAGACATCTTCTCTCCATCCACCGTTACCATGCCGCTGTGCATCCAGTAACGTGCCAAGGGCTTACCTGTAACGGCTTCCGACTGGGCGATTTCATTTTCGTGGTGGGGAAAAATCAAATCCGCCCCACCCGTATGAATGTCAATCGTTTCCCCTAAATCATCTCGAACCATTGCCGAGCATTCAATATGCCAGCCAGGACGCCCCGCACCCCAAGGAGACGAGAAGGCAGGTTCCCCTGGTTTCGCCCCTTTCCACAAAGCAAAATCAAAGGGGTCTCTTTTCTTAGAGCCACTGGGATCTTCGGCATCCACTCGCCCACTCGCCCCCGCTTGCAAGTCTTCTAACTTGCGTCCCGAAAGCTTGCCATACGGATCAAAGCGTCGCACCGCATAGTAAACATCCCCATCGGCTGGGTAAGCGTAATTTTTTTGTTCTAACTCGTAAATTAGTTGCTTGATGCCATCTAGGGTATGGGTTGCACGGGGATAGGCATCCGCTTCCATGACATGCAACCGCGCCATATCCTCAAAATATGCCTGAATGAAGCGATCGGAAATCACTTCCATCGAAACGCCTTCTTTTATCGCCCGATTGAGAATTTTGTCATCGATATCAGTAAAATTCTGCACGTAGCGCACATCGTATCCTCGCCATTGCAGGTAACGGCGAGCCGTATCCCAGATAATGCAAGTTCTGGCATGACCCAAGTGACAGTAGTCATACACTGTGATGCCGCAGCAATACATTTTGACTTTACCGGGTTCTAGTGGCTCAAACGGTTCCTTGCGACGAGTCAGCGTATTGTAAAGCGTTAGGGTCATGTCACAGCAGCGAATAAATCAGCAGCGGATGGATAAGCAATAATAGGGACAGGCAAAGGATGTGATTAAAACATCCCCCTGTCGATATTAATAGCATTTGTAGCTATCCTTTAATATTCTGACGTTCTCGCATCTTGTCATTATGCAATCAACACCTACTCAAGCCGCCTCCTCACAAGGCATAGACCTCCCTAAGCAAGGCTTACCCGTAACCATCATCACTGGTTTTCTTGGTAGTGGCAAAACCACACTACTCAACCACATATTGACCAATCAGCAGGGCATCAAAACCGCTGTGTTGGTTAATGAATTTGGTGAGATTGGCATTGACAATGAGCTGATTGTCACCACGGGTGAGGACATGGTGGAGCTAAACAACGGCTGTGTTTGCTGCACCATCAATAATGACTTGGTTGAAGCCGTTTACAAAGTCTTAGAACGCCAAGACAAAATTGATTATCTGGTTGTAGAAACAACAGGTTTAGCTGACCCCCTACCCGTTGCTCTCACCTTCCTGGGAACCGAATTGCGAGATATGACTCGCCTAGATTCGATTGTTACGGTGGTAGACTCAGAAAATTTTAGCCTCGACTTGTTTAACAGCGAAGCGGCTTACAGCCAGATTGCTTACGGCGACATTATCCTGCTCAATAAGATCGATCTGGTTGATGAAGCGGATGTCGATGCTCTGGAACTCAGAATTAGAGACATCAAAGCGGGATCGCGAATTCTCCGCACAACTAATGCTCAGGTTCCTCTACCTCTGATTCTCAGTGTCGGTCTGTTTGAGACGGACAAGCATTTTAGTTCCGACGCTCACGACCATGACCATCATGATCACGCTCATGACCATGACCACGACCACGACCATCATGACCACGAGCATCACGACCATCACTCCCATCACTTAGAAAATGACGGCTTTACCTCCCTATCCTTCCAAAGTGAAAAGCCGTTAGCGATTAGGAAGTTTCAGAATTTCCTAGATAACCAATTGCCCTCAAATGTGTTCCGTGCAAAAGGGATTCTCTGGTTTGATGAAAGCCCTAACCGCCACATTTTCCACCTCAGTGGCAAGCGTTTCACGATTGAGGACGATGAGTGGAAAGGAGAACCGAAAAATCAGATCGTGCTGATTGGTCAGGGTTTAGACCACGATACTTTGCGCGAACAACTGCAAAAGTGTGTCTGTTTCCCTTCCACCAATCGTGGGAAAGGGTTTGGGAAGTAGCTCGGTGGAGCGAAGGCTACAGTAAGTCAGTCTGATGGTGGGTTAGGCAAACTATAACCCACCCGACGAATCTAGCCTCTAGTTCCTAACTCCTAAACCATGCGCGTTATTATCCAGCGAGTAACAGCCTCAAAAGTTGAGGTAGCAGGTACTGTCGTCGGTCAAATTGGACGAGGGCTAAATTTGCTTGTCGGTATTGCTGAGACGGATACCCAGACAGAAGTTGACTGGATAGTGCGAAAGTGTCTGGACTTGCGGTTATTTCCTGCTCAGGACAAGGGAAACGACCGCGGGGAAAAGTCTGTCTTGGATATTGAGGGAGAGTTGCTGGTAATTAGCCAGTTTACCCTCTATGGCAATTGTCGCAAAGGTCGCCGTCCTTCCTTTGACCGTTCTGCGGCTCCTGAACGCGCCCAAAAACTGTATGACCAATTTGTGGCGCAGTTGCGGCAAAGTGGCTTGCGGGTGGAAACAGGTCAGTTTGGAGCGATGATGCAAGTTTCCATTGAGAATGATGGGCCGGTGACGCTGATTCTAGAGCGAGAGTCGGCGCTTAACTGAAACCCTATCTGATGAGAAGATGGTTTTATAACCAACTATCAAGATTAACTAAAAGGGATTCGTAATGGCACAAATTCAGTTTTCTAAAGGCATTAACGAAGACGTTATACCAGATATCCGTTTGACTCGTTCCAAAAATGGTAGTGGTGGCACGGCTACATTCACCTTTGAAAGCCCCAGTGCCTTCAATAGTGATACATCTGAAGATATTACTGGGATGTACATGATTGATGAGGAAGGGGAAATTGTCACCCGCGAGGTGAAGGGTGTTTTTGTGAATGGTCAGGCAAAAGATATCAAAGCGATTCACTTGATGACAACTCCTGCTGAATGGGAGCGCTTCCTACGTTTTATGGAGCGATATGCCAAGGAGCATGGTTTGGAATTTACTAAATCATAATTAGTCCTGATTCAGTAGGAATCGTTGAAGGTTGACAGGTTGAAAGTTCTAACATTCCAGCTTTTAACCTGTATAACTTCTAACCCTTGAAGGACAACTGGCAATAGTACCTATGATGCACCAGCCTCATCCTGATTCGACAGCGATCGCCATAAGTTGTGCAGTGATTACGGTAAGCGATACGCGATCGCCCCAAACAGACCGCAGTGGTCAATTGATTCAGCAGTTACTAGTTGAGGCGGGTCATCAGGTAGGAGTCTATGAGATTCTCAAAGATGAACCGAGGCAAATTCAGGCACAACTGACTACCCTAGGGGGACGAGCAGACTTAGATGCCTTGATTTTCAATGGCGGTACGGGTATTGCCCCTCGCGACACAACTTACGATGCTCTCGAACGCTTATTAGAAAAGACGTTGCCGGGATTTGGAGAGTTGTTTCGGTTCTTGAGCTACCAAGAAATCGGCACGAGGGCGATCGCCTCTCGTGCCGTTGCAGGAATCTATCAAAAAAAGCTGGTCTTCTCACTTCCTGGCTCTAGCAATGCTGTCCAACTCGCAATCAAAAAGCTCATCTTACCGGAACTGGTTCATTTGGTAACACAACTGCGAACTGGATAGTTTGCTAAAACGGGTACATTGCTACCCTCAAAATTAATCCACCTTAAACTCCCACGTTCGGCTGATTAGCGGATACTGATCGGTCTGACAGGCGCGATAACAGTTCGACCAGCAACATCAGTGGCTAACACCGAAACCGCTTGTTTGTAGTGCGGGTCATCATTCGTGGCAACCAACGTTGGCTGCAATGACAATCGCTGCACTTGTTCGCGGCTCAAGTCGAGCTTTACATCCGGTGTAATGCCTTTATGACTAATATCCGTGCCGTTGGGGGTGTAGTAGTGAGCAACCGTTACTGCTAAACCAGAACCGTCAGAAAGCGGATGAACAGACTGCACTAATGCCTTACCAAAGGTTTGAGAACCAATCACCTTGGCGCGGCGGTTGTCTTGCAGAGCACCGGAGAGAATTTCACTAGCGCTTGCCGAGTCCCCGTCCACTAAAACTGCCAAAGGTCGTTTAGTCAGGGCGGTGCGGTTTGCTGTGAATTCCTGCTTACCTCCCTTGCGGTCTGTGGTGCGAACAACAGTACCCGACTCTAGCCACATCCGGGCAATCTCAATACTGGAATGGAGCAAACCACCGGGATTGCCTCTTAAGTCGAGAACATAAGCATCTACCTTCTGATTATCCAAGGAGGAGATTGCCCGCTGCATTTGTTCTGCCGCGTGGGAGCTAAACTCCGTCAAGCGGATATAGCCCACCCGCAGTTGACCTTCTTGCTTCAGGGTGTAGTGAACGGAGGGTAGTTCGATGTTGGCACGGGTCAGAGAGACCTCAAAAGGACTACTAGCCGTCCGGGAAATCTTCAACTTAATCGGTAGTCCAGGTTCCCCCCGAATCAGACTGGAGGCTTCCTCGACGGTCATTCCTTTTGTCAGTTTGCCATCAATTTCCAGAATCTCATCTCCGGCTTTGATCCCCGCTGCAAACGCCGGAGAATCCGGTAGCGGTTCAACCACCGTTAGCGTTTGTGTTTTAGTATTCACTTCCATCCGAATCCCCACCCCGGAAAGCTCGCCCGCCGTTTGGCTCGTGAGCGCTTGATATTGTTCCGGATCAAGAAAGCGGGTATAGGGGTCGCCTAATCTTTCTAAAGCTTCGCGAACTGCCGTGTACGCTTGTGCCCTAGAGGTGTAGTTTTTGCTCAGTAAAGTTTGCCTCGTTGCTTGCCAATCAACTTGGTTAAAGGAGGGATCGACATATTCGCGATTAACCAGTTGCCAAACTTCATCGACAATATTTTTAGGGCTGTCTTGAAGGGCGGCAACGACTGAACGGCACCAGATTGGGCCAAACAAAGACAAAGCGGCTGTTGTGGCAAGCGCTCCAGTAAATACAGCGCCTCTGAGGAATTGGAAGTGTTTTGGGGATTGGTTCATGAAGAGTGGCTGATGGAGAGTGGCTGAAACGGGGGAGTTTAAATAACTACATAGCTATTTAGAGAAGCAGACAGTTGAAGGGATACCCGGCTCTGGAACTGGTGCACTTAGATTTACTTTGCTGCGATCGCACGGATAAAGCTGGCAACACCCTAGCTTCAAGATACTTAAAATGCCAAGACAAGTAACAGGAATTTTGTGCCAGTTTACTCAGTGTCCCGATTATCTAGACAATACTGCCAAAAGACAAGGTTGACTGAAGCGTAAGGTTAATTAATCGTTATGAAGCATCGTAGTCACAAAAATCAATCCCCACGAGTCAAACCTCGCCGACGTTTGCTCCTCGTGGGGCTATCGAGCTTCAGTGTCCTCCTTTGTGGTTGGTTGTTGATTAAGGCTTTGACCTTGTGGTCAGCCGCATCAGCCCCCGTAGATACTTTTTTTGTTTTGGGGGGGAGTATTCGTCGAGAAATCTACGTCGCGCAACTGGCAAAACAGCACCCTGATACGCGAGTTTTAATTTCTCAAGGCTCAAAAGACCCTTGCATTTTGCAGCTTTTTCAGCGGGAAAATGCACCAATCCCTCAGGTTTGGTTAGAAAAGTGTGCTAAATCTACCTTTGAGAACTTCTACTTTAATATCCCAATTTTGCATCAATGGGGCGTTCGTAAAGTTAAATTAATCACTTCCCCCACTCACATGCCACGCGCCCAGTGGCTAGCGAGGATTCTTTTGGGGGCACATGGGATCTGGGTAGAAACAGATCTTGTGGAGGAGCAAGGCATTCCCGGCAATCGCGAGAGTTGGTTAAAAACAGGGCTAGACGTGGCTCGTAGCGTGATCTGGGCAGGGCTAAGTCAGGTAATTCACCCCCGCTGCTCCGAGGTGATTCCGCTTTCTTCTGTAGATCTAGAAGCATGGCGCAGCTCAGGCTTTAAGTGCGAGCGTCAAGGAGGATTGGATTGATAGGGAGCGGGGGAGCGTGGGTGCAGGGGAGCGGGGGTGCAGGGGTGCAGGGGAGAGGAAGAGAACCAATAACCCCTTTCATCCTTCATACTTCACCCTTCATACTTCATCCTTTCTCCCCAACTACCTCAGCAATGCGGCGATACCTTGCCAGGACTAACTCGTAGCTACCGTAGGCAATTAGACCGAGGGCGACAATGCCTAGGAGGATTAGACCAAAGGGTTGTCTGGCGATCGCTTCTAGTGCGCCTTCTAATCCTTTGGCGGCTTCGGGATCGTACTGGAGGGCGGCTTGAATCAAAAAACTGCCAGTTACGCCGGAAATCGCACCCCGAGCTGTAAAACCAAGCCTGCCGAGGCGGATTGCCCAGACTTGCTCAATTTTGCTCATCTCAATCAGCTTGAAGAAATTTTGGAAGTCAGCTTTATAAACGCGGTAGAAGTACGATAGGCTAACGGCGATCGCAGAAACTCCCATCCCTATCACTAGCCAACGACCAAAAGGCTGGGCGAGCAATTTTGCTGTCCAGGCTATCGAGGATGCCTCATCCGTTTCACCATCATCCAAACCTGTAAGGATCTTAGTAGCAGCAATGGCTAAACCCACATGAGTTAGACCACTGACGGCAAATCCCAGGCGCGGGATGATGCGCTTGGGACTAAATTCCTGGTATTCGGGGTCTAAGATTGCTTGTACGAATCGCCAGATGGCATAGCCGACTAAACTGGCAGCAATAGCGATGAGTATAAACTCCCCAAAGGGCTGCATCATAATCGCTTTGAGTGCGCCCTTTATATTGGTGAATTGACCGCCAATTCCTAAGGAAACTTGAGCTGCCAGTAAACCAATGGTGACGTAGACTACTCCCCTAGCGGCATAGCCAGACCGTGCCAGTTTTTCAAGCAAGGGACTGGACACCACCTTTTTTGCGGCGATTTTTGCTTGTTTTTCGACTTGAGGGACGGTTAATCCGTTTTGCTCCATTGTTGACAGCTAATAACTAATCCTCACGTTAGCAGCTATTGATTCAATAGAGTTTGTGCTGCCATGCTTTGGATGGTGGACAGAGGAACTTGAGAGAAATACCGACGGCGGAATTGTTCTTCTTTGATGGCGGCGAGGAAGGTGAGGATAGTGTCATGAGTGACATCGGCAGTGCCACCAGAAGCCTGCCAACTGACTTGTATAGCCCAATCTTGGTGTTTTACCTGAAAACCGAGGTGAGAAAGTGCCTGAAGTCCGAGGTGAAGGCTGCGATCGCTTAAATCTAACTTCTCACTCAGTTGCGCTAAGGTGGCAGACTCCCCCGTGCGGCTGAGGTATTTAGCAATGCCGATCAGTTGTTCCCAAACGTCGCGGGGAGAAGGTGGTTCAGGAGGGGAATAGGCGATCGCTAAAGGACGTTCTGACTGCGTTGCCCGTCGAAACCAAACTTGCAACTCATCCCAACTACTAGGGCATTCTTTCAAAATGATGTAGTTAGAAGCCTGAACACTCAATAAATCCTCTTCCTCACGCCAGTCTAAAATCCACTCTTGCTGAGTGGAACGGTTAAACCCATTAGCGCCCAAGCGAGGTTGCACCGCCAAAAGACGCACTTCCGTCCGTTTTTTATAGTTGTTATAGTCCAGCTCTACAATGGCATCGCATCTCCCTTTTGGTAGCTCATCTTGGTAGTGTCCCCACCAGATACCAGCAAAAGCTTCAGGGCTAGAGTCGTCCCATATTTCAAATTCAGTTTTGATGTACTGAACTTTGCGCCCCTTTACATCTTGAGTATTGCGATTCCAAACATTACTAAACCAACAGTTCTCAATCAGCAACTTGGGGACAGGATTGCCCATACCGCAGGGTTCAAGGAGTTTTAATTCTCGGAATAATTCTTTGCTCAACTCTGCCACAGGAACGACCAAATCGGCGGTCATCGTTGGCTTACCCGTAATAACGCCTTGTTGCCGTAGTTGTTGATTGATCGCTTCTGTAAATAAAGGGATATTCTCTGCGGGTAAACTTAATCCGGCGGCGAAGGGATGTCCCCCAAAACGATGCAGCAGGTGCTCTTGGGACTTCACCAACTGGTAAAGGTCGATTTGATTGACAGAACGGGCAGAACCGCGTGCCAAGATCTCTCCGGCGTCGGTCATCGGTCGTTCAGAGTCAAAAGCATCCGCCGTGAAATTGTCGGCTGTGCTTAACAGGATGGTGGGGCGTCCGTATTCTTGGGCAATTTGTCCGGCGACTAAACCCAGGACACCCGGTTGCCATTGTTCGTCACAGAGGACGATGACGCTAGTCGTGGAAAGGTCGAGTTGAGCAAGTTTTTGTTGGACTTGCTGCATGACATCTTTTTGCAAAGACTTGCGGCGGGCGTTGGCGAGTTCGGTATCCCATGCCAACTCGTGACAGCGCTGTTCGTCGCGGCTGGTGAGGAGTTCTACGCAGAAGGAGGCGTCGCCCTGAATGCGGCTGACGGCGTTGATGCGGGGCCCAATTCCAAAGGAAATATCCGTCGGGCGATCGCCACTGCGTTGACACAGTTCTAGCAGACGCGTTACCCCCGGACGTCGTTGGGAAATTGGCAGGGATTCCAAATTCTTTTGCAACCGTCCAATCCCCAATTGCGCCAGATAGCGACAATCACCACTCAGTTGCACCAAGTCAGCAATTAACCCAATTGCCACCAGATCTAACAAATTCTCTAACGGCTGTTTGGGCACATCTGGCATCGCAGAGTAGAGGGCTTCTACCAGTTTGTAGGCAACAGCAACGCCAGAAAGATGAAAGAGTTGATGGTCTTCGGCGAAATAGCGGGGGTTAATAATGGCGACAACGGGGGGACGTTCTGGGGGCAAGGTATGGTGGTCGGTGATAATCACCCCCATGCCTAAACTCTCGGCATAGTCGATTTCACTAAGGTTAGTGCTGCCCGTGTCGCAGGTGACGATTAGGGTGACTCCCTGGCTGGCGAGGGCGTCAATGCCTCGGTTGTTGAGTCCGTGGGATTCTGTGAGGCGATTGGGAATGTAGTAAGTTAGGGCTGAGTGCTGAGTACTGAGTCCTGAGTTGGGGATTGCAGATGGCGATGTTGGACGCTGCGGGAGAAACTGTCCTAAGCCTTCCCAAAGTACCGCTGTTGAAGTGATGCCATCGGCGTCAAAGTCTCCCCAAACGGCAACTTTTTCCCGGCGATCGCGGGCTTGTTGTAAGCGTTCCACTGCCCAGTGCATTTCCTGCCCAAAGGCGAAGGGGCTGGCGGGTTTATACAATTTTGGGTCTAAAAAGCCTGCTAACTGTTCTGGGTCTTGAATGCCTCGTTGCCACAGCAATTGCGCCGCATAACGTCCGTCTGAGGTGGGAGAGTGGCGTTTGACAGCATCAATAAACCACTGCGGTAAGTGAGGCGGTGGCGAGACTTGCCATTGAAGTTGCGGCTCAGGCATTTTAGGGGGCAATTTAGAACAAAGGAACTACTACCCAGTATGTTTGTATTTTAGGACGAATGGATGTTAAAGCGCGATCGCGCTATCGTTACCCAACTAAAATAGTTACACAATTACCTGCCTACTGACTGATGAACACCACAGAAGCTCGCAACCAACTTAAGCAATATATTGAGCAGTTATCACCTGAGAGATTGCAGGTTGCTACTGATTTTCTAGCTTATCTGGTAGAACGAGAAAGTAATGAGGCAACTGAGGAATTATTAGCTATTTCAGGTTTTAAGGAAGCGTTTGATAAGGCGAAAAAAGATATTGCAGAAGGAAAGGTGACTCCGGTTGACCGACTCAAACGAAAATATTGATTTATATTAAGTTGTTGTCAGTCGTGAGGCACAGGAGTTTTTTGAAGGAACGTCAGCGTCTCTTCAGCGAAAGCTAGATTGATGCTTTGATAGGCTAAAAATGGAGCCTCTGCTAATTCTGGAAAGTTAAAACAAGCTCAAGTTTTACTGAATACACTGCCACTCACGAGCATCAATAACCTGAGACAAATGCCCTACATTCGTTGTGGCGATTATAACTTCATTCTCTTGATTTTCTTCTAATTTTGCTTGAGCTGCCAAGATCACATCTCCATCAAGGGCTTTGGGATCTGCGGTTGGTTGCCCTCTCATTCGTGCTTCAGCCCATAACTGAGCTGCTAAAAGCATCGTTTCTGTGGTAATAGGAAAATATGTAATTGCTGCTTTGAGTTGGTCTAGTCTTTTTACCCCTGCTACCTTATTCGCCCGCAGTAATTCCCGCCGCACTTCGTAATCAGCAATTTCTGGCAACACAACTTCATAGCCTTTCAACGGCAAAGAATCTAACCAAAGTTTGCACTCTTTACAGGTAGAGGAATTTTTAGGGTTAGTGACCATTCCTAATGGACCAGAGTCCAGCATAACAATTTTGCTCATGGAAACAATGGACGATTAGAAGGTCGATCTTCATCAAGTACTTGACGGAGATATTCCCAAGTTTCCGTTTGTTCTTGTTCATCTCCCTCCTCTAGCCATAACTTAGTGAGTTCGCTCAAAGCTTTATGTTGCTCTGCTAGGCGGGTAGTTTCTTCCGTTTCAGCAGACAAGTATTGCTTTGATGCTACTTCTTCAGTAAAACGAGATAAATCTATCCGCTGATACCTATCTCTTGAAGTTGCACTCCTTGGATATCTATTTGTTAGAGGTGTATACCTTTGCATAGTAATTTGTTGCATTTTTCTAATTATTCTTAGCAAATGCTCAGGTTTTAGTTGCAGATCGATTGGAATAATTATCTGTCCATTGGGATGCGTCCAAACTATACTATTTTCTCTTATAGATTTACGAAATCCTAAATTAGTAGCAATCGGTTCAAGCTCTTGCATTAGTTGAGCAGAAGTTAACATTTTTGTTATTACCTTTTAGTTGCCGACGTAAATGCTTCTAAAAATCTTAATTTCTACAATTCATAGGGTGCTATCCCAAGTTTAACCTCTAAATTTGGGATAGCAAGATAGCAATAGTAAGGGGAGCAACTGCCCACCCTAGCTTCATTATCGACTCGCTGCTGTCGGCATCCCCAGAATATCCTCAATTCTGGGCATTTCTTCCAACGGAATCACCCGTCCCTCATCCTCGAAACCTTCAATTTGATCGAAGTTCAAATACCGATACAAATCGCCTGCGAAAGGATTAAGTTTTTCCGCCACAATCTCCATGTATTCTTCAACCGTGGGAATTCTTCCTAATAGCGCACAAACCGCCGCCAATTCCGCAGAACCGAGATAAACCCGCGCATCTTTCCCCATGCGGTTGTTGAAGTTACGAGTAGAGGTAGAAAACACTGTTGCGCCATCTTCTACCCGTGCTTGGTTACCCATGCAGAGAGAACATCCTGGCATTTCCGTTCTGGCACTTGCCGCGTTAAAGATATCGTAAATACCTTCTGCCCGCAGTTGTTGCTCATCCATGCGAGTGGGAGGACAAATCCAAAGGCGCACCTTCACCTTACCCGCCCCTTCTAACACCTTGGCAGCAGCGCGGTAATGACCGATATTGGTCATGCAGGAACCGATGAACACCTCATCAATCTTGTCCCCAGCACACTCGGACATTAACTTAACGTTATCTGGGTCGTTCGGTGCAGCAACGATAGGTTCTTTGATTTCGTTGAGGTCGATTTCCAGGATATCGGCGTACTCTGCATTCGCATCCGCCGACATCAGCTGAGAATTTTTCAACCACTCCTCCATCTTGGCAACCCGACGCATCATAGTGCGCTCATCCTTGTAGCCTCGTGCAACCAGATTCGTTAGCAGGGCGACATTAGAACGGAGATACTCGGCAACGGTTTCCTCACTCAGCTTGATGGTGGAACCGGAACAGGAACGTTCAGCCGTCGCATCAGTGAGTTCAAAGGCTTGTTCTACTTTCAAATCCGGCAAGCCTTCCATTTCCATAATCCGCCCAGAGAAGAGATTTTTCTTATTCTGCTTCTCAACGGTTAGCTTGCCTTCTTGGATGGCGACGTAGGGGATGGCGTTGACGATATCCCGTAGAGTAACACCGGGTTGCAATTCCCCTGTGAAACGCACGAGAACGGATTCGGGCATATCTAAAGGCATCACACCTAAGGCGGCAGCAAAGGCAACTAACCCAGAACCCGCCGGGAAGGAAATTCCCAAGGGGAAGCGGGTGTGGGAGTCGCCCCCCGTACCGACGGTATCGGGTAGCAGCATCCGGTTTAGCCAGGAGTGGATAATGCCATCGCCAGGACGCAAAGCGACGCCGCCACGAGTCGCGAAGAAGTCGGGTAAGTCTTGATGCGTCTTAACATCAACGGGTTTGGGATAAGCGGCGGTATGGCAGAAGGATTGCAGAGTTAAGTCAGCGCTGAAGCCAAGACAGGCGAGTTCTTTGAGTTCGTCCCGCGTCATTGGCCCCGTGGTATCTTGAGAGCCAACGGTGGTCATGATCGGTTCGCAGGAGGTGCCAGGGCGCACGCCGGGGAGTCCGCAAGCTTTCCCTACCATTTTCTGCGCTAGGGTGAAGCCTTTGCCTGTGTCCGCCGGGGCGCTAGGACGGATGAAGAGGGGGCTAGGTTCTAATCCTAGGGCGGCACGGGTTTTATCGGTGAGGGAACGTCCAATTAGTAGGGGGATGCGTCCACCTGCACGAACTTCATCGGTAATGGTTTCAGGTTTGAGGGTGAAGGTGGAAATGACTTCTCCAGCTTCGTTTGTGATTTCGCCTTTATAAGGATGAATGGTGATTACATCCCCAGTTTCCATTTGGGTGACATCGCACTCGATGGGTAAGGCACCAGAGTCTTCAGCGGTATTAAAGAAGATAGGCGCGATCGCATTACCCAAAATATAACCCCCTGCCCGCTTATTAGGTACGAAGGGAATATCTTGCCCAATATGCCACAATACGGAGTTAATCGCTGACTTGCGAGAGGAACCCGTACCCACAACATCGCCGACATAAGCAACGGGATGCCCTTTTTCCTTGAGCTTGCTAATGGTTTCCAATCCCTCCGGCATCAGAGATTCCAGCATTGCCAGGGCGTGTAAGGGAATATCGGGGCGTGTGGTGGCGTGGGTGGCGGGAGACAAGTCATCTGTATTTGTCTCTCCCGGTACTTTGAACACCGTCACCGTTATGGTTTCTGGTAATGACGGACGGGCGGTAAACCACTCGGCGGCTGCCCAAGAGTCAATCACTAACTTGGCGTAGCTATTGGTTTTTGATAGCTCGTAGACATCGTTGAAGGCGTCATAAACCAACATGATTTTGCTCAACTGGGCGGCGGCTGCACCCGCTAACTCGCTGTCGCTATTGAGCAAATCTATTAACGATTGGACATTGTAGCCGCCGACCATTGTCCCCAAGAGTTCAATGGCTTCGATGGGTTTGAGTAAGGGGCAACTCACTTCACCTTTGGCAATGGTGGTGAGAAATGAGGCTTTTACATACGCCGCTTGATCGACTCCGGGAGGAACGCGATCGCGCAATAATGAGAGTAGGTACTCCTCTTCACCCGCCGCTGGCGCTTTTAGCAGTTGGCACAACTCGGAGGTTTGTTGAGTATCCAACGGTAAGGGTGGAATTCCCAACGCCGCCCGTTGTGCGACGTGTTGACGATAAGATTCAAGCATTACGAAAGTCTCCTCTTTCCTATCTGCATTCATTGTTCTCGTTTGCATAACAGCTTAGAAGGCAAGATAGCGCCACGCACCGTCCTTTGCTGCTAGCCGTGAACGCAATTATTGCAGGTCGTTTATTTATCACTATGCCAAATGTTACAGGATGTTACGCTACCAGATCCCCGTAATGCCCTGTCGGTGATTAGCACTCCTTGCTACTCGCCACGAATCCTGAACAACTCAGCACTTCGCACCTTTGCCTCTCAGCCGAGACAGGCGACCAAATAAAAAGCGATCGCTTTTTGCCAACTGTGAGAATCTGTTCTCTACCCTTGGCGGGCGATCGCTTAATCTAATTGTTGAACCATCAAACTAAATCTAAATGGCTTGCCGCGAAACCAGTTTTTCGATGTTTGCCTGGGTTTGCTGTAATAGCTGCTCTCTGCTATCGGCTGCCTTAGTAAGGGTCGGGACTAAGTTACGGGCTTGTAAAGCCATGTGAAGCTGTAACTGAGCCACATACTCACTGATATCTTCATGAAAAGATGGGTTTTGAGCTTGAGTAGAATGCAAATCCAAGGTGTTCTCCCGTTGTAACTCTAAGACTCTAAGCTATTCCTAACGTTATAGAAATTATCACGATGTGACCGCTCTCTTCTTATTCTGCAATGAAGTTTAAATATTTTTGGGGGCAAGCATTGAGAAGTGTAAATTTTTGATAAATAGCGCTACAAATCCGGTCTTCACCTAGACATAGAGTCAAAGAGCGTATATATACCAATACCGAGATTGGTAAATTCTCGGCACCACCACAAAGAAATATTGGTGGCAAAGATCAGACCTACGCTAGATTTATCCTGTGATATTTAGCTTGTTATTATCCCGGAAGCCGCCATTTTCTTCCTCCAGTACTAGACTCCAGAACAGGCAGGACTAAATTTTGCCATTTTTAGCGAGTCAATCCGTTCCGACTGCCGGGAAAATCTCATGCGCCTTGCCGATGACATCTCAGTTTAAGTTTTGCACTCCCTCCACATCCGAGCAATTGCAGCGTCTGGAAGAAATTACTCGCCAGTGCTTCAACGAATCGAGTAGCCATTGGTCGTCCTACTACCAGAACGTCGGACAAGAAAACTTTCGCTGCTTGCAGCGTGCAGGGGAAGTCGTGGGCAGCTTGGCAATTTACCCAATCGCTCAGTGGTTTGGCGGTCAATGCATACCGATGGCAGGACTAGCCTCCGTCGGCGTACCACCGGAACACCGAGGAACTGGGGTGGCGGTGGAAATGCTGACTCAAACATTGAGAGAACTGCATCAAAACGGTGTCCCTCTCTCCACCCTCTATGCCGCCACGCAACGTCCCTACCGGAAGGTAGGTTACGAACAAGCCGGAACGCGGTGTCTGTGGAAGTTGCCCCTTGACAGTATTTTGATGCGATCGCGAACGCTTCCTGTCCGTGCCGTTCCCCGTCAAGCCGAAGTATTTGCAGACCTTTACCAAAAAGCCGCCAGCCAGACAAACGGCAAGCTAGAGCGCAATGCAGCACTGTGGACGCGAGTGCTCCAGCCGCAAAGGGCAGAAGTTTATGCCTACACCATCGGCAGTGAAACCCAACTCGTCGGTTATGTCATCTTCAAGCAGCAGCAGACGAGTACGGGTTATGACCTCGTGGTTCAAGACTGCGTGGTGCTGACCCCGGCAGCGGAGCAGCAGTTGTGGACTTTCTTTGCTGACCACCGCTCTATTGCTCAGTCGGTGCTGTGGCGCGGGCCATCTGTTGACCCCTTACTCTTACAACTCCCCGAACAAACTAGCACGGTGCAGCATGTAGAACGCTGGCTGTTGCGGGTAGTGGATGTCCCCAAAGCCTTAGAAAAACGAGGTTATCCTGTGGGAGTAGACGCTGAATTACACCTAAATATTCAAGACGACGTACTGCCGGAAAACACCGGAAAATTTGTCTTAACCGTCTCCGGGGGAAGCGGTGAAGTCACCAGAGGCGGTCGCGGTGACTTGCAGCTCAACATCGGAGGACTCGCCCCCCTCTACACCGGGTTATTTACCCCGGAGCAACTCAAAACGGCTGGATTATTAGCATCTACAGACGCGGCTCTTGTCGCGGCGACTCAGCTATTTTCTGGATCAGAGCCGTGGATGAGCGAGCATTTTTAATTCCCTGCCAGAAATTGCTGTAAACGCGATCGCCTCCTAGCAAGCATTCCCAGATCTGTTTATCCAGGAAACTTAAGCATGAGTGAGACTAAGCTGCCACTATCACCCCTAGACATCGATTCACCAATCGTAAAACCAGTGGAAGTAGAATCTCGCGATCGCTTCATTGATTTAATTCAAGGACTTGACGCCATCATCTGGGAGATGGACGCCACCACCGGAAAATTTACCTTCGTGTCTCGTCGTGCTGAAGATCTTCTCGGTTATCCGATCCGCCAATGGCTAGAGGAGCCGGACTTCTGGCAAAACCGCTTGTTGCATCCAGAAGACCGGGATTGGTGTATCACCCTCTCTACCACGGCAACCCAAGCGTCCCAAGATTACGAGCTTGAGTATCGCGCTCTAGCTACTGATGGTCGCATCATCTGGCTCAAAGACCGGGTGCGAGTGGTGGCAGATGAAAACGGTCGTGCGGCGCGGCGGCGCGGCGTGCTAGTAGATATTACCCAAGAAAAGGCAGCGGTAGAACAAAAACAGCAACTGTCTCAGGAACAAGCCACACGCCTCAAGTGGGAAGCCGTGCAGGACGCACTCCGCAAGAATGAAGAGCGCTACTGCTCCCTTCTCAAAGCAACTACCCAAATCGTCTGGAATACCAATGCAGAAGGCAAAATCGTCTCCCCCCAACCCGGATGGAGCGCCTTTACTGGGCAAACCTTTGAGGAATATCAAGACTGGGGATGGCTCAATTGTGTTCACCCGGACGATCGAGACAACACAGCCCAAGCATGGCTAAATGCCGTAGAGAACAAAACACATTACGAAGTCGAGTATCGGCTGCGGCGTCATGACGGAGAATACCGCTACATGAGCGTTCGCGGTGTGTCAGTGCTAGCAGCCGACGGTAGCATTCGGGAGTGGGTGGGCATCCACACCGATATCACTGATCCCAAGCAGGCAAAGGAAGCTTTGCGACAGGAGCAGGAATTTACCAAGGTCTTGGTGGAAAACTTCTCGGAAGCTGTAGTCGCCTGTAATGCCAATGGAAAGCTAACACTTTTCAATCGAGTCGCTCGTGAATGGCATGGGTTAGATCCTCTGACTGTACCACCGGAGCAGTGGACAAGCCTCTATGACCTTTACGAGGAAGACGGAGTCACCCCACTAGCAACCGAAAACATTCCCCTCGTGCGTGCCTTCCAAGGCGAGTCTGTACGTAATGCGGAAATGGCGATTGTGGCAAAAGGTCAACCGCCCCGCTATATTCTCGCCAATGGCGACCCCCTGTTTGACGACAAAGGACGCAAAATTGGTGCAGTGGCTTTGATGCACGACATCACCGAGCGCAAGCGAGTGCAGGAGGCACTAGCGAAGGCATTAGGGGAAGCTGAAACCGCCCGTGCGGAATTGCAACGCGTGTTTTTGCAGGCACCTGCTGCCATTCAAACCTCTCGCGGCCCCAATCATGTTATAGAAACATCTAATCCCCTGTATGGGCAGCTAGTAAACAACCGGGAGATCAAGGGGAAAACGGCTCGTGAGGCATTTCCGGACTTAGAAGGACAAGGCTTCTTTGAACTGCTTGATCGGGTGTATGCCACGGGCAAGGCGTATGTGGGGAAGGAGATGCGAGCCGTCTTTGACCGCAACGGTGATGGTGAGTTGGAAGAAAGCTTTTGGAATTTTGTTTATCAACCGTTGTTTGATAGTGAAAACCAGGTGTATGGCTTAATGACTCATGCCGTAGAGGTGACAGCACAAGTCAGGGCGCGGCAGGAGGTTGAGAAAAAAGCAGAAGCCTTGACTCAACTGACTCAGGCATTAGAGCGCAGCAATCAAGAACTTGAGCAGTTTGCTTATATTGCTTCCCACGATTTGAAAGCCCCCTTACGAGCGATCGCTAATCTTTCTGAGTGGCTAGAAGAAGACTTAGGAGACACCCTCAATGAAGATTCCCGCCAGCATTTGAACTTGATGCGCGGGCGGGTTCACCGTATGGAATCCTTAATTGACGGAATTCTCCAGTATTCCCGCGCCGGTCGCCTTTGTCATCAGACTCAAACCGTTGATGTTGATGCCCTGCTAGCTGACGTTGTTGAACTCCTAGATCCCTCACCGGAAGTCGCGATCGTTATTCAGCCTGGAATGCCGACATTTCACACTGAAAAAATCCCCCTAGAACAAATCTTTATGAACTTGATTAGCAATGCGATCAAGTACTCCTATCGCCCCGATGTCCGGATCGAGATCGGCTCTCAAGAGGTCGGCAGCTACTACCAGTTCTCCGTTGCCGATAACGGACAAGGAATTGCACCAGAGTATCACCAGAAAATTTGGATCATCTTCCAGAGATTAGAGGCTCGCGACAAAGTGGAAGGTACTGGTATTGGGCTTTCTGTTGTGAAGAAAATTATTGAGAGCCGAGGGGGACGCGTCTGGGTAGAGTCGGAAGTAGGGGCGGGGGCAACTTTTTATTTTACTTGGCCAAAATCTACCTAATGATAAGTGACAAACGATCCCCAATTCAGGAACGATTGAGGGAAGTATTACCCCCTGCCATGCACGGCTGTTGACCAGTTTCCGTGACGCCCTATCGAAATCGCTATGGAAACCAAGCCAGATTCTAATTCTCCAGTTGCCCCGCTGCTCGAAGACATTGCGGAAAAGCTGCGTCTAACGGGCTGGATTGCCTTTTGGGTACAGTTGGGGCTGGCTGTGGCATCAGGCTTGTCTTTGTTATATGCCCAGATAGGTATCGGATTTGCCGCAGAAGAAAGCCCAGGCCTTGGTATTGGTATATTTTGGGCCGTTTGCGGTATTCTTGCCCTGGCATTTGCGGTTTATTTGGCTTTCCGTTACACGCGCATTGCCAGATTGCTTCGTAGTCCCCTATCACAGGTGCGTCCTTCAAAAGCCGAGACTACGAAACTGGTGCGATTGGGATTAATTGTTGGCTTAGTGGGAATCTTCTTAAACCTACTGGGTGCTAGCTTTACTCTGAGTGTACTAGTGGCAAAAACAGTCTCCCAACCTCCAGGGGTTGCCATCACTGACCCTTACAAAATCGTTCGTACCCTTGACGTGTTTGTTGCTGTGGCAAATGTCAATGGTATTGGCGCTCACTTCTTTGGGACTATTGCTTCCCTGTGGTTGTTTGACCGCGTGAAACATCACTAATTGTCAGTGATTGTAAAAGTGCGGATCGCTAGTCCCTAATGATTCTGCGTTGCCCGACGCTCTTGGAGTTTTAGCAAAATTTCTGCATGGACTTCACGAGTGATGGGGTAGAAGTAGGCGAGAATTATGCCCACAATCAAGGCGATCGTTGGTAACGGGCCAATGGCGATGCGAATTGCCCACAGTACCGCCTCTGGTTGAGCAGGGGTTAGGTTCTCGGCAGTTGGGGCGATGTATCCTGCCCAATCCAAGCTTTTTAAAACTAGAGCGATCGCTACGGCTAAACAAACTTTTTGCAGTAGCACCATAAAGCTATAAAAAATCCCCTCGCGCCGTTGCCCTGTTTGCAGTTCATCCAGTTCAATCACATCAGGTAACATCGACCAGGGAATGAGGTAAGCAGTAGAGACGCCAAATCCTGCCATGACGGAAAGGATGTACAGCAAAACGATTTGACCGGGTTGTAAGAAAAGCAGTCCAGCTTGAGCGATAATCCACAAGCCCATACCCATAAAGTACACCGCTCTTTTACCCACTCGCTTGCTAACGGCACTCCAGACAAACAGCATCAATAAGGCAGTCCCCTGAACCGCCAGGATGACTTGGGCGACGGTTGAATCGGGTTCGCCCATCCAGCGGATGACAAAGTAAGGAATAATGGCGGCGGTGACTTGGACACCTAACCAGGAACACAGATAAATGCCAATGACGTAGAGAAAAGGGCGGTTACTAAAAGCAATCCGCACCTGCTCTAATATTGGCAGGGTAACGGGTTGCGTCTCAGCCGGGATTCTTGCCTCTGATTCCATAACGCGATCGCGTATTCCCCAAACACACCAATACAACGTCAATACGGAAACTACACCGCAGCCGATACCGATCATTAAATACTGGAACTGTCGGTCGGTGGGAAACAGAGCAGCGATGATCGCGACAAAAATAACAGACAGGATACTACCGCCAATAGAGAAGGTGAAGCGAAAGCTATTGAGGGTGGTGCGTTCGTTGTAATCCTGGGTCAGTTCTGGGGTGAGAGCCGTATAGGGTAAATTAACGGCGGTATAGAAAGTATTGAATAAAACGGAAACTAGCAGGTAGTACCAAAACAATCCCCACTGACTGAAGTCGGGGACAATCCATTGCAAAACGAAGGTAATCCCAAAGGGAATTGCCCCATAGAGCATCCAAGGGAGACGACGCCCCCAGCGTTTGGAACTGGTGCGATCGCTTAACACTCCCACCATCGGATCGTTTACGGCATCCCAAATCTTGCTGAGGAGTAACAAGCTAGCGGCTAACCCTGCCCCTAAGCTAGCAATATCCGTCAGAAAAATCGGGAGATAAAACGCCAGAATATTCGCCGTAATTGCCGCACCCATATCCCCTGCACCATAGGCAAGTTTGGTTCTAAAACGTAGCTTTTCTGACTTGGGTGTTGGCAAGGAATCCGACGGTTCAGATGAGGAAATATTACTCATAACAGCTTTGACTTTCGCAAAGGGGTCTCAAAAAAATGCACAAACGTAAAACAATCTCCTTTGTTGTTCGATTGCCATCAGAGGAGTTTAGTTGATCGTTGTACTATTTATTTAGATTTACTTCATCTATTGATGCCTTTCTAGACGCTTCTTATGCCCGATCTTTACATTTCTTGGTCAGAATACAATCACAAAATCGAGCAGTTAGCAGTCAAAATCTATCAAGCCAACTGGGATTTTAACCAAATTGTCTGCATTGCCAAGGGGGGGCTACGGGTTGGCGATATTCTCTGTCGCATTTTCCGCCAACCCCTAGCGATTCTTTCCACATCTTCCTATGGTGGGCCCGAAAATCGCGATCGCGGCACGATTATCTTTTCCCGCCACCTGAGCATGACCACGGAAAAATTAGGGGCGCGGGTGCTACTCCTTGATGATTTAGTAGATTCTGGGATTAGCCTTGAGGAATCCATCCGCTGGCTAGAGCGTCACCACGGGGCGAACATCGCAGAAATTCGTACTGGCGTCATTTGGTACAAAGACTGCTCTGCGATCGCCCCTGACTACTACGTAGACTACCTCGCCGATAATCCTTGGATTCACCAACCCTTTGAGCGTTACGAGCAAATGAGTCCAGCGGAACTCGCCGCCTCACTGCTTTCAACTACCGTCACAAATCACGACCAGGTATAAATGAGGCTAACTATCACGCCACATTCACCATTAACTGTTCATGTTCCACGACAAAGACGTTGGCGTAGAGATTAGCGACAATCTGTTGACCCTGTTGAGTCAGTTGTAAGTAGTTGAGGGCGTCCGTGATATAGGGAAAAACACCGTTCCAGTAAAACTTAGCGTAATTTTGCCGCAAGTCTCCGGGATGGCGGTAATTCAAGGCGCGGTTCACACCAGTTTCTTCAAACTCATAGAACAACGCACTAATCTTTTTCAGGTAACGTGGATCGCTAAGTTGACCAATTAAATCTGCGGCTCTTACTAAACCTGGGGAATTTACTTTGTCTTGATGATCTTCGTCAGCCGGAACGGGGAAACGGGTGAGTTCAATGTTGTGCTTAATCACCTCCGCATCAATTAAGTTGTGACCCCCAAAGCGCTCCTCAATAAAAAGTTTGCCTCGGTCTACATGGTAGGGGGTGAGGCTAGCATCGGACGCGCCTTCTTCTAGCTTCGCCATCTTGCCATCAACTCCCGTTGCATACAACCGCATCGCAATTTTGTCTTGCCGACAAACGCCCTTGACGTAGCCGATATCATGGCACAACAGCGAGATAATGTTGTGCATCCAGTCTTCGCAGGAGATTCCACCCTCTTTGATGTGCTTACCGCGCAGAATTTCCTGCCCTACCAAGGTCACTAAGATCGTGTGTTCGACGTTGTGATATAGGGCATCGCTGTTGGCGATATTTTCTAAAGCCATACTCCCCGCCCAGGCAAGGATGTCTGCATAGTTTGACTTCCAGCCACCATACGTCCGGTGGTAGCCGTCTCTGAGTTGGAGAACAAAATAGTCAATTAGTAGTTGTGTGGCGTCAAACATGGGATGTTTTTAAACCTCTTATGTTTTTTGTTAAGAGTGGGGAGAACGTTAACAAGGAATTGGGGATTAGCCACGAACCATGAACGACTGACAAATCCGGACTTTGGTCTGGGGATTTTGATCTATCGCCAATTTAACTTAACCTACTTCTACCCGCATCGTTGTGATGGCAACCCCATCGGCATTTTCAAGGGCTGACTTATCTATATAAATAAATAAGTGTTTTGTAATTGCCGCCCTTCAGGGGTTAGGGTGACTTGACGTTACTGAAAAGCTCAAGGCGATATTTCTACTTTAGTTAAAATCGTTAATAAATACTTTTATTGCAGATTGTTACACTACCATGATAAGCTTTCCTTGACCCTCTGTGTCTCTGCAAAGTTTGGCGGTAAATTGGTCTAGGAAATGTCGCACTTTTACAATCTCTGCGGTAGCTTAAAAGAGTTGGGATTGACCACCCTCAGGGCAGTTCAGGCTTTTTCGTAGTCAACGACATTCAGATCTAGCCGTACAAAGAGTTAGGCTGAACTTAAATTTAAGGTGAGTGTGATCGCCTCAGATAAATCAAGCACCTTTTGATTTTGTCAGCCATAGAGCCAACAGAAATGTTTTGGAGCCAGCAAAGCCAGTGAGTTCCTCTGCTTGGTGTGCAGCCTCTCACTGTACTGGGCTTATTTGATTGGTTTGCCTATCAAGCATACTGGCGAGTGCTTTTCGACTGTTACATTCACATTTCTCACTTACATAACAAGCAAGTCACTTTAAGTGTGTCAAAACTACTGCAACTCTCGGATTGCAGATAGTGTTCCTTGGTGGCTAACGCCTCGCAATGCTTTCGCTTGCACCCTTGCAAAGTTCCCAACTGCTGATTCTACCTTTTGCATTTTCAGTGCTTCCTGTTAGCCTTATCTCAGAGCAGAATTTTGGAGAGAGTAGATAGGTGTATGAAGGTCAAAAAGCATCTGAGACTAAACAAAAACCTGGCTATTACACTATCAGGCGTTCTACCTCTGGGCGCTCTAGCGATTGTCCTGTTCGCTTCATGTGCTGTCTCCCTTCAGGAGACTACTACTCCTAGAACCTTTGCTGATTGGTGTTTGAATAAAAACAAAGAGAGTGTGGAGACACAACACACTGTTGATGTTCTGTTACAAGAGGCCCAAACTCAAGATTGTCATCAGGCTGACAAGCTTCTTTCAACTCGCACCCAGCTTGACCTCAACAACAATCAAATATCCGACCTCAGACCCTTGTCAGCACTCACCAATCTGACTAATCTCAACCTCGCTGACAATCAAATAACCGACATCAAACCCTTATCAACACTCACCAATCTGACTAATATCTCCCTCTCTACCAATCAAATAGCCGACATCAAACCCTTATCAACACTCACCAACCTGACTAATCTCTCCCTCTCTACCAATCAAATAGCCGACATCAAACCCTTATCAACACTCATCAAGCTGACTCAACTCGACCTCTCTGTCAATCGAATAGCCGACCTCAGACCCTTATCAACACTCACCAATCTGACTCACCTCTTCCTCAACGAAAATTCCATAACCGACCTCAAACCCTTATCAACACTCACCAATCTGACTTACCTCTCCCTCAAAGACAATCAAATAACTGATCTCAAACCCTTATCAACACTCACCAAGTTGACTTCCCTCTACCTCGATAACAATTCCATAGCCGACCTCAAACCCTTATCAACACTCATCAACCTGACTTACCTCTCCCTCGACGACAATTCCATAGCCGACATCAAACCCTTATCAACACTCACCAAGCTGACTTACTTCTACCTCCATAACAACCAAATAACCGACATCAAACCCTTATCAACACTCACCAAGCTGACTTTCCTCTCCCTCGGTAACAATTCCATAACCGACATCAAACCCTTATCAACACTCACCAACCTGACTGACCTCTCCCTCAGTGACAATTCCATAACCGACATCAAACCCTTATCAACACTCATCAACCTGACTTTCCTCAACCTCCATAACAACCAAATAACTGACATCAAACCCTTATCAACACTCACCAACCTGACTTCCCTCAACCTCGATAACAATCAAACGCTCACCGATAAAACTTGCCCTGTCAAACCTGAATCTATCTGTGCCTTTTCAAGGTGACTGAAACTCAGGTTCTAGCAACTCGCGATCGCTCACTTGTCTGACTCCAAAGGTGATTGCTTAGTACCCAAAACCTGGCGGGTTTCGTGAGCGGTTTAGCCCCATTTGCGCTGGGTTTGGTTGCTCAACAGTATAGATTGCAACCTACCATGTGGATGTTAAGTGTTTTAAATTTAATTCCACCTGGCTACTTAGAAGCCTCACGTCCGTCAGGGTCAAGGGGAAGAGTAAAAAATTAGCTATTCATTTCGTTGCCCGCATCGCCACTGAGCCAGAATTAAAATAATGTATTACCAATCAAATTAGATATTTAAGTATTTATTTAGGTTTTGACTAACAAAAGATTTTACAATTTAACTAATCAATAGAAAGTATTAAATGGTTGCTTTATCAATTATTGTCATATGTTTAAAAAATGTGATTTTAATTAAATAAAATAAAAGTGGGCAGAATAATCGATTGTAACTTAGAAATAAAAATGCCAATATTTTATTTTTATCTAAAATTGTTTAAAGATTCTAGAAACTATACTGCCCATAATTCAATCTACAACTTTGATTGCAAGAATCAATAAACTGACGTTTGCAGTCAACACAAATGTAAGGCGTGTTTACCCCTTTGTCTGCCATTCTTACGAAAGTGAGTTGATGCACATCTTGGACATTTTATAGTCAGGGCTTTCATCCCTATTTCCATTCTGCAACACCATTTTGTCAGAGGGTCGAAAGATAATGGTACTAACTGACACGTTGTTTCGTTTTTAGAAAAAGCAACATTCGCTAAACCCTACAAGCCTGTTGGCGCTCGTGTATCAAGTCTGGCTCATCCTTGTCTGCCTTGCTGTCACTCCATCCCTACCAGAATCTGCCATCCAAGTCTAACCAAGTAAGCACGAATTCTTGCCAGATTTTTTGCTACTCTCTAGAGTCGTCAACATAGATGAACTAGATGCACCAAAAAATCTGAGTAGATTTTGAAAGTTTATAAATCTGGGGAGCAGACACTTGAGATGTGAAGATTTCGCAAATTTCGCTGCTATTTGTAAGGATTGTTGCCTTTTATGACTGTAGAAACCTCAAACTGTTACAGGATCTTTGGTATCCTTCGCAACACTTGTCTCTTCAAGGATGCGGGTTTTTATATTGTCTTGTCAGGGTCAACGCCTTGAATCTATAAGGCTACTTAACGCACATGAATGTTTTGGTAACAGTAGTTGGAGGTAAGGGCTTTTTGGCAAGATTTGTTCCACGAGTCAGCCAACTAGTCGCGGCTAAAGTACAGGGATGCTTACTCGCTGATGCCATTGTGCAGATTCAAACCCAGCTACCTAATCTGATCATCGTGCAGGCAAGTCAAGCAGATAGTCTCAAACTCTGTCGTCAGATCAAGGAACAGAACAGCCTAGAAGGGATTTACTGCCTTGTAGTCGATGATCGTATTCAATGCAGCCCGGAAATACCGTTAGAGCAAATTCAGGAATTGTTGGCAACAGCCGACGCCTTAGAAAATGGTGCAGATGCGTACTTGCGGCTGGTTTCAAAGCCAGAAAGTGATACAACACTAATTCAAGCAGAAGACCGACTGCTAACGGCACAAATTCAACTGGGGATGAGAGGGGTGCAAATGCACCGGGAACTGCAACACATGAACGATTTGCTCTCAACAATGGCACTGGCAGATCCGCTGACAGAACTGAGTAATCGTCGGGCGCTAGAGTGGGAATTACCCCGGCAGATTCAGAATGCTCGCTCCCAGGAAACCTCTTTGGGTTTGATTATTTTGGACGTAGACTTTTTTAAGGTAGTTAATGACACCTACGGACATCAAATTGGCGATCGCATCCTGCAACTTCTAGCGGCGCGTCTCCGACATCACCTGCGGCTGCAAGACACTCTATTCCGTTATGGGGGTGAAGAATTTGTGATCATTCTCACTCAAACCACCTTTCAAGAAGCTAATTTAGTGGCGGGACGCCTGCGTAAGCTGGTTGGGGAGCAAGACTTCACCATCAACGAAACCACCGCCCTTAACATCACAATCAGCATAGGAATTTCGTCGTTAAGAGCAGCAGACGACCCCAAAGGAGAAAGCCTGATCAACCGTGCCGACCAAAACCTGCTGCGTGCCAAATCTGCGGGTCGCAATCGCGTGGTTGCAGAAGAGAGTAGTTAGGCAGTAGAGCTACTGCTAAGTTGCCAAAGTTGCCGAGAACTACTACCAAACGAAAACTTATGCTTCGTACTTCGCTAAAGTAATTATTAACTGATCAACGGGTTGAAGAAATCAGCTTTTCGACTGCACGCGGAATCTGTATTGATAAAATCTATTTTTAAGTTTGACTCTGTTTACCATAAGAGCAAGAAGGACTCGCTATAAACCTCCTTCCTTTGGCACAAACAAGGTTTAGCCTCAATTTTTTTCAATGAAGCTAAACATCAAACTCTCCGCTAATAGTTCTCTACTGAAACCTATAGAGACGTTACTGGCAACGTCTCTACAACTGCTTTTTTTCCTGATTAAGTCATCTCGTGATGCTTTGTTGCGGGTAGAGAAGAGATTACTCCCGACGATCTTCATAATCAGTAGAAGACTTAGGGTCTAACTCCCAGCGAGCCGAGTCTCGCTTCTCCAACATCTCATTTGTCCAAAGAAATGACCTGTCGTCCATTTCTATACCCACTGCCTTTCCCAGCTCATCCACAACATCTTGGTCTGGTGTGGGGGCAGTTCCCCCAACTGCTTCTTCTGCCGCGCCTTCTGCCTGAGACCAAGCCGCATCAACATCACCTCCAGATAACTCTGGACTAACGGCGTTGTATTGATTCATGGAGTCCTGCATGGAGCGTCCGCCTACGTTGAGTCCAGGCTGTGGCTGAACGCCAGTCCCGTAGGATTCGGTAATTTCTTCGGGTAGATCTGAAACAATCGGTTCGCCAGTATCTTCTACGGGGATATCCGAAATGATGGGTTCGTCGGTTGTTTTGGCGATGTTTGCTTTGTCAGCGCTATTAGTCATAATGCCTATTAATCCTCTGAATGCTTCTGTATTTAAGACTTACGCACGGAAAGCTTCAGAATTTTAGGAAATTTTTAGCTATAAAAGCTCCTTTAAACCCCAAAGAACAATGATTTTGACTTATCTTTCTTCCTGTTCATGGGGACGATGCGTTCGTCCTACTTAATGCAACATAGCTAAAAATAAGATTGAGCAGAATCCTCAAATAGGCTGAAAATCTTGTCATTTGATTTACATAGAGGTAAAGAAGTGGCAATTTCTCAAATTAGCGATCGCCTGATTCTCCAACTCTTCAGTAAAAAGTCCTGGTTCTGACGTGAACCCAAACATAAAGGAGTAGGAGTGACAGGTTTATATACACCTCCAGAGAGAAGAGTAAACACCATTTCCTAATTAAGCTGGGAAGCGGATTTGTATCAGCCCTCAAGTAGCGATCGCCAAATTTTTAAGTTGTACGAGAATTAATAAACTTACATGCAGAGTAATGCCACTACATCCCAAAAGTTGCCCGTTGGGTTGAAATCTATGCCCATAAATGACCTAAAATCTACAACCTATGATGATGCTGAACAACAATTTATCGCCCTAATCGAACTAGAAAATTTAGACAAAAAAATTGAGTCACAACCTTCCCTAATTAGTAACGTCGAAAAGGCGATCGCTACCGCTATATCCGCTGCCTACGAGCAAGAGAGCGCCTCAGATGCAGCTCATCGCTTTCTGCAACGCGTGCTTTATCGAATCAATCGTCTGAAGCTATTTTGGTATGACGATTTGCAGAATTATACTAACGAGCGCTCTTCTTACCTGCGCTCCTGTCGCGATCGCATTGAGGAAGCTTGGCAGCAGTGGGAGCTGGCACAACTGGATGTTGACTCGCTGCAAAATCTGGATGTTGCTCAGACACTGACCGACTGGGTAGAAGCTGACGTTGATCCCCCGATATCAGAAAATGGTCGTTTCTTTCGAGACGAGATAACTGAGGCAGGTTACCGTCGGCTGCTGGCGATCGGCTCCCTTGATGGATTGGTTGAGGCAAGCCAGCTATCCCGCACCCTAGGTGGTGTTGCCAATGAAGTGCAATCAACGCTGACGCGGCTGCTGCTGGAAGAGTACGGCGGCGGTCGTCTTGCCCGTAAGCACTCCACCTTTTTTACGCAGATGCTTGACGCCCTCGGTATGGAAACTGAACCAGAGGCTTACTTAGACTTGGTGCCGTGGGAAGTGCTTGCCACCATCAACTATAGTTTTCTGCTGACCGAGCGTAAGCGCTACTTCCTACGCTATATGGGCGGAACCCTGTATTTCGAGGTGACGGTTCCGGCAGGGTTCAGACCCTATCGAGCTGCCGCTGAACGGCTGGAACTCCCTCCAGGGGCAACAAGCTATTGGGATCTGCATATTAAAGTAGATGCCCTGCATGGGCGCTGGATGTTGGAAGATGTCGCTCTACCCTTAGTAGAACAGTATCCGGCTGATGCATGGGAACTCCTGTTGGGCTACGACCATCAACGACGCATGAGCGATCGCGCTAGTAATGCGGTAGTACGAGCAGCACGTCAGGCTGAACAAGAAACGATCGCCTCCCACGCCAACAGAGTAGCAACCCCCGCCTCTTCCTAGCTCTTTTCCAACTAGAGAACGGAGACTAAAACCTTTAGGGGCATGGCACTGCCATGCCCTTAATTACGCAGAAGTGTCAGCTTCCCGACTTCTCTAAACTGATTAGTTTCAGTACTAAATCTCATTTTTCAACTATTAACACATAGTTGCTTAACTTAGCTTGTATATTTGGATAGAAGATCAGCTTCTACCCCAGAGAGAGGGTATATAAAACACCAAACGTTAGCTTATTGTTAAGCACAAAAAATAACTCTAGTAGCTCTAGAACGGATGCATTCTTTTTTTTAGTTTATTCCTAACAAAAACACTGTTGCTCAAACTTTTACCATTCGTTACATACCCGTAAGAGTCTAAGTTTATTGCATCCCTAGATTTGGCTTTTCAGAAGAAACTTTGTGTGATTTCAAAAATTGAAAAGCTTGATCGCCATGTCTAAAAACATATCTGCTAATCAAACCTGTAATCTCATTAAGAATAGCCAATTTGTAGAGCTTTCTCTGCTCATATCCAAGCTTAGAAGCGGTATTTGGCTGTTTGGTATTCCTTCTTGGCTGTTTGGGATCGCTGATAGAAGTGTTGCTTTATTTTCTGATGGGTATATATCCCCCATAGAAGTTTTACACCTATTTACAGCTTCTTTCTTCTTTATGGGCTGGCTGTCTTTGAAGCCAGAGACAGAGACAAGCTTGGATAGCAGTGAGGTAGGAGCGCTTCAAAGCTACCAATACGATTCTCCTCTGCGCCAGCATGAAGTTTATCTATCCCAAGCTCAAGCTAGGATGTTGGAGCTGAAAAAGCAACATCTAATTAGTCAAGAATATATTTTGCCTGTCCCCTATATCTGTCAGATTTATCATTTACTGAACTTAAAGCATTTGGAGACAGTTCATAACTTTAGTCTCAATAACCTGAAGGTTATTAAAGTAAGCCAGTTACAACCTACTACTATCGGCGGAAAAGTTAAGTTTCAAACAGTTTTAGTTTCTCCCTTCAATGCTCTAAGGATCTGGCGACAACCGATAGTGGAAGTAGAGCTAATATTGCATACTCCCTACACGGTTGAGCTGAGAATTCCGGTTTACAACAACAAGAAAATAATTGTCATCTTTAACGCCCTCCCTCTAAACAACAACGAGCATCGGTTCCTAGTCGATATTTACAGCAACCTAGAGTGGCCAAAACCCATGCTGCAAGGGATTTTGCATTTTGCTGCTTGTTTAACACTCTTTGAAGATTTGCCTTATCTTCATCAACTAGCCCAAAGAAACATACAGCGCTTATTCAACTCAGGTAAAGGTTCAAATCAAGAAACAATGTGGCTGTTTAGAAGATTTGTTGACCTGTATGGTGCTAGTTTAGAAGGCTCTCAACAAGTTAGAGCTATTGAAGCGGAGGAGATTGACGAGTCGGTGCTGTCATCTTCCGCGATCGCTAACAATTAAGACGATAGATGCTAGCGTCTCAGATCCCTGACTTTTTATGGAAGTTGGGGATCTCGTCTTCACGACAAAGATGGTTTCTTCTATACAAAGCATCTCAAACAAAGTTAAATATTTATTTTTTCAGCTATCCCTAACAAAAGTAATATTGCTGACATTCAACGTATAGATTGACACATTGTTCTATCAAAATCAGCCCTTACTTTAGATAGAAGGAGTTTTTGTAAATATAAGTTTAATTAAATTAAGAGTTGTAACACCTTGCACTCAGTTGCTTCTTCACGGAAGTTAGCTGAAACGATATTTTTGCAAGGCGATCGCATCATCGAGATTGAAACTTAGACAAAAGAGGTAATAAATACCATGACCACAGGTACTATGAGACCACAAAGCATGGGAGAGCGTTACTGCGCTCTCTTCCTTGGAGCTTTATTTTTAATAGTAGGTATAGCTGGATTTGTACCCGCTTTGATGTCACTACCTGGAACGGCTGCAGCTAATATCCCGGCTGATGTAGCTGACCCTTATGCTGCGGGTTATGGCTATTTGTTTGGCTTATTTCCCACCAATCTTGTGCATAATCTTGTTCACCTGATTGTTGGGCTGTTGGGGATTGCTTCTTACAGCACATTGAGAGCTTCTCGCTTATACAATCGCTGTTTTGCGATCGCCTATGCCTTAATCGCTACCATGGGTTTTCTGCCCGTCGCTAAGACAACCTTCGGTTTAATGCCGATCTTTGGTAACAATATTTGGCTCAACGCTTCAACAGCCGTCGCCGCTGCTTACTTTGGGTTTGTTATACCATCACAAGCAGAGTCACAGATAAGCTAATCGCTTAGAGCTTAAGAGGAATTACCCTGCTGCGGGATGAGTGATGCTCATTCCCGTAGCAGTAAAAATTTTAAACTGGGAAAGTACAAGTTTTGTCCCCATGATGGGGACGTTGGTTTCAGACTGAAACATCGCGGCAAAAATAAAGCCCTTAAGTTTTCCCAAAGTAAAACAATAGGGTTAGCGGCTTCAGCTCTCTTTCGTCCCTAAAGTTTTTCGGAATACCCACTGCATAAAACCAGGAAACAGCCGATAAGAGACGTTTGAGAGATTCGCCGCGCCAACCACTACTTCAGCTCGTTGATGCTTCACCGCATCCCAGATTGCCTCAGCTACATCATCAGGCTTCTCGATAACGGGAACACTCAGCCCTTTTTTCATCAAGTCCTCACGCGATTGAGCATCCTGTTGATCTTTGCCGCGAAAGATTGCCCGTTCCATGAGACTGGTTCTGATGAAATTTGGATAAACTCCACAAACCTGAACGCCTTTGGGTTCCAGTTCCGCGTGTAACGATTCGGTCAACCCAGTGACAGCGTACTTACTAGTCGTGTAGGGTATTTGGTAAGAAATCGGCACCTTGCCCGCAATCGAACTGACATTAACAATAGTTCCTGCACCGCGTTCTAGGAAATGGGGCAATAGCGCATAAATGGTATGGATGTATCCCCATAAATTAGTGTCTATGCAGGTGTGCCAATCACTAAGGGTGAAGTCTTCTACCGAACCTAAGACATAAATCCCGGCATTGTTGATTAGTACGTCAATAGAACCGTAGTAGTCTAGAGCTTTTTGGATGAGTACCTGTACTTGTTCAGCATCTTGAACATCCGTAGAAACGGCTATGACGTCCCGACCAAGCGCTCTGATCTCTGAGGCGACAGCTTCTAAGCGATCGCTCTGACGAGCAGCAAGGACAAGGTCGTAGCCATTACGGGCAAATAAAAGCGCGGTGGCTTTGCCGATGCCTTGAGAAGCGCCTGTAATCAATGCTGTTTGAGCCATAAAATTGACTAAAAATGGAGTTTTTACTTATTTATTTTGGTCAATAGAAGCAGGTAAATCCTCTAACTTTTTCTATAAATTGAATGGCACCAACTAAATCATTAATTCTGAGGATTCAAAAAATCTATAGAGATGTTGCCTACAACGTCTCTATAGATCCATCTACACTATTGCCATAGACAGCGAGAAGCCGGGATCTCAGGGCAATTGCTTGCCTTCCCGGCTCTCCAGTCATTCAAGTAATCAGATCAGGATTTATTCTAGGCGGCGTAGTAGCACTAGCGATCGCTCTGTCACAGGTACAGCTTGAGTATCTGTGAAAACTTGCTCCCCCTCCAGGAAGCGAGGCTCTTTGGTGTCAATCACAACTGCCCACTGGTTATCCCGCAGCCCCTCCGGTAGAGTAAATTCAACTGTTTCATAGTGAGCGTTAAAGAATAGGAGAAAATCATCATCAATGATACGCTCCCCATGGGGGCCAACAGCGGTAATCTCTTTTCCGTTCAAGAAAACCGCAAGCGTCTTGGCAAAACCAACCTGCCACTGTTCTTCCGTCATCTCACCGCCATCAGCATTGAACCAGCCGATATCGCTGACACCCGAACCGTGGATGGCGCGACCTTGAAACCACTTGCGCCGTCGAAATACCGGATGCTGACGGCGGAAGTAGATTAGCTCACTGCTAAACTTCAGCAGATCCGAATTTCCCTCTGGTAAGTTCCAATCGAACCAAGAGAGTTCATTATCCTGGCAGTAGGTATTATTGTTACCATACTGACTCCGCCCCATCTCATCACCCCCCAGCAGCATCGGGATGCCCTGAGAAAGCATCAGAGTCGCGAGGAAGTTCCGCCGCTGCTTCTCCCGCAACAGCAACACTTCTAGATCATCCGTTTCCCCTTCGACTCCACAATTCCAACTTCGGTTGTGGCTTTCCCCATCTTGGCTATTTTCCCCATTCGCCTCATTGTGCTTCTCGTTGTAGCTAACGAGGTCATTCAAAGTGAAGCCATCGTGGGCGGTGAGGAAGTTGATACTGGCATTCGGTCTACGCCCATTCACCTCATAGAGGTCAGAGCTACCTGTGAAACAGTAAGCAAACTGCCCCAGACCACTTTCCTCGCCGCGCCAAAAGTCCCGCACAGTATCGCGGTACCTGCCATTCCACTCTGACCAGAGAACGGGGAAGTTTCCGACCTGATAGCCACCTTCTCCCACGTCCCAAGGTTCGGCAATGAGCTTCACATCTGCCAGCACTGGGTCTTGGTGAATGATGTCAAAGAAAGCGGAAAGACTATCCACCGCAAAGAGTTCTCGCGCTAGGGCTGAGGCAAGATCGAAGCGGAAGCCATCGACATGCATCTCTGTGACCCAGTAGCGCAGGCTATCCATGATTAACTTCAGGACTTGAGCTTGGCGCACGTTTAGAGAATTACCGCAGCCGGTAAAGTCCATGTAGTAACGCGGATCGTCTTCCATAACGCGGTAGTAAATGGCGTTGTCGATACCGCGCAGCGAAAGGGTTGGGCCTAAATGATTGCCTTCTCCCGTATGGTTGTAGACGACATCCAGAATCACCTCGATCCCAGCAAAGTGCAACGCCTTGACCATCTCCTTGAACTCCGCCACCTGCCCTCCTGGGGTTTTGTCGGCGCTGTAGTCGGAGTGGGGGGCCAAGTAGTTGATGGAATCATAGCCCCAGTAATTGCTGAGTCCCTTATCAACGAGGTGTCCGGGACGGGAGAGGAAGTGATGCACCGGAAGCAGCTCAACGGCGGTGATACCGATAGACTGGAGATGAGCGATCGCGGCGGGATGCCCAAGTCCGGCATAGGTACCGCGCAATTCTTCCGGGATCTCCGGGTGCAGCTTGGTAAAGCCCTTGACATGGGTTTCATAAATCACCGTTTCGTGCCACGGCGTCATCAGCGGCTGATCGTCCCCCCAATCAAAGGACTGATCGACGACAACCGACTTGGGGATCAGATGGGCGTCATCCAAGTCAGAGAAGGATAGGTCTTCTTCGGAAGCATCCCAAGAGTAGCCAAAGATTTCTGGCCCATTGCCAATCTCGCCATCAATCGCCTTGGCATAGGGGTCAATCAGCAGTTTGTTGGGATTAAAGCGATGACCTGACTCCGGCGCATAGGGCCCATGCACTCGAAAGCCGTAGCGTTGACCCGGTGCCACCCCCGGCACATAGCCATGCCAAACGAAGTTACTTACCTCCGTCAGGGGTAGGCGTGTCTCCTCATCGTCTTTATCAAACAAACAAAGTTCTACACCTGTTGCATTTTCACTGAACAAAGCAAAGTTTGTCCCTTTGCCATCCCACTTCGCCCCTAGGGGATACACCTTACCTGGCCAGAGTGTTGCTATATACATAAAGTAAATGACTAGGAATTTTAAAGGAAAAGACTCGTCTTCTTTGAGGCAGCAACATCAGCCCAGGCTTAGTATTGCCGCTTAATCTTTAGCCATTTTTAGGAAAATTACCATGGATTTATTGCCAATTGGTATATCCTAAGAATTAGATTAACTGTTACGCTTTCCCCTAGCTTCTACCGCAAGGAATGGAGTTGGTGTTAAGCCCGAATGTGAGCATGGATACAAGGTCTCTTGGTTCACATTTAGGGGATTGGGGTTGATGCAGAAAACCCACCTGATACTCCACCTATTAATAAAGGCTTAGTCTCTACCAATCCCCACGGCGAGGCTGACAACCACTACCAGTAATGCGGGATTGATTGGCTGGGTTGGGCAAATTCAGCTGAAACCCTGCTTATAGCGATCGCTCCCCTAAAATGATGTCAAAAGGGTTTTCCGACCGACTTCTCCCCCCGATTGCCATAAAGAATGGATTTTAGTCAATTACTTGTTGAAAAAATAGACGCGATCGTCAAAAACTGGATTGAAGCAGTTCGCTTGGATAAGCAGATTTCCAGCGCTGACGATTTACCAGTCTCAGCTATACGAAATCACATTCCCAATGTTCTCAAGGCGATGGCAACCGCGCTTTCTCAGTCGCAAAAGAGCGATATTCAGTCTATTGTTGACAATAGTTGGAATCATGGTGTTCTGCGGGCGGAACAAGGTTTTGCTCCCACAGAAATTGCGCGAGAGTATCGCTTACTACGTCGGGTAATCTATTCTTCTTTAGAAGCCGACCTACTACAGGCTACGGTTCCGGAAGTAATACGAGTTTATAATCTGGTTGACGCCGTAATCGACGAAGCCATTGCCCAGTGCTTCAAAAGTTATGTAGAGGAGCGATTGCGGGAGTATGAGCAGCTACAAAGTCAAGTAGAGCTAAATAATCAGGAACTAACTCGCTTAGCAAAAGCTAATCAAGACAATCTCTCTCAACTAGCCCACGAACTGAAAAACCCTCTGAACTCAATTATTGGCTATTCGGAACTATTTTTGCGGTCTACACGCAAGAACGTTGAGCCTCAAAATAACGTTCCTCATTTGGAACACATTGAGCGAGTGCTACGCAATGGTAGACAGTTACTTCGGCTGATCAACGATGCACTAGAAATTTCCCGGTATTCGGCAGGGAAGATAGAGTTGCACCTAGAACCGACAGATGTGTGCTCTTTAATCAATGATGTGGTGGATATGTTGAAGCCTTTAGCTGATGCCAAAGAGCTAGAACTGGTGGTTGATTGCGATCGCGCTCCCGAAAAAGTTCTGACAGATCCTTTACGATTACAGCAAATTGTCACAAATCTCCTCAGCAATGCAATTCGCTACACAAAGTCGGGAAGCGTCCAATTAACCTGCCAGATGTCATCTGATAACCACTGGTCTACTATGATTAGTGACACGGGAGTGGGGATTGCGCCAGAAAATCAACCGCGTGTCTTTGACCCCTTCTTTCAAGTTAGCAATAGCGGCATTCGCTTAGCCGATAGTACTGGCTTAGGGTTAGCAATTGTCTCGCAGCTAGTAAAACTCATGCAAGGCGAAATAAAGCTGGTATCCCAGGTTGGAGTTGGCTCCACCTTCACTGTCATCTTGCCGTTAGAAGTCAAAATTGAATCAATTACTTAACTTTTGGTATTAAGTTATTTCGCCTCCAAGTAAGTAGGCAAGAATAAATCCAGCTCTTTCAATCGATAGGATTTTCTTAAAGTGTTTCGTATTCAGAGGTAAAGCTTATTACTGAGGGGAACCCATAATCTCCTTCAATCGCAAAGATGCTTTCACTCTTGCTATTAACTCATCATAATCAATGGGTTTACGGAGAAAGTCATTAGCTCCTAATTCTAAGCCCTGGGGTATATTGGCATTGATATAAGCTGTGATTAGAAGAATCGGAACAAAAGGAAGCTCTTTATTTTGCCGAACCCGTCGAGTGACTTCATAGCCATCCATTTTTGGCATCATGGCATCCATCAAGATCAAATCCGGTGGCGAAGCTTCTATTTTGGCTAACGCTGATTTGCCATTTGTAGCCGTATCAACTTCATACCCTTCTTCGGTCAAAACTGTCTCTAGAAGAAACACATTATCTTCTATATCATCTACAACCAGAATGCGTTTAGCTTGATGTTTAGCTTGAAAAGGCACCATAAAACAAAGCCCCGCTTTAAGCAAAAATGCTTAGAAGAGTTTTTAAATTTCGCAATCTTATACTTATATAATCGCTGTTTTTTTACTTAATTACCTTCTGTCTTAAGGAGAGTCTCCGCTTACCTCAGTTAAAGCGGAGCTACCCTCCACCTTGAGGAGTCGTTACTTGATGTAAAAATCCATCGCCTACTGACTTACAGAAAATGACAGTGCCTTTATACGTTTTGACAAATCAAAGACACTGCCATGAAGTTTGATTAGGTTGAGCTGATCTCTAAACTCAGTCACATGCCATTACTAAATAAGTAGCATTAAGAGAAAAACCCATAATAGTAAAGGCTAGCAACAGTGAGAATCAGCAGAACTCCCACTGAAATACTGATTGTCAGTTGCAGAGGAATGCTCTTTTTAGGATTTAGACCATCTTGACCGTGGTCTATAACACTCGAAATATCATCGTTAGCCCCAGGTTCGTAACTTTTTTTTCCGCTGTTCATATCATTCATAGTTATTTTCAGTTATCTCTAAAATTACTTCTGCTGCTAAAAAATTCATCTAACTTTCGACGGAGCTAAAAAAGGTTATAAAAGACCTGATAACAATAAAAATATTTTATTCCAAGACTAATTACCATTTTGGTGCTGTAGTAGCAGAAGTGATATTCTCTAACCTTTATTTTGCTAAGGCTTTTTATCTCCTCATGCAGCTTGTAAGGGCTTTGGCAGACTTGATAAAATTAAACCAACTGTCCCCCAGTTTCACATCTCCTTCTCAGTCAATGATTTGTACTATTTCAGTGATTAAGATGGCTAGTTTTTAATCCTTGAAGATTGCCGTAAAGAGTCGGGAGGAGTTGCGGTAACAATGGTGACTGGATTTAGGGGAGAAAAGCGGGTGAGGGAACTAATCGGGACGGAACGTGCAAGCTGCACTTGCAAGAGATGATAGTTCCAGGCATGAATGTTGAACCAATGGCAAGCGGTGTGGAAATGTTCGATGGTGGCTAAGGTGAGGACAACGCTGCCATTGGGTGCAAGCTGGGCTTCGCAGGTATCAAGAATTTGAGCTAAGTTGCCACCACTCCCGCCGATAAAAATGCGGTTTGGGGATGGGAGATGGTGCAGAATGTCGGGGCAAAACCCGTGAATTGAGGTAACGTTGTGGACTTGTAAGCGTTGGCAGTTTTTTTCAATTAAGGCTGAACCGATCGCTGTTTTTTCAATCGCGTATACCCCAGAGGTAGGACACAAGCGGGCAATTTCAATAGATACGGAACCTGTCCCTGCACCGATATCCCAAACGATTTGCCCGGGTTGGAGGGCGAGTTCTCCTAGTACCATCAGACGGATTTCGCGTTTGGTCATTAAGCCGGGGCGATCGCTAAAACTAATGAAGGCGCTATCGGGTAATCCAAATAGCGGTAGGGCGTCCAGATTGAGGGGCTGTTCGCTTTCCGGCTGACGCCGGAGGACAACGACGTTTAGGGGTGCAAAAGTTTGGTTGGCGATCGCTTCTAATTCCCCACATTGCACCTGCTCATCAATCCCGCCTAAGTTTTCACAAACCCAGCACTGGTAAGCACTAGGTAAACCAAGGGCAAGGATGAGACGAGCGATCGCCTTGGGGGTATTTGTCCCATCGGTAAGGACAGCAATTTTCTCAACCCCTTGTTGCAACGCCGCTGTCAGCTCATCCATTGAGCGTCCGTGAGCGCTAATTATCTGGGCATCTTGCCAAGGTAGTTTGATGTGATTGAAAGCCAGTTGAACGGAACTCAGATGGGGATGAAAGATCAGTCGTTCTTCTGGGAGTTCGGCTAGGAGTAGGCGTCCTAAGCCAAAGAATAAGGGATCACCGCTAACGAGGACGACAATGCGATCGCCACTGTCTGCTAAACGGCGATGAATTTCTGCGATCGCGCTAGTAAAATCTCCCAGTACTAGGCGTTGTGCGGGATGGTTGGGGAAGTAGCTGAGGTGGCGATCGCTTCCTACTAGGAGAGTGGCATACTCCACTATTGAACGCACCGCACTGGTGAGTCCGGCTGCACCATCTAAACCAATACCTACAACATGAATGAGTGTTAGTTGAGGAGAGTTAACCACTATCTGTAGGCGCAAGCCTTACCGCAGGTCACGCAGATAAACATAAATTTATTTTTAATATAGGTAACATTTTGTAGAAGCGTTGGCACCGGAGCGAGGCGTAGACGACCCTACTGTGTCCCCCTGGTTATCTCACTATGCTTTATGTTGGCGGCGTCCCCACGCCAGCACAAGCAACGCATTCAGGATTGCAGCAGCAGCGGGGGAACCCCCTTTACGACCTTCAACGCGGATTTGCGGCACGGGGGTTTGTGCCAGAGTAGCTTTAGATTCCAGAACCGAGATAAAACCCACGGGTGCGCCAATAACTAACGCGGGTTGGATGGGGGAAGTAGATAACTGATTGCAAAGAGCAATTAAGGCAGTGGGAGCATTACCGATGACGTAAACCGCCTGAGGAAATTCCTCAAAACATTGCATTAAGCCAGTCTCAGTGCGAGTTTTTCCCGGAAGAGCAACAGCCGCCCGTTCCACCGCCGTCACTAGGGGATTATCAAAAGTTTTGGCAACCATCCCAGCGACTCCCTGTTTCACCATACCAACATCAGTAACGATGGGTACTTGGGCTTGGAGAGCCGCGATCGCTTTTTCAATTGCCCCCGGACTAAACCGCAACAACTGCGCGAACTCAAAGTCAGCCGTGCTGTGAATTGTTCGCCGGACAATGGCGTACTCAGCCGGACTGAAGTTGTGTTCCCCGATCTCGCGGTCGATGACGGCGAAACTCTGCTCAAGAATTGGATGATTGAGAGAGGTCATAAATAGAAGTATGAATGATCAAATTAGGTTAACTGATAGACAATCGGTGATTGGAGATTCGGTACTTTTACTCACTGAGTCTCGGCATCAACAATTAGGAAATCATTTCCCCTCTACTAGCTGTTCAATTCACCCTTCATACTTCACCCTTCATACTTCACCCTTCACCCTTCACCCTTCACCCTTCACCCTTCACCCTTCACCCTTCACCCTTCACCCTTCACCCTTCACCCTTCATACTTCACCCTTCATACTTCATAGCTGTATAGCGGGCCATTCTGGTTGGCGATAGTAGCGGGTCATATCGTCAAACTTCCGCAGTTCTGCACGGGTAATCAGCAGGCTAGGTTCGTCTGCTTCAAGCCATTGCATACTGAGGTCTGAGAGGATATTAGAGAGGCGATCGCGATTCACCTCTTCTGCCGAAACATCACCAAAGTATCCCAGGGTGATATGAGCCGTAAAGTGATACTGCTGTTCGACCCCCAAAGCTATCAAACTGGTGTTTTGATAAATCGCCCGCCGCAATTTTAAAATTCGCTGGTAGGAGTCTTCATCCTGGGGAATCAAACAAACCGCGATCGCGCGGGGTCTAATCATAAATCCCAGCAACTGCCACAGAATCGGTTTCCCCTCAGAAGTCTTCTGGTTGTACTGCTGAAAGCTTTGATCAATGACACTGCGTAGCTGTGGCTCAAACTCTGGATTTTTGGTTTGAACATCGCGATAGGCACTATCCCAAATCAAGTCAGCTAGAGTTAAATGGAAGCTCTCAGGAGGGACTGTCACAAGCAGCCCCTTGTCTAGCGGCTCTATCAGTTGCTGTTGGCAACGCTCCAAGCGCTTGTAAAATGCAGAATTTTCGGGTTCTTCCTCCCAAGGGGGTGTGACTACGCTGTAGCCAGGAAAAGACACCGCCTGTATTGTGCCTGTTTCATCACGCTTAAACTTGGGTGACCGCTGGATATTCTGTAGCTGAGCTTGATAGCTTGCTGGTCTAGTTAAGCGTGCCACCCGATTTAAATAAGTTTGATACGTCTCGTCCAATTCTTAGATCGCCTCATTATCCCTTATGACAATTTACCTCTATTGGGGAGAAGATCACTTCGTAATCACGCAAGCTGTCAAGGAACTTATCGATAAAACCCTTGACCCCAACTGGGCTAGCTTTAACTATGACAAAATTTTTCCCGATCAACCAGATGCGTTAATCCAGGCGCTAAATCAAGCAATGACACCTCCCTTCGGTATGGGAGGACGCTTGGTGTGGCTGGTAGATACAACCATTTGCCAGCAGTGCAGTGAGGATCTGTTGGCACAACTAGAACAGACTTTCCCAGAAATTCCTGATGACACGGTGTTACTCTTTACCGCCACGCGACGACCCGATGGACGCTTAAAATCTACTAAACTGCTGCAAAAACATGGTCATATCCGCGAATTTGCCTTAATTCCTCCCTGGAAGACCGACCAACTTGCACGGCGCGTTCAGCAAGCCTCTCAAGAGGTTGGGGTGCGGCTGACAGCGAGGGGAAGTGAGTTTTTAGCCGCCGCCGTTGGTAACGATACGCGGCAGTTATTTAATGAGCTGGAAAAATTGCGGCTGTTTGCGGTGACGTCTCAAAAACCTCTTGATCAACAGGAGATTGCGATGTTAGTCATGACCAATACTCAAAATAGCTTGCAGCTAGCCTCGGCAATTCGGGAAGGCAAAATAGCAGCATCCTTAGAGTTAGTACAGGACTTGATTAATAAAAACGAACCAGCTTTAAAGATTGTCGCCACCTTAATTGGGCAATTTCGTACCTGGCTTTGGGTGAAACTCATGGTGAGTACAGGAGAGCGAGATGAAAAAGCGATCGCGACGGCGGCGGAAGTTAGTAACCCCAAACGAATCTACTTTCTCCGCAGTGAAGTCCAGTCGCTATCATTACAGCAACTCATGGCTACTCTCCCGATCATGCTAGAGTTAGAAGTCTCTCTCAAGAGAGGCGCAGACCCCTTATCCACTCTGCAATCTTTGGTAATACAACTGTGCCAAATTTGCCAGTAAATAATTGTTCTTGACTAATGACTAGTGACTGATGAATACTGACGGCTGAGGAACTTCTGCTCCTTAAAATAGTTCAGAGCAAACTAAGCCCATTTGGGCAATTGTTTCTCGTTTTTGGTCGTATCCGATCGCCATGATGACTCTTAACTGTTCTCATCCTCAATTGAATAAAATCTTCTCTCGTTCTCTGATTATCGGTGCTTTGACGGCAATGGGTCTACTCTCTGGACTCACCCCTGGGATATCGAAGGACTCGGCATCTTTTGTGACTGGGGTTTCTGCTTACGCTCAAGATATTAGTAACGAAGAGGCAACCAACTATGCTAGAGCCGTTTTGTTAATGGAGCCGCTCCGCCAAGCTGCCTATAACGAAATCAAAAAAATTCAAGGTTCTAGACCAGTTCCCAACATTATATGCAGCCAGGAAGACAGTTTGCGTGCCCTTCCTAGAGACGCTCAGGGAATTGCCACAAACTACTGCAACCAGTCAAAACGCATTGTTGAAAGCAACGGCTTCACCATTGCTCGGTTTAATGCCATGACTCAGACCATTCAATCTAACCCCACTTTAGAGCGACGAATTCAAAATGAATTGATTCGTCTCCAACGCTAACGTCATCACGAGATTACAGAGTAATGCTGACTTTCACCCAACGCTTGGAGGCTATTCCTGAGCGTCCAGTCAGTTTTAGCCTTGCTCTTACAGCAGAAGAACGAACTCGCAGTCGCCATCGTTTCGAGATGCCAGGTGATCAAGTGTTTTTTTTGCGTCTCCCTAGAGGAACGGTGCTGCGGGATGGCGATTTTCTCCAATCAGAGACAGGCGATGCGGTGGTTCAGATTACTGCCAAACCTGAGCATGTAATCGTCGTCACAGCAAATTCCCCTTTACATTTACTACGGGCAGCCTACCATCTAGGGAATCGCCATGTCCCCTTGGAAGTCGCCTCAGGCTATCTTCGCTTATCCCCCGATCCAGTTCTCAAGGCAATGCTGGAACAATTAGGCGTACAGGTGCAAGAGGCAGTCTTACCCTTTCAACCGGAAGCAGGGGCTTATGAACAAAGCCATTAGGTTTTGTTCGGCAACAGATGGGACGAAAAAACTAGTGGCTCATGACTCATGACTCATCCCCCCTCAGGACTTAATACTGACCGCCCGCTGTTACATCTTTTACAGCTTGCGAGTCCGGCGTTACCTGTAGGGGCTTACAGCTATTCTGAGGGGCTGGAGATGCTGGTGGAGAGGGGGGTAGTCGAGGGAGAAAAGACGCTCCGGCATTGGCTAGAACGAGAACTGCGCGTTGGAGCAGTTCGCCTAGAAGCAGCGGTGATGGTGCGTAGCTATCGCAGTTTAGCCTGTGAAGATTTGGCAGGGTTGGGATACTGGAATGACTGGGCTTCGGCAGCTAGAGAAACGGCAGAATTGCGATCGCAAAGCTGGCAGATGGGTCGCTCGTTGATGCGATTACTAATCGATTTACAGCCTTCTCTGCAACCGATAGCGACGGCAGTGGGTTCTCCTTGTAATTATGCGATCGCCTTTGGCATTGCTGCTGCCCACTGGCAGATTGACCTCCATACAGCGGTACTGGGTTATCTCCATAGCTGGACATCTAATTTAGTTAGTGCGGGAGTTAAACTTATACCCCTCGGTCAAACCGCAGGTCAGAAGTTACTCCTGAATCTCTATGCTGACCTTAGCCAGGCTGCTGAAGAGGTCTTATTGCTAGACGATGAGGTTCTTGGTAGCTGTGGCTGGGGATTAGCGATCGCTAGCATGGCACACGAAACCCAGTACACCCGCTTATTTCGGAGTTAGACTGCTTGCTTGAGGGATGATGGTTAATTTATGAGTGCATTTCGGGTTGGGATTGCAGGCCCAGTGGGATCAGGGAAAACAGCTTTATTAGATGCCTTGTGTAAGGCATTGCGATCGCAACATCAGATTGCGGTGGTAACGAATGATATTTATACCCAAGAAGACGCACAGTTTTTGGTACGCTCTCAGGCATTAGATGGCGATCGCATTCTTGGTGTCGAAACCGGAGGTTGCCCCCATACCGCCATTCGCGAAGATGCCTCAATGAACCTAGCCGCCATCGAACAGCTAGAACAGAAATTTACCGATTTAGACTTAGTTTTTCTCGAAAGCGGCGGCGACAACCTCGCCGCCACCTTTAGCCCAGAACTCGTCGATCTCACCCTTTACGTCATTGATGTTGCCGCTGGCGATAAAATTCCCCGCAAAGGCGGGCCCGGAATCACTAAGTCTGATTTACTTGTGATCAACAAAATTGACCTAGCGCCGCAAGTCGGTGCTGACTTAGGAGTAATGGAACGCGACACCCAAAAAATGCGTGGGCATAAACCCTTTGTCTTTACAAATTTAAAAACTCAGCAAGGGCTGTTAACCGTTGTTGACTTTATTAAACTTCACATGGGCTGAAACTATAAGGCTCTGTGGGGACGGAGTTTTTATACTAAAGATGTTCTAAACCTCAAAACAGGGAAACTTTCACAATTGGCATAAGTCAGCCATGACGCCACCCAGCAAGGAATTGTATGCCTTGATACAATTTGCGGTCGATACTCGCTCTAACATCACAGCTTACTGGGTTTGTCTCTATCCCAGGAGTCTGATTTTTGAAACGGCGAGAGGAAAGCATGGCAAGGCGACTAGGGCGACGAAAGTTTCTACTCTACGGCTCCGCAGCATTGGGAACAAGCCTGTTGTTAAAAGCTTGTACTAGCAACGAGCAAACCACAACATCAGTAGATTCAACTGCTCCTACTGCTTCAGCAGGTGGCAGTGGAGACACCGTAAAAGTAGGGATTCTCCACTCCCTCAGCGGCACGATGGCAATTAGTGAAAAGAGCGTCGTCGATGCTGAAAAGCTAGCAATTAAAGAAATTAACGAATCCGGCGGCGTCTTAGGCAAGCAAGTTGAAGCAATTGTTGAAGATGGTGCCTCAGACTGGCCGACCTTTGCAGAAAAAGCCAGAAAACTGATCGATCAAGACCAAGTTCCAGTGATCTTTGGCGGCTGGACTTCTGCTAGCCGCAAGGCGATGCTACCTGTGTTTGAAGAAAACAAACACATGCTTTGGTATCCCGTGCAGTACGAAGGGCAAGAATGCTCTCAGAACATCTTTTACACCGGGGCTGCCCCAAACCAGCAAATCGAACCGTCAGTGGATTGGTTGTTAGAAAACAAAGGTAAAGAATTTTTCTTAGTTGGCTCTGACTACGTTTTCCCCCGTACGGCTAATACAATTATCAAAGCGCAATTAGAAGCAAAAGGCGGCAAAACTGTTGGCGAAGACTACTTACCCCTGGGTAGCACGGAAGTAACGCCAATTATCACTAAAATTCGCGCTGCCCTCCCCAATGGCGGCGTCATTTACAACACCCTCAACGGTGATAGCAATGTTGCCTTCTTCAAGCAGTTGCAAGGGGCAGGTTTAGGGCCAGATAAGTACCCTGTGATGTCAGTGAGCATTGCCGAGGAAGAAGTGCGGGCAATTGGGCCAGAATATCTCAAAGGTCACTACGCGGCTTGGAACTACTTCATGACGGTAGATACGCCGGAAAACAAAAAGTTTGTTGAGGCGTTTCAAAAAGAGTACGGCGAAGACCGGGTGACAAACGACCCCATGGAAGCCGCCTACATTGCCGTTTATCTGTGGAAGCAGGCAGTAGAAAAAGCGGGAACGACGGATATTGAAGCCGTACGCAAGGCAGCTATGGGTCAAACCTTTGAAGCCCCAGAGGGAACCGTAACGCTGGATAATAATCACCACTTAGCAAAAGTCGTGCGGATTGGTGAAGTTCGGGACGACGGCTTATTTGAGATTGTCTACTCTACGGATAAAGCAGTAGAACCCGTGCCCTGGAATCAGTTCGTTGCTGAGACTAAGGGATATGCCTGCGACTGGTCTGACCCTACAAAGGGTGGCAGATACAAGACGAAGGCTTAGGAATCAGGGTAAGAGTTGTGAAGTTTGAGTTCCCCAATTCACAACTCAAAACTTTTCCCTGCTTATAGGAGAAAAATTTTGTTAGCGGGATTACTGGACGCTCTTTTGGGCGGTATTAGCATTGGTACGGTTTTATTAATCGCGGCGCTGGGTCTAGCGATTGTTTTTGGGTTAATGGGTGTGATTAACCTAGCCCATGGCGAGTTGATGATGCTCGGCGCTTATACCACCTTCGTGGTGCAAAATGGCTTTCGGCTGCTGGGTGAACCGTGGTTTGAGGTTTATATTATTTTTGCCTTGCCGATCGCGTTTCTGGTGGCGGCATTGGTGGGGTTGATTTTGGAAAGGGGAGTAATTCGCTTTTTATACGGACGCCCTTTAGAAACTCTGTTGGCAACGTGGGGCGTGAGCCTAATTTTGCAGCAGTTTATTCGCAGCGTGAACTGGGTGATGGTGATTAACATTGCTGTTTTTTGCCTGCTGTTTTTTGGGGCGCTGAAGATTTTGTCTCGCCGCGCCGATTTTGCCCGGATTCGCGGTTGGGCGATCGCGATTATTTTGCCCCTATCTCTGGGCATTGCTCTGACGACTGGGTCTTTTTTGAGTGAGCTATACAAGCCAACTATTACTCAGCTCTGGTTTGGCGCTCAGGGCGTGTCTGTCACCGCACCGGGTTGGCTGCGGGGAGGGGTACCTGTGGCAGGCTCTCAACTATCCTACGTGCGGCTATTTATCATTGGGCTGACTATCCTTTGCGTGATTGGGATTTACCTGTTCCTGCAAAAATCCCCTTGGGGGTTGCGGATTCGGGCAGTGATGCAAAACCGCAGTATGAGTGCTTGCCTAGGCATTCCGACTCAAAAGGTGGATGCGTTGACCTTTGCCTTGGGTTCTGGTTTGGCAGGGGTGGCAGGGTGTGCGATTAGTTTGCTCGGTTCGGTTAGCCCAAATACGGGTCAGAACTACATTGTTGATGCCTTTATGGTGGTGGTCGTCGGCGGTGTGGGAAAGTTAACAGGCACGATTGTGGCGGCGTTAACCATTGGGACGGTGAACTATGTGCTCGGTTCTGGGATACTGGCGCTGATGTTTGCCTCTGTACAGCCATTAGCCGCTTTTTTCTCCTTTTTTGCAACAACGAGTATGGCAAAGGTGATGGTGTTTGCGTTAATCATTGCGTTCTTGCAAGTACGACCGGGAGGCATTTTCCCGCAGAAGGGGCGCACGATTGATGCGTAGGATTCAAACGTTGCTCAAAGGCGATCGCATGAAAGATGCAGTACTAGAAGTCAAAGGCAGGGAAAAGCAGCGCTTAGGGCTGGAAGTGGGGATAGTTATCGCGATCGCGCTGATCCTGATCGTGGTGATGCCCCTCGTCTTGTCTGGCTTTCGCCTGACGTTGTTGGGGCGATTTTTGGCGCTGGCGATCGCGGCACTGGGTATTGACTTAATCTGGGGCTACACCGGGTTACTCAGTCTCGGTCATGGCATCTTCTTTGCCTTGGGTGGGTACGCCCTCGCCATGCACCTGCAACTGTCGCCTTTGGAAGCAGGTAGCTTACCAGAATTTATGGGTCTTTACGGGGTGACGGAACTGCCCTGGTTTTGGAAGCCGTTTGATTCCTTCGGCTTTGCTGCTGTTGCCGTTATCTTTATTCCTGCCTTATTGGGGGGAGTGCTAGGCTATCTGGTCTTCCGCAACCGCATCAAAGGCGTTTACTTTTCCATCCTCACTCAAGCTGCCGTCATTGTTTTTTTCAACTTCTTCAACGGTCAGCAAAAACTCTTCAACGGCACTAACGGGTTAACTAACTACAAAACCTTATTAGGGGCAGATGTGAATGCCTCGCAAAGCCAGTTTATTTTTTACACCGTAACGGTATTGCTTTTAATCGCTGCTTATGCATTGTCTCGTTGGCTGACCAGAGGGCGCTTTGGGCGGTTGCTGGTGGCGATTCGCGATGACGAAAGCCGGGTGCGTTTTACAGGCTACAATCCCACCGGATTTAAGGTTTTGGTGTTTGCGATTTCGGCGGCATTAGCTGGGATTGCCGGAGCAATGTTTACGCTGCAAACGGGCATCATTTCCCCCAAAGCGATGGATATTGCTTTTTCGATTGAGATGGTGATTTGGGTAGCTGTGGGCGGTCGTGGCACGCTTGTCGGAGCGATTTTAGGGGCGCTGGTGGTAAATTTTGCCAGAACTCGTTTGAGTGAGGATTATGCGGAAAGTTGGCTGTTTTTCCAGGGGGCGCTGTTTTTAATTGTGGTGACGGTGCTACCGGATGGAATAGTTGGCTGGTGCCGATCTCAGGGGATGGAATGGGGGCGATCGCTTTTTGCAGGTCGCAGGCAGGTTATTACTTACCCCAGTTTGGAGGAAGACCCGGAGGTGCAGCGGGAACGTGAGGAGTTGGAGCGTTAGAAGTTAACGAACTACACGCACGCAGAGGACACTGAGAACAGAGAAGAGAGGGCGGGGGATTTGAAGGGGAAAATTTTAGAAACAGAGCATGTAACGGTTAGTTTTGATGGGTTTAAGGCGCTCAATGACCTGAACTTCAGTATGGATGTTGGGGAGTTGCGGGTGGTGATTGGGCCGAATGGGGCGGGGAAAACGACGTTTCTGGATGCGATTACTGGGAAGGTGCAGCCGACTCAGGGGCGGGTGTTGTTTAAGGGGCGCAATCTCCGACGCTTACCGGAAGACGAAATTTCTCGTTTGGGAATTGGGCGCAAGTTCCAGACGCCGCGAGTGTATTTGAATCTGACGGTGCGGGAAAATCTAGATTTAGCCTGCACCCGCCATAAAAATGTCTTTGCTACGTTGTTTGAGCGTCCATCATCTAGCGATCGCCGCCGGGTTGTAGGATTGCTAGAAACTGTTGGCTTAGAGGTGAAGGCTGATTTTCCGGCGGCTTTACTTTCTCACGGCGAAAAGCAACGTTTAGAAATTGGCATGTTAGTCGCCCAGTCGCCAGACTTGTTACTCATCGATGAACCTGTGGCGGGGTTGACAGATGAAGAAACGGAAAATGTCGGCAATCTCCTCCTCGCGCTGGCAGAAAGTCACTCGATCTTAGTCATCGAACACGATATGGAGTTCGTGCGCCAGATTGCCCGGAAAGTAACTGTATTGCACGAAGGTTCTGTGCTGTGTGAAGGCACTATCGAAGAAGTCCAAAACGATCCGCGCGTGATTGAAGTTTACCTCGGCGAACCCTTAGAAACTTCACTTCCTTAGAGATGAAAACAGCGTTCTAGAGACGGCTACTGAGGACTGGGAGGAAGAGGAAATAGCAATTTTGCTAAAAGACATAGACCCAGCGCCTGAAGCCAGGAAATCTGCGGCAACCCAAAAATATCTGGCATTAACCAGTTCCACAGCCAAAGTGTTGGAAAACTGATAACTAGAGAATAGATTACTACCAGTCCTGGAGACAGCAGCAGAAATAAAAGACTCAAACTCTCTATGAGCGTTAACGGAAATCGATTGTTCTCACCCACAAGAAAAGTACTCCCTTAGTTTGGCTCTTGGCAAGTCTGTAAAAACATTCAACTGAGGTACAAATAATAGCTCCAACCGATAGAGCGATCGCTTTTGAACTTAGCCCTATCCCCATCTTTACTCATGCTGCAAATTTCTGATTTAAATGTTTACTACGGCGAAAGTCATATTCTCCGCAATGTCGATCTAAACGTACCCGCAGGACAAATGGTGTGCCTCATCGGGCGCAACGGTGTCGGCAAAACAACACTCCTCAAAGCTATTATGGGGCTACTTAAAGCCCGCACAGGGGCGATCGCTTTTGCTGGGGAATCGATTGCCAACAAATCCCCTGATCAACGGGCAAGAATGGGAATTGGGTATGTTCCTCAAGGGCGAGAGATTATTCCTCGCTTGACGGTAAAGGAAAATTTATGGCTGGGTTTAGAGGCGCGTCGCAGTGGAAGAAACGGCAAGATGGAAATCCCTGATGAAATTTTTGCGCTGTTTCCTGTCTTAAAATCAATGCTGTCGCGGATGGGGGGTGACTTGAGTGGCGGACAACAACAGCAGTTAGCGATCGCCCGCGCCTTAATGGGAAAACCCCGCTTACTCGTTCTGGATGAACCCACGGAAGGGATTCAACCTTCAATCATCCTGGAAATCGAAGCCGCTGTCCGTGGCATTGTGGAATCAACTGGGATTTCTGTTTTATTAGTTGAACAGCACCTGCACTTTGTCCGACAAGCGGATAAGTATTACGCGATGCAAAAAGGCGGGATTGTGGCTTCGGGTTCAACAAGCGAGTTGAGTCAGGATGTGATTCAGAAGTTTTTGGCGGTGTAAGATGCCTCGTAGTCGCTCCGCATCGCTCTGCAACACTCAGAACTTTGCTGTGTAGCGATCGCTAGTTTGGTTAGGACAGGAGAAAGGAAGAGGGCTGGAAATTTCTCCCCAGCCCCCTTGAGGCTACATATTTCGTTGATACTCTTCGAGAAGATCGATCAAGTTTACCTGGCAGCGTGTGGGTAGCATATCGATTAAAGGAACTTCTCGCTTACCACCACCTAGGGAGACTGGGATATCTCCGAGCATCTCTAGCACTTTGCTTTCGTCTAGACTGCCACTACTGAGCATCGGATAGACGCGTTCTGCGATCGCGACAGCTAAGTGGGCATCAGACAAATAGAGATGCCATTTGGCAATATCCATGTAAATATTTTGACCAATCTCAGCGGCGAGTTTTTCGATTGCTTCGGTAGGGATTTGGTTAACCATAGGACTTCACCATTTTTATTGAGATAATGTCGGTTTATTTCTTCGTCCCTGTATCTTTGGCAGGTAGGGGAGAATAATCAGCGATCGCAAAAACATAGATGGCGTGACCCAAAAGGATTGCGCCCCATATGCCTGTCATTAAATAAGACCATTGCCAGTCGGCATACTTTAGGGTTCTAAAAAACCACATGCCAGAATTAAACAGGGCAAATATTGCCACATGTATAGCAAAGTTCATCCGGTCATCTAAGCGGCGATAATCGGGGTCTGCGCGATCGGGTTTGCGGGGCCAACGAGGAGGCATAAAATTTGTCAGTCGTCAGTGGTCAGTTTTGTAGAGGTATGAGTTCCCAGCTTTAATAAAATCACTGGACTGAACTCACTCTCAACCTCAGTAAGCTATTGAGCTACCTTCATTTTAAGGCGGTATCCTCAACAACTGACATAATCCCCCGATTTACCGCCACTTTTACTCACTAGCCGAATCGATTCAATTTGAATTGACTTCTCTAGTCCCTTCGCCATGTCGTACAACGTCAGTGCTGCAACAGATACAGCCGTCAACGCCTCCATCTCTACCCCTGTTTCTGCTTTGGTGGTGACGGAGGCTTGAATTTGGTATCCCGGTAACTGGGGGTCAGGTGTTAGCTGTACTTCGACTTGATGAATCGGTAGGGGATGGCACAGGGGAATCAGTTGCGAAGTCTGCTTGGCTGCCATAATCCCGGCTAGCTTTGCGGTACCGAGGACATCGCCCTTGGGAGCATTCCCGGCGGCGATCGCGGCGAAGGTTTCTGGCAGCATCCGCACTTGGGCGGCGGCGACGGCTTGACGCTTGGTCACTGCTTTGTCAGAAACGTCCACCATCTGGGCTTGACCCTCGCTATTCAGGTGGGTTAGCTGTGGTTGGGAAGAATTTTTGGGAGGATTCTTTGACATTTGAGTCGTCTATGCTACTATAAATATTCGTCAAGGGCTTGTAGCTCAGTGGACTAGAGCACGTGGCTACGGACCACGGTGTCGGGGGTTCGAATCCCTCCTAGCCCGTCCAAACCGTAAAATACAAAAAGGCAAAGGAGTTTTTTCTTTTGCCTTTTTTGTTGGTTCTAGAAGCTTTTATCTAAGGCGTAGATGTCTCGTTCGCGTCCGGTGGCAAAGCGGAAGGAGTGATAGAGGCTCTTGCTGGACTGGGTAAGGAAGACGATCAAGGCGAGAAACCCAAGGCTGGCGGTGAGAATAAAGATGCCCCGGTAGCCCAAAAAGCCAGCAAAGGAACCGAAGACAGGGCCGGCGATCGCAATTCCCACATCAAACCCCCCAATTGCCACAGAATAGACCATGCCCCGTTCACTGGCGGCTGAGCGGTCAGAAATCAAGGCAACCATCATCGGTAGTAATGTCCCCGCTCCCGCGCCTTCTATGAAGCCTGCTAGTAGAAACATTTGCGGATTTTGAGCTTGGGACAACATCAACATCGCTAAGGCATAACAAACCAAGCTACCTGTGATGAAGATTCCTCGTCCGTAACGATCCGATGAGCGACCTGCAACTAAGCGCATACTAAAACTAGCGATCGCAGCGGCAGTAAAAAACCACCCCGCATTCAAATCTGCCCCGGTTTCTCGAATAAACAACGCCACAAACGTACTGATCGCCCCGAAGGCTAACCCAACCAGCATCAGAACTACTGCCGGAATCCGCAGGCGAGGACTATTTACTAAGTTCCAAAGATCCCTCAACTTTGGTTGGGGCGTCACGATGTTGGTATCACGAATAACTTTTGGTTCCTGAATGCGCTGGGCAAAGCATGTCCCCAGCAACCCCAGTCCCCCGGAACAGAGAAACAATGCCCTGTAGCCTAACCCTTCTTGGAGAAATCCACCCAAGGCTGGCCCCACTGCCATCCCAATTGGAGTCACCAGACTCATGTAGCCAATTAATTCACCCCGTTGGCGCATCGGGGACAAATCCACAACCAGGGCACTGTAACCGGTGGTAAATGCCGCAATACTAATGCCATGAAATGCCCGCAGTAGCATCAATAAAGGAATCGACTGCACAAATAAGTAGCCAATCGGCGCGATCGCGGCAACAATTGTGCCAATGATTACAACCAGTTGACGGCTGCGGTGGTCAGCAATATGCCCCAGCTTTGTTCTAAACAGCAACAAACCGATGGCAAAGCAGCCCATGACAATTCCCACCTGCTGCGTCGTTCCCCCAATATCCTCAATGTATTGGGGTAACGTTGGCAGCAGCGAAGCCAAGCTTGACCAAAACAGTAGACCCGTAATAAACAAAACCTGGAGGTTTTTACGTTGTTCTGGTTCAAGCGTGCTAAATATCTTCACAAACCCTAGGCACCTTACAGAATGTTAAGCAGGTTGTCGTTCCTAGTTACTATTCTTAACATTATCTGCGACGACTGCCCTCACCCGATAGATTGGTGTTCTCTCCAGGGATCAGAGCTTACGCACCAAGCTTAGTCCTTGAGACTAGATGTTGAGTAGGGTCAAAATTCTTCATCCCCATGCGGCGCAACCAACGAAAATGGGAAACCACACCTGCCCAGAAGGACTTGTGCTCTATGTATTTCACCCCAAATTCCTGGCAGGTTTCCTCCACCAACTGCGAAATGGCTGGGTAATTGACGTGGCAAATCCGGGGAAAAAGGTGATGTTCAACCTGAAAGTTGAGTCCGCCGAGGAACCATGTGATTACAGGGTTGTAGCGGGAAAAGTTCACAGTGGTTTCGACTTGATGCATCGCCCAATCGTTATCGATCCGCCCGGTGTCCTTCTGGGGTAGAGGGAACTCCGCTTCTTCAACGGCGTGGGCTAATTGAAAGACAATGCTCAACACCACACCAAACACGCTCGCCGCTACTCCATAGAATACTAGGACGACCCAGATGGGATGGAAAAACAGGGGAATCCCAAAGACCAAGGAGAGGAAGGTTGCTTTCCCACCTAGAAAAATTACTAAATCCCACCCCTGAGGGCGTGGATACTGATGGTCGCCCATCTGTTTAGTTAGGACACTGTGGAAATCATCATAAAGTTGCCACTTGATCCCCATCAACCCGTACAACAGCCAGAGGTAATAGTGCTGCCATTGATGAAACGGTCTCCACTGTTGATGTGGGGTTAGCCGACCGAAGATGCCGATGTCGAGGTCGGTGTCATGCTCCGTGATGTTGACATAGATGTGATGGAACACAGTATGCTGCCAGCGCCAGTTGTAGTAACTGCCGCCGATCAGTTCTATGGTCATCCCCATGAGCTGATTAACCCAGGGGATATTTGAATAAGCCTGATGTCCGCCGTCATGCTGAATGTTGAAACCGATTCCTGCCGCTACTAGACCCAGGAGGATGGACAGGGGCAGAGCCTGCCACCATGTTTGGGCAAAGAACACCAACAACAAATAGAATGCGGCGAAACCCAGCAGCAGAATGGCTGTCTTCACATACATCTGCACGCAGTCCCGTTCCCTTCGCCCAGTGTTTCGGAAGAAGGCATCGACGCGCCGCCGCAGCTCAACTTGAAAAGCATTGTTCTTGCTAAATTTCAGTTTCTTGACAGGTTCTACCGGAAGCCGTGAGTAGTACTCAGGGCTTCCTTGAAGCTCTTGCTCTTGTATCATTGGCTCCTTGGCTATTGATTAAGTTGATAGTTTGCCACGACTCGACCGCAAGAGTGCAGTTGCTGGTAATAAGCCCTAGCGATCGCATCTCCTTGAGTTGAAAGGCGATCAATGGCGATGCCGTTGCGTCCCTTATCTTTACCAGAACTGTGAATATAGCAATGGTTTCCCAAATATAGCCCGACGTGGTTAACTTTTTGGTCGCTGGCAAAGAAGACTAAATCTCCCGGTTGCAGTTCTTCAACGCTGATAGACTCAGTGAAATCTGCCTGTTGATAAGAGTCTCTGGGTAGCCAAATCCCAGAAGCGGCAAAAGCGGCTTGCATTAACCCAGAACAATCGTAATTTGGGCTAACAGTGCCACCCCAAAGGTAATAGTTAGGTACTTTGCTGGCATTTTGGGTAAAGGCAATAACGTCAGGGAGACGCGGGTGAATCTCTGTTCGGGTAAGAGCGATCGCTTGATAAGTTGTTTGGGCTAACGTTAGCTTGTCCAAGTCTGGCATTGGCAACCAAGCTGAGTAACCGTCTTCACACAAGCGCACTTCTATCGCGTCTTTGTTTAGCGTTGATAGCACCTGTAAGTGACGCCCAGTTGCAGCTTGCGTAGCGAGAGACTGGCAACTAGGCGAATCATACAGATCAAGATGAGCTTCACACTGGTACTCACCCCTATTAATTTCATCCTTCATCGTTCATCCTTGCTACCGTCACTTCCTGCCATACCGCCTCAATGGCGGAATCGGAAAAACCCAGTGCTAATAGTAACTGACTAACTTGCGATCGCGTTAGCTTTTTTAGTGCTTCCGGCTCCTTGAGGAGAGGAAAGTCTAGTTCCCCCTCGCCTACGGGTTCCAATGACTTCATTGCTAAAGGTAGCAACGCTCGCTGCAACACTTCCCGCTCTTTTGGTGACAGCGAAGCCGCCTCCTCCTCAGGAGTTTGAAGGGTTTGCTCGCGAGTCACGACTCCCCCCACAAAAGCTCCCAACACCACTCCCACCCATAAACCGCTGGTACTACCCTGCCAGAGGGCAAGGGGCGTTACCCCGATTCTGCAAAGTCTTTCTTTGCCCGGTAGCTTTAGCTTTATAAGATCTTGGCACTGCTGGGTACGAGCAATGACATTCATTTGCCCACCGAGGTAAGCTCCAAACAATCCCGACGCCAGAGCCACAAAGGTGCAAATCTGAACCCGCTTTTCTGAGAATAATTTGCGTAACATCCTAAGAATAAGAAGCCTTTTATTCCCCATAAAATAACTCAATCTTTAGTCGGTGAGTCCTAAGTCCTGAGTCCTGAGTCCTGAGTCCTGAGTCCTGAGTAGGAGAGAATGTAGAGACAAGGGCATTCGCCTCTGGGAGCAGGGAAGATAGAGGGATGGGGAGATGAGGTGATGTTAGCGATTCGGGGCGTAGCCCGGTGATGAGGTGATAAGGTGAAACGGTAACCTCTAACCTCTTACCTTTCATACTTTATCCTTCTCAGCACTCAGCACTCAGCACTCTTTTCATCCTTCATACTTCACCCTTCATACTTCAACTAGAGCCATCCCCGCAAACGATAGACGGCTGTACCGACATACTCTTTTAAAGCGCGGGTTGTTCTTTGCAGTCGCTCTGCGTCAGGGAGGAGATTTAAGAGCGTTGCTTCCCTGCTCCTATCGGATTCTTCGACATCTTGTTCGCTCACTAAAAAGTCAGTGGGCGCGGGGATCGCCTCAATTCCCTGACGCTGAAAAATCATTAGCGATCGCGGCATGTGCATGGCAGATGTGACAAGTAATACCCGTCGGATACCTTGCTCTGTGAGAATTCGCTTCACATTAACGGCATTTTGATAAGTATTCAAAGAGGTAGGGTCTTGCACAATTGCCGAGGTAGGCACTCCCAACACTTGCAAAATCTCCGCCATATCTGCTGACTCCGAAGACCCGCTACCGCGCCAGCTAATTCGCCCTCCAGAGGCAATGACAATCGGTGCTTTGCCTTCACGATAGAGTTGGGCACCATAAAAAACGCGATCGCCTTCTTCACTCAAATCTACCCCTGGTCTGGGAGGCAGTTGTGATTTCGTTGCCCCTCCCAAAATCACAATTGCCTCAGCGTTGGGAAGTTCTCCTTTGGGGATGTGCTGCCATTCCAGCGATCGCACTAAGGCATTACTTGCCCAACCATTCCCCGCTACCAACAAAACAACCAACGCTAAGACGATGGGCAAAGGTACCCAGCGAGAGCGTTTCCACGACAACACGAACGCGACTAATAGCAGTACGCAAGCTAGCCCTAGGGGGTAGAAAAATAGAGGTAGTAGCTTAGAGAGAAAGAGGAACATAGAAGGATGAAGTATGAAGTATGAAGGGTGCTTAGGTTAGAAGTAAACAGCTATCTTAGTTAATAAATTCACCCATCCCCTCATCTCCTCATCTCCTCATCTCTTCATCCCCTTATCCCCTCATCTCTATGACAGTGAACTGGGGATTAGCCATTAGCAGCGTTATTTCTTCTTTCTAGAAAACCAGCTAGGAGGAACCATCAAACGCTGATTGCGCTTTTTGGCTTTGATATCTCGTTGCTCTTTGGCGAGACGAAGCCCTCTTACTTTTCGTGAATTTTCTTCTGGTTCTTCTATCTCTCCAGAGGCGAGCTTTCTTGGTCTGTCCTTGCTTTTTAACCAGGTAACAATCCACCCTCCAGCCAATCCGGCAACGGCTCCCATGAAGATACTTAGGGGTATGGAGTACCGGAGCAAAACAAAGCTGAACAAGAAAAACAACCAGATTTGCAACCCGGCTGAAATCCCATCGGCTGAAGGGATTAATCTGACTTTATTGCCCTCTTTATTGCTCATTTCTAGAAGGTCACGAAGAATTAGTTAATAACTAAATGTTTTTTAATTGTTAGTAATTAGCTTGTCTAATTGAGATTGCCAGTCTTGTGTTGTATCCAGAGCAATAACCAAGGGTTGTTCTATCTCGGAAAACGGTTCAGCGGTGGCTTGTTGTTGAGCCACTAACTCTGGGGTGGCATCTGAGACATCGCCAGTACGTTTTGATAGGCGATCGCGTAATACTTCTAGGGGGGCTGTACAGTGAACGATTTTAATCGGTAGGTCGTGGGATTGGGCTTTGGCGATCGCGTTTCCTCTCAACTCAGAGCGGTCGTACTTAGCATCCAAAATCACCGAGAAGCCTTGACTTGCCAAAGTTATCCCCAGCTCTAGTAAGCGATCGTAGGTTTTTTGACTCATTTCGGCTGTGTACAAGTCAGCACCACCCGGCTGCTCTAACCCCACCCCTCCCAGATGCTTCCGCACGGCATCGGAGCGTAGGTGAATCGCTCTAAGTCTGCGGGCAATTTTTCTTGCTACAGTAGTCTTCCCAGAACCGGACAACCCGGACATCAAGATTAGCTGACCATTTTGAGGTTGTGTATATTGCCATGCCAGCTTGTAGTAACTAGCCGCCGTTGCTGCGGCTTCTTCTTTAGCGGCTTCTGGCACCGCCGGGTCATCTAACAAGAAAGAAGTCACTTTCGCCCGCACATATGCCTGTCGAGACAGGTACAACGGCAACACCTGCAACCCTTCCCAGTCGCCAGTTTGCTCCACATAGCTATTCAAAAACGCATTGGCAAAGTCGAGGCTTTCCCTAACCTCCAAATCCATTACCATAAACGCCACATCGTACATCACATCGACAAATCGGAATGGCTCATTAAACTCAATGCAGTCAAATAGCGTAATTTTGCCCTGCCACAGAGAAATATTTCGTAGGTGCAAGTCGCCGTGGCATTCCCGAATCCAGTTATTTTCAATCCGGCTATTTAAAAGGGCTTGCCGATTGGCAAAAAACTCATCGGTAAACGCTTGTGTTTCTTCGTACTGCTGGCGCGTTTGGGCACTACCGATATACTTCTGCGTCTGTTGGTAGTTCTCATCAAGGGCTTCTCGCACTTTCGCAACTTGCCCAAAGCTACGGATGTAATCATCCCTGTGAGCCTTGGCGTGGAATTGGGCAACCACCCGCCCCAACTCCTCCATCTCGGCTTCTGTCAGCTTCCCCTGCTCAAACCGACAGCTCAAGAGGTCATCTTGATTAAAGGCACGCATTTTCAAGAGGTACTCCACAGGGTTTTCAGCCCCTGCCGTTCCTAGTTGAAAGCGATCGCCTACCTGTACAATCGGCAATACTTCCAGATAGATTTCTGGTGCAGTCCGCTGATTAAGGCGAATTTCTTCTAAGCAAAAGTGTTGCCGTGCCTCCACAGTGGAATAATCCAGAAAGCCAAAATTCACCGTTTTCTTCACTTTGTAGGCATAGTCTCCCGTGAGCAACACGTAAGACACATGGGTCTGCATCATCTGAATCGGTTCTGTCACCGCATGAGGATAAAACCCCGGCTGCATCATCTGCTGGATTAAAGGCGGAATTCCTGTATTTGTCATATGTTTATACTACGGCTCTTTCCACTCGTTCTCACCCCAGTTTTTGTGCTTAGCGGTGTAGCAATGGCTTCTGAAATTGCCCAAAATAGTGGAGATAATCGGAATCAAGGGATAGCTAGAGTTGTTCCTCGACTTGTACCTGATGAGACAACAGATTACGTTGTAGTTCAACGAGATGAAAGAATTCCTGGTAGCGAAGGTCTTCCATCTGCTCGATTAGCGAATCCACCATCTGACATAGCAGAAGAGGTTGCTATTTGGTCTCCTCGTGATAATGTTAGCCCTCAATTAGAAAACTTTACACCTTCCCCCAATTCAGTTAGCTACCAAGTGATATCGAGTGTTCGTTACCGAGGAAGTGGACACACTGTTTTCGTAATTACCGTTTCCCTAATTATTACTCCAGGCATCAGTTTAAGATTTGTGCATGGTAATAATCGAGTGCGTCTTACTGATGGAACACCCGTTACAGTCATGGTGAATTGCGATTCCCCCACTAGTGAAGCTGAAGCTATTGCTAATGGTTATGGGTGTATTCAAGGTAGTAGAACACCTAGCCAGGTAGCTTTTCAAAGACGTGGTTTAATCATTACCGTAGCAAGTGATTTACCTATTGAAAGAGTTATTGAAATAGCTAGAGATATTGTTATTGAGTGATTGCTTGTTAGAAAAGAAACCTCAAACTCAGCATCAGTAGACTTTTGTCTGTCCGCTGCGTTGGGGTTGTTGGGATGCTAGCTGCAACCCCAACCTATACTAATGCCCAGTCACTTCGCCTAGTGCCTCTTGAATCACTTCATCACTGACACCATGACGCTTTAGACTTGCAATCAATGCAAACACCGTATCGCCTTCTAAACGCTCCAAGTCAGCCCGCAATCCTTGCCCAATATATGCACGCGCTAAAGGCTGATACCCAGAAAAACCAAGTAATGGTGCTACTCGCCTCAAATCCTCAATCACATCTTCGGGCATACCGATCGCTTTTGGCACTCAACAGAAGCAATTTAAGTGCCGTCTCACAGATAAGGAAAAGCAGCCCAACGTTGCCCATCACCCGCCGCTAAAACCTTTCGGACAACCGACTGTATAGACACGGTCGGTGTGCAACGGGATTGTTAGGCGGTATGTTCTTTAACATGATCAGAACGAATGAAGCAGCGATCTCCTAAATCATAGGATTGGAGTTTCGGTCGCCTACTCGAGTCTACCTCCTCGTACTTAAGACGTGTCAGGAGCCGGATGCTCCTCTGGTTCGCTGGATGTACTGTAGCCCACCACTGGGTTCCTGGTACAACCGCTTCAAGGTAATCATGCCACCAATGCATCGCCTCGAATGCCAATCCCTTTCCCCACCACGCTTCACCTAATAAGTAGGCTACCTCACCCCACTTGCTGTACCTTGTCGCCTCAAGCCGACCGATCGCTTTAGAGGAATCAGCTTTCAAGTGTACTGCCACGTTGAACCATTTCTCGGTGGGCGTTATCAGATTCACTGGCCCACTCGCACGAGCAGCATATTCTGCTCTGAGTTCCTCTAAGGTTGGTGGTTTTCCTGTTGGATCAATAAAGGCGAGGACGGAGGGTGTAGTCAGAACAGCAAAGAGATCGTCAGCATGGGCAGCAGTGAGTGGCTCGAAATGTAGATTCTTACTCTGCATTGATGTCATTCTTTTATCCTTTTGCCAGCCGCCTAACGTTCCCAATCACCAGACACAGATAACTTTTACACCACAACTGATCAGCTTTTGGCGGTCGGTGTGCATGGGCTATGTTAGGCAAGGCAGACTAACTGCTTTCATTAATTACTTGATTAATCCAGCTATACATTTTTGAAACACGAATATAATACTCCTGCCAACCATAACGCCCTTGCCGATCAAAAATCGTTCTAACAATACTTTTATAACGACCTCTAGAGCTAACTCCAATTAGCTGCATTCCATTCTCAGTATTAACTAAGGCTGAACCACCACTATTGAGCGGCGACGATGAGGCTTAAACACACCACCAGTGGTTTAGAAACGTCCGCTGCATTTGAATTGTTATGCCGCCGCAACTAATCTCACCTTCAAACGCAACACCAACTAAGCCTATTATTATTGATGTGCTTCCATATAAGCTCGTAGCAATTGATTGATCTGTGTTTGATAGCCCTGCCCTTGAGACTTAAACCACTCTAATACATCGCTGTCAATGCGGAGCGTAACTTGAGTTTTGGCTTTTGCTACAGGTAAACCCCGTCGCACCACTGCCTTGGCAAACATTTCCGGCGTAATCTCTGGGCAATCTGATAAATCAATGTCTTCATCAGTCATGGCATCCAGTCGTTGCCAATCAGTTTGAGAGTTGCTCGAAGTAGACTCGTTGTTCATATTTCGTCGCTTTTCTTGCAGAAATAATACGGGTACAATCCTCACGCTCTGTATGGACAACAGCAATAACGCGCCCTTGCAACAAACCAAATAAATGTGACAAAACGCTGTTCCCCATAACTGTAGCGCTCGTCCTCGACGATCACCGTGTCTCCATCAAACACTGCTAGAACGTCAATAAAATCAATCCCATGCTTGCGAAGATTGGCAAGGCGCTTTGCTTCATCCCATTCAAACTCCATCACCAAACAACCGCTACAGTTGGCTTATTGTAACTACAGTTCGTCGTTACAGTGACTTAGACAATGCGAACTACCTTTCCCTAGTTGCAGGATTAACTTCAAATCACCGCCACTATAACCGTAACGCATAGTGATAGAACCCTTCATCTTTGCTATACCCAAGCGATTCATAAAGAGATTGCGCTGCAATATTAGAAATTTGCGTTGCTAAAATGATTCGGACTGCTCCTGTTTCTCGTGCAAAATTTTCTGCTGTACTCATCAGCAACTTTGCAACGCCCTTCCCTCGGCAGGTTTCCTCCACGAATAAATCATTCAAAATCCAAACAGGCTTCATCGACACTGAGGAAAAGCTGGAATAAAGTTGGGTAAACCCAACCACGTACCCGTCGTCACTCGCTATAAGGAGAGTAGAATCTTTCTTTTGGAAACGCTCCTGAATGAACTTCGTAGCAGCTTCAAGATCTGAGGACTGCTTATAGAAAACGCGATATTGATCAAACAAATTCGACACTTCCTCAAGATGCTCAAATCGAGCTAGAACGATTTCCATCCTTTGTCCTCAAAACTCAAGACAGATTAAATTTAACGCTGATTACCCCCACCTTAACTTCAAGTGCCGTCTCACAGATAACCTAAATGAAACTAAACCCCAAACACTGACAGAAAAGATGAAAGACTGCCCTTACCGAGGACTTGCGGCATAACTATTAATAGACTGAAACTTTCCGCCTAAGATCCCATAGTGGGTAGATAGGCAGAATGATTCAGCACGAGCGAAACGACCTCAGTATGTGCCAACTGTGTTGACCAAATAGGAAGCGATCGCCAATTCCAAAAAAAAAAGCCAGGGACGACAACGCATCCCTGACTTAACTATTGCATAGCTAGCAAATCTTATGACTCTGATTCTGAAGCGGCTTCTGAGGGAGGTGCTTCTTCCTCGCCAGAGTAGGCTTCCATTGCGGCTGCCACTTCATCGCTAAGGGCTTCGGTGGGTTCTTCTGTTACCACTTGGGGAGTTGCGATGGTGACAATAGTGCGCTCTAGTTCAATTTGGGAGGTGACGCCGGAGGGTAAAGTTATGTTTTCCAACTGTAGGCTGTCACCCACGTTGAGGTTGGTGACATCAACTTCAATTACCTCAGGAATGTTATCCGGGGCACACTGTATAGCAAGTTCTGTTAGTACAGGCTGTAAAATGCCTCCCTCTTTGACACCCACCGGTTCTCCGACGTAGTGAATGGGTACCACAACATCCAAGCTGTCTTGAGAGGCTACAGAGAAAAAGCTCAAGTGGTACAAGATTTTACGTTTCCAGGGGTGAGCCTGTACTTCCCGAAGGATAGCTTTGCCACTCCAGGAAATGTCAGGAACATTTACCTGAATCAGGGTGTTGTTTACTGAAGCATCTTTGAGTAAAATTTCTGCAGTTTTGGCTTTTACAGTCAAATCAACGGATTCTACGCCATTGTGACCGTAAAGAACCGCTGGAATTAGACCCTCTCGACGCAGCGCTCTCGGCTTGCTGCCTTCTGGTCTTTTCTGACATTCAATCGTAACGTCCATCTCAATCGCTCTTAGGGTTTATAAGTGTTGACAGAAAGCTATTATCGGCTAGCTTTAGAAATTGTTGCGTTTTGAGACAGAATTTTCTTCCGTCTCAAACCGGACAGCGCCTCAACTGAAGATTGAAAGATGATCGATCAAGCAGAAGATGACTGGTTTCATCTTTCACACTTTATCCTTCATCTTTCTGGCTTTATGACGCCTTGTAGGAGGCGACAGGCGTACCATTAGCATCCAACAAAGCTCGCTTAGGGCCGTGGATGGGGTCTTCTACGATGATGGTTTGGTCGCGGCTAGCTCCTATGGAGACAAGAGCAATCGGCACTTCCATCAACTCTGCCAGGAACTTCAGATAGTCCAACGCCTGCTTCGGCAAGTCTTCTAAAGACCGACAATCCGCCGTCGATTGTTGCCAACCGGGCAGAGTTTTGTAAATCGGTCGGCACTGGGAAAACAGGCGAGCGCTGCTAGGGAAATCCTGACAGCGTTTTTCACCGATTTCATAGGCGACACAGACCTTAATTTCGTCTAGCTCATCTAAGACATCCAATTTAGTAATCGCTAGACAGTCGATACCGTTGATGCGGACAGCGTAACGACCGATGACCGCATCAAACCAACCACAGCGGCGGCGGCGACCCGTGGTGGTGCCAAATTCCGCTCCGCGATCGCACAGCAACTCTCCTAGTTTATCGCCAAGTTCTGTGGGAAATGGCCCTTCCCCAACGCGGGTGGTATAAGCCTTCGCCACACCAATCACGCGGTCGATCATCGTTGGCCCGACCCCAGCACCGACACAAGCACCACCAGCTACGGGGTTAGAAGAGGTGACGTAGGGATAGGTGCCGTGATCTAAGTCGAGGAGCGTTCCTTGTGCTCCTTCAAACAAAATGTTGCGCCGCTGCTGAATCGCGTCGTAAATCTTCAGCGAACAATCCACTACATGGGGACGTAGCCGCTCGGCAAACTCCAAGTACTGAGAAATCACCTCCTCTGGGTCGAGGGGTGGTAGATTGTAGAGTTTTTCGAGAATGGCGTTTTTGTAGTTGACTGTCCAGTGCAACTGTTGTTTGATCGCTTGGGGGTCCATCAAATCTAAGATGCGAATCCCTATGCGCTCGGATTTGTCGGCATAGGTGGGGCCAATCCCTCGACCTGTCGTGCCGATTTTATGATTTCCCCGTCGTTCTTCTGATGCCTTATCGATCAAACGATGATACGGCATCGTAACGTGAGCAGTGTCTGAGATAAATAAGTTGTCCGTGGAGATCCCCAGCGCTTTGAGTTGATCCAGTTCTTGGATCAAAACCTGCGGGTCAATGACCGTTCCAGAACCAATAATGCACTCAGTCTCCGGGTATAAAATCCCTGAAGGAATCAGGTGTAGCTTAAAGGTTCGATCTTTAACAACAACGGTATGTCCAGCATTGACTCCACCCTGGTAACGGACGACGACATCTGCCGAACGACTGAGTAAGTCGGTAACTTTACCTTTTCCTTCATCGCCCCATTGGGCACCAATAACAATGACGTTAGCCAAGGGTTTATTAAAAGCGCTAAAGTTTACACAAATGAAAATTATCGGCAGCTTTTGCTCCCGATGTCAACGTGTGGACAACTTATTTTTGCGTACGCTCCTCACTGATCATTAGTGACAGGCGTACTGTGAATGAGCCATTGCAGCACTTCCAGTGGCTATAAGCGACTGGGAAAACTTACTTCCACAGACTAACTAATAGTACCAAAAACTCCTGAAGATATTAAAAGAGGTTTATTCTTGTGACTTTATACGCTGATCTGCATCGTCATTTGGGTGGATCGGTTGTGCCTCGTATTCTTTGGCGATATTTTCAACGCCAAAACCCTGATTTAGCACACCGATTTCCTGAATACTCGGAGTTTGAGGAGTTTTATACCCGTCCTCGAAACACTCTAGATGAATATTTAGAATTGCATACGCTGGTGGAAAGTGTCCAAACAGCACAAACATTGCCTTACTTTATTTACCGACTGCTACGCGGTGCTTATATTTTTGAAAATCTCGCTTACTTAGAGTTGCGCTACACTCCCTACCTGCGGACTTCAGAGAAGTTAAGCCAATCTGAACGCATTGAGCAGATGGCAGAGATTGTGGAGATTGTCGGACGCGCTAGCCAGGTTCCGGAGTATCCGATCGTGACTAGCCAAATCCTGTGTATGCACTCGCGCCTTCCTTATGAGGTGAATCGGGCAATTGTTGACCTTGCGGCTCAACATCGCGAGTATGTTTGCGCGGTGGATTTAGCGGGGGGAGATGCCCATGTTGCCGAGCGTTTGGATGAGTTTGTGCAGTTGTATCAGTATGCGCGATCGCTCAACATTAAAACCACTGGTCATCTCTACGAAACCTCCAACGGCTGCTACCCAGAACTGCTCCCCTATCTGATGAGAATTGGTCACGGTATCCAAATTCCCTTGCAGTATCCAGAGTTATTACCAGAGGTGGCAAAATGCCAGCAATGCCTGGAAGTTTGCCCCACTACGTACCTCCAAACAGGCACGTTAGAGGATTTGCAGCAACTGAAGATCGTTTTTGACCGCTGTTTTGAAGCGGGTGTGGATATCGCCATCTGTACAGACAATGCGGGACTGCACAACGTCCGTCTGCCCTTCGAGTACGAAAACTTACTGACCTTAGACATCATTGACTTTGAGCAGCTAGAGGCTTGTCAGAATGCGGCATTCCGCCATGCCTTCGCTTGGCCCTACGAGCAGCCTCCTGCTTCCCTGCTGACTGGTTTGCTACAAAGCGATCGCCCCGAGGCTGTGGCGGCGAGATAAGGCGGCTTACAGCAAATATCTATCCGTCGGGTAGGGGAAAGCCCTCATCCCCTAACCCTTGCTGCCAGTAGAACAGAGCTTAATCGTTCGTAGCAAACCTCAACTGTCGTGCTGTGCCGTCATCGTTAAAGCGCTGCTCTCCTACACCCACCAACTCCACTACAACTTCCCGCGCTGGTGGCGTCCAGTTACCTTCCCGCCCTTCTATTTCAACGATCGCTTCTTGCCCTTCAACGCGCACTCGATAGGTCGTCGTACAGAACGCCCCGGACTTGTAATCAAAGGAGCGACCGTCATCCTCATAAAACGTCAACTCGCCCTCACCGGGAAAGACACGCAGCGTCAATAGGTCGATAGGACGCTGATCGACGTGCTGCATCACGGGTTGCATGGGGATGATTCCCCCGGCACAGACATAAAGCGGCATCCGTTCTAAGGGGGCTGAGGCAAGGATGTGGGTTGATCCGGTAAGCGATTCGCCTGTCCACCAGTCATACCAGCGACCTGCGGGCAAGTACACGCTACGGCATTCTACTCCCGGTCGATAAACTGGGGCTGCCATTAAAGATGAACCGAGTAGCACCTGATCGTAGAGTTTGTAGGTATTTTGATCTTCGGGGAATTGGTAAAGTAGAGGTCGCAAAATCGGGGCACCTGTTTGCGCGGCTTCCCAAAAGAAGGTGTAGAGGTAAGGGAGCAAGCGATAGCGTAGTTCGATGTACTCGCGGCAAATTTTCTCCACGCGATCGCCAAATACCCAAGGCTCGTGCTGGGCAGTGGTGAGTGCCGAGTGACCGCGCATCAAGGGATAGAGCATCCCTACTTGCATCCAACGGGCAAATAGTTCTGCCGTCGCATTGCCCGCAAAACCACCAATATCAGACCCGACAAAGGGAACCCCCGATAAACCGAGATTGCAGAGCATCGGCAGCGACCATTCTAGATACTCCCACAAGGCGTGATTGTCACCCGTCCAAACTGCCGACCAGCGTTGAATCCCCGCATAACCAGAGCGCGTTAAGACAAACGATCGTTCAGTCGGACGAGCGCGTTCTAGCCCTTCCGCCGCCGACCGTGCCATCATCTGTCCGTAGAGATTGTGTACTTCCCTATGGGTCGTTTTGGCATCGTCGGGCCCTTGGGGGGCATCATCGGGAAAAAAGATTTTATTGCCCTTATCTCCAAAGGGGCGGTCATCAATTGCCGGCTCATTCATATCGTTCCAAATGCCCGCCACTCCGCTTTCCGTGAGGCTTTTGTGCAAATTCCCCCACCATTCCCGCACATCTGAGCGCAAAAAATCTGGGAACACGGCTTTATCTGGCCAAACGTAGCCGTGGAACAATCTACCGTTCGCCTTCCGCACAAAATAATCCTTCTCTAACCCTTGCTCAAAAACCTTATAGTCGGCTTCTGGTTCGTACTTCACGCCAGGGTCAATAATCGTCACGGTCTTAAAGCCATCCTGCTTCAAGTCGCTCAATAACTGTTCGGGGTTAGGAAAGCGTTTGGGACTCCAGGTAAAAACCCGGTAGCCTCTCATATAGTCGATATCGAGATGAATGACATCACAGGGGATTTGGCGTTGGCGAAACTCTTGCGCGAGTTCCCGCACAATCTCCTCTGATTCGTAACTCCAACGGCACTGGTGGTATCCCAATGACCACTTTGGCGGCAGAGGCATCCGTCCAGTTAGCTGCGTGTAGGTACTTAAAATTGGCTGGGGATAGGGGCCATAGATGATGTAGTAGTCCAACTCATCGCCACGAGTCTCCATCCGCCACACTCCCGGATGTTCGGCACCGATATCGAACTGACTCCAAAAGGTGGTGTTGAAAAATACTCCGTAACCGACACCAGGACGCAGTGCCATGAAGAAGGGAATGGCTTGGTACATCTCATCCGTGAGCGGGCCGTAATCTAAGGCATCTTTTGTCCAGTTGGTTTGAGTTTCTGCCAGCTTGTCGAGCAATCCTGTCCGTTCCCCAAACCCGTAAAAGTGTTCCTCTGCCTCAATGTGCTTCCACCCGGCTACCGTTCCCTTGTGCCAACCGCTGCCCAGAGTTGCCTCATCGCGAGCAAAAGGCTTCCCGTCTTTGTCAAAGTACTCAATTCGACAAGGATCGCGCCCAATCCGCACCCGGATCTGTTCTGTCGAAAGTTCAATGGCATCGGCGCTCTCTTCAACTTCAAAGGGAACTGAGACCCACTCTTCATCCGCTTGAGTGACAGCCCAAGGTCGGCGTGGCAAAAACTCTCCGCTTGGGGACATCCGCACCCGAATTAAATTGGCTGCCAGAATGCTGATGGAGACGCGAGGGCCGCCACAATCGCAGAAGATGCCTCGTTCGTGACGTTCAACCGTTTCTACCCTGCTGAGGGTTGACCAGGATGATTCTGTAGTTGGCAAGGCTCCAAAGTATTGCGGCATAGTCCCAAATAGTGAAGTATTAGTGCGATCGCCCGTACTCAGGCGCTTGTTTTGCCCAAGACCCACTCAGATAAGCACAAGTAGTTACAGCTCTACATCTGCAAAAAGTAGTGGTGTAAACTTCATATCAAGCTTTTCTCTGTTGCTCTACTTTGTCAGTCAGCGCGACGCCCTCTCAGGTCACAGCGTTATGAGTTGAGAGGTCACGGAAATCACCGTCTCAATCAGTAACGACTGTTAAAATCGAATCTGTGCTTCCTCAACTATTATGGGCAATACCTTTGGGCATCTGTTTCGAGTTACAACTTTTGGTGAATCCCACGGCGGTGGCGTAGGGGTAGTGATAGATGGATGTCCACCCCAGTTAGAAATTTCCGCTGAAGAAATTCAAATTGAACTCGACCGTAGGCGTCCGGGACAAAGCAAAATCACGACGCCGCGCCGGGAAAGTGACACCTGCGAAATTGTGTCGGGAGTATTTGAAGGAAAAACCCTAGGAACACCAGTGATGATTCTGGTGCGGAATCAGGACACGCGATCGCAGGACTACAGTGAGATGGTGCAGACTTATCGTCCTTCTCACGCCGATGCCACCTACGATGCCAAGTATGGCATTCGCAACTGGCAAGGGGGCGGGAGGTCTTCCGCACGGGAAACGATTGGCAGAGTCGCCGCCGGAGCGATCGCTAAAAAAATCCTCAAGCAAGTTACCGGGGTGGAAATTGTTGGTTATGTCAAGCGCATCAAAGATTTAGAAGGCATTGTCGATCCCAACACGGTGACTCTCGAACAAGTCGAAAGCAATATTGTCCGTTGCCCAGATGGGGAATGCGCTGAACGGATGATTGAAAAAATTGAGCAGACTGGACGAAGTGGCGATTCCCTTGGTGGCGTTGTCGAATGTGTCGCCCGGAATTTGCCCAAAGGCTTGGGAGAACCTGTATTTGATAAATTAGAAGCCGATTTAGCAAAAGCTGTCATGTCCCTCCCTGCCAGCAAGGGGTTTGAAATTGGTTCGGGCTTTGCTGGAACCTTGCTCACCGGAAGCGAACATAATGACGAATTTTATACAGATGAAGCCGGAAATATTCGTACCGTAACCAATAACTCTGGGGGTATCCAAGGCGGCATCAGTAACGGAGAAAACCTTATTCTACGGGTAGCGTTTAAACCCACTGCTACCATACGAAAAGAACAGCGTACCGTCACTAGTACAGGTGAAGAGACAGTCTTGGCAGCAAAAGGACGACATGACCCTTGCGTTTTGCCTAGAGCCGTGCCTATGGTAGAGGCAATGGTTGCTTTAGTTTTATGCGATCACCTGCTGCGTCATCAGGGTCAGTGTGGTGTTTTACAGGCTAAAGAGACTGGTAACTAGTGAGCTGGCGATTGAGCAAACAGTACGGAGTCAGTGGCTTAGGGTTCAGGTTTTGCCCTTCCTGGCTCTACACAAGCCGGGTTTATAGCTCATCGCCATTTCCCAACTGTTAATTTCATTTTTCATCTTGGGCTTCGCCCCGCTGCGCTAACATATTTCGTCCTTTTTCGTCCTTGTCTCCCCTGCTTTCTAGTCTTTAGTCCCTAATCCCTACAATGGAAACCAGTTCTGACTCTGATTTTGTTATCCAGTTCTGGGGAGTACGAGGCAGTGTTCCCTCCCCTGGAAAAGAAACGGTTCGCTATGGAGGCAATACCTCCTGTGTCGAAATGCGCGTGGGTGGAAAACGCCTGATTTTTGATGGCGGTACTGGCTTACGGATGCTTGGAAAAACTTTAGCGTCTCAGAAGGCTATAGAAGCCCATTGGTTTTTTACCCACTACCACTGGGATCACATTCAAGGAATTCCCTTCTTTACTCCCGTCTTTAACAAGGGCAATTGCTTCCACATTCATGGGGCGGCACCACAGGGAGAAGTGATGGAACAGCATTTCAATGATCGTGTCCTGCATTTAAACTCCCCCGTTCCCATTAAAGAAGTTCAGGCTGACCTGAAATTTTACGATGTAGTCTGTGGCGATACCTTCACTCTGGATGACATTACCATCGAAACCAGTCCCTTGAATCATCCTAATGGCGCAATGGGCTATCGGATAACGTGGGAAGGGCATTCTGTCTTTTACTGCACGGATACCGAACATTTTCCAGACCGCTTGGATGAAAATGTGCTGCACCTTGCCCGTAATGCCGATATCCTAATTTACGATGCTATGTACACCGATGAGGAGTATCACAACCCCAAGTCACCGAAAGTGGGCTGGGGACACTCCACTTGGCAGGAAGCGATAAAAGTGGCAGAGGCAGCAGGTGTCAAGAAGGTGGCAATTTTTCACCACGAACCCAACCACAGCGACGATTTTCTGGATGGCATTGAGGTGGAAGTTCAAGAACGCTTCTCTGGTGGCTTCTTAGCACGGGAAGGGATGGTTGTTTCCGTCGCTTAGTTATTGCAGTGGTCAGTTGTCCGTTGTACTGAACTAAGAACTACAGAATGACTAATAAATTTAGCCTCAAATTGGTCAAATTTTTCGGTTTAGCGATCGCTACTGTGATCGTGGTTGTGGCGATCGCCTTCCATCAGCTTGCCGCCCAGAAAGCGCCGGACTCTCGTTTGAGGGAGACTACTCTATCAGGACAATCGGCAGTAATTGAGCGATCGCTGTTTGGGATGCACATTGCCGAACCCTTCAGCAACCTTTGGCCAGAGGGAGTTGCGAGTTGGCGATTGTGGGATACGAGTAGCTCGGCGGGGCTTCCTTTTTGGCCGCATTTAGAACGACACAAAGGAGAATGGGATTTCAGAACCCTAGATGACTGCGTGCAGTTAGCCCAGGAAAAAGGCGTGGACTTGATCTACGTTATGGGACTAACGCCAAAGTGGGCAGCCGCTCGCCCTGATGACTCCTCTCCCTACGGCGATGGCCCTACCCCCTCCGAACCAAAAGACCTGGAAGACTGGCGCAATTACGTCCGCACCGTTGCTACTCGTTATAAAGGCAAAATTCGCTACTACGAAATTTGGAACGAACCGAATCTGAAAAACTTCTACACAGGCACCCTCGATGAAATGCTGGTGTTAGCCCGTGAAGCCTACACCATCCTCAAAGAGGTTGACCCCGCGATTCAGGTCGTCTCCCCGTCTGTCATTGCCGGAGACTACGGGTGGCTAGTTAAAGGCGGGGCAGCTTGGCTAGATGAGTATTTCAGCAAGGGAGGAGACGCTTACACCGATATCGTCGGTGCCCACTTCTATCAGCAACAACACGATTTACCGCCTGAAGCCGCCATACCGCAAATTCAGCAAATTCAAGCGGTGATGAAAAAACACGGCTTAGAAAAAAAGCCCCTCTGGAACACGGAAACAGGTTTTGGGGAGAAAGGTCAAAATATCTTCTTTTCCGAGGAAGATAGTGCAGCTTACGTCGCTAGGGCTTACATTCTCAACTGGGCGCTAGGGATTCCTCGCTATTACTGGTATGCCTGGGATAACCGGAATGTGGTGACGATTCTTTTAGTTGAGAAGGATGGTAAAACCCTCACCGCCGCAGGAAAAGCCTATGGTGAGGTGCAAAAATGGCTAATAGGCTCGCGGCTGGAGGGATGCGATCGCGACGGTGATGAAACCTGGATGTGCCAGTTAACTAAAGAAGGTGGCGATCGCGCCTGGATTGTCTGGAACCCAAAGGGAGAAATAACCCTGGAGGTGCCTAGAAGCTTCGGCGTCCGGCAGGTAAGGGATTTGACAGGCAAAGAAGCCTTGCTCTCCCTACAGAACCGCCTGAAGGTTGGCAAAATGCCTGTGTTGTTAAGTCGATCAATTTAGATCTGGCACTTTGGTTAAGAAGTTTGTAAGGGTTGATTTTTTTAACGCAGAGGAACGCAAAGGTTTACGCAGAGGACGCGGAGGTTTTGGTGCAAGAGGTGAGGCTATGTTATGGGGAAGTAGCGCTAAAGCTAGCAGTCTGGTAGCTGCTTAGTTGGGCAAAGTGCTTCAAATAGTAAATTAGCGGCGGCTTGATTGCCAGCAACACTCAGGTGTACGTTATCTCGAAAATAAGTTTCGATGGTTTTTTGGGGTGAGGTTGACCACGCCTGATGAGTATCGACAACGGGAATTTGCAAGGACTTTAGCAATTGGAGAAATTCGGGTTGGTAGGGAGGTACTTTGGGCTGGGGAATTAGATCGCTGCGATCGGGGGTGTACAGCACGAAGAGGGGGATTTTTTCCGCACGAACTAAGCTAGCGATCGCCTTGAGTTTTTGCATATTCTGCTCAAACTGCCCCTCAGCATTTTCTGGATTAAGAGGCTGAACTTCAGGGGCGGGAGGATTGAGGTTTAAGCTATTGGCTAATCTGGGGAAAGCGTAGCGAGTCCATGCCTCTTGTACGGCAAAAAGGGGGGGTGAAGTGGGATAGTTGGGGTCAGTTCCGACGCGATCGCTTGTACTGGTTGGCTGAGTCAGGTCATGGGTGCCGATTTGGAGAATTACGGCATCGCTGTTGAAGGTGCCAAATTCTCGTAAATACCCCAAGTGGTTGCCAATTCCCCAAGAACCAGCGGAGGCATTAAGTACCTCAACTCGCGGGTTCGATGACTTGATTTTTGTTTCAAACAGTTCTGAGATCGTTTCCTTTTGATCGGTAGGATTGCCCCCATTGAGTACCGAGTCCCCCGTCATCACAATTCGTAGCGTTCCTAGAGGAGACTGAGGATTAATCGGTTCAGAACGCATTGAGTACTGGTTGTACTCAATCCTTCTGCCAAATCGGAAAATTTTTTGGTTGGGTTGAAAGCGATAACCCATCTGGGCATCCGCTTGTACTAACACAGGGTTACCCAAGCCGAAAATCAGTCTTAGCAGCACTTCCGTCGCTGCCAATGTTCCAACGCAAGCCCCTGGTATCCAGTATTTAGCAGAAAACTTCATCGCCGTGCATCCAGGTGAGGATTGAAGCTTGCCCCCGTGCGCCCTGTTACAATCCAGATCGCAGCACGTCCAGTATCGCGCAGAATGTGCAGCAAAGATTCTGATGGTTTGTCGGAAGGAACAGAAACGGCAGTGAAGGCAATGCCTCGGCTACCGAAAACGAAAAAGGCGATCGCTTTTGCTCGTCTCATGTGAAAGTCTGAGGTAATCAAGTAGACGTGCTGAATGTCCTGAGTTTTAAAGGTGGGCACTAACGTCGTAAAGTTAGTCACTGTATCCACCGCACGCCGATCGAGATGTACGCGTTCCTCGGCAATCCCAGCTTGGCGGAAGGTTACACGCGCTTTTTCTGGTGGTGAACCAGTCGAAACCCAGATATTGAGATCGGGATAGGCTTGAGCAAACTGGGCAGTGAAGGGTTCTCGCTCAAAATCTCCCCCTAAGGTCAAAATCGCTTCAGGAATAGGTGCTTGATAATAGGCGATCGCCAACCGCACGGGGATTATTCCCAGAAGTCCAATGAAAGCACAGCTAGCTACTAGGCGGAGTCTTTGGCGCTGGCGATGAAACCGATTTATCAACATGCTTGTTTACTTTGTTGATATGTAGTAGCAAGGCAGTAATTGACCTCAATAGCCAAGTTTTTCTGAACCCTCAGAGGAGGCTGAAGTTCCTAAATATTGAGGAAAGGGTTCTTTTTGGATGATCGCCCGGTAAGCAGATGCTAAATCAGACGCGATCGCCTTCCAAGCATATCGTTCCTTCACAAGCTGCAAACCATTCTCACCCAACTGCTGACGGTAATGGGGCTGATGGAGGAGTTGCGCGATCGCTCCTGCTAGTGCCTCAACGTCTCCCTCAACCACCAATCCCGCCTCAGCTTGTGCAATTTCTGGGGCAATCTGCACCCCCGGAGTTACAACTACGGGTAAGCCCGCCGCCATCGCTTCCGCTACCGCCACTCCAAAATTCTCCGAGAACGATGGTAGTACAAACAGATCTGAACCTTGCAACAGCAAATCTTTATCTTCACCCGTCACAAAACCCGCAAACGAGGTACAAGCGTCCAAGCCCAGAGACTTCACTAAGTTTTTGAGTTCGCTGACATACTCGGCTTCCCCAGCACCTGCCAAAATTACATGAAACTCGTAGCTTTGCTCAGCTAAGGACTTAAGCGCCTGCATCAGCAAATCTGGGCGTTTTTTGTAGTGGAGACGAGAAAGAAATAATACGACGCTCAGGCGATCGGGGATGTTGTAGAGTTTGCGTAGCCTAGACTTTGCTTGTTTTTGAAGTCCGGGCGGATTGACTCCTAAAGGTAAGGTAAGGCTACGAGTCTTCACCCCAAAGTTCCGGACATCGACGGCTTCACCGATGGAAGTGCAATGAATTGCTGCGGCTTGGTTGAGATTGTGTCGCTCAACTAAGAAGGTGTAGATCTGTTTTTTGAGCTGGCTTTGCGCTAATGCCCACGGAGTGAGTTGACCGATTGTCCTGACAACATAAGGAATATTTTGCCAACGGGCGATCGCTCCGGCACAAGTCGAGGCATAGGAAAAAAGATAGTGGGTATGAATTAGGTCGTAGTCTCCCCTATGTTGCCACAACCACTGAGTCAGTGCGGTGGAGAAGATAAACTCTTTCAGCGGTGGGGAAAAGCGCGGCAAAAACCACACCGGAACTTGTTCGTACTCAATGCGTTGGTTCAAAGGCACGTCTAGGAGAGTCTTGCCATTGTCATTTGTCGTGACAATTTCCGCCTCAACTTCGCAATCTCGCAACGCTTTTACCAGATTGAGAACAACTTGAGTTGGGCCACCCAAGGCGGGACTGACGGAGGGAATGACGTGCAAAACTTTCATGACTCAACCTCTCAACTCAGCCGTTTGGAGTAATGTTGCTAAGGTTTGCTTAAAACGCTCAAACCCGTAGTACTCAATCACTTTCTGTCGCAATTTTTCAGGCTGATATAAAAGTGGGTGAGAATAGGTTTTGTTCAAAATTTGAATCAGGCTTTGCGCGATCGCCTCCGCATCATCAGGATCGACCAAAACCCCCAATTCTCCCTGACAGAGGGCATCAATTGCACCATCGCGATCGCCTCCTAAAGTCGGCTTGCCAGAAGCTAAAGCCTCTAGGTAAACAATACCAAAGCCCTCGCCTTTGCTTGGCATGGCAAAGACATCGCAGAGATTGTAATGATCGCCCAGTTCTTCGTCAGGAATGAACCCCGTTAAAGTAACGCTCTCTTGCAGGTTTAACTGCGTGATCATTTGCTCAATACGGGGGCGATCGCTTCCCTGTCCAACCAAAACATAGTGAATATTGGGAATTTGCTCTCGTATTTTCGGTAAAGCTTGCAAAATTTGGTCATATCCTTTGTAGCGTTCCCTGCTATCTAATCTAGCGACGGTTAGGATAATCGGTTGTTCGGCAGTTAGCCCATAACGCTTTAGTAAATATTGAGGCTTGGGCGCAATTTGAAAGCGAGTCGCATCAAAAGTATTTGGTAAAACTGCCACCTTTGCGGGATCGAGATTTTGCTCTTTCAAGAGGCGATCGCGAGTATAACCGCTAACCGCCAGAATGCGATCGGCGTGCTGCAAGGCAGATCTTAAGCCAGGTTTTTGAATATTCCAAGCTTCTATACCGTGAGCAATTGCCCAGTAGGGAACATCTGTAAGACGTTTTAACAGATAGGCCGCAGGTGTGAAATTGAGATGAGTGGCAATAACTAAGTCAGGACGTTTCCAAATACCCTGTCCTACTATTTGAGCGGCAAAGGCTGCTGTCCGTAAAGGTAAAAACCACCTACCGCTGAAGTGAAATTGAGGGGGGTTTGAGAAAGAAAGACTTGGGGATGAACGGCGATCGTGCTTTAAGAAAACCTGGAAATCTACCTGAGGATATAAGTTTTGCAGGGCTTCTAATAAAGTTGCCGAATAAACTTGAATTCCACCTTTGAATTCAAAAATATTAGGAAACCATAAGTGAAACTTAGTTTTAACTAACGGTTGTGGCATTATTAAATATAAATTAACTTCTAACGCATCTAAGCAGGATTTAGTTAAACGTAGACTGAATGGCACTGACACAATATAGGTTCGTAGTTAGCAATTCATTGCTGCGGCGAAGACAGCGCCTACTACAACCTTTTAAATCACGCCTACTTGTCGAGCGTTTCCTGTACCCGACTTGCTAATTTTTGGCGATAGGATTTCCAGGTAAGCTGTTCTGCTTTGCGACGAGCCGCTTTTCCCATTTCGGCTAATTCTAACGGATGGCGATAGCACCACTCTAGTTTTTCTTGAATTGCCTCTACATCTCGAATCGGAATAATAAATCCCTCTACACCATCGGTAAATAAATTAATACCAGCGGTGTGTGAAGTTGTAATTACAGGAATACCACAAGCCATCGCCTCTAGGAGAACTAGCCCAAATCCTTCGACAAGAGAGGGAAAAACGAAAACACTCGCTGTGGTGTAATAGTTCATTAATGAAGCATGAGGAACAGAAGGAATGTAACGACAAATATTTGCATATTTATCTAACCAACCTACGGGAAATTCATTTGCTCCTACGAGTACTAATTCTGCATCAGGAAGCTGTAAATTTTGCCATGCTTGGATTAAATAATGGACACCTTTGCGCGGTCCAACTCGTCCAACAAACAAGGCTCGAAAACGTTCATCTAACTTGGGTTGGGGACGGAAGTAATCGACAGGAGCACCATAGGGAATAACGCTAATTTTTTCTGGTTTAATCCCAAAGTCTAGTAGAGATTGTTTGACAAACGAGGAGGGCACAAAAATATGGTCGGCAAGTTGGACTTCTTGTTCTTTCCGTTGAATTTTCCAAGCGGGTTCTTGTACTGCCTGTAAAGCTGGTGCGAGTTCGGGAAAATACTCCGCTTCTTGCACTTGAATTTCTCGACTGCGCCGATAAAAGAGAATGGGTAGTTCGTACAAACAAAGGATGCCCCTTGCTTTGGCGGCTTGGAAGGTGGTTGCTGCCCCATCTTCGTAGGCATAAACGGCATCAAGACCTTGAAGATGACGCTTGGCGACGTGGCGATCGAGGGAAGCATATACCCAAGCCACCAAATCTTGAGAATTAAGACTAAACTGGCGACCTAGCCCTGTCCGCATTAAAGCGACTCGCGTTGCTTCTTTCCAAGGATAAGTCCGAATCGGCACCCCTTCAGGGGCAATCCAGGTTCGCCGCCCTAGTTCTTGGGCAACACGGAGTCTAAGGGACGCGGGGAGGAGATTCAAGTAGTGCGACGCCGTTCCTTTGGGATTATAGGCAACTGTGGTGATGATTTCGTGGAGTAAATCGGCTTCCCATAACGCGATCGCTGCGTTACGAGAAAAGGGGCTACTAGTAGGATGAATCAGAGAAATACGAGGCTTGGGCATTTTGTTGCAATAGTTGTTGTTCTTGGTGCCAATGGTTAATAAACTCCAACTGCGGCAAGAGAAATATAAAACCACTGAGAAACCAGTAGTAGACAGAAAAAGTATGGTGAAACACCATTTGTCCTGATAGTTGGACTAGATGAATCAGTAAAGCGATCGCGGCTAATTGACGCAAAAAAGGACTTTTTAATTTCCAGAATAAACTCCAGAGTTTCAAGCCAATACAAATTCGCAGCCCGTACCAAAACGTAAACCCAATTGGGCCTAATTCCAAGGCGACTCTGCCCATTTCGGCTTCATAATATCCTGGAATATATTCACCCGCTGGCAAGCGCAATAAATTGCGAAGGGGTACAGCTCCTGGATGTGTTGCTCCCGTGCCGTAGCCATCCAGTTGTTTGTACTTGAAAAAATCTATAGGCTGTAGGAAATTTTCTCCAATACGTCGGGACAAGTCGGTGTTAGAAGTAAGACGGCGCTCAAATTGCTCAAACGCTGAACGAAATCCGAAAATAGCGACAGTAACGATCACTGTCGCTGGTAAAAGAATCTGTTTAGTTCCCCCCCGGAGGCTTCCCCGATTCATCAAGAATAAGGCGCCCAAATAGCCTACTAGAATTATGATCTCGGCAATTACTGGAGTGCGAGAACCCGTCATTACAGTGTTAGTAACGATCAAAAATAGTTCAACGATAGTAACCAGCTTCCACCACCGAGACTGCTTAACTGAAAGTAAGGGTAGCAGTAGCCCAAAACAGGCGATTAAATATCCGGCGTAACTGTTGAGGTAGGAAAAGGTTCCTGTAATTCGGACGGCGGCTTCGCTACCAAATCCGAAGGTCGCCACTTGTTGCTCAATGCCTGGGGCATAGGCGTTAATTGGACTGGTGGGAGGGCTGAAGAATTGAATAATGCCGATAACGCCAGTTGGAATGACTAATAAAAGATGCGATCGCAAAAATTTGTATAGTTCCTCCTCAGAGGGAAACAAGGCTGGTAGCATCCACATCAGGGGAATATACAAAAGATAGGCTTTAATTCCCAAAATTCCAACTATTGGCGAACCTAAGCTGGGATTAAACGCCTGAAATAAGCACCATCCTGCAGCTAAAAATACTAAAAGGTTTATCAAAAAGTTTTTATTTTGTAATGCCGGATTTCTCTTAATTCTTGAAAATCCAAAGTAACCTGTATAAGCTCCTAAAATAACGAAGTCTTTTAGGAAATAAATTATCTCGCTAGCCTGGGGTAATATCCATTTTCTCAGTGCCCCCTCAAAAACTACGAGAAAAAATACGCTTTTAGCAGCAGTCCGCCAATTTATCACCGAAAAAAAAGCTATACCTGCAATGGCGATTAGTGCGATTATCAGTTTCACTGAATTGCCCTCTCAAAGACTTGTAGATACTCCTGAGCGATCTTGGCTTTAGTATGCTGGCTTAAATGCGATGCCGATGCTGCCCTGTAATGAGAGAGTTTATCGGGATTGCTGAGTAAATCCAATAAAGCTTGTGTTAAGGCTTTAACATCGCTATTAGGAAAAGTCACTCCGCAAGGCCCGATAGCATCTTTTAATCCTCCTCCTTCCGAACCAACAACGACACACCCACAGGCAATCCCTTCCAATGCCACAATGCCAAAGGGTTCGTCCCAACGAGATGGCACAACGAGAATTTTGTGTGCATTTAACGATTGTGCTAACTCCTGCTCAACTTTCACGTCAACGAAGTCTACTTGTTCGAGAATTTTTAACGCTTTAACTTGTTGACGTAACGAGGATTCTTCTGGCCCGCTACCAATAATTGTTAACTTGGGAGTTAGTCCTAAGGGTTTCAGGTTCGCCAGGGCTTCTAGGAGTAAATCGACTCCTTTATCAGAAACTAAGCGCCCCAAAAAGACAAGTTCTTTATCGCGAGGAATCTCTGCTCTTTCATAAAATATATCTTCCTGATAGGGATTAGGAATGACCGTCGATGGCGCGGGAATGCGTTCAGCTAAAGCACAGCTAGCGGGAATGTTTGTAGCAAAACGAGAAACAAAACGCTTCAAATAATCTTGTAGGTCATAACTTCCATTGGGGCGACGATACCAAGTTTGGTGCGTCACTACTAAAGGACGATGATGGATATAAAACAATGGCCAAATTCCCTTCAAACTAATACAGGCTTGGAAGTAGAGGTCGCACCAACGGGTAAGGTTTAAGAGTTGTTTTAAGTTCGGTTGTCTGATAATTTCAAAAGGAAATTCTTTGGAGTCTTTGGCTAGTGTTTGGGAGACTAGCTTCACTTCATGTCCCTGACGTACGAACTCGTGAGCTAAGATAGAAACAACGGTTTCTACTCCACCAATGCTCGGATAAAATAAGGGAGAGTATATCAAAATCTTCATAAACTAGCAGACGCTAATTAAAGGTAAGCTTAACATTGCCTAAAAAAACGTTTTGTAGGAATTTTAACGTCGATTGCGGGGATTTCTACAGCTAAATAATAGGAAAATCCTGAAGCTATTTAACCTTTTGAATCAGTAGGCACAACGTATCGCCAGGAGTATCGTTGGGCAGGATAAGCGCTAGAAAATTAGCGATAAGTTGCGTAGAGGGGCGATAAATTAATGACCCTTTTTCGGGATAACCCCACTTTTCGACAATCTGTAGAGAATAGCGGGGCAGGATTTTGTCTAATGCGTTTAGTAGTACGGGATAAATATGAGTGGGGTCTCCTTTTTCATCAAATGAGGCGAGTTTGCTAGCCAGCAGAAATTTTAGCCTGCAACTTACGGAATGAATATTAGGAGTTGTGAGCAAGAAGTATCCATCCTCAGCAAGATGTGAATTGACCGCATAAAAAAGACGACCGGGATTTTCTAGGTGTTCTACAACTTCAATGGCGGTGATTAATCCAAATTCTTTATCTAAGAATAAATCGTCATAATCTAAGTTAGCGGGTAAAAAGGTAGCTTTGTGCGTTTTAAACTGAGTGCTATCTCGATCGACGCCATATAAATTAGTAAAGCCATGAGTTGCCAGTCGTTCTAGCCACGCCCCTGTGCCACAGCCAAGGTCAAGCACAGGAGTGTCACGACTGAGTTGAGGGAGGGATTGAATTAGCGACTCATGCAAACCGGAAATTGTACGCTCTACAAGTCGATCGTCTGGCATTTGCTGTTTGCCTCATTGCGTGTTGAAAGACTAATTGAGATTGACCTGAGATGGGTAAACAATACTTCAGTTTGTATCAACAATCTCGGTTTTTGGTAACAGATGCAAGCCTAGCGATCGCCTCGACGGCTAGCTACGACCTTTTCTATCGCCTCCACTAACGCTTCGACATTCTCCCGTGGAGACCAAGTTTCCATCCGTTTGTAGGCAGCTTCCCCCATTTGTTTTAATCGTTCGCGGTGCGGCAGCACGTCCTGTAAAACTGCTGCCAAGGCATCCACATCACCGCAGGCATAAATTAACCCCGTCTCGCCATGACGAATCAAGTCGTAACCCGCACCGACGCGATCGCTTGCCACTACAGGACAACCACAAAGCATGGCTTCGTTGACTACCACACCAAAAGGCTCATACTCTGAGGGAAAGACAAACAAATCGGCAGAACAATAAACCGAGGGTAATTGGGACTGATTCACAAAGCCAAGAAACCTCACTCGTTCTGACAGGTTCAACGCCTTAGCTTCTGCTTCGAGTTCCCTTCGCAATGGCCCTTCTCCCGCCATTACAAGATAACTGTCCGACGCATTGGCTTTAGCAAAGGCTTGTAAAACATCCTGCGGACGCTTCCAGGGTTGGAATTTAGCGCAGAAAAGAACAACAGGTGCCTCTTGGGGAATCTCCCATTGCTCTCGCACAGATGCTCGATTTACTTGTTTAGCCTGATGTATCCACCATTCATTGTTAACGACATAGGGCGTTAGCTGCACGAGTTGTTCGGGAATTCCCAACGAATGCATGAATCTAACGCTTCCAGAAGAGGGAACAATGGTGGTATCTGCAAGGCGAAAGATCTGAGGTAACAGCAACTTCTTCAGGGAAGCTTTCCACAATTGGCGATCGCGCGGACTTAATTCATGGGCATCTGTACCAAACAGCAACGGTGTCTTAGTCGTCTTTGCCGCCGCCGCAACAATCCAGAAGCTGGCATAGGCGTAGCCTGTAAAGGCAACTACCGCGTCAAAGTCACCGCTGCGTACTAGGTTCCATAACTTAGAGTTGATTAAGCCGAAGAACTTACCTAACCTGGGTTTAGGAGATTGGTTTGACAGTTGAATCCAGGGATAACCATCCAGTAGCGGAATATCCCAAGCCACTTCTATCCCAAAGCCAGCGTCTACCTCCGGTTCTGCACCTTGCAAGCTGCAATAGGCTACCAGAATGTCCAACTTCTGGTGCGACGCCATCAGTCGAAACAGAGGGACGGCATACTGGACGGGATGGGAAGCAACGATTAGTAGGCGGTATTTGCGGGTATTCATCGCTTGCTATCTTACTGGTTCGCGAGAACACTCGCTGAGGATATGTTTATATTAATCTTGCGATCGCCCTAACTCCGGGAAAGCCAAGCTTGAGAGGTTGCCAATGACTTATATACCCCAAAAACTTCTAAACTTTGAAACATTCCTCGATCAATATGGTGACAACCCCCGCTATGAAATCGCTGACGGAGAATTAGTTGAGATGGAACCTACGGAACCTCACGAAACCGTCAGTGGTAAACTAGCCACTCAAATCGCATCGCGATCGCAGCAGAAAAACTTCCCTGGTTCATTCCCCGCACTTGTTTAATCCGTCCCTTTGCCGATGTAGCGACTGCCCGCCGTCCCGATATTGTCGTGTTAGATGAAACCGTTCTCGCCAGCGAACCCCTATGGGAAAGAGAACCCGTAATTACTCTGGGACGATCGATCAAATTGGTAGTAGAAGTTGTCAGCACGAACTGGGAAACAGATTACGCCCGAAAAGTTGAAGAATATGCCCTTCTAGGGATTCCTGAGTATTGGATCGTTGATTATCGCGCCTTGGGGGGTGTGGCTTTTATTGGCAAACCCAAACAACCGACTATCACCGTTTGCCCACTGATTGACGAAGATTACACCCAGCAACAATTTCACCTCGCTTAACCGATTAGTTCTCCTCTGCTAAAAAACTTGCAACTTCGCCTCGATGATGTTCTTCCTCGTTATTCGATGTAAGCGATGAGTTCGTCCGACTGCTGGATATTTTCAGCACCAATGGCTTTGAGGCAGTAACCTAGGGATTCGAGAAACTGACAGGATTGTTGATGCACTTCGTACCCATGAGTGGCGAGAAAGATTGTTGGGTGACTGCTACTGAGTAGCGATTTTGCTCCCCTAAGAACCGACATTTCTGCCCCCTCCACATCAATTTTGATATGAGTGGGAAGGGGAATTTGACCGCTATTCACTAATTCATCTAAAGCAAGGGTTTCGACTTGCAGTTCGCCCTGAGAGGAAATCTGACCGAGAAAACTGTTGGAATGGGTGGCAAACGATGTGACTCCACAAGTATCAGAAACAGCTGAGGCTATTACCGTTACATTGTCGATTTGATTGAGTTGTAAATGTTGATTGAGGAATAAAAGATTGCGAGGTAAAGGCTCAAAGGCAAAAACTCTTCCCTGAGTTCCTACTAAAACAGAGGCTAATAAGGTGTAAAACCCAACGTGGGAACCAATATCAAACACAATGCTTCCTTCGGTAAGGGTTTCCTCAAAAAGACGTTGCTTTTCATATTCATAGCTCCCTAACCAACAGCCATGTTGACCGGAACCAACAATCCACTTTTTTCCCCTTAATTTTCCCTGCAAAATCGGCATTACCGTCTCCGCCGGAATGAATTGAAGCGGAAAGCGTAAAAGCTTACCGAAGAGCTTTTGATTAGAAATCTGTGAAACGTTCATAATTATCCAAGTTCACTTGTTTATTGCCTTCTAGCAGTGCGGCAAATATCTTGGCTTGTACAGATAAGTTATGGGCTTGATACCAGTTGTAGGCATTGTCGGCGATCGCCTGACCTCCCGGCAAGCCTAATTGTTCATTTTGAGCATCAGCAACCCAGTAGTGTTTGCCTGCTTGTAACCCATCGATTGGGACAGCACTTTGAGTAACCAAGACGGGAATTAGCTTATGGGCGCAGTAAGCGGCAAAGATTGTCGATTTGGCTAGATAGTCGGGCGGAGGAAAATTTAAGAAACCCACTAAAGAATTTAGTAAAAGTTCGCTAATTTCTGTAGCGTCTGTTACTCCCTTTTGAACGATAGGAATGCCATTAATGTCAGAGAAATTTAACCTTGTCGGAACGCCAATATCGCAAATTTCTTCAATGTTCAGCGCTTTGCAGGTCTGTTCTAGAGCCAGAAGGCATTGTTGGTAAACTAGCAATCGGCTATTGGGATGACCAAATACCACTAGCCGTCGCTGACGTTCTGCCAAGGGGGGTACCTGCTTGGGTTCTCCAATGTTAGAGAAGACAGGTAGGGTAGGAATTTCAATTTGTTTATCTTGGCTTAAGTGGTACAGCGTTTTGGCGTAAAGTTGTCTATTGGTAAGAGCGCGATCGCTCAGTTTTACCAAGCGAGCTACTAAATTTTTCTGTAGCGGCGATAACCAGAAGGAACTCGTCCAAGGTGGTCCAAAGGCGTGGAGTTCGTGAAACATCGTCACCAGCCTTCTTTGGGTACTCCCCGCCCGCCAACGCTGCAAGCCATCCACTAACCAGACCGGACAGCCCCGTTTCGCATAACCGTAACCCACATAATGCAATAGGAGCGTGGCGGATGAGGAGGGAAGCAGCAACGATAATAAGGCAGCGCTAGAACGCTCTGATACAGTACTGATGGGAAATCCTTCAATCTCCTCTGCACCTTCCCAACTGGGGTCGCCAACAATAAAATGCGTTTCGATGGCAAATTCTTGACGAAGTTGGCGGGCTAAACTCAGGGCATAATCCCCAAGACCATTAATTGCAGGGGGAAGCTTGGGTACAACCTGGATAATGACCATTACGCTACGACGGAAACAAACTTAAGCGAAATCTCGCAACAAATCCTGAAATTGATTAAAGGCTGGCGTACCACTCATCGTTGCCGATAGGTTCGAGGCGATACCCGCAATCTTGAAGCAGGGATTGTGCCTCTTTTGGCTTCAGACCGAGAGCAGACATGCGACCAATGTTCTCTTCAAAGAAGATATGGTTAATTCGCTTGCATTGCAATAACTGTTTTGCTCCTTGAAGCACCCATGTATCTGCCCCTTCCGTGTCTATTTTCAGGACATCAATCCGTTCATCCCCACTATTAAAGAAAACCTCATCTAGCGAAACAACACAGACCTCGATCTCTCCCTTGTCCCACTCAACCGATAGCCCTCCCCATCCACTTTGTTCCTCTGGCCCCAACGTAAAAGGCAAGCTGCCACGCTCTTTCCCTACAGCAACCTGACGTACATCCACTTGAGACTCTAGCTCATTGTTAACCAGATTATGTTTCAAAGCAGAGAAGTTTCTCGGAGATGCCTCAAAAGTAATGACTCGGTTCTGAGGGTGATGGGCTGCCCAAAGGCATGAGTAATAACCATAGTTAGCCCCCACGTCAACCATCAAACCGCCAGCCTTCGCCAGTTGTGCAATTCTCAGAGAGAGCGACAATTCAGTGAAACCGAGAAAGGCAATTTGCTTATGACCGATATCTGTCGGCATCAGCTTCAGCGAAATTTGAGGAGCAAACTCTAGCGTTGCTTTCTCAAAGAGATTGTTAAAGGTAGCGGTGTGCTTGGAGTAAAGCTTCCAGAAAAGCTTTTCCCTTAACCACAACGGTCTAATCTTCATCCACCAAGGTCGATTTTGCGTAGCTAGAGTCATGGGTTCAATTGTCCAGTTGGGATTTTCTGGGAATTGAGAGTGTCAAATATTGCCATGGCATAGGTCTGGGCAATGCTTTCCCAGGAAAACACGTTGTAATAATCGTCCTGAAAGATAGAGTTGGTAAAGCTTTCTAGCTTGAACCCCAAAGGGGGAGGAAAGACTTTGAGGTTTTCCGGGAAAAAAGGTTGTAAATCGGGAACTCCACCGATGGGAGTGGCAAAGACGAGCATTCCTGACTCTAGCATCTCATTTAAGACCAATCCCCAACCTTCGACTCTGCTCGTAAATAACCCGCAATCGTGGTTAGCCAGCAAAGAGTAAAGCTCGTTTCTTTCAAATGACGGCAGAATTTTTAGTTGACCAGATTGTAGGAGTTCAGCCGGACAATCGTTCTCGGCTTCCGTACCGCAGCCTGCGATCGTAAAAGTATCTTGGGGGCATAAAGCTGCCCATTTAACAATAAAATCAAGCAGCTCAGTAATGCCTTTATGGGAAGTCCAACGACCAATCCACAGAAACCGGATACCTTCTGGTGAAGGCTTTTTTCGGTGTATCCGGACTTTCGCTAACGCTTCTTGCTCTGCTTGCGAAAGAGCATTAACGTAAGACATTAATTTATTCCGCCACCAGGGAAACCCTCGCTTCATCCAGCGAAGTTCTAGACTGCCAAGGCAAAGAATGTATCTTGCTCTTTTCCAACCCTGTAGAACTAAAATTATTTGAAATAGCGAATAAGAATAACTGAAAGGAAGTCGAATGATACCGCGTACACTTTTTTCTATTCGATCCTTTAAGCTATGCATCAAATACAAAATATCCGGCTGAACGCTACGAGCTACAACTAAAGCAGATTTGCTAACTTGTGGCGTAATCAGCAGTGCCGGACTATCAATTACATCAAAGGGTGCTTGGGTTTTAATAAAAGCATCCAGTTTTGAACGCATCTGCCGCACGCTTTGCCACCACTTGGTTTGGGACGGTAAAGGATGAGGCGACCATAGCGTAACATCGTGTCCCTGCGATCGCAATGCTTCGGCAAGATTAATTGCGACTTGACCTGCACCAAATTCAGCAGCAAGGGGAGCGTGCGTGACTATGAGTAGGCGTACTGACCGCAACAGGCACTCCTTAACTTTAAAGGTGTCTGGATTCTCTCACACTGTAGTAGATGCACTCCAGTTTCTCGATTACTCGCTCCCAACTGTAGGTTGCTTCAACGATAGAGCAATTGTACTGCCCCATTTTTTGTTGTAATTCAGGCGATGTCAGGATTTCAAGCAGAGCCTCAGTTAGTGCTTGCGCGTCTTTTGGTGCAACTTTACGCCCTCCCTGTTCCGGTACTAGGTGAGCTAACCCGCCAGCATTAGTAGCAACAACAGGCTTACCACATGCCATTGCCTCTAAAGCGCTCATTCCAAACGGTTCGCCATAGGAAGGTAAGCAGTATACGCTACATTGACGCATTAATTCTGGAACCTCCTCTCGCTCAACTCGACCCAGTAGCAAGATTTGGGATTTACAGGACATTGTAGAAACTTGCTGCTGCACCCTCTCTGTCGCTGCCCCCGCTCCGGCAATTGTTAGTTTACAGGTAGGTAGAGTCTCAGCAACGTTCTCAAACGCCTCTAAGAGTGTAAATATTCCCTTCCGCTGTTCTAAGTTGGCAAGGAAAAGAATAGTAGGCGTTTCTTGCCTAGTGTCTTGACGGCAAGCCGGCGAAAATAGCGTAGTATCAATTCCGGGTGATAACTGATGGATTTTTTGAGGATTAGTCTCTGGGCGATACAACTGGGTTATTGCTGCTGGTGTAGAGACGAAAAGAGCTGCTGCGTTTGCTTGCTGCTGCTGGGAAAATTTTTCTAATAACGGCTCGATTAAAGATGAAGTGATAGTTCCTCGCAACGATTGTTTGGCTTTAGGAGTTTCTGCATCCTTAGGCCAATTAATCCAGAAAGGCCCTAGAACGACAGGTATCCCAGTTTTTAGCAAGGAAACGCTCAATCCTCGGATGACTGGATTTAACTGATGAATGATATCAACTTTATCCTGTTGATGAATGTTGTTAAAAAGTTGCCTAACTCTCAGTATGTACTCGAAAGAATGCAGTCTTGAGGGAGTCTGAAGTGGTACGAGATAGAGCTTAATATTCTTAGGTAAATCCCCTTTAATGTCCTTAGAATGAACAGCAATATGGATAGTATGACCCCGTTGAGCTAATTTATTAATGAAGTTAAAGGCAATTAAACCATCACCGTGAGGTTGATAGTTGGTTAGAAAATCTGAGGGATGGGAGATAAAAATAGAAAGTTTTTTGTCTCGCACTGGGATAGTAAAATAGTTTTACTTAAAGGGGGCGACCGCTCTTTTCAGCAACCCAATAAATTTTCGATTGGATAAAGCTTCTAAGGGAAACTTCATCATAGTTCCAAGTAACTTCTGGAAAGGCTGTTTTTGCTTCCCTGCCGCATAGGCAGCGAAATAGGGTCTAATCTCCTCTGAATAGTTTATCAGCCGATTGAGCTGAAGACGCTCAAGGAATGAAAGATGAGAAGCATACTTTTGTGTCAGGTTAAGGGCTTCTTCTCGATTACCAACTCCACTAGAAATGGTTTTAGATTGAGGATGCAGTCGGTAGAAACAAATGGGCTGAGAAATTTTGAGCGACCGCGGCCTTTCTAAGGCCATGCGGATGAACCAATCAATGTCCATACAATAGTATGAATTCTCATCAATCAATCCCACTTTCTCAAAAAGACGACGAGAAACAAATACTGACTGAGAAGGAATTACATATTGTTCTCCATAAAACGCCCGCAGCAAATATTTAGTCGCGAATGTTTGAGTTCCTGAACGATAGCTAAGGTATTTATCATTTAATGAGCTGCCGTTATAGGTGCAGCCGTAGATAAAGTCAAACTTGTTTGCCTTGGCTTCAACAAAGACATGATGTAGGGCATCAGGCAAATAGCAATCATCCGCATTCATCCAAGCGATATAGTCTCCCGTACAACGCTCGAAACCTTTGTTAATTGCATGAGATTGACCTCGGTCGGGTTCGCTCGTCCAAAATGCTAAATACTGCTCGTATTTTTTAATAATTTTAATAGATTCATCTGTACTTCCTCCATCAATAATGATGTATTCTAAACTTGGGTAGTTTTGTAGTAAAACTGAGCGAATTGTTTCTTCAATAAATTCTCCTTGGTTGTAGTTAGGCGTGACGATACTAATACGAGGCAACTCAAGGCGATCGCGAATACGATCAGGTAGTAGGAAACTTTGTTCTGTCCAAGGCCATCCGGTTTTACCCGGCGGCGGCGGTGGTAGGTCTTTTAAGGTGAGGGTAGTATTCAGAATTGGCATTTTTGAAGAAAATACTGCTGAATTGATTAATTAAACTAGGGATTAGCTAAGGTTAATCGCCACGGGATTCTTTCTCATAATCCTTTAAATTCAACCGAGAAGATGTGGGGCGATCTCGTCCTAATTCTGCAATACCTGACGATACAGCTTAATGTACCTTTCTGCTTGGAGTTTGAGCGGGTATTCCTCTAAAGCAATTGTGCGACACTGTTGACTCAAGCGATCGCGTAACTCCCGATCTTCCAAAAGCTGCACAATTCCATTACAAAAATCCTCCACATCCTCTGGTTGAGCTAAGTATCCGGTAATTCCTGGACGCACTAAATCGGGAACGCCACCAACTTTAAAGGAAACCATCGGCGTACCACAAGCCATACTCTCTTGCAGTACCAAAGGGAGATTATCAGCCTGGGTAGGAAAAATGAATAAATCCGCCGCAGAGTAGGCAATAGCTTTGAGGCGATCGCTACTGACATAGCCAAGGTTGAGGGTTGGGATTCCTACGGCTTCAGAAATGGCTTCACCCCCCTCACCAAGAATGAGCAATACTGTCTCCGCTTTGAGAGCAGCAGGTAAGCTAGACAACGCCGATAGCAGCAACTTTCCTCCTTTTCGTGCATCTGTCAAACTGGCGGCACAAAACATCAGAACCTTTTTACCCGCCGGGATGCCAAGCAGTGATCGACATTGTTCGCACTCTAGCGGTTGGTAAGCTTCCGTGTCGATGCCGTAGGGAATGTAATGAATGGGAAACTGGTTCAGCATACTTTGCTTAACTTGCTCAGTTAGCCATTGGCTGGGAGTCACCATCGTTAAATTAGACTGGCGATACACCCAGTTTTTCAGCGTCCACTCTAGGCGGGTATTATCTCTTTGGATAGCGGGGTAAGTATCGGGATAAGGACATTTGCCGCAACCGATTTTCCAGCGATCGCATTCATAACTGTAGGCACAATGACCCGTAAAACTCCACATATCGTGGAGAGTACAAACAGCCGGCTTATTTTTAACTAAAGAGGGAAGTGCTAAGTAGTTAAAGTAGCCAGTATGAAGGTTGTGAAAGTTGAGGATGTCAGCTTCTTTATAGAAAGCATGCTGGGGAATATCAAAGGTGTTGACAATGTTGAGGTAATTAAGCCCAAGATGCTTAGTGAAGCGAAAAAGCTGATTTTCCAGGCGGTACTTCCGCTGAATCGCCGCGACGCGATCGCTACTCGTTCGCACTTCCCCCACCAATAGGCGCGAGTCAACCCCTTGAGCCAACAAGCCTTGATGCAGTCGATAACCCGCGATCGCGGCACCGCCTGCCAAATCGGACTGATTAATATGCAGGACATTCATGCGGCTGGTTTGATGGCTTCAATAAACAAGGAATCTGGCTTATAAACATTTCCATCAGGTTCAGTGTCAAGATTAAAACTAGTCCAATCAGGAATGTAGCTTTCAGTCGCTGTACGCTGAATGATACTATCTAAACCGCACTTTTTCAGTAGCCGCGTTAAAGAGTAGCGATCGTACATCCACTGGTGAACTTCCCCGCCTTGGCGAAAGCGCCCAATCTGTAAAGCATTGTATTCCTTACCCAACAAGCTTTTGATTAATAACTCTCGCCTAAAATTGGGATAACGCAAAAAGCGGTAAAGCCTTTTTAGGAGGTACTTGAGTTGACTTTCTGGCACCACTGATGATGTTTGCTGTTGACGTGCTGCCTCAATCAAGATTTTTGCTTCCGTACCGCAGCGTTTCAAAATAAATTCCTGATTGGGAATGTCTGCTTGAGACAGATAAGCCGCCATCTCTCCTCCTGAAGAGCTTCTTACCGTCTGGTCGTACATCTCCAGTAAAATCCACTCATAATTCGCTTGCCACTCCTGAGAACCCTGGTTAGCTTGTTCCAGTGCGGTGAGATAGGTACGAGCAATCTGTTCTAGATCGGGAACAACTACCCTTAAGACACCTTTAGGGCGCAAAACGCGATCGCACTCCCTTATAAAAGACTCAGCCGCCGCTTTGGGAAAGTGTTCTAAAACATGAGAGTGATAGACAACCTCAAAAGAATTATCAGGGAAGGGAATTCCTTGAGTGAGGTTGTGAGCAACTACATTCTCACCAGTCGAGACAAAATCAACATTAGTCCAGCCAGGATGAAAGCGACGACCACAACCGAGATTAAGATAATTCATCTCATTCACGAAAAGCAAATACATTTAATTGCATATCCATACCCATATGAACATTACGATGATAAAAAGGTTGAGGAGAGGTAACAGGCGGATGAATATGAATTCTAAACCCTGCGGCAGACAAAATATTAACTATTATATGTAGAGTCTGAGGTTCATCAACAAATGAATGGTATTCAACAAAAAGGTTTTGAACATTATGCAGTAAATCCTGACAATCTTGGATTACCGCTGTCTCGGCTCCCTCAATATCCAATTTAAGTAAATCGACTGGTTTATCTAGATATTTACGAAGTCTAACTGTTTTAACTTTATATTTTTTTTCTTCTGCTTCAATCTTTATAATCCTTCCCCCATCAGCTCCTTCAGCCATAAATTCTAATTCAGTTTCCGTATTCCAAATTGCTTTATTAACTAGTTCAAGGTTAGAAATGCCGTGCGTGTTTCTTTCCAAGGTACTAAAAACTTGAACATCCGGCTCAAAAGCAATAATATGGCTATCAGAATAAAGTTGCTTAAAATATAATATACTTAAGCCAATATTTGCTCCTCCATCTATAATTAATGGGTTTTCGTTTTGAGCTTTAAACCTATAAATTTGCTCTTTAAATATCTCCTTATACATAAATAGGAAAGAAGCTGAATCTACCAGTTCAAACTCTCTTTCAAATAAAGTAGTAGAACTAGGAATGTACCGGGGTAGCTTCTTAATATTTTGCAGAGTAAAGTGATGCTTCCTATACTCAGGTTGCACCAATAATTTACCAAAGTGCTTAAGTCGAGATTTAATTGCCATTGAATCCTTGTGATAATCGTTTGCATCAACTACTTGTAACAGAAAGTCATTCCCTTTTTATTAAGATAATTGAGTCACGCTTAACTAGTCTTAAATCAGCAGTGAGAACTGTCCATCCAGCATTTTCGGCTTGTGGTTTCAGAATCTAAATGTAATCCCATAGCACCAATAAAATCATCACCTATTTCTATGGGGGCATGATTTGCAATTATCACGAAATCTCCTAACGAACAACGCTCACCCAAGATTAAATTACCAGCTCTTAACAAGCGTAAACTACGTCCTAACCGGAGAAGTTGACCATGTTTCACTTTGTGCAATCGCAAATAGAGGCGTTTGAGATATAAAAAATTATTGGGTTCAGAAATCAAAGATTTTAGTTCTGAGAGTATCCCTATAAGCTCTCGGATAATTTTGCGAATTAATGCCATGATAGTAGTCCCGGTCCACAGATTCCTTTCCAGTCGCCAGCTGTCGTTCTATCTGACATTATGCCTGTAAATTCAACTTCAAATATCAAACAATCTATAATGTTTTCTAGAGTCTCAATATTTCTTTGACCTAGATAAGCATCAACATAATATTTTCCTGGTGAGAGTGCATAAGGTGGTAATCTACATTCACGCCGAGAGGAACTGTTATTGACAGTTTCAGAATTAAATTCATCACTAGAGTGGTGAATCCATAAACCTTGACTATTGCGTATAACAATACCGATTATTATTTCCTTCTTTTCTAATCTCTCAACATGAAATTTAATTCTGATTGGTTGGTCAATAGCAAAAGCGTTACCTGAAATTCTCTCTCCTTGCGAAATTTCGATTTTTCTGAAATGAGGTTTTTCTAGATTTTTCTCTGCTATATACGTATCAGAGCAAGAAACTGGGCTGCTAATATAATTAGTAATTACATTATCAATTAAATCATTAGCAACCAGTGTGCCTTCGCTTAATAATATTCCGCTTTTGCATAAAGCTCTGATTGCTCCTATATTGTGGCTTACAAACAACACTGTTCTACCTTCTTTCCCCACCTCCTCCATTTTCCCCAAACATTTCTGCTGAAACGCCGCATCTCCCACGGCTAGCACTTCATCTACTACCAAAATCTCTGGCTCTAAATGCGCGGCTACAGCAAAGGCTAGACGTACGTACATCCCCGATGAGTAACGCTTTACTGGGGTATCTAAAAACTTCTCGACTTCAGCAAAGGAAACAATTTCATCAAATTTTTTTTTGATTTCAACCCTGCTCATCCCCAGGATGGCACCGTTGAGGTATATATTCTCTCTTCCTGTTAGTTCTGGGTGAAAGCCTGTTCCTACTTCTAATAAACTGGCAACACGCCCTTTTATAGAAATACGCCCTGTAGTTGGTTCCGTGATGCGGCTTAATATTTTTAGCAGTGTTGATTTTCCGGCACCGTTGCGACCGATAATGCCAACTCTGTCGCCTTGCTTAACTTCAAATGAAACATCTTTCAGCGCCCAAAAATCTTCAAAAGTTTGATGTTTATTTTGTTGTGCAAAAGGCTTTTTTATCCGGCGTCCAAATAACTTTGCTCTATCAGCAATTACATCCCGTAGCGCTGTATACCGCTCCTGATTTTTGCGATTAATGATGTACTTTTTACCGAGATTCTCCACTCGAATGACTGTATCTGACATTCTTTAATTTTGTGGTTTAGATTACATCAGCAAAGGTGCGCTCTGTTTTACGAAAGTACCAGATACCACTGATCAGTAGTAAGGTAACTAGTATTAAAGAAAGTGCAAATCCAGGCAAGTACAGTTTAGATGCTCCTCCTAAAATTGCCCAGCGGAAGCCGTCAATGACTCCCACCATTGGGTTTATTGAGTAAAGTAAGCGCCACCGCCCTGGGACAATACTACTACTAAAACCAACGGGAGAAATGTACAAGCCAAACTGAACTAAGAATGGCACGACGTAGCGAAAGTCTCGGTATTTAACATTTAATGCAGCTAGCCATAATCCTGCTCCAATTGAGGCAGCAAAGGCGATGAGAATAAACACAGGTAAGGTTAAGATTCGCCAGCTTGGAACAAAGTCATATACTGCCATCAGTGCCAGTAAAATGATGCCGGAAACTAAAAAGTCAACAAAACTGACAATCACTGCACTGGCTGGCACAATTAAGCGGGGAAAGTAAATTTTAGAAATCAAGTTGGCGTTTGTAATTAAGCTGTTGCTGCATTCCGATAGGGCGCTGGAAAAAAACTGCCAGGGAAGCATTGCTGAGAAGACCAAGATGGGATAGGGCGCACCCTCAGACGGTAAGTTGGCGAGCTTGCCAAACACAATGGAGAAGACAACCATTGTTAAAAATGGTCGAATCAGCGCCCAGGCAATGCCAATTACCGTCTGTTTGTAGCGCACCAAGATGTCACGCCATGCCAGGAAGTAGAACAGTTCCCGGTAACGCCACAGGTCTTTCCAATACTGTTTCTCGGTACGACCTGCTTCAATAATGAGTTCTGCACTACTCATGGGGTTTGATCACTCACGCCGTTTTCTGAACTCTTAGATTGTTGCTGAAGTAGGTAACAAGGTTTTAAGTATTAAGGTGTGAGGCAACCGTAACTAACCCTTGTCAACAGACTTCAGCAGCAATTATCTAGACGTTACCCATCAACCTGCGGCAGTAAAGGCGGCATTCAGCAAAATCGACAGCACCGCTTGAATTGCCCGCAATTGTTCAGGTGGGTTGAGCAGCAACTGGGCATCACTGGCATTAATGACAGCATTGTAAGCCGCAACAACGGCAGTAAACTGCGCTGCATTTACAGTACCCCCTGAGGTTAAACCTCTAAGGCTGGATGCCAAGTTAGCGGCTAGAGTCGCATCTACTCCTGCCGTAGCTAACGCACTTTGGAATTGAGCCACACAAGCATTGACATTGCCAACTTCACTCAGGAGACATTGCAGATTTTGCTGCACGATCGCGGGAATAGCAGTAGGAGGTCCCGTCTCAACTACGGGCAAGTTACTAGCCGCTAAGAACCGATTCACCGAGTTGGCGGCAGTATTAACCGCGATCGCCACTTGGTTAGACGTAAAGGCGATCGCCGTCCCGTCTGTCTCAGCCCCTGGGATCAATGCACCACCGACAATATCACTGGTGGTGATGATATTCCCAGTCATGTCCGATATATTACCGGATTGAGCGCGGGCAGACGGAACGACCGCCAAAAACAGCACCGAACACCCCACCACAACGCCCAGTCCGAATCCAGGCAGATGCCTAATTTTCATAACTTCACCACAGATAGGACAACTTAAAAGGCGTAACCAACACCGATAATAAACCGGGTGCCATCACCCGCATTGTTAGTGACATCGGCGATCGCTGGCGTAATCACCAACGGCGTACCTCGAATGGGGACAATTGAAGCCCCCAAATTCAAATCCTGCCCCGTCCACTCGGCAATCAAGGAGACAGGTTCAACTACTTGCACGCCAACACTGCCAAAGACATTCGGCGAATCAGTGCCTCGGTCTTCCGATGCAATTTGATCGAGGGAACGGAAACGACCCCCACCCAGACCAACCGACGCCGTGATTCGGCTCAGGGGGGCAGTGGGATCGTCCTTCAACGGGATCACCTTACTGACAACACCGTAAACGCTCTTGCCACCATCAGGATTTCCCCAAACAATGGCATTCTCCACGCCTACTGCCACGGCGAAATTCCCAGGCAAAGTCCGATGCAGCTTGAAACTGACCCCGCCATCATCAAAGGTGTCACCAATCAAGTCATAAATTGAAACGGCGGTTTCTAACCCGGCAAGCTGCCGCGCATCGCCCAAGCCAAAACCCGCAACAATTGCACCATCATCTTCATTGGTAAAGCGCGCGCGAGATTGATAAGTTGCCCCGACAAAGAAATCTCCTCCATCTGCACCAAAGGCAGTCGGAGTGCCAATCGAAGCCCCGCCGCCAATGATCCGCCGCAGACGTTCTACTTCGGTTATTGGGGGCCCAGGCAGGCGATACTGTTGACGCAACGTTGCCACATCAGGCGTCTGCGGTGGTGTCGCAATCGGCTCATAGCCAACAATGTAGCGAGTGGCGACATTGGTGGCACCTAACTGGGGAATTCTACCTTCATTCACCAACGCTTGATAAATAAAAGCAGCGACATCAGCACGCGTGGCGGTTTGGTTGGGATTTAAAAACCCCACGTTGGGGTAGTTAACCACCAACTGATTGAGGGCTGCAGAGGCGATCGCATTCTGAGCAAAAGCCGGAACCTGAGCAGCATCCTGAAAGTAAGAACTGAGAACTTGTTCGGGGTTATTGGCTGCCGCCAAATTAAGCCCACTGGCTAAAGCGACTAACACCTGAGCGCGAGGAATATTTTGCTCCGGATTAAAAACATTGTTGGGATAGCCTTCAATAAACCCCGTGCGGTAGGCGTACTGAATTGCCTCATTACCCCAATGATTGGCAGGTACATCCACAAACGCGGTGCCAGAACGTAGTGGTTCTCTAGGAAATGCCTGTCGAATCATTGCCGCAAATTGGGCGCGGGTGACAGGGGCATTTGGTCGGAATGTCCCATCAGGAAACCCACGAATAATATCTCTGGCGGCTAAACCTTCAATAAAACTTTGCGCCCAGTTTCCCTGAGTATCAGGAAATCTACCCGCTTGAGCAAGCTGGGCTGCTGTTGGCGCTGTTGGTTGAGTGGAATTGGAAGCTGGCTGATTGGGGGTTACCGCCTCGCCTCCGAGTATCGATTGCAAAAGAGAGGCACCCATCCGATTTCCCGAATGAGGTTCTGCGGCGGCGACTGGGTTAAGAACGCTAGCTGCGATCGCAACAATTGCACTGCTCAAAATTGAACCGACTAAAATCGATCTCCAGCTACGAAGATCGTTGCTGACTCGATAGAAACCACCCCTCACAATGGTTGGCATGATAAAGCCTCCTGGGTTTTGGCACTTTGTGCCGTTGATTTGCGTCTGACAACAGCGAGTTTGTCAGGATTTTACACAAGATTTAGTCAAACTTGCTTGCCAAAAGTTCAATTTATATCTAAAGGAATTAGTGTTAAGGTGAGCGGAAAAAGATTTTTGAAACCTTTCGACTGTGAAACTATGGCTGCTGCTGGTCTAAAAAGACGCTCGAATCAACCTATCATTGGCTTGACCCTGCTAGTCTTTGTTGTTGTTGGCATCCCGCTTCCAGGGATGGCTCAAGTGCCTACGTTTTCCCCCGCGTCTGGTCAAGTTAATACCAATAGTACGCCAACAGAAGATGCTTATACCCTTGGTGCCGGCGATCGCCTCCGTCTAGACATCTTTGATGTCCCCGAATATAGCGGCGAGTACACCGTTTTAGTTGATGGCACCCTCAACTTACCCGTCGTCGGCAGCATCCCCATCCAAGGAGTCACCCTCGAAAGGGCAAGCGATGTGATTTCCAGCCGCTACGCCCGCTACGTCCGACGCCCCATCGTCACTCTTTCCCTAATCGCCCCCCGACCCTTAAAAATTGCTGTCGCGGGGGAAGTTAATCGCCCCGGCTCTTACAGCGTCACCCTCACAGACGGCAGACAATTTCCCACGGTAACGCAAGCCATTCAGCTAGCTGGCGGGATTACCCAATCTGCAGCAGTCCGACAAGTGGAAATCCGGCGTCGCACTCCAGGTAGCGGCGAACAAACATTCAATGTCAATCTCTGGGACTTGAGCCAGAGAGGTAATCTCAGCCAAGATGTTACCTTGCGGGATGGAGACTCGGTGTTCATTCCCACAACAGAAGCTTTTGATCCTGGCGAAATGCGTCAACTCGCTGATGCCAGTTTTGCGGCAGAGGCTTCCCAACCCCTGAAGGTGGCTGTAGTGGGAGAAGTTGTTCGCCCCGGTCCCTACACCGTAACAGGAGCCTCGGCGGGAGCAACCAGTGCCGACCGCACCAGTGGCGGGAGCAGCAACGAAATACCAACAGTTACCCAAGCGATTCAAGTCGCTGGCGGTATTACCCAATCGGCTGATATTCGCTCAGTTCAAGTGCGCCGACCTACCAGAAATGGCAGTGATAAAACTATTGATGTCGATCTTTGGCAACTTTTGCGGGAAGGGGATCTATCGCAAGACGTAATTTTGCAGGAGGGAGACACAATTGTTGTACCGACGGCAACCGCCCTCAGTTCTGAAGAAGCAACCCGGTTAGCCTCAGCCAGTTTTTCGGCAGCCGTGATCACAATCAATGTTGTGGGGGAAGTCAAGGACCCCGGTATTGTGGAAGTGCCAGCGAATGCCCCACTTAATCAAGCCCTCCTCGCGGCTGGAGGATTTAACAATCGGGCGCGTCAGGGTGAGGTAGAGCTGATTCGCCTGCAACCTAACGGTACGGTTGACAAACGTGAAGTCTCAGTAGATTTTACAGAGGGAATCAACGATCAAACCAATCCTCCCCTCCGTCCTAATGATGTGATTGTGGTTAATCGCTCTGGTATTGCCCGTTTCTCAGACACATTAGGCACGGTTTTAAGTCCCGTAGGGGGGATTTTCTCTTTGTTCAACTTCTTTAGAATCTTTCGCTAAAGGCAGTGGATGAAGTATGAAGTATGAAGGCTGAAGGATGAAATTAATGATAGGGAGCGGGGGTGATGAGGGGATGAGGAGATGTGGTGATGAGGGGATGAGGGAATGGGTAGAACCTCTAACCCCTCATCGTTCATACTTCATCCTAGCCTTGGCTACGCCACGCTGCGCGAACAGCAACGGCTTCGCCGAACATACTTTCTTTCCGACTCACCGACTCCTTTCATCCTTCATACTTCACACTTCATCCTTATAAAGGCTTTCCTTAAATCAAATCAATCAGGCTAGGGGGAAAGATGGAATCGGGCAACAATCAAGGATCGTTATCGTCGAATGGAAACGGCAAAAATGGCAACCCGGTGCCGTCATTGCCTCTTATGTACCAAAATCAGTTTTCCGACACGGCTGATGAGTTAAATTTGCGGCAACTAGTTGTTGTGGCGCGGCGTCGGGCGCTAGTGATTGCAGGGGTAGCGATCGCCGTTACCTCCGCTGTGGCTTTTTGGACGTTCAATCGTACCCCGCAGTACGCAAGCAAGTTTCAGCTCTTAGTCGAGCCAGTAGCAGGGGAAAGTAAGCTAGACCAACTGACCTCTGGAGTTCCTGGTGTTAATCCAGAACGGCAAGGCTCCAGTTTAGATTACGAGACGCAAGTTCAGGTTTTACGCAGTTCTAACCTGATGTTGCCGATTATTGAGGAGCTTCAGACTCGCTACCCTAACATCACCTACGATGAACTGATGAGTGGCAACGGTCTGACAATTACTCGACTGGGAGAAACCAAAATTCTCGAAGTTAGTTATCGCAATCCTGACCCTAAAAAAGTTCAATTTGTTTTACACGAAGTGGCAAAAGGGTACTTGCGATATTCACTTCGCGAGCGTCAGCTCAATGTCAATCAAGGATTGAAGTTTGTTGAAGCTCAACTCCCCACCCTACGAACCCGTGTAGACAAACTCCAAGGAGACTTGCAGGACTTTCGCCAACGGTATAATCTCCTCGACCCTGAAAACCAAGCAACCGAGTTATCGCAGCGGGTCAGTACCATTGATCAGCAACGATTAGCCACTCAGGTGGAACTGCAAGAAACCCAAACTCTTTACACCACAATTTCCCGCCAACTCAATCTATCCCCCAACCAAGCGATCGCGACAGCCGCCTTAAGTGAAGCCCCGCGCTACCAAAGCTTGCTCAACCAGTTACAAGAAGTCGAAGCCAAAATTGCCATTGAGTTAGCTCGCTTCACCGAAGAAAGCCCTAGCGTCGAAGCACTGCGGGAACAACAGCGAAATTTGCTGCCACTGCTCCAACAAGAAGCCCAGAATGCCTTAGGACAGAATTTGTCTACCGCTGGTGTCTCAACGACTTCTCCTAGTTCAATTCGCTTGCAGTTGACTCAGGAATTAGTGAATTCAGCTAATCAGCTAAAAGTTTTACAAGTACGTCAAAATGCGATCGCCACCGCTCAAAGTGGTCTGGAGCAACAAGTTAAATTTATGCCCGTCATTGCCCGCCGCTACACCGATTTGCAGCGGGAACTTGGCGTCGCCACCGAGAGTTTGAACCGCTTTCTCGGTGTTCAAGAAACCTTGGAAATCGAAGCGGCGCAAAAGGCACTACCCTGGCAACTGCTCCTCAAACCCCAAGAACCCAAATTCCCCGTCTCACCAAACACTCAGCGCAATCTTACTCTCGGCGCGATCGCAGGCTTATTACTCGGTATGGGTGCGGCTTTACTAATTGAGCGACTAGACAACGTTTTCCACTCCCCCGACGAACTCAAAGACACTACAAAACTTCCCCTATTAGGCATTATCCCCTACCACAAAAAACTGCGTCAGATGACATCGTTAACTAGCATTGCCGGGTTAATGTCCAAAACGGGCAATGTTGCTGATAATCCTGCCCCCCGTGGTAACCGCCGTCAACTGCAATGGTACAACGCCTCTCCCTTCCTGGAAGCCTTCCGCTCTCTGCATACTAATATCCGGTTCTTAGGCAGCGATACCCCAGTTCACTCCTTGGTGATCAGTTCCGCCACCCCCGCCGATGGTAAATCGACTACGGCTGTCCACTTGGCACAAGCCGCCGCCGCCATGGGACAACGGGTGTTACTAGTTGATGCCGATTTGCGACGTCCGCAAGTTCATCACATTTTGGAGTTGGAAAACCACCAAGGTCTGAGCAATGTCATTGCCACAGGAGTTCCCGCCAAACAAGCCATCCAGCGCTTACCCATGTGGGATCATCTCTACGTACTCACGGCGGGACAACTGCCTCCTGACCCCACGCGGCTGCTCTGCTCCAAGAAGATGGGCTATCTGATGGAGCAGTTCCACGCTGTCTTTGACCTGGTGATTTATGACACCCCACCCCTCCTCGGCTTGGCAGACAGCCGACTCTTGGCAGCACACAGCGATGGCGTTGTTGTGGTCGTAGGACTCGGTCGAACCGACCGTTCAGCGATCATGCAAGCTTTAGATGGGTTAAAACTTTCTAGCGCCACAGTTTTAGGTGTAGTCGCCAACGGTGTCAAAAATCACATCACTACCTCCTCCTACTACCATCAACGGTATTACGCTCAAGAGTCAGAAGTAGAAAAGGCAAAACAACTGTTGCAAAAACGCATGGGCTAATTTGATTGCAAATTAATTAGCACTTCAGATCCCCGACTTCTTAGAGAAGTCGGGGATCTCCTACAACTTCCTCTGCCCAAATATCTAACCCCTCATCCCCAACCATAGAAGGGGGAAAGAGAGCAATAGAGGGTTCTTAAAGTCTCTCTTCCGTGGGAGACAGATTTAGAGTGAGGACGAAAGACTTTTGTCAGTCAACCCGCTTCATATTTCATACTTCATACTTCATCCTTCATCCTTCATCCTTCAAAGTCTCTCTTCCGCTCTGGGAGACAGATTTAGAGTGAGGACAAAAAACTTTTGTCAATCAACCCGCGTCATACTTCATACTTCATCCTTTATCCTTCATCCTTCTCCCCATCCCTGTTTTGAGACTAAATCAATACAAAGTTGATTGACGGCTTCTCTATCTACACTTTTGGGTAACTTAGAAGCAACATAAGCGCTATCAAGTTCTTTGTAGAGATTATTGGCGATCGCCATTACCTCTTCATAGCTATATTCCCCCCTTTTAATCGCCAACAACTCCTCCGCATCACCCGCTTCTCGTCGGTCAACCATTAGAGTTTGAGTCTCTAAAATCTCAATCCCCGTTCTCAATAAACGGATGGCTTGCATCGCAAATTTGCAATCGTAGCCAACCTTAGCTTCCATTGCTGCTCTCGCCGGATTGCGATTTTCCTTCCATTGCTGATAGTTTTTATACTCCCGAACAGCATTGTGATATTGCTGATTTTTTTGTAGCAATTTGATGAAATCCTTGGAGCTACTTGTCAGTTCCCTGGTATATTCTAATGTATCTTCTGGCAACGGATATTGTTTTAAAACTCCTTTGAAATCAATTTTTGCCGTCAGTAACTCATACAATTCTTGGGATTCTTCCAGAAACTGAATCCGGTTTTGAACTAACAGGTACAGGTAGCTCAAAAAAGCATGAAGCTCGCTCACACTCAGCAATTGCTTGGGCATTAAACCAAAATCTTCCGATTGTGGTTTCTTCTGCGGTGGGTCAAGTAACCAGTGGCGATGAGACTCCAGTTTTTTGATTTGAGCATAACCGTATCCCGCATAAGTATGCTTCACCTTTTTCGAGAGAAACATCTGCTTATGCTGCCTCAAAATACTACCCACTTCAGTTAGGTGAATGTAGTCTTTAAACCAGAGCAGTTCCAGAATATTTGGGTTGTTATTAGCTGAAAGTTCCAGAAACTTTTTCAACTCATAAATACAGGTATCTTTAGATAAATAGGAAAAATTTCCCGGTTCTTCTGTCCATCCCCGGTCTTTTTGTTCAATCTGACTAAATCCCAAGTAATAAGGCTTGGTAGCAATAAAAACACCGCGATAGTCGTAGTCAGAGGTGGCTGTGGCTAGCCTGTAGCCCCTGGAACCTGTCAAGGCGATGAGGATAGTTCTGGCTTCTACTTCAAGGCGGTTCATGGCTATCAAATCCCTACAATTTGCAACTTCTATCGGGCAGCGCCAGAAGTTGCTGAGTATCAAAAACTGTTTGTGTTACACGTGTAACACAAATTGATTATACCTAGATAGCATTGCTTGTGCCAAGTATTAAGTTATGAGGAAATCTGCCAAAATAAATTCCGATCCGTCAATCACTCATTACTTACTTGCACCACTTTCAGGGTTTGCAAACTGGGATCGCTAGAGCCTGTAATGCTGCCCCCAAGGTCGATAATTTGCTGCAAGTACTCTAAAGCCGCTGGGGTAATCAGTTCCCCTGGCATTAGGGCAGGGATTCCTGGTGGGTAAGGACAAATAGTTTCAGCGCTGATGCGATCGCTCGCTTGTTCGATGGGTAGGGTTTCGGTGGCGGCAAAAAATGCCTTACGGGGAGAAAGCGGCGGACAAAGGAGGAAGGATGCGGGATGAACGTATAGTAGTTCTGTCTTCCACTTGCGGAAGACCTCCTGCCAACCTGTTTGTACCACTGTTCCCCAATATTTTTCACTTAAATGGGTAAAGGCTTGAACAAGCTGGTCGATATCGGCGCTGGTATTGCCAAGGCTAATAATAAAGGTCAAATGGCGCAGCGAGGGCAACTCGGCAGTGACACCCAGTTGATGGTTGAGAATTTCATCGGCTTCAAACCCATTTAGCCCTAAGTTACTCACCGTTACAGTTAACCTTGTGCGGTCGAGGGCAACAAAACCGGAGGTTTTGACCGCATTTAGCACCGATAAACCGGGGATTTGGCTGATTTTGGCTCTAGCATCATCAGCCAAATGTAGTGTTCTTGCCATCAGCTGATCACCGTAGAGTGCCATTTGCTGACGTGCAGCATCCAAGGACGCCAAAAGCAAGTAACTGGGACTGGTAGTCTGCACGAGTTGCAAGGCTTTACTGAGGCGATCGCGATCGATTAAGTCTCCCTGAACGTGCAGCATCGAAGCTTGCGTCATTGCCCCTAATACCTTATGACTCGATTGCACGCTCAAATCTGCCCCAACAGACAAAGCGGAGGGGGGTAAATCGGGGTGAAAGGCAAAGTGGGGCCCGTGAGCTTCGTCTACGAGGAGGGGGATATCGTATTGATGGACAAGTTGCGCGATCGCCTCAATATTCCCGCAGACGCCGTAGTAGGTTGGGTAAAGCATCATCACTGCTTTCGCATCCGGATGCTGGGAGAGGGCAGCCGCGACAGTACCAGGGGTAATGCTGTGGGCAATATCCAGCCCTGGATCGTATTCTGGGTTGATAAAAACGGGTAGCGCACCGGAAAGAATCAGTCCCGCGATCGCTGATTGATGAATGTTACGCGGCAGAATGATTTTGTCCCCCGTGCCGCAGGTTGCCAGAATTGCCGCCATGATTCCACAAGTGGAGCCGTTGACTAAAAACCAGGTTTGTTCCGCCCCAAACGCCTCTGCTGCTAATTGCTGCGCCTCCTTAATTACTCCTAGGGGCGCAAACAAGTTATCTAACTCTGGCAATTCCGGCAAATCCGCTGGAAACACCGATGTCCCTAGCAATTGGGCTAACGGCTGGTGAATTCCCTGTCCTCGCTTGTGTCCTGGAGCATAAAACGGTGCGTGAGACTTACGTGCCAAGGTCTGCAACGCCTCTAACAGCGGTGCTTGCGACTGAGAAAAATCTGAAGAAGATGGCATACGGCAACTACCGATTGTTAAGTTGATCGCTTCTCGCTAGTTAGGGAAATGCATCTGAACCTTTGAAAATAGGGGCTAGAGAAAGAATTCTATATCCTTTGATGGCAATGACGCCATCATGGCTGTTTTAGATTCAAACAGACCAGAGAGAAACAAGTTTTTCCGAAAAATTTCTGGGCGGCACACAGGGGGCATCTGTTAGAGTAGTTAACCTGTGTGCTGTTGAGCCAGCACCGGATATCTATCTCAGAGTAGACCAATCAAGGGTGTAACTAATTGGAGATGTGAGAAGTCGAGATTTTTCCTTACTGTAAGAGGGTCACGTCACCCAATGAGATGATGATTATTAGCCCAACTCCTCAACCCAACCCTCCGGAAATTCCCTCGACTGAACCAAATCCCTTACCCTCACCCAATCCGCAACCAACTCCCTCCCCCTCCCCCGAACCTGTACCCAGTCCCGTTCCTCAGCCCATACCAACACCCATTCCCCAACCTGCCGTACCCGCTCCCGTTCCCCAACCTGCCGTACCCGATTCCTCAACCGATTCCCGAACCTCAGTAAAATAGTTAAATTTCTCTTCTCCAACTGACCCTACACGCTACAAATTGCTATGTTAAGAGCCGGAATTGTCGGACTGCCTAATGTTGGCAAATCTACATTATTTAATGCCCTAGTTGCCAATGCTAAAGCGGACGCTGCCAACTTTCCCTTCTGTACGATCGAACCGAATGTTGGTGTTGTGGCGGTGCCGGATGAGCGCCTAGATGTTCTGGCAAAAATTTCCAGCTCTGACCAAATTGTGCCAACTCGCGTTGAGTTTGTTGATATTGCGGGTTTAGTGAAGGGGGCTAGCAAGGGAGAAGGGCTGGGAAACCAGTTTCTTGCCAATATCCGGGAAGTGGATGCGATCGTTCATGTCGTGCGCTGCTTTGAAAATGAGGACATCATCCACGTTTCCGGTTCCATCGATCCGGTGCGCGACATTGAAGTAATTAACTTAGAACTAGCTTTAGCTGATTTAGCGCAAGTTGATCGGCGGATTGATCGTGTTCGCAAGCAAGCGCGTTCCAGTAAAGAAGCTCAAGTAGAACTGGAAATCTTGGAGAAGTTAATCGTTGATCTTAATGAAGGTAAACCCGTGCGGCAAATGGGTTTTACTGAAGAGGAAATGAACGCGATCGCTACTTTAGGATTACTCACCAGTAAGCCCATTATCTACGCCACCAACGTTTCAGAAGATGACTTAGCGACGGGTAATCAATGGGTAGAGCAAGTTAAGCAAATTGCTGCCCAAGAAAATGCCCAAGTTGTCGTGGTTTCCGCTCAAGTCGAAGCAGAACTGATCGAATTACCCCAAGCAGAACGCGGCGAATTTCTGGAATCTTTGGGGGTTGAAGAAGGCGGCTTAAAATCTTTAATCCGCGCTACTTACGAACTCTTGGGCTTACGTACCTACTTCACCACAGGGCCCAAAGAAACCCGCGCCTGGACAATCCAATCGGGAATGGTCGCTCCTCAAGCCGCAGGGGTAATTCATACTGACTTTGAGCGCGGATTCATTCGCGCCGAAACCGTTGCTTACAAAGACCTCGTCGCCACAGGTGCAATGAATGCGGCGAAGGAAAAAGGTTTAGTACGCAGTGAAGGGAAGGAGTACGTCGTCCAAGAAGGGGATGTGATGCTCTTCCGGTTTAATGTGTAACCTATAGAATTTAGTTGTCTTCTTTTGGTAGCCTCCCGCCCTTTAGTCGCAAGACGCGAGTGCGGGATTTTTGTATCTGGCAAGAAAAGTTAAGTACCAGCGATAGACAAAGCGATCGCCTCCTGTTAGTCTGGGCAATTTTCATCCCCCAAACAGAAACACAGGTTGAGCGTCCTCATCTGGCACAGGGGTATTGTATTTTAGTACCCATGCCACAATTGAGGCGACTATTTACTCCTTCGAGAACGAGCCGAAGGCGATCGCAAACAATAAAGATAAAACAGCATCTCATCTTAATCAAGCTCGTCACTATACTGCTGTGCTGTTTGCTGAACTAGTTCTAAAGGTAAATCCAACGACTGGGCAATGATCTCTAAAGTCAAACCCAACCGGAGCATTCGTGGTATGGCTTCTAACTTACCTTCCTGCTTACCTTCCTGTTTACCTTCCTGCTTACCTTCCTCTAAAGCTTCCTGATATACCCGCGTTTGTTTTAACTCACTTAGATTCAACATCGCTTCAATCTCCTCGCGGCTTTTTTTCGGTAGTTTATAAACAATTATTGTCTCAATTAAATCGATCAGTTCGCGCTTGGTGGCTTCATCAGTAATCTGTTGTCTTGCTTGCTCAATTAAGCGCTTCGCCTGTTCAACCGCCGCCTCTTCCGACTCAATCACTAACTTGACAACACCTACTCCTAAGGAGTTCTCCGCCGCGTCCCCTAGCTCATTCAAATAAATGCGTCTGACTCGATTTAGTGCCAAAATTTCACTAAATTGTAGCGACTGGTTTCTTTCTACATCACGATGCGGGTAGATGACGACAACGCGCCAAGGCGATCGCGGTTTGTATTGCCTCAAGTAGAGGAAAAGTTCGCCAAATAAGCGGTAGTACAAATCCTCGTCGGGTTGAAACTGCACTTCAACCACATAAAACGGTTTTTCTACGTCGTTGGTAGTGGGTAAAAATAAACCATCCAAGCGGAAGGCAAGTTGCTTAACTTCACGGGAAGTGAATTCGTAAGCATTTGCTTCTGCTAGAGGTTGGTTAATCAGTTCAAAGAAGATACCGGGAAACGACTGAAACAGACTATAAAAAATGGTGTCGGTTTTCACACTGTCAATCCTGCTGCTCAGCAAGCTTGATAAAGTACTGACAATCAAAATCCTGTGCAGCGGTGCTATCCGCTTTGAGCGGAATCGTCCCTCAACTGCCAAGCAATGCCCAACCAGCGAAGGTTGAGAGAAGCTAGTAATCTTGTTAAAGTTAAGTTATATGAAAAATTCTCTCAGAATCTTGGTACAAGTTGGACTAGCGATCGCGTTCAATCTTGATGAAACCTAAAACTGCCCAGAAAAGTTAAAGCAAGTTGCAGCTCTAATCCTCATCCTCCCGACAGTACTGTACTGAAGACTTATATAAATCCAAAAATCCTTAACACAAAATCCCCAATGCCACAGAAAATCCTCTATGTTCGCCTTCCCTGCAACCCAATCTTTCCAATCGGTGTCGTTTACCTAGCCGATCACGTCCACAAGCTGTTTCCAGAAGTAGAACAGCGCATCTTTGACCTGGGTGCAGTACCACCGTTAGATTTCAAGCAAGCATTAGATGAATGTATAGATGAATTTCAGCCAACGCTACTGGTATTTTCCTGGCGAGATATTCAAATCTATGCTCCAGTAGGTGGCAGAGGCGGCAACCCCCTGCAAAATGCCTTTGAATTTTACTACGCTACCCATCCCTTCATAAAACTGCGGGGAGCCTTGGGTGGACTACGTTTGGCTGCATCCTACTACACCGAACTCTGGCGCAATTTGGGATTAATCAAGCGGGGGTTAAAACGCGCCCAACGCTACCACAGCGATGCTCGTGCAGTTATTGGTGGCGGTGCAGTTAGCGTATTTTATGAGCAATTGGGAAATAAGGTACCCAAAGGCACGATTGTTTCTGTGGGTGAAGGCGAAACCCTGCTAGAGAAAATTCTGCGTGGGGAAGATCTCAGCAGCGATCGCTGTTACATTGCGGGAGACAGCCAGCCGCGCGATCGCTTAATCCACGAATGGCCCACCCCCATTGAAAAAACCGCCTGCAACTACGACTACATCAGTAGCATCTGGTCAGAATTTCAATACTACCTACAAGACCAAGACTTTTATATCGGCGTACAAACAAAACGCGGCTGTCCCCACAACTGCTGCTACTGCATCTACACCGTTGTCGAAGGTAAACAAGTCCGCATCAACCCCGCTGATGAAGTCGTTGCCGAAATGCGCCAACTCTATGATCGGGGCATTCGCAACTTCTGGTTCACCGATGCTCAGTTTATCCCAGCGCGGAAATACATGGATGATGCGATAGAACTGTTGCAAAAAATTGTTGACTCCGGCATGACAGATATCCATTGGGCTGCCTACATCCGGGCAGATAACCTCACCCCGCAGTTGTGCGAGTTGATGGTGAAAACCGGAATGAACTACTTTGAAATCGGCATCACCAGCGGCTCTCAAGAACTGGTAAGGAAGATGCGGATGGGGTACAACCTGCGAACCGTTCTGGAAAACTGTCGTGACCTCAAAGCCGCAGGCTTCAACGATTTAGTCTCTGTCAACTACTCCTTTAACGTGATTGACGAACGCCCCGAAACGATTCGCCAAACCCTTGCCTATCACCGGGAATTAGAGCGGATTTTTGGTGCCGACAAAGTAGAACCCGCCATCTTCTTCATCGGCTTACAACCACATACTCACTTAGAAGAGTATGCCTTTAAAAATGACATGCTCAAACCCGGTTACGACCCCATGAGTTTGATGCCTTGGACAGCGAAGAAATTACTTTGGAACCCAGAACCGCTTGGCTCCTTCTTTGGGGAAGTTTGTCTCCAGGCGTGGCGGCAAAATCCCAACGACTTTGGACGAGAAGTGATGCAGATTCTTGAAGAACGCCTCGGTTGTGCCGACTTAGAAGAAGCCCTAAGTGCCCCCGTTGAACCCAAAGAGAAAAAACAGCTAACAGCCGTAGGGCGCTAATCTTTAAACATCTCTAACTCCCTGCTCAACGTCCTGCTCCCACCTGAAATCTCATCGGCGTTTATCTGCGGTTAAAAATACTTTCAACCTATCTTTTTGGGATAGACGCCTAATATTCATCCTCATTAGTCAATTAGAAACAATGCTAGAAGGTTCGATTCTCCAACAACTAGAAGCCGCTCATCAAGATAGTAAACGACCCCTGAACTTTGGGGTGTATTACAAGAACACTCTAGTTGCCTTGTGTCACGCCTTGGAAGACTTCATTTTGAAGTCGAACAGTTCGCCCTTAATGATTGCAGCCTTTCAGCGGGGCAAGTGGTACCTTGAGGAGGCGGATCGGTACGGAGAAATTGCCGAGAAAACCACTCATGTGGCGATTATGGCAGCAGCGGAGTCAGGCTTTGCCGAGCATCCCACGAGCCAACGGGAGAACGTGGATCTGGTGAGCTTAGATCCAGTTGATCCCGTTGCTCAAGAGTGGCACTTGATCGTTTTTTCACCGACCTACACCGCGATGGTGTTGTGTCAGGAATTATCAGACGGCGACTACGGTATGGCTGGAGTACCGAGTGAGGATATTAAGCGCAAGTTCTATGGCTTCTGGACGTTTGAGCCGGATTTGGTGCAGGAGACAGTGGAAATAGCGATCGCTCATATCGGTCGTTATAACCCAGAGTTGCAGCAGAGTTTAACGGCTCAGATGCAGCAGCTGACGGCAAAGGTTGGCACTGAACCCCGCGATGATTTGGGTGTAGTTGTTCATCAGGTGGTGGATTATCTGCAAAACAGTGAGCAGATTTTAGCTGAGCCTCATGGTACTAAGGCAGAAGCCTCTGCCATCTACGAGCAGGCATTGGGTGACAATTTGGTATCCAATGAAATCCAGGCATTTCTGCGGATGGCGCAGCTGATGGATCAAGCTAATACGGACAATTCGCTCTCCACAGCGGAAGTAGCGACAATGGCAGAAACAATGGGGCAGCTTTTGGATTTACCCGCTTGGCAATTAAAGCGGTTGCGCCTCGCGGCTTTAATACACGCTTTAGTGCCATCAATGCGTTCAGAAATCCCCTCGGAGTCTGAAGAATCAACCGAGGAGATGGCACCGTGTTGCCAACTGCTACCTAGTGTGCAGGCACTGCGAGCTATGCCCCAGATGACGGCGATCGCGCAAATCATCACCCACCAAACCGAGTGGTGGGATGGTAGCGGCACTCCCGGTGCTTTAGCCTATGATGCGATTCCTTTGGAGTCGAGAATCCTGGCTCTGGTGGCAGACTTTCAGCGACGCGTTAACCAGATTCGTAAAGCTGAACAATCTCTCAGCCGAGAGGAAGCCCTATCCCAATCCCTAGCCGAGTGTCAATCTCAATCTGGTCAAGCCTTTGACCCCAAATTAGTCGATACCTTGGCTCTGATGGTGATGGGGATGCAGCAGGGAATGGACTTGCAAACTAATCAACCTAAAATTGCCGCAGGGATGTGGCTGCTTGACTCCCATCCCCACGAAAAGGCGCAACTGAACGCCGTAACAAAAAAGACTTGAAAGCTATCAAGGATGAAAATTAACTAAAAAAAGCTGAAACACACTAAGGACGACTGATGAAAATTGAAGCAATTCGAGCGGGGCAACTCAAGCAACTTCCCGGAGCAGATTTAGAAGATGAAGACCTTTCTGGCTGCCAGTTAGAGGGCATTAATCTCGCTGGGGCAACATTAATCGGCACCAACTTTTCTGGTGGCAATCTCAATGGGGCAAAATTAGATGGGGCAAACTTGGTTGGGGCAAGACTCACCGCTACTGATTTGCGAGCGCACTTGTTGGGAGCCAACTTGATGCAAGCGGATTTGACTAGCGCCGACTTGCGCGGGAGCAACCTGCGAGGTGCAAATTTAATGGGGGCAAAGCTTTCTCAATCTTCCTTTTCTGGGGCGTTCTTAAGTGGCGCGAACTTAATGGGCGTCAACCTGCAAGGCGTTGATCTCCGGGGTGCCGAACTGCGGGGTGCCAATCTCAACAAGGCGAATCTCAAAGGTGCCAATTTGTCTGAAGCTGACTTACGTGGCGCAAGTTTGACTGAAGCCAACCTTGAGGAAGCCGATTTGCGCGGGGCGAACCTGGCGGGAGCTAATCTCATCGGGGCAAATCTGCTATGTGCAGAGTTAGACAACGCTAACTTGAGCGGGGTGGACTTCGATCGAGCCTGTTTGGTGGGGACAAGAGCTTCCAAAATGGTGTTTTAAGCCTTGCTCCTCAGTGTCAGTTCGGCATTGCACTAATTTAGTTGCGAGTTTGATTTGCCCGGATGATGCCTTTCAAACTGGTCTGGAGCCTGAGACTGACTCGCTAGAGTTACTTGAGGTGAAGATGAAGCGCGATCGCACTTTAACTTCACCCCACCCAAAAATCTATCTCCCAAACTTCTGCCGGATGCGAGCCACAAAGATATCCACTTCTGGCAAATTCATCCGCGTAGCCAATAGGGCAAATACTCCCAAACCGACTAATCCCGCTACACTCAACTGCAACAACTGCGATAGTAAGCCACTGCTGCCAAAGGTTCGTTGTAATCCCCAACTGACGCCCCAACTGGCAATCCCTGCTAGGAAGCTACTACCTGTCAGCGCCAGAATTGGCAAACTCCACTCCCGCCAGGGTAAGCCATTCAGTTTGCGGTTCAGCAGCCACATCAGCACCAGCATGGAGAAAAGATTGACGCCTACGGTTGCCATCACTAAACCCGGTGCGCCAAACGGTCTGACAAACAGATAAGCAAGCAAGGCATTGAGAAAGATGCTAACGGCGCTAACCCGAAACGGCGTCTCGCCATCTCCCAAGGCATAAAACACCCGCACGATCACATCACGCCCCAGGTAAACAAACATCCCAAACCCGTACACAACTAGGATGGAAGCGACTAACTGAGAGGCTTCGCGGTCGAAAGCGTAACGTTCGTAAATCACCCGGACTATCGGTACAGCTAGGGTAATCATCAACGCCCCTAAGGGCAGCATGGTGAGGGCGGTGAGGAGCAGCCCTTGGCGAATCCGTTGCTTGAGTTCCACCCAATTTTCTGGTGCGGCAAGTCGGGAAAAAATCGGCAGCATTGGCACCAAAATCACATTGGAAATGATGCCGAGGGGCGTTTGTACCAGCAAGCCTGCATAGGTAAGGGCAGCGGCAGCTTGAGGGATGTAAGACGCGAAAAATAAAATGACGTAGAGGTTAATATGAGCCATGCCGGAGGAAAAGGTCGCCGGGCCCATAATTTTGATGACTTCTTTAACTCCTGGTTGCTTGAAATCAAATCGCAGCCGCAATGTTCCCATTCCTGCTTTCCACTGGGCGGGAACTTGCACCAACCACTGCAAGACAGCCCCCGCTAGGGTTCCCCAAGCCAGAACCAGACCACCAATCAGGGCATATTGAGGGGTTGTAACTTTGTCTCCCAATTGCAGCGTCAGGAAGACGAGTCCGATAATGACGGTGACGCTGGAAAATAAGGGGCTAATGGAAGGAAGCCAATAAAGTTCGGCGGCGTTGAGGCTGCCAAAGCCAATACCGATCAGCCCTGCCATGACTGCCATCGGAGCCATAATCTGTAACTGGGGAATGGCGATCGCACGAACTTCTGCATCTAATCCCGGTGCTACGATATCGATTAAGGTGCCAGCAAATAAAATCAAACCGATACAAACCAGCAGCAGGATTCCTCCCACCATTGTTGTAATCGTTTCCACCAACGGCGCAGCTTCGGATTTATCGCGCTTGGCAAGGACGCTGACAATGGCGCTGTGAAACGGGCCATTGATGCCACCTAGCAGAACCAACAAAAAGCCAGGAATCACATAGGCGTAGTTGTAAGCATCAGCAACGATTCCTACCCCAAAGGCAGCGGCGATCGCCTGTTGGCGAACTAACCCAAACACCTTACTAATCAGGGTGGCAACTGCCACAATCCCAGCAATTCCTGCTAGAGAACGAGCGGGTTTCTGCATTTTGGTCACAAACGGTTTACACTCCCCAGCATTAACTCATAACATTAGACGCGAATTTTGAACTATAGCAGGAATACTTTAGCGATTCAGCATTGAACCGCCGATCATCAGCACTGTTTTGGGGAAATGTGCAACAGGGTAATCGGTAGGTTTTAAGGCATTGCTCAAATCAGGCGATCGCACAAACGAAAAAGTGAGAAATTCTCACGTTCAAGCTTTATAGTAAAAATACGAGAAATCCTCACGTTTAAAGTGCAAGAGGAGTCAAAGCATGTCGAAACAGATCGTCATTGTTGGAGCCGGGCCCGGTGGTTTAGCAACAGCGATGCGACTCGCAAGCCAGGGATACCAAGTCCAAATCTTTGAGGCGGCTGACAGAGTTGGCGGACGAATGCGGGGCTTTGAAGAGGGGTCTTATGCCTTCGATACGGGCCCAACCATTCTTCAGGTTCCCCGCGTATATGAGGAATTATTCACCGAGTCGGGACTGAAGCTATCCGACTATATCCATTTCAAGCAACTCGATCCGAATACACGGCTTCACTTCTGGGATGGTAGCCAGCTTGACTTGACCTCCAATTTGGATGCGTTTAAAGCCCAGCTAGCGTCGATGCGTGCAGATTTACCGGAGGCATTTGACCATTGGTATGCAGAGCATGTGCGGAAGAACCTGCTGGGGTATAAGCCTTATTTAGGTACGCCAGTCCGTCCAATACTTGGGTATCTGCGTCCCGATGAAATTGCCGCTGCTTTGTCCTTTCGCCCCTGGGAAAGCCTCTATCAACATTTTTGGCGGTTTTTCAAGGATGAGCGGTTGGTTTACGCCCTCAGCTATTCATCGAAATACTTAGGAATGCATCCCACCCTTTGCTCTAGCATTTTTAGCCTGATTCCGTTTCTAGAATTTGCTGACGGCGTTTGGCATCCAGAGGGAGGATTCCGCGCCCTCGCCCAATCTATGGCTCAAGCAGCAAGGGATTTGGGGGTACAAATTCACTTGAATTGTCCGGTGAAGCAAGTTTGGATTGAGCAGAATTGCGCTCGTGGGGTGGAATTAGCGACCAGCGATCGCATTCCTGCGGATGCAGTCGTCGTGAATGCAGATTTTGGCTATGGTATCCGACACTTGGTGCCAGAGTCAGCTCGCGGTCGCTATAGCGATCGCAAACTCAATCGCCTGCAGTTTTCCTGCTCAACGTTTATGCTCTATCTAGGCATTAATCGTCGCTACGAAAATTTACCCCACCATCAACTTTATCTGTCCGATCGCATTCGCAGTCGAGAACGCCCTTGGGTAGACGATTCCGCTTTGGACGAAAAAGATCCGCCCTTTTACGTCTGCAATCCAACGATCGTAGACCCTAGTAATGCACCTGCTGGACATAGCACGCTGTTTGTGTTGGTGCCAATTCCGAATACGTCTCATAACGTTGACTGGGTAACGTCGCAGCAGGCATACCGCGACTTGATTATTCAACGGATGTCTCTGCTAGGCTACGACAACCTAGAGCAGCATATTGTGACGGAAACTTGTTACACGGCTCCCACTTGGCGCGATGATTATCGAGTCCATTTAGGTGCTGTTTTTAATCTCACCCATAGCTGGAATCAGCTTGGGCCATTTCGCCCACCGATTCGATCGGATAGTCTCCGCCGACTGTATTGGATTGGTGGTGCCGTTCATCCGGGTAGCGGATTGTTAACCATTCTGGAAGCAGCACGCAGTGCTACTACATTCGTTAGGCAGGATTTGGATATGCCTTCCCTTGTAACCAAATCCGGTAATCAGTAGAGGCGCTTATAGTAGTTTTCAACTGGCTGCAATACAGGATTCTGTAGGGGCGCAAAGCAAGAGCGCTCCTACCCTTGTGGTACAGAAAGCGTGAAAATTGCTGTATAGACAAAGTGCTGAGTGGTAGGGGAACGGGAAGCCGCCTGCATTTTGATTTGCTGGGGGAGGATATCACCGCCAACCCAGCCAGCGAAGGATGGGAACTAGTAAATAATGACTGACCCCCAGCCAGAACGCGAAGGTGATGGCAAAAAGACAAAACAGAGCAATACTCGCTCCAAAACTTGGCCAGTTGGCGTAGGAGAGGATATTCATGAAGGGGTCAGGGGGCAAGAAATTTAAGGCAACTAAACCCGCCAGAACGCCACTAGTTCCCAAGGCAGTAACGAGGGCGTGAACTAGGTGATGGCTGGGCAAACCTAAACCGAGAGCCATCGGCATCGCAGCGATCGCAATTAATCCCACCCAACTTTCGGGAGGAGCATTGGGCGTCAATTGCCAAATTAAGCCGCTCAATCCGTAGCCAAAAATCCCCATTAATCCCGCAATTATCGGACGCCGACGCTGTTCAAAGCCTCCTGCTGCCGTTAGTCCGCCTGCGGTTCCTAATCCGGCGGCAACAAATAACAAAATTTCTGGGCCGATTGTTCCTTCTGCACCGGGAAACAGACGCAGTAGCTGTTGGGAGAGAATACTTGCCGTAGCGTTACCCACAACCGTCCAGTACGCCAGCACAAACCCTGCCACTGTACCGACAGCCGCACCAATCGCGCCGAGAATCATCTCCCAGGTCGTATCCAGACAAGCTTTAACCAGCCGAATTGTTGCCCGGATGAAGAACATCGAGGCATTGGTCATACCACCACCCACAACCGCGATCGCGCCGACTACTTCTGTAATACTTCTTTGAGCAACTTGGGCGATCGTATCTGTGAAAATGGGTTTTGGCTGGCTTATCTGCGTCTTCAATTGGGAAAAATTTGCCAGTCGCCCTTGCATCTCCCTTGCGGTTGCAGGTCGTTCTTGCACATCTAGACGCACCATATCATCCAGCAAATCCGCTAGATCTGGGCTGACGCGAAGGCAATGACGCCAGCGCAACTCCCCGGAAATTGGGTCTTCCAAATCCGGTGGATACTGTCCCGTCAGCAGGTGAATCAACGTTCGTCCTAGGGCGTAAAAGTCAGTCGCAGGCCCCACAACTCCCCCCACTACTTGTTCTGGGGGGCTGTAGCCAGAGGAAAATAAGCGAGTAGAACTGGCTTGCGCTCTAGATTGCGCCGAACCCATTTGTTTTGCCCCACCAAAGTCAATTAAGACTAACTGACCCCCCGGAATTTGTCCGGGAATAGCAGTGGATGCATCCTGGGGGAGGCGCAGCATCAAGTTAGACGGCTTAATGTCGCGATGGATAATCTGACGTTGATGCAATTCCTGCAAAATCTCAACGGCTTGACTGAGCCAGTTTCGCACTACCGTCTCAGAACAGCCTTGGGGATTTTTATCCAGAATATCCTGCAAGGTATGACCGTTGATTTTCTCCATCACCAGACAGGGGATGATGCGAGGCGGATTCCCTAGGGTGATTTGAAAATAACCGTCTGGATCGCTGCTGGGGATGCCGGGATGCTTTAAGTTGCTCAACACCGCCGCTTCTTGCTCGAACAGTTGCAATGCCTTGGGAGAGGTTTCCACTAATACCTTTAGCACCCGCTCTGTTTGCGTCTGTAAGTCCCAAATACTGTAGAGGATGGCAAATCCCCCTGTCCCTAGTAGCTGCAGTGGCAAGTAGCGATCGTTCAACCGTAACAGGGAACCACAGCTATTGCAAAATTTGTTATCCCAACGCTGCGGATAGGGATGAGGACAATCAGGATTAATACAGTGAACGGCACTAGCAACAGACAAAGGTTACAACCGCTCTCAATAAGGGCGTGCGATTTGATTCTACACAAAGAAGATACGGCTGGCGAATTCCCAAAGAGGGGTAAGAGGTAGGAGTGAAGAGACAGGGTGAGAATTCTCTAAATTCTTGCTACACATAATCTTCTAGCTCCCCCTTAATAATCTACGCTGTACCCATCTCTTACTAGATGTGATGGACGAGAGACACCTGGGGATACGAGAGTCGCCGCCTTACCTTGAGCGAGACGCCACAAGCTGGATTTTCTTGCTAAACAGCGGGCTGAGCAAAATCATCAGCTTAATAGCTATTGGGGCGAAGATAAGGCTGAAGAACAGACAAATCCCTGCGGTGACGGCTGCTGCTACCTGGACGATTTCTTCTGAGGTATTAATACTGAGACAAGCAGCTACAGAGGCAAGAACCAGAGCGACTATGAAAGTTAGAAGCATCATTACAACCTCTTAACAAGACAAGATGTGGGTACGTTCCTTGGGGGGAAAAATCCCTACTTCCGTCTCTCCACTGCTTGAATACTGTCTATCAATGCTTTTACGAGTGGGGAGATGAACGAGTTACTTTACGTATTGTAATATACACTTTTTCTAATCAGGGTCAATCTCTCAGGGAAATTGTTTAGAAGCGATCGCATTTTAATTCCATAGTTAAACGCCGGAAATTGAGCTAAAACCAGGAAAACCGGCTCAAAGCAACAATTACCCTAGAGACTATTCTTCACGCACTCTTCACAATTTTGGAGGCTCAGTAGTGATGTTCCTCACATACCAGGCGTAGGTAGCATCACTAGAAAGCTGTAGCACGATCGCATTTTACTCAGGATGAGATCGCAGCGCGCTACCGTAAAATCACGGATATTTAGAAGTATCGAGTTCAGTCCTCAGTGCCATGTTTCTTCAACTTCAAATCCTCCCTGGTGCCATTTCTGAACTTTATGCTCAAGCCACGGCTTCAGGGTATCTAACCTTGGCTGACCGCTACGGGCTAATGGCAGCCGTATTAGAGATGGAAAGCCTGAATGAAGAAGAACATTGTGCTATTGACCGGATGCTGCGTGCTGTTCGCCAAGGAAAACTCACGGTAGTAGACAGGCTTTCAATAACCCGATAGAAGCGATCGCGCCAGAGCCGTTTTCTTGGGATATAGAGAAACCAATATTAGATATAGAGACAAGTATTTGTCCCTTTAACAAATTTTAAGTCTGAGCTATAGGTAGGGGCTTGCCCCATCATCATGCCCCTACTGTAATTTCTTAAGCAAACTGTTATCAGTTGAGTCAGGAGTTGTTTGTTGTTGGTAGTAGAAAAAGGCGATCGCCCCTTAACTCCCTCGACCTGCTAATGAGTAGATTATGGCTAACCATCCAACACTGAAAACCCTCCGGCTTAAACTTCGTCCTCTAACTGTCGCCGATGCCGATGTATTGTTTCCTGTGTTTAGTAATCCAGAAACAATGTGGTTCTTTGGGGAAGTTCACCGCAGCATTGACGAAACTAGAGGATTATTTGAGGCATTTATTCAAGGGGAGTACGCGGCAAATTCGCGCCAGTGGACAATCTGCCTGAAAGCAGGTCAAGTCATCGGCAGTTTATCAATCCACGGCGTAGAGGATGCGATCGCGCAAATGGGCTTCATCCTCCATGCCGATTATCAGGGTTATGGCTACGCCACTGAAGCTGTCCGGTCAGCCGTTGACTATGCCTTCACCGACTGGGGATTGCATCGGCTTTTCCTCAACATCGACCCCAACAACATCCCCTCCCAGCGAATCGCCCAAAAATTGGGCTTCACCCTCGAAGGGCATCTCCGCCAGAGTTTCTACCTTCGAGGGATCTATTTGGATGAGTTAGTTTACGGTCTGCTGGTGTCAGAGTGGACGCCTTCTGCCAAAGAGCCAACAACTGACAAGAGATCGTCCTTTGAGCTGATTTAATGCCATCACTGACGTTCCATTGTCCAGGCAATCGGAGGAACTGGATGGCAGGCGAGGGGTTTTTGCAGCGCGTTCGGCCCTGTTTCTGCATCCAAGGCATTGACTACCTGGTTGTAAAAATCATCTGCTTGCTGAAGCGAATCACCGATGCAGGTGACTCCCAGCTTGCCAAACTCCGAGAGCGCCCCCATCAAGTGGAACACGCTGCCTGTTTTGGTGCTGCTATCAAAATGCAGCCGATGCTGGGCAATGATATCCATCAAGTCGTGAGGCAACAGTCCCTGATAGCGGGGTTTTTGCAGGTTATCGGAGGCCATATAGTATTTCTCTTGACCCTGCTGGCTGTAAAACAACCCGGTTGAATAGTCATAACGACCGTTCGTTAGATAGTTGAGGGTCATAAAAGGATGGGTTGTGCCACCTTTACGTACGTTAATTTCAATTGCTTGTAAATCCCAGGCAGGAACCTTGCCCTCAGGCTGACGAACCGCAACAAAATCAACGGCGTAGCGCTCCATTGCACCTTTGGCGGCTAAGACTTTACCCACTCGCATTCCCAGGTCTTGCAGCCGGAGTCGGTAAGCGCTGTCAGAGGGAAAGCGGCAACCGAGGTAAATTTGTTGATCTGGCCCTCCCAAGATTTGATCGTGGGTGGAGAGAATTTCCACTTCTCCATTGGGCGCAATGTAGCCTTGAACACTAGGCGATCGCTTTTCTTCTCCTTCAATAAATCCTTCGACAATTGCCCCCAACTCAGGAATCCGGTTAGAGAAATTTGTCCAAGTTTCATCCTGCGACTGAAAACTCAGCTTTTCCATTTGCTCATCCAGTACAGCTACCCGTTGCGAGTGGGAGGCTGTCTCTGGTGCTACTGATTGGATGTTTCTCAAGTCCAAAATCGCATTCCCTTCTCCGGAAAAACCTTCATTGAGCTTGACAACCATCCGCTGCAAATGCGGCTGACGTTCCCACAACTCAGCAGCAGCTTCGGCTAAATCGTCAGTACTCCAGACAGATTCGTTACAGCCATCGGGATAAGGAACGCCACTTTCAGCAAAAATTTTCCGACTCCCGCTCTTAGTACCCCAGTGCAATAAATCCGGGTCTTGGGCAAGCAGAGGCAGCCCTAAGGCTACCGACAACTCTCGCTCTAAAGGCGTCGAGTTGTAACAAACCATGTAAGACTTGTTCGGGCGCAGGGCTTGGCGAATCCGCTCCATCAATCGTGGACGCTCTAAAATCTTTTGAGTCAGGGGCTTGAGAGAAGCGTCGTAGGTGGAAAGGAGCAGTAAGCGATCGCGAGCATGGGAAAAGGGAATCCCCGGCAGTAGTTGCAAGTAATAATCGATCACAATCGGCGACATCGGCTGTGCCGTGACGTAAACTAGCCGAGTGCGGGGGTTACGTAAGCGAATCAGAGAAAATAGCAGCCGCTCTTCGTAGTGCAAAAAGCCCGGAATCTTGATCAGTTCTCGCTGATCGACGCTGAAGGAGGGAACGACAAGAATGTCTTGGTCTTCCAAATCAGACAAATCGACTGTCGCCGTGGCGCGAACTTGTAACTGCTTCTGAAGTTCCCGAAACTGCTCTACTTGGTTAGAGGCAGAACTATCTAACGCTTGCATTACCCCAAACCCCTTAAATCATGCTGATAATAGCGATTTTAACGGCTACAGGGTGTGTAGGCGTCTATACAAGGATTTATTCTTAGATACAAAAAATGGAAAAGTGCGATCGCATCCGTTGTAGCCACGAATACAACAAATTAATGAATACACCTGATTGAGTATCAGGAAAGGCAAGACATAGTGCCTTGCCCTCAGCAAACTCTACCCGCAATTACGCAGGCTTATAAGCAACCCAGTACTTGCTCATAAAGTGATTTTCCGTCGAGATATTCTCAAACCCTGCTTTTTCCAGACGCTCTACCAAGTCATCGTTGATGTAGCTTCTGTAGTAAGGCTCGTGGAACATGGTGGGGAAATTTTCCATCATTGGCATCATTTCTGGCGAGTCAATCGCCTGAATCGAGTCACAGATGACAAAAACTCCTCCCGGTTGGGTGACGCGGAAGCATTGCTCAATCACACGCTGACGTACCGCTGGCGGCAACTCATGGAAGAGGAAAACACAAGTAATACCGTGGAAGTAGTTATCCAGGTACGGTAACTCCTCAGCATTTGCTTGTATGAGTTGCGGCAACTCACCCGGATTTTCCGATAGGAGTTGATTTGCCTTCCGCAGGTAAGCAGGGGATAAATCCGTCCCAAATAAAGAAGCCTCCGGCAACATTCCCCGAATAAACTTCAAGGTACGACCTGTTCCGCAAGCCGTATCCAGCACACGGATTTGGTGCGGTGGTACGGTGTCAAATGCCTTTAGTCCTTGCTTGAGGGGAGCTAGCACGCGCCGTCGCATGGCATCAGCAGAACCGTTGAAGAGAATTTCTACCTGCAAGTCATACAGGTTGGCAGACCAATCGCTAAGGTAGCCGTCTGTTTGATGGTGGAAGTTTTGCAGGTAGTAGCTGGGATATCCTGCCGTCGGAATGTCAGGTGAAAACTCCTGATGTCGCTTCTGGTTGGCACGTTCCCAAATGTTCGGCATATCGAGCCATATTGCGGGGTAGTACAAAAAGAAGTCTTCCCAAGGGTTATCAAAAAGCAAGCTGGAGGGATACACGCCCCGTTGTGAATCCTCCCAATCTGTTTCGATGATCTGATTGAGTCTTTGCTGAATCTTAAGCAAAAGCTTCGGGTCTACAGGTTTAGTCTTCAGCTCATTAACTGGGGGAGCAACCAGGTTTAGTAGCTGCGAACTGATTACCTTGTGGGCTAGACCAAAGTAGCTTTTGCCCTGCTGAAAGGACTGATAAGCCAGTTTGGTTATCGTTTCAGACATGGGAAATGCTTAGTGAATTTTAATAAGTTTTGTTGACTGTAAATAAGTGTAACGGAAAAAATGAGAACGCTTCCTCTGCTCAAAGTCTGATTATGCCTAAATAGCGGCTGAAGTTAGACTTAAAAAAACAGCCATCTCAGGTGATGGCTGGGTCAATACTGATGAACTAAGTAGTCAGAAGGGGAAAAGTCGATAAAGACGCAGGATAAAGGAGGAATTTCCGCATTTTTCCTTCTTCCTTTATCCTGGAGTCTTAATCGTTTCGTCCTAATCGGCGATCGCTATTAAACGTCGTAGTACAGAGCAAACTCATGAGGATGAGGACGCAGCTTCATGGGGTTAACTTCTTTATCGAGCTTGTACTCAATCCAGTTAGAAATGAAGTCTTCTGTAAAGACACCGGGATTGGTTAAGAAGGCATGGTCATTTTGCAGAGCGGCTAGTGCCAAATCTAGAGAACCTGGGGTAGAAGGAATCTTGCTCAGTTCCTCAGGGCTGAGGTCGTAGATATCGACATCTAAGGGTTCGCCGGGGTCAATTTCGTTCTTGATGCCATCAATCCCTGCACAGAGCATGGCTGCAAAGGCGAGGTAGGGGTTGCAGGTGGCATCAGGACAACGGAACTCTAAGCGCTTCGCCTTGGGATTCATGCCAGACAGAGGAATCCGGATGGAGGCAGAACGGTTACCTTGGGAGTAAGCCAGGTTTACTGGAGCTTCAAAGCCAGGAACCAAGCGTTTGTAGGAGTTAGTGCTGGGGTTGGTTAGAGCCAATAGTGCGGGAGCGTGCTTTAAGATACCACCGATGTAATGCAATGCCATCTTGCTCATGTTGGCATAGCCTCCTTCTTCCCAGAACAGAGGCTTCCCGTCTCTCCAGATGGATTGGTGGGTGTGCATCCCAGAACCGTTGTCATTAAACAGTGGCTTGGGCATGAAGGTAACGGTTTTGCCGTACTTCCTGGCAACGTTTTTGATGACATACTTATAGGTCATCAAGTAGTCAGCCGCTTCAATCAGACGAGCAAAGCGGAAACCGAGTTCATTTTGTCCACCTGTGGCGACTTCATGGTGGTGCTTCTCAATGGGTACGCCGCACTCTGCCATCGTCAGCAGCATTTCGGTACGCATGTCTTGCATCGTATCGGTGGGTGCAACGGGAAAGTAACCTTCTTTATAACGGGGTTTGTATCCCAGGTTACCGCCGGGTTCTTCTTTGCCGGAGTTCCAACGTCCCTCAACGGAGTCTACGTAGTAGTAGCCTGTGTTTTCTGTTTGGTCGAAGCGGACATCATCAAAGATAAAGAATTCTGCTTCTGGGCCAAAGAAGGCGGTGTCCCCCAGTCCTGTAGAGTTTAGAAATTCAATGGCTTTTGCCGCAATTGTACGGGGATCGCGGTCGTAGAATTCTCCGGTTCGCGGCTCTTTGATGCTGCAAATCATGCTCAGGGTTTTTTCTTGCATGAATGGATCGATCCAGGCTGTCTTGGGATCGGGCACCATTGCCATGTCAGATTCATTGATGGATTTCCAACCCCGAATACTGGAACCATCAAAAGGAACGCCCTCGTCAAAGGAATTTTCGTCGATTTGATCGAAGTAGAATGAGCAGTGCTGCCAGATTCCTGGCATGTCAATAAATTTGAGGTCAATTATTTTAATGTTCTCGTCTCGAATCATTTTCAAGACTTCTTGGGGGGTTTCTGGCATGAAAGACTCCTTTGGTCGGGGTGACTGGTGAAGGGAACTAAGTAATTTAAGATATTGCCCGGAAGTATAGGATTTGGTCAACAGTAGGCATAGCTACTGACGGGGAAATTGGAGCCTAAAAGGGTAGGGGGGCTGGTTAGATTTGCTCTGAGTAAGCGAAAAACTGCCACTTTTTACCTCATACCTCAATGCTTTGGCAAGGGCGTCAGCATCTTTAGCATCTAGAGGGGTCGTGAATGGGCGATTTTTTCTAGGGTAAGCCGCTAGGCGATCGCTATTTGTACACCCTGCTTGGTAAATTCCCACTTTCCTTGAAGCCTAAGTTCCTCTATACCTGACTCATCCTAAGGAGACGTTACCTGCACTTTTGTATACCAGGTTACAGAATCTCTCTGACCGCTTCTGTGGTTTGAAGAAAGGTTAAAAATTGTAGCAAAATTAATAAACCATGACCAAGCCGCTCATATTACCGATAGAATTGTATCAAAAGCTACATAATTTTCTAATTTATTATGAATTCTATTTTTGGCAATGAAACTCTTGAGGAGCAAGAAGCTAACCGATACCGCGCCGGACAGCGGGTGGAGTTAAAGTCTCGACCGGGTGTGGTGGCTGTGATCGCAGAATACGACCCGATGATGGTTCCTTCGATCTGGTTGGTGGGTGACCCTAAGCCGCGCTATCCCCACGAGTTGAACTTACTTGCCCAACCTATGATGATTTGTTGGTTAAATAATTTTCCAAAACGTGCTGGGGCTGGACATCCAGGGATCAAGTCACGCGATCGCATTGCCACAGCCTCCTGATAAAATGCCAGATTGATCTGTGTATTCAGGTAAAGTTGCTGCCGATTAACGCCTTTGCTGGTCAAGGCTATGCAATTATTTATAGATAGAGTTTTGCAAATTGTTGTTGGGAGAGCAGTTTAATGCGCGATGCAGTTACAACTCTCATAAGAAATTATGACGGCACTGGTCGTTATTTAGATCGTAATGCGATTGATTCATTAAAGTCTTACTTTGAAAGCGGAACAGAACGAGTAACGGCAGCTACTGCGATCAATGCCAATGCTGCGTCAATCGTCAAGCAGGCGGGTTCGCAGTTATTTGAAGAACTGCCAGAGTTGATTCGTCCGGGTGGCAACGCTTACACGACGCGTCGCTATTCTGCCTGTCTGCGGGATATGGATTATTACCTGCGCTATGCCAGCTACGCCCTCGTTGCTGGAGATAGCTATGTGCTGGATCAAAGAGTACTACAAGGATTGCGGGAAACCTACAATTCCTTGGGTGTACCCATTGCTCCCACTGTACGCGGTATCCAGATTATGAAGGATATCGTTAAGACAATGGCGGCAGAAATGGGCGTGAACGATACCTCGTTTATCGATCAGCCCTTTGACCACATGACTCGCGAGTTGAGTGAACAGGACGTTTAAGAAAGCTAACTTGCAGGCGTTAAGCCTAGGGTTAGATCGGTCAGCCTAATTTAGGTACGTTAGAATCAAAGGAGCGATCGCGCTTTTTCCAGGGCAGGGGAAAGAGAGCGATCGCTTTTTCGTTGGGTAGCTTCGCATCTTGCACTTCTATACCTACATAGACTTCTTGCAAAAATCTTCTAGACCCCTCCCCAACCCTCCCCTTAGTAAGGGGAGGGAGCCAGATTTTTCTTGCTTCCCCCCTTACCAAGAGGGGACTGATAGCGAAGCGGGACGCAGTCCGGGGAATCTGGCTTTGACTTTTGCAAAAGGTCTAATGTAGAGGCATAACATATTACATCTCTACACATCTGCGATTTAGGCTTTAGCCTGTGAGTGGGAGAGGTGCTACAACTGAGTGAGTTCTGGTATTGATGAGTGATGGAACCTGTAACATTGACAGCAGCAGCGATCGCTACCTTAGCATTCAATAAATCAGTTGAAACCGTAGCAGAGAAGCTGACTGAAGGGGGAATTGAGAACTTAGAACAGCTACGTCAAAATATTTGGCAAAAGCTCAGAGGTAAGCCAAAAGCTGAGGAAGCACTCACTAAACTTGAACAAGGCTCGAAGGCAGAGTTAGATCAGGTTGCGGCGTACTTGCAAATTGCAATGGATGAGGATGATGCGTTTGCTCAAAAAGTGCGGGAGCTGGCACAAGAGATTCATCAACAAATTAATATTGACAAGATACAAGCGAAGGGCGTCCAGAATGTTTACGGTGGAGAAGGTTATCAATCCATAGATAACAGGGGTCAAACGTTCCAAGGTGGCAAGCATCAGCACATCTATCCGCCTAACCCTTGACTACAGCCGCCCGAATGGGAACGGGCAAAGTTAAATCCCCCTACTAAAAGACCTTACGAAAACCTCAAGCGCCGAGGCGTTGAGCGTGAACGATTTGTTGGGCGTGACGAATCACTCAAGGAACTGCACAACTTATTGCAGCGAAGCACTCAGGTAGCCATCACTGCTGCTGTTGTTGGTATGGGGGGCGTGGGGAAAAGTGAACTTGCCCTTCAGTATGCGCGGGAACACCTGAGAACTTATCCGGGGGGTGTTTGCTTCTTGGCTGCTAATGATTTTGCAGTCGATCTTGTGCGATTTGCCCGTCGGCTTTTCTTCCCTAATGTCAGTCTTGAGGACTTCTCGCTGGCTGAGCAAGTGGCGTACTGCTGGCAGCACTGGGCTGAGGGTGAGGTGTTGCTGGTAATTGATGATGTGACGGATTACGGACAGGTAAAGCCCTACTTGCCAGAACCAACCCGCTTTAAAGTGCTGATGACGACACGGCGACAGTTGGGAAAACCCGTACAACTACTGCGGCTAGATGTGCTAGATGAAGTGGCGGCGTTGGATTTGCTCAAGTTTTTGACTGATGTGGCACGGATTGAGGGGGAGTTGGAGGATGCTAAACAACTCTGTCGGCGGCTGGGCTACTTACCGTTAGCACTGGAATTGGTGGGGCGATATCTCAGTGACAGTCAGAGATGTAGTTTGCCTCTGAAAGTAATGCTGTCGCGCCTAGAAGCCAAGGGACTCAGGCACACTTCTCTGGAAGAAGCAAAATCAGAAATGACGGCTGAGCGAGGGGTGAGAGCCGCCTTTGAGTTGAGTTGGGAAGCGTTGAACGACAATTTTAAGGCTCAACAATTGGGCTGTTTTCTGAGTTTATTTGCCTTGGCTGCGATTCCTTGGGTGTTGGTAGAATTTGCGGCACCAGAGGAAGAGGCTGAAGAGTTAGAAGATGCCAGAGTGGCGTTGGAGGAGTTGCATTTACTGCAAGCGGCGGGTGAGGAGATTTACCTGTTGCATCAGTTGATTCGGGAGTTTTTTCGGGAGAAGTTGGAGGGGTTCGCTCAGGCGGATGAGATGAAACATGCCTTTGCAGCAGTGATGGTGGCAGAGGCAAAGAAAATTCCTCAGCAGCCGACGCTGGAGTTGATTGAGTCACTTAAGCCAGCTATTCCCCACCTTGAGGAATTGGCAAGCCAATTGACAAACTGGCTCAGTGATGAAGACTTAATTATGCTTTTTACAGGTTTAGGCTTGTTCTACCAAGGTCAAGGATTCTACCAACTGGCAGAACCTTGGTTAGAGAAATGTACAGAAGTAGCGAAATCGCTTCTTAGTGCGGATCATCCTGATGTTGCTACCAGCCTCAACAACTTAGCTCTTCTCTACTATTCCCAAGGACGCTACAGCGACGCCAAACCCTTGTGGAAGCAAGCTTTGGGTATCAATAAACGCTCTCTGCCCTACAACCATCCGCGCTTAGCCCTCAGCCTCAACAACTTAGCCGCACTCTACTATTCCCAAGGATGCTACAGCAAAGCCGAACCCTTGTACCAGAAAGCCTTATATATTCTTCGCCACTCTCTGCCCTACAACCATCCACAGTTAGCTGTCAGCCTCAACAACTTAGCCGCAGTCTACAAATCCCTAGGACAGTACAGAAGAGCGAAATACTTACTTCTGCGTGCTTTAGTAATAGATTGCCGCTCACTGCCTAAAGATCATCCGCAGCTAGCCCTGCACCTCAACAACTTAGCCGAACTCTACAAATCCCTAGGACAGAACGAAAATGTCGAATCCTTGTACCTGCAAGCCATAGAGATTAACCATCGCTCCTTGCCTCCAAACCATCCGCAGTTAAACCTGCCACTCAATAACTTAGCCTATTTCTATAAGTCACAAGGAGACTACGGCAAAGCAAAACTTTTGTATCAGAAAGCTTTGAAAATAAATCGTCGCTCCCTCCCTCGCGACCATCCGGAGATAGCCATCGACCTCAACAACTTAGCTGAACTCTACCGCGCCCAAGGAGACTACAGCAAAGCAAAACTTTTGTATCAGAAAGCTTTGAAAATAAGTCGTCGCTCCCTCCCTCGCGATCACCCGCAGTTAGCCACCCACCTCAACAACTTAGCTCTTCTCTACTATTCCCAAGGAGACTACGGCAAAGTGGAACCCTTGTTGCTGCAAGCCTTGGAGATCTTTCAGCGCAGCTTGCCGGAAAATCATCCTGATATAGTCGGAACTTGGCAAAATTTAGCCTTATTCTGGGTATCTGCAATTAGTGAAGGTCGGGCTAGTTTAGAGCAGTTGCGAGATCATCCTTTGGGGGCGCAACTTTGGGCGCAAATTCAAGTTTTGGAGCAAGAAAGTTAAATTACTCAGAATTGAAGCACCTCTCCCCCAACCCCTCTCTCAGGCTACGGTGTATACACAAGTCGGAGGAGATGGCTTCGCATCATGGAGATCCCCCCTAGCCAGGGTTAAAAAGGGGGGAACAGAGATCTTAGTCCCCCTTTTTAAGGGGGATGCGAGGGGGATCAGACAACCTTTTGCATCTTGGTAAGAGATCCCCCCTAGCCCCCCTTAATAAGGGGGGAACAGAAATCAAAGTCCCCCTTAAAAAGGAGGATGCGAGGGGGATCAAACAACTTTTGGGTGGCAATACGCTGTTAGGCTCAACTGCTATATTCCCTTTACTAAATAATTCGTGAAGGCAAAATCTCCAACTTGTCTAAAAAGTCGGGAATTTGAGGCGATCGCATTTCACAGGTGAAAACCGCACAGGGAAAATAGAGGTAGTGCGATCGCCTCCACCACCCCACTCATTGATAAGGGATGACAGGGCATCTGGTGAGGATGCCCCGACTAAATTTACATACACAATGTTATTTAACTCGACAGACTCTCCACACTGAGTGGAACCAAATCCCCACTTGCCGTCACGCCTAATAACATTGGCTCGTTCTCTTGAATAAACTGACCTGTGAGTACGCAGCGCTCGTCCCGATGAGCAGTTGCCTCTATACTGGCTCTAATATCGGAACGGGAAAACTCAGGTCGGTAATCGCCAGACTTCTGTTGCACGTAGTTCCAGAGGATATCCCGAATCAGTGCCTGATACCCCTGGTTGCCAGAAAGTTCTTTGAGTTTCTCCTTCAAATCTCGTTCCAGACGAATGCTGGTGACTTCCATGTCGGTGGTCGAAGTCCGGCTGATTGTACGCATCATGATTTTTTCCTCTAAAATATGTGGACATGTTCGTAATACAAGTGTAGTATTTAAAAGTTAGGATTCAAGTTTCCAGCCCATACTTTAATCAATTAATTCTAAGCGTGAGCCTTCTTATATCTACTTCCTCCACCAACTGCTCTGTCGCCAACCGCCTACACGGTTGGTCAAATACAGTAGCGTCGGTGGAGATTTTGTTTATAGAGGGCTATGGCAGACTCAGGCTTATTAAAGGTACGGGAATTGATTTTAGCGTTAGTAATGTCAGTGATTTGCCGGGTATAAATCCACAATTAGATCAGCGAAGCGGTAGGTACAGGCGCAGAGTGACTGTACCGATATAGGACGAAAAAACCCCACAAGTTTTTCCAGCCCCCGCTTCTGACCAAGAAACGGGGGCGTTTTTTTTATCAGGAGTCTAGCCGTGACTAGCGCAATAGACATCTTAGGACAGTCAGTGGTGGTGTTCTCCAAGAACTACCTACCGTTAGCAAGCATCAACATTAAGCGAGCGATCGCCCTACTCGTCACAGGGAAAGCAGAACCACTCTCGTTTACAAACAGCAAGAGTATTGCTGTGCGATCGCCGAGTGTCGTGCTACTGGTACCTAACCATATCCGCTTGACGATTACTGATGCGGAGCGAGTTTGGAAAGTCCCGCCTGTTAGCCGCCGAGAAGTATTGCGGCGCGACAAGCACACCTGCCAATACTGCGGTAGCACAAAAAAATTAACGCTCGATCACGTTAATCCCAAGTCAAAAGGCGGAAAACATAGCTGGGACAACGTAGTTATAGCCTGCGAACGGTGCAACTCCCGAAAAGGCGATCGCACTCCCGCTCAAGCCGGAATGACCTTACGCACAAAACCCAGAACACCAATCCACCCTACCGTGGCATTTTCCGAACAGTTCTGGCGCGAACAGACAGAAAACCTGGAATAGAAGGAGATCACCAGGCAAAATGCTGAAACTCACCTATACCGAAAACAACTTCACCTTAGAGCATCTGGCTCAACCTTTAGAAGAGTGGGTGACTTCGCGGGTCATTCTGGCGATGCGAATCGGTACAGCGATCGCTGTTGAACCCAGCACCGCTTCCTTCCTGCTTCCAGCTAACTTACCGCAGTTGCGTCATCTAGAGCGAACTGGAGAACAAGAAGAGGCGATCGACTTATCTCCCTGCGATGCTGACTACATCGAAGTCAGCTTGCAAGGAACCTGGCTCACCTCCGACTCAGAAAGCGACACGGGTATTTTTGTCACATCGATGAATTACGCTGTTGAGTTCTTTCTCCTGAAGCTGTGGCAAGAATCTCAAAATCATGCCGCCTTTCTAGAAACCTAAGCACCTAGTTTTCTGAAGTAAGCCCACTACAAAGGTGCTCAACTGAGCGCCTTTTTACTTTATTGACCAAGTAAACCAAGGGATTCACCAGCACCACAAAAAAAGTTTTAGAAAACCCTTGACATTTTTGTAGTATGTTTGTAGTATAAACATAGTGAAGCAACAAAGGAGTCAAAACTCCTACTACAAAACGTCATGTCCTCACTAACTCTAAGACCCTCAGGTCAACCGAGATTGCTACAAGAGTTGATTACAAAACTTAGCCCACTTCCTTCCCAAAAACCTGAAGGAAAGATGGAACAAAACAGTTGTAAACCTAATACCTGCAACAAAAATCCCGAAGCCATTCGTAATATTTATCAAGTCTATTACCTAGAACGGCGGTTGTTTTTGTAAGCAAGACAAGTCTTTTTACTGAACCTTGAAAACTAAATAATTAAACTCCATTTAATTGATCTGTGTTTTTGGACACAGGCATCTTATAGGGGCGGTGGTTGAGTCAACTGATAAAACCTGACGCGTAAAAGGCGATCGCCCCCACTAAAAGAGATGCGATCAATAGAAAGAGAGCATGAGATTGATACCCGCTTTGAGTTTGTTGTTAATCATTGGGTTCATTGCTTTACAAGGCAAGAAAAGCAACTCCAACTTGATGCAACTTTACTCAACAGCAATTATCAAGTTCCAACTCATCGCTCTGGCTACATCGCCCCATCGTAAGCGCGGCCAAGGATTTCTGGCTTTCGACCAGAAGACACGGGTACCCTTCGGGAACGCCTTCGGCGAACAAGTCCCGTTGGGGCGATCGCATAGACTAACGAGGTCGAGTACCCAAATGGTTACGGGGGGAGTCTGCAAAACTCCTTTGCGTGGGTTCGATTCCCACCTCGACCTCTAATTACATCCTGTAATACAGGTATGGGAGTATAGCTCAGTCGGCAGAGCAGACGGCTCTTAACCGTATGGTCGCGGGTTCGATCCCTGCTACTCCCACCTTTCATACAAGGCTCCATCGTCTAGTTTGGCCTAGGATGCTGCTCTGTCGAAGCAGAGACAGGAGTACTCCTTCGGAGAACGCTAACGCGAACAAATCTCCTTGGAGTCGTGTCGTAAAACACAAGGGAGTATAGCTCAGTGGTAGAGCAGTCCTCTCATAAGGGACTAGTCGCAGGTTCAAGTCCTGCTACTCCTACTGACGAAACATAGCCTTATCGTCTAGCAGCTTAGGACGCTGCCCCCTCAAGGCAGAAACAAGGGTGCAAATCCCTTTAGGGCTATCTGGAGAGGTGGCTGAATTGGTTAAAGCACTTCCCTGCTAAGGAAGCGTGGGTTTCCCGCGTGCAGGTTCGACTCCTGTCCTCTCCGTTGAAATTTCCCCCGGTAGCTCAGTTGGTAGTAGCGCCTGTCTGAAGCACAGGAGGTCGTCGGTTCGATTCCGACCTGGGGGGCTGTCGTTGCCTTGTAGCTCAGGGGTAGAGCGATCGCCTGTTAAGCGAATGGTCGTAGGTTCAATCCCTACCAAGGCAGCCATTTCATTTATTGCCGGGTAGACGAATTGGTAAAGTCCTCCGCCTCTGAAGCGGAAGTCATGTAGGTTCAAACCCTACCCCGGCAGCCATTTCATTGATTGGGGAGTAGGCGACGTTGGCAAAGCCACCTGATTTTGGATCAGGGTTTCGTAGGTTCGATTCCTGCCTCCCCAGTTCTGCTCGATCCCAGTGAGAGAGCAGCTAAGTAATGCTCCTGTAGCCCAATTGGAAGTAGGCGGCTGTCTTAAAAACAGTCTACGTGTGGGTTCAAGCCCCACCAGGAGTATCAACGGGATGTAGCGCAGTTGGTAGCGCGGCAGCTTTGGGAGCTGATGGTCGCAGGTTCAAATCCTGCCATCCCGATACGCCCCTGTAGCCCAATCGGCAAGAGGTGCCTCGCTTAGAACGAGGAGGTTACTGGTTCAAGTCCAGTCAGGGGTATTGGTGACGATGCGGGTGAAGTAGCCACGGTAGGCTTGGAGGTCTCATAAGCCTCTTATTAGTAGGTACCCTTCGGGAACGCTAACGCGAACAATTCCTACCCCCGCCACCAAATGCTGGTGTAGCTCAAGTGGAAGAGCGATCGCTTTGTAAGCGAACGGTTGCAGGTTCAATTCCTGTCACCAGCCCCAGAATGCGGGTGTGATGTAGCGGCTAGCATCTGAGTGCGCCACACTCAGTGCATGGGTTCAAGTCCCATCACCCGCTTCCGTAGTCTTGTAGCTCAGTTGGGACGCCTCTCTCACAAAGAGGATGCCACAGGTTCAAGCCCTGTCAGGACTACCAATTCAAGCCCTCATAGCTCAGTGAAAGAGCCACATCCTTCTAAGATGAGAGTCCCAGGTTTGAATCCTGGTGAGGGCGTCATTGAACCTAAATCATGATAAATTTACTTTCATGGTTTAGGTTCAATTCATGATCACTCATCATACCAAAGGAAAAGCAGACTTAGCTGTAGCGAAAACTATAGCTGATTTAACTGTTAAAGGTTATGTGATTTTCACCCCTTTGATTTGCGAACACTTGCCATTTGATTTAGTAGCATGGAAAGAAAATAAATTCCTGAAAATTCAGGTTAAATATTCTAGCATTGGACGAGTTTTCGGTCATACAACATGGAATGACAAACATGGAAATCATAAACGCCAGTATCAAAAAGATGATTTTGATTATTACGCCATTTACTTGCCGGATAAAGATAAGGTTATTTACCCCAGTTTTGATTACCGAGGCATCATAATTAGAACCGAAATACCCAATAGCACTACTCCTTTTTATTGGTGGGAGGACTTTCTGGTAATTCAATTTGAAGTTCTCAAAAGGGAGCTTAAAGATTTTCAGCTTCAAGCAAGCCGAGTAAGAATAAAAAGGCGTTATTCGGCAAGACCTAAGTCCAGAAAGGTTGAACGTCCATCTAAAGAAGAATTGCATAAGCTAGTCTGGACTAAACCAACTGCTCACATAGCTAAAGATTTTGGTGTGAGCGATAAGGCAGTAGAAAAATGGTGTAAAGCTTATGGGATTGAGAAACCTCCTAGAGGTTATTGGGCAAAAATTTATAGCAGCAAATAAACTAAGTTTGTAGATTGCGATCGCACATACAGCGTGACCTAATCTTTAGAGCTTACATACTTTAGTACGAGAGGAAAAGTAACGATGTTCTAATATAGTGGGCGTGGCGAACAAGGAGTGCGAAGAACCCTTGTTTGTGGGCTTAGAGGTAGCCCTCCTTTAAAGAGTGTGTAGTAACTTATCGGCGGAGTTTCTCTAGTAACTGAGAAAACACATATTGCTCTGAAAACTTGCACGCTATTTGTGAGGCAAGCCATAACGGGTTTAAGTCCCGTCAGACACCCTCAAGGAAGATACCGCCGAATGGACGGCAAGCGGTCTTGAAAACCGTGGTACGGCTGACGCTGTAGGGGTTAGAGTCCTCTATCTTCCTCTGCCCACTGGAGGCTGAAAAGTGAAGCACCGTGCTGATAACGCGGCTATAGAAGGGGCAGTACCTTCCCAGTGGATTTCCCTCTGTAAATGGAACTGGAGCTAATACTACGTTGGCGAAGCCTTGGCGTAGGCTATGCCAAATTTGATAGTTTGATGCCATCCAGAGGGGGTTTTTCTTACCTGCGGGATGCAGACCTGTCTCTCCGAAGGACGGGAACCAAGTTCGACTCTTGGGTAAGGGGTTAATGCCAGATAGCTCAATTGGCTGAGCAAGCGGCTGTTAACCGTGAGGTTGTGGGTTCGAGTCCCACTCTGGCAGTTTTGTTTTCACGGGTGGTTGGCATAGCGGCTGTGCAGCGGGCTTTTAATCCGCACTAGATAGGTTCGATTCCTATACCACCCACTTCAGGTAGCTGTAGCAATAATAATTGTGTAATTGTGAACTCACGCACAACTGCCCAGTTCCATTCACAGAAAACCAAGATCTATGGAAACGGTGTCGTATTGCTTTTTTATCGCCTGAAGAACCGTTGAGTTATTGAAAGCGATCGCGATCGAGCAAGGAATGCGCTTTGCGATTCGCGTAACAGAAATATTAACCGCACCTTACGATTGAATGTATCATTTAGTCCATTTCTTTAATTGTCAAATGAATTTACTACCAGTTGTAGAATTTGCTCCCACATATTATCAAACAAAGCATCATGCAATGCCGGAGTGCTCAAAATGGAATTGCTGTGATGACTGGGATGCTTACTGGAAAAATTCTCTTGCTGATTCAGGCATTATTAGTCTTGAGCCTTATGCCAAGGGTTTGTGGTTAGTTGAAACGGAAGAATTGCTTAACCATAACAAAGCAATAGAACTTATGCTGCAAAAGCATCTGATTGACTCAAAAGGAAATATCAAAGAAGATTTTAGTGCTTTATATGGGGGTTACATTCTCGAAATTAATGAAACATTTCAAATTTATCCTGAGTGCTGCGGTAGCCTTAAAGATATTCATGAATGGAAGGATATCTCTAAGTGGACAGATAGCCAAGAAACAATGCTTTGGATTGGTCATCCTTGGTTAATGGTAAGTGCAATAGAAGAAGAATATCTTCAGTTTAGGAGAACAGCAGAATATGGTGAACCTCCAAAACCTGTAATTTTTAAGGTGAAGAGGAGTGATTTGAAATTAGCAGTAGCGGGTGCAGAAGAGAAATTATTTAACTTTCAGCAATTCCTGTTGCCAATATTGAGAAAAATTATGTAGAACAATGCTGAATAAGCTCTCAAAATACTGATATATGGCTAGCGAGAATCAATTACCCTAATAAATCGATGCACCTAACCCTCTAAGAGTGTGATCGCGTCTACCATCTCACTTCAGTCGTTAGCATTCCAAGGATGCGATCGCGCTTAGGTTGAGATTGAGTAGACGCTCAACATTGAATCTGCCTTAATAGGAGTACTCATCCCAAACAATTATTGTCATGATAGATTGATAAAGTAAGCCCTACACGGTGTTTCATGCTATGAGCTTCAGTGATTTAGTTGAGGCAATCAAAAGCCTTTCCACAGAAGAAAAGCAAGAAATTCAATTGCTAGTGAAACAGTATCTACGGGAAGAACGCCGAGAGGAAATATATGAAAACTTCAAAACAGCACAAATAGAAGAGAAAAATGGCGAACTGAAGTTATCCTCTAATATTAATGAGCTGAGACTCTTGATAGAGGAGTGATGGTAGAAATCAGTTTTAGCTCTTCATTCCAACGTGCTTACAAAAAGCGAATCAAGGGAAATTTAGATTTAGAAGCAAAATTCTGGCAAAAGGTAGAGCAGTTTACCATAGACCCCTTCGAGCAAAGCTTGAAAACTCACAAATTGTCGGGCTAGCTCAAAGACCTATGGAGTTTTAGTGTGGAGTACGATGAACGGGTGTTATTTTACTTCACTGAGGATGGGAATGCGGTATTTGTAGATATTGGTAGCCACGACGAGGTGTATTAAGAAACACAATCGTGCTGTAAGCAATCTCCATATAACCTCGCTGCACTAGATATCTCACTTCAATTATTGAGCTTCCATCTATGCCAATAAAAGCGATTTCCTACGGCATCAGCGAAGCGGATCGCGCCTACCATCTCACTTCAGTCGTTAACGTTGCAAGGATGCGATCGCTCAACAGTGCCATCGCTATGATGTCTCGTAAACGACTACCTAAGTTTTAGAGCCATGACTAAATGATTTCAGCGCGTCATCGCAGAACTTGAGAAACTGCCAGAGGAAGAACAAGATGCGATCGCTACTCGTCTTTTAGCTGAATTATTGAAAATGAACAAGCATGGCTCCGCTTTGAAACGGGCGCGAAGTAACGCATGTCCTGTCAGTGGCAATATTTCTTCATATACTGAGCAAGAAATAATTTCTCTGGATACCACATTAGTAATTTTGCAGCTAATCTTAATCTGGTAGTTAGTCAGCACAAAATCAGGAGTGAGCATGTTCCGTCTGCCTGACAAGCATCAAGTCTTTACCCGTTCTTGGTTGTGGTCGGTTTCCTTGGTTTCCGTTGCCGTCTTTGTGCCGATTGTGTTGGCTAGAGCCTTACCGTCTCGTTCTCCCCTGACGGTATCCTCATCCTCTGAGCCTTCTCCGCAAGCGTCGCCGCCACCACCTCAGGAAGACAAAGACTTCTTGGCTGAACAACAGTGGCGTCAGCAGATTATGAGCAAAAGTCTTCTGTTGCAGCCGCCGACTGCTACAAACGCCAAGAGTACAACGGTTGCGAATAAAGCACCAGACGCCAAAGCTGATCCCCCAAAACCTCAGTCTCCAACGGCTAAGGCATCTACTACCGCAAAACCTCAGTCTCCAACGGCTAAGGCTTCTACACCACAGGAGAAACAATCTACTCCTAAAACTCCAGCGTCTAAGCCAGCTCAAAGCAAACAACAGCAGACACCGAAAGCGGCTACTTTAGGCAAGACAACACCCATACCCGCACAGCGTCAAGCGACACAAAGTTTGGAGATGCGAGTAGCGATCGCTGATGGAGCAAGTTCCCTCGTTGTTGCCTCTTCAACGGCGGCTGAACTCCAAACAGCTAATGGAAAAAGCATTGGCAAACTGCCAGCCAGTCAAGGAAAGCACGTTCTCCCAGAAGGACAAACGATTCGCCTTGGCGATGTACAAGCTCCCCAGGCGATTTGGGTCAAACCAGCAAGCGGTGGGTTAGTTTTGGTGAACGACCGCTGGTATCGCGGCGATATGCTGCTGATTTCTTTGGGAGACACCCTGCTTGCCGTAAACTACGTTGAACTAGAGTCTTACCTAGCAAGTGTCGTGGGGAGTGAAATGCCCTCAAGTTGGCCACTAGCTGCTTTGAAGGCACAAGCGATCGCGGCTCGTTCTTACGCCATTGTCCATTCCCTGCGACCTGCTAGCCGGATGTACGATTTGGGCAGCACGCAACGCTGGCAAGTCTATAAAGGGGTCAATTCCGAGTGGAATACTACCACGCAAGCAGTCATGGAAACGGCGGGTGTTTTCCTCAGCTACAAAGGTGGGATTGTGGAATCGATGTATGCCGCATCAGATGACATTGTGGTCAATGTCTTTGGCGGCATTGGGATGAGCCAAAACGGCGCTCGCGATTTAGCCGTTCAGGGTTACGACTACCAGCAAATTTTAGGCACCTATTACCCAGGCGCAGGTTTGTCTTGGATTGAGTAGCTGGGAAGGGAGTCGGTGAGTCTTGAGTAGAGGTTAGGGTGATGGGGAGATGAGGAGAACCAATAAACTCTTTCATACTTCATCCTTCCTCTAATTTGGTATGCTAGTATTTGCAAACTACGGCGGCATAGCCAAGTGGTAAGGCAGAGGTCTGCAAAACCTCCACCCCCAGTTCAAATCTGGGTGCCGCCTTTAAAAATCCCAGAGAGTTCGCTAGGGAATTAATTCCTTGGCGAATTACTCTTGTAGAGTCTCGGGTACACCAACTAATTCACCAGTACCGCTAATGACTTCACCAATGGTGTAAGCAGCGATCTTTTGGGACTCAAACCATCGGACTGTCTGCTCTGCCTGATCGGGAGGTACGAGCAGCACAAACCCGATACCCATGTTGAAGGTGTTGTACATGGCTTCAGCGCTGACTTTGCCCATCTCTGCTAGCCAGGGAAAAATGGGCGGGATTTTCCAACTTCCGGGATTGATGCGGATGGACTGATCTTTACCCAAACAACGGGGCAGGTTTTCCGGTAAGCCGCCGCCTGTGATGTGCGCCATGCCATGAATGTTGATTCCGGCACGAGCTTCTAGAACGGGTTTGACGTAAATTTGAGTCGGGGTGAGTAAGTTTTCACCCAAACTTTGACCGCCGAGGGAGTCTGGGCTTTCGCTCCAATCCAACTGGCGATCGCTAATAATTTTTCGTACTAAGCTAAAACCGTTGCTATGCACTCCCTGACTAGCTAAACCAATCGCCACGTCCCCAACATTCACCTGGGAACCATCCAGCATTTGGCTCTTTTCCACAATTCCCACGCAAAAACCCGCCAAGTCATACTCGCCAAGTTGGTAGAAACCGGGCATTTCTGCGGTTTCTCCTCCTAGCAGTGCGGCTCCCGATTGGCGGCATCCTTCGGCAATTCCTGCCACAACGGAGGTTAGTTGCTCAGAATTTAATTTGCCTGTTGCTAAATAATCCAGGAAAAATAACGGTTCTGCCCCAGAGGTCAAAATGTCATTGACACACATCGCTACTAAGTCAATCCCAACAGTCTCATGGGAGTTGAGGGCTTGAGCCAGTTTGAGCTTAGTACCAACGCCATCGGTTCCTGAGACTAAAACGGGTTCTTTGTAGCCCGTTGGTAATTGAAAGCAACCACTAAAGCCGCCAAATTTTCCCAATACTTCCGAACGGTGCGTGCTTTGTACTAGGCTGCGGATTTGCTGGACAAAATCTCTACCTGCTTCAACATTGACCCCGGCTTCTCGATAATCCATTACGACAAAAACAATAGTTTGAGCTAATCGTTGACTGCATCCTTCCCACCCATTGATCGGCTTCAGGCTCGGCTTAGACACAAAAAAGAGCAGAAAATCTAACTCTTATCTCGTCCCCATGCGCTCTACCGCTGTTACTCCATCAAAGTCCTGGCAATCGGCTCCTAGAGGTGCAGGATGTATTCTACCGAGTTCCCTGGGGGTTTATTGCAAAGAGAGCAATATTTCTGACTTCTCTCTCACAGAAGGAAAAATCATGTTGTAAAGATTTTGTAAAGTTGATGTAAATTTATTTTAAGAAGAGGATGCTTGTAAAGCTTATCCAGTAGGAATTTCAGAGCTAACACGTAGGTGAAGCCTTAATAAAATTGTGGGGAATGTCCGTATCTCCCTGATCCCGAACCCAAAAAGTTCATGTTAGTCTGTTTCAGTTCAATGACACAGGACGAACCCGGAACGAGTACGAGTTGTTGGTTAATTTATGTGTGTTCAATCACACAACCTCAATACTCAGTCTCAATCTCCAAATGTTTTGGGCAAAGAATCTATGAATCAACGATTTTGGAATGGTTTCACTGCTGCTTTGTTAGTCACAGCTCTCGGTACGGCGACAGCCAGTTATGCTGAACCAACAAAGCCAGGTAGCCAAGATGCGGAAGAGGGTGTTACTACTTCGGTGCGGTCGGAAGAAGAGATGATGTCAGCCTCTACTTCTGCACCAAACCAGGCGATAGAAGTGGTCAAAGTAGGGGAGTTTCAATCGCAGCCAGAAGATACGGCTACTGAACAAGAAGCGATCGCTAAAATTAACGTCCATGAAATCAACGGGCGTCAGGCAGCAACGCTTTCTGTCCAAAGAATTCCAGTTCTAACCTTCTTGAGTTCCCAGCCCGCTGCCGCTAACCGCACACAAGCAGCGGCGAATGGCACCAAAAAAGCAGCGAGTACTGCCAATCCAAATAGCCCTTCAGCACACAGAGGGCAGGCTAACAACCCAGAGGATGATGCGGTTTGGCGGGCAACAGCCGTAGCTGCAAGACTCAATCAGTTGTATCGAGAAAATGTTGATGCAGAAGCGATCGCCGTAACATGGAAGCAAGAGTGCAACTGCTACGCCATCCAAGTCAATGGTGAAGAGTTAGTCACCGTCAACGAGCAAACTATTCTGCCAGATACTACCCGTAACTTGGAAGTAGATGCTCTGCAAGCGACAAACCGACTGCGACGCCTAATGGGGAATGCAGCCCCCCTGAGAGAGGTGGCAGGCAAACCGATACCGCAACCGCAGAAACCCACACAGATCGCCGTTGGGCCCCTGCGCCTCCAAGTCAACGGATTAGCTTCTTGGTATGGCCCAGGTTTCCATGGTCGCCGTAGCGCCAGTGGAGAACGCTTCAATCAAAATGCGATGACTGCTGCCCACCGCCACTTACCCTTCGGAACGCAGGTACGCGTCACCAACGTGAATAATGGTCGCTCGGTTGTCGTGCGAATCAACGACCGTGGGCCTTATGCACGGGGTCGAGTCATTGACCTTTCAGCGGCAGCGGCTAAGGTTCTGGGATTGGTGCAGACGGGTGTCGCCCCTGTGCAGATAGATGTTCTCGGTAAATAGGGAAGAGGGACTAGGGAGTGTTTTAAAACCCGGAGATCCCCCCAGCGCCTTAAAAAGGGGGGAGAATTCAGTTAAATTCCCCCATCTTGATGCTTCCTGACTCAGAGGAATCGGACGTGTCCCAGCATCCGAGGGGGATTTAGGGGTAAAGCCTTCTTTGCTGCCAACCCTGAGCAGTTTTCAATGGGGTGAGGTACACACCGAAATGAAAACTGCTGTAATATTCCAGATTCCTTGAGCACAAGCATCATCAAGACATTTAGTTAGTGCCTCTAGCGCCTTGGCGATCGCTATCAGACACCTCCACCTCATCTTCCGGCTCCGTTGGTGTAAATGAGGGTTGCCAAGGTTCTCCTGCTAGAGGATTGTGAAAGAAAGAACCCGTTTGTGGTGGCAAAGTGGGATCGAGAACAATTTCGACGAGGCTTTTCACCACACCTGTGAGGGGAATCGCGAGAATCACTCCCAGTAATCCCCCTATCTTGCCGCCTAAAATTAGGGAGACAAAGAGAATCACCGGGGAAAGCCCGGTCAAACTGCCCATGATCCGGGGGGCGATTAAATTATCCTTTACCTGCTGCACAGCGATCGCCACTCCTAACACTTGCAGTGCCAACCACCAATTCATAAACGCCACCACAATCACCACTGTGGCAATTCCTAAGGTTGCCCCGACAAACGGAATCACTTCCATTAAGCCAATGAAGATGGCAAACAGCAGGAAAAAGGGCACCCGCAAGAGCCAAAACGCCAGTGCTAGGGTTGTTGCCATAAATAGCCCCAGCAGCAACTGCCCAGAGACAAAACGCTGGAGATTGCGTTGTAAGGCGGACGTTAAGCCTTCGCGGATGCGCGGGGACAAAATGCTAGTGAGACTCTGCCATACCCGCGTGCCATCGATTAGCATGTAAAACGAAATCACCAGCACCAAAATCAAATCGAGGAACCAGTTAAAGGTTCCTAAAACCAAGCCAAATCCTGTAGAAGCGATCGCCTCTGCTTGCTCCTGCACCCTTGCCAGCAGTTGCGACGCCAAAATTCGCACATCAAAGGGCAAATTATGCTCCACACTCCAAGCTTGAAAATTAACTAGCTGTTGCTGGCTTTTCTCTAGTAGAGAAGGTAGATTTGTGACAAATTGCCGCCCCTGGATAAAGACAGGAGGCACCACCGTCAAGGCAATCACCACCAAAGCTACCCCAGCCGCCAAATACACCACGACGGCTGCCACAGTTCGAGGTAAGAAAGGTCGCAGCACCACAACCGCATAGTTGAGTAAAAAGGCAATCAGTGCCGCTGTCAGCAAAATGCTAATCAGTTCGCCGATGTAGCTCAACGCACTAAACGTCAGCGTTGCTGCTAGCAGGACGAGCAGCCAGGTAATTAAAAACTGTTGAACGGGTGTAAAGATATTAGAATTCATTGAGGCTCTCTTCTACGGCAACCCATGCTTACCTGCCGCTGATAGGATGACACTCAAGAATGTCATCTATAAGATAGCGGTCAAAGGCTTCAACCTGAGCAGTGCTCAGTTGGGGAGTCCGAGTAACAATTTTCTAGCTAACGTTGGTTGAAGTGCAATTCTTGCATGATTCAAGTACTAACTCTACGCAGCAAGCCTTAAGTTTTCCCTGATTTGAAAAGACCTATTGCATAAGTCTAATAGACCCCCCTTAATCCCCCCTTAGTAAGGGGGGAGACTTGAAATCTTGCCCCCTCCCCTTACTAAGGGGAGGGTTGGGGAGGGGTCTGGTACATTTTTGCAAGAGGTCTAAAGTGGAAATCAACTCCACGCTTAGATTGTGGGTAGGTTAACTCAATTATGCTTGATGACTTCTCCTGTGGAGCTGGAAACTAGCGATCGCCCTCATTAGCGATGAGGAATTACTCCTCGTTAGATTGACCAAGACTTACACGAATGAAGCATAAAAACATTGATTCTCTCCTAGGGATACGGCGTTGCCATGCCCTTACAGGAGTAGGCTTTGCTTTGCATAAATCCTACTGACAAAAAAATAGCCGCTGGGCGGCTGGAAAATTTACTCCAACTCCTCAGCGGCAAAAGATGCCAAATTTAATTGTTAAGCCGTTTGCTTAACCTGTTAGCTCATCCTAGACAGCGGCTGGCTGATTAGCCTTGTCTTCTTGAGCTTGGTTGCTAGGTTCAATGGCTTCTTGACCTAGATTGAGCTTCACAACCCGGTTTTGAACGGATTCTACCTTGGGCAGCGTCAGCGTCAAGATGCCGTTGGTGAAGTCCGCTTGAACTTTATCGTTCTGGACAGCAACGGTATCTGGTTCACACCTCCTGATGATGCCAAAGCTCAAATCCAGTGACAGTAAAGGAAACCGCAATTTAGATGGAGTGTTTTCCCGAAATTAGCGGCTTGGGGAAGAGGTTCCTCGTGAGCAGTTTTTCAGCGATTAACCAGAGTGCCAGAGTGCCATTCAACATTACGTTGTTTGAAGTTCTGTTGCCTTTTACATAAGGCAGTGAAAGCCCTACGGTAAACTAGCTACGAATCCTGAGTCTTGTTAGCAAAAGAACTCTCGTTTGGAGCTGTTATTCAATGTCTCATAGCGTCAAAATCTATGACACCTGCATTGGCTGTACCCAGTGCGTGCGGGCTTGCCCATTAGATGTTCTGGAAATGGTTCCCTGGGATGGCTGTAAGGCAGGTCAGATTGCTTCTTCTCCTCGCACAGAGGACTGCGTTGGTTGCAAACGTTGCGAAACGGCTTGCCCAACTGACTTTCTGAGCATCCGGGTTTACCTGGGAGCACAGGAGACCACCCGTAGCATGGGTCTTGCTTACTAATAAGCTGGACAGTCCTTCAGGTCTTTACCGTCCTGGTATTTTCCATAGCAAGCGTCTTTAAGATGCATTTATCAGATAGAGGGAGCAGCACTGCCCCCTCTTTTTTGCGAGTTTTTTAGGTGGGATGGGAAGAATGGCAGTTTTAATAAACCACACCACACCAGCCACAGAGGTAAGAGAAGGAGAGGGAGATGAGGTGATGGGGAGAATATCCTTCATACTTCATAAAAGATCCGGTTCTTGACGAGTCTTGAAGAGATAAGTAGCGTGGAAATCATTATTAGCGTGCAGGAGTGAGACCGCCTTATGTGTGGAATCGTTGGCTACATCGGCACCCAAACGGCTACAGATATTTTGATGGCAGGGTTAGAGAAACTCGAATACAGGGGTTATGATTCTGCTGGAGTCGCCACAGTCTTAGAAGGAGAGATTCACTGCGTCCGGGCTAAGGGCAAGCTTTGCAATCTCCGCGAGAAACTACAACGAGAGATAAATCCGGCTCAAGTTGGTATTGGACACACTCGCTGGGCAACTCACGGCAAGCCAGAAGAGTATAACGCGCACCCCCACATGGATGCAGCAATGCGGGTGGCGGTGGTGCAAAACGGGATTATCGAAAACTATCGGGAATTGCGTGAGGAATTGAAGGCTAGGGGGCATGAATTCCGCTCTGATACCGATACAGAGGTGATTCCTCACTTAATTGCTGAATTTTTACAGAAAACGCCAGATTCCTTTCTAGAGGCAGTCCGGCAGGCAGTAAATGAGCTAAGGGGCGCGTTTGCGATCGCTGTTATTTCTGCCGATTATCCCGACGAACTGATCGCTGCACGGCAACAAGCCCCCTTAACCATTGGCTTTGGGCAAGGAGAATTTTTCTGCGCCTCGGATACTCCCGCCCTTGTCCCCCATACCCGTGCGGTGCTGACGCTGGAAAATGGCGAACTAGCACGACTGACGCCAGTGGGAGTAGAGGTGTACAGCTTTGAAGGCGATCGCCTCAAAAAAGCCCCCCGCACCCTCAACTGGAACCCCGTTTTAGTTGAAAAGCAAGGCTTCCGGCACTTCATGCTCAAGGAAATCTACGAGCAGCCGGGGGTGGTGCGGGCTTGCTTAGAAGCTTACCTAGATGCCAATTGGAGTGCTGAAAATGCCTCTAAATCTCCGGTTAATCTCAGCTTGCTACCACAACTCACCGACAGTTTAGAACGCATTCAAATCCTTGCTTGCGGCACGAGTTGGCACGCCAGCTTAGTTGGGAAGTATTTGTTGGAACAACTCGCAGAAATTCCGACAGAGGTGCAGTACGCCTCTGAGTTTCGTTACGCCCCGACACCGCTAACCCCCAACACTCTAACCATTGGCGTTACTCAATCGGGAGAAACTGCCGATACCCTCGCCGCCTTGGAGATGGAAAAACGGCGTCGTATTGATTTAGATCCCAAGTTCCAGCCGCGATTATTAGGCATTACCAATCGTCCTGAAAGTTCTTTGGGTCATTTAGTGCCTAATATTATTGATACCCACGCTGGAATTGAAATCGGCGTAGCAGCAACGAAAACCTTTATCAGCCAGTTGGTGGCGTTTTACTGTTTAGCTCTCGATTTAGCCTATCAACGTCGAACTGTGCCCCCTGCACGCATTGAGGAAATCATCGAAGGCTTGCGGCTACTCCCGGCGCAGATTGAGCTGATATTAGAAAGTCAAGAGCGCTATATCGAAGAGTTAGCCCATGAGTTTGCTGAAACGCAAGACTTTATTTTCCTAGGACGCGGGATTAACTTCCCCATCGCCTTAGAGGGGGCGTTGAAACTCAAGGAAATTAGTTATATCCATGCTGAAGGTTATCCCGCTGGGGAGATGAAGCACGGGCCGATCGCGCTGTTGGATGCAAAGGTTCCTGTGGTGGCGATCGCGATGCCGGGTAGTGTTTTTGAAAAGGTTCTCTCCAATGCCCAAGAAGCTAAAGCCCGCGATGCGCGATTGATTGGGGTGACACCGATAGATGATCAAGACGCCGAAGAAACCTTCGATAACTTGTTACCTGTTCCCGTCGTGGAAGAACTTCTCTCTCCCATCCTGACTGTTATTCCCTTGCAGCTTTTGGCGTATCACATTGCCGCACGGCGAGGCTTGGATGTCGATCAGCCCAGGAACCTCGCTAAGTCGGTGACGGTAGAGTAGGCGATCGCTTTGATTTTCCTGCGTACTCAATGGAGATAACTGCCCCATTGAGTACCTTTTTTGCTAGCGCGATCGCCAACGCTAAAATACAAGCACGTTGCTTGTTAATGAGCTAAATCATGACTCCAAAAACCCACCGCAGAGTCCCCCTGGGTAGTCCCATTTTTCCCGATCGCCCTCCCCTTTCTCCTGAAGAAAAAGCCAAGCGCAAGGCGGAGAATGAAGCTTTTGCCAAGCGTTGTCGGGTAATTTTTGACCGAGTTTACCCGGAATTAGTAACGGAGCATTATGGCTGGGCAATCATGATTGAGCCAGATCGCGGCGATTATTTTATCGACCCCGATCCAGAAGTTGCTTTTCAAAAAGCCCGTCAGAAGCATCCCACAGCCCTGATTTTAGAAATGCGCGTCAATGAAACCGGGACTTGCGGCAGAATATGATTCATGGCTATTTTGGCAGCCAGGGGGAACTCTATTTTGAGATTGATTTGATTGCTGGTGATGGTGCAATGATTGCAGTTGATGCCTTGTTAGATACAGGTTTTACTGACTATCTGGCAATGAATATCCAAGAAGTAGAAGGTTTAGGCTGGTCGTTTGTTCGCAAACAGGATAGGCAGACAGCACGGGGAGAAGCAACTTTTAGTCTCTATCAAGGTAGGGTCATTTTTGACGATCGGGAGTTCGTCATCCCGGTTTTAGGGGGTGAAGAAATTAATGAGGTTTTGATTGGTTTGCCTTGGCTAGAAACCCGGCGGTTGGTAGTAGATAAAAAGGCGGGATTGCTGACTTTAGGAGAAGCGTGAAAGAGGCGATCGCTCCTAAGCTTTAAGTCAGAAAGGCGTTATTTTTACTAACTTGTAATATGAAGAAAAACTAGCCAGCAAAAACTGACCAGTTTCTTAGTGGAAATAAGTTGCCGCTAGGCTGCTGTGTATTTCACAGCTAGAAGCAGAATTCAAAATCCAAATATTCTACGTGCTTGAGCGATGAGCCAACCAGGAGTTTCTCCGTATCCATGTGCCCACACTTGACCGTTGACTTTAACTTCCCATTTACTACCAGGATAGGCTAGTGTCGGGTCGTAGCTGTAGTCACCGAAATAAAACTTTTTGCCATCAATTTCAAAGTAAATTCCTGTGGGTACTGGCAACCAATTCCCAATCCCTTGGGCTGTAGCTGGCTTGGTGTTTGCTAAAGGCGTAAACACCATAGCACTGCCTAGCGCGAGGGAACTGAAAAGAAGCAGAAAACTCGAAAGAAATAGAGAGGCGGATTTGGAACGAGTCATAGTTGAGATTCCTTTGAAAAGATTTTGGAAAGGCTGGTACGGTTGAGCTATAGAGCAGACACTGCCCTTCTTGCTTACTCGGCTTCGTGAACTGAAAAGTGTTGGAAGAAACCCCCTCAGCTAAGTTGCCAAGGGGGATTGTCTCGGCATACTATTAACAACAGAATCGATTCAGCGCCAGTCAACTACTTGTCATAGTGCCGGGTGACCGGATCGCCCCAAAAATCAGTTTCTTGCTTGGTGTAGCCAGTTTGTTCGTGAGTCGTGTCATAGTGCCGGGTGACCGGATCGCCCCAAAAATCAGTTTCTTGCTTGGTGTAGCCAGTTTGTTCGTGAGTCGTGTCATAGTGCCGGGTGACCGGGTCGCCCCAAAAGTCAGTTTCTTGCTTGGAGTATCCTTGGTGTTCGTTAGACATGGTTTGTTGACCTCTTGTTTAAGTAGTGTGTTTGAGAGGGGAAGTTGGGTGAAGAATTAACCTTGCTTCCCACACTTCACAGTCTGCCAGAGAGGTAAATGTTATGTCAGTCGGTATAAATCTTTAAAAGTTGGTAGTTTGAAAAATTAGCAAAGTCGGAAAAAGTCGGTTAAAGTTGTGGCTTAAGAGTGACGCTAAACCTGACAATTCAATGGATGCTGATCAAGCAATTGGTTTTACCAACTCGTTACTTGTGGATCGAGGGCTGAAAAACCTAGATAACATTGAAAGCACCCTTTTTCGAGAGGTTTGGAAAGGGAGACAAGGCAAAACATATCAGCAGATTGCAGACAGTGAGGCGTATGGGCTAGGAACAATAAAGGACGATGCTTCTGAGTTGTGGCAGCGATTGACAACACTTTTTGAGGAGAGGGTTACAAGAAACACCTTACGGGCAGTAGTAGAGCGATATTCATGTCGCGTCTCAAAAGCAGCATTACCGTCTGGTCAAATTCTAAAAACTGATGTGTCCAGACGTTCCTCCTCAGAGTCAGAAGGAAGAAATCCTGGCTTCGTAGGGCGGGAAAGCGACATCGCACACCTCAACACCCTCGTCAGCCAAGGCACAAAGGTTATCTTGATTTGTGCCAAAGGTGGTGTGGGAAAGACAACCTTGGCTCGAATCTATCTTCAGCAGCAATTTTGCTCATATATAGAGTTCCCCATCGCCAAGGAAACTCAAAACATCACATCAGTAGAAAGCTTAGTTGAGGAACGATTAAAGCAACTGGGTGAGGAACCGGGGAGGGAGTTTGGTGTATCGCTGGATCGGTTGAAGCGGAAGCTTCAGACAGAAAGAATCGGCGTGTTGATTGATAACCTTGAACCCGCCCTGGATAAAAATGGCAAGTTTATTGAACCTCATCGTGGCTATGTAGAGTTGTTGAGAGTTTTAAGCGATCCAACGGTGCAATCAGTCACGTTAGTTACTAGCCGCGAGTGCTTGCGAGAATCTGCTGTCACTGTTCGGCACTATCCCTTAGAGGGTTTAGATGTGGCAGCATGGCAGGCGTTTTTTTACAGTCGCAACATTCAAACCTCTTCTCCCTCCTTAAAAAGGGACGCTGGGGAGATTCTCCCCACAGGTGAGGTTGATTCTCCCGCCTTACATGAGATGCACAAAGCATATGGCGGCAATGCTAAAGCAATGGATATCCTCAGCAGTGCAATCCTTCAGGATTATGAAGGCGATTTAGAAGCATATTGGCAAGTAAATCAGGGAGATTTGTTAATTGAAAGAGACTTAGAAGATTTAGTTGCAACTCAGTTTAGCCGTCTGCAACAACTTGACTCTGATTCCTATAAACTCCTGTGCAGAATGGGATGCTATCGCTATCAAGATGTGCCTACTGTACCTGAAGGAGGGCTTTTTTGTTTGCTTTGGGATGTTCCGGAAGCAAAACATCGGCGGGTTATTAAGTCATTGAAAGATCGCTCTTTAGTTGAGTTTGGTAATGGTGAATACTGGCTGCATCCAGTAATTCGGGCAGAGGCGATAAGTCGGCTCAGGGCAAGTGAAGACTGGGAGACAGCAAACCGGAAAGCCGCAGAGTTTTGGACAGAGAGTGTTAAGGTTGTTGAAGTTGTAGAAGATGCAATGAGAGCATTGGAAGCTTACTACCACTACATAGAAATCAATGCTTATAAACAAGCATGTAACGTAATCATAAAAAAGAGAAAAACCCCAGAGAAAAAGAATGAGTTTCTTGGCAATTCCTTTTATAGATTAGGTTTATTACAATTAATGATATTTGTAATAGACAAAATAATAATATTTAGTTCTGGTCATGAATTCAGTCGAGTATACAATATTTTAGGTGATTTATATTGGCTTACAGGCTGTTTACATAAAGCCATTAAATATCATGAAAAATCGAGAGAAATGGCTATCGAATCTAAAGATAAAGAGCTTGAAATAATTTCCTTCTTCAACATAGGTCTTTGCCAAATAGATCTTGGAGAGATCCAAGAGGCAATAAATTTGTTTGAAAAAGTTACTTTTCTTGCTGAAACTAACGAATGTCACAGATGCGCAGTGTCTGCTTGGTATTGTCTAGCTTTCTTAAATTCCCAGTTAGGTCATGAACAGAAAGCATTAAGATTAGCCAATAAAGTTGAGCAAGAATTATCTCTAATAACGAGACAGTGGAGTGCGTGGAGTTCAGGATATAGCCTATTATTTTTAGGAGCAACTTATAAAAATTTAAAAAACAAAGAAAAGAGCTACAATCTGTATTGTCAAGCAATTTCATTTTCTGAAAGAGCAAACTATCCTCAAGTGAAAGCCAAAGCTTTAATCGGGTTAGCCGAGCTTTATAGAGAAGAAAATTTTGAAACAGCACTCTCTCATCATTCTGAAGCAATAAAATTGTTGGATAAGATTGGCGCTAAATGCGATATAGCTGAAGCTTACTATCAGCTAGGATTAACTTATCAAAAAATTGGTGAAGATCATAAGAGTCAGGAAAATTTTAAAAAGGCAATTCGACTCTTCAGCGAAATGGAAGCACCAAAGCAAGTTGAAAAGGTGCAACAGGCAATGAAAGCTGGAGACTAAAAATAGTATCAGGTTTTGCTACTTGTGTATGAGCCAGTAAGTGAGGTGATCGCGCAATGGACAAGGTAGCCCAATATCGACAGTATATTCAGACGTTACTGAGTCGTTATGCCCAAGCAGATGTTTCGGGCGATCGCTTGACGATAATTTTTGGCGTGGTTATTCAGTTTCCTGGCGATGAGCGATCGCTAAAAATCCCACTCTTCAAACAGTTCGGCAACAGACATGGAAAAACCTGGCACGACTTCTTCACCATCTAGCGCATCTTGAGAACGAAGGAAGCGATCAGGTTCGGGCGAATGGTAGATCAGAACATATTTTTCATCGGGATGAATGACCCAGATTAAGCGAGTGTCGTTCTCAAAGTACTCCACAATCTTTTGGTGGATTTCCTCAACTGTGTTGCTGGGTGAAAGAATTTCAACCGCCAGATCAGGAGAACCTTGAAAGAAACCACGGGGCGGACGCTTTAAGCCCTTGAGCCGTTCTTTAGAAACGAAGGATACGTCGGGCGATCGCTTATTCCCATTCTCTAAGGTAAATGCTGTACTGGAATCGCAAACTGTTCCCAACTTATGTTGCCGAACATATATTGCCAGAAGACCCCCCAGCAATGAGCCAATTTCACCATGCTCCATCCCTGAGTTGCCCATATCCACAAGCTCCCCATTCACCAACTCATAGCGATGCCCATCTTTGGACAATGCCATAAATTCCTCATCTGTCCAGACCTTTTTCTCAGTGGAGATTGTCATAACCCAAGCGTCCTGAGATGTTCCCGAATCCTTGCTTCTAGTGTGGCACGTTAGACGACTAGCTCTCGAGCGATCGCCTCAATGGTACTGACATCATCCTATATATGGTTTTCTGGCGGGTTTATGTCCGGACAGGGAAGCGGCGCAGCAGGTGAAAGAAGCGATCGCGATTGAGTTGGATATACCTTACGAAACGGTAAAAACTTACGCAAAACTGGCACGAAGAGCTTTGCCCTCTGGGTAACTAACGGCTCTATCTAGACGATAAATCAGTTGGGTTATATAAAAAACAGTTTCTACCTTAAGGACGACGAATCGCTTAATAGGCAGCTCTAGCCTTTTATTAAAGACACGGGTTGCTTATAAACCTGAATTGAAGATTTAACAGCTTCTTTAAATAAGCAAGAGTATTTTCGTTAAGACCGTTTGTATTAACGAGCTATAACTTTATGTCGTAAAACTCAATACAAATCTTAAAAAACTAGATAAGCAAGCCTAAGAATCAAATGTTATTTCGAGATCGAACAGACGCTGGTCAACAGTTAGCCCAGAAGCTTAACGCTTACGCTAACAGTCCGGACGTGCTGGTACTGGGATTGCCACGCGGCGGGGTGCCTGTGGCGTTTGAAGTTGCCAAAGCACTTAAGGCACCACTCGATGTTTTTTTAGTGCGTAAGCTGGGCGTACCTCGTCATGAAGAGTTAGCAATGGGGGCGATCGCCTCTGGTGGTGTTCGCGTTCTCAACGAAGATGTCGTCAAACCACTGCGGTTATCTGAGGAGAAGATTAATCGAGTCGCTGCTAAAGAGCAGGAAGAGTTAGAGCGGCGGGAAAAGGCTTACCGAGACGATCTTCCCCCACTGGATGTATGCGATCGCACAGTCATTATTGTCGATGACGGCTTGGCGACGGGTGCCACGATGCGCGTTGCTGCCCTTGCTTTACGACAACAACAGCCCAAAAAACTAATTGCGGCGGTGCCAGTCTCAGCACCTAAAACCTGCAATTTGCTCCGAGCGGAGGTAGATGAAATGCTCTGTGCTACCACTCCGCAGCCATTCCACGCTGTCGGTCTTTGGTACGACAACTTCTCGCAAACCACTGACGAAGAAGTTCGTGACCTATTAAAACGTGCCTCCTACGAACAATCTGTTGCTTCCAGCAATTAGCAAAGGACTATACCGCAGCAATCTATAAGAAGAGGGTTAAGGAAATGCCAGATGCAACACTGACCAAATTAACGAATCAAGTGCGTGAAGCCGCGCATCAGCTCACCGGGGCAGCTTCAGACTACGACCCCTTGATGGAGCTAATTGGTGATGCTCGTTTTGTACTCATCGGTGAGGCTTCCCACGGAACCCATGAATTTTATCAACAGCGGGCTGAAATCACGAAGCGATTGATTCAAGAGAAGGGCTTTACAGCAGTAGCGGTTGAAGCCGACTGGCCGGATGCTTACCGCGTTAACCGCTATGTACGCGGCGCGAGTGATGATGCCAGTAGCATTGAAGCACTGGCTAACTTCCAACGTTTCCCGACCTGGATGTGGCGGAATACAGATGTGGTCGATTTTGTCAATTGGTTGCGCGAATACAATGACGCCCTGCCTCAATCTTCTAAAGTCGGCTTTTACGGTCTGGATCTCTATAGCCTACATAACTCGATCGAGGAGGTGCTGCGGTATCTTGACAAGATTGACCCAGAAGCAGCACAACGGGCACGCTACCGTTACTCCTGTTTTGATCATTTTGGCGAGGATAGCCGATCCTACGGGTACGCGGCTAGCTTTGGACTGAATGAATCTTGCGAGAAAGAAGTTGTCAACCAACTTGTAGAACTGCAACGCGGTGCGACTGAGTACGCCCAGCGCGATGGTCGCCTGCCAGAGGATGAGTATTTCTACGCTGAGCAGAATGCACGGTTAGTAAAGAACGCGGAGGAATATTACCGCTCGATGTTCCGGGGTCGGGTTTCTTCGTGGAATTTGCGCGATCGCTACATGGCTGAAACCCTCAACCAACTTGTTGAGCATTTTGAGCAGCAGGGACAGCCGATGAAGGTCGTGGTTTGGGAGCACAACTCGCACCTAGGAGATGCCCGCGCCACAGAGATGGGGGATGCTGGGGAACTCAATGTCGGTCAGTTGGTGCGTCAGCGCTATGATCGCGATGCGGTTTTGGTCGGCTTTAGCACCTATACGGGTACTGTCACGGCTGCCTCAGATTGGGGCGCACCCGCTGAACGCAAGCGCGTCCGTCCGGCACTCCCAGGTAGTTACGAGTACTTGTTCCACGAGACGGGGTTGCCGCGCTTTATGCTGAACCTGCGGCAAGATAGTCCAGCCGTAGAAAAGTTGCGTCACCCGTTATTGGAACGCGCCATCGGTGTTATTTATCTCCCGCAATCGGAGCGTGCTAGCCATTACTTTTCGGCACGGCTACCCGATCAGTTTGACGCCATACTTCATATTGATGAAACCCAAGCACTCGAACCTTTAGAGCGCACTTTCCAATGGGATAGGGGCGACGCACCGGAAACTTTTCCTTTCCAGGTGTAAGGTGCAAAAATTTGCCATGTCTGCATAAGGCTAGGGCTATACAAGTCAGTAGGGGGGCAATGTCTCCCGACAATTTCTTTTTTTAAGGGTAGTGGAAAGCTCCTTTGAGCTGAATTTTAGTAGGGGCGATCGCTCTTTTCATGAGGTTGGCGATCGCATCTTTCGTTCCGCCAAGTAACAAGCGCCATGTCCAGAGTACCGAAAAATTACGCCCGCTTCCGTTGAACAACGGCGGTTACAATGCCGATGCCGAATACTCCGAGTAACGCAAAGCCTAAAAGTAACTGACTACCCTCAAAGATTCCAGCACCAGCCGCTACCCAAAGTGGCTTGGCAATAAGGATGCTGACAACTAGCGCTAGTAAGTAGCTTCGCCAGGGGGTTTTGGTCAGCCCGACAGCATAAGCGGCGAAATCAAATAATCCTGTCATTAAAAAGCCTGTCATCAGGAAAAAGTTGCCTTCCAAGTGTCGTTGACCGAGGCGATCGACCTTGTCCATAAATTGCTGACCGACAAACCGCTCTACTAAGCCGCGTCCATAGCGACGAGCGATATAGAAGTTGAATGTACAGGAGATTAGATCGGCTAGCGCAACTATCAGCAATCCTTGAGTAAAGCCAAACAGACCTCCTGCCAAAATCGCGTAAGCGGTTCCCGGAAGTACTGGCACAATGATGCTGGTAAAGCGCAGTCCAAACAGGATCGCAGGTGCCCAGATGCCAAAGCGATCGACTTGTTCTCGCACTTGCTCAATGCCAATTTTGTTGAGTAGCCAGATAGCTAGAGCAATGAGAACTGCAATCAGAACCCATCGAAGAATTTTCAGCCCGTTGTATTTCATGGGGTTTAACTACTGGAAACCTATCTGGTATGGTGGCATGAAATAGATGGGACTGCGATGGAGCGATCGCGCAAGTTTGTTTGAGGATGCGATCGCGTAGCGTAGTGGAGGCGCTCTCGTTAGGGTACCGAAGATGATCGCTCTGAGTTGGGCTGCCAATCCCACTCCTAGTTGAGAATTATCATATAGACTAGAACAAACACACTAGCCGTTTCGCTGTTTGCCCGAATCGATTTATGTCCATAAACTTGTACCGTTCAAGCATTACCCGACTCACAAAGGAAAAAGCCAATTTAGAGCAGGAGCTTGCACGCGAACGTAATAAAATCGCACAGATTCAAAACTATATATCTTCAATCAGGCGAAGTATTACAAGCAGTACGAGCATTAGCACTCAACAGTCTAAGCAACGGCAACTCGACTCTAAGCAGAAAGATTTAGCTCAATGCCAAAAGAAATTGGCGGATTTAGAGACTAAAATTTCCACGAAAATGGCTGATATAAACCGCAACTTGCAAAGGTTAGAGCAATCTGAAAAGCAAGAGCAGAAGAAGCAAGATGCTGACGCTAAACGTCGTCGAGATGAGGAACTGCGTCATGCAAAAACAGTTACTCGTGAAACAGAGAGACAAGCACAACTCCAGAATCAACTTAAAGATAGTCGTTTAATTATCGACTTAGCCCGATTGCCTGAAACAATTAAAGTTCTCTTTTTAGCGTCAAACCCTATCGACCAAAACCAACTCCGGCTAGATGAAGAAATACGTGCGATTACAGAGAAAATTCGAGCGTCAGAACACAGGGATTCGGTTCAACTCGTATCTAGATGGGCAGTACGTCCTTCTGATATTCTCCAAGTATTAAACGAACTGAAACCTCACATTGTCCACTTCAGTGGACACGGTTCAAGTAGTAATGAACTTGTTTTTCAAACTAATGATGGCAGCACTAAGTTAGTAAGTAAGGAAGCGATAGTCACGACCATGAGTAGCGTCACTGATAACATTCGCATGGTAGTGTTTAACGCTTGCTTTTCTCACGCTCAAGCAGAAGCAGTTATACAACACGTAGACATAGCTATCGGCATGAATCATGCAATTAGCGATAATGCTGCGCGAGTATTTGCTGCCCAGTTATACTCTGCGATTGGATTTGGACGTTCTATCAAGCAAGCTTTTGATCAGGGTGTAGCCGCTTTACTTTTGGAAGGAATTCCTGAAGAAAATACACCAGTACTCTTTACACAGGATGGTTTAGCTTCAGAGAGTATTATCCTGGTTCGTCCGCCTAGCCTAATTATTGACGATTATCTATACTGAATCAGCGCAGCCTCACGCCTCACTGTAGCAGACGGCTCGGAACCCTTTGTGTTTCGTTCGAGGTTAATTGCCGCCACTCAACTTTACCTTTATGCCTTATCAAATGCCATAGCACCGCTCCTCGCCGAAGGTTGGGTTGACGTCAGAAAACCCAACATCCACATTCAATAATATTTAATTTCTCTTATCCTCAGCCTCTCCTAATGAAAAGAGCGAGCAACCTAAATTAGGAGTGAAGCATGGGGGTTGCATAGTTACAGAATGACTTAGTAGTTCAACACTCCAAATTTCGTTTCAAATCATTACGTCAATGTGCAACGCAGAAGCATGAGTTGGCTCTGGTGCGTGTTCACCAGCCTATTGTAATGAATGATAGGAGCGATCGCACCAATAAATGTAGAGGCTGAACGGCGCGATCGCTCAAGCTTGAAATTGGGACAATAACCAGGTACTTACTTTGCCATGATTCATTTGCCGACTACGCCGTAATGCTTCTTCTAACAGCGAAATATCCAAACCTGGAAGTACCTGGGACTGGTAAATTCTGCGACTACCTTGATTCTGGATCTCAAACGCAATCAGTTGAACATTTTGAACATCAATAATCCAATACTCCCGAACTCCAAGTGCTTCGTAGAGTAAACGTTTCTCACCTTTGTCATCTGCCAGGGAAGAGTAGGCAACCTCAATTACTAGATCGGGAGGTGGGTAGCTATCGAGATCGATTATAGTTACTTCCCAAGGAACTGTTTCTGCATTCGCACCCAGATAAAACGAAACATCGGGTTGCGCTTCTGCACAGTCCGTTTTGCGGTAGGTGCAGTTGTCATGACCATCGAAGTCAATGTCTCGAACACCCGCGAACAGAGAAATCGCAGCAATAACAATGAAATGGTCGCGGGAATGAGGATTACCAAGTGCAGACATCTCCAACCTCATGCGTCCGTCATAGTAGTAGCCTCTGGCTTTTTCGGAGCTAGGATCGTTGATTGCCAGAAGGTATTCGTTCCAGGTTGCATTTACCCAGGTATCGGTTGGTAGTTTCGCTTGCAGTTGGCTCATAACAACCATGATTGGCTACCGATTTCTAACATCTTAACGTAGGAGAGATCGCCTCCCGTTATCCCCAGAACAGGGATAACAAGATGACGCAACTACCACTGGATATCCTGGCACAGGATGCGATCGCTGCTTTGACCAAGAACCATGCTCAATGCGATCGCACACTCAGAATGTGGAGGATTAACAGTGCGATCGCTCAAGCTGAAACTGAAACAACAATCCTAGGTCTTAGAGTTAGACAAGTATGGATCAATAGTAAAGCACTACCTTGCAGCAGTTCTTTACTATTGCTCTCCTGCGAGAACTTGTTAGAACAGGAGTGGAACAGGCAATTGAAACCTTGGAGATTAAAATCCAATGATTATGCAAGCTGAAGAGAAAAAGGTTTACACACCTGAAGAATATCTTGAGTTTGAGGTTAACTCAGAAGAACGGCATGAATATATCAATGGTGAAATTGTCCTGATGGCTGGCGGAACCCCTAATCACAATCAAATTACTCTGAACCTCAGTAGTTCGCTGAATTTTGCGTTCAAGCGTCAACCTTATCGAGTGTTCGTCACCGATCAACGACTCTGGATTCCGAGAAAACGCATCTATACCTATCCTGATGTCATGGTAGTTTCAGGTGAATTGCAACTACAAGCAGGACGGCGAGACACTATTACTAATCCCTTGATGATTGCTGAAGTGTTGTCAGAATCTACTAGAAGCTATGACAAAGATGCAAAATTTGCCGCCTATCGAACGATTCCTAGTTTTCAGGAATATCTTCTTATAGATCAATACACGATGCACATTGAGCACTACTTCAAAACTGAGCAAAAACGCTGGGTATTTGCTGAGTATGATGATGTCGATGAAATAGTTTCTCTAAACTCGCTTTCATTCCAAATAACGCTTGCAGATATTTATGACAAGGTTGAGTTTGAGTCAGCAGAAGCAAGCAACAGTTAGAAGGCAGTCAATTCTACAACTCCCTGGATTCTGGATCTCAAATGCGATCGCCAAAAACAAAAACCTCAATAACGATGATGTCATTGAGGTTTTTTAATTGAGTACAACTACCTTAAAAACTATCTGTTTCTGTTCGCGTTCCCGTTGCTCCTGGTTGGAGGAACAAGTTACTCGCAGAATCATTTTGATAGACACAGGTAATCTCCGGCGAACCCTCAAGAGTACCTGTGTAGCCAAAGGTATTCATCCGGTTTTTGCAATCGCGTACCTGCTCTGAGGAGATAAGATTCCGTTGTTCTAGAATTGACCAGTTATTGCGACGGAGAACGCATCCGGGTCGCATAGCTGGCTGAGTCACGTACACATTAAAAGGGTTGAGAGTCAAGTAAACGCGCAAATCCGTCACCATGGCGCTGGCTCCATATTGAACGCAAAGCTCAGGATTGGGCGCACTCCTGTCAATAACTTCACGAGAGGCAACGTTTTCTGGGTTAAACGACGCCGTCGAGCTAAAGGCGATACCAATGCCAATTCCCAGGATAAAAATGCCTCCAATCAGTGCCAGAGAAGTGTAGTTAAATAAGGCGCTTATCGGGTTAGATCGCTTATCGATTGGGGGTTTGGGTTCAGGGGGTCTGGATCTGCGTTTCATCGTTGACGAAGTTTTAGAGGCTTAGGGGAAATGTGATAGTAGCAGTTTCTTTCTTCAGTATGTCTAGAGACACTTCAACTGGGTCAGATTCCTGAAACAATGCCGATCTTCAATCATTATTGAAACAGGAATTTCCTAGATCCTAGCCAATTTAGAGCGATGTTGCATAGCCCAGTTGAATCTGTCGTTTCTTGCCTCCCTAGGCTTGCTTGTAGGAGCTGGGAATCGGCACCCACGAGGACAGTCTTGATTTCAACCCAGAAAATTCAATTTGGCGATCGCTTCTAAAAAGTAAAGGTTAAATTCCCGGCTTACTCCTCCTGACGCTCTTCGTGCTCCTTAAGCAGGGTAGCCACTCGTTTTTGAATTTCTCTGTGGCGTTCCACACCTTCGTAGGCATAGCGATTGTAGCCATTTTCAACGATCGCGCTTTCCAAATTACGGATTCGCTCTTCTGTATTTGGGTGAGTTGAAAGCCACGCAAACACAGGCCCCGTGCGGTCTTCCTCATTCAGCGTTACCATCAGATTTCGCATCCCATCGGCGGAGTAGCCGCTCGAAACGAGAATGCGTGTCCCTAAAGCATCCGCCTGCCGTTCCATATCCCGGTTGTAGTTGAAGACGATGAGATTGGCGGCGGTACCTCCAAGGGGGAAATACTGGGTCACATTGGCAATCAAATTCCCTTGTGTTGCCAGTTGGAAGCCATGAGACAAGACCGCATGGGAGAGTTCGTGTGCCAGCAAACCAGCTAACTCTGCCTCAGATTTCGTCTTCATAATTGCTCCCGCATTGACAAAAATTTTGCCTCCTGGCAGAGCAAAGGCATTGAGGCGATCGTCCGCCACGACATGAAACTCATACTCAAAATCGCTGCGTCCGGCAACAGTCGCCAATTTATTCCCAATCTCCTGGACGTATTCCAGTACCTGTTCGTCTTCTACTAAGGTTAGCTGTCGTTGAGCTTGGTTAGCGATGCTTTCGCCGACAGCAGATTCACCCCGTAGTAGCATAGTCGTGGTTTGCACTGCCGAGATCGGGCCGAACAAATTTCCCGTTACAACATAGCCGAGGACACCTGTAATCGCATTGGCGATCGCGCTTCCTCGTAAGTCAGCACGTAAATGAGACTGATAGCGTTCTAAATTCTGATCGGCGAGTTGAGCAAACTCATCTGCTTGGGGAGAGGTGATGTTAAACAAGGCAAACTGACGTGCCGCTAGAGAGGCTTCCAGCCATTTTTTCTCTTCGCCCAAAGCAACAATCTTGGCTTTCAACAACTCTGGTTCATAGGGATAGAAATTTGTCGCCTGTTCTAAAACCTCTAGGGAGTCTTCTTCCCGCCCATACTTTTTCAACGCTTGAGCATAGCGCAAATGACCAGGGATAAATTCTGGATACTGCTCGACTAACAACTGCAGAGGTACCAAAACTTTCGTTTGTAGATTTTGCTCTAACCCGGCTGTTGACTGACGCCAGTACACACTTCCGGCGGGGGAAAGCTGGCTAGGCTCGTAAATTGGCTCAGGACGCTGAGTTGCTGCGGCTTCTGTCTCAAAGGGGGTCTTTGCTTCCCGATACAGCTTTTGGGCGGCGGCAGTTTGCCCATTTATATAGAGTCTGTCTGCCTCGATCAGCTTTTCTTGGCGGGCAATTTCTTCTGGCGAGAGGGCAGGTTCTTCTTCCGTAGCGGTGGCTGCGTCTTCTTCCGTGTCTATGATCTCTTCTTCAACTTCCACCTCTTCAGCATTGGTTACTGCCTCAGATGCCGCCTCTGCTTCTACTGCTTCAGTTGCCCCTGTCACCTCCGGTACGTCGTCTTCGACAGGGGTGACATCAGGAATCACAATTGTTTCGACGGGGGTGGAGATGCTTTCCTCACGAGTTGGGAGCGGCTCAGAAATGACAATCACATCCATAGGCGATCGCGATTCCATTGTTTCGGCTACAACAGCCGTGGTAGTAGGCAGCAGGACACTGACAGAGAGCAACAGCGAATTCCTGAGAAGTTTCATCGGGGATTTTAAGGATTTTTCAATCAGTTTAATTACTGTTTAGCAAAAGTTGGTGGTTTTTAGCATTAGAGCATGGCACTTGCTCATCAGCATCCACACCTATATTCAACGCGATCGCGATCGCCATTACTTTAGCTGAGGTAAACACTCCTCCTGCCGAAACTCAAGTAGTTCACTCGCTTGCAACTAATACTTCACAATTGAAAAGAGGTATTGTACCGATTCTCTAAATGCTTGCTACAGATACTTTTCTTGCTCCCCTTTTTTAAAGAGGGTTGAGGGGGATCTATGTATTGCCCCCTAAAAGGGAAATGGCACTATACCGAGTACAATCGGTTCAGACCAGAGTCAATCTATTTATTTAGTCTACTCAGATTAGACCTCTTGCAAAAATGTACCAGACCCCTCCCCAACCCTCCCCTTAGTAAGGGGAGGGGGCAAGATTTCAAGTCTCCCCCTTTAGTAAGGAGGGATTAAGGGGGGTCTATTCGACTTATGCAAGAGGTCTATTTTTTATTCCCCACAATTTACCAGTAATCAATTGAATGACTGCTATTAGAAAGTGGAAACCGCTCCACTCACAACTCGTTTTTGATAATCAATGGTGTCAGGTTAGGCAAGATACGGTTGAATTACCAAACGGTAAAATCATTGATGACTATTTCGTCCATATTCGACCCGATATTGCCCTTGTGCTAGCCGTCACAACAAATCAAGAGATTGTCTTCGTTCGTCAGTATCGTCATGGAGTTGGCAAAATCTTACTTGAGCTTCCGGGTGGTAGTTTCGATCCTCAAGTAGAAGATCATCTAACAGCGGCTGCCAGAGAGCTAGAAGAAGAAACCTGCTATGTGGCACAGCAGCTAACTGAACTAGCAATTTTGTATGATAATCCAGTTAAAGATACCAACAAAATTCATCTTATTCTTGCTAGTAATGCTCAACCCACAGGTAAGCAACAATTAGATATCACTGAAGCGGTTGAGATTGAATTGATTCCGATTCAGGATGTTATCGGAAAGATTGCATCGGGGGAAATTTGTGTTTCCGGTACGATCGCTGCTTTGTTTTTAGGTTTAGATCACTTGGCTAAACGTTCCCCTAGTTGAATTATTTTATACAGGATTACTCAAGAGCGTACATAGAGGTTGAAGTTGAGACGCATCCTTTATCCTGTAGTAGAGGAAAATCTTTGATTCGACGATACTCTGCGTAATTCTCTGCTATCTGATGCCTTGAAAAAATCATCAGCGCCAGAATTTTTTCGTCTTGAAGAATGATCCGCGATCGCGGTAACGAACTTTTTTTTCTCTATCTCCATCCTCGGCATGGTTGCAATTAGGGCAACAACAGCCTGATCATTTAGGGGTGGCGAAAAAAAGTAACCCTGCCCATATTCACATCCTAGGGCTTTGAGCTTCAGCAACTGCTCCTCGGTTTCCACCCCCTCAGCAACGACATCTAATTTCAGACTGTGAGCTAGAGGGATGATCGCTTTGACGATATCTAAATTTTTTCCCTGCTTGTCTATGCAACTGATAAATGAACGATCGATTTTGAGCGTATCGATGGGAAGGCGGTGCAAATAGCTCAACGACGAGTAACCTGTACCAAAGTCATCAATGCTGATTTGGATTTGTCGCTGTTTCAGTTGTGCCAAGATAGTCGCCGCCGCCTCCGCATTTTCCAGGAGAATGCTCTCCGTAATTTCCAGCTTTAAGCTTTCAGCTTTTAACCGAAAGGCAAAGCATAGCTCGTCAATTCGTTCAATTAGTCCCGGTTGTACAAGTTCTCTGGCTGATAAATTGACACTAATGCTCAAAGGTGAGCTTTTGGGAAATCGCTCTTGCCAGAGGCTAAGTCGTCGGCAGGATTCCTCCAGTACCCATTCCCCCAAAGAGACAATCAGCCCCGTTTCTTCTGCCATCGGAATAAATTCACTCGGAGAAACCATCCCCAGCGTGGGATGCTGCCATCTCACTAGGGCTTCAAACCCAACAACTCTGCCTGTCGTGAGGGAAACAATAGGCTGATAGTTGAGATGAAGCTGTTGGCATTTGATCGCTCGTTGTAGGTCAGTTTCTAGCTGGAGGCGTTCAACGGCGTGAGTCTGCATGGCTCGATCAAAAATTGCCGAACCGCCCCTACCTTGTGTTCGGGCGTGGTGCATTGCCATGTCAGCGCCACGGAGAAAGTCTTCCGGTTGGTCATAACCAATAGTGCTGAGGACAATTCCAATGCTGGTGCTGGAGGAGACGACAAGACCATCGAGTTTGAAGGGAGTTTTTAGGGCTGTCTGAATTTGATCGGCTCTGTCTTGGGCTGACTGGGGGTTTTGAATATCTCCCAGGAGTAGGGCAAATTCATCTGTACCGACCCGTGCAAAAATATCTCCAGGGTTGAGGTACGTCTCTAGGCGACGAGCGATCGCCACTAGCAATTGCTCAGCTAGTAAGTGCCCTAGACTGTATTTAACGATTTGGTAGCGGTCGATATCCAAAAACAAGACGGCGAACAAACCGTGGAGTTTTCGCTGGCTTTGCTCGATGCGTTTCTGAATACTGTTGAGAAACGACCTTTGGTTAGGTAACCCCGTCAGGGTGTCATTAAACGCGAGGTATTCCAGTTTGAAGAGTGCTTGTTTGTGTTCTTGGCGTACCTGTGCTTCTCGAAGTTCCCGCTCTAGCGCCGGCACCAGTCGTGCAAGTTTCGCTTTGAGTAGATAGTCATGAGCTCCAGCGGTCATCGCGGCGGCGGCAGTCTCATCACCAATGCTGCCGGAAACAATAATGAAGGGGATGTCGAGCTGCTTTTCCTGCAACAACGCTAAGGCAACTGTGGCACTAAACTGCGGTATTGAATAGTCAGCGAGGACAATATCCCACCGCTGCTGATTGAGAGCCGCCATCATCGCGGCGGGTGTGTCTACTCGGAGATAAACAGGGTTGTAACCACCGCGTTCTAATTCATAGACCAGCAGCTCTGAATCCTCTTCCGAGTCATCCACAATCAATACTCGCACTGGCTTGTTCATTACACTCTTGCTATCGGGGGTACTTCATTCAACTGTAGCCAGTACAAGCCTAGTTGTCGCACTGCGTCTTGAAACTGGCTAAAGTCTACTGGTTTGCGGATATAGCTATTACAGCCAGTACTATAACTGTTTATCAGATCTTGTTGTTCGCTTGAGGTAGTCAAAATAACAACAGGAAGTAACTTTGTACGGTCATCAGCACGGATACGGCGCAAAACCTCTATGCCGTCAATTCTGGGTAACTTCAGATCTAGCAGGACAAGCGTGGGCAACGGGTTGAGTCTGCGGCTCGTCAATGTATCTGTGGCAAACAGATAATCCAGTGCTTGCACGCCATCGCGGGCAACAACAAAGTTCGGGGAAAGCCCACTTTCTTCAAAAGCTAGTAGAGTTAATTCTTCATCATCGGGATTATCTTCTACCAATAAGACAACTTGGCTGGTCATTTATTTAGTCTTAAGAAAATATTATTCTCAATATTTTCAGCTAAACTCAATGATTTTTGTAACGGTAATTCCACGACTCTTTAAGGAGATAAATCTCAGTAAAAGCATTCTAGCATTCATCCAAAAAGCTCATGGTGTAAAGTCTTTAAAATTTCGATAAGATCAATTACTAGAACTTTAAAAAGTAACCGATGTCGCTTTTATTTATGAAGCTAACGTAAATTGTGATCCGTTTTTAGTAGTATTTAAGCCAATTTTATGAAGGCAGCGTAAAGTAGAACGTTGCGCCTTGTTCAATTGCTGCTTGAGACCAAACTTTTCCCCCGTGGCGATGAATAATTCGTTGGACAGTAGCCAAGCCAATTCCGGTTCCCGGAAACTCACGTTCAGTGTGTAACCGTTGAAAGGCTTGGAATAATTTATCGGCATAAGCCATATCAAAGCCTGCTCCATCATCACGGACAAAATAGGCTAATTGGTCGTCAAATTGATCAGTAATACCAAACTCAATTCGGGCAGTATCGTGATGGGAGGTGTATTTCCAGGCGTTGTTGAGAAGATTTTCTAAAACAATTTGGAGGAGTTTGGCATCACCATTGGCAATTAAGTCAGGAGCGATCGCGATTTCAACTTCTCGCTGGGGTTGCACCTGGCACAGGTTGGCGACAACCATAAGAGCGATCGCGCTCAAATTCACTGGCGCGTGGCACATTTCGCTGCGGGTGATGCAGGAGAGCAGCAACAGATCGTCAATCAGTTCTCCCATCCGATGACTATTGGCACAAATTCGTTGCAGGTAGTGTTGCCCTTTTTCATCAAAGCGATCGCTATAACGTGTCAACAACACCTGACTAAAACCATTAATTGACCGCAGGGGCGCACGCAAATCGTGAGAGACGGAGTAGGCAAACGCCTCCAGTTCTAAATTGGCGGCAGTGAGTTGGGCAGTGCGCTCCAGTACGCGATTTTCTAGCTGTTCGTTGAGTTCTTGGATTTCCTGCTCGGCTTGTTTGCGTTCAGTGATGTCATACAAGATAACGACTGCCGCCGTAATTTCTCCAGAAACGTCACGAATCGGAGTCGAGCTAGTCAGCATCACCCCATAGGTACCATCACCCCGCAGCACGACAATCTCCTCTTTGGCGATCACTTCTCCCATCGTTAGGGAACGGGCTAGGGGCCACTCGTGGGGTTGGTAAGCTCGTCCATCGGGATGAAAACCCTTCCACTCCCGGTACTCTTCAATGCTGGCTGACGGCAAAAAGGGATGACGCCAGATTTGCTCGACTTGCTGGTTGCCCATCGTCAGCCTTCCCGAAGGTGCTTCGCCAATGAAGACTCCCGCAGGCATTTGTTGCAGGATTGCTTCAAGTTGCGATCGCTCTTGTTCGAGCTGCTTGAGCGTCAAGTCCCGTTCTTCCTCAGCCCGAACCCGCTCCGTAATGTCCATCACTGAGCCAATCATCCGGATTGGGTTGCACTCATCGTCATGAACAATATAGCCCCGGTCAATGACCAGACCATAAGACCCATCAGCGCGCCGATAGCGGTATTCCTCCGACCAGATGTTGCCACCGTTATGAACTACCGCATGAATGCTTGCTGTGTATCGCTCGTAGTCATCGGGATGGATCATCTCATCCCACCAGTTGGCATCAGGCGGGATATCTGCTCTTGAATAACCGCTTAAAGTCTCAATACCGTCATTCCACTCCAAGTGGTTAGTGACTATATTCCAGTCCCAAATTGCATCATTAGTTGCCCGTGCTACCAATTGGTAGCGAAGTTTTTCCTCTTGCAAGGCTTCCTCAACCCGCTGGCGTTCCAGTTCGGCTCCTGCTCGTGCCGCAAAGATACTAACAATGGATTTAGTCCGCTGCTCTTCTGTAAAGGGTTTATCATCTAGTACGCACAGATGACCGATCAACATTCCTGAAGTGTCGAACATCGGCACTCCCAGGTAAGACACCGCCTCCATACCGATAACGGTGGGATCTTTGGGAAAGAGTGTCTGTAAATTATCCGGGTAGTAATGTATTTCTTGGTGCTGAGTAACTAACTTGCAGGGACTTGATGCCAAGTCATACTCAAAGTTTTCCACCAACTGCTCCCCTGACCAGAAGGCAATGGCTTTGGCGCAGTCTACTTGCTGATCAACGCATTCCGACACCAGTGCATAGCGCACACCGAGGGCGGCGGCTAGGTGACGAACCAGCATCCGGAAAAATTCACTACCCGTCACCGCTGCTGTGCCAGCCACAAGGTTTTGCAGTGCTTCTTGGGCGCTTAAGCGATCGCTAATATCTTCGGCAATCTGAATAAAATACTTTGGCGTACCCGCCGCATCCCGCACCAGCGACACCGTTAAATTAACCCAGACGTGAGCACCATCTTTGCGGATGTAGCGTTTTTCTAAGGAGTAAGTCTGAATCTCCCCAGTTAAAATTTGGCGATAGTAGCCAACATTGACCGCTAGGTCATCAGGATGGGTAATTTTTGAGTAAGTCAGCTCTGATAGCTCCGCTACGGTGTAGCCAACAATGTCACAAAGCCGTTGGTTAACTAGAAGCAACCGTCCATCCATCGCGACTTGGGCAATGCCTACGGCTGCCTGATCAAATAGCACCCGGAAGCGCTGTTCGCTCTCTCGGAGTGCTGCTTCCGTCTGTTTACGTTTGGTCACATCGACTACTATCCCCGTCTGGCGGATAACATGACCGACTTGATCGCAAACAACATGCCCTTTTACTTCTAGCCAGTGGACACTTTGATCAGACCAAATAACGCGGAATTCAATCTGTAACTCTTCCCGGTTCTCAACGGCATCAGCCACCGCCTGCATCACAACTGCGCGATCGCTCTTATGGACGAAGTGGCAAAAATCTTCGTAGGTATTAATAAATTGCCCTTTTTCCAAGCCAAGCAGCACTTTTGTGTTTTCAGAACAAACCACTTTATTGGTAATTAGATCCCAATCCCAAATCCCCGTATTGGTGGCATTGAGCGCTAAGTTGAGGCGTGACTCACTCGTAAGCAATGCCGCTTCTGCACACTTACGCTCTGTGATGTCTACTGCCATCGAGATCACTAATCGTTTACCATCTACCAACTGACCTAAAGGAGCAGAACTGAACTCCCAAACACGGCTGATACCTGCTTTGGTTGTCAGCGTAAATTCTCCCTCATCCACTCGGCTCTCAAGCTTGTAAAGTCGCTCAATTTTATCGTGGGCGAGTTGGTAGGATTCTCCATACGCCCGTTGTGTCCAATCAGCTATCGTGGGAATCTCCGCGTGGGTGTAACCCGTCAATTTTGTCCAGGTGGAGTTGAGTTGCACCACTTCCCCATCTTCGGCATGAATCAGCATAGGAAACGGTGCATTGACAAACGCCTGCCGAAACCGTTCTTCACTTTGGCGCAGTTCTTGTTCTAAACGCTGCAACTGGCTCACCTGCGCCGCCAACTCTGCTTCGCGTTGCTGCCGTTCCCTCTGTACGAGGGCGTTATAGGTTTGAAAAAATGCGTCTAATTGGGGTTCAGCTTGCAGTAACGGCGCTAAATGCAATTGAGCGCGTTGATCCTCGGCAACACAAAGGTCGGGATAGCTTTCAGCCCATTGATGACAAAACTTGATGTAACCCAAAAATGCTACCCAATGACCATACAGTACAGGGCCTAAAAACGAGCGTACTTGGGCGCGACATGCCTCTGCTTTAGTAGGCTGGATAAACATAAATACCCCCAGGCGCACCAGAGCATCTTCCACAGCCGAATCAGGCTCGATCCCCGACGTAATATCGGGATAGTTGGGCTCGTCTGGCAAAGGCGATCGCTCCCCGATAAACTGCAAGTCCGCTGTGATATCTTCCAGAAGCATTGCTGCGGGTTGAGTAATGAGTTCCAGAATTTCTTGGGCAGATACTTCCAGCGATCGCAAGCTGCAACAGTGACACAACAGGCAGTATGAAACCGAACAATAGCGCGATAAGTAAGCAAAAATTTTTTCTTTTAATAAAGTCGGCAACGGGTTGAAGAAATAAGCACTGCGAGTCTGTTGCCAAAGAGATTCCAGCAGTTGAGGGATGTCAAGGGCTGGGGCGAAGAACGGGAGGAAATATCCGATTTCCGCTACAATTTCTGCCTGAATTTGGGTGCTGCTTCGCATGGGATGCACATTTATACGGCTAGGGGAGCTGTTTGCCTCAGTCATCATTCGTGACATTACACTACAGTTTTAGTCTGTGTCAGTGCCAATGACATTAGCTGAAAACTCCTGTCATTTATGCTATAGAGCATCAGGAGTAAAGAAGCAAGAAGGGCAGAGTGAGCTAGGGACAAACACTTTAGAGGCGAGTAATAAGTATCTTTATTAGTCGCTTATTTATTATTAATTCGTCATATTCTCTTAACAAGAACTACAATCATTAATCATCATCGTCGTCGCGATGTCGGTACTGAATCATGATGACGATAACTGTATTCGTAATCCTGTAGTCCTGGTTCGCGATCGCATCGCCCCAACTCCAAACAATTATTGTATTCCCCTACAGATTACCGCTCAACAAATTAAAAAATATTTGCTAAATAAGTAGACCCAAACAAATCAAACTTTGTGTTGCAATGTAAAACTTTCTTAAATTGATTTACAGTGCGGCCTTCAGCTCTGACTAAAAACCTTTAAGTATTCACTTCGTTCTACTTGGTGCGATCTTGGCTTTACCTTTACTTTTTTATAGATAAGTACCTCAACCTAAAAACAGAAGAGGTAGTAGCGTGTTAGGGGTAGCCATAACCCACGCTTTAAATTCAGCGAATTTAATATTTAACTAAGTTGATGCCTTAACAGTTCCATTAAAAAAAGGTTATATTTATTCTTCTTTTGCTTCTTCATCTAAACTATAAGAGAAATTTTCTCAAAGATAACTATTTGGATAGATGACAAGGGTGATTAAATCCCTGATAATTTGCTTTAGTAGCATCAACCCCTGTCCTGAAGAATACAACCTAAGTAAGTATTTTCTAGACAGTTGATAGTTGGCTGATTCACATCTTGCACCACCCTCCTAATCCTCCTGTTCCATGCATGGGGGGAACTGGTAATTAAAAAATTAGTTTCTCTCCTAATTTATGGGGGTTAGTGCAAGATCCGAATTGAGCAACTTTTGCGGCTTGGTGAGAGGGTTTAAGAGGAGGAGAGGATATGTGGATTGAGCGACTAGCGCGGTTAGGGTATGCCGCCAAGGGAATTGTGTATGCGATTGTTGGTGTACTTGCTGTACAAGCAGCATTTGGGCAAGGTGGCAGAACGACGGATACTCAGGGCGCTCTGACAACGATCGCCTCACAGCCTTTTGGTAAGTTTCTCTTAGCCTTGGTAGCAGTTGGGCTGGTGGGTTATTCGCTTTGGCGCTTTGTGGAAGCGTGGGCAGATCCCGATAACAAAGGCTCTGATGCGAAGGGATTAGCAACGCGCTTCGGTTATGCCATTAGCGGTCTGATTTATGCGGGTTTAGCCTTTAGTGCTATCGGACTGATTTTAGGAACGGGAGGCGGCGGTGGTGGTGACAATACTCAGCAAGACTGGACAGCAAAGGTACTGGCTCAACCATTTGGTCAATGGCTCATTGGGTTACTGGGGGCGCTTATTATTGGTATTGGCTTTTATCAGTTTTATAAAGCCTACAGTGCCAAGTTTCGCAAAGAGTGGAAACTGCGGGAAATGAGTTCTCAGGAGGACACTTGGGCAACGCGCATCGGTAGATTTGGGTTGGCAGCACGGGGCGTCGTTTTCGTAATGACTGGTTTTTTCCTCATCCAAGCAGCACGTCAATCCGATGCTAGTGAAGTACGAGGATTAGATGGGGCATTACAGGCTCTAGCGCAGCAAGCTTACGGTAAATGGCTGCTGGCGATCGTTGCCCTTGGGCTAGTTGCCTATGGTCTGTACATGGGAGTGCAAGCACGATATCGGCGGATTTCTAGCCATTGAGAAATTCATTTATAATCACTTCCCGACCCATAGATCAGGGCATCAAGCCAGCGATGGTAATAGTATTGCGCTACGGGGGGGAGAGTTTTTGCCAGGGGTGTCATTAACTGCGCCACGGGTGACAAGCTTGCGTATAAACCCAAGTTGATGTAATGAATCATCCAATCTAATAGCGTGGTGATTCCTACTTGGGGAATTACAGGCAGTACACATCCGAGCTTAGTAAATGACGTTAACAAAAGCGTTTTAGATAAACCGGAAAACTGTACAACATCCTGGAGAAATGGACGCAACACATCATCTCCTAGTTGTTCCATCGCCTGAAAAACCGCCGTCAAGAGTTGATTGATTTGATTGGCAGTCAACTCTTGACTTATCTCCACACTCATAGCGCGTTGAAAGAGCCAGGTGATGGCAATATTGGGTTGATAGGGTTGCAGTTTTGCTAAGGCATTCCGCGAGAGGGTGTCACTTGTCAACGCCTCATGAGTTCCTTCGGTGAGGCGCTGCAGATGCCTTACCATTGCACCAAACCCACCAAAGCTAACAGGGGACTGATTGCCACTGCTATCACCCACAGGCAAAATCCGATTCCAAGGCGATCGCCCAGGACTTTGGCGGTAGGAGGGAAAAAACCCAAATAGCGCCCGTTGAAATTGGAGTTGGGAGAGTTCGACGTTTTGGTACTGGGGGAGTAAGCGCAGATATTCGTCAAAGAAAAACTCCAGACTAGGACGTTCGGGATCAGCATCCAGATAGCTGAAGAGATAGGTCGTTCTACCATCCCGTGCCGGAAAGGCTTCCCAAAAATACTGGCACTGATTCTCAATGGGTGTAAATGATACCAGCAAGTCACCCGTTTCATTATGGGGAAATCCTTGAGCGCAACTTCCGACAACGACACAGACACCTTCTGGTTTTTCCCCGTTTCGTGCTTGTCTGACAATGGGAGAAAAATTGCCCATTGCATCAACGAGTAACCGGGTTTTTAAACCGCCTGCGGCTTCGACGAAGATGCCATCGGGATGAACCACTGCGCCTTCAAAGGCAGTCTGCTCGAAGAGTTTGCCTCCCGCCGCTAGGAATTTTGATTTCAATGTTTCGAGGAGAAAGACGGGATCGACGCCAATATTGAGTACATCCCTGATCCAGAAATCTGGGCCTTCGTGAAAGCTGACACGCGCCGGGTTATATTCAGTAGCGATCGCTTGCTGTAATTCTGCCTCTGAGAGCAAGCCCAGTTCCAGAAAAACCTCAAGTTCCTGACGCGAAATATTCCACTCCTGATCGCGTCCCCGTAATAGTCCTCGCTCCAGCAGTGCTACGCGCCAACCTCGATACTGCAAGGCAGCCCCTAGCAAAATTCCCAAGGTGCCACCACAAATTACAACGTCCCAATCAACGCTGCCTAAGGCTTCAGGGCTTTCTTTAATAACGTTGGGAACGGGTGCTGTATCTTCCCGTAAGGCTTGCCAAAACTGGTCTGCCTTCCGCAATCCTCCCAAAACATCTCCGGGTAACTGGGAGAGAATTTGTTCAGTTTGGCTCATAACGGTTTGTTGCTTAAGAGGCTTCTCTATTTCCTTTTATCCTATTTGGCTTACGGTGATGAGAACAAAAGGGAAACAAGGAAGAAATACCTCACCTTAGTACTTCCAACGTTTCAGACTCAAAACCGCATTCTGTCCTCCAAAACCAAAGCTAAAACAGAGGGCGTGGCGAATTTGGCTGTGGCGAGGGGTGGTGATCAAATCTAAATCAAATACTGATTCTGTTAACCCCACGTTGGGTGGCAAAATCTGATGTTTCAAACTCATTAGGCATAATGCTGTCCCCAACGCTCCAGATGCGCCGAGGGTATGTCCTGTCGCTCCTTTAGTGGAACTGACGGGAACTTTGCGAGCAAACACTTTCTCAATCAACTGCGCTTCGTGTTGGTCGTTTAACTGAGTTCCTGTACCGTGGGCGTGGATGTAATCAATATTAGTGGGGGCAAGATGGCTGCGTCTGAGACAGTGCCAAACGGCAGCGATCGCACTTTTTCGATTGGGATCGGGCGCACTAACGTGATAGGCATCAGCCGTTAAACCAAATCCTAAAATTTGACCGTAAACTGCTGCCGAACGCTCTCTGGCTAACTCAGCCGACTCCAGTACTAGTACTGCTCCTCCTTCTCCCAGCACCAATCCTTCTCGCTGCCGATCGAAGGGATAGGAACCGGTACGAGCCAGCGCCCCCATTTTGTGAAATCCTGCCAAGGTGAGGGGAGTAATCGGGGCTTCTACAGCTCCAGCAATCACTCGCTGACATTGGTTGGTTTGAATCAACTCAAAGCCTTGGGCGATCGCCCAAATCCCCGTCGCACAAGCTGCCATTGGTGCGAGTACAATTCCAGTTGCACCAATTTGATGTGCCGCCGCGATCGCTCCTTGGTGGGGGAGAGTATCTAACCAATCTATCTGTCCGTTACCAGCAGATGGCGTTGGTGTACCTGCCAGAACGCATTCCTGCGCCAGTTGCTCCCACGTCGCTTGAGCGCCTCGACTTGACCCAATGACGACTCCACAATCTGGCGCAGGCGTAGAAATATTAGCGTCCTCAATTGCGGCGGCGACGGCTTGCTGAGTGAGCCACTTCAAAGTAGTGGGTTTTTGCTCAACTATTGCTAAGGGTCGCTTGGGTAGCTCAAGAAAGGGCTGACATAACCCAATACCCGACTCACCTACCAAAAGACTCTGCCAACTAGGTTTTAGCGTTCCCAAGGCAGAAACTAAACCAATGCCAGTAACAACAACGTCTACCAAGTGCCCGCCGCAACGATCATCTCAACCAAACCTGCTATTTTTTCAGGTTTTCGAGTCCTTGTGTCACCTCAGCTTTTTCGATGCGATCGCCTTGTTGGATTTTGTCTACAACATCCATCCCTTCAACGACTTCGCCAAAGACTGCATAGCTACCGTCCAAAAACGGTAATTCTGCCAAGGAAATATAAAACTGCGAGGATGCCGAATCGGGCATCGACGAACGCGCCATCGCTACCGCGCCGCGAGTATGTCGTAACACTGGCGCAGCCGTGACTCCAGCTTTATCCAATGTTTGACTGTAGACGGGTTTTTCTGCCCCTTGAGGCTTGATTTCTAACGGAACGTAACGGGCTGTAGAGGTGGCGGGATCGTTGAAACTTCCCGTTCCCAAGCGCTCGACCGGGAAATTTGGGTCTTTCCCTTGAGGGTCACCTCCCTGAACCACAAACGGTTGTGGCTCTCGCACGACCCGGTGGAAAACCAATCCATCGTAAACACCGCGTTGAACTAAATCAACAAAGTTTCCAGCGGTGATGGGAGCCTCATCTCCATTGACTTCAATTTTTATCGGTGAGCCTTTAACGGTCATAACTACCGTGGCTTTGCCTTCGAGAGTGGGTAAATTGTTCACTTGTGGGCTGCTCGTTTCAGTAGCGGGTGTAGAAGTTGTGGCAGTCGTTGCGGAATCGTTTGGGTCTAGGGAGTCTGCTTCTGGATTGCTACATCCCCCCAAAACCAAGCCGCCAACGACTATCAGCAATACTAACCAGCGTTGGATTTTTATCTGCATATTTTCTGTACCAAATAGTAGCCTGAGCTACTGACTCATATTAAGCAGATATGCCTCCGCCAGAGCCAAATTTTTACATGCCTTCAAGGGGAACTTCCAAAAAACGTGCTAATTCAGCGGCTTGGTTTTCTAGTTCCTTTAAAGAGAGTGGTTCCCCGACGCGAGTCAAAGGAATCGCTTGCCGTCCTTTCACTCGTAGGTAAAGGGCGCGACGTGGATTGAGTCCTTCTTTGATTAGCGCCTGCACAGATTGGACATCTTGTGTGCGGCAGCTAAACTCAATCTGGCGGTTTTTACCAGGATAGCCCCAGCGAAAAATCTTGACTAAGCCTGTCTCTTTGTTGAACTCGTTATAACCGCCTCCGACATTCCAGAGGATAACTAGCCACAAGTAAAGCGCCAGTAGTATCGCCGCCACCCCATAAAATCCCATCGCTATGCCTTGAGGGACAAAGAGTAATTCGGTAGGGTCTGCAAAGGGCAGTAAGTTGACCTTGAGATAACTGGAAAGTCCCGCTAGGAAAAAGCCAGTACCTCCGATAGAAACCACAATTGCCCACCAGTAATTACTGAACCGTCGAGAGCCTAAAACCGGCTGACTGAGTACTTGATCGTCTTTAGTAGTTGTCTGTGCTGTCATGAACTGATCCTGCTTCCCGACTCAAACTCAATTAATGGGTAACAAACACTGTCACTACTATGACATTTATGGCTATGGGGGCGCTAGCACCGAGTTAATGTAAAGAAATACTGAGAAAACATGTATTCTTTTGTAAATTTTCTGATATTCATTAATATTATATTTGTTAGCGTTAAAAGCCTGATCCCTCTAGGGAGTGGGTAGACACCTAGCAAATGTGATACTTTAAGAAAAATTAACTTAATGTAGACTAGTTATCTAGCCAGCGATCCCTGGATGTTTGACACATCCACTAAGAATCTGGGTCAAATTAACTGACAATATTCTTAGAAACCCCACGCTTGAAGTGGTGGGGATGTCGAAAATAAACGCTTTTCGCGTTCGATTCAGAATCCTTAGTAAGGTTAAGAGGATTTGAAACTATGACAATAGCAGTTGGACGCGCGCCAGCAGCCAGAGGATGGTTCGACACCCTGGACGACTGGCTCAAACGCGATCGCTTCGTCTTCGTAGGATGGAGCGGACTACTCCTGTTCCCCTGCGCCTA
>JAHHHJ010000009.1 GCA_019359445.1 Kastovskya adunca ATA6-11-RM4 | reverse complement strand
AGACGTTCTACACCAAGAATATTCTGCTCAATGAAGGCATCCGTGCTTGGATGGCTCCTCAAGACCAGCCCCATGAGAACTTTGAGTTTCCTGAGGAAGTTCTTCCTCGTGGTAATGCTCTGTAAAATGTTCTAGCGCTGAATCTTGATCACATTCGAGATTCAGCATTCATCATCATTAAAATCATTCGTTAGAAGTTGAAGAGGTAATACCCGGTGGTAACACTCTCACCGAATTCAATGGTTGCAGGTGGTCGTGACCAGGAATCATCAGGTTTTGCCTGGTGGTCTGGTAACGCCCGCCTGATCAACCTCTCTGGTAAGTTACTCGGCGCTCACGTCGCTCACTCTGGACTAATTGTTTTCTGGGCAGGAGCAATGACCTTGTTTGAGGTTGCTCACTTTATCCCAGAAAAGCCCATGTACGAACAGGGCTTGATTCTATTGCCTCACCTCGCTACTCTTGGCTGGGGTGTTGGTGCTGGCGGTGAAGTCATCGACATCTTCCCCTATTTTGTTGTCGGTGTACTGCACCTGATCTCCTCTGCTGTTTTAGGACTTGGTGGCATCTACCATGCGGTGCGCGGTCCTGAAACCTTAGAAGAGTACTCTGCTTTCTTTGGTTACGACTGGAAAGACAAGAACAAGATGACGACCATCTTGGGTATTCACTTGTGTCTACTCGGTGGTGGTGCCTTGCTCTTGGTGCTCAAAGCCATGTTCTTTGGTGGTGTTTATGACACCTGGGCTCCGGGTGGTGGCGATGTCCGCCTGATTTCCAACCCGACGCTGAACCCTGCGGTGATCTTCGGTTATCTGCTGAAAGCTCCATTTGGAGGCGAAGGCTGGATAGTCAGCGTCAACAACATGGAAGACATCATCGGCGGTCACATCTGGGTTGGCCTCGTCTGCATTGCAGGTGGTATCTGGCACATCCTGACTAAGCCGTTCACTTGGGCACGTCGCGCTTTTATCTGGTCTGGAGAAGCTTATCTCTCCTACAGCTTAGGTGCGTTGTCCTTAATGGGCTTCATTGCTGCTTGCTACGTCTGGTTTAATAACACGGCGTACCCCAGCGAGTTTTACGGCCCCACAGGTGCTGAAGCCTCTCAGGCTCAGGCTCTAACTTTCTTGATTCGCGACCAACGCTTGGGTGCTAACGTCGGCTCTGCTCAAGGCCCGACTGGCTTGGGTAAATACCTGATGCGCTCTCCTACTGGTGAAATTATCTTCGGTGGTGAAACCATGCGCTTCTGGGACTTCCAAGGACCTTGGCTTGAGCCTCTGCGTGGTCCTAATGGTCTTGACCTCAACAAGATTCAAAATGACATTCAGCCTTGGCAAGCACGTCGTGCTGCTGAGTACATGACTCACGCTCCTCTGGGTTCTTTGAACTCTGTAGGTGGAGTTGCAACCGAGATCAACTCCTTTAACTACGTGTCTCCTCGCTCTTGGTTGGCATGTTTCCACTTTGTGGTGGGATTCTTCTTCTTAGTCGGTCACCTCTGGCATGCTGGTCGTGCTCGTGCGGCTGCCGCTGGCTTTGAGAAAGGTATCGACCGTGATACTGAAGCTGTGCTATCCATGCCTAACCTCGACTAGGTTAGTTATTGGGCTTAGTTCACAACTGAATCCTCAATAATGAAAAGGCTCCTGTTGCTATACAGGAGCCTTTTTTGGCAGAACTTAAGTTAAATACTTGACGACCGGAGGATGCTGTTGACGAATTCGGTTGCTAGGAAATAAGGATAGCCAATTCGTCTATACCCTTTATGTCAAACCTATTGCCGAACTCAATCTAGGCTTGTAGCCAACGAGCGGCATCTTTGGCATGGTAGGTGAGGATTAAGTCGGCACCCGCTCGTTTAAAGCTGGTTAAGGTTTCCATCACAACTCGTTCTTCATCAATCCATCCGTTGAGGGCAGCAGCTTTCACCATGGAATACTCGCCAGAGACATTGTAGGCGGCGACAGGGAGATTGGTTGCTTCCTTGACGCGATAGATAATGTCCATATAAGCTAAAGCCGGTTTCACCATTAGCATGTCTGCGCCTTCTGCAATATCGAGTTCGATTTCTTTGAGCGCTTCGCGGGCGTTGGCAGAATCCATCTGATAGGTGCGGCGATCGCCAAACTGAGGGGATGAGTCCGCCGCATCGCGAAACGGCCCATAATAAGCTGAGGCATACTTAGCTGCGTAGGAAAGAATCGGTATATTCTCAAACCCCGCTTCATCCAATCCCTGCCGAATTGCCTGTACAAAACCATCCATCATGCCCGACGGGGCAATAATATCCGCCCCTGCTTTTGCTTGCGACACAGCCGTTTTTTTCAGCAGTTCCAGCGTCGGGTCGTTCAAAACTCGCCCGGTTAGGTCGCCCACTTCTAGGTAGCCGCAGTGACCGTGGGAGGTGTACTCGCACAAACAGGTGTCGGCAATGACGACTAAATCGGGCACCGCTTCTTTCACGGCTGTTGACGCTCTCTGGACAATGCCGCAATCGTGCCACGCCCCCGTTGCTTCGGTATCCTTGTCTTGAGGAATCCCAAACAGAATGATTGAAGGAATGCCGAGGTCATAAACTTCCTTCGCTTCTTCAACAATTTTGTCTACCGACAGTTGGTAAACACCTGGCATCGATTTGACTTCTTGGGCAAATCCTTCACCGGGAACAGCAAACAGAGGGTAAATTAAATCGCTTGTGGTCAGAATATTCTCACGCACCATCCGACGCAGCATGGCTGTCTGACGGAGGCGACGAGGACGGTGAGTAGGGAACATAGTATCTAATCAGTGGTTGTTAGGGTTTAGTTGTTAGTGGCGCTCTGAACAACTAAGGCGTTTGTAAAGGAGAAGCAAAAAGATGGGTTAAGTGTAGCGCTGTCTTAATAGTTTAAAGCCTCCTTTTGCTGCCTTACTTGCTGGTTTGGTAACGTTCTGTTAAAGGCGATCGCTCAAGCAAGATTTCTGAGAATACCCACTTTAGCCAAAAAGGCACCCTAAGTGGGTGCCCTTTCGTAGTATTGGCAAAAATGGGAATAAAGTATCTCCCTTACCGATAATGAAATTTAAGCTCCAGCCGTTGCCATTTCTGGTTCTGCTGCCTGAACAGCGTAAACGCTTACTTTCTTACGAGTTCTAGTCTTATTCTCGAAGGTCACAACGCCGTCGATGAGGGCAAACAACGTGTCATCTTTACCGATCCCTACATTGTTGCCAGGGTGGAACTTGGTACCGCGCTGACGCACGAGAATGTTGCCTGCTTTAACAACCTGTCCACCGAAGCGTTTTACCCCTAGACGTTGGGCATTAGAGTCACGTCCGTTACGAGTACTACCTGTTCCTTTCTTATGAGCCATTTTAGGTTCTCTTCGTAGTTACAATCTGTTTAACAGTTAGCGTCAAAAACAAAGGGTCAAGTTGTGACCCCCTTACTTCTATTCTGACGCAGTTTCAGTGGTTTCCTCAGCCGCAGGCGTTGCCGCTTCGTCAGCCGCCGCCAGCACTGAACCATTCAGGCTAATGGAGTTAATCATTAGCTGGGTAATTTCTTGACGGTGTCCGCGCTTCTTGCGGTATTTCTTCTTCGGCTTCATCTTATAAACGATGATTTTACGACCGCGCCGATGCCGCATCACTGTTCCTTCCACCGTTGCGCCTTCGATCAGTGGCTGACCAATGGTCACTTCGCCATCGTGGCTGACCAGCAAAACTTTTTCGAGGCTGATGCTTTCGTCTGCCTCAACGGGCAAAAGTTCAATGTCATAGAAGCGACCGGGTTCGACTCGCAGTTGCTTGCCGCCAGTTTCGATAATTGCATAAGTCATGGGATTGTCCTTTAAAGTTGCCGTACAGGTAGCTGGTTACTGGGTTGTCCACAACCTCATAATCCGTCTGAAAAGCACGAGACGAAAAAAGTAGTTGTTGCCAGCTTTTGCTGTGTCTTCACCTGATCCGAGCAGGAATAGACAGACAATCTACCATTATTGTTGATTTAATTCAACTTTGTCAACAAAAAAATTCTGCTTAGCCCTTTCCCCGGTTTTCTCCACGGAGGTAGCCTGCGGGTGAAATTGCACTAACTATTCAGTCTTGTGTCGGCTGGGATCACCATCACCCTTACCCTCTCTGGTTCACGGCGAGGGGTACCAGAGTGATATCGCTTCCGGTGACAAATATTTTGGTCTGATTCAAGGGAAGTGTCGGCTCAAGCTACCGCCGCTAAATTCCCAGAATGCATGGACTCTCGCGATTCTTGCTTGACTCTGCCTTCCATCGCCTCTCGTTGCAAGAGAATGAACGCTTGGAAGTCTTCAAAATCATACTTTGTCCTCAAAAGCTGACGGAGCTGCTCTTCTGCTTCTGCCGTCAAATAGCCACTAGCAATGGCTTGTTGAACAATTTCACGAATTAGATTCACTTGACGTCTCCTCATTCACTTAACAAGTGACTGGTAATTGGGGATTTTTACATATAACTGAGTTATTAAGCCTGAACTTGCCTCTGGTAGACTCTCAACTCTTAGGTTGTGTTGCTAGGTAGATTGGCTCAATATCTAGACGGTAGGCGCAAATTTCAGTTTCCTGAATCCTTCCGGCTAATGGGAACATCATCACGAGCTAGACTGAGGCTTACTAGTTACATCTTTCCTGCAAAGAGAACCCACAACCCCTCTGTTGCCAATTCCGACTATTTATTAAAGACGAAGTTGCTTAAGATTTGTGTCAGCCTTCCGGATGAATAATGTCAATCTCTATCTAAAGAGAGATATTTAGAATAAGGGTCATAATTCGAGCGATCGCATACTCCCTCCTTTGTTATACCTATAGCCCTGAAATCCCTACGCCTGCTATAGTTGCAACACTTAGCAGTTTCATAATCTCCTTGACGCGATTCCTAGCTTTTACTTGATGAAATCCTATCTCGCCGCCGCCATCCAAATGACCAGCCAGCCGGATCTGGAAAGCAACCTGATTCAGGCGGAAGACTTGATTGAACTTGCCGTGCGTCGGGGTGCCGACCTAGTAAGCTTACCGGAGAATTTTTCATTTTTAGGTAAAGAAGAAGACAAAATTGCCCAAGCTGAGGCGATTGCCCAGAAAACCGAAAAATTTCTCACAACCATGGCTCAACGCTTCCAGGTGACAATCCTGGGAGGCGGCTTCCCGGTTCCCGTAGACAGTGGCAAAGTCTACAATACTGCCCTGCTGATCGCTCCTAGTGGCATAGAACTGGCTCGCTACAAAAAAGTGCACCTGTTTGATGTTGATGTTCCCGACGGCAACACCTACCGAGAATCCAGCACTGTGATGGCAGGAAGTGAACTGCCTCCCGTTCACTCTTGTCCCCAGTTGGGAACGCTGGGGCTTTCAGTGTGCTACGACGTGCGCTTCCCTGAACTTTATCGACACTTGGCATCTAAAGGAGCCGACGTGCTATTTGTCCCGGCGGCATTTACTGCCTACACCGGAAAAGATCACTGGCAAATACTCCTGCAAGCCAGAGCGATTGAAAACACCTGCTATGTCATCGCCCCCGCCCAGACAGGGCGGCATTACGCGATGCGGCAAACTCACGGTCATGCGATGATTGTTGACCCTTGGGGCATCATTTTAGCCGATGCTGGGGATACACCCGGAGTCGCGATCGCTGAAATCAACCCCCTACGCCTTGAACAGGTTCGCCGTCAAATGCCTGCCCTGCAACATCGAGTATTTGTTTGATCACGGGATTGGCAATTCGATATTTTTTCTAATGCGGAGCGATCGCAATTAGGAGACACCACAAAAAACTGGGTAGCTTCAACAGCTACCCAAAATATTTAGAAAGGCAAATCGTGAATTTCCCCACCGCTCCTTCTTATTACAGAAGTTGCGGTTTGATTTTCCCTAAGGGTTCGGCATTGCCAAACCCTTACACAGATTAATTAAGCAGTCACAGCCTTCTTAGCTGCAACGCCCATCTCACCTTTAGCGTACTTAGCCGCAAAATCTTCTAAAGACATTTGCTTGATCTTGCTGGCATTTCCGGCAGTCCCAAACTGCTGGTAACGATCCAAGCAAACCTGCTTCATGTACTTGATAGAAGGCTTCAGGAAGTGACGGGGGTCAAAGTTAGAAGGATCTTTGGCAGCCGCTTCACGGATAGCCGCAGTGATTGCCAAGCGGTTGTCGGTATCGATGTTAACCTTACGAACACCACACTTGATGCCTTTTTGAATTTCTTCAACAGGTACACCATAGGTTTCAGGAATCGAACCGCCGTACTGGTTGATGATGGCAATCAAATCTTCTGGTACAGAAGAAGAACCATGCATAACGAGGTGGGTATTAGGCAAGCGGCGGTGAATTTCTTCGATCCGACCGATGGCAAGGATTTCACCCGTTGGCTTGCGGGTGAACTTATAAGCACCGTGGCTGGTACCAATGGCAACAGCCAAAGCATCAACACCAGTCCGCTCAACGAAGTCAACCGCTTCATCAGGGTCGGTTAACAGTTGGTCGTGGGAAAGAGCGCCTTCAAATCCATGACCATCTTCGGCTTCACCTTTGCCAGTTTCCAGAGAACCCAAGCAACCTAGTTCGCCTTCAACACTCGCGCCGACAGCGTGAGCAACATCAACAACCTTGCGAGTCACTTCAACGTTGTACTCATAGCTGGATGGAGTCTTGGCATCTGCTTCCAAAGATCCATCCATCATGACGCTGGTGAAACCATTGCGAATCGCAGAGTAGCAAGTCGCTGGGCTATTACCGTGGTCTTGGTGCATGGCAATGGGCAGATGGGGGTAAGTTTCCACTGCTGCCATAATCAGATGGCGTAGGAAATTTTCTCCGGCATAGGTACGAGCGCCGCGAGAAGCTTGCAGAATCACGGGGCTATCAGCTTCTTGAGCCGCCTGCATGATTGCCTGGATCTGCTCCATGTTATTTACGTTGTAAGCTGGGATGCCATAGCCATTCTCAGCTGCGTGATCCAAGAGCAGCCGCATTGGTACGAGCGCCATAAATAGTCCTCCTAACAGTTAATAGTTGTCAGCCAGTTAATTTCTAAACGAGCTTAATTCTTCTTAGGATAATCTTAAGATACTTTACCAGCCGATAGTAACTTACAGCTACCGTTTAGAAAATTGTGCCTCATATCGGCTCAATAAGCAGTCTTTATCACTTTTTTTCTGCCTGTTTGTATGGGTCGCCCGGGATTCGAACCCGGAACAAATCGGTTAAAAGCCGAGTACTCTACCGTTGAGTTAGCGACCCGTTGAATGCCGTTTTAAACGCGCCATTTACAAACATAACATACTTTATCTGAAGATGAAAAGAGGCAATTAAAAAAAAGTCACTTGTAGCTGTACTGATGCCTCACAACTGGCTCCTGGCTCAAGGCGTTGGAGCTGTTCTCCGGTGTTTAGAGCGTTGCGAGGAGCGCTCCAAGGTTCTAGGCAGTAGTAGTCTTTGCCTTTGACTGTCCAGAAGACCAGAGTGGAGTAGAGGTCGTCGTAGGTGAGGGAGATCTTTACTTGCTGTCCTGTATCTGTAGCACTAGTAGATTGGCGACGGATAGAGGTGAAGGCAACATCGATTTCCTCGCGGTTGAAGTCAAAGCCGCCGGAAAAGTCATGGGTTTCTTTGCTGATTTGGTCAAGGTATTGGGAGGCGGGGATATCAAACTCAACCTGCGTTTTGTCGGCGGTATAGAAGTAGGGATGCAGACCGACAGAAAAGGGCATTGGCTCGGCTGAACGATTGGTATAGCGTTGCTGAATTGTCAGCGTGTTCCCTTTAAGTTGATAGGTGAAAGCCAGTTGAAAGTCGAAGGGATAAACAGCATAAGTTTGGTTGTTGCTGTTGAGGACAAGTGTGAGGCTGACTAAGTCTTGGGTAGATTGTTCTGTAACCTCCCAGGGAAGGTCGCGGGCAAAACCATGTTGTTTGAGGGTGTACTGTTTGCCGTCAATGGTGTAGAGGTTGTCGGGGAGGTTGCCGCAAATGGGAAAGAGGATGGGGATGCCGCCTCTAATACTCATTTGGGGGTTAGCGAAGCGTTCGGCATCCATATAGAGAATCTCTTGGTTGTGCAGACTCCAACGGGTGACGATACCGCCGCGTTCGGGAACAATTTCTAGTCGAGACTGAGCGTTCTGGTCACTGAGGATATAGGTTTTGTACTGTTGTTGCTCTGTGGCGATCGCAAACACTGTTGTCTTCTCCCAAAAAACTGTTTTTAGCCAACCGTCTGGAACTTTAACAAACTCTTGTTGAAAATACCCCCTGCGATTTACACATCCTTCACAGGAAATTTCTTAAGCTACAAGCTATAAGTCAAACATTTACGGAGTCATAGTGGTATTTTCCGTAAGTCCTGTTGTGCCAAAGACAACTCCCTGTCTTAGTGATGTCGCTTACAAATTTTTAAGTTTGCGATCGCGATCACTCCCAAATGCCTACAAGATCACAACTCTCAACTGATTTCGGTCAGTTTCTAGAGTGTAGAAGTATTCGATATTAGTAACAACACCTACTAAGGATGCTACAGGGTTCATGATTCGCACGCTTGTAAGATCGGCTTTTCAAACAGGTTGCCTCAGTGTTGCTTCTGAGGGCCTAATCCGTCAGGTGTTAGAAATGAAAGGCTATCAGCCTTCGGACTTAGAAGCGTTAAACGCACTTAATGAAGCCTTGAATAGTGGACAAATCCAACGAGAAGCCCGGTGCAAAAATGCAATGGCTTTGATCGCGTAGCTGTCAAAATCTTCCTCTGGAGCATCTCGACTAAAGCCTTTCTTCATTTTTGCTCTCTGGCAATCTAGGGCAGTCACCTTGTGTGATGTCCTTGTTGATTACAGAGTTCCCCTTCTTCTTGTTCTATCCCTCATCTCCCCATCTCCTCATCTCCTCATCTCCCCATCTCCTCATCTCCCCATCTCCTCATCTCCTCCCCAACTAATCCTTTCTATATTCCAGATGGCAGACACATAGTGCCCTGAGTGTGTCACAATAACAGTAAGGTCTAAAACTTCAGAAACTCATACAATCAATACTGGTGAGCCAAGATTTTTCCCTAGAAAACCAGCACTCGTTGCAAGGGCAAAAGTTATTAGTGCCTTCACATGCTTCAGCTCTCTGCCGACATCTATTTCCTGGTGCTGCCTTGTTTTCTCAAATCACATGGCAAATCTCTCTCCACTATTGCCTTGATCCAAGTTTTTCTACTACTTATAACGTTGAATAATGCCAAAAGCTGCTTTCGGCTACCACCAAGTCTTATGCAATCGTTCTCAAGACGCTGTTGGATTCAAGCTAAATTACCAAGCCTCAAACTGAGAGCTTGTTAGGTAAGATATTTCCCCTTTGACTAAAACGAATCTTACATCAGTCAGCTCAGCGTCAAGTTCTAATGAACTTGTACCCCAGCAAAGGGGTTGCAGATTCAAAAGTATTGAAAGAGTATTTTGCTCAGGAGAACCTAAATATGCTACACCGCAAGATTTATCAACTGTGTTGCGATGGCCGTGAAGTTTGTGTTTTCTTGCGGGACCAGCAACGTTGGATTGAACGCGCTCGAATTGTGGATATTGAAGGTGATTTGGTCACCATCCGCTATGAAACCGAAGAAGAAGATGAGTTGTGTTCTTGGGAAGAAATGGTACGTTTAGAAAGCATCGGTTCTGTGACTCAAAAACTGGCTTCTGTCCCTCGAGGAAATGCCGAACCCTTAGTTTCTGACGATTGTCCAGAAGCTGAACAAATTCATCCGCGTTATCCCGATTCTAATCAAGATTAGACCACTACTTTTTGAAATTAGCCCAATGTAGGATAACCTGCATTGGGTTTTTTGTAATGTGGGATTGGCGAAGTTGGGGAGATGGGGAGAGAAAACTAATAACTATTAGCCATTAACAACTGCTCATTTTAATCTTCTGAGGAAGGAGGTATGGGTTCAAAGACGAGACAGTAACCTTCTGGCGTGACTTTGAAACCGTGCAGGGGAGAAGCGGGATTCCAGCAGCGTTGACCGCGTTGGTAACGGCAGTTGGCACAGCATTCTAGTTCAGGCGAGACTCTAGCATCGTTGCTCTGACTGAGTAATTCCCGTTGAGGTAAGCCACGTAGTACTAGTTCTTCACCCTGCCAACGGGCTTCCACTAAGCCAGTGTCCGCAAAATGTTGCCAGCGTGGGTCAGCAGCGATCGCTTCAGGTAAAGTAATGGTGACAACGGTGCCAAATTCGGTCAACTCGCCTTCATAGTTGGTTTCTGTGGGTGCCGCTGGCTGAATAAACGTCTCGCCAATTGGCAGTTCGACTAAGGTTCCTACAGCAGGGGAATGTAAATGGTAGCGGTTTTGCAGTTCCTCCAGTCCCGTTAAATCGGATAGGTAGGTGGGGGAACCGTGAACAAAAACGACGTGCTGGGGACGGAGGTTGTGAATCAGTTGGGTGGTTCCCTGAGAATCTCCATGCTGGGCCAGTAAATAGGTTTCTACCTGGATCAGGGGTGTGGTTGGTTTAATATTATCCGCACGTCTAGGGGCAGGATTTCTGGTCGGATCAACCGATCCAGAGGGTGAGGTAGTAGGCAAAGTGACAGTGGAAACGTTGCGTCCGGGTCGATCTGCTAGAAGGATCAGCCAGGGATTAGAGGAGGAGTGGTAGTACTGGTGGAGGTCAGCGGCTTGTTCAGTGAGAACAATGCAGGGAGATTTACCAATTAAATCTTGCTGGTCTGGAGTTAATCGCCGTACCCGTGGACGCACTCGTTCGTCCCAAAATAACGGCTGATGGCGAGCAAAGTTCTGTACTGAGGTGGGTAAGTGGGTCAACAGTTCCAAGTAGGCATCACAGCCTTGAGCCACAGCATCATCTACCCAGATATCTATATTGCGACCTGTAAACAGATGGTGACTCCGTAGGAGCATGAGAATTTCCTGCCCTAGTCCCAATGTGGGTACGGGTAGCAGGACAGAATATTGCTCTGCGATCGCTAAATTAATGCGTTCAACTAGTTGGTTTTCCTGACTGCGGCGGTGGGGATGGCGGGCGGTGCCATAGGTGCCTTCTACGATCAGCACGTCTAGATCAATTCCCCGCAAGCTTTCGATCGATAGTCCTTCTACCAAACGCGAATTGGAGAGAAAAAAGTCTCCCGTGTATAGGAGCCTATAGGTGCGATTCGGCGCGGTGTAGGTGAGCAAAAGTGCTGCCGCCCCTGGTAAGTGCCCCGCCGGAAATAATTCAGCACTCAGCCCATCGCGAAACTCAACAGGCGATCGCCAAGGCAAGGCATGACAAAATTGAGGAATTTCTTTTGGCTTTTGTTCTGGCCAGTTTAATGGCAATAGCGCTGTCGTTACTTCACTGGCATACATCGGTAACTGAGGGAACGCCTCATGGAGTGCCAGCAAGCCTTGAGCATGATCGGTATGGGCGTGGCTGCACAGCACCAAATCTGCTGGGGGAGTGCCGTCTGTCTGCAATGACGAAATATCAGTTAAGCCACAATCTAGAAGAATGCGATGGGGTCCCATTTGCACCAGCAAACACATCCCTTCTCCCCCATGACCAACACCGTAGGGAAAGCAAGTAAGCTGTTCGTGGTTATAGGATGTAGAAGGTAAACGTGGACTCATTACTAGCTGTTAGCTATTAGCAATTAGCTATCAGCTTTTAGGTCAAGGCTGATGAAAATCCTCGGCTAGATTTAGTTGCCAAGGTGACTCACGGCTCAAAAGCACTAACCGCTGAAAGCTAACGACTTAGAACGCGCTTTTAGTGGGCAGAACCGTTGCCGTGGTAGTTGTCGGAATCGTAAAAACCATTTTTGGTGCCGAAGAACAAACACGCTACAGTAAAAACAACTGTTAGTACGACTAAAACCAATTTGACATCCATTTTGTGACTGGCCTCCTTTTATAGTAAATGGGCAATTGTACTCAATCTACTCAAATTGTAGAACCTTCTTGGCTGGCACGTCCATCGACGGTGGTAGCACCGGACTTGCTAGGCTGTACAATCGTGCGTCAGTTAGCAGATGGAAAACTTCTCAGGGGCATGATTGTAGAAACAGAAGCTTACGCCCCTGGCGATCCGGCTTGTCATGCCTATCGGCGTCAAACCCCTCGCAATGAGGTGATGTTTGGATCAGCCGGACAAGTTTACGTCTATCTGATCTACGGCATGTATCACTGCCTAAATATTGTCACCGATCGCGATCAAGTTCCCAGCGCTGTTCTGATTCGCGCCTTGCAGATTCAGTGTATCCCACCGGAACTTGATCCGGGGACTTCCTTCAAACGCGATCGCCTCGCCGCCGGGCCAGGTAAACTCTGTAAAGTTCTGCAAATCGACCGCAGCCTAAACGCCACCCCGTTAAAACTCGGCGAACCCTTGTGGCTGGAACACCGTTCGCCGCACTTGATCCCCGAAGTGGTGCAAACGACTCGGATTGGTTTAACTAAAGGCGTTGATTTGCCGTGGCGCTGGTATCTAAAGGACTGTCCAGCGGTTTCTAAACTTTAGAGTTTGTGTTGAAAGGGTGACTACTGAGTACTGACCGAGTAACTACAAATAAATTTCTTCCCCTTGCTCAGTAAAATGAACCTCTTTGATTTTTAACTGACCATTCTCCATCAGCGTTTTTCGTAAGCTGCCGAATAGGGCAAACTGTTCGCAGCTAGAGAGGGAAACAAACTGCCGTTGGGAATTGGGAGATCGGCGAAAATCGACTGTGGCGACGCCAGTACTGGAATTAACGTTAACCCGATACCCCGCTAGGCTAAAGTCACTCGTACTTCGATGTTCTAGTACTTTACCTATGGCGGTTTCTACAGAATTGTCAGCAGGAACAGCCACTTTTTCCGGTACCAGCGTCTCACACTGACTATCAGCGTGATAGATGTTGAGGGTGGTGGTGTTTTGAGTGGTGGCTTTGTTGTCAGCCTTCAGTGATTGGCTAGCGACGGGGGGTTGGGTTTCAGTGGAAGGTGAAAGAGAGGCGCTGGAGTTAGACCCCGTAGCCGTCTGTCCCTGGGTGGCGTCGGAAGAACGATTGTCTTGAGTTGTATCAAGACCACCACAACTACTGAGACTAATAAGCATCACCCCAGTGAGGAGAGGAGCGAAACATTTTTTGATACTGTTCATAGAGGCTCAGAAAAACGATTTGATAAAGTGCCGCTCGATGGCAATGGGATTGAAAAAACACACCTTCAGGGAAGTTGGGAAAGTTGTACACTCAGCGCTGACAGCCCAATTCCCTACTTAGCGATCGCCGACGCCAGCTAGATGGAGGAAAACTTACGGGTTGAGGTGCCTGCCATTCGTCACTATTCAGTGTTGAGGGCGGCGCATCAGGAGAATTTCAGCAAGCCTTTAACACGAGAAGCCAGTTAAATACTCATAATAAGAACTGACAAGAGCGGACGTGGAGATATTCTTCACCCTTAGATGCGATCGCCCACAACATTTGATAACGTCATGGCTACTACTACTTGGACTCGCCGCCATATCCTTTCTTTAGCTGACTTTTTGCCGACAGAGTACGACACCGTACTGCAAACGGCTGCTAGCTTTCGGGAGGTGCTGTCACGGCGGACAAAAAAAGTGCCGGCTCTGCAAGGTCAGGTGATCGCTAACTTATTTTTTGAGCCATCTACCCGCACCCGCAGTAGTTTTGAACTAGCAGCCAAGCGCCTATCCGCCGATACCCTCAACTTTACTCCGGGAAGCTCCTCCTTGAGTAAGGGCGAGACAATTCTCGATACTGCCAAGACTTATTTGGCAATGGGAGCAGATATGATGGTGATTCGCCACCGAGAAGCGGGAGTTCCGCAAGCGATCGCCACTGAAATGAATCGGCTCGGTGTCCGCGTCGGCGTCCTCAATGCAGGGGATGGTCAGCATGAACACCCGTCTCAAGCATTGCTTGACTTGTTTACTATTTGTTCCCTTTTAGACTTTGAACGCCCGCGCTTAGAGTTGCTAGCCGGGAAAAAAATTGCCATCGTCGGAGACCTCCTGCACTCCCGCGTTGCCCGTTCCAATATTTGGAGTCTCACCGCCAGCGGCGCAGAAGTTCATTTAGCCGGTCCCCCCACTTTGGTGCCTCAGTTATTTGCCGAGTACGGGAGCGGGCGTGATGAGGAGACCAATAACCTCTTTCATACTTCATCCTTCCTACTTCATACTTTTTCCCCCACTCAGGACTCACCGACTCGGACTCAGGACTCAAAAAAGACTCCCTTCCTCCACTGGGAGATCGAACCCGCTTTACAAGACGCGGATTTTGTGATGACGTTGCGGCTGCAAAAAGAACGCATGAGTGCCCATCTCTTGCCAAGTTTGCGAGAGTACCATCAGCGGTATGGCATCACGCGCGATCGTCTCAAACTCTGCAAGCCGGACATCAAAGTCTTACATCCTGGCCCGGTTAATCGCGGGGTGGAAATTAGCTCAGAGTTGATGGATGACCCGCAATTCAGTCTGATCTCTCAGCAAGTAACCAGTGGCGTTGCGGTGCGAATGGCGTTGCTGTATTTGATGGGGGGTAGCAAAATTTAAAACTGGGAACTGATCGGCGGGTAGTGAGGGTTGTTTTCTCCTGTGGGATAAAGAGTGTCTTGAATTTTTTCTAGTAATTCCTTTTTTGTATAGGGCTTCGACAAAAAAGCTTTAATACCACAGTTAGCTGCCGCCGATAGCTTCTCACTTGCCATCAGTCCGCTCACGGCAATAACCTTGACCTGCGGGTTAATTTTTTGCAACATGCGGATAGTTGTCGGTCCATCCATAGATGGCATCATCATATCCGTCAGCACAACATGAATTTTTTCTTGATATTGTGCATAGAGCGTGACGGCTTCAATACCATTGCTGGCAGTTAGTACCCGATAGTTAGAGAGCTCCAGAGAGGTTTTCGTAATTTCCCGAATTGCCGCTTCATCATCAACAATCAAAATCAATTCTTCCTGACCCCTTGATGGCTCATGGTCTTCTAAAATCTTGGGTTCCCCTCTTTCTGCTGCGGGTAAGTACACCTGGAATTCTGTTCCCTTGCCAAGCTCACTCTGCACATTGATAAAACCACCGTGGCTCTTAACAATGCCCAAGACGGTGGAAAGACCTAGCCCAGTACCTTTGCCCAATTCCTTGGTTGTGAAAAAAGGCTCAAAAATTCGATCCAACATCTCCGACGGAATGCCCATGCCAGTATCTGCGACTGTAACTAAGATGTAAGGGCCAACCTTAGCCTCTAGGTGCAACCGAGCCTGATCTTGGTCAATAAAAAGGTTATTTGCTGAAATCGTCAAGGTGCCGCCATCTAACATGGCATCGCGAGCATTGACGCAGAGGTTCATCAGGACTTGATGCAGTTGAGTGGCATCTCCTGAAACGGTCCAAAGCTCTTCATCAATGTTGGTATAAGATTCAATCGATTTAGGAAATGTTTCTCTGATAACGTGCTTAATTTCAGCAATTAGGTGCCGGACTTGTAGAATCGTTCGTTCCCCTTCCAGTCCACGGGCAAAGGACAGAACTTGCTTGACAAGAGTTGCCCCCCGTTTAACATTGGTAACCACTATTGAGAGCAACCGCTGACTTTGGGGGTCGTGCAGTTGGGTTTCCAAAAGTTGAGCGGTCATCAGAATCGGTGCTAGCACGTTGTTGAGGTCGTGGGCGATGCCGCTGGCGAGAGTACCGATGCTCTCCATGCGCTGGGCGCGAAGAAACTGCGCTTCTAGTTGTTTCTTCTCCGTGAGATCAGTATCGACGGTGAGGATAGATTTGGGTTTTCCCTCGGTATTTCGTACCAGCGTCCAGCGGCTCTCGACAATGATTTCCTTGCCAGATTTAGTGAGTTTCCTTAACTCCCCTTGCCACTCTCCTTTCTCAACCACACTTTTGAGGGCTTTTTCCAGGTCTGGGAAGCGTTGCTTGTACAACAGCTCGTCAGCATTCTTGCCAAGCACTTCATCAGAGTGCCAGCCAAAGAGGTGTTCTGCACCTTTATTCCAAAAGAGAATCTGTTGCTCTAGACTGCGAACGAGAATCGCATCAGTAGTGATATCGAGGAGGGCAGCTTGTTCGCGAATTTTATGTTCAGCTTGTTTGCGTTCAATGGCGTAGCGGATGGAACGCTCTAATAAAGGGGCTCCAAGCTGACCTTTTTCCAGATAATCTGCTGCTCCCGCTTTCATTGCCTCCACGTCAACGTCGCGATCGCCTTGTCCAGTCAACAAAATAATCGGTGCAGAGCAGCCAAGGGCGATCGCGGCTCGCAACAGTTCTAGACCATTGCCCTGATTGAGGCGGTAGTCAAAGAGATAAACATCGTACTGATTGCTGGCGATCGCTTCTAGGGCCGTATCATAAGTTGCCACCCACTCCAGCTTAAACTTAGTGTCTTGAAATTCCGCAAACCAATCACGGGTCAAGACATAGTCGTCCTCATCATCATCAACTAACAAGACTTTAATGTAAGTGTTGTCCATGACTTTCTCCAACCCACTCTGGTGGCGATTCAACAATTTCAAACCAGTATTTTCCGATGCTTTTCATCACCTCCACCAAAGATTCAAAGGTCACGGGTTTGGTAATAAATGAGTTTGCACCCAAGTCATAACTACGAAAAATGTCTTCCTCAGCTTTTGAGGTTGTCAGCACCACAACGGGAATTTGCCGAAGATGAGGGTCTGCCTTGATTTCGTTTAATGCCTCAAGACCATCTTTTTTCGGCATGTTCAAATCCAGCAAAATCAACCCCGGACGTGGCGATTGGCTCAATGCCGCATATTTGCCCCGGCGATGCAGATAGTCCATCAGCTCTTCCCCGTTGTGAACAAAATACAGCTCATTGGCTAATCGGCTTTCTAATAAGGCATCACGCGCCAACATGCAATCTTCTTCATCGTCATCAGCAATGAGGATTTTGACAGTTGCTCCCATCCCATTCACGCAAATCGCTCCTTATGCTGGTTGACTTGGTAGGGTAACAATAAATTTTGCCCCCTGACCGGGTGTGCTTTGTGCAGTGATGCTCCCACCATGACGCTCTGCAATTTTACGGCAGATTGTTAGACCTATGCCTGTTCCCTCGTACTCACTGCGGCTATGCAGGCGCTGAAAAACATTAAAAATTCGGTTCAAATACTTCTCATCAAATCCAATACCATTGTCTTGAACCGTAATTTGCCAAACTTTAACGCCTCCTATCCCTTCACTAGCTGGCTGTTCTTGATTGTTAATAGGTCTACAATCAATTTTGACAACAGGTGGTTCCCCAGATCGCTGAAATTTTAGCGCGTTGCTAATTAAATTTTGCAACAATTGACGCATTTGCAGGGGGTCAGCTTGGATCGTCGGCAGCTCACCCAACTCCACGCGTCCTCCCGTTTGCTGGAGACGCACTTCCAAATCCGATAAGACTTCCTTGGTCACTGTAGCGAGATCGACACTCACAAATGGCTGCGCCTTGCTAGTGACTCGCGACAAGGCTAACAAGTCATCGATCAGCACCTGCATCCGTTGGGCGGCATTTTGCATCCGCTCTAGGTAGTCCTGCCCCTGCTCTGTCAGCGCCTCGCCGCAGGTTGATTGCAGTCGATTGCCGAATGCCTGCACCTTCCGCAGTGGCTCCTGCAAATCGTGAGAAGCAACGGCGGCAAACTGTTGCAGTTCTGCATTCGACTGGGCAAGCTCTTGGGAGGTGCGGGTTTCTCGTTCCAAAAGCTGGGCTTGGGCTAGGGCAATTCCGATTTGATCGGCGAGTTGTTGCAGCAGTTCAACATCTGCCGCCACCCATTGTTTAGGTTCACTGCATTGATGGACTATCAGTAATCCCCAAAGTTCTTCCTTGAGAAGAATTGGCACAACTACTTTTGCCTTCACTTTCCACTGCCGCAAAAAGTCCACTAGACAAGGTGCAATCTTTCCCTTTTTTACATCTTCAATTACCCGAAGGCGTCCGTGGTTGTAAAGCTGTCGGTATTCTTTGGGAAAGACTTCTGCACTGAAGCTTTGTCCTAAAATGCTCGGCAAACCCTGCCCCACGGCTTCAGTCACTACACTGCCTGTACCATTGGGCCACAGGCGATAAACTAGGGCTCGGTCTGCCTGGAGAACTTTTTGCACCTCAATGACAGCCGTTTGGAGAATGTCTTCGAGTTGTAGAGATTGGCGAATTTTGAGAGTGACATCGGCAAATAATTGCGATCGCCGACCTTGTAACTGTAATTCAGCTTCTGCTTGCTGGCGCTCGGTGATATCTGTCTGAATGCCGACAAAATAAAGTAAATCGCCTTCCTCGGAAAACACGGGCGAGAGTCTTAGCTCATTCCAGAAATGCTGACCATTTTTGCGCTGGTTGAGTAAGGTGAGTTTAATTTTTTGATGTTGCTTAATCGCTTGGCGCATTTTGGCGATCGCCTCGGGATCGGTGGCGGGGCTTTGCAAAAAACGGCAGTTGCGACCGAGGACTTCGTGAGCTTCGTAGCCCGTAATCCGGGAAAATGCGGGATTGAGATAAATAATGGGATTATCCGGTTGATGGGGGTCGGTAATCAGTACCCCATCGGAAACGGAAGCGATCGCCTTTGCCAGACGCCGATTCTCAATGGCGGCTTTCCGTAGTGCCTCTTCATTCCGCTTTCGCTCGGCAATCACCGCCAGTCGTTCCGTCCAGTTTTGCTGTTCGCGCTTTACTCTTTCTCGATAGTTGTCAAAGAACTCGCCTAAACCTGGTTCTTCCTCAAGCAAGCAATTGAGATAATCCAGTACTCTCCTGTCTGTTTCATAGGTGACTTCTGGGTGAGCCTCCATCCACACATGGCAAGTTTTGATGTAGGCGATAAACATCACCAGGTACTGATAGATCTCAGTGCCTAGAAGACGCTGTAGCTCGCTACGGCAGTAATCAGCTTGCTCCCGTTCTAAGGCAACATAGATGGAACAATAGAGGAGGCTTTGTTCCAGCTCCGAATTTTGTGGCAAGACTGTTACCTTTTCTGGGTAGGTAGCGAGTCGGCTTAGGTGCTCGTCAAGTTCGTCTGCCAAGGGAGGAGGCGATTCTAGTAATTGCAATACCTCCTGTGCCTTGACCCCATAAGGGTATAAGGAGCAACTGTGACAAATCATGCAGTAAGGAACGGCACAGTAGCGCGAGAGATAGGCAGAGAGCTTTTCCTTGAATAGCCCCGGTAGAGGATTGTTGATATAGCCACTTAAAGTTTGTTGCCAAAGATGGTCTAGTACTTGTGGGCTAGGCTGCGCGGGGTCGAAGAAAGGAGGGACAAAACCTAAAGTCTCTTTAATTTCTAATCGGATTTGCTCGCTAGTTCGCATAGGTACAATGCTGTAGGCTGGTGAATTGTCGTTGCAGCGATCGACTAAACCCACATTTGTTCATTCGCTGCTTCAGTTTTTGAACATCTACGTCTTTAGTTAGAGACGACGCTCTTCTTCCACTGTAAGAGCGAGATTTCATTTCGTGTATTTCAGCACTAATTTTCTTAGCTAACGAGGGGTTCGGGGAGCTATAATCCCCGCGCTCTACATGAAAGGTGAGCGTCGGGATACATGGACTCTCCGCGTGAGTCGTGCCGCTCGGTGCGGCTAAGACAAACAATGACTGAAGCCAAGAAAACGAATCTGGGATTGAAAGCCGTTCACTCGCAAGTACTTCAAGATGTCATTGGTAGGGTTGATACTGCTTTTGCCGCTATGAAGCAACGTGGACACGGTTTTCCTAGATTCAAAAAGTTTGGGCAATTCAAATCGTTTTTGTTTCCTCAGATTGGCAATGATGCCATTGAGGGGAATGAAATCAATCTGCCCAAGATTGGCAAAGTTGCTATCAACCTGCATCGCCCCATCCCCGATGGGTTTACCCTGAAAACAGCACGGCTCCTTCGCAAGGCTTCGGGATGGTATGTTGCTCTTGCTGTGCAGATGGATGTCAGTGTCCCTGATTCTATGCCGCAAGGTCATGCTGTTGGAGTTGATGTCGGGCTGGAGTATTTTCTGTCTACCTCTGATGGCGAACAGGTAAAACGTCCTCGCTTTTTCAATCAATTGCACCGCCAGCTGAAATTGCTGCAACGCCGATTAAATAATAAGCAAAAAGGCTCGTCCAACCGTCGCAAACTGAATCAGAAGATTGGCAGGTTGCACGAAAAGCTCGGTGAATGTAGACGCAATTTTCACTTTCAATTGGCACATCATCTTTGTGATCAAGCTGGGATGATATTTGTTGAAGCTCTCGACTTCCGCATTATGGCTAAAGGGATGTTGGGTAAACATACCCTTGATGCTGGTTTGGGGCAATTCGTTAATCAGATATTGCCTTGGGTGTGCTGGAAGCGGGATGTCTACTATGGAAAGGTTGACCCGAAGGGGACTAGCCAGGAATGCCCTGACTGCGGTGCTGTCGTCAAAAAGGATTTGAGTGTTCGGGTTCATTATTGTCCTGATTGTGGGTCAACTAAGCCCAGAGATATTGCTAGTGCTCAAGTGATACGAAATCGTGGACTTTCTGCGGTGGGACTCATCGTGGATGAAATTGCCTGTGGACGGGGGCTGTCGGGGGCATTGCCTAGACAAGACCGAGTGAAGCAGGAAACTCTCAGGAGCAATCTTGAGAAGCCCACGCTGTATGCGTAGTATCAGCGTCGGGAGTTGTCACTAAACTCTCTTTCCTCCATTGCTCTCCTAGTTTTGTTCTGTTAGATCGAACAAAATAGCACTTAGACGCTTTAATAGAGAAAACGCTAATCAATGAATTTAGGATTAACGACACCGCTCTGTGCACCGATTCAACCATCGAACGCTGATAGTCTCTCGATTACCTTGGCACCGCTATCTGTCGCTGAAGTTTACACACTAGCAGACGATCCAGCCAATGGAGCGGTGGTTGTGATGAGTGGTACGGTACGCAATCAAACGGCAGGAAAGCCTGTGGTTGCCTTGGAATACCAAGCTTACGAACCGATGGCAATGCAGGTATTTGCAGCGATCGCGGCGGAGATTCGCTCTACCTGGAAGGATGTCAATCGCGTTGTCATTCATCATCGGATCGGACGCTTGCAAATCGGAGAAATTAGCGTGCTCGTTGCTGTCGGCTGTCCCCATCGCCTTGAAGCCTTTGATGCCTGCAAGTATGCGATTGATACCCTCAAGCACAATGCGCCCATCTGGAAAAAAGAACATTCTAGCGATGGTTCCAGTAATTGGGTGAGTATTGGAGCCTGCGAACAGGCGGATGCAAAGTGCTAAGTTTCCCCATTCGTAGCGCCAGTGTCTCGCCTGGATTGGGGATAGGAGGAGCAATAGATGACAACTTGCAGAGCAATCGCTAGGCTCAAAATCGCCGTACTAACGGCTCAGAGCTTGAGAGAATATTACGCCTTGATGGAAGATTATAGCTATGAAGAATTTATGGAAGTCTACCACCAGTTGACTTTTGAGCAACAAGGGGAGATTGATGCCATTTGCGATCGCGACACGGCCATGCAATTAGCAGCTATTAATCTAATGGGTATCTAACCGCATATTTTCCGGTTGGGGAGAAAACAGTTAGTTCCTCTCCCCATCACCGCAACAGCAGACACGCTTAAGGAGAAACTTCAGTTAAAAACCGCTTCAACAAGCCGCCTGAGATCTTCCAATACTTGTTTTTCCCTGGGCGATCACCTTCACAGGAGGAGCGGATTTTTATTAAACCCATCTAAAACCCTTGGCACCCCTAGGTTACCAAAGTCTCCAGAAACTAACCTTACTTTGATTCGGCATTCGGTAAGGTGACGGTAAAGGTGCTACCTTCTCCGAGTTGCGATCGCACGCTGACTGTTCCTCCCATTCCCTCCACCAAGGTTTTCACAATTGATAAGCCCAAACCTGTGCCGCCTGTAGAACGGGCGCGGGTTTCGTCAACACGGTAGAAACGCTCAAAAATTCTCGTTTGTTGGGGTAAGGGGATACCCGTACCTTGATCGCAGACTTGAATCATTGCCCACTCACCCTGCTCCTTTAAGTTTAGGGTTACGGGATGATCGGGATGGGAATATTTCACCGCATTATCAATTAGATTCAGCAGCACTTGTTTGAGGCGATGAGCGTCGGCTTTGGCTGTGATTATCTGGCTCACGGATGACAGGGTTGGGATAGTCGATGCCACATTAATGACGCGATCGCTATATTGTCTTGCCATGCTGGCAACTTCCTCAACGAGGTCATTTAGCACCACAGGTTCTAGTTGAAAGTGCCTGTGACCACTATCTGCCCGTGCCAAATCGAGTAAATCTTTTAACAGGTGGATGGTACGCTCGGCTTCAGAGGCAGCAATTTCCAGGGCTTCTCGCTGGGGTTCTCGGAGGTTGTCTCCCCGGCGGAGAGTGCTTTGCAAATAGCCAGAAACGATCGTCAGCGGCGTGCGTAATTCGTGAGATACGTTGCTGACAAATTGCCGTTGCTGTTCCCAAGCCTCAAAAAGGCGAACCAGCATTTTGTCGAAGGTTTGGACGAGTTCTCTGACTTCACTAGGGGGATTATCCAGATGAATTCGCGCTTCTCCCAAATCTTCAGCGGAAATATTTTCTGTGAGTTGACTCATGCGTTGCAGGGGTTGGAGCGATCGCTGAATATAAATGGCGATCGCGATCGTCATTCCTGCAATCGCCAGCAAACTAGCAAACCCTAACGTTCGCACCAGGCTAAAAAACATCACCTGATCGTTAGTAATATCCTGAGCAACATAGAGCATTCCCAAATTTTCCCCCTCGACTTGCAAGGGAGTGGCACATAGCACCCAGTAGCGTCCGTTGAGCAGTTGTACTTGAGGCGGAAAGGGCTTTTGGGGTAAAGATAGCAACGGCGTTGCTTCAGCCCCGGCGCTCAACCTCAGCGATCGCGCCCCAACCCTGCCATCTGGATGCCGCACCCACAATAATGTATTAACGTTTGTCAGATTAGCGATCGCCCTTGGCACCCCACTTTCCAACGACATCATATCGCTGTAGATTTCTACATCTGTTGGGAAGCGATCGGCAATATATTCAACAGTTTGCTTATGAGTCGCCACCAAGATTTGCTGCATCTTCCAGCTTGTCCAGAAAGCAACCCCCCCTAATCCCACAGCCGAGACAGCCGCCACTCCCACAGTCAACCGCACCCGTAGTGAAGAAGGGTCAACCTGCTGTAAAGCCTTACCCATTGCTTGCCGCAAATACTGGGAAAATTTCATTGATGGGAAACTTAGAACGGGTTACAATCAGTTAATTTTGAGTTTAACGAAAGATTCTGAGAGTTTCCTGATCAGCTATTTTGTATCTAATTTACAGACCTTTACTAATAAGTATGGCATGTAAATAATTAAAGGTTTATTGTAAATTCCTGGAGATCCCCCTCGGAGATCCCCCTCCCGTCCCCCTTAAAAAGGGGGAAGCTAGATGTTGCTTCGCCTTTAATATCACGGGGGACTTTCAAGAGATTTTGTTCCCCCCTTTTTAAGGGGGGCTAGGGGGGATCTATCCAATCGTTAGGCAATCTAGCCAGTTAGCATTACTTTAGAAACAGTCTCTTAGCCCTATTCATAAAATCTAATCCTTGACTACGAATCAATTTAAAAACATTTACACCGAACCCAATACTTTGATTTATTACCCCCTACTTATTTTAAATGGTTATTTAATTTAGAGTCACAGCGGCTGCTCAAGAATTAGGATTAGAGATTTTTAGTAGCAACGCCTTTATACATGTAACCCACAACTTTTGAACCAATGGGAGCATAAAACTCTTCTAACTTGACAATTTTTAAGTTGTTTTCCACCAGTTGCTTAATATTTCGATTGAGATGACAACCATCAGCTATTACCTTTTGAATTGGGGTTAAGCGGTTTTGCCATACCTGGATTTTGGGTTCATTACTCAGTCCATGCTCAATGAAATAGAACTTACCACCGGGCTTGAGCACTCGATGAATTTCTTTAAGAGCCTGCTCTACTTTGGCGATGCTGCACAATGTCCAGGTGCTTACCACGCTATCAAAGCTGTTGTCAGCCATGGGTAGATTCTCACCATTCAGGACGCGATTATCTACCTGTATTGAAGAAGATTGAATCCGTTTTGTGGCGATTGAGCTCATGCCAGGATTGGCATCAATCGTGATGATTTTTTCAACAGTTTTGGGATAATGAGGTAAATTCAACCCGGTTCCAAAGCCAATTTCTAAAACTTCCCCAGATACCTCAGCTAAGACTTCTTCACGATACTGGCTAAGAGTGGAATCTGACATCGCCCAGTCTAGGCAACGGGGGAGAATAACGTTTGAATAGAAACCCATAGTACAGTTCTTTTAAATTAGCTGTGTAGTTGGCAATGATGATAGATTACAAGATGCGAAGTAGGACGAAGCCAATAATTAGAGATTTGTAGTCAGGGGGTTGGCTTTATTTTGAGGAATTTAGCCCTCACTACGAACTAATTTAAGACAGTTGACGACAGATAAACTTCCTACAAATGATTGATTCTGAGTAAAGGTAGCATCAATGTCTGGCGGCGAATTACTTAACAGGTGATGATATTAGGCGGGTGTCAAAATTGTTGTTTTGGTATGATGGTCAGCTTCTTCAAGGTAATAGTTTAGAACTAGCACTTAATGACCCTGGCTTGCTTTACGGTGCCACGGTATTTACAACGCTGCGTGTCTATCACCAGTCTTTAGAGCATCCGTTGACGAACTGGACAGCCCATGGCGATCGCCTCTATTCCAGCTTACAAACTTTTGGTTGGCAGTTGCCTGATTGGGAACGAGTCCGACAAGGGGCAGAAAACTTGCTGGCGTCTTACCCAGTGCTGAGAATTACCCTGTTTCCTGACGGACGCGAGTGGATTACAGGGCGTGGCTTACCCGCCAACTTAGCCGAACGTCAGCAACAAGGGATAACGGCGTGGCTAGGCGATGCACCAGAATTTATTCGTTCTCTTCCCGGACACAAGACGGGAAACTATTTACCCGCTTGGCTGGCTCTGCAAAAAGCCCAGCAACTAGGGGCGACGGAAGCGATTTTAGTCGATGAATCTGGAAATTGGGTGGAGACGAGTACGGGTAATCTTTGGGGCTATCAGCAGGGTAGTTGGTGGACACCACCCTTAGCCGCAGGCATCTTACCAGGAGTGGCGCGATCGCAAATCATCAACTGGCTCAATGATCATCAACCTGTGCAAGAGGAGGTTTGGGATAGGGAGTTGGTGAGAAACTTTGAAGCGATCGCCTACACAAACAGCGTCGTAGAAGTCATCCCCATCCATACAGTAATCACAACCACCACTCCCCTCACCTACAACTCCCAGCACGGGAGTCTAGAATTTTTGCGGAGTTTGTATAAAGCAGAAAATTATAGTCGTTTCTTCCACTGAGCTTTGCCATGGTTGATCTCAAAACCTGGCTTCTACAAAGCATCACAACCCAACTTCGATGAAGTGATATGAGACTGTTCTGCAAGCTGCTGATGAAAGCTAATCTCATGCTTTTGAGTGCCGAAAGAGCTTGACTGTCGTTACTATCCGTCGCCTTCCCCTTTCTTGTTGAGGGCATCCTTCTATTGCCTCCCCTGCTTCCCCCAGTTCCAGTCCTGTAGGTAAGATTAAATTAAGAGGACTAACTTCTCTCCAGCGACAGTGTGTCAATACATCCTGAGAGACGTTAACATTAGTTAATAATAGAAGAAACATCCTAGGACATCCCCATCCTAAAGTTAGGAGAAAAGAGTGAATAATAAGAAGTGGAGAAATGCTGGGCTATACGCATTACTAGCGATAGTCGTTGTTGCACTAGCAACAGCATTTCTAGACAAACAGCCCCAAAGTCGGGAGACTTGGAAATACAGCCAACTGATTCAGGAAGTTCAATCTGGCAGAGTTGAAAACGTCAAGCTGAGTGCTGACCGCAGCAGAGCCCTCGCTACGGTTCAAGACGGTACCCAGGTCATTGTTAACCTGCCCAACGACCCGCAGCTGATCAACATCCTGAGTACCAACAATGTTGACATATCCGTTCTACCCCAGAGCGATGACAGCTTCTGGTTTAGAGCCTTAAGCAGCCTCTTCTTACCCGTGCTGCTTTTGGTCGGATTGTTCTTTCTCCTCCGACGCGCCCAAAATGGCCCTGGCTCCCAAGCCATGAACTTTGGTAAGTCCAAAGCCAGAGTGCAAATGGAACCACAAACTCAAGTAACCTTTGGGGATGTTGCCGGAATCGAGCAAGCGAAGCTAGAACTCAACGAAGTTGTTGACTTCCTGAAAAACGCCGACCGCTTCACCGCAATTGGTGCCAAGATTCCTAAGGGTGTACTGTTAGTTGGCCCTCCGGGAACAGGTAAAACCCTCCTAGCGCGTGCTGTTGCAGGAGAAGCAGGAGTGCCGTTTTTCTCCATCTCTGGCTCAGAATTCGTGGAAATGTTCGTGGGTGTCGGTGCTTCTCGCGTGCGCGACTTGTTCGAGCAAGCCAAGAGCAATGCTCCCTGTATCGTATTTATCGATGAAATTGACGCCGTTGGTCGTCAGCGCGGTGCTGGCTTAGGGGGCGGTAACGACGAGCGCGAGCAAACCCTCAACCAGTTGCTCACGGAAATGGACGGCTTTGAAGGCAATACTGGCATCATCATTATTGCCGCTACTAACCGCCCCGACGTTTTGGATTCTGCCCTGCTGCGTCCCGGTCGTTTTGACCGTCAAGTGGTCGTCGATCGCCCTGATTATGCTGGACGTAGTGAAATCCTCAACGTCCACGCTCGCGGTAAAACCCTGTCAAAAGACGTTGATTTGGAAAAAATCGCCCGTCGTACCCCTGGTTTTACTGGAGCCGACTTAGCTAACTTGCTGAACGAAGCGGCAATTCTAGCCGCCCGTCGTAACCTCACCGAAATTTCAATGGACGAAGTCAACGACGCCATCGACCGCGTGTTGGCAGGGCCAGAGAAGAAAGACCGGGTGATGAGCGAGAAGCGCAAGACCCTAGTTGCATACCACGAAGCGGGTCACGCCTTGGTGGGTGCTTTGATGCCCGACTACGACCCCGTGCAGAAAATCAGTATCATTCCTCGCGGTCGTGCAGGTGGTTTGACTTGGTTCACACCCAGCGAAGACCGGATGGATTCTGGCTTGTACTCCCGCTCTTACCTGCAAAATCAAATGGCAGTTGCCTTGGGCGGTCGCCTTGCAGAAGAAATCATCTTCGGTGAAGAAGAAGTCACCACTGGTGCTTCTAACGACTTGCAGCAAGTAACCCGCGTTGCTCGTCAGATGGTGACTCGCTTTGGCATGAGCGATCGCCTTGGCCCGATTGCCCTCGGACGGCAGAACGGCAACATGTTCATGGGTCGGGAAATTGCTTCTGACCGCGACTTCTCCGATACCACCGCGTCTGCTATCGATGCCGAAGTCCGCAAGCTCGTCGATGAAGCCTATCTACGCGCCAAAGATGTGTTGGTCAGCAACAAGCACATCCTCGACAAACTCTCGGTAATGCTGATTGAGAAAGAAACCGTTGATGCTGAGGAACTGCAAGAGCTACTGGCAAACAACGATATCAAAATGGCAGCGATCGCCTAGTCTCAAAACACTTCTAATTGGTTAATTCCTTGAAGGACAGCACATTAATCTGCTGTCCTTTTTTTTCAGCAGCTCTCAGTCAGAAACCTGTACTCTAGGCAAACGAGAACCCCTATATTTTCAATTGAGATCGGAATGGCACTGACTCCAGAAAATTCCTCACAACCGATCAAACCTTGTGCAGGGGGTCTGGGGGAGGCACTCATCCCAAGCGTGGGGGATTGGGGGGATTGGGGGGAAGCCCCCCAAACTGGGTTTTTCTCAAGAACAACTATTTTTCCCTCAAGTCAGTAACCTTCAATTGAGATGGACAGGACTGACGCCAGTAATTTGTATCCCCGCTATAGGTGGGGTCTTAAACCAAAATGCGTCACTAGACCTCTTGCAAAAATGTACCAGACCCCTCCCCAACCCTCCCCTTAGTAAGGGGAGGGGGCAAGATTTCAAGTCTCCCTCCTTACTAAGGGGGGTCTATTCGACTTATGCAAGAGGTCTACTCATGATGGACGCAAATAATTAAAAGCCTTAAAGAGTCACTCTCACGGCGGGTGCCGTGCTGGGAGACTTTGATCACAATGAAACTGTAGTAACCCGTGGTCAATATGAGTCCGAGCAGCAGTACACCTCATTTGGGGTTAGTCTGCATCACCACCTCCAAAGAGGTACGCTTTCGCACTTTGACGCGAAAGCGGTTGTTGCAGTTTACCGAAATACAGCAAGCCCAAATGCTACGGGAACTGTACGCTGATAACCTACGACGCCTGAATCTGGCAATTGATTTTTGCGTTGCCAATAATATTCAGCTTTATCGGATTCCTTCTGGCTTATTTCCCTTCGCAGATATCGAATTAGGAAGAAGTGTATTAGAGGAACTGAATGAGGAGTTATTGCATACTGGCGATCGCGCTTCTCAAGTTCCCTTGCGTATGGTTGTGCATCCCGATCAGTTTGTTGTCCTGAGTTCCGATAAACCAGAAGTCGTCGCCAATAGCATCAAAATATTAGAAATGCAGGCGATGATTATGGATAAACTCGCCTTACCGCGATCGCCTTGGGCAATTATCGAGATTCATGGTGGTAAAAGCGATCGCGCCGCACAACTCATTCAGGTAATCCGCAACCTACCCGATAACATTCGCACCCGACTAGCACTGGAAAATGACGAATACGCCTACAGTGCCAATGAGATTTTAGCGATTTGTCGTGAAGCTGGGGTGCCGATGGTTTTTGATGCCCACCACCACGTTATTCACGAAGCCTTAGATAGTTACGAACACCCCAGCATTGCAGAAATTCTGGCGGCGGCGCGGACAACCTGGTCAGTTCCCCAATGGCAGTTAGTGCATATTTCTAATGGGCGGGAATCCTTTGGAGACAGACATCATAGCGATTTGATTGCAACTATGCCCAGTGCCTACACCGATGCGCCTTGGATTGAGATTGAAGCCAAACTTAAACAAGAGGCGATCGCGAAATTACGAGCCGAATGGTTGCCAACCCTCCTTCCCATCCCAGCCTCGGTGTAGAGCCGCGATCAAAAAAGTGGGCAATGCCCACCTCTTCAAATCACTATTGCCAGAAAAAAATGTTACTTTTTATCGAGAGCGATCGTAGCCGCGATCGCTCAACTGGTCTGAGTTCCCCAACTCAAGACTTGACTTTCGCAAACCTGTCTTTGTAAGCCAGGTGACTTTGCTCCGGACGATGATCTCTAAAACTCGTCCGGAGCATTTCTACTAGTAACCGATAAATAAACTCTGAATTAGTCGTTAGGTAACGTTTCCAGAGGCGTTGCGGTTCCTGAAGTAGTCGGTAAAACCACTCCAGCCCAACTTTCTGCATCCAGCGTGGCGCACGTTTCTTCCTCCCGGTAATCACTTCAAAACTGCCACCAACGGCGAGTGCCAGATTAACCCCCAACTCCGACCAATACTGATCCAGAAAGTATTCCTGTCTCGGTACTCCCATCCCTACTAGGAGAACTTGTGCGCCACTCTCGCGGATTGCCCGAACCCGTGCAGGCGCTTCCGTTTCTGAGAAATAGCCATCGGCAACGCCGCAGATTTTTAGCAGAGGATACTTCGCCTTGAGCTTCGTGGCAGTTGCTTCGATCACCTCTTGAGTTGCGCCCATTAGGTAGACTTTAAACTGCTTCTGTTCAGCTCGTTTGGCTAGAGCATCCACCAAATCAACACCCGTTACCCGCTCCGGTAAAGGGCGAGAAAGTAACCGCGACGCCCAAACGAGTGGTTGACCATCCGCTACAATCAACGCGGCTTGATCGACAAACTGTTGTAGCCGGGTATCAGAAGCCATCATCATTAAAATGGCAACGTTGACAGTGCAGATATATCCTCGACGACCGGACAGGATTAAACGAGTTGCCCAATCCACCGTTTCTTTTGTCGTAATCTCGTCAAAACTGCTGTTGAGAATTTGCACCCGCTCAATCCTGTCATCCAAAACAGCATCGGCGTTTGTTCTAGAGTCAACCCGGCGATTTAAAACTTGTACTTGAGTCATGGTAGTGCCCTAATTAGCGTTAACATGCCGTCAATAAAGAATTTGGTTGCCCAGTTGGGATAGGACAACCGCGTGTATCTGCCCCAAATAGGCTGCGAACCTTTGATGCCGCCCCGGATGTTGGCGTTAGTAGTGTGAATGTCTTGGCAAGACATCACATAACGGAGGCTAGCGGCGGCAGCATCGTAATAACGCTGCTCCTTTGTGTGTTGAAAAAGCTGAAGCCAAACGATCGCCATTTGGCAGTTACCAGTTAGGCAGCAGTAGCGCCCTTGAGCTTTGCCACTGGGGTCAATCTGACCGGGAATGAAGCCATCAGAACGCAGATGTCCCAGCATTGCTTCAGCACCCGCGATCGCTCCATCGAGATATTTCTGCTCTTTCAGCAGCAAGCCCGATTCCCAAAGACCTCGAATCGCGTAGACAATGTTATGGGTAAAGGGAGCAGCCCCCGTAGTAAAGGCACATTGCTCAAACCATCCATTGCATTGCTGGCTCAATGCCCAGTCCAAATTTGTCCGTGCTACCCGCTCCCGTTCTGCATTGGGGCTGATGGCGTGTAACTGCAACAACGCCCAGGCAACACGGGTGTTGTAGACATGGGGAATGCCTAAATGCGTGTTACGCGTCCACCGTCCGGAGGCATCCGCAACTTCAACGAGCCAGTCTCCCGCTCTCTCCGCTGCCTCTAGAAAACACGGATCTTGCGTCTCCGTATAAGCACGGACTAGCCCCAACAAATCCTGACCCGTATCAAACACAATTCCCTCGGAACCATAGCGGGGGTCAGAAAAAGAGCCGTCGGCATTTTGCATTTGGCACAGCCATTTGCAAACCATTACTGCCCGTTGCCAAGCATCCTCGTCCTGCAACTGTTTCGCCAGATCAAAGAACGTCACCGCAATATAGCCAGATGTCTCGCGGTAAGAGGCTCGCCACCCACCTTTAAGGGAATATCCCCAACTCACACCCTCGTCAGGGCTAAGATTGTGGGCTTGCTTGAGCCAGCTAATGGCAGCCTCTAAATGCTCTTGGGGTTCACCTAAAGCTGGCGTTCCCAGAAACAAATCTTTGGCAACAATTCCAGCAAAGGATGTCAGTAAAGTCAGTTGCTTGTTGTCTGAAGGCTTGACTTTCTGGAATACAAAACTAGTCGATGATTCCGCAGCAACAATTGCCTGGGAACGAGGTACATTCCTAGGTAAAACTTTCATGATTTATGACTTATGTAGTTGTAGGAAAACTGATTAGATCCAGTTTTTTATTAGGAAATCGCTAAATAAAAGCAGATCTTTACGTACTTCAAAATTGAAGACGCTAAAAAATAAATTGCTTTTAGCAAGCTTGTTAGCTTACTAAATCGCTTATTAAGAGCTGTTATTTACGAAAACCGCGTAAGAATGGATTTTGTCCCCGCTCTTACTAAATTTAAAACTTGAATTTCATACCCAGTACAATACTCCATTTGGCATAAATACTGTCAATTCACAAAACTTAGCTTCATCTAATCTTTAAATACTGAGTATATTAACTGAGGAAATTATCAAGTTTTGATGAAGTAAAAAAATCTACGGAACATTTGTGCGCGATCGCCCTTAACCGCATCTATACCCCCATCCTGCGGCAACAAGTCCCAGAAATTGTAGACTTCTTCCTGCCCATGGAAGCCCTCAGCTACAAATCGGCAATTATCTCCATTGACAAAGCCTATCCCGGACAAGCCCGTCGTGCTGCCCTCGCTTTTTGGAGTGCGTTGCCCCAATTTACTTACACCAAGTTTGTAATTGTGGTGGATAAAGACATCAATATCCGCGCTCCGCGTCAGGTGGTGTGGGCAATTTCTTCCAAAGTTGACCCTAATTTGTTTGGCTACGATGTGAAGTAGAACTCCAGATGGATAAGACTTGAGGCGATATGATTATGCCTTCTCCATTTCCGGGAATGAATCCCTATTTAGAACATCCTGACTTTTGGTCGGGAGTACATCACTTGCTAATTAGTGAGATTTTGAGAACATTAGCTCCTCAACTGCGTCCTAAATACATAGTTGCAGTTGAGGTGCGAATTTATGAAACCAGCGGAGAAGATTCGCTGCTTGTCGGTATTCCCGACGTGGTGGTACAACGCCCGCTAACGGCAACAAATCCCAAAACAAATGTTACTGTCGCTGCACCGCCATCGCAACCTTTGAAAGTAACAGTTCCCATACCGGAAACGGTCAAGCAGGGATATTTAGAAATCCGAGAGGTGGAAACAAAAGAAGTCGTAACAGCAATAGAAATTCTCTCTCCCGTCAACAAACGCTCTGGGGAAGGACGCAAAGCCTATGAGAAAAAACGTCAGAAAGTCTTGGGGAGTTCGACGCATTTACTGGAGATCGACCTCCTACGAAGTGGGAAGCCCATGCCATTTTTTAGTAATGGGATTCAAAGCGATTACCGGATTTTAGTTTGTCGGAGCGATCGCCGTCCTATAGCCGATTTATACGCTTTTAACTTACAACATACAATTCCTAAGTTCTCCCTACCTTTGAAGTCAGAAGATGTCGAACCCGTTCTAGATTTGCAGGCGTTATTGAATAACATGTATGACGTAGCGGGTTACGAGATGCGGATAGATTACACCCGCGAACCAGTGCCAGCGTTATCAGAAACTGATGCGGCTTGGGCTGATGCTTTGTTGCGGGAGCAGGGGTTACGATGAGCGAAGGACGTAACTGTATTTCGATACGCGATCGCAGCGGCAAGTATAAAACCAACCGTCTCTACACGTTTGTGCGGATAATGAAGCGCTGAGGTTTGACTACCCCGGTGCTTAGTGCGGTTCGTTAAAAATCGCCTCAGCCCTGACAGATTTCGGACATTGCAGACAACTTCTCAAGAAAGCAACCGATGCACTTAATTCAGCGTCCGTAACACCCCAGCCAGAATCTCAAACATTTGGTCAATTTGCTCTTTCTGGACAATCAACGGTGGCGAGAGGGCAATGATATCCCCTGTTGTGCGGATCAGTAGCCCATTGTCGTAGCAACGCTGGAGACATTCAGCACCCCGGAAACCCGGTTTACCAGGAAACGCCTCTAGTTCAATTCCCGCAACTAAACCAAGATTGCGAAGATCGATGACGTGGGGTAAGCCTTTGAGAGAATGCACACCATCTTCCCAATAGCTAGATAAATCGCGAGCACGAGCAAACAAATCCTCTTCCTTGTAAATGTTGAGGGTTGCTATTGCCGCCGCACAAGCAAGGGGATGACCAGAATAGGTGTAACCGTGGGATAGCTCAATTGCTCCTTCTGGGGCATTCATAAATGCGTCATAAATCCCTTCCCGACAAAATACCGCCCCCATCGGCACCGCCGCATTCGTTAAACCCTTAGCGACTGTCACCAAATCCGGCATTACCCCAAAGTATTCTGTGGCAAAGCTGGCTCCCAAACGCCCAAACCCGGTGATGACTTCATCGAAAATTAGCAAAATGCCGTACTTGTCGCAAATTTCCCGCAGGCGTTCTAGGTAGCCTACCGGGGGAATCAGTACCCCTGTCGAACCCGCTACAGGTTCGACAATTACCGCCGCAATGGTTGAGGCATCGTGCAACGCAACTAGGCGTTCCAACTCATCGGCAAGATGCGCCCCCCATTGCGGTTGTCCGCGAGTAAAGGCGTTGTGTTCTAAGTTATGGGTGTGGGGAAGATGATCGACGCCTGCCAACAAACTGCCGAAGTACTTGCGATTGTTAGCAATCCCGCCCACAGAAATGCCGCCAAAGCCGACGCCGTGATAGCCCCGTTCTCGCCCAATCAGTCGCTGTCGCGTGCCTTCACCGCGAACATGATGATAAGCGATCGCAATCTTTAAGGCTGTCTCTACCGCTTCCGAACCAGAATTGGCAAAAAAGACGTGGTCAAAATTCCCCGGCATCATGGGCAGCAAGCGTTCTGCCAACTCAAACGGCCCTGGATGCCCCATCTGAAACGTCGGGGCAAAGTCCAGATTCGCGGCTTGTTTGTGAATTGCCTCGACAATTTGAGGGCGACAATGCCCTGCATTGGCACACCACAATCCCGCTGTTCCATCCAGGATTTGCCGACCATCCGCCGTGGTGTAGTGCATATCCTGCGCCGCAACTAGCAAGCGGGGCTTTGCTTTGAACTGCCGATTGGCAGTAAAGGGCATCCAGAAGGCTTCGAGATTGGATTGCACGGGTTTTGCTCCCTTAAGCGCGATCATGTGCTTATTATCCTCCAGGTGAGTACGCGATCGCGCTTTAAACTTGAGTTCCCATCCGAGCCGATCCGAACAGGACTTACGTATTTTCTGGCTTAGAACACCACTTATAAGGGCATAGCACTGCCATGCCCTGACTGCAACAATCCCTGAGTTAGCGAACTTCGAGAGTACGAAGGCGGTTGAGGGCAGCCGCAAACTCAAAACGACGAAATCGCACTAAATCTCCTTCAGGAAAGCGGGTAAGGATATCTAACCCCTCAGAATCGATATCTGCAATGAGGCGATCAAGAACTTCTGGTAGGGTACGCTTGCCGTTGATGTATTGCTGCTTGGCATAAACAATCGCCTCCGCGATCGCCCGTAATTGTCCCGCCTCAGCAACTTGTTCCACCGCCGACAGATCGATATCTTCGCTGCCAAAGACAACCTGATCCACATCCCGGACTTTCAACTTCACCTCTCGCTTTCCCCGACTCGGATCGATACTTTCGGGTAATGGCACGCGGGGAGTAATTTGCCCAAACTGCTTCCCGCCTTCAGCGATGCGTTGGGTGGCATATTGTTGGGCGATCGCTTTGGCATCTTCCGTCACCTCGCTGGATTGAAAATTCTCCATCGCGATTACCGTATCGGCAACATCAAAGTAATCGCCACTCCCCCCCATGACTAGGATGGTGGAAACCCCGTAGTCCTTGTATAGCTGCCGCACCTTGTCAATGAAGGGGGTAATTGGTTCCTTGTCCTTAGCGATGAGTTGTTGCATCCGGCGATCGCGAATCATAAAATTAGTGGCGGCGGTATCCTCATCCACTAGCAATACTTGAGTTCCCGCTTCCAACGCTTCAATAATATTTGCCGCCTGAGAGGTGCTACCACTAGCATTAGGAGTGGAAAAGTTACTAGTAGAACGACCTTGGGGAAGCTGATTGATAAACGGCGAGATATCCACCCCGACAATACTGCGTCCATCTTCGGCGCGAATCTTCATCGTTGCCGCGTCAGTCACCACCAACTCCCGCCCATCACCGGGAATGTGGCTATAAACGCCTAACTCAATTGCTCTGAGCAAGGTTGACTTACCATGATAGCCACCGCCAACAATCAAGGTAATTCCTGCTGGTACTCCCATCCCCCTAACTAAACCGCGATTGGGACAGGTAAACTCCACGCGTAAGGAGTCGGGTGACTCAAACGGTACAGCATCTGTTTCTAACGGGCGATCGTCCACTCCACTGCGGCGAGGTAAGATTGCCCCATCGGGAATAAATGCCACTAATCCCCGTGACCTTAACTGCTGCCGCAGCCAGTCTGCATCCTCAACCGTTTCAACGTGATGCTGAATCGCTATTGGGTCAAGCTGTGAGTATTTTAGCGATCGCCCGACAATTTCCGGGATATCTTCACACAGCATCTCTGCCGCCTGACGCCCTAAAATTTGCCTCCCCCTCGCAGGTAATCCCACCACAAATCGCACTTCCACAGATTCCCCATTCACCCCACATGCAGTGCGTTCCAGCACCGTTTGCCCCACAGAGGTAATGGCAATTAACCCACTCCTACCCGTTCCCCGACGACTGCTAGTTTGTCTGGCTACCTGAGCAAACTGCCGCGTTAGGTAATCTCGCAGCGCAATTTCCCGGCTGTGGGTTTGATAAAGCTGAGGAGGAAAACCCGCAACTAACTGCGACATCTGCACCCGGAAATGACTGGGAGAAGCGAACGTATCGCCCTGAACACGAGCGATAATTAGGGTAAATTCTGGGAAATTGTAGCGACCTTGAATGGCTTTGTAGGCTTTGTACCCGCGACCATCCAGTTGTAGAAGTTGTTGGTAGAGATTTTCTTTGTCAGACATAACAAATAACGTTTGACCTCTTCTTAGCCACCTCAATCATGATTGTTCTTGTGGCGTCTTAGAATTTCGTAGTTAGGCGAAGCCGTAACCGACTAAACAAAAATTGCTGTTTTAATACAGTCATTCTCTATTGATTATTAACAAGCTTCGCGCTCAATAACGTAAATTTCTTAAGCTCATCTTGACAGGGCTAGCTAATTAGAGGCTGACATAATAGACAGTAACGCTAAAATCTGCAACTATGACAGCTATTACTCCCGCAGCCAAACAGTCCCAACTCTTATACCCCAGTAGTGACGGCGAACCCGTGGCAGAAACTTTTGTTCATCTCTACGCCTTACTGACAACTCTAGAAGTTTTGAGGCAATATCTGAAGGGTCGTCAGGCAACAGTTTTAGGTAATCAGTTTCTGTACTACGCTCAGGGTTTTCCTAAGTTGCGAGTTGCTCCGGATGTGATGGTGATTTTTGATGTTGAGCTTGGAGGAAGGGACAATTACAAAATCTGGGAAGAAGGTCAAGTACCTGTTGTAATTTTTGAGATGACTTCCGCAGGAACGCAAGGGCAAGATATAAGTTTCAAAAAAACCTTGTACGAGCAATTAGAGGTTCAGGAATACTGGCTATTTGACCCCAAAGGGGAGTGGATAGAAGAACGATTGCGGGGCTATCGTCTCCGGGGAGAGAGCTATGAGCCGATTACAGATAGTCGGAGCGAACCGTTACAGCTACGCTTGGCTGTGGAGGGGGAACTGATTAGTTTTACCCGCGAGGATACGGGCGAGAAGTTGTTGATTCCGGAGGAGTTGGTGGAGGCTCTTCAGGAAGAAGCTACGGCTCGGAAGCAAGCCGAGGAGCGAGCAGAACAAGCTGAGGCTCTATTGGCTCGTTATCGAGAACGTTTTGGAGAATTGCCTGAGTAAATTCGTTTAGAGTGCGATCGCTTTTTGGTCATCCCAACTGCATTTGAAACTAAGTGCCGCAATGCTTGTTAAAGTTAGGTCACAGCCTACTAAACTAAATGCGGGAAGGAGGCAATCTATAAATTAATGCCGAGATCCACCGTACCAGATGTGACTGGATTGCTAGACCAATAGCGATTGAACATATTCTTCCCACTGGGGTGATTCAATGACTGTTAGCAACAACCAATTCTACATCTCTCCAAAAGATTACTTAGAGGGAGAACTAGTTAGCCCGATCAAACACGAGTATAGACGCGGACATGTCTATGCAATGGTTGGGGCAAAGAAACCTCATATTGTTATTGCAAGTAATTTAATAATACTTTTGGGTAATCACTTCAATGATAGCCCTTGCCTTGTTCTTACCTCAGATATTAAAGTCAGACTTGAGGAAGCGAACTGCTATTATTATCCAGATGTTGTTGTCACCTGTGATGAGCGAGATACAAACTCTACAGAAGATTTCATTCTCTACCCCTCTTTAATTATTGAGGTGCTATCTCCCTCAACAGCAGCATTTGATAGAGGAGAAAAATTTGCTGATTATCAAACTTTGTCATCTTTACGGGAATATGTGTTGATTAATCAATCTCAGATGAGTGTTGAGTGTTTTTGCTTGTCTGAGTCAGAAGGTTGGGTTTCTAAAACTTATGAAACAGGAGATAAAGTTTACTTCGATAGTATAGATTTCCGGTGCGATATTGCGGCGATTTATCGCAAAGTTCCGGGAGTTGGGAAGGGTGATGCTTAAAGAACTTGTAATTAGGTGAATAGTTAAGGAAAGCGAATACCCAACAGACTTGTTATTCTAGGCTTCAGTAGGGATTCAAAACCAATGCCATGACATCAGGAGTAATTTATCCTCATATAGAGAAAGCAGAAGGTCAACCCGCAAGGTTACAACGGATACCGCGTGTGCGCGTTGCTCAGATTGTCATGGATTATTTGGCTTATGGTTGGTCAGTTGAAGAAATGTGCCGACAGCATCCTTACCTGACGCTATCAGAAGCTCATGCGGCGATGGTGTATTACTTCGATCGCCAAGATGAGATTGACAATGAAATTCGCCTGGAATGGGAGCAAGCGCAACAGGCAAAATCTCAAGCATCGCCAACTCCATTCTTTGTGCGGATGAAGGCAAGAGGGCTGTTGTAAGTGGCGATCGCGCTCTATATGGATGTTCATGTACCTCAAGCTATTACGGATCAGTTGCGTCGTCGTGGTGTAGACGTTCTCACTGCAATTGAAGACAATTCAGCCGAGTTAACTGATGAGGCACTTTTGGAACGCACTAGTTCGCTGGGTCGAGTTTTGTTCACTCAGGATATCCGCTTTAAAGCACTGGCTGAAGATTGGCAGCGTCAGGAACGACCGTTTGCGGGTTTGATATTTGGACACCAGTTAGGAGGTACGATTGGGCAGTTTGTCAAGGATTTGGAACTGATTGCTCTCGCCTCAGAACCTGAGGAATGGCTCAATGTGGTTGAGTACCTGCCTTTTTAGGCGATCGCTCTTTCTCTCAAACTCTCTCTACTAAATCATTTGATGAGAATGCATATATCTCACCTCTATGAAACAGATTTTTATGGCTGGACTCAAGAGCAGGTAACTCTGCTCAAAGCTCAGCAGTGGGAGCAATTAGACACACTCAACCTGATTGAGGAAATTGAATCGTTGGGCAGGAAAGAGCGACAAGAGCTGAGAAATCGGCTGGGAGTATTGTTAGGACACCTGCTGAAATGGCAATTTCAACCTGACAAACGCAGCAATAGTTGGTTGGGTACAATTCGAGAACAACGGGTTCAGATTAGATTACTTTTGCAGGATAGTCCTAGTTTGAAGTCCTATCTTAATGAGGTTTTCCTCGCTGCTTACGAACTCGGCTTAGCTTTGGCGATTCGAGAGACTCAGTTGGGCGAACAGGTTTTTCCAGAAGAATGTCCCTACACTCCAGAGCAAGTGATGAATCCTGAATTCCTACCGGAGTCGAATCAGGTTGATGGTTAAGGAGAGCGATCGCTCTTTAGATAGTGCCAAAGGCAATTGTGCTTCCGATCGCACTTCAGGACTCGTTTAGAGCGATCGAAATAACCTTGATCTTCGTTACACGATGCATGGGTTTACTGGGTTTCTCAGTCGTTATCAATGAAAGTACGCTTCATGCAATGTTCTAGCCGTTTTCGCCTCGACGTTCAGCCACTTCCCGATTGACTTCATCCCAATCTAGAAGCGGTTCACCAGTAGCAACAATCTGCTGACGAATTCGAGAGAGTTTCCTGCCCAAAGGGGTTTGCCCTACTTCTACTCTGTTAGCTGAGAGCAAACGCTCGTACTCAGCGATAGAAAGCATGACAACCTGAGGCTTCCCTTCAGATTCGATAATCAGAGGCTGCTGCTGTTCAACAACCTGCTGGATCAATTCACTAATGTGGTTACCAACTTCTGTTGCGTCAATTGCTCGTGACATTGCTAACTTCCTGATTGCTCTGTTCTCAAGGTTAACTTGTTGGAATGGCGGAGCGATCGTGTTGGAGCTTTACAAAGGCGATCGCTCTTAAGGCATCATTCGGATGATAGGCGGACTAAGCCGTATTGTAGGGTGGCGATTCCTTACGGGATAGCTACGCTTCACGCTCTTTAGTTGTGCCAACGGCATCGGAAATAAGTTCCGCAATGCTCTGCTAAAGTTGGGTTTACAGCCTCCCGAACTAGATGTAGGAAGGGGGCGATTGTGACTGTAACGACAAACAGACTAACCTTAAACCGTGCGATCGCGCCTTGGTCGTAAGGTAGCTATTTGCTGAAACAAGGAGATAATAATGCTGAGTGGTGCAGCCTTAAGGAAGACAGGGTCGGGATGGGAATTTTCAAGCGAAGCAGCTTTGGAAGATTTCGTCTGGGCTAATTTGAAGCAGCTACTAGGGTTGGTTCCCCTAAAGCGACAATACTCTGTCAAAGGCGAAGTCTGCGACATTTTAGCAATTGATAACAATCAGAAATTAGTTGTAATTGAGCTGAAAAATGCTGAAGATCGCTATCTTGTTCAGCAACTAACTCGTTATTATGACAACTTGCTAGAGGGAAAACCCTTCAAGGAACAATTGGATTATGAAAAACCTGTTCGTCTAGTGGCAGTTGCACCAAGTTTTCATAAGCATAATTTGATAGATCGTAAATACAACAAGCTTGAATTAGATTTTTTACATTTAGGAGTTTTTAAGAAGGATAATTTTTATTTGCAATTAAATAATATAGATACAGAACAAGTTTATTCAATAGAAATTCCCTATCGTGAGATAGACTTTAATAATATTAATGAAGGTGTACTAACTCCTCCTAGATTACTCCTAGATTGGTTAGGTTCGTGTACAGTTAGCGAGGAAGAAGGAATTCTCAAAATTCGACAGCAGATACTTGCCTTTGATAACCTTATGCAAGAAATAACGGAGTCTAAGAGTATAAAGTATGGAAGAGGAAAGACAAAGTTATGTGCAGAGTTAGTTTTTGAAAGAAAGTCGAAAAAGCTTATACTATTCCTCTGGTTACCCATTCCTAAGCGTAAGACAAAAGCTGTTGGTAGGATGCAAGTAGGTAATGTTGATACTGAGTGGAATGTTTATTGGGCATTCGGTCATGTTCCAAAAGGAATTGGCAAAATGGAGATAGGACGCACGACATTGTATTTCTTATATGAAGGAGGCAAACAAGTTGGCGGTTATATAGACGATCTGGTATCTGAAGCTCTAGAAACGTGGAGAAATAGGCTTTAAGGCAAGTTGAAGTAAATACTTACAGAGGATCGCAATCGCCCCCTATCCACGGGTGCAAAAGGCTCAAGCCAAAAGTCTCTCAACCAATACCTGAATATCTAGAAATGCTAACGGCACAATTGCCCCTTCATAAATAATTTGTTGTGTAGCGTACTGACCATTTTGCGGCTCTCGCAATACAATCATTCGCCTAGCAGATAAATCTAAATTCTATAGTCCTTAGCAGTACGAAAAGTGATAAGCGGAGCCACGCTGTAGGCTTATCGCGCCGCTTCATCCCCTACTCAACACAGACACAATGTACTGATTGAGACTCACATTTTCTCCGTCAGCCTTTTCCGCCAAACGACGATGCAGAGATTTCGGCATCCGCAGGAGTAGTTTACCGCTGTAAGAATCATCAGTACTGGGTAAAGGAATTTCATCTCCAGCTTCATAAGCTGTCTCAATCCACAACTCCCGCGCCTCCTGAATGTTTGCGATCGCCTCATCCAACGTTTCACCTTGAGTTAAACATCCAGGCAAGTCTTTAATTTGAGCCACATATCCCCCCTCTCGGTCGGGGTAAAGTGTTACTGGATACTGAAGGTTCAAGTAATACTCCAGTGGTTGCTTCTCAATCTGCTTGTTCTTCTGATTCAGTGTTGTCATCGCTCCATTCTTCCAAGTTCAATAGTTCAACAATTTGCTGGACATAAACTCCTTTAACTTTCTGTCCGCCTTTTTTGGGTACAGTGACTTTTCTACCTTGTGAATCTCGAAAACTATGGTGGCTACCCTTAGACCTTTTTTCTTCAAAGCCAAAAGCTTCCAATAGATAGCGCACGTCTTCAAACCGCACTTCCGGCGGTTGGTTGAGGAATTGCTCTATTAATTTCCTTAATTTGCCCATCCGGGAATAGTATCACGGATAGTATCATAGCAATATTCCAATCGCTCCATCCTCCTCGAAAGTCACTCCCCCAAAGCCGAAGCAGCACGAAAAGCGCTAAGCGAAGCTATGCCGTAGGCTTATCGCTCTTTCCCTACAATATGAAAGCGATCGCTACTCATAACTATTGATAAGAATGCACGCATCTCATCTCTAAAACGACGAACCTGGCTGCTTGAGAAACTCCACTTCTTCTGGAGTACTTTCCCTCCCCAAAATCTTGTTGCGATGGGGAAAGCGTCCGAAACGCTCAATTACTGCCCTATGTCGCTTGCTGTAGTCTAGGGTTTCGGCATTGTCGGGATTGTCAGGTAGTTGGCTAAATAACTCAACGGCTTGGTGCTGATGCTCTAGGTTCTCGCTATGCTCAAAGGGTAGGTAGATAAACCAGCGCTGTACTGGTAGCAGTTCCTTGTCGAAGCCTTGGGCGACGGCGTGTTGGGCGGCGGCGAGGGCTTGCGGATCGGTGACAAAGGCTTTGGCTGTACCGCGAAACATATTGCGGGGGAACTGATCGAGGAGGATAATTAGCGCTAAACAGCTAAGAGGGGAGTCTTTCCAGTCGTCTAGTTGTCCTGATGCGGCTTGTTCGTAGTCGCTTAAGAAACGCGATCGCACTTCTTCATCAAACTCGGCACTTTTGGTAAACCAGAACTGACGCCGCTTGCCATATTCCTCTGACTCAGGGGAACCAAACCAGAAGTTTAAAATCTCGGTAACGCGTGACATCTGTTTCTCCTTTTGGGGTTTAGCTTGTGGTGCAAAGTCTATTCTTTTTTATAAACCACAGAGGACGCAGAGGCACAGAGAAGAGAGGTTAGGAGACTTGAGGGTTCGTAGTAGGGGCTTCAGCGCCGCCAAACCTATTATGTCAGTACTCTTCCAGTTAAGAGGTTTTTTGCCTCGAAGGTTAGACTTTTGTTGAGTCTGATTCCTAGTTACAAAATTGCCAGACTAAACTGCTACAAGTTGTTACCATGACGGCTTCTGCTTTGGTAAGAGCTAGGTACCTCAGGTATAATCACCCCTGTTGTCAACTACGCTCCACCCGTTTTATTAAGCATGGCTAGATTAAAAATCGTTAATAGTTTTGACAGTGATTTTGTTCTTGACCCAGAAGCTAGAGAAAACTTATTTACTTTGTTAAAAAGTGAAGGCTTCTTGAGCCAAATAGCCGGACAAGCTAAATGTCAAACTGTGGAATTTACAGAGTTACTTTTTCAACCGATTCCCTACACAACGGCAACTCCCAAAGGGATGCCAGCAGAATTTGAGCAGTATCACGAATCTGATGATTATGCGATCATTAACGTGCCACCGAACTTTATGTTCAAAGCAAAAGTTTTCAACCCCAGCCGACTTTGCGCCATTTATAAGATCGTTAACTAGAATATTTATTTACCAATGTCTACTGAAACAGAAATTAAACCTCTTCAAACTTTAGACTATATCCCGTACCTAAATGAGGACGGTGAATTACCGGAACAACTGCTGGGGAAAATTGGGATTTATGCGATTTTTGATCGTCAGCAAGTCCTACAATTTGTTGGCTATTCTCGCGATATTTATCTCAGCATCAAACAGCATCTTGTGCGTCAGCCCAACAGTTGTTACTGGCTAAAAGTACAAACCATTGATCGCCCCAATCGCACTTTATTAGAAGGCGTGCGGGAAGCGTGGATTCGCGATAATGGTGATGTTCCTCCGGGTAATGGGGCGGATGAAGCAGCTTGGACTCAACCGATAGATGCAAAACCGACAATGACGGAGGAGGAACGCTCAAGCTATAACAACGGTGATGAGTTGATGCAAATCAAGCTGTTGAAAAAAGTGGCTCGACGCGTGGAAGCGGAAATTGTAGAGCAGCTAAAGGAACGGGGCGTACAAACGGAAATTCGCTTCAACCCGAAGCTTAAGGAAAATGGCTTGCTGGACTTGAAATAATTAGCTAACATCCTATTTGCTTTATTCCCTGAAATCAAATGACACCAGCACTTTTAAACAACCGATATCGCATCATTCGAGCGCTGGGTGCTGGTGGCTTTGGCGAAACCTTTCTTGCGGAAGATACTCAAATGCCTTCTGGGCGTCGCTGCGTCCTCAAGCAGCTAAAGCCAGTCAGCAATAATCCCCAGATTCAGCAAATGGTAAAAGAGCGGTTTCAACGGGAAGCCGCCATCCTAGAACGACTGGGGGAAGCTCATCCCCAAATTCCCCGGCTGTATGCTTACTTTGAAGTAGAGGGGCAATTTTATTTAGTGCAGGAGTGGGTGGAAGGAGAAACTCTCACCCTGCGCGTGCAAGAACGAGGACGTTTACCGGAAGCAGAAGTCCGAGACATCCTGGTCAGTTTGTTACCTGTGCTGGATTATGTCCACAGTCAGCGCATGGTTCACCGGGATATCAAGCCGGATAATATTATTTTGCGTACGGCTTCCCAATCTTCGCCCTATCCTATTGTCGGGAAGGGAGAGGTTCCGGTGCTGATTGACTTCGGTGCGGTGAAGGAAACGATGGGGACGGTGGTGACATCGGGAGGTAATGCTACTCAGTCGATTGTAATTGGGACGCCGGGGTTTATGCCCTCCGAACAGTCGGCAGGGCGTCCGATGTACTGTAGCGATTTGTATAGTTTGGGGCTAACGGCGGTTTATTTGCTGACTGGAAAGCTACCGCCGCAGTTGGAGGTGGATTCCTTCAATGGGGATATTTTGTGGCGTCACCATGTGCCTAATCTCGATCCGCATTTTGCGGCGGTGCTGGATAAATCGATTCAAGGACATCCCCGCGATCGCTACTCTACCGCAGGCGAAATGCTGGCTGCCTTAAATAGTGCAGGTATGGCGGGGGTAGAGACGGTAGCGAGTACAGTACCCCCCACGGTACAGGTGATGCCTTCTCCCTCCTCAAATTTGCCGCCAACTATCGCTAATCCTGTACAACCCCTTCAACCTTCCCCACCCTCTCAACCGACTCAAACTCTCCCCACGACGCAAACACCTGTAGCGACTCAGGAGAGTGGGAATGGGAGCAAAATGATTCTTTTAGCTAGTGCGATCGCGGGCGGGTTGATTGGTGGCTCTATTTTGATGGGTTTGATGCTAACGCGATCGCCCCAACCCCAATCTCAGCAATCTGTCGAATCTCCTCTTCCTGCAGATTCCATCGCCACCAATCCCCAGTCCGAACCGTCTCGTCCGATCGTCAATCCTGCGCCACCTGAATCAACGGAACCTGCCCAATCGAGCAATATCATGAGACGGGTGAGATTTGCCAACGGCGAAACAGGCGCAACACTACGCGCCTACGCAGCGCCTAACCAAACTCAACGCTACCTAATTAACTCTGGCAGAGGACAATGGTTTACTGCCCAAGTTGAGCAAGGCAATGTTGATGTCGCGGTAATTGCCCCCAATGGACAAATCCTTGGTACAGCCTCTCCCCAGTGGGAAGGTTCTCTCCCCAGTTCCGGGGATTACGTTGTAGAAGTTTCCTCAGCAAAGGGTTCTGACTACGCCGTCAGGGTGGATGTCGTCTCTGAAAATCCCTCCGCTGCGAGTACTTCCCGCTTAGATCAAGTTCTCCCCAGTTACATGGAGGCGGCTCTCCCGGCAGAAAATGTGATGATTTCTTGCCCAGATAGCAGCGCTGTGTATCTGTTCGGAGAAACCGCAAACTTCAACTTCGCTGTCTGTGGGGAGAATAATAATCCTCGGTACTACATTGGACGCGGTAAGAAAATGGGTAACAGCATAACCGTTCCCTGGAAAGGCGACGGCTTCTACAACGGCAACTATCTTTACGACGTGCCAGACTTCCGTGCTAGCGATTTTTCTAATAATGATGAGTTGCGCGTTTATCAAGGCGATCGCTTGCTAACTAATGAACAGATTGTGCAGCTCTATCGCCGTCCTTGAGCAAAATGAAAATAAACCTGACTCAGACTTAAGTATTGACAAGGTAACTAAAATGTGTGTATGCGATCGCGTGATTAAAGAGATGCGATCGCTAGTGGCTTAGATTCCCAACTTAAAGAAGTCGAGGATCTCGCCTTCACAAATCAATAAAATTAAAGAGAATTGGTATCAATCTATCTACCGATCGCAAATCCGCAAAGTTTGGGGTAATTCATGACGCCAACGCTCTTAAACAATCGCTATCGCATCATTCGAGCGCTCGGTGCGGGAGGATTTGGCAATACATTTTTGGCAGAAGACAGCTACATGCCGTCAAGACGCCAATGCGTGATTAAGCAGCTTAAACCCGTCACTCACGATCCTTTAGCGCATCAGCAGACGCAAGAACGCTTCCAGCGAGAAGCTGCCGTCTTGGAAGAGTTGGGCGAAGGGCACTCTCAGATTCCCCGCTTGTATGCCTATTTTTCTGAGGGCGGGCAATTCCATCTTGTGCAGGAATGGATTGAAGGCAATACCCTGACGCAACAGGTAGAACAACAAGGCAAGTTTAGCGAAGCGGAGGTGAAGGATATCCTCGTGAAGTTATTGCCTGTGCTGGAGTATATCCACAACCAGCGCACGATCCACCGGGATATTAAGCCGGATAACGTGATCATCCGCAAACGGGATAACTTGCCCGTGCTAATTGATTTTGGTGCGGTGAAAGAGGTGGTAACGACGGTGGTAAATACGCCGGGAAACGCAATGCATTCCTTGGTAATTGGCACGCCGGGGTATATGTCGAGCGAGCAAGCTTCGGGACGCCCCACCTTTGCTAGCGATTTATATAGCTTGGGGTTAACAGCGGTATTTTTGCTGACGGGGAAAACGCCGCAGCAGTTGGAATCCGATCCTCAAACTGGGGAGACTTTGTGGCGTCAAGAGGCTGCCAATGTCCACTCAAACCTAGCCTCTGTAATCGATCGGGCGATTCGATTTTATCCGCGCGATCGCTTCGCCTCGGCAACAGACATGCTCAACGCCCTGCGCTCTACTCAAGCCCCCTCAATTGCCCAAACTGTAGCCGTTTCTCCCGCCCGATACCCCGCCCCTCCTACCCCTGGCTTACCTTACACTTCCCCTGTTAACCCTGCGCCTGTGGTAAAGCAACCAGGAGGGCAAAATACCCAGGTGATCGGTTTAATCGTTGCCGCTGTTTTACTAGGGGCGGGGTTGGCAGTTGCGGCTATCCAAAACCAACGTCAACCTACCGTTGAAGAACCGATTACGCAGGAAATCCCCACCGCCCCAGAGGAACCCGTTACGCAACAACCTCCCACCACCTCAGCACCCCCTGCCGTTCGCCCCTCCCCAAACCCTATCCGAGAAACTCCTCCCCCCGTTGTGGCACCATCCCCGGCACCGATAGTAGAGTCCTCGCCTACAGAAGCGATAACACCATCCCCGGCACTTCCTGAGTCTCCCGCCCCAGCACCGCCAGAGAATCAGGAAGCGCCCCCGCCTGTCGCCAGCCTGACGGGATTTCCCGTGGGAACGCCGGAAAGTCAAATCAGAGGAACCTTGGGTAATCCCACAAAGGTTAGCGGAGGGTTGTGGAATACCAGGGCGGTACTTTACGAAAACTATGTCCCGGATCGGGTATCTTTCGGATATCTGTTTGACAGAAATACTGGTAGACTGCGCCAGAGTGAAGCCGCTTTCGCGTCATCGGTAGAACCGGAGGTAATGGTACAGGTAGTGAATGGAATGCTCGGCGGTGGTGCTTCTAGGGAGATTGAGGAGGGAGTCGAACGGGTGCATCAACGCCAGACGAAGCAATACTCCTTTCAGACAAGTGGCTTGAAAGGGGTGGTAGAACGGAACAGTAGCGATCGCATTTACATTGGCATCTGGGACGCTAATCTGCACTAAGCTGTGACGCTATGGGGAGATAAGGGTGCGGGGGAGCAGGGGAGCAGGCTTCGACGTGAGACTTCGGCGTGAGCGCGGTTCCTGAGCCTGCCGAAGGGCAGTCGAACGCTCAGCCGAACGGGAGCAGGGGAGCAGGGGATAACTACACCCACACTTCATACTTCATACTTCACCCTTCATACTTCATACTTCACCCTTCATACTTCACCCTTCATACTTCACCCTTCATACTTCATCCTTTCTCCCCGACTCACCGACTCACCGACTCACCGACTCTCTTCATCCTTCACCCCATCAAAAGAATTCTCCCCTGTTGAGTTCTGAGTTGAAACGTCTTGAGGATTCAAAACTTAAAACTCAGAACTCAAATCTTTTCGTCAACTATCTTGCCCGTCACTCGGCGGATCTTTGCGCTTAATCGGTTTGGGAACTTCCCGACGTTGAGGCGGAGTTCCGGCTGTTGGGGCATCTTTGCGAACCGGGCGAGGGGTAGAAGAGGGTCGGTTTCCGCTCCGAGGACGATTGCCGAAGGGCGGTCTTTTGCCTCGTTTTTTCACGGGAACAAGACCGATATCTGTTGCTTGTTGAACAACCAACACGTCTTTTTGCAACTGTACCTGCAAATCCCAAAAATGACCGACAGCGCGATCGCCGAGATTTCCTTTAAGGTTTAGCTTGAAGAACTTAGTTTTTTCCGATTCTCTGCGAGGAGCCTGCTGAATTTTGATGACGAGCTGTTCTTCTTCTTGGGAGTAATAAATCACTTCACCACGAATGGAAAAATAGCCATCTTGCATAGTAGTGGAGGCAGAGTCAGTTTCAGATTTTCCCAAGACCACTGCTCCTGAGTCTTCTGTGTCTGATTCGGGACTGCCGAGTTTTTCAGGTTCCCAAACACCTGTGTCTGATTCGGGACTGCCGAGTTTTTCAGGTTCCCAAACACCAACAATTTGAACATGCAAGCCCTCCTCTAATTGCCGGGTGCGAGGATAAACCACCCACAGGTGGTTCTGGCTTAAGTCCAGGTGATTTTTCACCAAACTCATCACCCGACCTAGCAATACAGCATCAATCAATGTCCCCTCGCTTGACAAGAGAGTGCCTCTAGTCATTTGTTCGGCAGAAGGCATGTATTGACCCTGAACTAGTCCTATGGCGCGGTATTGTCTCGGTTCACTGGGCGGGGGAATGGGCTGCTGACGTTGGATAGCTGAGGATGCTGCCTCAGGGGAGTCAGTCATAGGGGTTGACTCATTGGTTTTATTCGCATCGTCCGATGACATCGTTGGCTCTTGGCTTTGCAGATCAGGGGAATTTGGTGGCGTTGTGCCAAAAGATTCTGGTGACTCGGAAGACCGGTTCACAGAAGGACTCATATAACCTCCTAGCGGCGGAGACACTTTCCCCTGGTGGGGGTCAGACCGACGCGGTAAAACGTCATTTTCTTCACTACCATCCCACTGTTTGGCTGTTTTTAAAGTTTTTAGCTTTAATTTAACCAAATTTAGACAGGCGGATTGTAGAGAAGACAGGGTGTTAGTCTGCTCATTGTACAAAATGCAGCGCTCAACAAGGTAAATCCGTATAGCTTAGAAAATATTTAAGTAAAAATACCTGTAATTCCGGGTGAATCAGCAATACGGCAATGGAGATTGTGAAGTGTTGCTGTTGGGACGGGAGAAAAAATCGACGCGTGGGTTAATAATGTCATAAGAGTTCAAACAAGTTCAGTGTCTCAAAAGCGCAGTCCGTGGATCAGTGTGGTAATAGTGCTGGCAGTGCTGGCATTCGTCGGGATTTCGATGGTTCCCTTGTTAGGAAATGTTTTCAGTGAAAGCCAGCCTACAGTCGGAGCTACACCCACAGCATCACCCAGCCTGACAACAGCTAAGAAAGCTGAACTGGAAGAGCAGGCCAGAGGCTATCAGTTGGTTGTTCAGCGAGAGCCAGATAACTCCACAGCGCTGCGAGGGCTGTTGGAGGCACGGTTACAACTAGGAGATATCCCAGGAGCGATTGAGCCGTTAGAAAGGCTGGCAAAGCTTAATCCTGAACAAACGGATTACGGCGTCTTGCTGGCTCAGGCAAAACAACAAGCAGGCGATCGCGAAGGAGCCGCTACAACGTACCGCACCATTTTGTCCACAAAACCTGGAAACCTGAAGGCGTTACAAGGATTAGTCAGTTTGCTGTTGCAAGAAGACCGCCCAGAAGCAGCGATTGGCTTACTCCAAGACACCTTGAAGGCAGGAACGCAAATCAACAGCGTGCAGCCGGAAAACAACATTGATGTCACCTCTGTACAACTGCTCCTCGGTCAGGTCTATGCCAACGAGCAGCGCTATACCGAGGCGGTCACTATTTACGACGAGTCGATCAACAGCAATAAACAGGACTTTCGCCCCGTATTAGCAAAAGCAATGGTGCTGCAACAACAGGGAAGAGAGGCAGAAGCTAAATCCCTATTTACCACTGCCATTTCCCTTGCTCCTGCCCAATACAAAGACCAAATCAAACAACTCGCCACCCAAGCGACCGCCAGCGCTACTACCCCTGGTGTCTCGCCCGATGTCTCAGAAACCCCAGTAGGCGGAAGTTAAGGATGAAGTATGAAGGATGAAGTATGAAGGATGAAGTATGAAGGATGAAGTATGAAGAGAGTTGGTGAGTCGGTAAGTCGGTAGGGGCAAGGGAAGCCTGTGCCCGTACACTTTATCACCCCTACACCTCATCCCCTCATCTCCCTCTCCTTCTTTTACCTCCGTGCCCTCTGTGCCTGGTGTGGTTCATTAAAATCTCCTGCCCCTGTGCCTCTGCTCAGGACTCAGGACTCACCGACTCAGGACTCAGGACTCACCGACTCAGGACTCACCGACTCAGGACTTTCTTCAATACTTCCGCTCTTTTGGTTCAAACAAGCTCAAATTGACGGCAGGGTAAGCCAGGTCAATGCCTGCGGGGGAATAGAATGCCATCGTGTGCTTGAGGAAGTTGGTGTCGTCTCGTTCGGGAAAATCTTCTCGGTAGTGGGCACCCCGGCTTTCTTGACGCTTGAGGGCGGAGGTGAGGATGATTTCCCCAACAATTATCAAATTTCGCAGTTCTAGGGCTTCGATAATTTCGGTATTCCAGCAACTCCCCTGATCATCAAGGTAAATTTGCCCGTATTGGGCTTGAAGCTGCTGTAATTTTTGCAAACCTTCACTCATTACTGATTCAGAGCGGAAAACACCGCAATGCTCAGTCATGCAGTCCTGGAAGGTTTGACGAAGCTTTCCGATGCGGGAGGTGCCGGGTTGGTCGAGGAGCGCTTGGATTTGCTCTTGGGCAGCTTTTAGGTAGGGTGCTGCGTTAATTTCTGGTAATTTACGGTTTTGGACGTACTGCGCGATCGCCCCCCCGGTTCTTTTGCCATACACTACGCATTCCAGCAGAGAATTACTTCCCAGTCGATTAGCACCGTGAACTGAGACACAGGCAGACTCACCTGCGGCAAAGAATCCCTCCACCAAACCATCTGCACCACTTTGCACCTGACCCTCTGTATTTACAGGAATTCCCCCCATTGAATAATGGGCAGTCGGTCGCACTGGCATTGGTTGATGCACGGCGTCAATCCCCAGTAAGCGGTGGGCTTCTTCCCAACAGAAGGGAATGCGGCTCATAATCTTTTCTCGTCCCATGTGACGCAGGTCGAGGTAAATATAGGAGCCGCCCGCACTACCATCGGGATGAATGCCCCGTCCGGCACGGATTTCTCGCCCAATTGCCCGTGAGGTAATATCGCGGGGAGCTAGTTCCATTTTGTTGGGCGCGTAGTTTGCCATAAAGCGATCGCCCTCGGAGTTAATTAGATACGCTCCTTCCCCCCGCACGGCTTCAGAAATCAGCACGCCGACTGGATACAACCCTGTGGGGTGAAACTGCACAAACTCCATATCCTCCAAAGGCACGCCAGCGATCGCTGACATCGCCAAACCATCCCCCGTTGAGGCAAAGTCATTCGAGGTCGTATTAAAGACCCTGCCATAGCCCCCCGTGGCAAACATCACCGCTTTGGCTCGTACCACCTCCAAATGCCCGTCGAGGATGTGGTACATCAAGATGCCCTTTGCCTGACCATCCTCCAAAATCAACTGCATTACGTACCACTCATCGTAGAGTTGTACGCCATTACGCCGCAGGTTATTCACCAACTCGTGCAAAATCGCGTGACCTGTCTTATCAGCGGCGTAGCAGGTACGGCGGTGGGAATGCCCGCCAAATGCCCGTTGAGCGATGCGCCCATCTGGCAAGCGGGAGAACAAAACTCCCAGATGTTCTAGGTCAATTACTACATCAGGCGCTTCACGGGTGAGGATTTCTACCGCATCCTGATCCGCCAGGTAATCTGAACCTTTGACAGTATCAAAAGCATGGGCTTCCCAACTATCGTCCGCATCGACATTTTTTAGCGTCGCCGCCATCCCGCCCTGCGCCGCAACGGAGTGGGAGCGAATTGGATGAGTTTTAGCAATTAAAGCGACATCCAAACTGGGATCGGTGCGTTTAATCTCTAAGGCGGCACGGCATCCAGCTAAACCGCCGCCGACAATGATCACATCGTGTTCTAGCATCTTTGTGTGAGTTCTGCAATTCCTCTCTCCTACTATCGTGACGCAAAGAAAAACTTCCCTCCCAAAAGGGAGGGAAGTTCTTCATCTTGGCGATTGGGGTGAAGGGGATACTAAGTCCTGAGTCCTGAGTGCTGAGTCCTGAGTAGGGGAGAAAGTATGAAGTGTGAAGGGTGAAGGGTGAAGGGTGAAGGGTGAAGGGTGAAGTATGTTCGGCGAAGCCGTTGCCGAAGGCTAGGGTGAAGTATGAAAGAGGTTGTTGGTTCTCCCCTGCGCCCCTGCGCCCCTGCGCCCCTACTCCCTGCCTCAACTTGCTGCTTGTGCTTGTGTTGGGTTTTGATTGGGCGTGTTGCCACGGACAGTTTCTGTCGTTTCGATTTCCTTCATCGGCGACAGCTCAATGTGATTGAGCAGTGTGGTGACGAAGGCAAAAAGCAGAAAAGGCAAAGACAATACTAGAATTAGCCCTACTGTCAGTAACGCGTAGATTTGGCGCTCGGCACTCCATAGTGCCAGTGCTGAGGCAAGTGAAATGAAAATAACAATTAACCAAATGATGATTTGACCATAGATGTCGCCAAAAGAAAGGGTGCAGGCGAGGCGATATCGTGGTTTTTGGTTATCCATAGGTTTCCTTTAAATGTTCCTTCCTATAACGTTCTAGGTTAAGTCTTGCATTAATGTTCGGGAGGTTTCTATATATTTTTAAAAGGGTTGAAACATAACTTTACAGTTTTTTGTGAGCTTATTCCCTATTAAAAAATCGCATCCCTCTTGAGCAGGAGATGCGACTGGCTTGACAAATTGGCAAGTATTACTTTTTGTTTCTAGAAAACTTTGAATGCGGAAAGATGGCGATCGCTAGGCATCGATCCAGAGACTCTGTAACGGCACCTAGCCTGCTACTCAAGCGGTGTCGTCAGCTTAAACTGATCAAACTTCACCACCTCTGATTTGGGTTTTTGCGTATCGAAATAGTAGCTAGTCACCGTTCCCGCCCCCGTATCCAAAATACTGAAGGCGGTAATGTCATTACTGGCGATATAGGGTAGCGGCTGGTTATCTTCTCCGACTAGGGGAGCGATACTGGGCGCGATCGCCTCTAGCCCATTTGGATCGCCTGTTGCCACGTATCTCTCGCTGTAGCCTGTTGGTACAGGACGCTCTTTATCGCCCAAAAAAGCACCGTAACTGTTACCCACATTAGAGGTTTCCAAAAAGTGCATTCCCTTCGGACTCAAGAAGCGATTCCAGAGATGAGAGTGTCCAAAAAATACCAACTGCACCTGTGCCGATTCCAGCAGGGGTAGCAAATCCTGAGAAATATAATCTTTGTCCTGCGGGTACTCGTAACGAATCGCTCTAATTTCTCCATCTTCGTCCCGCTCAATTTTCTGCACCGGATCGGTGTAGGCAGGCACGATGTTATCACCTAGGGTATGGGGCGGATGGTGCAGCATGACGATTTTGTACTTTGCCTGCTGAAACTCTGGGCTATTGAGTTCCTGTTCCAGCCAAGTGTACTGAGGGCTACCTTTAGCGATGGGTTCAAAGATGTGCTGTCCGTAGCCCCACTGTGCGGGGTTATTCAGGTCTTGCTCTGACTCTTTGTATCTGCCTCTAGCATTAGCCTCAAGGCTAGGATTCCGCCAGATATTGGTGACATACAGCACAACCAAGCGCACATCCCCAAAGGTCACAGCATAGTAATTCTCATTCCCCTGGTCCTTCTGCGGCAGAGTAAAAATTTCGTTGTAGGTATCAGTGTTGAAGGAGTTATCTTTCAGCCACGCTTCACGCACTGTGGCGTCGTTCGTAGGGTTCAATTGCTGGGCATTTTTTGTGTAAAGTGCCTCAGCAGCATGACGAGGATAGGCATCATTCAACTGGTCGCTGAGACTATTTGAACTGGAAACTCGCCCCATTACTTCATGATTGCCGATGGTTGGAAATAAAGGAGCGTGTTGAATTAACTCACCGCCTTTGTAAAGAGTCTTGACGCCATTTTTTTTCAGTTCGTAATTGGCACGTCCTTGAATGACGGGAAAGAACGCCCCACCGCGATTGTCATCAAACCACTCAGAGGCGCGATCGGGTACATTAACTAAATCTCCGGCATGAAAAACAGCATCCACCTGACCGACTGTTTCCACAACCTTCTGAAGATTCGCCGCTGTCATGGGCATCAGTTGGTAATCGGAGGTGAGGAGGATTTTTAGCGGCGTTCCGGGTGGTGGAGTAGCAGCCAGGGTGAAGACTTCGCTATTCACACTCTGGTTATCTTCCCGAAGGCTAGTGACGCGATAGGAAATCCGATCTCCTGGTATTAAACCTGTCACCTCAGCTTCATGACGCCAGATGTGGCGCTTTATGGGTTGTTGGTAAATCTGCCCTGTTTCTGTTTGTTCTCCGACTTTGGAGTTTTGGTCTTCTTGGGTGCGGGTGAGTTGGGTTGTTGTGGCGATCGCTTTTTGGTTCAGTTTTGAACCGTAGGTGACAAGATGGCGAAAACCTGCAAACTCGGTAAACCAAACAACTTTTACAGATGTCTCAGTTGGGAGTTGGAGAAAGGGTTCGGTCAGCAGTAGCGGCGGAGATGGCATGAGAGCTTGGCTGATTGATAGAGCAAAGACCACTATCAGGGATGTTAAGACAACACTTGCAGTTTTAGGGATGCGGCGGGAGGAGCGCTTCACCATGGTAGTTAGTCGTTAGAGCCTCCCCAACCCTTTTCGACTAGGGCGAGAAGAAGAACAGATCTGGCAAAATTCACTACTGAATGTCAGGCAAAGGTGTTTTGAGGATAGTCTTGTTGGCGATCGCGCTCCTCTCCCAGAAGTGGCGATCGCACTGTAGCAGCCAGCACTCCCAAACTGATGTTTTGGGCAGCACATTCTATGGCATTAGTTGATCTCGACTTGCAGTTTGTAAGTAGCGTTGCCACGAGTGCCACCGACAACCACCGAATAATCCCCAGTTGCGGGCAAGACAAGGCTTGAGTTGGTTGCTTCTTGCTTGAGCGTCTCACCATTGGGAGCAACGACATCAAACACAGCATTATTCTCAACAGACGTAATGTTGAGAGCCATTTTTTGATTGGCTCTAGCATTTAGCAGATAGGTATCTCTATCGCCACGCACAACCGCATTTTCAACAACCGCAGAATTACTACCAGAAGCAAAACTCAGGCGACGGTCACCATTGCTTTGATCAGAATTTAAAGCAGAACAGTCAACTTTTTGATATATATTTCTATCCGTATCTAAGGTATTTTCAGTTAACTTCCAGGTTTCCTGGGAGCTTTGAGTATCGTTTTCGATATCCGTGGTCACATCTAGCTTCAATTGCTCGCCAGATAATGTACCTTTAAGCACTTGCTGATAAGAAGTGAAGTAGCCTTCCTTCTCATTGCGAATCACTGCTTCACCGGTTCCAGTGACGCGATTGTCTGAGGCAATGCTTAATCGAGTGGAGCCAGTGATAGTCTCTTCAGCAATTTTAAAGCAATAGTCTCCGGGGGCAAGGCTCTGGCTCGATGCAGATGGCTCTTGTTGAATAACAGCTTGCTCAGATTCAACCGTGGTAGAGGCTGGCTGTTCAGTATTGGTAGCCTCAGAACAACTGGTTATCAAGAGCAGGAGGGAAAAGAGACCGAAACCTAGGGCTTTGGAAAATCTGTTGTTCATAATTTTTAGTGACTAAGAGAAAAACCAGAGTGCACAGTTATGCTTCCCCGGAAAGTGTCCCCATTCCGGAGCAGCGATGCAATTAATATAACCAGTAGTTTTTCTGAATAGTGATAAATGTTAAGAGAAGAGTTGATTAATAAGTTTTTCATGATTAGATTAAAGTGATTTTTGATTTTGCACAAAATTGCGTCAAAAGTGCAATTTTTAATAGGATTATGGTTGCTGAACCCGCCATCCTTGCACAGGAGGCGATCGGTAAATTGGAAGCAGCCATCACCGAATTGCAGGGAATTTTGCAAGAATTGGGTGAGGAAATCAGTTTGTAAGTACAGAGGTAGCGACGATGGAAAGTATTAAGGTACGGCAGCGTGTTGGGCAAGATGGCATTCTCCATCTCGATATTCCTGTTGGACTAACAGAACGAGAGGTGGAAGTGATGGTCATTTATCAGCCTGTTTCATCACCAAAAGTAACGGGGCGATCGCTAGAACGGTTCTATGGCATCTGTGCTGATGATCCTATTGTCCTTGATGATTCAGGAATTTCAGAGAGCCTTGATGATGACCTTGCTGGAGCGTTTGACTAGAGAATGCGTTACCTGCTCGACACGAATGTTTGTGTGATGTATTTGAATGGTCGCTCGGTGTCGGTGCGCGATCGCTTGCATTCTATCTCCCTTGAAGAGATGGCTGTATGTTCGATAGTGCGCTGCCAAGCAACAACCCAACTCGAACTCTGGAATGGCAACAGGAATTTTTAGGGCGTTTGCCTCACTTCTTTTTGGGGATAAGGCTGTGATGCAGAGCATTGCCTAACTTATCACTTTTTCGCTAAATTCTTGTACCACTGAGTAAAGGTCGGCATATGGGTACGAAAAAAGCTTTCAATGTCAATTTCTGCTTCGTAGCCTAAGCTCACAAATGGTGGAAACATTGACACTGCGCCCTTTAGCTTTGCGGCAGCAGGTGTACCCGGTTTACTCACTTCAATGTAAATCTTCTGCAAAAGCTGAAGTACTCCATTAGGATACTGGCTGCTATTTTGCAGTTGCCCCACTTGCTCTACGAGTTCTGCAACTACGAGTTCTGCTTCTGGTTCAGCAATTTCCACCTGGGTTGAGCGTACCGCTAGAAGCCGCCAGTATTCTTCCTCAAAAGGACGCATCTCCTCACGTAGCTTCTGAATTCCTAATTCGATACGAGTTTTTTCCTCGAAGGGAGCTATACTTTTAGCCTCTTCCCTACCTTCTATCTGCTTGCGAAGAAGTTCTAGATTCTTTTCAACTGCACGAAGACGATCATTTGACATTTGCTTAGATTCTGAGGGTGCAAAAGAAATATTTGGTTGATCTAAAGTCGCATCAACAACAAAAAATTTAAACGCGAGTTCTCCAAAGCTTATAGCTTCAATTTTAGTAAGAGCTTTGTTTATGCACTCAAGTTCTTTTCTTGTATACGGAATAACTAGAAAATAACGATAATTGGTTTTATATGATTCTATATGTGCTGGAAGCTTGCCCAAATCATCCTGAGTAATGTTTTTGCTATTTTTAGCAAGCTTTAACTCAATCAAAGCTTGGTTTTTGTATCCTGACGAAAAGCTAAATTCAACAATTTTTTTGCCTAAATCTGATTCTTTAGATATATTGACTTTGTTGATAGAGCAATAACCTAAAATTATCTCAACTAAAACGCTTCGAGCAGTAGACTCCTTACAAGGTTGACAGTCAACTATCTGGCTACATGGTTTTTTGACTATATTCCATAGAAGCTTATTTCCATCTTGCTCTTCAATAAACAATCTAAATCTATCAATTAAAAGTTCGATCCACTGAACGAATTCTTCATTGTTTGAAACAGATACTTCAATTGGATGAGAAATAATAAAAGAATAAGCTCTTTTTTCATTTCTATATAAGTTCTCACGGTCAACTTCAAGATCGTACGGTTTTATATCTGCATCATTCTCAACATAATCTACATACTCGCGAACCCACTTCGGATGTCTTTCTGCTAAATCAACAATATGTGACTTATTAATTTTTTTAAATTCTTTTTCAATTTCGTAGTTTAAATCTGCTCTTAGTTCTTCATTCTTGTTGTCTTGGACATAATTCTTGAAGCCATCAGCTCCAATTGCATGAGTTGCACAAAGAAAAGCTTTGGGTACAAGGATTACAGCCCTTTCTCCTCTATTGAAAAAAGGATTTCCTGGTAGGGTATAAACTCGACCTTTGTCCCAACGCTTGTATTCATAGTCAAATCCAGCATTTTCAATTACATGAGATATCGTAGGAATCTTGAATATATTACATACTTGTTGAGTATATTCAATTAATTCAGGCTTAATAATATTTGCTGTAGCATCGCTAATTCTATCCTTACCAATACCTAATGTAAAAATTTCTATTTCTTCAAAGTGATCTAGCCCTGTATAACCAGCAGAAGCCAGTTTCAATAATGCATCAGCAAAACCTTTAGAGTAACCACCTCCAGAACCCGATCCAGCAGTTCCTCGCTCAGAGAACCCTAAGCATAATTCTTTCACCTCTGGAAACTTAAGTACTGCTTTTAATTTGTTATAGGCTGTACGTGAGTTCACAGCCTCATGAGCTAATTCAAAAGCTGAGTTAAAGAAAGTAAAAAACTTTTCTTTGGCATTGCTGAATAAAGGAATATCACTTTCAAAAACAAGGAAAGGATCTATAAATAAAAGTGTATCCGAAGACATTTGGGGATCGAACCAGTCCTCATCCTCTGCTGTTGGAATGTTATAAGATTGAGAAAAATATTTTAGCTTCATTCTACTCTTTTTTTGAAAAATTACTCTTCATATATATTCAATGCTTCGTCAAGTATAGAACGAGCTTCTTCTGCTTTAGTTGATGCTTCCTTATATCGCAAACTAACTTGAGCAAAATCCCTGATAATCTTAAGACCTTCCTCAATATTCTTAAAATCTTCTTTCGCTAAAATTTTCTCGGTGAAGAGAACATCTATATGTCTTCGAGCTTGCAAAGCTTGTTCATTGAGTTCCTGCATTCTCTGCCTTGAAACAGAAAGCTTATTAAGAACTTTTACAGCTTCAATGATTTTATTTTCATCTTCAGCCATTAAATCTTGCTCTTTAATTTCAATGAGTTGCCATGTACTAAAGCCTTCAGGCAGTTGAATTTTTAGATAGCCTGCGTTAACAAGTTCAACAACATTCTTCAAAGCCTTATATCGTGCATTATCGGAATCCGAGCCTGCTACTCTCAATAATAGTTCTGGACATTGAGGAAGTGTGTATGCAGGCATCAGGTGCTATGTTGGTAGGCTCTGTGCAAGCTATTTCAGCCTTTGATTACTCAAAATTTATTATACATTGACTTAACTTTATAAGCTTTCACTATGTCAATCGAAAAGAGGCTTGGAACGACGGCAAGACCTGATTAAGGGTGCGATCGCCCTATCCAAACCCCGTAAAAGAAAATTACTACTTCGACTTTCGTTTCGACTTGGGCGGCGTTCGGTGTTCTCCAAAGTATTTTTCACTGCGGTAGCGAAGCCACACCCGCAACTGCTGCGGAATCTTGTCTTTTTGTTCTTTCGTCAGAGTATTGTAAAGGGCTAAAGCGCGATCGCGTTCTCCCCGACAAGCCGCATTATTATGAGCATCCCAGTAACTACGGGCAACCCGAATCCGCCGACAGACTTCCTTAATTAGTGCTTCTCCCGTGAGGGGATGTTCCGGCTTCTTCATAGTTCAATCAAAGCTTACTCGTGCAATCGTAGCCTATGAAATTGGCGATCGCCCCCTGCCACAGATTGCCTTTATTCTGCCGTAACGCATCGCCCATGCTAATCTCAACCTTAGTTCTTTACCGCGATCGCTCATGGGTAGCCAATCTACCGCCAAAACCATCTTTCTGCTCGCCTCTATGGTGGGCTGGCTGCTTATTGGTGCAGCTTTGATCTATCTCTCTCCCTTCCTCGCCGATCGGTTAGTGTCCTCCGATCTCACCCATCTCTGGATGGAGAACCTCAGCCGTGGTGGTTACAATCCCCTGCTGGCTTGGGTTGGAGGAGGCATCACTCTAGCTGTTGTCGTCTTGGCTAACATCATCTGGCACCAGCGGTTTGAAGGCAAGATTTAGAGCAGAAGTTAGTTCTAAAAAAATCACAATCATAGCCACATCTGCTCCCACCTTAGCTAACCTGTCGCAACCTTAATTCACAGCCCAGGGATCTCTGACTGCAGATAATGGCGCAATACCCCGTCCCGCTTGTTGCTCTTGGATGCGTTCCAAACTCCCTGTGGGAATCGAGGCGATCAGTTGACGGGTGTATTCCTTTTCCGGTTCGCGGTAGATATTTTCCGCCAGACCAATTTCTTCAATCCGTCCTTTGTTCATCACCATAATGCGATCGCTCATAAATTTCACCACGCTCAAATCGTGGGAAATAAAGATGTAAGTCAAATTAAATTCGGCTTGTACTTCTTTGAGCAAATTGAGTACCTGCGCCTGCACAGATACATCTAATGCAGAAACAGATTCATCGCAGATGATAAACTTCGGGTTCAAGGCTAAAGCCCTGGCAATGCATACCCGTTGACGTTGACCGCCGGAAAACTCGTGAGGATAGCGATTTATCCAGTTGGGGTTTAAACCAACACGCTCTAGTAAATAAGCAACGCGATCGCGTCTGACTTTTTGATTACCTCCCACACGATGAATTAACATCGGTTCGGCGATCGCCTCTCCAATCTTCATCCGAGGATCGAGGGAGCTATAGGGATTTTGGAAGACAATTTGCATCTCCCGTCGCAACTGTCGCAGGCGATTCCCCTTGAGACGAGTCACATCTTGATTTTCAAACTGAATCTCGCCACTGATGGGCTGAATTAGCCGCAGCAAAGTCCGCGCCAGGGTAGATTTCCCGCAGCCCGACTCCCCGACTAATCCCAAAGTTTCCCCAGAATAAACCTCAAAGGAAACCCCATCAACCGCCATGATGTAACGTTGAGTTGCGCCAAAAACGCCCTGGACAGGAAAGCCGACTTGCAGGTTGCGGACGGCGATCAAAGGGGAAGAAGTTTTTACAACATTAGAGGGTTTATCAGTTACCTTTTCCCTTATTTCTAAGCCCTCATCTGTAACTTTGGGTAATACGTCAGGGGATTTTTCTTTAATAGCTTGTTCCCCATTTTCTGCCGTCACAACTTCCATGAAATCTGACACAGTCGGTAGGTATGGCAGAGTCTGGTCGAGGCGCGGGCGACAAGCGAGTAACCCTTTCGTGTAGGGATGCTGAGGATCGGAAAAAATCTGCCAAACATCACCGCTTTCGACAATTTTGCCGTTATACATCACTGCCACAGTGTCGGCAATTTCTGCAATCACACCCAAATCGTGGGTAATGAAAATCATCGACATCCCCCGGATGTCGCGCAGCTCCCGCAACAAATCGAGAATAGTGGCTTGCACCGTAACATCCAAGGCGGTTGTAGGTTCATCCGCAATCAACACATCCGGGTTACAGGAGATCGCCATGGCAATCATTACCCGTTGCAACTGACCGCCGGAAAGTTCGTGGGGATAGCGTTCCAGGATTGCCAGTTTTTGCTGATTAATGTGATGATTAACTTCCTTTTCTCCCGGTAAAGATTGACCGAGATCTAGCTGTTGGAGGTTTTCTAGGTAGCGTTGGCGCAGCTCTTCATCGCTAGGTAAGAGTTTAACTTCCTGAAGACGGGCGATCGCTTGTCGCCGTGCTTCTGCTTGGGAAACGTTCTGGTGTTGGCGAATCGCTTCGGTAAGCTGAAACCCACAGGTATAGACCGGGTTAAGGGAACTCATTGGTTCCTGGAAAATCATCGAGATTTGACCGCCCCGGTAAAGGCGCTTTTGCTCCGGAGTGAGCCTTACGAGATCCACGGGTTCTAGGGGGCTGCCATCTTGGGCAAGATCGTGAAAGATAACTTCGCCGTCAGTTACTCTACCGGGGGTAGGAACTAACCCCATAACTGCCAAGGAAGTGACGGATTTTCCTGAACCCGATTCGCCAACGATTCCCAGGGTTTGACCGCGCTTCAACGTAAAGTTAATGCCGTTGACTGCCAAAACCCGTCTTGCGTCAGTGAGGAATTCTACTTGCAGGTTGCGAACGTCAAGAACATGATCAGTCATGGCAATCAAGAACGAAAATTAATTGAGATTGTAGCAATCTCTTCCCTTAACGATGGGTTAATCTGGACATTTTGTTATGATTGGCTGTCAGCGATCGCTACTTTCACTTCCGTTTCAGCCCGCTTGTTAACCTCACTGTAGCTGTAATGCTTTGGAACCCACAGGACACTGAACCTCTACAGAACCCCTGGTAGGAGCCTGAGGCATTACAGGCGGCGAAGTTGAGGGCTGCTCGGTTTGGCAAACCTGGGCAACGGTTGTTTCTTTCCCGTTTACTTGAGTGACAAATACAGCCCCAGTGTAGCTAGGTAGTGTGGCATCCTTAGCCGTTGCCGTTACCATCACACTTTTCTTGTTGTCTCGTTGAGGCACAATCTGGTAGAGATAGGACTCCGTTTCTGTCCTCAGCCCAATGCTCACATCTTCAATGGCATTGGCAAAATTTCCCTGTTCCACATAGTGCGCCTGCTGCACCATCGTCAGAGCATACATATAGTTTTTGGCTTCACCTTCGGGCGATCGCGTTTTCGCAATTTCCGCTTCTAGTTCGATCACTTCGATGTCTTCTGGTACGGTTGTTGCCTCAGAGGTTTTTGTAAATTGTGTCGTGTTGGGTTTAAACGCCGTTTGTCTAGGCTGTCCCGGTTCCAATCCCTCTAAAGGCAAACGCAACTTACCATCAGCCGTAAATTCAAAAATTGTCGCCGCCACTTGCTCAGGGCTGAGCTGGATATCTAGTTGCATCGGTTGGGTGGTGGTATCGATGGCGTACTCTACCTGAAGCGCCACTGAAGTCCCCTCAGGCGCAGGTAACACTACAAACAGTTTATTGTCAGGGGCAAAGATAAAGGTAAAGACTTCCTCCGATGTCGGGTCTTTGGCTTGCCACTGCCCTAAAAGTTGCCTCTGCACCGCGTTCTCGGCAGCCGATTGTTCTTGAGCCGCCGCAGGGGGAGCCAATTGTGCAACGCCAAGTGAGGCTCCCAGCGTCCCCAGCATTGCTAGTAAAAGACCTTTGGCAATGAACTGGCTAGGTACGGAGAAGTGAGCTAGCCGCTGATGGGGGTTGAAGACGGTGTTAACCATAAAGCGTTCTGGGAAACTTACTGGATTTTAACAATCGGTTGCAGGCGTGGACTGGTATTGAGCTACAGACGTGAAAAACCGCAACAGATGAAGAGTACATTCATAGAAGCAAAAGTGGGGCGATCTGTTCCTTCTATCTTGATGGGGGGAGCTTGAGGAGGCGATCGCGTTCCTTCTCTTGCTCAGGTCTTGCTAGACACAATATCCAGCGTATCGATCTGTACAACTTTTCTTGTAGGTTTGCGGGGTGGTTTGCCACTAAACCAGTCGTGGAGAAGGGTGTAGAAGCAGGGAATGATGAATAGTGTCAATAGAGTGGCTAGGGATAAACCGGAAAAGACAACCACGCCCAAGGGTTGCAGAAACTCTGAACCTTCGCCAATTCCCAGTGCTAGGGGGAATAATCCTAAAACTGTGGTGATGGTAGTCATCAAAATCGGTCGCAGGCGTTGGGGGGCGGCTTTGAGAATGGCACTTTTGCGGTCGATACCTTCTGAAGCGTGGATTTGGTTTGCCAACTCCACCAGGATGATGGCGTTGTTGACGACAATCCCCACGAGGAGAACGGCACCGACTAGCACAGTTGCGCCGATGGCGGTTTGGGTGATAAATAGTCCCATTATTCCGCCAGCTAGGGCGAGGGGAACGGTGAGCATAATCACCAAGGGATCGATGAGCGAGTTGTACTGCACCGCCATCACGACAAACACGAGGAAAGCGGCAAGCCCGCCGAGAGTTTTTAGCGAGTCTTGCAGTTGCTGATTGGTTTCGCTAGCGGAACTCGGGATGACGCTGACACCTTCCGGTAAGTCGAGTTGGGAAATCACTGATTCGGTTTGAGCGATCGCATCGCTCAAAACGGCTCCTTCTGTCAGATTTCCGGCAATGATAAACACTTGGCGCTGATTAATCCGCTGAATCTCACCCGGTGCAGCCCCTTCCTCAATGGTTGCCACATCTCCCAGACGGACTTGATTGCCAAATAAGGGTAATTGCATTAACTGAGCCGCCCGTTGCAAGGCTCCTCGCTCCAGTTGCACGCGCACATCTACCAAACGCTCTTCCCGTTGCAGTTGTGTGGGAACCGACCCCTCAATTGCCGTCTGGATGGTATTGCCTATGTCCTGTGTCGTGAGACCAAACTGCGCCACCCGCTCCCAGTCGGGGCGAATCTGCACTTCCGGCTGTTGGTCGTCAGCATCCGGACGAAACTGCGCCAGGGTGACTTGCTCGTCTAAGGCTTGCAGCACTTGCTGCCCTGCCTGGTTAAGTTGTTCCGTATCTGGTCCTTGCAGAATAACATCAACTTCTGCACCCCGTATGGGTGAGTTAGTTAAAATAATCCCCCGTACTTCACCCGGACTGAGACGGAGGCGAGAGCCGACTAAGTTCAGCTTGTCAAACTGCGGCGTGACGCGGGCAACAAACGCCTCAACATCGCTACCCGGTTTCAGGGAAATCGTGCTGGAACCCCGCAAAGGATTTGCGATGGTGTTGCTGCCAAAAAGAAAGCCGCCGGACGTGGTAAAGACGTAGTCGGTTTCTGGTTGAGACAGGAGGATGTCATCCACCATTGTCATCACTTTGCGATTGTTTTCTAGGCTGGTACCGGGAGGAAGGGAGGCAAACAGTCTCGCTTGTCCAGTATCGATGCGGGGCAGGATTTCTTGGGGAATTTGATTGACGAGGAAAAAACTACCGCCGCCTAAGACTAAAAAGGCGATCGCAATGACGACAATTCGATAACGCAGCACCATCTGCAAAAAGCGCCTGTAACCATGGGTTGCTGCCTCAAAACGGCGATTAAACTGCTGTAATAGCCAAGAATTTTTTACCCCACTAGAACGACGTATCCCCAACAAGCGGGAAGTCATCATCGGCACGACAGTTAGCGCTACCACCAAAGAAGCAGCAACAGAAAAGCTAATCGTCAAAATTAATTCATTAAATAGCAGTGAGATGAAGCCACCAATCAGCAAAAATGGCAGCACGGCGACTAAGTTTGTACTCGTGGAAGCCACCAGGGCTGATTCCACTTCGCGGCTGCTAGATGCGGCTTGCTGGATAAAGAACTCGGAACTGCGGCGTGGCTCTTTTCCTCCGTCGGGAGTCATCCCCATTCCTGTGGAGATATTCTCTAACATGACAATCCCGTTATCTACGACGATCCCCACACCCAGCGCTAAACCGCCCAGGCTAAAAACGTTCAGGGATAATCCAAACAACTTCATCAAGATAATTGCTGTCAGCGTGGCTAGGGGAATTGCGAAAACGATAATTACCGTTTGCCTGAGAGAACCCAGAAATAACAGCACAGCGATCGCGGCTAAAGCCGCACCGATTAAGCCAGACGTTGTCACATTAGAGATCGAGTTGCGAATAAAAACGGATTCGTCTTGCGTGGCAACCAGCTCTAAATCTTCCGGAATTAAACCGGACTGTCGCAGTTCGGCAATCCGTTTTTTCACCCCATCTACGACGGCAATTGTGTTAGCATCCGCCTGTTTTTGAATACTCAGTTTAATGGCTTGTTCGCCATTGAGGAAAACGTAAACCCGTTGTTCTTCTGAACCGTCGATGACTTCGGCAAAGTCACGCAAGTAGACTAAGGATCTTTGATTGAGAGCCGACTCCTCGGAGCTAGCATTACTCACCTCAAAAGAGATATTGCGAATTTCTTCAGAACTTTGGAAGCGTCCCACGGTACGGGTTAAGGGTTCTGCCTCATCACCTTCCAAGCGTCCTCCCGCTACATCCTGATTGCGTTCTCTGAGGGCATTCAATACCTCTGTTAAGCCAATACCTAATGATTGGAGGCGATTTGAGTCAATTTGCACTCGCACTTCTTCGCTGACGCCACCAGAAACATCTACTGATGCCACGCCAGAAACGACTCCTAGTTCGCGGACGAGTTCTTCCTCGGCAAACACTCGCAAATCGACTTCTTCTAAAGAAGGCGATCGCAATGCCAATTCGTAAATGGGTGACTGTGAAGGGTCAGCTTTAAACAGCGTCGGTTGCTCCACTGTATCTGGGAGGCGACCCCGCGCCTGGTTCAAGGCGGCTGTCGCATCATTTAGTGCTTGGTCAATATTGCCCCCCGGTTGGAAGAACAAATCTACACTCACTCGTCCCTCACGGGTTTGGGAATACACCTGCACCACGCCTTCTGTCGTGCTTAAGGCGGCTTCTAAGGGTTTGGTGACTTCTTCCACCGCTACCTCCGGCGAGACTCCGGGCACATCTGCCCGCACCCCAATCCGAGGATAAGTAATGGATGGCAACAAATCGACCTGAATCTGCGTCAGGAAAAATACCCCAAGTACCAGGGTTGCCAGCGTTAGCATCAGCGTGCCAATGTGACGGTAAATTGCCGTGGCGCTGAGGCTAAATCCTGCGGGTGTCCGTTGTCCGTTGCTCATGTTTGTTCAATTATTGGGTTGCCACCGAGTCCTAACAAAGGGCGGATTTACCGGGGTTAGCAGTTATTCCCTACCCTTATTTCTCATGATTCTTCTGACAGAACGCTCAAGCGCACAGATTCGCCATCTTTAAGCGGTTTGCCACTCTGGGCAACAAAACGCTCCCCGGGTTGCAATCCCTCCAGGATTTCCACCTTGTTATTGGTACGAGTGCCAACTTGCACCGAACGAGCCTCAACTTTTGCCTCTTGTCCGTTCCCTGTAACCACAAACACAGTTGACGAGGAGGGAGTCTGTTGTTGAGAAGCCTCTGTCTCAGCTTCCCGGCTCCCTTGCCCCCTGCCTTCTTGCAATGCCGACTGCGGCACCACAACCCGCGCTGTCTTGCTCCCTCCAAAGCTCACCCGTGCTAATAAGCCACTACCAATACGAGCATTAGGGTTAGCAATGGTGACTTCTACGGGTAACTGACGGGTGGTATTGTCCGCAACGGGGGAGATGCGAGTCACTTGTCCGGAAAATTCTTCATCTTTCAAAGCATCTAAGCTGACCTGCACAGACTGCCCGACTTGAAGCTCGCCAACCCCTAACTCCGAAACGGGAACGACTACTTTGACGCGGCTAAAGTCACCGATTTTGATAATTTCCCCGCCCGGCTGGATGAGATTGCCCGGTTCGCTCGTTTTCTGTAGCACGACGCCGTTAAGGGGGGAAGCCAGGAGGGCGTAAGACTGGCGTTCTTTTGCCTGAGCAAGAGTGGCGCGTTGGGCAGCGACTCGACCTTGAGCGGCGGCGACGGCTTGCTGTTCGGTGGCGATTTGGGAATTTGCCGCATTTAGGTTTTGTTGGGCAGTCACGGCGGCGGTTTGAGCGAGTTCGGCTTGTTGTCGGGATATTGCTCCGGAGGCAGCAAGCGATCGCAATCGTTCAGCATCCACTTGTGCCTGTTGTAGTTCTGCCTGTGCCCTTGCCGCTTGCGCTTTCGCATTGTTTACCTGCGTCTGAGCGCGGGCAACTTCTGACGTCAGGGTGGCAAGTTCTGACTCTGCTTGATTAACAGTAGTCAGCAGTAAGGAATCGTCTAACCGAGCGATGATTTGCCCCTGACTAACGCGATCGCCCACTCCCACTTGCAGAGCGAGTAACCGCCCTTCTATTTGGGATCGCACCGCTACTTCCCGAATGGGTTGGGTGGTGCCGACATAGTTCAGGGGTTCGCCTAGGGTGCCAGGGCGGGCAACGGCAACTTCTACAGGGGTTGTGCCTCCTCCTCTTTCTGCACCAGGGGTACGCGGTTGAGCGCCAGCTTCAGTTTCACTGAGCAACCCACAGCCAGATAAGGCGAGGAGGGAGCCTGCTACTAAAAACTGGATGCCCAAACTCAACGGCGATCGCCAGGGAGACAAACTCAAGGAGTAACGGTGTTGAACAGCCAGGTGCTGTTTTGCTGAGGCTTTATTAGGGCGTGTTCGCAAAATAGATGTTCCTGTCACAAGGGAGCGTTTTGGCGTTCAATTTTTTACCAATGTGCTTAATCCGACAGAGAAGTGCTAAGTCTGTAAACTCATAAAATCTCTAATTTGTCAAGCTATTTGGTCAAGCTATTCTCTAAAAATAATCAGCGCTTTTGTAACTAATTATGAAGCGGAATTGCCATTAGCGGTAACAGGGATAAAATTCCCCAACTCCAAATCCAGGAATTGGACTGAATTGACGGTGGTGCCTCTAAAAGGGCATCGATCCGCTCCTGCAAGCGATTACGCGGCGCTGGCTGACTAAAGGCAGCACAGATGCTTTCCGGTGCGGCAATCGAGGTACTGACGACAATCAACAAGGATTCTGCCAGTAGCAGCGGATCGACTCGTTCTGCTGCCCAACGATCTGCCCGGAGTTCCCGTAAAACAAGGAGTTCCTGCCACAGGGCTTCTGTATTGGGTAACCAGAAGCTCAGGCGACGTAGCCAACCCAGCCAGAAAAACCAAAAAGTATCCCGGTAGTAGGCATGACCTTGCTCATGGGTTAAGACTGCGTTGAGATGGTTTGGGTTCAAAGTTTGTAATAATCCCTGGCTGACAACTAGTTCTGGCTGCCAGAAACCGACTTGAGCGCTGAATAAAATTGGCTTGTCCAACAGACGTGCGGAGGTCGCCTGTAGATTGATTTGAGGATAGGTGCGAATTTGTTGTAGCGATCGCCAACCTTCCACTGCTAACTTCAAGCAAAAACCAAGAGCTACTCCGACACCTCCCAGCACCAGCCAATAGCTAAACCAATCCGTATGTAGCCCCAGCATTCGTCCTTGAGGCCCCATACACAGCACCGCCAGCGCCGTCATCAGCAGCATCAGGGGAGGTAAGGCAAATAACAACAGCGATCGCTGCCAGCGTTCTGCCCAAGTTCCACTGGGTTCTATCCAGCTCCATCTCAGCCCGTAAGATAGCGCCACAGCCAGCAGAATCATCACTAGATGCATTACGAGTCCTCCTCTGTTGCTCGACGCAGGGCTTGCAGGCGTTGCGCGATCGCTTCAATTTGCTCGACACTGGCAGCATCCAGGCTATCGGCAAAAGCGGCGACAATATCAGGATTGCTGACAGCCAGAAATTGATTGAGTCGAGCGTGGGCGTTTAGAAGCTGTGCTTCCTGGCGTGAAACTAAAGGTTGCCAGCAAAAAGCACGCTCTGTTTTTTCGCACATTAACCAGCCTTTTTTCGTAAGACGGCGCAGCACCGTAGTGACGGAGGTATAAGCCAACTCCCGCTCTGGATCGCTCAAAATTCGTTCGTGCACATCCTTGACTGTTGCCGAACCAAGTTCCCAGACAATGTGCAAAACCTCGGTCTCCAAAGGGCCAAGAGAAAGTTTTTGAGGACGGTGAGGAGGAAGAGGTGCCATTTGTCCGGGTTAGTGAGTTAGAGAAATGATCTTGAGCGAAGTACGACAGCTTGTCTTTTGACGCCGACTGTAGCTCACTTCACAATGAATAACGATCTTAATGCTTACTGGTTGTGAGAGGAAAATGCTTTTAAAAACGCTACTGTCGGTACTAAGTTTAGCGATCGCCTTCTTCAGCTTGACAACACACCCTGCCCTCGCGGCTGATCCCGCTGGTGGAGCAAAAATTTTTGGTGCTAACTGTGCTGCCTGTCATACCGGGGGACGCAATGTCGTCATGGCAAGCAAAACTCTCCAGAAGGATGCCCTAGAGAAGTATGGCATGGACTCCATGGAAGCAATTGTCCAACAGGTAACGAACGGCAAAAATACCATGCCAGCTTTTAAGGGACGTCTCAGCGCCAATCAAATTGAAGATGTCGCTGCCTATGTTTTAGAACAAGCAGAGAAAGGCTGGAGTTAAATCAAATCTTGGCTGGGGAGGGGCAATTTGGCCCTTGATGGTTCGGCTTCTCCCTTTTTGGCTCAATTAGCCAGCTACGTAGGCGATCGCCCTTGACAACGTCTGACAATTTATTTTGACGCGGAGAACTTTTTCCCTCGATAATATGGGGCGCTACCCTAACTCTGGGTAGCTATTTTCAGGAGAACTCAGTTGAAAAAAATTGTATCGATTGTCTGGGTCGCGATCGCCTTGTTCACCGTTGTCCTCTCTCAACCCGCTTTCGCGGCTAACACAGTCAAGGGAGGTAGTATTTTCGGGGCTAACTGTGCCGCCTGCCATCTTGGTGGTCGCAACATCGTCGTAGCCAGCAAAACTTTGAAGAAAGCCGCCCTGGAAAAGTACGGGATGAACTCACTGGAGGCAATTACAAATCAGGTAAAGAATGGTAAAAATTCTATGCCTGCCTTCCGCCGCCGTCTAAACGAGCAGCAAATTGAAGATGTTGCCGCTTATGTTTTAGAGCAAGCAGAGAAAGGCTGGCACTAAGTTCTCTCGACAAGAGTGGAGCAATTTTGCCGCCTTTGATGGGTGGAGCAGGAATGAACTTCTACACTTTTTTGCTCCCTGAAGCGAATCTATCGCTCAACCCTACTATTAATAGATTTATGAGCCACTTGTACCGCATCTTGTTTGGCTTGGGTATAGCATTGGTGCTTGTTGTCTTACCACTGACAGCACCTGCTCAAGCTATAACCGTAGCTACTCCCATGGCGATCGCCTCAGAAATTTTTAATTCTGGCGTAGAAAAGCTGCAAGGTAATGATTATTTAGGAGCTATAGAGGATTTTACTAAAGCGATTGAACGCGACCCTAATTTGGCGGCAGCCTATAGCAATCGGTGTTTGGCGCGTGTTCAGTGGGGTGATTACACAGCCGCTGCGACAGATTGTACCCAAGCCTTGCGACTAAATCCTGACAACACAGAAGCCTACCTCAATCAAGGACTCGCCTACTACCGTCTGGGAAATTACCAAGCTGCGATCGCGGATTATACTGAGGCGATCGCCCGACATCGTACTGATTTTCGTGCTTATTACAATCAAGGATTGGCGCGTTTTGAACTGAAAGACTATCCAGGAGCGATCGCTGACTATAACCAGGCATTACGTCAGCATCACCCGTCTGATACCTCGCTCCTGCTAGAGGTTTACAATGACCGAGGTTTGGCTCGACTGATGTTGGAAAATATACCAGGAGCGATCGCTGACTTCGAGCGAGCCATTCGGCTAGACCATAACAACCATCGTGCTTTCTACAACCGTGCCTGTGCCTGTCACCACAGCGGCAATTTACAGGGCGCAATCCGAGATTTCACTTTAGCATTGCAACTTGAACCAAACCATGCTGAAGCCTATGTTAATCGGGGCATTATCCACCACCAACTAGGACTTCAGCAGGCAGCACTATCAGATTTCAAGACAGCATCCGGACACTTTGAGCAACAGGGCAATACGGCGGCGTACCAACAAACACTGTCGTTCATCGCCAGACTTCAGCAATGGCTTTTGTCTTCCGATGAAAACGCGATCGCCTAGAGCCGGGGAGCGGGGGAGCGGGGGTGCAGGGGAGCAGGGGAGCGGGGGTGCAGGGGAGAACTTCTTACCCTTCATCCTTCATCCTTCACCCTTCACCCTTCATACTTTTTCCCCAGCTCAGGACTCACCATCCTAGTTCCTCCACTAACACGCCGTCCTGGTATTCCTTGCTTGGGAGCCTCATTTTGGGATTCCCCTGCTGAAACTAAGCTGGGAAGGCTGGTAGAAACTGCATTGAGCAGCAAAGCCAAACCCATGGCAGAAAGAGCTTTACGGAATTTCATCGACTGGCACCCTGAGAAATAGTAGACCCGTTCAATTAAATTGGAGCTAAATTGAGTAATCTTAGTTACTTATTTTCTTCAACTCAATTTAGTTCCTGTTACTCAGCAAATCTTGTAGCTATAGCGACATATTTGATTGAACAGTTAGTAGCAGTCATCATCGTAAACCACAAGCCAGAAAAGGAAAATACATGTAACTACTTATTTTTCGTCCTCCGTAGAATTATTGAGTTTTTACTTAATGAAAAAGTCAAGATAGTAGTACTTTGTAGGCATTTACTGAGGAATTAACAAGTGCTTTTTGTTGAAAGGATAAAGCTTTTGGGGTTTTTTAAAATATAATCCTAAAGACGGATGCAGAATAGATAAATTAATGGACTAGAGCTTTTAGAGACGACAATTTTTGCCGGAAGCGATCGCACCATCCCCTGCACCTCGTAGGATGGCGCTCTCCATTAACCAACAGTCCCTCTCACGGAAGAATCCTGCCTGTGCTTGAGCAATCCCGGTTAAATACTTGTTAAATCCTGTCTTCCTATTATCCAGGCAAGAAAGAGAGCTGTCTTAAACTGCTTGTTGTAGGTTAAGTTGTAGGGAAGCGATCGCTTCCTTAAAGTTGATTGCCACTACTATTTCCTGTAACACTTGCTCAAGGGTTCAGACAGACCTTGGTAGTGAAGCGGAAATTTCAGCCGGACTAGGTGTGCATCCTCATCATCCAATCAATAGGGTAGTTAAACCGTAACGCCCGAATTGCTTTTGGAGCATCTACAGTGCCTAAACAGGCGATTCGTGAGCCAGTAACCATAGGTCTAGCCTATCTATCCTGAGGCTGTGAATTTACCATTGAAACAAAAGCAATGGGACTTATGCTCTACGAAAAGCTGTCAATCTTCTCTACAGATTTTGGGCTAATACTGTTAAAAAGTGTTAGTTTGTAGCAATTTATCTAAAATTGCTACGTAGATCCTCCTTATCAGTCAGCTACCAGGTGCTGTGATTGTTAAACTTCCTCAGAAAATCCGCTTGCTGCTGTTAGGACAAAAAAAAGACCGCGATGGTCGCTTTGCAAACCGCCGAAAGCGTCTCCCCTCATGGGTTTTGCAAGGCATCTTGAGTTGCAAAGAAGCTCCGCTCCCGATTAGTTTATTGATAACGGGCTTACTGCTGGGAGTCAAACTAAGCGCTAGTCTGCAACCCTTAGAACTTGCAGCCTTCGATCAAATGGTGCGGCTACAAAAAGATGCCCCGCCCGACCCTCGCATTTTAGTGGTTGCGATCGCAGAATCAGACATCCAGTCCATCAAAGAGTGGCCCCTTTCCGATCGGGTTGTGGCGCAACTCATACAAAAACTGCAACAATATGACCCCAAAGTCATCGGACTTGACCTACATCGTGACCTTCCCCAAGGAGAGGGTCAGGCAGCACTGCTTGAGCAACTCCAAGCCCCTAACGTCATTGCTATTAATGCGCTGGGCGACGAAAAGGGTGGAGTACCGCCACCTCCCACAGTTCCAACCGAGCGCATTGGCTTCACCGACTTTGTCATCGATCCTGATGGGGTACTTCGTCGCAATCTAATGTTTGCTGCCTTGGGAAATGAACGCTTCTACTCATTCTCTCTCCGGGTAAGTCTGAGTTATCTAAGCGATCGCGATATGGCGCTCAACGTTCGCTCTAACGGCCTATGCTTAGGCAACGCTAGGTTTGCCGCCTTGCAAGCCCGTTCTGGAGGCTATCAAAACATTGATGACCAAGGCTACCAAGTTTTGCTCAACTACCATTCGCCAGAGCGGGTAGCACAGCAGGTAACACTCACCCAAGTTTTGCAGGGACAAATCAACCCCGACTGGGTAAAAGACAAAATCGTCTTGATTGGCACAACGGCACCCAGCGCGAAAGATTCTTTCTTGACTCCCTACAGTGCTAGTCAACAGGGTCAGCCGCTCATGCCGGGGGTAATTGTTCACGCCCAGATGATCAGTCAGATCCTCAGCGCGGCGCTAGATGAGCAAAAGCTGTTTTGGTTTTGGAATGAAGGGACAGAAGCGCTATGGCTGTGGACGTGGTCTTTTGCTGGCGGAATACTGGCATGGCGACTGCGGCATCCTCTGGTTTCTGGACTAGTAGGTGTTGTGATGCTTGGGGGACTCTTTGGGGTGAGTTTCCTCATTTTTACCCAAGCGGGTTGGGTTCCGGTCGTGCTGCCCGCTCTGGCGTTTATTGTCACGGGTAGTGCAACGCTGGCTTACAAGGTGCTACATAGTGTCTCTCACGATCCTTTAACGGCGTTACCCAACCGAGTGTTGTTTGTTCGGCATCTCCAGAAAGCGATCGCCCGCACAAAACACCGCCAGTCAGATCTCCTGGCGATTCTCTTTTTGGGTTTAGACCGATTTAAAGTCATTAATGAAAGCTTTGGGCATCAAATAGGCGATCAACTCCTGATCGCAACCATCAGCCGCTTGAAAACCTGTTTACGAGCAGGCGATCAAGTGGCACGAGTGGGAGGAGACGAGTTTGCTATTTTGTTAGAGCAATTGGATGACGTGAGTGAAGCCACCTCTGTGGCAGACTCCTTGCACAAAGCGCTGCAATTACCCTTCCACCTAAATGGACAGGAAATCTTTACAACCGTCAGCACGGGCATTGCCTTTAATCAAACAGGCTACGAGCATCATCCAGAGGACTTGCTCCGGGATGCCCACACCGCCATGTATCGAGCCAAATCCCTTGGCAAAGCCCGCCACGAAATTTTCGCTACGGGAATGCGGACGGCTGTAGTCAAGCGCTTGCAGTTAGAGACAGATTTGCGGCAAGCCCTTGAACGGAAAGAATTTCTGCTGCACTACCAGCCGATTATTTCAACAGCAACCAGCAAAATCGCCGGATTTGAAGCGCTTGTGCGCTGGCTGCATCCCCAACACGGTTACATTTGCCCGCTTGATTTTATCTCAGTGGCAGAAGAAACAGGGCTAATCGATCCCCTAGGGCTGTGGATTCTGCAAACAGCTTGTCGCCAGATGCATCTTTGGCACGAATTGTTTCCCAGCACTCCCCCCTTGATGATCAGTGTCAATCTTTCTAGTGGACAACTGACTAATCCTGACCTTGTTGAACAAATTGAACAAGTTCTAGAAACCACTCAGTTAAATAGTCACAGCTTAAAGTTAGAAATTACTGAAAGTATGATGATGGACGAAGTGGAGTCCACCATCACCCAGCTAGTGCGTCTAAAAGCCTTGGGGATTCAACTGGGAATTGATGATTTTGGTACAGGTTACTCCTCGTTAAGTTATCTTCATCGGTTCCCCATCGATATGCTCAAAGTAGACCGCTCTTTCGTCAGTCGGATGGAAGACACCAGTGAAAACGGCGAGATTGTACGCACCATCATCAAACTTGGTCACAACCTGGGCATGAATGTTATCGCTGAAGGTGTAGAAACCTCTACCCAGATGCAAGTTATCCGGGACTTGCAGTGCGAGTATGGTCAGGGTTATTTCTTCTCAAAACCCTTGCCAGCAGACGCTGCAACTGTCCTGCTATCACAGGCTCCTCAGTGGTGATAAAACAAAGTCCTGAGTCGGTGAGTCGGGGAGAAAGTATGAAGTATGAAGGGTGAAGTATGAAAGGTAAGAGGTAAGAGGTTTTCTCCTGCACCCCTGCACCCCCGCACCCCTGCACCCCTGCACCCCCGCACCCCTGCACCCCCGCACCCCCGCTCCCCATCTCTACTCCTGAGTCTCTGTTTCCAGTGATTCAATTAACGCTTCGTAAGCGGGTTTGGGGCGATAAGTGGCGTCAAATAGGAGAGGGGCTTCTACTTGTCCGGTTAAATCCCCTACCCAGGAGTGACGGTCTGTAAAGCCCCAGGTAATAAAGGCGGTACAGTTTTTCAGCGATAGGCACACATCAAGTAGACCTTTGTAAATATCAGCTTGCTTCTCTAGCCTCTCTTGGCGGCTACCGCTACCATCAGCGATTTGCACATCTAGCTCTGTGAACTGTACCTCTAAGCCGAGTTCTCCTAGACGTTTGATGTTTTTCGTTAGGGGTTCTAGTTCAGGGACGTAGCTTAAGCCTTTGTGCATTTGCATGCCAACGCCATGAATCGGCACTCCTCGCTGTAGCATTCCTTCAACTAGCTTATAGATGGCATCGGATTTTTGCCCCAATTCTTCACCGCCGTAGTCGCTGTAGAATAAGCGGGCGTCTGGGTCGGCTTCGTGTGCCCATCGAAAGGCTAGGTCAAGATATTCCGGGCCAATATGCCGGAGCCAAAGGGTGTCCCGAAAGGAACCATCGCGGTTAAGGGCTTCATTTACCACATCCCAAGCGACAGTTTGCTCTCGGTAGCGGCTGACTAAGGTTTGGACGTGAGTTTTCAGGATGGTCAGCAGTTCGTCGCGGGTAAAGTTGCCGTCATCCAGCCAGGAAGGCAGGGCATAATGCCACACCAAGGGATGTCCCCGGACTTTCAGGTGATTAGTTTTGGCAAATTCTACCAGGGCATCGGATTTGCTAAAGTTGTAGCGATCGCGTTTCGGATGTACCTGGGAAAACTTCATTTCATTTTCTGGCACCAAGAGATTAAACTCCCGTGCCAGCACTTTGGCGTAGGTCGGGTCATTCTGTAACGGCTTAAATGCCACCGCCGCCCCGATGGCGATTCCCTGCTTTTGGGCGAGCGATCGCAAGCTATTGGTATTTTCTGTTGTATCCGCCACCGTTGCCAACTGTGGTGGTGGCGGACTCCCCAAGGTCAATACCGCAACAAACGACACCAACACTAGTACTAGAAAAGCAAGGAGTAAGCGGTATTTCATTGGGGAAGAGGGGATAAAAAAGGCATGTTCTCTGGAAAAGCCAAAAAACTTTTCCTTGTTACGTTCTACCTTTTTTTGTTTACTCTTGCTACCTACGCCTTAAACGGCTGCTGCGGCGCGCGCGGCGGCGGCTTCATCGGGGTGAATACCCAATCGGGTGAGGTTGAGGCGACCTTTATTGTCGATTTCGCGTACTTTTACAACGACTTCATCACCGACTGCGACTTCATCTTCCACTTTGCCAACGCGGTAGTCAGCCAGTTGGGAGATGTGGATCATCCCTTCTTTCCCTGGCAGCACTTCTACAAACGCCCCAATGGGAATAATCCGCGTGACGCGACCCGAATAGACATCGCCTTCATGCAGTTTGCGGGTCATACCCTGAATGATTTGGATGGCCTTTTTCGCCTTTTCTCCTTCTATAGCGGAGACAGTGACGGTTCCATCGTCTTCAATGTCCACTTTGGCACCTGTTTGTTCAGTAATGCCTTTGATGGTTTTACCGCCAGGGCCAATCACCATCCCAATTTGTTCGGGATCGATCTTGATCGTCAGCAGGCGTGGGGCGTAGTTAGACATCTCCGGACGGGGTTTGTCAATTACCGCTAGCATTTTATCTAAGATATGCAGTCGGGCAGGTCGGGCTTTCTGAATCGCTTCGGCAATTGTCTCCATCGATAGACCCGTGATTTTCATGTCCATCTGCAATGCCGTGATTCCCGTGTCGGTTCCCGCGACTTTGAAGTCCATGTCACCCAAGAAGTCTTCGATGCCCTGAATATCGGTGAGGATGCGGATTTCGTCTTTTTCTTTGATTAAGCCCATCGCCGCGCCGCTGACTGGCTTAATAATCGGCACACCCGCATCCATTAAGGCAAGGGTAGAACCACAAACGGAACCCATAGACGTAGAACCGTTAGAAGATAACACTTCCGACACGACTCGTAAAACGTAAGGGAAGGTTTCTTTCGGTGGTAAAACCGGGATGATGGCGCGTTCGGCTAAAGCACCGTGACCAATTTCTCGACGACCGGGCGATCGCATCGGTCGGGTTTCTCCCACAGAGTAGGGAGGGAAGTTGTAGTGATGCAGATACCGCTTTTCTTCTTCCGGATGCAAGTCATCTAGATCCTGAGCGTCTCCCGGTGTTCCCAGCGTGGCGGTGGATAAAACCTGGGTCAGTCCCCGATTAAACAAGCCGCTACCATGGACTCGTGACGGTAGTAGACCGACGCGGCAAGATACGGGACGCACTTCGTCTAGTTTTCGACCATCGACCCGGACGCCATCTTCTGTGATTTGACGGCGCATCAGTTCTTTGGTGAGGGCTTTGAAGGTATTGCCTATCGCTTTGCTGTTTGTGGAGGCAACGCGGAGGGGGTCATCTTCTGGGAGGGCTTCGATGGGGGCGATGATCTCTTTTTCCTTAATCTCGTCTAAGGCAGCATCGCGCTCGTGTTTATCTTGGTCAAAGTGAGTTAGGACTTGCTTGATTTGGGTAGTGGCGCGATCGCGAATAAAGTCTTCCAGCGTCGAATCGACGACGGGGGGTTCTTCACGTACCAACTCAATCCCCAACTGCGTCATCAAGTCGCGTTGAGCTTCGATCAAGGCGCGTACCGCTTCATAGCCAAAGTCGATCGCTTCAATGATGTCCTGTTCGGGTAACTGGTTTGCCCCCGCCTCTACCATGATCACGCCATCAGGAGAACCCGCGACGATCAAATCTAAGTCTCCCGCCTCAATCTCTTTGAAAGTCGGGTTAATAATGAAATCATCCCCTACCAAACCAACACGCACGGCTGCCATCGGGCCATAGAAGGGAATTTGCGCTTGCAATACGGCAATCGAAGCTCCCGTTACCGCCAAGACATCAGGCGGCACTTGTTCATCCATTGACATCGTAGTTGCTACGATTTGAATATCATCCCGCAGCCAACTCGGAAACAGGGGACGCAAGGGACGGTCAATCAGACGGCTGGTGAGGGTTACTTTTTCGGGAGGACGACCTTCACGTCGTAGAAAACCACCCGGAATGCGACCGGCTGCGTAGAGTCTTTCTTCATAGTCTACTAATAAAGGAAGAAAATCTATGCCTTCTCTGCCTCCAGAGCGCGTTGCTGTCACTAAAACTGCAGTCTCTCCCGACTGAATCAGGACGGAACCACCAGCTTGTGGGGCAAGCAAACCCACTTTCAGCCGAATATCCCGTCCGTCAAAGGATATTGACTTATCTATCTCTTGCATGCAGTCCTTGTTCCTTCTCTATCATGTTTCTTTCTCTGTGGCAATCGTAGCATTTCTGTCCTATGGATGCTTTGAGCTGGAGAGTAAGTAGCATTGCCCTGGCAGGTTTCCTAGAAATAGCAATTTTTTGGAGTTTTTAAAGCATTTGGAGAGTAATTTTGCTCAATCAGTTGTGACTCTAAGCTCGAAACGAGTTTGAGGTTCAGAGTCGGTCGTTAGATTCAACATTTTCATCATGCATGTTGTGGGCAAAAGCTCATGATTTCTAAATTTTAAATTTGTAATTCAGCAAAATCAGAACTGTTCGCATGGCATTAAACGGTAGTTGGATTCCTCAGTCAAGTGGTGGTTATTTATTTATTTGGGGAGAAACCTGGCGCAGCACAGCCTCAACCGGAAAAACCACTGCATCAAACGCAGTCAACGCCCATCCCTATGGAATGAGTCAAGCAGAGTTAACGAGTAACCTGCCTGTCAGTATGCGTTTGAAGCAATCAGAGTGGCAATGGCGATCGCAGATCATCGCCCTACCAACCCCCTCCTCAAAAAACCACTCCTCACCCCCACTGCTGTCATCCCAAATACCAAAGGACAGCACAGATATCTCACTGACGCTGCAACCCTGGCAAGTTGAAGGGTTTTGTCTTGACCCTCTAAGTGCCGTGAAATTTCTCCAGGCATTACCCCTAGGCACTTTCCAAGCTGCCAATGCCCATATCGGCAGTGAGCTGCGCTTTTGGTCACAAGTTAGCCGTTGGAGTCTCGATTTACTCTCCCGACGCAAATTTCTACCCGGCATCGATCAACAGCCCGACGGTACAGTTATTGCCACTTGGCAACCTCTCCTCGACAGCGCCATCGATCGAGCCAGGCTGGAAAAATTCACCCGCACTATGCCCGCCGCTTGTCGTACTTATGGGGAAAGGGGAGCAGGGGAGCGGGGGAGCGGGGGAGCGGGGGAGCGGGGGAGCAGGGGAGCGGGGGAGCAGGGGGGAGAATTACCCGTCGCCAGTCCCCAATCTTCGCCAACCTGGCAATGGATAGAACCTCAAGAACTGCTGCTACGCTTCCTTAGCAGCGCTCTTGACGCGCAAATTCGGAATTGGGTTGAGGCTCATCCTTTAGCCACCGCAGAAACCTATGTCCAAAAATGGTTGCAAGCGCTGTCCCAGGACACCAACACCATTGAAGAAGTTGAACCAGGGACAGTAGAACGCCTGTCAACGGCACTGCATACCTGGACATCCCCTGTACAAGACTACTTAGTCACTCCCGCCGCTCTCGATCGAGGAGAATATCGAGGAATCGGGCAGAATTTGTTTCGTACCTGCTTTTCTCTCCATCCCCCAGCCTCAGGAGAGGAAAACTGGCTATTGAAATATTGTCTACAAGCAACTGATGCACCGGAAGTTTTAGTCGATGCCGAAACTATTTGGCAGCATCCCGTCGAGCAACTCTCGCTTCAAGACCGCAGGATTAAGCAACCCCAAGAAACATTACTCAAAGGGTTGGGCTTGGCTTGTCGCCTTTATCCCCCCATAGAACCCAGTCTGCACAAACCTTGCCCTACCTCCTGCCAACTCATGCCGATTGAGGTGTATGAGTTTATCAAAAGCAGTGCTTGGCGCTTACAGGACAGTGGTTTAGGCGTTGTGTTACCTCCCGGTTTAGCCTTGGGAACCGGGGAAAAACGCTTGGGAATCAGCATTAAAGCCGAAGTCGCTTCAACAAAGAAAAATGAACGATTAGGGCTGCAAAGCCTGCTGAAGTTCAATTGGGACTTAGCCATTGGCGATCAAACGATCTCAAAGAAAGAATTTGACCGATTGATGTCGTTGCGATCGCCTCTAGTAGAGGTTAACGGTGAGTGGTTTGCCCTGCAACCTGCTGATGTCCGTGCCGCACAATCCTTATTTACGGCAGCTCAGGACAACATGAAGCTTTCTGTCGAGGATGCGTTGCGTCTGAGTACGGGTGACACAACGACCCTCGAAAAGCTCCCGGTTGTTAAGTTTGAAGCCTCTGGGGCATTGCAGGAGCTGATTACCAATTTGACAGGTAATCGCTCGATTGAGCCGATTGAAGCCCCGGAAAGCTTCCACGGTACGTTAAGACCTTACCAAGCACGAGGCGTCAGTTGGCTCACCTTCCTGGAACGTTGGGGCTTGGGAGCTTGCCTCGCGGACGATATGGGACTCGGAAAATGCCTGAGTGCAGATTCCCTGATTCCTGTCAACGGTGTAGTACAGACGGCGGCAGAAATTTGGGAGACTCATGCCAACGAACAAGAGTTTGATGGCGAAGGGTTCTGGACAACGCCGACTGAGCAATTACTGGTCAATTCCATTGATGAAGAAACTGGAAAAATTGTGCAAGCTCCCATCCGGCGGCTGTATCGACAGCAAGTCTGCGAGAAGTTGCGAAAAGTAACCCTGCAAGACGGTAGCACGATTACCATTACCCAGCGTCACAAGCTGCTAACAACTAACGGTTGGACAAATAACTTAAAAGTGGGCGATCGCGTCTGTGTCCCTGGCAAAATGCTCTGGGAAGGAAAACCAGAAGATCCCGATTTGGTCAAGTTTCTGGCTTGGCAAATTGCCGAGGGAAACGAGCAGTCTGTAGGTGCGTTGAAGATATACCAGAAAGACACAAACTGCTTAGAAGACTTGCACCAGACTTTAGTGCGAATTGCTCAGCGCTATGACCTCAACATTAATCAACCGCGTCTGTGTAACTTTCCTAACCGAGTTGCCGCCTTGCGAGTCAATAGCCAAGCTTATCGGCGCTTTTTGGAAGCGAAAGGGTACAACTGGGGTAAGCGATCGCGCGATAAAGCCTTTCCGCCTTTGATCATGCAGGCAAATCTGGAAAGCCTGCGTATCTTCTTGCGGAACTACTTTGACGCTGAAGGCTCAGTCAACTCCAGGATGCGGACTGTGGAAATTAGCACCGCCTCACCGCTGCTGATTCAACAACTTTCGGTACTCCTGCGACGCTTCGGAATTTGGCTGCGAATTTCACCACAACAAAAACGGGCAACAAATGGCAGTGGTATCCTCCGCACCTACTACATCGGCACCCTCGGCGGAAATAGTGCCAGACGCTTTCTGCAAAAAATTGGATTTGGCATTCCTGCCAAACAGCAGAAACTAGAAGCGATCTGCCAACGGCTAAGTAACACCAATGTAGAAGGCATCCCCGCCTCTGAAATAGTTGCCCAAGCCGTCGAGACAACTAAGTTGCCAATCCGCCATTTTGGGATGCACAACACCGTCTATATTAATGGTTCTCAGCAGTTTTCTCGCCTCAGTCTAGAAAAAGTGCTAGTTGGTGTTGAGGGCGTCTTGAGCGGTGTAGCCGAACAAGAGTATCGCCTGCAAAAGCCTTCTAAGTGGACGCTTCAGACTTTAGAGCGCTATGCCCAGCTCGACAAACAGCAGCTAAATGTAACACGACAAAACTTACAGTGCCTGCTTGATCAAGAAGTCTTCTACTGCCCAATTCAGGAGATTGAGGAGATCGAGTATGAGGGATGGGTGTATGACTTGGAAGTGAACGAACATCACAACTTTGTCGCCAATAATATCCTTTGTCACAATACCATTCAGCTAATCGCCTTTTTGCTCCATCAAAAGGAGCAAGAGACTTTGGAGGGGTCAACGTTGCTCGTTTGCCCGACTTCTGTATTAGGAAACTGGGAACGAGAAGTTAAGAAATTTGGCCCCTCTTTGAAGACGATTGTCCACCACGGAGACAAGCGCCCCAAGGGGAAGGAATTTGCCAAAGCTGTTAAGGATAAGCATCTGGTCATTACTAGTTACCCGCTGGTGTATCGAGATATTAAAAGCCTAGAGGGGGTTTCTTGGGCAGGGATGGTACTGGATGAGGCACAGAATATCAAAAACCCTAGTGCCAAGCAGTCCCAGGCGGTGCGGCAACTCCAAGCAGGGTTTCGGATTGCTTTGACAGGGACGCCGATAGAAAATCGCTTGTCAGAATTGTGGTCGATTTTGGACTTTCTCAATCCGGGATATTTGGGCAATCGGCAATTCTTCCAGCGGCGGTTTGCGATGCCAATTGAGAAGTATGGCGATACGGATTCGTTGCAGACTTTGCGATCGCTTGTGCAACCCTTCATCCTCCGTCGCCTAAAAACAGACAAAGACATTATCCAAGATTTGCCAGAAAAGCAGGAGATGACCGTCTTCTGCGGACTCGCCGCCGAACAAGCGGCACTGTATCAACAGCTAGTGGATGATTCGCTGACAAAGATTGAAGAAGCCGAAGGCATCCAGCGTCACGGTCTGATTTTGACTTTGTTGCTGCGCTTAAAGCAAGTTTGCAACCATCCTGCCCTGTTGAATGCTAAAAAGCCCAAAGCCAAAGGCGAGAAAGACATGCTCGATAGTCGCCAATCGGGTAAATTGCAGCGATTGGAGGAGATGTTAGAAGAGGCGATCGCCCAAGACGATCATGCCTTAATCTTTACCCAATTTGCGGAGTGGGGCAAACTGCTGCAACCCCATCTAGAAAAGCGTTTAGGCGAGGACGTGCTCTTTTTATACGGCGCAACTCGCAAATCGCAACGGGAGGAGATGATCGACCGCTTCCAGAATGATCCGCAAAGTCCGCGCATCTTAATTCTCTCCCTAAAAGCAGGGGGAACAGGACTGAACCTAACACGGGCAAACCATGTTTTCCACGTCGATCGTTGGTGGAACCCAGCCGTGGAAAATCAAGCAACAGATCGTGCCTTTCGGATTGGTCAAACCCGCAATGTGCAGGTACACAAATTTGTCTGTACAGGCACTCTAGAAGAACGCATCAACGACATTATCGAAAGCAAGAAACAACTAGCCGAACAAACCGTAGATGCAGGCGAACAGTGGCTGACGCAAATGGATACCAATCAGTTGCGAAACTTACTCTTACTCGACCGCAGTGCAGTGATTGATGAAGAAGATTAGGAAGAAAGGATGAAGTATGAAGGATGAAGGATGAAGTATGAGGGGTTAAAGGTAAAAGGTTAGGGATTATCGCTTTTCCAGGGGTTCCTCATCTCCCTCTCCTTCTCTTCTTTCCCTCCTCCGCGCCCTCTGTGCCTCTGTGGTTTATTAAAATTCCCAGCCCCTCATCTCCCTACTCAGGACTCAGGACTAAAAAACAATGACAAACTACGAAATTGAAAGCCAAGAATGGTGGGTGCAGCGGTGGATTGACTTGCTCAATTCTTACCGATTTAAAAAGCGCTTAGAACGGGGGCGTATTTACGCTAAACAAGGGAATATTCTCAGTATTGAGTTTCAAGGTGCAGAGGTTTTGGCAAAAGTACAAGGAACTGCGCCAGAACCTTACAAACTTTCTATTTCGATCGCTCCTTTTACGGATGAAGATTGGGATTTTGTTGTCAAAACTATGTCTGAGCAAGCGATTTACTCAGCTCAGTTGTTGGCAGGAGAAATGCCCCAAAATATTGAAGAAGTATTTACTTCTAATGGGTTGAGTTTATTTCCCTTTACCCTGTCTGATGTGCGATCGCGGTGTAGTTGCCCTGACCCACAAAACCCCTGCAAACATATTGCGGCGGTTTATTATGAGTTAGGCGATCGCTTTAGTGAAGACCCGTTTGTATTATTCCAGTTGCGGGGACGGACTAAGGGGCAAATTCTCGACGAGTTGCGCCAACTGCGAAGCACGGGTGACACTCAAGAACAACCGGAAAGCAACGGGAAAGCCTCGAAAGAGTCTGCACCTGAACCTACACAATCGGCAACACCCCTCAATATTGAGCAGTTTTGGAAGTACGACGAGCCGCTAGAATCTTCGCTAGTGGTGATTGCGCCGCCACCTGATAGCAGTTCGGTGCTTGATGTTTTGGGGACGATACCGTTAGCGTCCTCTAATTCTCAGGCGATTAGGCAGTACCTGAATGAGGTTTATCAGTCTATCAGTCAGCAAGCCATGATGGTGGCGTTGAATCGGGAAGAGTAGTCAAGTCCCAACTGCTCAATCCGGGGATGCGGTTTACCGTTGTAGGTGGCGGGGTCTAGGTCGCTTTGTTGTGAAAATTAGCGGTTCAGTGGATGCCGAAGCCTCTTGACAGGCGGCTACAGATGAGGCGAGCCTATCTGTCAAGCTGAAACTGCGCTGCTTATTTGGTAGGCTATGAGTCCAGAAACTTACCGTTGAGCCATGACAGTCCCCACTGCGACACTGTTAATTTCCTGCCCCGATCAACGGGGACTAGTCGCAAAGTTTGCCAACTTTATCTACTCAAATGGCGGCAATATTATCCATGCTGACCAACACACAGACTTTGCTAGCGGGCTATTTCTCACCCGGATCGAGTGGCAGTTAGGCGGGTTTAACTTGCCCCGCGAATTGATTGGGCCCGCATTTAATGCGATCGCGCAACCCCTACAAGCCGAGTGGCGGCTCCACTTCTCCGACAAAATCCCCCGCATAGCGATCTGGGTAAGTCGGCAAGATCATTGCTTGTTTGACTTAATTTGGCGACAGCAGGCGAAGGAATTTTCCGCAGAGATTCCGTTGATTATCAGCAACCACACAGATTTAAAAGCCGTTGGCGAACAATTTGGGGCGGATTTTTACCACCTTCCCATCACCAAAGAAAACAAAGCCGAACAAGAAGCCAAACAACTAGAACTACTGCGTCAGTACAACATTGACTTGGTGATTCTCGCTAAGTATATGCAAGTACTTAGTACCGACTTTATCTCCCAGTTTCCCCAAATTATCAACATTCACCACTCCTTTCTCCCTGCCTTTGCGGGTGCCAAGCCCTATCACAAAGCCCACGAACGAGGCGTCAAAATCATTGGCGCAACGGCTCACTACGTCACCCCAGAACTGGATGCCGGGCCGATTATTGAGCAGGATGTGGTGCGAGTCAGCCACCGCGACAGCATCGCCGATTTGATTCGCAAAGGTAAGGACTTGGAACGCTTCGTCTTAGCAAGAGCCGTGCGCCTGCATCTGCGCCATCAAGTGTTGATTTATGACAATCGCACCGTGGTTTTTGCTTGATGCTGTTTTCACCTGCCTGATCACCAAATGCAAACAGGTAAAGCTGATGAATCGCCTTCACCAAGAATTTAAGTCACCTAATGGTGAAGTTGAGCCGCCGCAGACATTTTTTGGCTCTCACCCATCACTTTTCGTCGGTCGGCTCCAACGCCTTGTTAGGCTCAAAACCCAAGCCTGTCACTCTTGATAAGACAATGCATTTGCATTACCTTAGTAATGTTTATATTGATAGGTTTAGAGGTCGCTATGGTTGTAAGACCAACCCCCTGCTCAGAATCTACTCTTACCGCTCGTTACCAGACTACAGTCCCTGAGACCGTTCGGAAGGTTCTTGGCTTAAATAAGGGTGATAAAATCTGCTACGCTATCCAGGCTGACGGCAATGTAGTGATTTCTCGCGCTGACAAGACCGAGAGCGATCCTATACTTGGGAAGTTTCTGAATTTTATTGCACGAGATATCGAAAAGAATCCTCAGCACTTACAAGCGATTAGCTCTGATTTAGTAAGCCGTGTTCAGTCCTTGGTTGCTGAGGTTGATTTTGATCTTGATGCACCATTGTCTGACGAGGATGAATAAGCTTGTCTGTAAATCAGCCGCTAGTGATTAATGAGTGGAATATATTTGCTCATCCTCTCTTCCTTGACCAGTTTGAAGAACTTCTGACGCAGGTCGAACATTTGCGTCAGAAGTATCCTAAAGACTACAAGAAAAAAAATGCCACAAAGCGTCTAGCTGCCATAGCAAAGCTGGCATTTGATGATATTTCTCAAGATCCAACACGTAGTAATTATCGCCAAGGTACTACGCTTGGTGATGATTACAAGCACTGGTTTAGAGCTAAATTTTTTCAGCAGTACCGACTGTTTTTTCGATATCATCAAGAAAGCAAAATAATTGTTTTTGCCTGGGTTAACGATGAGAACTCTAAGCGAGCCTATGACAGTAACACAGACGCTTATCGAGTTTTTAAGAAAATGCTTGAAAGTGGTCATCCTCCAGACGATTGGAATGACTTACTCAAAGAGGCAAGAGGTGAAAGTAATCGTTTAGAGAAAGTAGTCAAAGTAGAAATTTAACTGGCTAGAAATAAATTATAGATACACGGTCTAACAAGTCCTTGGAGCGGAACGAAAATTACACGGTTAGTGATGCCAAACAGAATCAGCGTCCGCTCAACTTCAAGCTGGGGAGGGATTGTTGAGGATTACGGCACTTATTCTTGCGAAATGGGGATTTCTAGGCAAAATTCTGTACCTTGTCCTGGTTCCGAGACACACGTTAGCTCTCCACCATGTTTTTCCACCACGATTTGATAGCTAATCGACAACCCTAGCCCCGTTCCCTTCCCGACGGGTTTTGTAGTAAAGAAGGGGTCAAAAAGGCGGGTTCTGGTGCTTTCACTCATTCCTGGGCCATTATCTATTAGGCGGATCAGGACGCGGGACTGGTCATCGGAAATACTGGTGCGAAGCCAAATCTTCGGTTTTTTGCCGGGAGTTTGTCGGCTGAAATCTAACAACTCTAAAGCATCGATCGCATTAGTCAAAATATTCATAAACACTTGGTTTAACTGCCCTACATAACACTCGACTAGTGGTAGGGTGCTGTATTCTTTGACAACCTCGATTTCGGGATAGTCTGACTTGGCTTTGAATCGGTGATGCAGGATAAGTAGGGTATTCTCTATCCCTTCATGGATGTCCACGTCTTTCTTATCAGCTTCGTCTGTACGGGAGAAGTTCCGCAGACTCAGGACAATTTGACGAATGCGATCGCTTCCCATTTGCATTGACTTCAAGAGCCGGGGGAGGTCTTCGCTGATGAAATCGAGGTCAACTGCTTCTATTTCGTCTTGAATCTCTGGGTGAGGGTGGGGATAGTGTTTAGCGTAGAGGGCGGCGAGGTTGAGTAAGTCTTCGGTGTAAGTAGTCGCGTGGGAGAGGTTACCGTAGATGAAGTTGACGGGATTGTTGATTTCGTGGGCAACTCCCGCCACAAGCTGACCAAGACCAGACATTTTTTCGGTTTGGATCAGTTGGGCTTGGGTTTGTTGCAATTGGCGTAGGGTTTGCTGGAGCTGCGTGGCTTTTTCCTGGGCTTGCTGGACGGCATCTTGGGATTGGGTGTAGAGTTCAGCTTGCACTAGCGCGATCGCTAATTGGTTAGCCACTGCTTCTATCAGCTCTATTTCGCTGTCACTCCAAACGCGGGGTTCGCTGTGTTGTCCGCAGATCAGTAGCCCTGTGTCTCCTGAATCTGTGCAAATCGGCAGCGTTAACATCGCCGTGTAGCCATAATGCTCGTAGAGTTGGTACAAATTCGGGTCAGCGCTTATTTTGAGGTCATCAGCACGAAAGATAGACTGATTTGCTATCCGCTGTCCCAAAGGGTCTAAATCTTGGGAGGAGAAGCTACCGATAAAGCTTGGCAAGTCAGGAAGTTTTGCTTCTTTGACAGCCTCCCAGGTCGTTGGCTCAGTCATAGAGCGATACCAAACAAACAAGCAGCGGTCGAGCTGCAACAAGTTGCGAACTTCAGTAACAACTGTTTCTAAGATGGTGTTTACATCTAAGGAGTTGCGAATCTCGCTGGCAAGACGATTGAGCAATGCCTCGCGTTGAGCGAGTTGGCGATACTGAGTTTCGCTTTGACGCAAGGCTTCTTCTGCCTGTCTGCGCTCGGTAATGTTAGTAATCATCCCCAAAGTGCCACAATATTGTCCCCCTTGGTCAAAGATCGGATTAGCAGAAACGATCGCCCATAAATCTGTGCCATCTTTTTGAGAGAACTTAAAATCGTGCTGTTCGTTAATCCCTTGCTGGCGTCTAGCTAAATTGTATTGAGCGATCGCTTGTCCCTCTTCATCCATAAAGGCAAATAGAGACTTGCCAAACATCTCTTCTACCGTATAACCCAACATTTGAGCCATTTGCGGGTTAACGAAAGTTGTGTTGCCGTTAGCATCGAGCATCCAGATACCCTCAGTTGCCGTTTCCACGATGCGGCGATACTGAGCTTCGCTTTGACGCAAGGCTGCTTCTACTTGCTTGGCAATGGTAATATCGCGGACAATCGTTGAAAGAAACTCTAGCTCTCCGTTTTCTCCTGTATGTGCCAAAATTACCTGCGAAACGGGAATCTCTTGATCATTACGGTATTTTAGGGATGTCTCTGCACTCCAGACTCCATTTTTGATCGCCATCGGCACGCCTTCAGTGAGAATTTTTTCTCTGGCACTCTCAGCGCAAAATTCAGAAACGTGTATACCTGAGATGTCTTCAGCTTCGCCAATTCCGATCATGTTGCGCCCCGCTCTGTTCAGGTAGAGAGAGTTTCCTTGGGCATCAGCGGTGCCAACAAAGTCGGTAGTGAGTTCCAAAATCGCCGTGAGTCTTGCCTGCGCTTGCTGGGCTTGTTTGCGTTCAGTAATGTCGGTGGCAGTCCCATCTAGGCGGAGAACTTGCCCCGTCTCGTCATAAATCAGCCAACTGCGGTCTTGAAGCCAGCGCACTTCACCGTCAGAGCGGATAATTCGATACTCAATTTCACTGCTACTGATGTCTGGATATTGTTGGTTATGCTTAAGGACGCGATCGCGGTCTTGTGGATGGATTACCTCAATCCACAGGTCGGCGTCGTCAAAAAAGTCTTGGCAAGGTCGTCCATAAATCGTTTCTGTGGCTGGGTTCAAATACAGCACTTTGAAGCCGCCAGTTGCCGTCAAGCCGACAGACCAGACCACATCTTTGAGAGAATTCAAAATGCTATTGAGCCGCGACTCACTTTCTCGTAGAGCTTCCTCTGCTTGTTTTCGGTCTGTAATATCATGCATAGCAGCCACGGCACCTAGTTTGTTTCCTTCTGCATCAAAAATTGCCTGTCCACTCGCCAAGAGAGTACGCCGCTTCCCCTGGGTTGGGGCAATAATCATTTCTAGCTCCCGCACCATTTCCCCGCCAAACGCTCGAAACAAAGGAATGTCCTCTCTTTGCATCAGGGTCTTGCCATCAGGCAGATATAAGCTAAAGTGTTCTGCCCAGGCTGACGGTGGTAGAGGTTGTTCCGGTAGCCCATGAAACTCGCGTGTTGCCCGATTAAAAAGAGTTAAATCTCCCTTGGCATCACAAGCGACAATGCCATCTTCCAGGTTATTGAGTAGCGCCTTTAAAAATTCTCGTTCCTGGAATAAAGCCGCCTCGGCTCGCTGACGTTCCCTGCGGTCGGCTTCGCTAACCGCCATTTGGGCTTCTAGTTGCGTGATTGCCTGTTTGAGTTCGGCAGTCCGTTCTTCGACCCGTATTTCTAAGGTTTCATTTGCCAGTTTCAGGGCTGTTTCTGTTTGCTGGCGCTCAATAATATCTTCAGCAACTTTAATAAAATTTGTAACTTCTCTGCTTGTATGGAATACTGAGGGAATAGAAGGCATTTCCCTACAAAATTCGTCATTTTTTAAGCGATTATCAAATTTTCTGCGCCATTTCTTCCCTTCTGAAATGGTGTCTCCCGATTGTTGCTTGGCTTGTTGGGATTGCTCCTCTAAGCAAAGGACGTTGGTGCCAATGACTTGCTCATTGTGTTGAGGCTCTGTAATCTCTCGCGCTACGGCATACACTAAGTTTTCTCCTAGAGAGGGAGCCGCTGTCCACCGCAGCCATTTGTAGGAGCCGTCTTGGCAGCGGTAGCGGTTCTCAAACGACGTTATGTCTAGACCTGCTGCGAGCTTTTGGACTTCAAGGAGGGTGGCGTCTCGGTCTTCCGGGTGAACAAACTCAATAAACGGTTTGGCTAACAGTTCCTCCTGGGTATAACCCAGCATCTTTTCCCAGGCTGGGTTCAACCGCTTAAAGTAGCTATCTAGACCAGCTATACACAACAAATCTAGGGAAAGATTAAAAAAATGCTCTGCCCCTGTCCACTGATGATAATTGACGCGATCGCCAGAATTGGCATCTTGAGAGCACATATTCAATCATCCCCTAAAACTGAGATGTAAATAACTGTTTTAGTATTCCCATTCAACCCATCAATCTCAACATTAGACGAAGAAAGGGTGAAGGAAGGATGAAGTATGAAGGGTGAAGTATGAAGGGTGAAGGAGGTTATCAGTTTTCCTCATCGCCTCATCGCCTCATCTCCTCTGCACCCCCGCTCCCCTGCACCCCTGCACCCCCGCTCCCCTGCACCCCTGCACCCCCGCACCCCTGCACCCCATCCCCTAACTACGAGGCAAATTGTAAATGAGCTTCTTCTTCCCGGAGGGTGAGCAGCTCTACACCAGAGTCAGTGACAGCGATCGTATGCTCAAACTGGGCAGAAAGTTTGCGGTCTTTTGTAACCGCTGTCCACTTGTCGGCAAGCACTTCGACTTCCCAGGTGCCTTCATTGATCATCGGCTCAATTGTAAACACCATGCCGGAACGTAAGCGCTTCCCTTTACCCCGTGTTCCGTAGTGGGGAATTTGGGGTGCGGTGTGGAAAACATTGCTAACGCCATGTCCAACAAAGTCGCGCACCACCGAAAAGCCTTGAGATTCGGCATATTCCTGAATTTCTGCGCCAATATCGCCAATACGTGCCCCTGGCTTGACTTGGGCAATCCCTCTTCTTAAGCACTCTTCCGTGATTTCCACAAGTTTTTTGGCGCTTGGGGAGGGGGTGCCAACAAAGAATGTTTTTGAGGTATCGCCGTGGTAGCCGTCAAGAGTCGGCGTGACATCAATATTGATGATGTCACCCTCTTTAAGAACCTGCTTGGCATTGGGGATGCCGTGACAAACGACTTCATTAACGCTAGTGCAGATGGACTTGGGAAAGCCATGATAGCCGAGGGGAGCGCTTTTGGCTCCATGCGATCGCGTCCAGCTTTCGGCTTCATCGTTTAGCTCTAGGGTACTTATTCCCGGCTGCACCATTTTTTCAAGGTGGTGGAGGAGTTCAGCCGCTAAACGTCCTGCACAACGCATTTTTTCAATTTCTCGGCTCGATAAAAGAACAATCGTTTCGCTTCCCATAATGCTTCTCTTTGAACAATGTCCCTAAGTAAGTAGGGAGCCTTTCTATTTTTTAACTTTACTGCTTTAACGTTGGTAGAGTAGAGGGTTGACTTCAATATTGCCAATCGGCGATCGCTCTCCTAATTCATATAAGTCTATCTACATGCAGACTCGGAGTGATTATTACTATTGTTTAATCTGTATTAGTCAAAAAATTTCGCAGGTTGGCATCAATGTGGTATTCCCTCCAGAAAAAAATTGTCTGGGGTAAGAAGCAAATTACTGAAGTATGGAACAGTGATAGTGGGAATTGGCGTTGGTTGCAGGACAAACCAATAACGATTACCAGCTTAAATCGCAGTCTTTGGAAAGCCTCAGTTCCTTCCTTAAACTTCTTTGTCTTGCTAACGCTTTCGGGCGCGATCTCAACATTAGGACTTCTAACCGGGAGTGCAGCAACGATCATTGGCGCGATGATTATCGCTCCCCTAATTGGCCCAATTACAGGTATTGCCTACGCCATGGTGGTGGCAAATCGGCGGCTACTGAGGCGTTCTAGCTTAACGCTGCTGATTGGCTGCATCGTGACAGTTGTTACCGCCGTAGCGATCGCGAAACTGGTGGGATTAAGAAGCTTTAGTCCAGAAATAATCGCGCGGGTAAACCCAACGTTGATGGATTTGGGAGTAGCGGTTGCAGCCGGGGCGGCGGGTTCCTTTGCCCGTACCCGTCGCAGCATTGCTGATGCTCTTCCAGGAGTAGCGATCGCTGTTGCCCTTGCGCCTCCCCTAAGCGTGATTGGTATTGGCATAGCGTTCAATTCTCAGCAAGTCACGATTGGGGCAACCCTGCTCTTTCTGACTAATCTCTCAGGCATCATATTCAGTGGCGGGCTAGTGTTTTTGTGCCAGCGTTACGGTACACCAGCCCGCGCCAAAGGCGGACTAACTGTCTCCATTGTTGTACTGTCGTTGCTCGGCTTACCTTTAGGATTTTCCTTGAGAAATCTCTTACTAAAGGAAAATGTTCGTCGCAGTGTTGAAGTGCTAGTGCGACGCCAAACTGTCACCTTTTCCCAGACAGACATCCGTTCTGTGAGAGTGCAACCGAACGGAGATAAGCTGTCTGTAGAAATGGAAGTAGCAGCCCCCTGGGATTCAATTTCTGAGCAACAAGTCGCTTCAGTGCGAGACTTTTTAGAACAAAAACTAGAAAGACCCATTGATTTAAACGTGCAGGTGATCCCAGTAAACATGTTGAATGCCCCGGCATCGCAGTAGTTTATTCCATCAGCGGTCAGTTGTTCGCCATCAGTGCAGCCTCAAAGAACATTGATAGAACTCTTAAAAAATTAACAACTTTCCTCCCTAAGAAGGACGTAAGAATTTAACAAAAAGGAGAATATATAATCGGCTTAATGTTCTTCGCTAAGTTCTATCATGGGATGAAATTTAACAACAGAGTAGAAGTTTTTTAACTTTTACTCTGTTTCATTAAGCTAGCGAGGCAAATTTTTCTACTAACCTAAAGCGCAAGTTCTTAACCCGTAGCCATCCTCTCAAATCAGGCACCATTGCCTAAAATTCTGTTGAACATCAGGTTATCTGCTAATTGGCAAAAACTCAGATACCCTCGTTAAGAACAACGAAAAACCAACTGCTGAAAACAATAATTAATAAGACCCATGCTTGATTTGTGGTACAAAAACGCCATCATTTACTGCCTTGATGTTGAAATCTTCATGGACGGCAATGGTGATGGCATTGGCGACTTTGAGGGGTTAACGCAACGATTGGATTACATTGCAGGGCTAGGAGTGACCTGTATATGGCTGCAGCCGTTTTACCCATCGCCTAACCACGATGATGGCTACGACGTGATGGATTACTACAGCGTCGATGAGCGTTTGGGAAGCTTGGGAGATTTCGTAGAGTTTACGCGCCAAGCTAAAGAACGGGGTCTGCGGGTAATCATTGATCTCGTAGTGAACCATACCTCCATTAAGCATCGTTGGTTTCAAGCCGCACGGGAGGACAAAAACTCCAAGTACCGAGATTTTTATCTTTGGTCGAAGAAAAAGCCTGCTAATGCAGAAGAAGGCATTGTCTTTCCTGGCGTCCAAGAATCAACTTGGACTTACGACGAGAAAGCTGAAGAGTATTACTATCACCGCTTCTACGAACACCAAGCAGACTTAAATATAACCAACCCAGCAGTCCAAGAAGAAATTGAAAAAGTCATGGGCTTTTGGCTGGAGCTGGGAGTATCTGGATTCCGGCTTGATGCTGCGCCGTTTTTGATTGAGTTGACGGGAACTGACAGCAGTGAGGACCCTTACGAATACCTCAAGGAAATGCGAAACTTCCTTTCCTGGCGGCGGGGCGATGCGATTATTCTGGCAGAAGCTAACGTGGCGGTAGATAAAGTTCCTCAATATTTTGGCGATGGGAACAAACTACATATGCTGTTCCACTTCTTGGCTAACCAAAATCTAATTTTGGGGTTAGCGCGGGAGCAAGCCCAGCCGATTATCGCAGCACTGAAGGCACCCCCTGACATTCCTCAAACTGGACAGTGGGGGCATTTTGTTCGCAACCATGATGAGTTGTCGTTGGATAAGCTCTCGCAAGCAGAGCGAGATGAAATTGCTAAGGCGTTTGCTCCAGATAAGGAGAAGATGTGGATTTACAATCGCGGTATCCGTCGCCGGATGTCGCCCCTACTCAACGGAGATGAGCGTCGTCTCCGACTAGCTTATAGCGTGATGTTGACGTTACCCGGTACCCCAGTTCTACGTTATGGGGAAGAAATCGGTATGGGTGACGACTTGTCTTTACCAGAACGTAACAGCGTTCGCACGCCGATGCAGTGGTCAGATGAAAAGAACGCCGGTTTCTCAACCGCAGACCCTGACAAAGTGGTAAGACCTGTAATTAAAGAAGGGGAGTATGGGTATAGAAATTTGAATGTGGAAATGCAACGTCGTAACCCAGAATCGTTTCTCAACTGGATGGAGAGGGCAATTCGCACCCGCAAAAACTGTCCAGAATTTGGTTGGGGAAATTGGCAGGTGATTGAGACGCACAACGAGCATGTCTTTGCTCACCGTTGTGAATGGAAGGGTAGCGTTGTCATGGCTCTACACAATTTGTCTAGCAAAGCTTGTACGGTAGAGCTAGACCTAAGTGACGTTGATGCCCAACATCTAATTGATTTATTAGAAGACCAGGACTATCAGAAAATTGAAGACAATTGCCACAGTGTTGAGCTAGAGGGCTATGGTTATCGCTGGTTACGGGTGGGCGATAGTAAGCTTATCTAAGTTCTCGGTGCTGCAATTTTTTCCCCTTTTGGTATTACCAATATTAGGATGATCAGGACTTATGCAAAACCCTCCTTTATGGAAAGGAGGGCTAAGGGAGGGCTTCAACAGTTAAATTACCTAAAGTTCTGTCCAGCTATTCTTGATTCCTGTTTGGTTCAATCTGCCGACGTACCTTAATCTTTTGCCACAGCTTAAGGGATAGCTCAATTTGCTCAGGAGTCAGAGGTGGCACATTTCCTCCACCCCATAACCGTTTCAACTCTTTCTGAACCTTCGGATTTTTAAAAGCTCTATCTGACACAAAAGTTCACCACCTCATTCTTAATTAGTTTAATTACAATTAATTTTCTTGTTTAAAATTTTAATTCAGGAGTAAAAAGTACTTGTTTCTCTACTAAAAAAATTCTGGGAAATGTCTAAAAGTCGGGCACAGTGCCCGACTCTTCAGATTATTTGACTTTTATCGGGATGACTTAGATGGAACGGCGATGAGTCAAGGATTGCCAGATGAAGATGGCAAGAATCGCTCCAAGAATCGCTACTAAAATCCCCGGTATACTCAGGGTTGTTGCAGTGAAGGCTAATTGACCTGTTGATAGAAGTGTTGCCACGGTACCCCCGACGAATGCACCAATAATCCCTAACAACATGGTTCCTAGAATGCCGCCGCCTTGAGAACCAGGATAAATCGCTTTGGCGATCGCTCCAGCAATCAGTCCTAGTACAATCCAAGCAAGAATATTCATAGTTTTATCTAACCAAACTTTTTTATTGATATTTATTATTTAGCCAAATTCCTGCAACTAAAGGCTCTATCTCTTGAAGGAATTGCAGATTATCTTTAGAAGTAAGCCTAGAGACTGAGGCAAGAATTAAAAGTTGTAGGAATGCTATATGTCTCTACAGGTTTCTGAAGCCTCAGAATTGATCGCCAGAACGTTTTGTATTAGCTCTTGCTTAGCAACTGTCTAGTAATCTGCTCCCATTCCTGGTTCAGTTCAGCTTCAAACTCTGGCTGTCCAGTGCGCTTATACCAGTAACGAGCATTGCTGAGGTCGCCTTCTTTTCGATGCAGGTAGGCGTGAACCCAGGCACTGTTAGTATCGTTGGCATTTTGCACAACTTGATGGGCTTTGTGCCAATCTCCTTGTTTGTCGTACCATAATGCCTGCAATGCCTTTGACAGAGACTCAGGACATTTTTCCTGTTTTTCTATCAGTTGTGTAAATTCATCTAATGTCATATCTCCCCCAGATTGTTTAACGAAAGACTCCTCAGCGAGGATAAGTAGCTGAATGCAATAATCCGGCGCTTTAAGACTCGATGCTTGATTGCCTAAATCTGTCACACATCTAATTTACCAATAGGACTTACGCAAGACTCACTCTCTTCAGGGAATGGCACTGCCATGGCCCTACGAAGCGATCGCGCTTTCACCTCTACAGTGCGTAAGTCCTAAAAATTATTGCTTACCTGAAACGTCGTCGCTCTAAAAATTCAAGCGCTTCATAAGGATGCAAACTAATCTGGGGAACCTCACCCACAATTAACAACCACTTGTCATCAAAAAGCTTCAAGCTCCATCGTTCCGTTCTTTGTGGGGGTAAAATTTGCCAATCACTTGGAGCTATCTCTTTACAAATAAATCCCCACGCTTGGGCTTGCTTCAATACCCTTTCATTCATGCTCTAGGTTTTCTGTCGTGGCGTAGGGGCAAAAAAAATGCTCTGCCTGTGGCAAGAGCGTGAAAAATTTGCTTCAAGGTATCAATCAGCCACGATATTGCAACTATTGATTAATGATTAAAAAGTCTACCCAACTAAGGTAAAGAGGAAGTAAACAACAGTTAATGCGGCGCTTTTCTTTTAAAAATGTTGAAATCCCCGGCGCAGGGACAGTATCTCATCGGGATAGACACCAGAAGCATCACGCAGCCGGACATCTGTACCCGTGGTAATTGTGCCGACAATAGCAGAAGCTCCGCCTAACTGGGCGACTAATGCCTCTGCAAGCAATGGGGGAAGACAAAGCACCAGTTCAAAGTCTTCGCCACCATACAACACCCACTCTAATGCTGTTTGGGAGGACACTAGCTGCTTCAAAGCTGGGGGGAAAGGTAGCGAACTATAATCTAGTTCTGCTCCAACACCACTAGCGCGACAGATTTGGAGAACGGCATCAGCTAAGCCATCGCTACTATCCATTCCAGCAGGGGAGATTGAGGGTTGAAATTCTATTACTTTCCAAAGAATTGGGAGTACATCTAGGCGGGGTTTAGGTCGCTGATGGGCTTGAATCAGTTCTCTTCTCTCGGTATCGCTAAGATGTTGCCCAAGTTCGGGATTGAGCAGCAGTTCTAAGCCTGAGCGCGAGGCACCATGAACACCTGTGACGACAATTGCCTCTCCAGGTTGAGCCGCAGAGCGGCGGAGGGTGTGCTGAGGGGAAACTTGACCGAAGGCGGTAATGGCGAGGGTATTGACTGGAGAGCGGCAAACATCACCGCCAACAATGTCGGTATTGTAATGGTTTACGCAATCACTGAGTCCCTGGTAGATTTGCTCAACCCAACTGACTGTAGTGTCACCCGTGACGCCTAAGCCAACGGTAATGCCGAGAGGGGAGGCTCCCATGGCGGCTAAATCCGACAAATTGGCAGCAGCGGCTCGCCACCCGGCATCTTCAGGGCTGGTAGTGCGATCGCTAAAATGCACACCATCCACCAGCACATCGGTTGTTACAACTAACGATTGTCCGGGTTCCTGGTAGGAGATAACCGCCGCATCATCCCCAACAATTTCCGCCGGACAAAAACGCTGCAACCGCGCCAACAGACCTTGTTCGCCAATTTCTTTAACTAATTGTTCGACCATCTAAGTAAGGAAGTATGAAGGATGTTTGACGCGTTACGGCTGCGCCTAACACATCCTACGAAAATTAGCAAGTAGCTCCTATTCCCTTCATACTTCATACTTCACACTTCACACTTTTTAAGCTAGTTTGTCAGAAGCAGAGCGGCGATGCAGTTTTGGGAATCGGTAAAATGTATCGCCATCAGCATCCACTTCCGGGACGGCACCCAGCATTTTGACTTGTTGCTCTAGGTACTGTCGCGCCTGCTGCACATCAATTCTGGAGGCGGCTGCCAGTTGAATTAGAGAAATGCAGCTATTTTCCTCTTTAAGGAGTCGGTAAAATGCCTCCTCCAATTGTTGCCGAGTGTAGGCGCTCTCAATTTGTTGCTGTGGGGTTTGGATGCCACGACGCAGCCATAAGACTGCCAGGGTTGCCAGGGTGATTACCAGGAGAACATCAATAATAGGCATGAAAATCAACTGACCTGAGGTGTGAGAAGTTCTGAGTCTAGAGTTATCCCTATCTAATAGTTTGACATCCTCACCGGACTAAAGTGTTCGACTGCCCTTCGGCAAGTGGAACACTGAGCGTTCGACACTTCGAGAAGCCTCAGTGAACACTGAGCGTCTCCGCCCTGAGCTTGCCGAAGGGTCACGCCGAAGTCTTGCCGAAGGGTCACGCCGAAGTCTTGCGTTGCCCTGAGTTTGCCGAAGGGTCGAAGTGCTCAGGAACCGCGCTGACGCCGAAGTCCACGGTGAGGTAATTCCCAAACCCCATAATTTAGGCTTCTGCTTCATCGCACCAGCCTGACGAGATTTACGCCTTAGAGGCAACTTGTGGCTCGACCAAGTTCTCAGCGCCTTTCTTGACTTTCATTGCTTCAATAACGTCCCCTTCTTTAAGCTTGCCTAAAACTTCTTTACCATCAACCACGTAACCAAAGATGGTATAGCGCCCATCTAAGAGGTTAAGTCCGGCTGGAGTTAGTTCGGGTTCAAACAGGAAGAAGAAGAACTGAGATGACCCGCCATTGACATCATCTCCAGGACGTGCCATGGCTAGAGCACCGTAGGCACTAAAGGGCAGTACAGGCTGATCTCGGTAACGCCCAGCCTCTTCTAAGGTAATGCCATAAATTGGCTTAGAGTCACCTCTAACTAACACTTCTAGGGGAATCGCCCGATATTCACCCGTTTGGGGGTCAATAAATCCTTCCTCAGCTCCGGCGGGGTCTCCGGTTTGCAGGACATAGAAGTCTTCGGCACGAATAAACTCTAGGTTGTCGTAAAATCCACGCTGTACCAAATCGACGAAGTTTCCGGCGGTGACAGGAGCGCTGTAGCCATCAACTACCATCGTAACTTTACCCTTCTCGGTGGTCATCTCTACCGTTGCACGACCTTTGAGTTGGGGCAAGTTGCTATATTCTGAGGGCACTTCAAAGGGAAACTCATCGAGCATCAACTCTTCGAGTTCGCCAACTTGGCTGAGGAGTTTACCACGCTCAATCAAGGTTTTTTCTTTATCTTCTTCTTCAACGGCGGCGCGAAGATCGTCAAGACCATTAGATAGCTCAGCAATCAGCGCTTCGGCTTGGGGTTGCTTGGCTTGTGGGATATCAACGAGAATTTTGTCAGCACGAGTTCTCAAAATGACGGCGGCTTTGCTAATATCCCCGTTGATGGGATTCCATCGCTTGCCCCGCAGTTTATCGGAAATATCTTCCAAACTCTCTTGCACATCCCGGATCGGCTGGTTTTTGATCGGTAAGGCATACCGCAATAAGGCTTGTCCATCGGTGATGGCGTTTCCTACGGGCAATCGGCTTTCACGGGCATCTTGGCTACCTCCCAAGTCCCACCACGCCCCGCTCAAGCCCACTGAAAGCGTAACTAGCAACAGGGCTAAAAGGCTGGTCTTGATTAATCGTTTGTACCCGTTGAGCAAAAAAACTTTTGAATGACGCATAAATAATCTTTGGAAGGCTTCGCACCAATGGTGGTTGAGTCCTCTCAACTGCCTGAAAACTTCAATATTTATCTTCCCATATAGCTGTCCGTCACTTTGCCTACCGTTGGTTGGGTGTCTGAAATATTAATTGCGAAGATTCAGCGCGTTAATGACGAATGACGAACCGTAACAGCGGTAAAATAAGTTGCCGATTGTTCTGCCCTTTGAAAGACATTTCATGATTTCTAGTAACGACTTTCGCACCGGTGTCACGATTGAGTTAGATGGAAACGTATGGCGCGTGGTGGAATTCCTTCACGTTAAGCCAGGAAAAGGATCAGCCTTTGTGCGTACCAAGCTCAAAAACGTGCAGACGGGAAGTGTTGTCGAACGAACCTTCCGAGCTGGGGAAACGGTGCCCCAAGCCAATTTAGAAAAGCGCACGATGCAGCATACCTATAAAGAGCTGGATCGGTTGATCTTTATGGATATGGAAACCTTTGAGGAATCGAGCCTCAGTACAGACCAGATTGGCGATCGCGTCAAGTACATCACAGAAGGGATGGAAGTTAACGTTGTTACCTGGGGAGACCAGGTGATGGAAGTTGAACTTCCGAACACCGTGGTGCTAGAAGTCACGGAAACTGACCCTGGCGTTAAAGGCGATACGGCTACAGGTGGGACAAAACCTGCTACCCTCTCCACAGGTGCCCAAGTGATGGTGCCGCTATTTATCTCTATCGGCGAACGCATTAAAATTGATACCCGCAGCGACTCTTACCTGGGTCGTGAGTAAACTTTTGTGACTAAACAAGACGTATTGGGTAGGGGGTATTGGGTGTGAGATCTTGAGTCATAGTTAGTCTGAACTCAAAACTCATAACTCAAAACTCAAAATCCTCCTAGCTCCTAGCCCCTGATAAGCCCGTGCCATTAGACTTTAACCAACTGCGTGAATTACTCGCTGCGATCGCTCAAACTGACATCGCGGAATTGACCTTAAAAAGTGCTGATTTTGAATTGACAGTCCGCAAGGGCGTTCTGCCAAGTCCCCCTAGCTCAACACCAGTGAGTGCCGGGAATGCCGCCGCTGAAATCACGGCGACGCCTTCCTCTGTAGCGGCAATACCAGCGGTGGGTTCCCTAATTCCTGAACCTGCCGTTCGAGGCACCTCGACCTCGCCTCCCGTAGATTCTAAATGGGAGGAAGTCAAATCTCCCATGGTAGGAACCTTTTATCGCTCCCCTGCCCCTGATGAGCCGCCGTTTGTAGAAGTAGGCGATCGCATCCGCAACGGTCAAACGGTTTGCATCATTGAAGCAATGAAGTTGATGAACGAAATCGAAGCGGAAATTTCAGGGCAGGTGATGGAAGTTTTAGTAGAGAACGGCGAACCCGTGGAGTACGGACAACCACTGCTGCGAATTAATCCGGCTCAATAAGGGCGCTATGTCATCAAAGCAATAGCTGCTAAAATTTGGGGATCGCGCTCATTTCGGATTATGTCGATGCAACAAATCCAAATCGTCAGTCCTGTACCTCAGGAAGTTGTGCAACAAGTCGCTGAATACTTCAGTATTTTAAGTGAACCGATGCGCCTACGCATTTTAAACTTGCTGCGCGAGGGCGAAAAATGCGTGCAAGAGTTGGTTGAGGCAACAGAAACGTCTCAAGCCAATGTCTCGAAGCACTTGAAGGTGATGCTGCAAGCGGGTATTCTCAGCCGCCGAAGTGAAGGCACATCGGCTTATTACAAAGTGGAAGATCAGCTGATCTTTGAGCTATGCAACTTAGTTTGCGATCGCCTTGCCACTCGCATTGAGGAGCAAGCCCGTCACTTCCGTGACTTTAGCCTAGCTAATAAGGGATGAAAGTGTTGAGGTTTAAACTAAAGACATTTTCCACTCAACATTTTCATTCCCAAAACTCATCCCTTTACGAGTTAAAAACTCATTACCTAAAGCTGAAAGTTTTCCTCAAAGTTTTTGCGCGTCATGGGTTGGTCAATTACTAACCCTTCACCGCCCAAGACCTCCAAGGGTTGTCCCTCCACATCAAACCAAACTTTAGTCGCAGGGTCTAAACTGGTCGCGGTGTAAAGTACTTGTGCCAAACGCCCCGTCATAGAAGCACTACCGCCCCCAGTTGTAAATTCTTCTGATAAATCGACATGCACTCCGTCTGATTCAACCGTGAGACTGCGAAGCTGAGTTCCTTGGGGAATAGTTGTTGTATTGGCGGGGTTAACTGGGCCGGCTAACAAACGTTTGACCGCCACTTCCAGGATCTCACTAGGCTGGTCAGAGGTTTCCTCCAAGGTAATCGTACTAGGAACTACCTGAATTTCGTTACCCGAATCACTCAGCCAGTAAATCTGAGCTGTTGTTTCAGTCGCCTGGGATGTTGCTGGCGGTGACGGAGAAACCGTTGGCGCTGACGGTGGGGCCGTTGAAGAGTTGAGGGAATTCCATGCCCACCAAGCACCACCCCCCCCGGCGGCGAGTAAAGCAGCAGTTAGTCCGGCAACAACACCAACGGGAATGCGACGAATCTTGTCTTGCTCTTGCATTTTCAAAACCTCCTGTGAGAACTAGACCCAACTGAACCTGGGGAAGTTTCACGAAATAACGACAGTTGAGGTGACTCTTTATGGCTCCAGCTTAACCTCAGGGCTGGCGGTAGATGCTCTGGCGGCGTCGGCACGAACAAACGCGGCAATTTCTAACTGATTGTCGGTAATATCCAAGTCTAGAATTCGTGCCGCGATGCCTGCCTCCTCCAAGCTACGGAGATTGAAGCGGTTACCCGCTCCGGCGGCAAACCCCGCTACCAACTGCGGTGGTAAGGCGGTGCCATTGACGGATGCAACTGGCTCTATTAGCTGGATGCTCCGCCCCGATACAATGCCGATACCCGACTCAAGACTGAGACTAACAGGTTCGGCGTTGTCTTGCACTAATTGCACCTGAAACCGTAATCGATTATCACCTAGCAGTTCCACTTGGGAGTTGCGTAATTCAAACCGTTCCTCTGGCACCGATATGATGCGGCTGGTAACTTGTTTGAGTCGCGCAGCAATCGCTGGAGATTGAATGGCTTGGTTGATATCCTCTTGAGTTAAGACTAGACGCACGCCTGCTTGTATAGGTTGCCGAAATGCGGCGGTAGCCGATTGTTGGCGACCTTGCCGCAGAGATTGTAGATCTAGGTTAATCGGGTCAGTTTCCAGTTCCAAAACCGCTAGGCGCAGGTCTGGCGTGAGATGGACTCCCCGCCCCGCCACCCGCACCCGCTCTACTTTGCCTTGCAGAAGTTGATAACTAGGGGCATTATCAACGCGGACTTGCAACTGTTCGATGTTCTCAAACCGAGAGCGCAAAGCATTTTCAATGACGCGATCGGCAACGAACCCGACAGGGGCAATGAGGGCGAGTAATCCAGAGAGGAAGATAGTGAGGAATTCCATTACGGGGATTGGCTAATGGCTAACGGTTCAAGGCAGCATGGCTAATTGAGGCTTCAATTCAACAGTACTAGATGATCTTTAGGCGATCAGTGCATTGTCAATCCATGTTTTCAGGGTGCTTGGCACGTCCTGGAGAGAAATTTCGTGAGCTTTGCCAGTGGCACGTTCTACGATTTCTACTTTGCCGTTTTTGAGCGATCGCCCCGTAACAATTCGGTAAGGAATCCCAATCAAGTCAGCGTCTTTAAACTTTACTCCCGCGCGTTCGTCGCGGTCATCAAGGAGGGTTTCAATTCCCATTTGATTGAGCTGATTGTAAAGCTCTTGGGCCGCTGCTATTTGCTCGCGATCGCCAACATTGGGGACAGAGATAATTACCTGATAAGGCGCGATCGCCACGGGCCAAATTATCCCGTTTTTGTCGTAGGACTGCTCCACCGCCGCTTGTGCTAATCGGGATACCCCGACCCCGTAGCAGCCCATGTAGATAGGCAGTTCCTCGCCTTGTTCGCTGGTGTAGGTGGCATTCATGGCTTGGGAATACTTGGTTCCCAACTGGAAGATATGCCCCACTTCAATTCCGCGAGCTGTTGTCAGCTTCTGGTTAGCGTCGTGGAGAGAGCGATCGCCCTTTGTGGCTTTTCGCACATCGACTACGTTTTGTGGCTGGGAGAAGTCCTCTCCCCAATTTGCCCCGACAAAGTGATACCCAACTTCACCTGCACCTGTAACGAAATTTTTCAACTCCACCGCTGTTTTGTCCACCAAGCGGACAAAGCGAGGGGCGACATTCTTGCTCGGACTAATGTAGTCGTCTGCCAGATCCGGCGCAATATATCCCAGAGGGAGGGGCTTAGACGCCCAGAGTTGCTGCAAAGCGGCGGCGGGAATCTCTAAAGAGATCAGGGTTTTGGCATTGTACTGACTGGCTAACTTCGCCAGTTCATTTTGCAGCTTCACCTCATTCACCTCCTGATCGCCCCGGAGGCTGACTAGTACCAGTACAGTGATATTTGTGTCATACACCGCTTGATACAAGACATTTTTCACCACATTTGTTGGCGAACACCGGAGGATTCGGCAAAGCTTTTCAATCGTCTCGCTATCGGGGGTTTCCCGTTTTTCATAGGTTGTAAATCGCGACTGCTCCACATCCGCTGGTAAGGAAACTGCTTTTTCCACATTGGCAGCATACTTCTGATCATCGGTGTAGAGCACCTCATCTTCCCCAGCTTCTGCCAGAATCATAAATTCATGGGAACCGGAGCCACCAATTGCCCCAGAATCGGCTTCGACGGCGCGAAAAGCTAACCCACTTCGCCGCAGGATATTGCTGTAAGCCTGATACATATCCTCGTAGGTTTTCTTCAGACCCTCTTCATCCCTATCGAAGGAGTAGGCGTCTTTCATGATGAATTCCCGCCCTCGCATCAGCCCAAACCGGGGGCGAATTTCATCGCGAAATTTGCTTTGTATCTGATACAAACACACTGGAAGCTGGCGGTAGGAGCGGATCGTGTCCTTGGCGATCGCGGTTATTACCTCTTCATGGGTAGGCCCTAGTCCCAACTCCCGCTCTTGGCGGTCTTGGAAGGCGAACATAATCCCCTCCGCCTGGGTATAGGTATCCCAACGACCGGATTCGCGCCACAACTCAGCCGGTTGTAGCTGGGGGAGCAGACATTCTTGCGCCCCGGTGGCGTCCATTTCTTCCCGCACGATCTGAGAAACTTTTTTGAGCACCCGCCACATCAGGGGCAAGTAAGCATAAATACCGCTACCAATGCGACGAATATAACCGGCGCGTAGGAGAAGTTTGTGGCTGGGAATTTCTGCTTCAGCTGGATCTTCCCGAAGTGTGACGAAGAGCATCTGAGACAGTCGCATTGCTTGTACCCTTTACTGTGACCGGACGATTATCATTTCACTCTAGACGTTTTTGGCACTGATAGAGAACCCCTAGGCACAATCATCCTAGGGACTGGGTAAATTGGCGGGTGATGATGCAGGAATGAATGATTGAGTTGCTCCCTGGTTGACTAAAAAATCTTTTCGGGTAGGTAGGGTTAAACAGCGTCAAACCCCACACCGACAACCTTTGGCGATTTATTGAGTTTCACCGCTCTTGAGATGCCAACCGAGGATCGATAAACTTGGGTCGCTTTCCTGCTTTCCAACTCCCTCAGCACTCAAGACTAGCTCTCAAGACAGTCTCCCCTTTTTAGAAAACGATTTAAAGTTTTAACAGTAGGGTTCTGTAGTTTAAAGAGACAATTGCTATGGATATTGACGAACTCAAACGGCGTTATTTGTTAGGCGAACGAGATTTTCACGAAATCAATTTAAGAAAGGTCAATTTAGAGAAAGTTAACTTAAGCAGAGCTAACTTATTCAATGTAAATCTCTGCAAAGCGAACTTATTTGAAGCAAATTTGACTAAAGTAAATCTTCATCGCGCTAATTTAACGAAAGCAAATCTGCGTCGAGCCGTTCTCAATGGAGCCATTCTGGAGGGAGCAGACTTACGGGGTGCTAACCTGCGGAGAGCTAGCTTAATTAAGGCAGACCTGTTTAATGCCAATCTTCAAGGAGCCATTCTTGAACACAGTCATTTAGGGGGGGCAAATTTGAACAATGCAGATTTAACCCACGCTCATTTAAATTGGGCTAACCTGCGGAAGGCAGACTTAAATCATGCTCATTTAAATGGCTCTGATCTGAGTAGTGCTAAGTTTTGCAATACAATCATGCCGGATGGAAGTATTAGAAACGATGATTGTTAAAATCAAACTTGTGAAGTTTTAATGTATAAAATCATGGGTAATAAAAAATCAATTTCTGCTGTTATTTGATAGGAACCTATCAATAAAAAAAACGGATGATGCCTCCCAATCCGGGGTTTGGGGATGGGTTTTTAGCTCCGCCTAGCCTGTATTTTAGGCAAGGAAGAACCCGCTATAAATTCGGCTTTAATGCCTACCCGGAATTCTTTACCTGAGTGCTGGTGGGCAATAGCTTATTTATCCCCGCCTTTTTGATTTCTGTTGGGGTGCTGTGCAATCCCCGGATTTTAGTGACTAATCCAGAGAATTTAGGAGTAGCGATCGCTGTAATTATCGGGGCAGTGGGAGCGAAGTTTTTCGCCGCTTGGGTGGCAAGTCAAGTCTTCAGTTACACCTTTGCCGATGCAATGGTCATGTTTGGGCTAACCATGTCTCGCGCTGGGTTAGTGCTAGTAATTGCCCTGTTTGCCCAGCAATCCAATCTAATTACCGTCGGGTTATTTAACGCGATTATGGTCTACGTCGTTGTTACTTGTCTGACGGGGCCATTAATCTGTGATGCCTTTGGTAAGCAAATTGCCGCCAAAAACCTCGTACCCAAGCCACAATTGTCATGAATTGAAGATATACCTAACCCATCTGGCAATTTACCTCAATAGGTGTTGACTTCTTCCTATAAAGCTTGTTAGTGTTAGGCGCATTAGCAAGATTTAGCCAAGTATTCTTCTGGGCGCAAATAATGTTTAACCGCAGCTACTACTTTTATTATTGGTTTACCCAGGTTCACCGGCAGTGAATCCAGCTTTGCATGGAGACCCGGTGGACCGCAGAACAAAATCTGCGGTCTTTTGTTTTTTTAAGGCACATTACTCTCTAAGAAACTGCACTCATGACAACTGCTCCCAGTAGCTACTTTTACAGCTTTTACTTTTGGCCCCGAATTACTTCCGGGTAAGTAAAGTCTTGCGATGCAGCACTTCAACCCGGAACCCGCAAGGGAACCGGGTTTTTTATTTCCCCCCCCCACTTTTTTTCTAAGGAATCTCACCAATGTTAAACGCCAAACTTGCCAGCCAATCTCACCCCGAACACAAAACAGTCGTTCAATTATCCAAAGATATCGCCATCGGAGGGACAGAACTTGCCATCATTGGCGGGCCCTGTACCGTCGAGAATCGAGAACAAATGGAAACCGTTGCCACTCAGCTCAAGCACGCACCCGTTCAAGCGCTGCGGGGTGGCGTTTTCAAACCTCGGACATCTCCCTACGCCTTCCAGGGAATGGGACTAGAAGGACTAGAAATTTTAGCCGCCGTCAAAGAGCGTCACAATATTCCTGTCGTGACGGAGGTAATGTCGATTGGGCAAATTGAAGACATCGCTGCCCATGCCGATATGCTACAAGTCGGTAGTCGCAACATGCAAAACTTCGACTTGCTGAAAGCTTTAGGAAGTGCTGGAAAGCCTATCTTGCTAAAGCGGGGACTTGCCTCAACCATTGAAGAGTTTGTGATGGCAGCCGAGTACATTTTGAGCCACGGAAATCCTGATGTAGTGCTGTGTGAACGAGGTATTCGCAGCTTCGATCCTTATACCCGTAACGTGCTGGATTTGGGTGCAGTAGCCGCCCTCAAGCAAATTACCCACTTACCCGTCATTGTCGATCCTTCCCACGCTGTTGGTAAACGGGAACTAGTAGCACCCCTAGCAAAAGCTGCCATTGCTTGTGGTGCGGATGGCTTAATTATCGAATGTCACCCAGAACCAGAACAATCAGTCTCCGATGCGCGTCAGGCGTTGTCTTTAGAAGATATGGTGGATTTGGTTCATGGCTTGCGACCCTTAGCCGCAGCAGTAGGGCGCATTATCCCTGAAATTCATAAGTTGCCTCAGCTAGCTGTTGTATCTTGAGGTGAGATATTTGATTTGCTGGGGGTTTTATAGCTCCCCCAAAACTCCACTTTTTGATAAACAGATTCTCCTTTCTCCCCCCTTAACCCAAACTCGCCCCACCTGTGGCACTCTGAGAGGAGAGAATAGAGAAAAATACTAAATACTCTCACGCTCAGAAATTCAGTTCTGTGTATATGCAAACGCTTCCAACGCCCAAAGCTGCTTCTACTCAACCTCCTGTTGATACAACGATTAATCGCCGCCAAACTCGCCCGGTGAAAGTTAGCAACGTTACCATCGGCGGTGGTCATCCAGTGGTCGTGCAGTCGATGATTAACGAAGATACCCTGGATATCGAGGGATCTGTTGCCGGAATTCGTCGCCTGCACGAGATTGGCTGCGAAATAGTCCGCGTCACCGTGCCCAGCATGGCTCATGCCAAGGCTTTAGCGGAAATTAAGCAGAAATTAGCCCAAACTTACCAAGCGGTACCGTTAGTTGCTGACGTGCATCACAACGGCTTGAAAATAGCCCTGGAAGTTGCCAAGCACGTTGATAAAGTGCGGATTAATCCAGGCTTATATGTTTTTGAAAAGCCAAAAGCTGACAGAACTGAATACACCCCGGCAGAATTTGAGGAAATTGGGTCAAAAATTCGCGAAACCTTAGAACCTCTCGTGGTTTCTTTGCGCGATCAGGGTAAGGCGATGCGAATCGGCGTCAATCACGGTTCCCTTGCTGAACGGATGCTATTTACCTACGGCGACACTCCCGAAGGAATGGTAGAATCTGCCCTGGAATTTATTCGCATCTGCGAATCCCTAGACTTCCGCAACCTCGTTATCTCCCTCAAAGCCTCACGAGTCCCCGTGATGCTAGCCGCTTATCGCCTGATGGTGCGACGCATGGATGAGTTGGGGATGGACTACCCCTTGCACCTCGGTGTCACCGAAGCGGGTGATGGGGAATACGGACGGATTAAGTCTACGGCTGGAATTGCGACATTGCTAGCGGATGGCATTGGCGATACTATCCGCGTCTCCCTCACCGAAGCCCCCGAAAAAGAAATTCCCGTCTGCTACAGCATTTTGCAAGCCCTAGGACTGCGGAAGACGATGGTGGAATACGTCGCCTGTCCGTCTTGCGGTCGCACATTGTTTAATTTAGAAGATGTGCTACACGAAGTCCGGGAAGCCACTAAGCACCTGACAGGTTTGGATATTGCTGTGATGGGTTGTATCGTCAATGGCCCCGGTGAGATGGCAGATGCAGACTATGGTTATGTTGGGAAGCAGCCCGGTTTCATCTCTTTGTATCGCGGTAGAGAAGAAATCAAGAAGGTACCAGAGTCTCAGGGCGTTGAGGAGTTGATTAATTTAATCAAAGCTGACGATCGCTGGGTCGATCCTTAACAAGCAAGATTAGCCATTAGGAGGGAAGGACTGCATCGCTGATGCAGTCTTTTATTTATTCAACTGCTATAGGAAAGAGAATTATGACTGGACTAGAAGCTTTGAAATCTGTCCAATTTGTCACTGTCAGTGGTTTATCCTTCACCAAAGGCACCGCTTCAAAATTAACGCTCACTTAAGCAAGGGATGTCCTATGACAACAACCTTAACCCAGATTGTCAACCGAGTCTTACTCAAGGATATTAGCTGGGAAACTTATCAGCGGTTGGTTGTAGAAATGGAGTCCCAGCCGGGAACGCGCCTCACTTACAACCAGGGGTTGCTGGAAATTATGGTACCGTTAGACCCTCATGAAAGTTATAAGTACATCATTAGTCGATTTGTGGATGCGCTAACGGAAGAACTGAATATAGAAATTCGTGGTCTTGGTTCTCGTACCTGTAGTAGAGAAGACTTGGTGAAAGGACTAGAACCAGATAGTTGTTTCTACATTCAGAATGAACGCTTGGTGCGCCATAAAGAGCAAATCGACCTTAACCAAGACCCACCGCCCGATTTAGCGATAGAGATTGATATTACCAGCAGTTCAATTAATCGCATGGCTATCTATGCCGCTTTAGGAGTACCGGAGGTTTGGCGCTATGATGCTTGCGCTTTGACTATCTATCGATTGGTAGGGAAAGAGTATCAGCTTAGAGAACGTTCTGAGGCTTTGCCGTTGTTGACACCGTCTGAGGTGATGCGGTTTTTGGAACTCAAGAAAACGATGGGAGAAACGAGTTTAATTCGTTCCTTTCGCTCTTGGGTGAGAAGCCAGATAAAACAGTAAAAGCGCTCAGAGAACAAAAGTTCAGGCGATCGCCCCACAACGTCATAATAGAAATAAGCCCTGCCACAAAAAAGCAATGCTAGTTTCTATCGCTCCCCAAATATCAGAAATCTTTTCCTTAGAAGACTGGATGCTCAATCCTCCTGACGGTATGGAATGGGTGGATGGGCAATTGGTGGAGAAGCAGGGAATGACACTCAAGCATGGTCGGATTCAAGGCAATTTGTACTTTCACTGGAGAAACTACCTGAACTCTACTCGCCAAGGAGGAGTAGTTTACACAGAAGCCCCTTGTCGTACCAATAAACAAGGTCGTCGTCCTGATGTTGCTTATCTCACTCCCGAATTGCTAGCAGAGTTTGGCGAGGCGGCTGTTTTGCCTCAGAGTTTCCTGCTGATTGCTGAGATTGTCTATTCAACAGACTTAGCAGAGGAAGTATTTGCTAAGGCGAACGAATATTTGCAATCGGGTGGTCAAGAAGTCTGGTTCGTTCTGCCGGATAGTGGCTGGATTGTGGTCATTACTGATCGGCAAAGACTATTATTCACTAGGGGCGAAACGAGCAACACTGTATTTGTCTTACCAGGTTTTAGTGTGGCAGTGGATGAATTATTGGCTTGATGGGCGAGATTAAGGTGATGTCTGAAGGTATCAGAAGCAAGACTCCCATCAGCTTTCACTAACAAACATTCGATGAAAGCTATTCTCGATCTAGACTAGTGGACTTTCAAGGCAGGGCGATTTTCCCTCAAGTCACTGAATCTGGATAAAACGGCAACAAAATAAGAGTAGTGCAAGCCCTTAAAATAATCTGGACTTAAAAAATCTAACGCAACGACGGACGAACTAAACATGCCTCGCCGCGACGATCTCCATAAAATTCTGCTTCTGGGTTCTGGTCCAATTGTAATTGGACAAGCCTGCGAATTTGACTACTCAGGCACTCAGGCTTGTAAGGCACTTCGAGAAGAAGGTTACGAAGTGGTGCTAGTGAACTCCAACCCAGCTAGCATCATGACCGATCCGGAAATTGCCGATCGCACCTACATTGAGCCGCTAACGCCGGAAATTGTAGAGAAGGTGATTGACAAAGAACGCCCGGACGCCCTCTTGCCTACTATGGGGGGTCAGACGGCTTTAAATATTGCTGTCACCCTAGCAAAAAATGGGGTTCTGAAAAAATACGGCGTTGCTCTGATTGGGGCAGACTTAGCCGCCATTGAAATGGCTGAGGATCGTCAGCTTTTCAAAGAAGCTATGGCGCGGATTGGTGTGGCAACCTGTCCTTCAGGGATTGTGAGTAATTTGGATGAGGCGAAGACAATTGCCCAAGAAATTGGCACTTATCCCCTGATTATTCGCCCTGCTTATACCATGGGTGGCAGTGGCGGCGGTATTGCCTACAACCAGGAGGAATACGAGGAGATGGCACTGGGCGGTTTAGAAGCTAGCCCTGTATCTCAAATATTAGTAGAGCAATCGCTTCTCGGCTGGAAAGAGTATGAGCTGGAGGTGATGCGTGACTTGGCTGATAACGTTGTGATCATCTGCTCAATTGAAAACATTGACCCGATGGGAATCCATACAGGCGACTCGATTACAGTTGCTCCAGCGCAGACGTTGACGGATAAGGAGTACCAACGCCTGCGGGATTACTCGATTCAGATCATCCGCGAGATTGGGGTAGAAACCGGGGGATCGAATATTCAATTTGCGGTTAATCCGGTGAATGGGGAAGTGGTGGTGATTGAAATGAATCCCCGCGTCTCCCGCAGTTCTGCTTTAGCCTCAAAAGCAACTGGTTTTCCCATTGCTAAATTTGCTGCCAAACTTGCAGTCGGTTACACCCTAGATGAAATTCCCAATGACATCACCAAGAAAACCCCAGCATCTTTTGAGCCAACCATTGACTATGTAGTAACGAAAGTTCCCCGTTTTACTTTTGAGAAGTTTCCCGGTGCTGAGGCGGTACTGACTACCCAGATGAAGTCAGTTGGGGAAGCAATGGCGATTGGGCGTACCTTCCAAGAATCCTTCCAGAAAGCACTGAGATCGCTGGAAATAGGTCGTTCCGGTTGGGGATGCGATCGCAAAGAAAAACTTCCCTCTTTAGAGCAAGTACGCTCAGGTTTACGTACTCCCCACCCAGAGCGGATCTTTACCATTCGTCATGCTTTGAAGCTGGGGATGACGGTGGAAGAAGTCTACGAACTTACGGGGATCGATTTGTGGTTTTTGGACAAGCTGCAGGAACTATTACAGACCGAAAATTTCCTCAAACAAACTTCTTTGGAAAAGTTGACCAAAGAACAACTATGGCAGGTAAAGCAGCAAGGATTTAGCGATCGCCAAATTGCCTTTGCTACTAAAACGACAGAAGATGAAGTGCGAGACTATCGCAAACAACTCGGCATTGTACCCGCTTACAAAGTGGTAGATACCTGTGCGGCAGAATTTGAGGCATTTACCCCTTACTACTACTCTACCTACGAGTCAGAATCGGAGCTGATCCCGTCTGATAAACGCAAGGTGATGATTTTAGGAGGAGGGCCAATCCGAATTGGACAAGGCATTGAGTTTGATTACTGCTGCTGTCATGCTTCCTATGCCTTGCGGAAAGAAGGATTTGAGACGATTATGGTCAACTCAAATCCTGAAACCGTTTCCACTGATTATGACACTAGCGATCGCCTCTACTTTGAACCCCTCACCAAAGAAGATGTGCTCAACATCATCGAAGAAGAAAATCCCGAAGGGATCATCATCCAATTCGGCGGACAAACTCCACTAAAACTGGCTGTTCCCCTGCAAACATTCCTCAACAATCAACGATCAGGACTCGCCACTAAAATCTGGGGGACATCTCCCGATTCTATTGATACGGCGGAAGACCGGGAGCGATTCGAGAAGATTTTGCGCCAACTGGATATCCAGCAACCTCCTAACGGGATTGCCCGCAGCTACGGCGAAGCCTTGGAGATTGCCCAACGGATTGGTTATCCCGTGATGGTGCGTCCTTCCTACGTCTTAGGGGGACGAGCCATGGAAATCGTCTACTCGGATACGGAGTTGGAGCGCTATATGACCTATGCCGTCCAAGTCGAGCCAGATCATCCGATTCTAATTGACAAATTCCTGGAAAATGCCGTTGAAGTGGATGTGGATGCGATCGCCGATCATACGGGCAGAGTCGTCATCGGTGGTCTCATGGAACATATCGAACAAGCAGGTATCCACTCCGGTGACTCCGCCTGTTCCATTCCCCACACCTCCCTTGCTCCCGCCGCCCTAGAAACCATCCGCACCGCCACCCAGCAACTGGCAAAGAAACTTGGCGTCATTGGGCTGATGAATATTCAGTACGCCGTTCAGGGTGAAACAGTCTACATCATCGAAGCTAACCCCAGAGCCTCTCGTACCGTGCCCTTTGTCTCCAAGGCAGTTGGTGTCCCCTTAGCTGGAATTGCTTCCCTCGTCATGTCTGGGAAAACTCTGGAGTCCTTGGACTTTACGAAAGAGCCAAGCCCTCGTCATATTGCCGTCAAAGAAGCCGTGCTGCCCTTTGAAAAATTCGCGGGAACAGACACCATCCTTGGCCCGGAAATGCGCTCCACTGGGGAAGTGATGGGCATTGATACTGATTTTGGCAAAGCTTTTGCCAAAGCGGAATTAGGGGCAGGTCAGCGTCTACCCTTATCGGGTACCGTGTTTGTCTCCACAAGTGACCGGGATAAACAGGCAGTTGTCTCCGTGGTCAAAGACTTTGTCGAACTAGGCTTTGGCATTATTGCCACGGAAGGCACCCGAAAAGTCCTGAAAGAACACGGAATCGAGGTTCAACTGGTGTTAAAACTCCACGAAGGGCGTCCTCATGTGCTAGATGCGATTAAAAACAAGCAAATTCAGCTAATTGTCAATACGCCATCTGGGGAAGAGGCACAAGCAGATGGACGCTTAATTCGTCGGACTGCCTTGGCTTACAAAATCCCCATCATCACCACTATTGCTGGTGCAAAAGCAACGGCAGCAGCAATTCGCTCCTTGCAATCAGAACCTCTGGATGTGAAGGCATTGCAAGACTATATCTACGATTAAGCACACTAGAAGTGAGGATCGCGGCTTGTAGAGGCATTTCTAGCGCCGACAAAGACAATTGTTGAAATACCATTTCCCTTTGAAGAGGCTACACATAGCTCCTCCCCAATAGGGCTTAAAAAAGGGGAAGCCAGGAAAATATCTGTAGCGTCTTACACCTACTTAACCCCGTACAAACGCGATCGCTACCGTCGCTACAGCAACTCCTCAAGTTGACATACAGCGAAGGAAGCGGCACCAAAAGACGAATAAAACCGTCCTTGTCAGCCGCAGTTGTCGAAACAAGCTGAGGTACTTCACAAGTAAGATGTTCTAATCTCAAAAAATTCCTAGGCTGGTAGGGCAGGCAATCTGTCTGTCCTTTTTTCATTAATATCAATAGGTCTTAATACCTCCCTAGCCCCCTTTTGACTGGCGTGATTGTTGAGTTTGTCTTAGGATTTCGCACGCGATCGCCAAGCTCAGGGAAACTAGTATTAGGATAAATATATTCACACCTTTTCCGACCGATTTACCGGAAATAGCGTTTACCCGTTCAGACTTGTAGCTCAAATGGTTAATACTCAGACTTCCCCAGTCCGCAAAACTTCCAAGGTAGAAGGAATCAAAGAACGTAGTAATTACTTGCGCGAACCGGTGGCAACTGAGCTGCAGCAAGACACGACGCATTTCTCAGAAGATGCCCTGCAAATTCTTAAGTTTCACGGGTCTTATCAACAAGATAACCGGGATAATCGGGTCAAAGGGCAGGAGAAAGACTACCAGTTTATGCTGCGGACTCGTTCTCCAGGGGGGTTTCTGCCACCGGAGTTGTATCTTGCCCTCGATCAGTTATCTGAGGAGTACGGTAACAAGACCCTCCGCGTGACTACGCGTCAAGGCTTTCAGATTCACGGCATCCTGAAGCAGAACTTAAAAGAAGCGATCGCCTCAATTATCCGCAACATGGGGTCAACCTTGGGCGCTTGCGGCGACTTGAACCGCAATGTCATGGCTCCCCCTGCTCCTTACAAAAGCGCTGTTGAGTATCAGTATGCCTGGGAATACGCCAACAAAATTGCCGACCTATTGACCCCTCAGACAGGCGCTTATTATGAGCTTTGGCTAGATGGCGAAAAAGCCATCAGTGCTGAAGAAGATCCAGAGATCAAAGCAGCCCGACTGCGGGATACCAACGGCACCAATATCCCGGACAAAGAGGAGCCACTCTACGGGAAACATTACATGCCTCGGAAGTTTAAGTGTGCTGTAACCGTTCCGGGAGACAACTCAATTGATATCTATACTCAAGATGTCAGCTTGGTGGTGATCACAAATGACCAAGGCGAACTCCAAGGATTTAATGTTCTCGCGGGTGGTGGTTTAGGGCGTACCCATAATAAAGAAGAGACCTTTGCTCGCATGGCTGATGCCATTGGCTATGTCGATAAAGCGGATGTTTACGACTTGCTGAAGGCGATTCTGGCGACGCAACGGGATTATGGAGATCGCGCCAATCGGCGTCATGCGCGGATGAAGTACCTGCTCAACGATTGGGGCGTTGAGAAGTTCAAGGCGAAAGTTGAAGAATACTTCGGTAAAGCGATCGCCTCTTACAAACCCTTACCGTCTTTCAAGTACCACGATTACTTGGGGTGGAACGAGCAAGGAGACGGGAAACTGTTCCTGGGGCTTTCCATTGAAAATGGTCGAGTACAAGATGAAGGCACCTTCCGCCTAAAAAGTGCTTTGCGGGAAATTACTCAGCAGTTTGCTTTCCCAATGCGGCTCACGGCGAACCACAACATCATCATTTACGAGATTGAGCCAGAGCAGCAGCTAGCAATTGAGCGTCTGCTTGACCAGCACGGCATCCAAATCTCTCCAGAGGGCATTGAGCCATTAGTACGCTATTCAATGGCTTGCCCAGCCCTCCCAACCTGTGGCTTGGCGATCGCTGAGTCAGAACGAGCCGCCCCTGGAATACTCAAGCGGATTCGGGAACTGCTAGATCAACTCGGCTTACAGAACGAGTATTTCGCCGTGCGGATGACCGGATGTCCGAATGGTTGCGCCAGACCTTACATGGCAGAGTTAGGGTTTGTGGGTAGTGCACCGGATACTTACCAAGTTTGGCTCGGAGGTTCTCCAAATCAGACCCGTTTGGCACAAACCTATGTGGATCGGATGCCGATTCATGAGCTGGAAACTTTCCTGGCACCTATTTTTACCTTCTTTAAGCAAGAAAAAAATGCGGGTGAAAGTTTTGGAGATTTTTGCGATCGCGTTGGTTTAGATGCCATCCGCGAATTCACCATCACCTACGAGTCTCCTTCCGTTGACTCTCAATCTGATACAGGCTTAGTGAATGAGGTCATCCCTCCCACGGCATCAAGCACAATAAAAACTACAGGTAAAACACGCTACCGCATTGGTGTTCGTGACGAACTCTACGAACGCGTGAAATCTGCTGCATCAAAGCAAGGTCGCTCCATGACTGATCTAGCAACAGAAGCTTTAGAAGCGTTGTTAAACAGTCAAGCTGACGCCTAATCAATTTCAGTCTAAATCCACACCTGCCGCCGATAGCTGTCGATGGCAGGTTTTTTTGAGGAAATAATAGCTTCACTCTTGCTCTAATCCTCACCCACGCTGTTGCTCTCTCACCCAAGCCCGAAAAGCGCGTATCGCTACTTCAAGAAAACTAACCCGCTGTATAACTGAAAAGCTGAATCCCAGACGGAATCTTTAGGGGTGTCTTCTCGGCGAGATAAGTTGATATGAGAAGGGAGATGACTTAGCATTTCGGCAAAGTCAACAGCGGTTTCGGCAAAGATAGTGAAATCAGAGCTTCTTGGGGTTTGGGGGAGTTGCTGGCTGAGGAAATCTAGTAAGTTGTTCCAATTTATTCTCGTTGTCGCCTGAGCGATCGGTTGGACAGCTTCTTGTTGTGAGGAAAAAGCAATGCCTTGCTGAAACTGGTAATGGCGATCGCATAAGCGGAGGATACTATTTCGCGCTGGTAAATGCAGGTCGCAAAACTGGACATAATCTAGGGTTTTTGTCTTCCGGAGTAATTTACGACGGGCATCTTGGTCTAAAACGGCTTCAAAAATCGGTACAAGCCCTTCTACCCGTGCTGTTACTTCTGACCAGTTAAAGGTTAGCCCTCCCAGTTGACCCTGGTCATTTTGGCAAACAACACTGGCTTGAGGTACGACGTTGTTGAAATAACTGACACTGAAGACATTGATGTTTTGAATAGCGCTCAAGGCAGTGCAAAAGCAAGGAATCTCGGCTTGTTGCAGCGTCTTTGTATAGAATTGCAGCTCTCCGATCGCTCCCGTACGATAGAGACGCCAACCGCGACTAGGCAGTTGTAGCCGCGCCGTGTAGGGGTCTAGCTTCATGATCCGGGCAAACTGTTGAGCCGCGATCGCTCTATGTTCCGAGGCGATTGGTTCTAGTACCAAAACACCCGGTTCTCCACTGTTAGGGTCAGCCGTTGCTTGAGTCAGCGCTTGTTGGCGCTGTTCTTGTTCCATCGCTTCTAAGCGTGCTAGTCCCTGACGCGCTTGCGACATGATCTTCGGATTAGTTGTCCCTTGCAGTAGCTTTCGGTAAACCGCTTCTGCCTCGTCTAGCTTACCTGTGGCTTCATGAAGACGACCCACATAAAATCGTACCCAAAAGTTTTTGGGTTCCTCCTTTACAAGCTGCTTCAGGAGGCGGGCAGCCGTTTTGTAATCTTCGCGCTTAAATGCGTCGGCAACTTGCTCAATCATGGGAATGGGGTGATGGGGGAGCGGGGGAGCAGGGGAGCAGGGGTGCGGGGGAGCGGGGGTGCGGGGGAGCAGGGGAGCAGGGGTGCAGAGGAGCAGAGGAGCAGAGGAGCAGAGGAGCAGAGGAGAACCTCTTACCCTTCATACTTCATACTTCATACTTCATACTTCATACTTCACCCTTCATACTTCACCCTTCATACTTTCTTCTTTACTCAGGACTCAGCACTCAGGACTCAGCACTCAGGAATATCCTTCAATTACAGCAGCAGCTAAAGAAAGTGCAACAATCGGGGCAGTGACAGCGCGGAGGATGCGTTGTCCTAGAGAAACGCTTTGGAAGCCTGCCGCGATCGCCATTTCTACTTCCTCTGCTGTCCATCCCCCCTCTGGGCCGATTGCGAGCGCAATTGAGGGGCTACGGGTAGCATTCAAGGCTGTTTGAAGATGCATTGCCGCCTGATTTCGCGCCACACAAATATATTGTTGGATGTTCTCAGTATTGGTGGCGTTCAATCCTACCAGGTAGTGCCGAAAATCAACAGGTTCCAAAATTGTGGGCACAACTTGCCGTTCCGATTGTTCCGCTGCTTCTTGAGCAAGGCGCTGCCAGCGTTCAAGCTTGCGAGGGCTGGGTTTGAGCAACGTGCGATCGCTAATTACAGGCACGAAACAACTCACCCCCAACTCCGTCGCCTGAGTCACCACCTGATCAAAACCATTCCCCTTCGGCAAAGCCACCACCAGCGTCACCGCCACAGGTAACTCTGTCTCCACCGCAACTACTTCAATCACGCGTGCTTGGGTGAGTGTCGCATCCAAACAAGCCAGCAGCCACTGCCCTTTCCCATCCATCGCAATAAAGCGATCGCCTTCCTTTAGCCGCAACACCCGCCCCAAATAATGCTGCTGCGAGGTCGTCAAAAAAATCTCCCGATCTCGCTGCTGCGTCGGTTCAATAACTAATCGCTGTAAATTATTAGTCATTTGTTATTTATTTAGTCGGTAAGTCGAGGTGATGGGGAGCAGGGGAGCAGGGGTGCAGGGGTGCAGGGGAGAGAAAAATTGACGACGATTAGCCATTACTCCAATCGCCTATTTCATACTTCATACTTCACACTTCATACTTCATACTTTCTCCCCTACTCAGGACTCAGAACTCAGGACTCAGGACTATCCTCACACTTCCCCCAGCACTACCCGATTTCGTCCTTGGTTTTTAGCTTCGTACAGTGCCCTGTCTGCGGCTTCATTGAGTTGAGTCGCATCAGTATAGTTGGAGAAGGTGGCGATACCACAGCTAAAGGTGACAGAGAACTCTGTGCCTTCTGCTTGTTGTCGCACTTGGGCGAAGTCTGAGCGCATTTGATCGAGAATCTCCAAGGCATTGGCACCATCGGTATTAGGGAGAATAATCGCAAATTCTTCTCCTCCGTAACGACCCTTGATATCAGTGGAGCGCAGACGCTGCTGCAACAGACGTGAGAGGCTTTTGAGAACGCGATCGCCTGTGAGATGACCGTAGTTGTCGTTGACATTTTTAAAGCCATCAATATCAATCATGGCAAATGCCAGGGGAGTTTGCTGTCGGCTAGCCCGTTTTACCTCGGTACTCAATTGCTCCTTAACTGCGGTGTGGTTAAGCAAACCTGTCAGGCTATCGCAGACCATTAGCGATCGCAACAAACGCGACCGCTGCACTCTGGGAATAATGGACGCAATCAGATGGTGGGGGTGAATCGGTTTAGTGAGAAAATCATCTCCTCCCAAAGCGATCGCCGTTAGCTGTTTATTAAAATCCGTTTCTCTAGAAAGAAATACAATCGGTATTCCCACATAGGCAGGTTGTTGGCGAATTAGCGCTGCCAATTCCAAACCATCGCAACCGGGCATATACATATCCATCAAAATCAGGTCAGGGCGAAACTCAATCAACGGCAACATCACTTCCAAGGGATCGGTGACCACATCCACCACCATTCCCGCCTTTTGCAACGTCAACGCATAGTAGGCAGCTAAAGAAGCATCATCTTCGATCGCTAAAATGCGGTATGGCTCTGTCGTTTTCCGAGCCGTTAAGTGATCGAGGGCGTCAATTAACTCTCCCACCTCGATCGGTTTGGAAAAATACGCCTGTCCTCCTGCGCGTACTGCCTGCAAGCGAGCCATCAAGTCACTGCGACAGGAGATAAACAACACAGGCAATGGTTGCTCTCGCGCCTGCTGAATTGCCGCGATCGTTTTGGGACCGGCAAGCTTTTCTTCAGGAAAGACCACATCCACAATCGCCGCCGCTGGGGTTGTTTGAGCCAGTGCCTTCTCAAACTCACTAAACTCGCTAAAAGATTGAACCCGATACCCAAAGCAGCTTATTTGTAATGCCAAATCTTGAGCCAACTCCAGGTCATCTTCCACCAAAAAAATTAGCCGATCATGGGATTCGCTCACCGATTCAATAATTTGAGGGTACTCTGGTTGTGTCAAGGGCAACTCAGGAAAGTCTACCTTGTCAACGCTGGCTAGCTGGGCGATCGCGGCACTCCTTAATGTCGCCAGCAAACTACCCATCTCAACTTGCTGTTGGGTCGTTAGTACTTTGCTTCCTTCCAAGATCGACTTACAAAACATCTCCATTGTCCGTGCTGCATCATAGACCTGATTGCAGCCAAAGGTCGCACTTGAACCCGCCAATCGATGAGTCAGGTGGTGCAGCGTCGAAACATAACTAATAGCCTCTTCCTCTGATGCTGTCTGCTGACCTTGCAACCATTGATTCCACGTCGCGGCAACTTGCTCAACCCGCTCTGGGAGATGCTGGGTATATCTCTGACGTAAATTATCGAGCTGTTCTTGAACATCCTTAAGTGTCTCAGCCATGATACTTCAACCAGATCTGATTGATGGTTGTCGAGAGAGTCATTGGGTCGAAGGGCTTAGCAATGACATCCAGCACACCAAGTTGCTTGTAGTACGCCACTTCATGAGTTTGGACTTTAGCAGTCAAGAAAATAACTGGGGTATTGACCCCTGACGGCAATTCCCGTAGCGCTTTGAGGGTAGTGATTCCATCCATCCCCGGCATCATGACATCAAGCAGAATCAGCTCAGGTGCAAATAGGGGGGCTTCTTGAATTGCTTCTTTTCCAGACGAACAAATTTTCACCGTGAACCCCCCAACCGCTTGCAGCCCCAAACTAGCTACCGTCTGGATATCAGGGTCATCTTCCACAAACAGGATACGAGTCAGAGGAGGTGCCATAAAGTTATGTTTAACTTGCTGAGGGAGTTTAAAAAGAGCATTAGCCCCACTCCATAATCTTTGATTTATTGTGTGGATACATAGACTCCCTCTATGTCTGTATGTCACGAGTCGATCAAAGAACGAATGGTATCGAGCAATTGCTGATTTGAGGTGCGGGACTTAACCAGGGCAGCCGCTACCTGGTTAGCCGACTCCATGCTGACTTCTTTTGCCGAGAAAACTAGCACCGGGATCGGAAATTGAGACTGACTGTTTAGGTACGGTAACAACTCCAACCCAGAACCATCGGGCAAACTTAGGTCAAGAATAACTAAATCAAAGCTTTTTTGTTGCAGTTTTTGTTTGGCTTCTTGGAGATTGGCAGCCGTGTCAATTTCCACCAGATTAGACAAAATTGCAAAGATGACTTGCGTTAAATCCGGGTCATCTTCAACATGCAGGATTTGGGGCTTCCTACCTGCTGGCGTTATAAACGCCTGTCTAACTGCTGCCATTAATCGCTCTTGGTCGATGGGTTTATCCAACCAGTCAATTACAGCAAAGCCACCGCCTCTAAGTTCTTCCCTCCCTTGCTGAGCTTTGGCAGAAACCACAATAATCGGTAATCGCTGGGTGCTTTCTTGCTCTCGCAGTTCGCGAACTAAAGAAATCCCACTTTGATCGGGAAGCGCCAAATCTACAGTCATTGCCGCATAACGATTTTTTGTCAGTAGCTGCTTGGCTTGTGCAGCATCATAGGCGATGTCGGTGGCAAAGTCGCCTTGCTGCAAAATCAAGCTGAGTAGTGTGGCAATATCAGGGTCGTCTTCACAAACCAAAATCCGAGGTTGGACAGAGATCCTGGGGCTGGGGCTAATTGCAGATATTGGCAATGGTGAGTGTGCCGCAACCTTCCACTCCGGTAAATCGAAATAGAAGGTTGTCCCCCCATTTATTCGACTTTCAAAACCGATGTGTCCGCCGAGTTTGTCGATGATCGCTTTACAAATACTTAAACCCAAGCCCGTTCCTGCCTGTCGTCGCGTATCTGAGGCATCGGCTTGGGCAAATTTTTCAAAAATTTGCGACTGAAATTCTGCCGGAATGCCAGAACCATTATCAAGGATGGCGATACGGATAAAGGGGCAAGAGAGTGCTGAGTCCTGATTTTTTGGGGGTAGGGACATGGTTTCCTGATTCCCCCATTCCCCATAACGGGAAACACAAATTGTCACTGTCTCGTTAGAGGGAGAGAATTTGATGGCGTTAGAGAGGAGATTGGTCAAGACTTGCATCAGGCGATCGCGGTCTACATTCACCTTCAGTTCATTAGAAGCAGGCTCTACTAATAACTTCACGCCAAACTGTTCGGCATAAGCCCGATTGACTTCAATGGCTTGCTCTACCAGGGGAACGACTTCCAGAGGATTGAGATGGAAGTCCATTTGCCCGGACTTGATTTTCTCAATATCTAAAATGTCATTGATCAGCAAAATCAAGCGTTCGCTATTTTTGTAAGCAATATCAACCAGTGCTTTCGCTTCTGGGGGAATCACGCCCCCAACTCCCCCAGCAATCAGACTCAAAGAACCTTGCACGGATGTGAGGGGAGTTCTTAATTCGTGGCTGACGATAGAGACAAATTCATTTTTCAAGCGCTCAACTTTTTTCCGCTCGGTAATGTCTCGGACGATCGCTAGTACTTCATCTTGCCCATTCATCACCAGCCGCGCTTCATAATCATGCTGTTCGCCCTCTACCACTAGCCCGTACTCAAAGATCTGCGTTTCCCCAGTTTGCAGGGCTTGATGGACATAATGCATCTGCTGCTCGGCAACATCTTTCGGTAATATGTCGTAGATGTTTTCCCCAATTTGTTGACTGAGAGGGGCAAATAGCTCTTTCTTGGCGTCTGTCCGCATCTCCAGGTAGGTTCCATCGCGGTGAAGGCGAAAGATTGCATCGGGGATGGCATTGAGGAGGGCAAGATTTTTAGCTTCGCTTTGGCGTAGTATGGCGCTTTCTCGTAGCGCCTCCTCAGCTTGCCGACGTTCACTGATGTCGGTCGCTACAACAATCACCTCCGTTACCCCATTGTCGAAGCCGCACAGAGGCGAATAATGGATCTTAAAGGTCAACTCGCCAATTTCCATCAAAGAGGTCAACGCTTCCCCCGCCATCGCAGAATGCACATCGTCCAGCATCAGGGGGAAATGCTGACACACCTCAAATACTGAATGTCCTACAGTTGCATCCGCTTCGAGTCCTAAAGCCTCTGTCGCCGTTCCTTCGAGTAAGGTGATTTTGCCTTGACAATCTAAGACAAATAGGGTGATGGGCGCACTCTGAATGACTGTCCGCAAACGTTCTTCAAAGCTGGTGTTGCTAACAAAAGTACTGGTCGCGATCGCCACCTCAGCATCAGGCGATCGCGCCGCGCTGCTACATTCTCCCTCGGCATTCCTGAAGGGTAGTGGCGATCGCATCATCATCACACCGCCAATTTCCCCCTGACTATCTATCCAGGGTGAAACTTCCCACTTCATCCACTCCATCACGCCATTCTCATTAGGCTCATGCACTTCCCAAGTTTCGCTACTTCCCGCTAAACACCGTTTCAGCCTTAAAGAGTCTTGCTCTAAATCTCCACAGCCAAACTCGTAATACGAACGCCCAACTAAGTCCTGGTGTTCAAAACCCCGATCCGTTAGCCACCGACGACTCACCAATAGATAGCGCATCTCCCGGTCGAACATGGCAATAGCCGCCGGAGAATGTTCGACAAACAGCTTGAGCAGCGTGGAATCATTGACCAAGTTCATGCTGAAAATATGCCTGAGAGCGGAAATTTTTCAGCTATATTTGCTGAATTTGTTTCAATTTTAATTTCTAAAGCCCTGACATTAATTCTGTATAAATACTGAATAGAGAAATGATAAAGTTGCCGCGATCGCTTTATGCTTTAAGGATGCTAATTATAGGTACAACGAAACTACTAGGCGTTATTGGCGACCCCGTTGAGCATTCTCTCTCGCCCCTAATGCACAATGCCGCGATCGCGCAATTAGCCTTGGACTATGTCTATCTTCCCTTACCTGTAAAAGCGGCAGATTTAGCTAGGGCGATCGCTGGTTTTGAAGCTATTGGTTTAGTGGGCTTTAGCATCACTATTCCCCACAAACAAGCCATTTTGCCCTTCTTATCGGATGTGTCTGATGTGGCAAAGGGGGTTGGAGCCGTCAACACTGTCTGGCGCACCGATAACGGTTGGAGTGGCACAAATACCGATGTTGAAGGATTTGTTGCCCCCCTAAAAGCTTATGACTGGGATTGGCGACAAATTACCCCCTTGATTTTAGGAAATGGGGGTGCCGCCCGTGCAGTGGTTGTGGGCTGTGCTGAACTCGGCTGTAGGGAAATTCGCGTTGTCGGGCGCGATCGGCAAAAACTTCAGCAATTCCAGCAACGTTGGGCAAATTCCTCTCTAAAAGCGGCACTATCTATTCATCACTCTTGTGAGCTTCCCCATCTCCTCCCGCAAGCCAAGCTAGTTGTCAACGCCACCCCTGTGGGCATGTCTCCCCATGTCGAAGCGTCACCGTTGGATGCTGCTTTAATCGGGAAACTGCCGTCAGAGGCGATCGCCTACGACCTAATTTACACTCCCAATCCCACCCAGTTTTTGCGTCAGGCTCAAGAACAGGGCGCGATCGCCATTGATGGTTTAGAAATGCTCGTGCAGCAAGGAGTCGCTGCCTTTAAAATCTGGACAGGACAAAACCCACCTGTAGAGGTGATGCGTCACTCCCTGAAACAGCACCTGGGCTTATTGCCCTAATCAGACCAACGCCAATTATAGCGATTCCACTGATAAAGCCCTTGAATCTCAAATTCCATGCCGTTATCAAAACGGACGATGGCGTTGCTGTAGGTGGCATCATTATCAGAGTGCTGAGAAAGGGCAATAACCTCACAGGGAAACCATTCCCGACTACAGGGGCCATCTTCTTGTACCCACTCCCATAAGGCGTTGGAGACTTCAATGCGATCGCCAATATTGAGTTTGAGTGCCGAAGCTGACTTGGCTTGCTCAAATAACTGGGCAATATGGGTGGGTTTAATGCGATTCAGCCATTGAGGGCCATAAAGATCGCGAATAAACTGCACGGTTCCCGAATCGCGGTCGTGCAACCAGTCATTCAGCAACTTGATTTTCCAAGGACGGTCTTGACTTTCCTGTTCCCTAATAAACTGGAGCAAGGCTTGTCGTTGCTCTAATGAGAGATCATTGAGGGGATTGTCTGCATCTATGTTGGGATCTGTAATACTCATTTCGCCCCCTATCTCCCCCATTAAGACTTCAGTGACAACACTCAACAAAATTTGTTTCTGCATTTCATTCAGAGAACAAAAAGCCGCCTCACATTCAAGAAAGGCTGTTTGCAAAGCGGCTGCAATCTTAGCTGGAGTCATGGCACGTCAGGAAAGTTTCACTTTCACCAATCCCGTGGCAAGGTCTGATAATTATTCAGAATAACCTGTATACCGAAAACATTCCCCATCCTCAGACTTAGCTAGCTTTTGCAGAGCAGCGAAGTCCTAGAGTCAAAGATCATGGGGGGAGCCTACTGCCGACATTGAGGTAAGCTGAGGATTGGAAATCAGCACATCAATAGAAATATAACGGTGCAAAGAAATGCGACTTCGAGCCTTAGCTGTCATTACAATTTCTTGTGCATTCTGGCTTGCCAGTTGGGTATTTTCCCCTGAAGCTTTTGCTCTAACCCAAATTGAACTATTTGACCTGGATTATCATGAATGTCCTCCAGAATTGGCAGAAGGGACAGTGATACCTGGTGGTGGTTCCGGAAGAGCGGCAGATTGCTTCCTTGTTACAGGCAAAGCCGAGAACACTTCTGGCAAACCGGTTGTTAATGCCGATATCTTTGGGCGCATTTACGACGCGAACAATAACCCCGTCCTGCAAAACCGCACCCGCTTAGGTTCAATTGATGAAGTCCCTCCCGGTGTCAGTGATTTTGATCTAAGAATTACGGTGCCGACTAGTATGGCGACTCCGTTAAAACTTGAACAATTTAAAGCCTCTGGTTTTACAGGCAGAGTACGTCGCTAAAGTGGAAGGAGAAATTTTACTGGCGCTTTAGCCAGTAACCGTTTCTCCATTAATCGAGAGCTTCTAAGGGTGTGTAGTTCGCTAGAGGCTAGCAAAGAGTCCTGTAACTACTTGCAGCACGATAATCGCCAAAATTGGAGATAAGTCTAATCCGCCCAGTGGGGGAATGAATGACCGAAAAATGTTCAGGTAAGGATCAGTAATCGGGCTTAAAAATGCAGCAATCTGGCTCATCCAGTTGATTCCTTGGAACCAGGTGAGCAAAATCCGTACAAAGATTAGTATCAGATAGATCTGAAGAAAATTAGCGAGACTGTCGGTTAGCAGCTCTGTAGCACTCATAATCAAACAAATTTCCTTGAAGTAATTTTTATTTAAGGATGAATCCTTGAAGTAAGTTTAACGGATATCACCGCCTTCCGGTTTACGAGAAACCGTACCAATACTAAAGTACTTGCACTTGAGACTAGAGGAAATTCTACAGCTCTTGCCTGGGTGACTGCTCTGACTCTATTTCCGCAACGTTACCATTTACTGTCCCTAACTGCGTCCGAACCTCATCGATGGTGCTATTGAGTTGGGCGATTTTATCTTCTAAGCTGCGACGTGCAACTTCAATACTTTCTTCGGCATTGAGCTGACGCCGTTTTCCTCTCAGGGCTTTGGCTTCTGAACGACGCTGCTTTTTGAGTAATGGCTCTTCACCCGTCTCTGTGTCGTCATTGCCACGTCCGGAAGCAATCAGCGCCCCGATCGCCCCGCCAACTAGACTGCCAACTATGGCTCCAGCTAGAAATCCACTTGAAAAACCCTCGCGCTGACTCATCTTAAACCTTCTGTTCTCAACGTAGCTTTTTCTCAAGATTAGCGGTTGATGACCCCGATGACCAATGAGTTGAAGTCATCTGATCGCCGCCAACTTCAACTGTTTAGGATGCAACTTGTAACGTTGATCAGCGGGTTTAGAAGGTGCCAAAGGCGCGATCGCCTGCATCTCCTAACCCTGGGACGATAAACCCTTGGGCATTTAACCCTTCGTCAATCATGGCGGTGTAAATATTTAAGCTGGGATAAGCTGCACCTAGCTTTTGCAATGCTGGAGGCGCTGACACTACCGAGACGATCCGCACCAGTGCCGGATCGACCCCTCGATTTGTCAGTTCCGACATCGCCATCATAATCGAACCCCCTGTTGCCAGCATCGGTTCTGGAATCAACACCCGTGTCTGAGGAGCAAACTGCTCTGGAAGCTTATTTAAGTAACAGCTTGCTTCTAGGGTTTCTTCATTCCTCTTTAAACCCAGATGGTAAATAGACGCTAGGGGGAGCAAACTCTGGGCACCCTCAAGCAATGCTAGTCCCGCCCGCAGAATTGGCACTACGGCTACCGGAACTTCTGGGTTAATGACGGTTGCTAGGCAAGGAGCAAGCGGTGTCTGCACCTGAATCTCTTCTGTGGGAAACCAGTTGTTACGAACTGCCTCATAAGTCAGCCAGCGTCCCAATTCTGTCATAGCGCTCCTGAACAAGACGGATGGGGTACCAGCATCACGGGCAACACCCAGCCAGTGCTTGATGAGTGGATGCTCAGGAACATAAACACGCAGTTGCAGACTCATAAAAAGATCGGGAATGCTTGCTCAAAAACCTGAATCATCATACTTCCTTCCTGCTGTCCCTGTTGGTGTTTGTCAAACATCATCTTGCTCAGTTACCCAGGCTATTGAAAAATACTTGCATTTATGTTGACAAGAGTTATCAATAAGTCTATAGTTATTTTCAGTGTTCTCCTCTCATTAAGGATCAGCAGGTGGGACCGGCAGGCGATCGCCAGTTGGCCCCCGCTTTTTTTTTGATTGAGTGTTGAGTGGGAATTTATTAATCGTCCGTTGTGTTTTGCCAGTCGCCAGCCAATCCCAGCTAAACTATAAATCCAGGCAATTCTGTAAGTTTACTGACTTTATGACGGCGACTTCTACGACCTCTCAGCAGCGCGATCGCTTCAAAGCATCTGAGTTTGATGTCATTGTCATTGGTTCCGGGATTGGGGGACTAGTGACGGCAACTCAGCTTGCTGCCAAAGGTGCAAATGTCTTGGTTCTGGAGCGGTATCTGATTCCTGGTGGGAGTGCAGGTTACTTCGAGCGCGAGGGCTACCGCTTTGATGTTGGGGCGTCGATGATTTTTGGCTTTGGCAGCCAAGGCACCACCAACTTGCTCACTAGGGCGCTGGATGCGGTGAATGTCAGTGTGGAAACCATTCCCGATCCAGTACAAATTCACTATCACCTTCCCCAAGGGTTAGAGCTAAAAGTTCACAAAGATTATGAGAAGTTTTTGCAAGAACTAACCGCCTATTTCCCTCACGAGCGAGAAGGAATTCGTAAGTTTTACGATGAGTGCTGGACGGTATTTAATTGCTTGAATGCGATGGAGTTGCTGTCTTTGGAGGAACCCGGATATCTAATGCGGGTGTTTTTCCAGCATCCCTTCGCTTGTTTGGGATTGGTGAAGTACTTGCCGCAGAATGCGGGGGATATTGCGCGTAAGCACATTACCGATCCGCAGCTACTGAAGTTTATCGATATGGAGTGCTACTGCTGGTCAGTGGTACCTGCGGATCGGACACCGATGATCAATGCCGGGATGGTCTTCTCCGATCGCCATTACGGCGGCATCAATTACCCCAAGGGTGGCGTCGGACAAATTGCCCAAAAGTTGGCAGAAGGGCTGGAAAAAGCCGGGAGTCAGATTCGCTATAAAGCCAGAGTTAGTAAGATTTTGACGGAGAATGGTAAAGCCGTCGGCGTGCAACTGGCGACAGGGGAAGAGTACCGAGCCAAGCGAATTGTCTCCAATGCTACTCGCTGGGATACCTTCGACAAATTATTACCAGCCGAATCAATGCCTGCAAAGGAACGGAAATGGCGCAAGCGTTACCAAAAATCCCCCAGCTTCTTGAGTGTGCACTTGGGGGTTAAGGCAGAGGTATTACCGCCGGGAACAGAGTGTCACCACATTTTGCTAGAAGAGTGGGACAAAATGGAGGAGGCAGAAGGGACGATTTTTGTCTCAATTCCGACACTACTCGATCCGGATTTAGCACCGCCGGGACATCATATTATCCATACCTTCACGCCGAGTTGGATTGAAGATTGGCAAGATTTGTCGCCGAGTGAGTACCAGGAAAAGAAGGAAGCGGCGGCGGCAAAGTTATGCGATCGCTTAGAGAAACTATTTCCCGGTTTAGTTGCTGCCCAAGACTACCAAGAAGTCGGCACGCCTCGCACTCATCGCCGCTTTCTAGGGCGTGAGGATGGAACTTATGGCCCAATTCCCAGCCGCAAGTTAATGGGGTTGCTGGGGATGCCATTTAACCGCACGTCTATCCCCCGACTCTACTGCGTTGGCGATAGTACATTTCCAGGACAGGGATTGAATGCAGTAGCGTTTTCAGGATTTGCCTGCGCTCATCGCGTCGCTGTGGATTTAGGGATTGAGTAACCGTAGGGTGCGTTAGCGAAGCGTAACGCACCCAATAAAAAACTACTCACCCACCCACTGACTTGGTATAGCAGGCATCTGATGCACTCCCCAGTCTTCTGGATAAATTCCCTGCGCCACAAATCGATGCACGCTCGAAAAACGCCACTGTATCGGTGTCTGGCACAAGCCATGTTTGACTGGGTTGTAGTGAATATAATGGCAATGTCTAGCATAATCCACCTCATCCCGAATCAGATGTTCCCAAAATCGACGCTGCCAAAGATTCCCTTCTTTACGTTTTGAGCGTGAATCCGTTACCTTGGCATTAAGCGCCAGCTCAGTTGCACAGCGTTTCGTGACAAGTGTTTTGATTAATCGCCAGCGCGTGGTATAGTCGCTATCTCCCTCTGGTAAAGTCCAAATGCAGTGGAGATGATCGGGTAAGAGAACGAAAGCATCGATTGAAAACGGATAGGTTTGACGCACCGTATTAATCGCGTCTCGTAAAGTAGCACGAGCAATATCATTGCACAACCAAGTGCGACGCTGGTAAGTTACTTGGGTAAAGAAGTAGGTGCCGCCTGCAACCGCGAGTCTCCGATAGTTAGGCATGAGGTTGTGCCGAGGAGTGATGCTTTCAGGATGGCACACAAACACAACCATCTTCAGCAAAGCGGTGCGTTACGCTGTCGCTAACGCACCCTACAACTACGCCGATTCTGACTTTGTTCGCCAGGAGGGATGCAGCAGCAGTTCGGCGGTGGAGCGCTTTTCTACCATTTCCTTGGTGATTGTGCAAAGTTTGACATCTTTGCGGGAGGGGAGTTCGTACATTACCTCTAGCATTAGTTCTTCCAGGATGGCACGTAAGGCTCTGGCTCCGGTTTTGCGGCGAAAGGCTTCTTGGGCGATCGCGCGTAAGGCATCGGCTTGAAACTCTAAGCGCACATCGTCCATTTTCAACAGTTTTTGATACTGCTTTACCGGAGCATTGCGCGGTTCTGTAAGGATGGAAATCAGGCTGTCTTCATCAAGGGGTTCTACGGCTGTCACAATGGGCAAGCGACCGATTAATTCGGGAATTAACCCAAACTTGATCAAATCATTCGGTTCTAGGTGCTTGCAGAGGTCAACGCTTGACGGCTGTTTCGCTTGGGCTTCATCGCCCTGCACAAACCCGATAGATTTTTTCCCGGTGCGCTGTTCTACGACTTTGTCTAAACCGACAAATGCACCACCGCAGACAAACAGAATTTTGCTGGTGTCAATCTGGATGCACTCCTGGTAAGGGTGCTTGCGTCCACCTTGGGGCGGGACACTCACCACTGTTCCTTCTAAAATTTTCAACAATGCCTGCTGCACCCCTTCGCCAGAAACATCGCGTGTAATCGAAGGGTTTTCGCTTTTACGAGCAATTTTATCAATTTCATCAATATAGATAATGCCTTGTTCGGCAGCTTCTATATCAAAATCGGCAACTTGCAGCAGCCGCAGCAAAATATTTTCTACATCATCCCCCACATATCCCGCTTCGGTGAGGGTTGTGGCGTCAGCGATCGCAAACGGCACATCCAGCAACTCTGCCAAAGTCTGCGCCAACAGCGTCTTACCGCAACCCGTAGGCCCAATTAGTAGGATATTAGACTTTTGCAATTGCACATTTTCATCCAATGTCTCTTTATCCGCCTCGCTTGGCTCCATCATTAGGCGCTTGTAGTGGTTATATACTGCCACTGACAAAACTTTTTTTGCTTGCTGCTGACCGATAACATAGTCGTCTAGCGCTTGCTTGATTTCTGTTGGCTTCTTAATTTGATTGCCAAGACGTGCTTTTTTGCGGTTAGTGTAGGCGGCGTACTGCTCAGAGGGCGACGGCGTCTGGATCATCGTGTCGCTCGCTGAGTCTAGCAGTTCCTCATCTAAAATTTCGTTGCACAGTTCTACACACTCATCACAAATGTAAACGCCAGGGCCAGCAATTAGTTTGCGAACCTGCTCAGAAGATTTGCCGCAAAAAGAACATCTCAAAAAGGAGTCGTGTTTAGACATATAACCTTGTGCAAAGAAGAGGTTTACAGCCCTACCCTTGTGGGCAGGTTTGGCTGTATTGACATGACTCTTGAGCAGAAGAGACAAAACAAATTTGCGATCGCTTGTCTTGTTCTAGTACTTCCAGTAGTAAAAGAGCAACATTACAACTCAAATCATCATGAAAATAGGTGTTACTACCATTTTAGTTGGGGAATGGGGAAGGAAGTGAGTCCTGAGTCCTGAGTCCTGAGTCCTGAGTAGGGGAGAAAGTATGAAGGGTGAAGTATGAAGGGTGAATTCGGTTATTGGTTCTCCTCGGCTCCCCTGCTCCCCTGCTCCCCTGCTCCCCTGCTCCCCTGCTCCCCTGCTCCCCATTTTGCCAATTGACGGTGAAACAATTCTCAATAACAGGCTGAGATTAATTGTCAATTATCTAATTTTGTTGCAAATAGGAGGCGCAATTAACTATCATTATTGATAATGGCTTTTTTTTAGAGGGTTACTATGGCTCCTTATACAGCCGCATCACTCAAAGCCGAACTCAACTCCAAAGGTTGGCGCTTGACCCCGCAACGGGAGACAATTCTGCATGTTTTTCAAAACCTCCAAGGAGGAAGTCATCTAAGTGCAGAAGAACTCTACAACGTCCTAAAACAGAGGGGAGAACCCATTAGCTTGTCTACGATCTATCGAAGTGTCAAGTTGATGGCTCGGATGGGAATTCTGCGAGAACTAGAGTTAGCAGAGGGACACAAACACTACGAACTCAATCAGCCCTTCCCAAATCATCACCACCACCTAGTTTGTATTCAGTGCAACCAGACAATTGAGTTTAAAAACGACTCAATTTTGAAGCAAGGCATAAAACAGGTGGAAAAAGAAGGATTTCAACTAATTGACTGTCAACTAACCATTCATACCATCTGTCCAGAAGCGATTCGGATGGGATGGCCTTCAGCACTACCAAGTAATTGGTCTTGTTCAAGAGCGATCGCCCATAGCGAGAATGGTGGGCAACTACATTAAGTTACTTTAAGTAGTTAGGTAACAAATACATTAAACTTAATGTTAAATAACTGAGATGTTATCGCAACTAATGGATTTCATTAAAGTTTTAAGCCTCCGTATATTGAGACAAAATTAGTAACTCGCCATTTTGACCACCAGCGCCCAAGTAATTACCTTGGGGATGCCAAGCGAGGCAGGAAAATCCTGACGACGCACCGGGGAAAACTTGTGTAGCCGACTGAGCTGACTGCCAAAGACACAGATAACCATCATCAGCGGCTGAGGCAAGCACAAAGGTATGAGGTTGGAAGGCGATCGCTTGCACAATATCTTCGTGCAGTTCTAGCACCCGCGTATCCCAGCCCGCCCGATCATCTTCCAGCTTTTCCCAAATCGTAATACTCGCCGCGCAGGAAGCCGCTAAGAGGGGCGCACCGCTGTCGGTGGTGAGTTTCTGCGACCAGGCAAGCTGACGAATCTTGGCAGGAAAGCCTCGCATTACCCAAGGATCACTGGGGTTGTACCAATCCAACACCATCAGGGTGCGATCCATATTGCTCACCGCTAGATACTTGCCATCAAACGACCAGGCGATCGCTATAGTGGCAGCGCGAACATCTAGAATATACGGCGGCTCCTCCCAATCTTGGGCATGCCAAATTTTGACCCCACGATGACCACAGACTGCTAAGTACTGCCCTTCTGGATGCCAAGAAATTCCTAGTACCGACGATGCCTCAAACGGCAGCGTGGCAATGATTTGATGAGACTGGGTATCCCACACTTGTACCGAACGTCCGCAGCTAACTGCTAAGTGATTCGCCTTGGGACTCCAAGCTAGCCGATCAACCCAGTGTTTAGAGGTAGCAGGGAGAAGAGAGCTTTCGTCCGCTATCACCTCCCTTGAGGCTAGGTGCCAAACTCTAACCTGTCCATTTTGGCCGCCCGCCACCAGAAATTGCCCATCTGGGGAAATACCCAGACAGTCTATTGCTTGCTCAGTACTGGTTTGTAACTCAATCAGGGCATCAGGTGTCCACAACACCACCTCTCCCGCCGCAGAACTAGCAGCCAAAGAATTGCTCGTTGATGCCCAAGCGATCGCGGTGACATAATCACCGAGCGTTCCTTGCCATTCCTCTACAAGTAAAGGTTCGTCAGTATCTAAACCATACACGCCTTAACGTCCTCTCTTAGCTGACGGGAGGTAAACCCCGCATCTGACGGACAGCGTTGAGGCAAGCAACGCAGTCGCAACCATATAAAGCTACTGCCCTATCGCTTTCTTCTTCAGTGAATTCCAGCATTGGCAATTCCGCATCACCTTCAGTTTGAGAAACTGTTGATTCCTCAGTTGGGGCAGTGAAAACTACTTCCCTCGTTGCTTGCGACATCCGAGCGCAGGTCAACTGACTAATCTGGGGAGGGCGTTGGCAGGACACGCTCTGTTGCCCCTGAGGAACGGGTTCCGCCCCATGAGCGGGGCTGACCATCATGAACATCGACAGCATCGAGCCAAAAACGGTAGGACTAGAAAGCAGAAATAACGCCAATCTGTTCATCACTCAGACCTAGAAACATGTCTGAACAGACAGGTTAGCTGATTTAGTGTTCCCATTCAATTATTCTCTAGGCAGAAAATTGTATGCAGCAGACATTATTGGCAGTCTTCCTGATGTTTTTTGTCTTTAATTTTGGATAGGGATGTAAATAATGGTGGTGTCTTGGGACTTCTGCACTCGTGCCGACCATAGTCCCAATTTTGATGAATTTGGAGTAAAAGTAAAGGTACCTTTTATATTGCTATTTCCTGTGATCCAGGGAGTTGTGTTGTTGTCAGGTGTATATACCTTAATTTGGGCACCCGGTACAGGTTTGCCAACGCTATTAGTGACAACGATGTCCACTGACCTGACTCGGACATTCGTAGGGGCTGGCGTATTGTTATAAATAACGGTTCTTCCATTTGTCATCCCTCCGCGCAGATTGTATTTGGCAAAAACATCTTCAGCCAGAGCTGTTGCTGACATTGCCAGCCCTGAGAGCAAAATTAGGGGCAAAACTAACTTGAATTTCATCGCCGCCGTCTCCTGATTGACTTGCAAGGTGGTTGAAACTAAGGCAGATACAAAACCAGCATCTGACTCTTATTTAGTGTTCCCAGGAGGAGGGGGTGAAATTGCTATGGAAAGTCTGTGGTAATCCTCAGTTTTCCCGATGAATGCATGATTTACGCAAATTATTGAACCCAATGGGTAGGGGCGTTACTGCGTTTCTGGAATGGTTTCTTTGTCTCCAATCGCTAGGAGCCAATCTTATGTTAGCTAACGGGTTCTAAACAGTTCTCTAATTGCTCTTGCAGTTGGGACGCGTTGAGATGGCGTCCGATGAGAACGAGTTGGTTGCTAGGTTTTTGTTGCCAGGAATCGGTTTTAAATTCGCAGCGTTTACCGCTCAGTTGAAAGATATGGCGCAAGCGACTTTCGCGGAACCACAGAACCCCTTTGGCGCGAAAAACTTCTTCAGGAAGGCAATCGGTGAAGGCTTGAAATTTTTCTAAGATCAAGGGGCGATCGCTTTGAAAGGAAACGGAAACAAACCCATCATTGGCAAGGTGTTCTGAAGGCTCGTGGTGGTGAGAGTTATGGGGAAGGCGATCGCTCAATTTCTCAGGAGCTGACTCATCGCGCCCCACATCGAGAATTAAAGGGAGAGGAACTCTGCCATATTCTGTTGGCAAAATTCTTGCTCCAGGCTTAATACTACAGATATAGGCTTCTAGTTCATTAACTTGAGTTGGGGAAGCCAAATCCATTTTATTGAGCAAAATGACATCGCCATAAGCAATTTGATTGAAAGCGGCATCACTATCAAAATGGCTGGGTGTGAAAGTCTGGGCATCCACTACTGTCAAAATTGAATCTAGCCGGATCAAATCTCGCAATCTTGTTCCCAAAAATGTTGTGATAATTGGGAGTGGGTCAGCAACTCCTGTCGTTTCAATCACCAGATAGTCAACGCACTCTCTACGTTCCAGTACGTTGTAGATCGCCTCAACTAATCCAGCATTAATCGTGCAACAAATGCAGCCATTACTGAGCTGCATCATGTCTTCGTCAACAGAGACTAATAGTTGACTATCAATATTTATCTCGCCAAATTCATTCACCAAAACCGCTACTTTCAAACCAGAGCGGTTTTGTAGAATGTGGTTGAGCAGCGTCGTTTTACCGCTGCCCAAAAAGCCAGCAATTACGATGACGGGCATTCTCTGCTTAGGGATCGCCACTCGTTCCGGCTGGGCTTTTAAGCTAAAATTGCTCATTGCTCTCATTAAGTAGGCGAAAATAAATCAAACTTTGTGTTGTCATGTAAAACTTTTAAGATTGTTTCGTAGTCAGAGCTTAGACCCTATTTTGAGAATTTAGCCCTCACTACAAACCAATAATATTTACATGTCCTACTTAGTGGTCTTTCAAGATCCAATTGATGGTTGACTCACTAACTCAGCCTTAGTTTCAACTGAGAGCTTGAGAAGAGGTTCCCAACTGATAACCCAGTGCCTTGTTTTTCATAGTCTGAAAAATGTTATAAAAGCCGTTGGCACGGGAGGGAGTGAGGCTGACGTTTAAACCCGTTTCCTGAATAAAATCAGGAGGGACTTGGATGATTTCCTCTGGGGTCAAACCACTAAGTCCTTCAATTAATAGGGCGACTAACCCTTTGACTAACTGAGCATCAGAATCGCCCTGATAGATCACTTTGCCATCTTCCAAGTTAGCAGTAAGGAAGACTTGGGACACGCAACCGGGAACCTTATTATCCAGAGTTTTATCAGCTTCTGGCATTTCTTTTAGCCGCTTGGCATACCAGAGAAGCTGCTCGTAGCGTTGTTTGGGGTTACTACGCCGCTGGAAACGCTCCACAATCCGAGCAAGAGAATTTGGTAAGGGAGTTGAGGGTGATGACATAACGGTTTGCAAACAAGGAAGAAGTACTTACTTCGATCCTAACAAGTTGCTGGTCAATGCCCCTAATCTAGACAAATTGTGTTCAGACCTGTGATGTCTCACGGGCTTGTAGAGAGAGCCGGGGGAACAATTGTTGATTGTTAGTTGTTAGTTGTTGGAGGAGGAAAACCTTGGATGCTTACCTAAAAAAATTAGAGGAGCTGTGGAAATTGCTGGCTAACAACTAACAACTAACAACCAAAAACTCCTCTTTATCGGCGAGAGCAGCGGTCAAACATCTGTTGATAGGTTTCTTGATGTTTTGGGTCTGACAGTACGAGTTCTATCCGGATCTTGGCGCAGCCGTGGTTTCGTTGCGTGGCGATCGCTTCTAAGAGGTCGCTGACAGCCTGGGGAGAAACAAATTCCCCCCTAACCGTTGGTCGAGTCTCTGTCTGTGTCTCTGATTTCGGGAGATTATTCAGATCAATCCCTGTGATTTCCCCGTCACCTAAATCAAATTCTGCAAGTTGTTTAGGATCGTCACCAATTTGTTCGACAATCAGTTTTTCCCGTCGCACCGGGACTTCTACCATGCGGGTTTCAATTTCTTTTCGCACCACAACTTCGGCGACTTTCCGTTTGCTGCGGTTCACAACCAGTTTTTCTTCTAACAAACGGATAATTTCTTCTTCTACAACTTTCGGCAACTCTGTCTCGTCTGATAAACTTTCGTCCTCAAAGTTGTTGATGCTTTCTCCCTCCAGTAAGTCATTGTTTGGAGCAGGTGTTTCGGGAGAAAGTAGTGAATCTGAGCCTTCAGAATGGGTTGGGGGAGTCATTGTCTGTGTTGATGTACTTGCTGACTGGATTTCAGGAGTGTTTTGTGGTTGCAGGTATTCAATATCTGCTCGCTCAGTGTCTATGAACAAAGAACGAGCCATCGGATCGACTTTCTGGATATGCTTGCTGTTGACTTGAAAGCGACCATCGCCTGCTTCCGGGTTTAACGGAGAGACGATGAGGATAATGTGGCGTTCGGGATCGATTCTTAAACTTCTAACTGTTCCTAGGGTTTTACCTTGCAGATTTTTTACTTCAAAATCTTGCAGTTTCGTTCTAACTTTGTCTAAAAGTGAATTAATTCGGCTTGTTTTATTAACATTTACAGACGACATCTTTTTACTCCTTTTTACAAGCGATTTAAAAGGACAGGCAGAGCAAAAACTGCCCTGCCTGCCATCTTGTTATGCTCATTCTTCAATCAATGCTTTAGCATTCTTGAAGACTTAGCTTATCGAGGTATATCGCAAAGATTACCGATCGCGCCGCACAACAGGATTGCCATCAACATCAACGTCTAGCTCTTCGCGACGCAGTGTTTCTTCTGCATTAACGGTGTCGCGGTCAACTTCTTTTCTGATGTTGACTTCTTCACGCACAACAGCTTCCTTATGAATATCAGCCGTTTCTTCGTACACTTCCATGCGAGCAACTTCCCCTTCCCGGAAATCAGCTTCACCTGGAGCCACGCTACGAGCGCCAGTAGGATTAGAACGCTCAATTACGACTCGCTCCTTCTCTACAGGAACAGATGTCCGAGCTACTTCTGTCTCGACATGCTTGCCGATTACGACATTACCAGCTTGGCGGCGCTGCTTGTTAGCAACTAAGCGCTCCTCATATAGTTTGAGGGTCTGATGATTCTGCTCATTCATGTCATACAGGTGAGGCTCACGGTCATAGTCGTAGGTATTACGGTCATAACCTGTATAGCTTGCCTGATTTGCAGTGTAGCCAGTAGCCGCAGTGTTGGCTTGAGTAGCAGTAGCCGCTGTACCCATTGCACTACCACCCACGGCAGGGGCGCGATAGATGTTGCGGACGTTTTCTTCGTAGTCGTAGTCCACCGTCATATCGTCGCGATATTCAGGCAGGTTTTCTGCCTGTTCTTTCGACAGTTGGGTTGCGTAAACGCGCTTCTGTTGGTAGTCAATTCTGCACTGACCCACAGGTAACAATATTTTTTTACCAAAGACCCAAAATCCAGTATCTACTACCAAGTAACGGAAACGACCATCGTCTCCGACTAGGGCATCATGAACTGTACCGATTTTGTCATTATTAACGCTGGAATAAACATCCATTCCTTTGATGTCATCGCCACCGAAAATCTCGTCTTTGTAATTGGGATAGTAATCTCTGATTTTTAAAAGAGCCATAAACTAAATAATTTCTCCAGTAATCTTCTACTTGCAATCATGCTAGGAATTTAATTTGTTTGTCTCATCTTTCTATCGACTGATTCACTTTGGTAGATAGATATATTTTGACAAGGTGATTTCTCAACTGAGAAGCTGTTTTCTAGTAACGTTCAAACGCGATCGCTCTCAACTATGTCTCATCAATCATGGCTAGAATTATTGCGAAAACAGCAGACAATCGCTGTTATCCGCACCTATGAGTTAGAAATGGGTTTAAAAATGGCTCACGCGGTTGCAAAAGGGGGAATACGCCTGATTGAGATTACATGGAATAGCGATCGCGCTCCTGAACTCATTAAACAACTACGCTCAGAACTGCCTACCTGTACGATTGGCACAGGTACGCTCATGAACTCAGAGCAACTCCAACAAGCCATTGATGTTGGGGCGCAATTTCTTTTTACTCCTCACGTAGACCCCAAACAAATCGCGACGGCGGCGGTGGCGGGAGTCCCAATTATCCCTGGAGCCCTTTCTCCGACGGAAATTGTCACGGCTTGGAATGCGGGGGCAAGTTGCGTCAAGGTATTTCCGATTCAAGCAGTGGGGGGAGCAAGTTATATCAAAGCTCTGCAAGGCCCGTTGGGTCAAATCCCATTGATTCCCACAGGTGGCGTCACAGTAGATAATGCCTCAGAGTTTCTATCCGCTGGCGCGATCGCCGTTGGTCTTTCTGGCGATCTATTTACTAAAGCAGCGATCGCCAACGGAGATTGGGAAGCCATCTCTCAACGAGCCAAGACGTTGATGCACAAGCTTACTTAGGGGATGGGGAGCAGGAGAGCTGAGGAGCAGGGGAGATGGGGTGCAGGGGAGCAGGGGATAACTACACTCACCCTTCATACTTCACCTTTCATACTTCACCCTTCATACTTCACCCTTCATACTTCACCCTTCATACTTCATCCTTTCTTCCCTACTCCATCCTTTCCCAAAAAACAGCTATCTTTAGCGAGAACGAGAAAGTATTTCTCAGGAGGTACGCTGGTGTTATAAACTCTAAAAATTAAAAGATTCTCAGAGCTAAAGAGAGGTTTTCAGTCCAAAAGCTATGAAAACTTTTTTGGGGAGAAAATAAACCCATGAAACGCCTCATTTCTACCAAACCGCTACGGCATTACAAAACCCAACTGGTAAGTGTTGCCTTAGCTGCGATCTCTGTAGGAAGCTTATCCTTATCTTCTCTAGCCAGTTCTCTGGGCGATCAAATCGCTCAGAAAATGGTGACGCTGCAAAACTCCCAAGACCGCTGGATTCAAGTTGATATCTCAAAGCAGCGCTTGATTGCTTGGGAAGGTGGTAGCCCCATTTATGCGGTCGTTGTGTCTACAGGCAAAAACGGCACTCCCACACGCCCTGGCACTTTCACGGTTCAATCAAAGCATCGCACCAACCGGATGCGGGGGCCTGGTTATGATGTCCCCGATGTACCTCACACAATGTACTACCATCGCGGTTACGCCATTCATGGGGCATACTGGCACAGTCAGTTTGGTACACCCATGAGTCACGGCTGCGTAAATGTCGCCCCCAATCATGCGGCTTGGTTGTTCAACTGGGCTTCAGTCGGAACGCCTGTGGTGATTCATAAATAAGAATTGATGTTTTAGCTAGCTCAACTGAGCCACAATCTGATTTTGCACTAAGGTTTGATTGGTCAGTAAATCTTCAACCGTGATGCGTAAGGAGCATTGAGCATCGACCCAGAACAGGAGCTTAATGCGATCGCTACCAGGGAATCCGGGTGGGTTTAGTGTGGCGATGGTTTTGGCACCATCACGGTCATTGAGGGGTTTAACGGCGCTTTGACCACCACTGAGGTTGCGAGTCACTAAGCGATCGCCATCAAAATAAACTTCCGTACCGCCTGTATCTGCGCCTAATTCCCCGATAATCAGCTCAATGCTGGGTTGGTTTTCCACAGATGCTCCTAAGAAGAGTTCCACCCCATCGCTCATCGGGTAAGGTTGCCCAGATTTAATTAGAGCGTGCCAGTTGTGGCATTTTTGCCGCTTATCCCAATAGCGGATGCCGTAGCTGTGGTAGAGGAAATCCTGAACTTCAATTCCTTGAGCCAGTTGTAGTGCGCCTTGGGCGATCGCTTCAAAGGGTTTTTGTGAACGAATTTTATCCGCCTCAAAGTATTGTTGTACCCAGTTTTGAACAGCGGGAATTTGTACCGTACCACCCACCAACAACACCGCATCAATATCTTCTCGCTCAATTCCCTGTCGCCGTGCTTGCTGCAACACCTGGGTCATCGATTCATCAAGATTGTCAAAGAACTGATGTCCTCTGAGGATAGTCTCAAAGCGATCGCGAGTCAGTTTTAGCTCGTAACTCTCAAAGGTCTCGTCATTAAAGTAGGCTTCTTGGGCTTCAGCTTGCAAGGACAACTGAATTTTGAGCCGTTCGGCAAGTTGGATTGTCAGTGGCGATCGCATTATGGCTTGAGTTTCGGCAAAGTAATCAACTAACCAGTGATCAATATCCGAGCCTCCCAAATTTTGCCCAGATTTTGCCAACACGCGAGCCGTCTTCACCTTTTGCTTAGAACTTTCACCGAGTAGCTTCTCGCCCCATTTGAGGATAAAGCCCATCGGCTTGTTACCCGCGTCTAAGTCTAGATTGTCTAATCTCACCAGCGACAAATCCAGCGTTCCACCGCCGAAGTCAACCACCAGTAACGTTTCCCCCTCAACAATGCCATAGCCCAAAGCAGCGGCTGTCGGTTCATCAACTATCCGCACCTGTTCAACAGGTAAGGATTTACATACATCAGTCAACCAATGGCGGTAGGTTTCAAAGCTATCAACGGGAACCGTTAACACTAGTGAATCGCTAGCGTTGGCGGTATTGCTGTTGAGCTGCTCAATTAAACTCGTGAGAAACCATTTTCCCACTTGCTCAAAGGTGACAATCGTGCCATCAAGTTCAGGTAAAAAGCCCTGAATATCGGCACCAATCCCCCGCTTGAAGCTACGGAAGAATCGTGGCTCAGACGTTAAATCCAAACCGCGATCGCGCACCGCTTGCCCAACTACCACCTTACCCTGACTCGCATCTTCGACGTAGAGCAAACTGGGAATCAGCGGTGGATTTTGACTCAGTTGCTGAGAAAGCCCTGGTAAGCGTAGTGTTTCCGACTGCTGGGTTGCTAAATTCCAGCGAGTAATTACCGTATTGCTTGTGCCAAAATCAATTGCGATCGCCATTGAGCTAACTTTGGGTTGCCAGAAATAAAATTATTAGGTACCTACTGGCTTTTGAGAATACCAGAAATCTCTAGAGAGTGATCCCATCCCCAACTCCCGCTTTTTAATCTCCAGCCCCTAGTCCCTAAAATGCAGAATGTGGCAATTTTCGGAGGCACCTTCGATCCGATTCACTGGGGACATTTGTTGATGGCGGAAACTGCCTTGATTCAGGCAGAGCTAGAGCAAGTGATTTGGGTGCCAACTCGCCATCCTCCCCACAAATCATTGCCGTCTGAGCAGCGTTTTGAGCAGCGTCAGGCAATGCTCTCTCGTGCTATTGCCTCCCAAAGCGCCTTTGTGCTTGCACCGACTAACGCCCACCAAAACCAGCCTGATTATGCTATAGAGACGCTGCTAGACCTCCAGGAGAAGTTTAGCGATCGCCATTGGTATTGGATTATTGGGTTTGATGCTTTTCAGACATTGCCTCGCTGGTATCAGCGCGATCGCCTCGTCCCCGCCTGTGAATGGTTAGTCGCCCCTCGCCTCACCACCACAACGATGTCATCCCAGCAAGATGATCAAAAATGGCAGCAAGCGATCAAAGAACAAATCCAACGTCAGCGGCTTCACCTACACACACTTACCTCTCCAACTCAGGACGCTCAATGCCACCAAATCGCCCAGCAGCTAGCCACCCAAAACATCCCCCTACGCTGGCAGTTGCTGAAAATGCACCCGGTGGAAATTTCATCTAGCCTAATTCGCTCCCGCTGCCGTGACGGTAAATCAATTCGCCACCTAGTCCCCGAAACGGTTCGAGACTACATTCTTGCTTGCCACCTTTATAACTGCTGAGGGGCTTGAATGACTGTTTATTCCCCGCTCCCCTCAATCTTTTTGAAGAGGTTAGTGCAAATCACTGGGTAGAAATGAGCAGTCTTTACGATATGATTGGGGTCATTATGAAGAGTTTACTGAGCTGAAAACAGAGGGCAAGACGCAGTGATTAGAGTAGCGATCAACGGGTTCGGCCGCATCGGACGCAACTTCATGAGATGCTGGCTGACCAGAGAAAACAGTCAATTAGATATCGTAGGGATCAATGACACTTCTGACCCTGCAACCAACGCTCATCTATTGAAATACGATTCAATGTTGGGCAAGCTGAATGCCGATATCGGTGCAGATGACAACTCACTGATTGTTAACGGTAAAACTATCAAATGTGTATCGGATCGCAACCCGCTGAACTTGCCCTGGGACTCTTGGGGCGTTGACTTGGTGATTGAAGCCACTGGTGTCTTCCGCGATAGAGACGGAGCTGGTAAGCACATAGCAGCGGGTGCCAAAAAAGTAATGATTACTGCTCCTGCCAAAGGAGACATTGCCACCTTTGTTATGGGCGTGAACCATAAACAATACGACCACAACAAGCATGACATTGTTAGTAATGCCAGCTGTACCACCAACTGTCTGGCTCCCTTTGCCAAAGTATTGAATGAGAAATTCAATATTATCAAAGGAACGATGACCACCACCCACAGCTACACGGGCGACCAGCGTCTCTTGGATGCCAGTCACCGTGACCTGCGTCGGGCCCGGGCGGCGGCAATGAACATTGTTCCGACCTCCACCGGTGCAGCTCAAGCGGTTGCTCTCGTTATCCCCGACCTGAAAGGCAAGCTAAATGGTATCGCCTTGCGGGTACCCACCCCCAACGTATCTGTCGTTGATTTGGTGGTTCAAGTCGAGAAGACTACCCTCGTCGAACAAGTCAACCAAGTCTTGAGAGAAGCGGCTGAAGGCGAACTCAAAGGTATTTTGGAATATAGCGACTTAGAACTCGTTTCTTCTGACTACAGAGGTCACGATGCTTCTTCTATCGTTGATGGTAGCCTGACGATGGTGATGGGCGGCGACATGGTGAAAGTTATTGCTTGGTATGACAACGAGTGGGGTTACTCTCAGCGGGTTGTCGATCTAGCAGAAATCATGGCTCAAAATTGGCAGTAAGAATCACTATTCAACCTGACTTAGCTTGAGCTATAAACCTGGGAGTTAATTCCCAGGTTTTTTTTGAGGCGATCGCTCATAACACATTGTTACTCAAGTAATATTTAGGGTTGAGGATCTCTTTTAAAGTGCAGGCAGATTTATCAGGGAAAGCTTCCAATGCCAACCTGATGAATCTGCTGCTAATTCTTTTGCATCCTGGTAAGATTCGGAGAAAACTTCATTGAAGTAGCCTTGTAAGCTAAGGCTATCCTGAAAAGCTCTCTTAATCCTTAGCCAATGTTCTCAAAATAGTGCTTCGCCAACTATTAGAACGGTTTTTAGGCTGATATCTATACTTTCAGTAGATACATTAACAAAATTCAAGCTGCTGTAAAAATCACGTTTTTCCCTCCTACCCATTGCCTCTAATTCTTCAGTTAAATTAAATAAATTAATCTCCTCAAAAGCCTGCTTTGTTTATAAATGACAGGTTAATCATTTTAGATAACTCTTATTTCCGCTAATTATTACTTCTGGGCAGCTGAATCATGATCAGCATAAACATCACTCTCATCCTGCTTGAGCAATTAATATTATTAGGCAATAAATCTCCCTAAGGCTGGCATGAATGTTTTTTTATAACCAGGGTGGTTGATGATCGCTTAAAAAAATAGTTATAAGTAGGTAGACATGAATAAATATAAAATGTCACCCTGAGGGAATAGCGGCATGAAGTTAGTCACTTGCAGCGGTTGCGGGCAGCAAAATCCTGTTGATGCACGCTTTTGTTCTTGCTGTGGAGCAGATTTGCCTGAGCTGAACACTTCCCATGCAGAGCTGAGGGCAGGAACAAAATTACGCGATCGCTACATTATTCGCTATCCTCTAGGACACGGTGGCTTTGGTAAAACCTACTTAGCAGTAGATACAGGACGATTTAATGAGCTAGTCGTTCTCAAAGAACTCACCCCCAGCAATCAAGGCACTTTTGCGCTACAAAAAGCTGAGGAACTATTTCAACAGGAAGCGGAAATGCTTCACAAACTCGTCTCTCCCCAGATTCCCCGTTTCTGGGAATTTTTTCGAGAAGAGAGACGCCTGTTTTTAGTCCAAGATTATGTGGAAGGAAAAACCTATCAAACTCTATTAGAGGAGAGACTTGCCAAGGGGCGCACCTTCAGCGAAACGGAAGTTATCCAGCTAATGCGGCAACTGTTACCCGTGTTGAGCTACCTGCACTCATTGGGCATTATTCACAGGGATATTTCTCCCGATAACATTATCTGTCGCGCTCAAGACAATCTCCCGGTACTCATTGACCTCGGTGGCGTCAAGCAAATGGCACTAGCGGGCGCTCAGGTGGCAGATTCTTCCTTCATAAGCTCTAGTGGGGGGACTCGCTTAGGGAAAATTGGCTACGCACCCGATGAACAACTGCGTCTTGGCATTGCTGCTCCCCATAGTGATTTATATGCCTTGGGTGTAACCGTCTTAGTATCACTCAGCGGCAAACCGCCCCAGGAACTGATCAACTTGCAGACAATGGAGTGGGATTGGGAGCAGCATCTCCCCCATCTGAGTCCAACTTTCAATGCTATCCTGCACCGCATACTTGCCGCCCAACCGATCGATCGCTTTCAGTCAGCAGACGAACTACTGCGACAACTAGATAGCACCTCTACCGTTCCCCCAACGCAACTCTACAGCCATGCAGCTCGCAAGCCGCCTGTGGTGACTCAATCTCAGGCGGGCTTCTCTGAAACACTAACCAACAGATCCGGACAGGGGCAAGTATTTGACAGTTCGGTAAAAGTACCGGAAGAGATTCAAGGCTGGAACTGGGGAGCGTTTTTTCTGCCCGGATTTTGGTGTTTAACCAATCAAGTATGGATTGGGTTGATTTCCTGGGCTGACCTGAGTATGGTGACTATCCCTTTTACCTTAGGAACTACCTGGCCGATTATGTCAGTGGTTTTGGGGATTAAAGGCAACGAATGGGCATGGAAAAGCCGCCGTTGGAAGAGTATAAAGGATTTTAAACGCCATCAACGGATGTGGGCGATCGCAGGATTTTTGATTACAGGCATTGTTTTAGCCTTGATTGGACTAGTAGTTTTAGCACTAGGGTGGGGTCTTTCCTCTATGGGAGGGGGAACAACGGGAGGAACGGGAGGAATGGGAGGAATGGGAGGAATGGGAGGAATGGGAGGAATGGGGGGAGGTGATTAAATTTCTCCTCCTTCATATTTCATACTTCATATTTCATACTTCATCCTTCACCCATCCCTATCGCGCCTGACGCCGATTACGGGAAGTCAGGAATCACCCATTGTGGGGGAGCGGTAAGTTTTTTGAGGCGCGCTTTCTCCGCGATATCTAGCATCGAGTCCAAGGGCGTTTCGCTAATGAACTTTGACGCCTCCGTTGCATATTCTTGATTGGGGCATTTGTCCCCCAAAATACAGCCGTTGACACAGGCTTCCGCGCAGTTCACGGCAAACTCTTCGGGGGAATTGGGAGAAGAATTTTCCAGACTCATAAGACTTTATTTAACGCTATTTCTGTATGGTAGCGATTTCCTCAAAATCACCTGCAACTATCGTGTGGGGCTTCCGGCGTCAAGCTAAAACAACAAAATGTCCCCAACGCATTCAGTTACTGCACTGATGGCGCGATACCGAAAGTTGAGCAGCAAGTCCTCAATGGGAAGCGAGATCACCCGATTCCCCATTGAGGACACCATCGCACTGGAAAAATACCGCTCATCTAGCCACGCCAGATTTGCTCGATTACGTCCTCCGGTTTAATGTCTGCAATCCAACGGCTAGGAGATTGCAATCCAAAACATTTGTCATTATTGGGTAGGAGCTTTTTCGCCTCAGTTGGGCCAAACAGGGCAATGGTGTAAGTTCCCACCGCCACGGCTAAGTGCATCGGCGCACTATCCGTACACAGCAGCAAATTGGCACCTGCGATCATTGCTGCCAACTTACCAATATCCGGCGGAGATATTACCTTTAGACTTGGACAAGCACTCATTATCTGTCCGATCAACTCGGCATTCTCTGGGTTCTGGAGCAAGACAATCGGCATATCCGGCTGTTTTTGCTGAATATCTTGAATAATTTGCTGCCACTTAGCCGCCGGGTAGACGTTGTCCATCGCTTTGGCTTGTGCCAGTTGACTAGCACCGCCATAAATAAGAATGTAGCCACTCTCTGCAATGCCTGGACGTTGCTGCTCGCCGTCTGCCCATTGAATGTCTTGTTTGGGAACACTCACACTCAAATCAGGGCAAGGGGAATTGATGCCCAATCCTTGCAGTAAATCGTGGTACATATGCCCCACGTACTGCTCAGTTTTTAGCGGTACCGTGGTCGTAAAAAATCCCTCCCGAATGCCAGCCGAGTAGCCAATACGAGTGGGAATACCACTCATCCAGAGCAAAAGCCCTGTTGACCAGCTAGTTCCTAGAGTTAGGGCAACATCGCATTCGCGATCGCGCATAATCCCCAACAAGTTGCCAAAATCTGCTAAACCGTTACGTCCTTTAAAATCAAACGTTATAACTTCATCGACCGACTTACAAACCCGATACGCCCCCTTTGCTCGCGGTTCCACAATGACATTAATGTCGGCTCCTGGGTAAAACCGCTTTAGGTCATCAAGGGTCGGAAAGAACTGAATTTGATCGCCAATTCCACCAGGGACAAGGGCTAGTATTCTCATCTCAATTGACTTATATATTCAGCTTAATTTTAGGGGAACATATACCTAGTCGCACAATTTCGGGGCGAGGAATTAGAGAAACGGGGAGAAAGGGTGAAGGATGAAGTATGAAGGGTGAAGTATGAAGGATGAAGTATGAAGGGTGAAGAGAGTTGGTCAGTAGGGGTACGGCATCGTCAGTAGAGCTACGGGCTTCCCGTGCCCCTACTCCGGGTGTTCCTCCGCTCCCAGAGGCGAATGCCCTTGTCTCTACATTCTCCTCATCTCCCCATCTCCTCATCAAAACTCAGGACTCAGGACTCACCGACTCAGGACTAAAAAAAACATGCATTTATTAATTCCAGCAGCAGGGATGGGGCGACGGATGGGAAGTAGTCGCAATAAGCTGCTTTTGACCTTACTCGGTAAACCGTTGCTTGCTTGGACGTTGACGGCGGCGGAGACATCTGCTCAGATTGCTTGGATTGGCATTATCGGACAACCTGGCGACTTTGCGGACTTTAAGGAAATTATTGCTGGTTTGTCGCTGACTAAACCCGTGCAGTTTATTACAGGTGGTACAACGCGCCAAGAATCGGTTTACAACGGCTTGCAAGCCCTCCCTGAGGATGCAGAACGGGTGTTGATTCACGATGGGGCAAGATGTTTAGCCACGCCCGCTCTGTTCGATCGCTGTGCCTCTGTATTGCAAGAATGTCCGGGTTTAATTGCCGCTGTACCTGTGAAGGACACCATCAAAGTGGTGGACAAAACGGGTGTGATTCAATCTACCCCCGATCGCCGACAGCTATGGGCAGCCCAGACTCCCCAGGGATTTGAGGTGAAACTTTTGCAGCAGTGTCACGATAAAGGGCGCAACTTAGGCTGGGAAGTGACGGATGATGCGGCGTTGTTTGAACGCTGCGGGTTATCGGTGCAAATTGTGGAAGGGGAAGAGACGAATCTTAAAGTGACAACACCTGTTGATTTAGCGATCGCTGAATTTATTCTCCGTCAGCGCCTCGACGATACATAAAAAAAACCTCGACTTAAAATCTTAAGCCGAGGCACTCTACTGAAGGAGGAGAAAATCTGTTTTTTGCCAATATTGGCAAGGGTTTTTAGAACCCAGTATTGATACTAGAAAACTCAAAACCAGGGGTAACGTCGTAAATGGGGACACTGTTTGCCATCGATGCTGCAACATTGATCAGTTGCTGTTGTGACATTGACCGAGAGGCTACCCCATAAACCAGTCCATCTTGTTCCCAAACCATTCTTCGTATCAAACCTTTATTGGGGTGAGAGTGTGACCGATAAAATCCGGTAATTCCCCCACCGAGGTTAAGTTTCGTACCATTTTGTTGACCTTCTTGCAGCAACTCGCTGGAATCAAAATGGTGATGGGCAACAAAAAATGTGCCTCCATCACACACTCCCATTACAGGTTCGGGACAATCTAGATCAGTGAGTTTGACTGCAAAGTAGCCTGATTCTGGAGAGGTCTGAATTTCAGGGCGATATCTCAGCCCGTTGTTCAGTTGGGTGGGAACGACACCGGGTAAACGCATGACCAAACCTTGAGGAAGTTGGCCTTGAATGGAGGGAATTAAAGAGCGAAATAGAGCGGCTGGAGATGTATAGGCGGCGTATCCCCGTTGCGGGTTGGATTCTCCAGCACCAGATTGGTTGATTGTAGGGACTTGAGCTAGCGCTGGTAGCGAAACGGCGCTCAACATCACCAAACTTACTCCAAAATTCACTAGCGGTCGCACCTTCATCGTTGACTCTTCCCTGATTTTGATCAAATCTAATTTGTCTAAAGCAATGCCTGTAGTTAAAGGCATCCGTCATGATGGATAAAACTACAACCTTAAAATCGAAGAACTACTGAAAATTTGTGAATTAAACTCTGAGCTTTTTTCTCTCAACAAGTAATTTTTATATAGTCTTTACCTCCAGCTCTCAACCTGCTTCTAGCGTAGTTTTTTCGTTACTCCAGTAGGGAGTCGGAATTTACGGAACATTTAGCGAACCATTAAATAATTGCCTGTAAACCTACTGATTAAGATTGGGGTGAGATGGCATAAATTAGTTGTGTCGGTGCGGCTAGGTAGGGGAATTAACCTAGAAATTGAAAAATCGGCAAAAGAAGGGGAAAAGCTTTAAATAACCTTCATGTTATTTCCGGTAATGTGAAATTTTTGCTGAAAAGATGGGTGGAAGGAACCTTGGTTAATCCCCTAGGTCAGGTTGAACGATTTGCAGTGGTATTGAGGTTTATGAATAAGAGATTTTTCGCTGCCCGTTATGGAATCATTTTGGCGGCAGCTAGTTTAGCGATCGCCCCTTTGGAGACATTCGCGCTTAACGCCTCCGTTACGCCGTCTTCAGATGCGCCTGAGATGGCAACACAAGCAAGTAGTATTGAGTCCCCGATCCAGCTTGCCCAAAGTCAATCATTAGAAGAAACTCTCCAGTCCTTACCAGAAGCGATCGCCAAAGCCGTTTTAGAAAACGTGCAAGAGCAGAGTGGCAAACAACTTTCCGAACTAGCGATCGTAAAAGTTCAACAAGAAACCTGGTCAGATGGTTGTCTCGGTTTAGGAGAGGAAATTTGTACTCAAGCTCAAGTTCCTGGTTGGTTGGTAGTTGTAGCCAGTGAGGAACAACTCTGGGCTTATCGCACTGACGCCACGGGTTCGACAGTCAAGCTGGATGAAGAATTGAGCGAGACAATCACCGCTCAGGTAACGACGGAACTCACACGCCGACAAGAGACGACAACCCGCAGAACTCAAACCACTCAATCTGTTACAGGTAGCAGCAGCAGCCAAAGTAGTCAAGCTGTTATGGGTAGCAGCAGCCAAAGTAGTCAAGCTGTTATGGGTAGCAGCAGCCAAAGCGCTCAAGCTGTTATGGGTAGCAGCAGCCAAAGCGCTCAAGCTGTTATGGGTAGCAGCACTCAACAGCAAACAGCGGCAGCTACTAGCAGGATGATGCAGCAGAGCAGTGCCAGCATCAGCTTTACGGATGTATCAAGCAGCTACTGGGCAAGCAATTTTATTACAGAATTGGCGGCACGGGAAATTATTGAAGGATTTCCTGATGGTAGCTTCCGTCCCAATGAACCCGTAACACGGGCGCAATTTGCCGCCATGATTCGCAAGGCGTTTGAGAAGAATAAAGAACGTAACGCCATCAACTTCCGGGATGTCTCAAGCAGCTACTGGGGATACAGTGCGATCCAGGAAGCGTATCAGATGGGCTTTCTGAGCGGGACATCCGGCACTCAGTTTAATCCCAATCGCGGCTTAACGCGGCTAGAGATTATGGTCGCGCTGACTCAGGGTCTAGATTATTCCTTCAATGGTTCTAGCGAAACTCTTTTAGGGTTTTATGGCGATGCTACCAACATTCCCACTAGCTACCGCAATCTCATTGCCGCTGCCACCCAGCGGGGTATAGTGGTGAACTACCCGAATGTCAGGTCTTTGAGCCTGACTACGGTAGCTACCAGGGCAGAAGTCGCCGCCTTTATCTATCAAGCCTTAGTGAGTACTGGAGAAGTGACAGCCATCTCCTCGCCCTACGTTGTGGTGACAGACGCGAGTACCGGACAAGTCACTACTGGTACTGTTACGGAAACACAGACACAGACAGGAACACAAACGGAAACACAGACAGAGGTACAGACAGAAGGCGATCGCCCCGACCCCGCTCGTCGGCAAAACTGCAATCAAGGCATCGGTAACGGTGCAGAAGGTTGCGATCCGGGGAACTCTCGACCCCGTGGCGGCAGTAATGATGAAGGCGGTCGGACGCCCGGAGGTCGCCGTTAGTAGCGATATCGCATCTCTTTAACACTAAAGGGTAAGTCTAGGCTTACCCTTTACCTTTTTTAACATCTGCTTAAATTGTTTCTTGAGTAAGAGGACATCGCTCTTTTTTAAAGGCACTCTATAAGCTGTAAATAATAGCTGTTGCTATTACTAGTAATAGATTTTTTTTGTGATCAGGTTCAATAAAAATCTGCACTGCTAGTGCCTTCAGATCCTCAATTTTTTAAAAATTGGGGATCTCGCCTTTACGGTTTAAAGTCTCTCTTGGGCCTTAGCGCTAAATACGGATGGAAATTCAGCAACGCCACGAATGGTCACTCACACCAAAAGATGCGGCGATTGTCCAAAAACAATTGCAACCGGAAGTGATTACTAGCGATCGCTTACCAGAGGTGCGGTATGTGGCGGGAGTGGATGTGGGATTTGAGGAAGGAGGGGCGGTGACGAAGGCAGCAGTTGCCGTGTTAAGTTTTCCAGAGTTGCAGCTAGTGGAACAAGCGATCGCTCGCCGCCCCACCTCATTTCCCTATATTCCCGGATTCCTCTCTTTTCGAGAGATTCCCGCCATTGTCGATGCCTTGGAACAGGTTGCAACGACACCGGATTTAATTCTCTGTGACGGTCAGGGTATTGCTCATCCTCGCCGCTTTGGTATAGCGTCCCATTTGGGAGTACTCGCAGACCTGCCCACAATTGGCGTTGCCAAGTCTTTGCTGGTTGGTAAACATGACGAATTGGCGGAGGAAAAAGGCAATTGGCAACCGCTACGGTATAAAGGAGAAACCATTGGGGCAGTATTGCGATCGCGTACAGGTGTTAAGCCACTTTATATCTCCGTCGGTCATCGCATCAGCCTACCAACGGCGATTGATTACGTCCTGTGTTGCACCCCTAAATACCGCTTGCCCGAAACCACCCGTTGGGCAGACAAACTCGCCTCAAGCCGAGTTCGGTAAGGTTGGCGCACTTTCCGTAGGCGAAGAGGCGGCATAAACATCAACTCGCAAGCGTACTGGTTTTTCGTGGGGATTTTCTGCCCATAATTGCTGAATTGGGCAAGAGATGTCTGCACTCACTTCTTGAGGATTTCCTGGCTTGCTGATATAAGCCTGAGCCTTACTGCCAAATCGAATCGTTGTATCTCCTGATTGGGAGGAAACAAGAAGTTTTGTTACAGGTGGAACAAATTTAATAAATTGTCGCCCACCTCCTGGCAAAACATTCAGGAAATAAGTTTTTAGCGGTTGTAGTTGTTCTTGGCTGCCACCGCTTCCTTGCTTCGTCGGTGCCGGATTTTCTGCCCTGCTAGGTGCAACCCAGCACAGCAGAATCAACACCGTAGCCATGACAAAAGTGATTAATTTCATAATTGTAAATAGTTAATAAAACAAAGAATTATTAAGGGACATTAGCCCCCAAATTATTAGTAATTGCAGTATTTTGAGGAAAGCGAAGAGGTTCTTGAAAATGCATGAACTCACTTTAGAGTGGCAAGAAAAGGGTCAAATAAAAAGAGAGACAATTTACAACCAACAGCGCAGTAGAAGTCCTGGTACAGTCCGCCTTGGTCGTGACCCGGCTCGGTGCGATTTAGTGTTGAGCGATCCGACTATCTCCGGATTGCATGTTGAAATTTTTTTCAACACGACAACTCACAACTTTGCCCTGCGTAACCTGCGCCAGAGTAATCCCCCAGTCGTTAATGGAGAACAAGTCACTCACGGGGAAATCTCTTTAAGTCAAGGTAGCATCATTTACTTAGGGCAAGCCGAAGTAAAGGTCGTCGCGGTTCTACTTTCTGCGCCGATTATTCCTCCTACGATGCTGGTGCCACCCACTCCCTCTATCCAACCTCAACACTCCCCAGAGGTGACCTATGGATTGGAATGTCCTCGTTGTCATCGCACTTCAGCTTATGAGCGATTGGATTGGGGATGTCAGTGGTGCGGTACTTCTCTAGCCGCTGCCGCCAGTGTCTTGATGACTCCGATCAGTAATTCAGGGTAAAAAGAAGATGAATTCTGCACCGTTGCGAATTCAATTGAGTTGGGAAGACCCCACTACAAGCGATCGCCGAGAACCGCTGTTGAGTGTCCCGATTGCCTTCGGGCGCGACTTCAATCAAATGCCGACAGCGATCGCCGGACGTCTTGTCTCACGGATGATACTTAATAGTTTAGAAGTATCTCGTTTTCATGGATTAATTGACCTGGATAACGAGACGCTAGTTGTCATTGACCAAAACAGTCGCAATGGGGTCTTTGTTAATGGCACTCGTGTGCAGGCAAACAATCCTGCCTCTCTTGCCAGTGGGGACATCATACAAATAGGCCCCTATCAAATTAGCGTTACCTTCAGTCCTACAACTCAAGTGTCTTCCCCCTCTGGGGCTTCAGCGATTTTCTTTAACCCAGAGACTCAACTCCCCGATCCCACGCAATCTGCACCCCCAGCCGTTGCCCCGGTCGCCAGTAAATTTCCCCCACCCAGCTTCCAAGGGATGGAAGTAGAGGTGCAAGACCTTCATGCTACCGGGTTATCAGTTGATGAGGTGGATTACGCCACCGTCGGTGCAGGACTAGGCAGTTTTATTTGGGTAGATTTTTTGCGGATTTCTGGGGTAAAAATTCCGCAGGTTGCCGCCTTGGGAGTCGAACCTCTGCCCTATGGTCGTTATCAGCAACTGTGTCTCAGTTCGCAAATTCCCTTGCACGAGCGGCTGCGCTCAAATTCCGATTCTTGCCCAGATAATATTTGGGGATGGCCTAGTTATGCGCTGCGCGAGGCAGGGCGAGATTTCTTGAAGGGACGCGTGGGTGAGTCATTTCGCTATTTATGGCAGATTTTTGCCGAACCGACCTTTGCAGAAACCTATACTCCACGGGCGAGGAATGTCTTTGACTCCATTGACCGGGAAGCCAAGCGCATTGGTTGGGAGCAGATATTCCGCTATGGCAGTGTCCGGTCGATTCGCAAAACCACAGATGGGCGTTATGCGATCGCTTATTCCCGCACTCAGACCGGACGCCGGGAACATGCCTTTTTAGTTGCCCGTTACGTCCACTTAGCAACGGGATATCCAGCTATTAAGTTCCTTCCAGACTTGCAAGCCTACCGGGAACAAACGCAGGATTTTAACTCGGTTGTCAATGCCTACGAGCCGCACGACCATATTTACGAGCATTTAGAGCAAAAAGGTGGTACTTTGCTGATTCGCGGTCGGGGAATTGTTGCCTCGCGAATTGTGCAGCGAGTTTATGAAGCACGGCAAAAGAACCCCAAGATTCGCTTAGTACATTTGATGCGATCGCCTAAACCCCAAGGCAACAAATTTGGTTTTTCCCAACGCTCTGTCAAACACCATTACGAATTTCAACCCTTCAACTGGCCGAAAGCTTGCTGGGGAGGCGAGTTGCGGGCAGTCTTGGAAAAAGCGACTCCCGAACAGCGAAAATCCTTACTCGCCGACTGGGGAGGTACAACCACTGCCGATCGTAGAGATTGGCAGCGGATAGTCGATGAAGGAATCAAGGAAGGCTGGTACAAAATCGAGTTTGGAGAAGTCGAACGGGTAGAGCGCGAATCCGACTGCGTCATCACCTATATTCAAGACAAAGAATTTCAGGGACAAACACGGCTAGAAGCCAACTTCATTGTTGATGCCACAGGTCTAGATGCCCAAGTCACCGCCAGTCCCCTTCTGAACGACCTAGTTATCCACTACAACTTGCCGCTCAATATTTTGGGGCGTTTGAGTGTTAGTAACGATTTTGAATTAGTCGAGATGCGGAATTCCCAGGGGCGGATGTATGCGGCAGGAGCCATTACCTTAGGTGGGCCTTATGCAGCGGTTGATAGCTTCCTCGGTTTACAGTATGTTGCCTTAAGAACTACAGATGCGATCGCCAAAACAAAAGCCCCCAAACTTCACCGCTTAAACGTGATTACCTCTCCTTTGCAATGGCTGAAATGGATGGGGAATCAATCTCCATAAAAGAAGTTAAAAGGCAGAAGTAGATTAACAGCAATTCCTCAATCAATCGCGTACTCCCTCCTTTTTAACTTTCTCTGTATCCTGATGTGCCTTTGTGGTTCGTTAATAAATTTCACAAATTCAACAGATAGCTATAGCAAACCCCCATCCATTGCTCAACCCGTCCCTAACACTCCATTACTCAGGACTCTAAAAGATGACTCCTACTCTATATGGTCGCTGGCAAACTCGATTGCTACTACTGGCTACCGTCGGGATTTTAATAACCTTGCCGTTTTATCTAGGCATCGTTGGGCCCGGTTTCAATCCTGTCTTTTTGTGGATATTGCTGTATGTCGCTCTCTTTGGTTTAGCTTGGGATATTTTATATAACTACATTCAGAAGTTTCGCTGGGATCGGGACTGGCCGGGAGCCTTGCAACTTTTGTCCGGTATCTGGGAAGGAATTTTTCTCGCCTTGCTTGTGAAACTTATTGGTCTGCCAAATGTGTCGCGCGGTTTGCCGCTGCAGTGGTTTTTTATCCATTACAGCTTGGTGTGGTTGAGTATTTATCTCGCCTCTCAATCACTAATGCGGGCTTTATTTCCCCGTTGGCGCTTTAAAGGTGGTCAGTGGTTTTAGATCCAAAATAATCAACAGAAATCCCCTGACCCAATTGATAAACTGATAGTTCTTATTTGAGAAATTTTAAGTAGAGGCGTAAGACTTTCATTTTTAGTACCTTCTAGCCTCTAAACATCTACAACAAATATCAGTAGTACAAAGCAAATAATTAAAGGTTTGTAATCAGGGTTAATTTTCTTAAGTTAGAGCTGAAACCATCACTACAAACCAATTTAAAAAATCTGACGTCAAAGAATTTGTGAAGATGAGATACCTGACTGAATTTTTCGAGAAATCAGGTATCTCAGGTACTAGCATCTCCCAACTTAAATAGGACTGCTATCTATCTACTGATAACTAAACTCTGCTCCTCGTTGTTGCACCACCTCTGGCGCATTAACTACTAAGCGCAATTCCTTACAATGACCAGTTAACCAAGGTTGCTTTAAACCTAAATTCCCAAAAGGACTCTCAGAAGGAATTTCTAAGTTGCTGCTAACTAACCCTAAACGAGATTCAAGATCGGCTTTGTAGGCAAGAAGTTTAGAGTCTTGAGTACTAAAACCGTAAAAACTTAATGGCAAGGGTAATCCCAATCCTTGCTGGCTGTAGCGGAGGCGGCAAAGTGTCCGTTCTCCTTGACGCACAGTAACGCGATCGCTGTAACCCGATCCGGAGCTATCATCCCGTTCCCAGGTAAAGTCAGCCATTTCCTTGGGTAGTCCCCAGATTTCTCGCCCCCCAGCAACGGAGTCAGGATTGTCTACATAAATGTGAGACACCCAACCACCAACCTTGCCGGAATGACTGACCATTCCAGGGGCTACGATCAACTCGCTGTACTCCATAACGGGACTTTGACCGTAATAGGACAAGTAAACTCCGCCTATAGTTTTTCCTGGAAATACAGAAACAATATCCAACTCTGGGGGAATCAGGGGACGCGCATCAGCAACATCAATCAGATGCACCGTCTGGAGTGCATAACCTTTAAGTGTCCAAGGTGCCTGGGGATATGCCATCTTTGAAGATTTTTATTCGTTACACTCCCAACGTTAATTCCCAACTTTTGAGCGTACCTGTATCCACAGGCGCATAATCGACGACCAAAAGTTGCCAGACACCAGCGGCGGGTTGGTTAAGCAGTTGCTTGAGGGTGGGAGTTGTTTCTAGAGCGTAAGTCGTTTGCAACTGAGTGGCGGTACCTAAGGTGCGGTTTTGCAGCAATACGGTTTGACCATTCGGTGCTTTTAAACTGACTTCGATATCCCCTAAAAATTCATGCTCAATGTTGACGGCGATTTGGATATCGCGCACGGGGGCGGAGTTGGTGACGCGAATTGCACTAGTGACGCCTTTGGGTTCATTGTCAGGAATCGGAACAGAGGTTTCATTTTTTGCCTGTAGCTGTTGGGATGCTGCCATCTGGCTTACCCGTTGTTTGGCAGCTTGTACAGCTTTAAAGGCATTCACTTTGCCGTAACCAAACCACTGCGAGTGTCCTGTCGCGTCATAGGTTCCCAGTCGCAATCCTAGCTGCGGATCGGCATCCTGTTCGACAATTTTGTCGGCCGTGTCTTGTAAAATGCGTTTAACTTCCTGGGCGCTTAAGTTGGGGTTGGCAGAGAGCACTAATGCCGCGACGCCAGCGACGACGGGACAGGCGCTGGAGGTGCCGCCAAACGTATGAGTAAAGTCCCCTATGTCATACCCTGCCGCCCCAAGTTGGTCAGTGGTGAAAATGCCTAGTCCGGGCGTGGGTACGGTTACCTCTGGGGCAGTAGCAATAAACCCTTTTTGCTCAAACCACATTCCCGGTGGGGCATTATTGCTGGGGGCGCAGACGGAGATATTGCTTCCCCAGTTGCTGTAAGCTGCTTTTTTATTCAGGCTAGTACAAGCAGAAACAACGATCGCATCGGGATGGATGGTGAAGCCCCCTAACCAGTTTGTTGGCCCCCGCAACAGGTTATTAGGCCACTCCCGCTCAAGAATAGTGCCACTCAGGGGGCGATTAGCATTCCCGGCAGCAAAGACAACTACACACCCTTTGCCTTGGCGTCCTTCGGTAGCGGTACGAGTGAGGACGGCACGTTGTCGCAAGGAAAGAGGAAAGTATACAGAAGCCGCGCCCCAGCTACAAGAGACAACGCTAGCATTATGTTTAATCACCCAGTCAAAGAGTTCTTCAATGCTGCCATCGTCCAAAAAACCTGTGGTGCGGAGGGGCATTAAAGCACAGCCAGGGGCAACTCCAACAATACCACTGCCGTTTTCTTCCGCTACAGCGACTCCCGCGCAGGCGGTGCCGTGACTTTCTTGGGGGCTTCCGGGTAGGGGGAGAAAGTCTTGGTCTTTAAAGTCTTTGGGGGCAACAATTTTGCCTAAACCTTGAAAGTCTGGATGGTTGAGGTCAATGGAGTCATCGGCAATGGCGATGACAATTGAGCGATCGCCTCGCGTAATATCCCAGGCTTTTTCAGCAAAGATATGGGAACCTGCGGCTAAAAGCGCCCCGCCGTTGTGATGAAGATACCACTGCTGGAGGTATAGAGGGTCAAGGGGGCGGTAGAGGGGTTCTCGCGGGACAATGACGTTGGGTTCAGCCACTAACACCTCTGGACGCCCAATCAGGCGATTGGCAATTTTGAGCGGGTTTTCCGTGGCTTGGGCGGTAACTTGAAACACAAAGGTGTGAGGGATGCCGACAACAGGTTTAAGGGCTTGTAAGCCAAATTCACTGGCGATCGCCTCCCTCTGGCTTTCCCCTACCTCGGAGGCAAATTGAATTGTAATTTCATCGGTTAAATAAATAAGCGTTTCTGGACTCGATTGCAGTTGGTAAACATGGCTAGCAAAGGCAACATTTTCCGATGCCCGTGCTGCCTGCATAGCGGCATCTTGATTCTTGGGGTCAACGACAAATTCTGCTAACTGAGCGGTTTTGATTTGCTGGCTATACTCTGCGGGGATTTGTTGGGATAGGTTGGTGTCGTCTGAAGTCGGGCGGATGGTGAAGCGATCGCTAAGTTTCTCTAACAGCAGTTCCTCTCCGCCGCGCTGTAACATCCTGCCCACACTTGACTCTGGGACGCCAGCATTTTGAGGAGATTCAGCAGGGTCAGGGCTACGGGTCATCAGTTCTTCTCCTGAGGTTGCGAGGGGGCTAGCCAGGGTAATTTTGATACCCATCAGGTCGCTGAGATTACTCAAAGAACCGTTGAGTTATACAGCTATTGAGTAAATTTAATTGGCACTTGTTGAAAGCGAGCAATTCCATCTTTGCAGTTGATGGGGAACTTTACCCAGAAACTGATAGTCAATCCACGCTTAAGACTTCAGGTAGCCGTTGGCGGAGTATTTTAACTTACGACCCATCTGGCAATGATAAGATACCCGAAGCTTGAGACCCTCTTGTTTTTGCTAACCCCTAAATTATTTCATGCTCTCTTCTGGAACTGTTCGTCGCCTTGGCTTTACTTGCCTTGTTTCCTTACCGTTCATAACGGCTTTGGCACTGCTGCCACCCGCACAGGCTCAACAACCGGGTTCGCTACCAGAAGATACTGGCTTCCAGCCAGACTTATCGGACCCCAACAATCTCCGTCCCCTAACTCAAGATGCCAGTCTTCTGAGCATGGCAGGTGGACAGCGTTTAATGGCAGAGGCAACTAGTGCCGTCAACTCCCAAAACTACACCGATGCTGCCAAGAAGCTTCAGGACGCCCGCCAGGTTTTTAACCAACTGTCCAATTTTTACCAACAGTTGGCGTCAAGCTTTTCCGGGATCGATAATCGGGTTTTTGATGCCCAACGGCGCAAAGCAGTAGAAACGGCTGAAATGCGCGATGAAGCCACCTATCAACTAGCTTTGGTACATCGAGCCCAAAATCTCCCTGAGTTGGCAGTACCGCTGTTGATTCAAATTGTCCGCTCTCAAAACCCCACCCGCGAACTCGGCAAAAAAGCTTACCAACAGTTATTAGAACTGGGGTTTGTTGATGCGCCCTATCCTACACCCCGTGGCAGTCAGTCCTCCTCACCTGCACCTGAACGCTAAGGTAGAGTTGTAACATTACAGTGAAATGGGGGTTGTAATGGTTAGCCTAGAGCAAGTTGAGGCACTAATCAAAGAGAAGTTGCCGGATGCCATCATACAGGTTCAAGATTTGACAGGAGGCGGCGATCATCTGCAAGCCCTTGTCGTCTCTTCTGAGTTTGAAGGGAAAAGCTTGATCAAGCAACATCAGCTCGTTTATGGCGCGCTGCAAAACGAAATGGCATCAGAAGCGATTCATGCCCTAGCGTTAAAAACCTATACCCCGCAAGCTTGGGAAGCTACAGGTCAAACTACTTGAAGACTATTTCCTGAGTTGAGTACACTGGAAGTAGAGGCGATCGCTAAGGAATTTACGTAAAACTATGACACCAGAACTGAAAGAACAAATTGATAAACTCGTTAATGAAAACAAAATTTTGGTTTTCATGAAGGGCACTAAGTTGATGCCCCAATGTGGGTTTTCCAATAACGTTGTCCAAATTCTCAACACATTAGGTGTTCCCTACGAAACTGTAGATATTTTAGAAGAGTACGAAATACGTCAAGGGATCAAAGAATATTCCAACTGGCCGACAATTCCTCAGGTCTACATCAATGGGGAATTCGTCGGTGGTTCTGACGTAATGATCGAAATGTATCAACAGGGTGAATTGCAGCAGATGGTTGAAGTTGCCCTGGCTTCTTAAGACTCGACACCTGAAGTGAAGATATCTTTCAATTCAATAGTGAAATTCAAGTCCGCCTAGCGCGGGCTTTTTTTATGCTTTGCTAATGGCAGTAAAAGGAACCATTACTAATTAAAATCACCTCTAAATAGAGCGGTCGGGTTTATATTCAACAGGATTGGAAACGCTTTTTGTCACTCCCTCACTACTATTAAAACCGTAGGAATCTCGCACTAAATAGAGAGGTCTTCCTTTTACCTCTTCATAAACCCGACCTAAATATTCACCAATAATTCCTAAGCTAATTAGCTGCACGCCTCCTAGGAATAAAAGCGCCGCCATAATGGAGGCATATCCAGGTAAATCGATGCCAGCAACGAGGGTACGAATCACTAAAAAACTGGCATAAATAAAGGAAGTTAAAGAAATAAAAATTCCAATATAGCTCCAAACTTTTAAAGGAAGAAAGCTAAAAGAAACAATTCCATCCAGGGCAAAATTCCACAGTCGCCAGTAGTTAAATGTTGTCGAACCTTTATGTCGTGAAGGACGATCAAAAAGGATTGAAGCTTGCTTATAACCTACCCAAGCAAATAAACCCTTCATAAAGCGAGTGCGCTCTGGCAGTTGCTTAAGGGCATCAACAACACGGCGGTCTAAAAGCCGAAAATCGCCCGTATCGCGAGGAATCGGGACGCGACTGATTTTATCAATCACGCGGTAAAAAGCATTGGCTGTAAAGCGTTTTAGCCAGCTTTCACCCTGACGCGATCGCCGCGTAGCATACACCACATCATAACCTTCACGCCACTTAGCAACTAGTTCCTCAATGACTTCCGGTGGGTCTTGCAAATCCGCATCAATCGGCACAACAGCCCTACCTGTCGCAAAATCAATTCCCGCAGTTAAAGCTACTTCCTTACCAAAATTCCGAGACAAATTGATCACTTTGATATCCGGATTGTGGCGATGATGCTCAATCAAACACTCAAGGGTCTTGTCTCGGCTGCCATCATTCACACAAATCATCTCATACTTTAAATTGAGAGGCTTGAGGGCAGAAATTAATCGCTCAAATAGATAATCAATATTAAGCTCTTCATTATAAAGAGGAACTACTATAGAAAGTTCTACATCGCTCGAATTTGTAGACATAGAATCAAAACTTGACTAACTATTAACTATTCCAGCCAAAGATATCACTTCATCACCCCTAGTGTCCCTACAAACGGGAAGAAGAGCCTCTTATCTTGCTTCCATCCCCTCCACAAAAAGTTATCAGTAGAGTGGGTAACTATTACCCCTTTTACAATCAAATCATCCTAAATTTGGGAGTAGACCACTGCTTAACTAACTTTGAATGGCACTCACTTAAGAAAATTCATCACAATTGATCAAACCTTGTGCAGGGGGTCTGGGGGAGGCACTCATCCCAAGCTTGGGGGGCTTCCCCCCAATCCCCCCAAGCTGGGTTTTCTCAAGAACGACCCTTTTTTCCTCAAATCAGTGACATTCAACTAAGGTTTAAAGTTGTCCAGGTTTTTGACCCGACAATACCATCGGCATAAATCCCTTTCGCCTTTTGAAAAGCAATCACCCCTGCTTTCGTACCAGCACCGAAGATACCATCGGCAGGCCCCAGATTAAATCCTAGGGCAAGCAATCGTTGTTGTACCTGCTTGACTTCCAGACCCACAGCTCCTTCCTGAAGCGGCAAGAATGTCTGCGAGATTTCATTACGCCACTTTTGGGCAAACTGCTCTAAAACAGCCGGGGAAACTTGCTGACGCAGCCAGTCAATAGCTTGGTCTTGGTGGGGTAAGCTGCGGTAATACCTATAGGTGTCCACAAGATTAATCGGAGTCGGCTTTTCTGGAGCCTTAGACTCCTTAGTCAGCAACTCCCAGGTTGCAGGGCCAACAATCCCAACCGGCTCAAGGTTGTGAAACTTTTGAAAGCTGATCAGCGCCTCTCTCGTCCCAGCACCAAAAATCCCATCAATCGGGCCAGCGTTGAAGCCCTGGGCTTTTAGAAGTTGTTGTAACTCCTGAACTTTCAGCCCTGTTGACCCTTCTCGGAGATAATCCCAACTAGGCTCTCCCAGTCGTTTACGCACCTCTTGCCGCAACCGGGGGAGTTGGCTGTATAGCCAGTTACCCGGACACTGCGTTGGGGAAAAGTCGCGATGTCCTTTAATGTTGTCAGGACTAATTTTGGCTGACGAACAGATAGAAGTACACAACTCTACCAAGCTGTTCCACTGTCTTGCTCCCATTTGGTAGGTTGTAAACGTGCCTTCGTTTTCAATTCCTGGTGACTCATTACCTTTGGTATTACCCGAATGAGCGGAAACGATAGAACGTGCTCTCTTGATTGTCGATAAAGAGTTGTGGCGACCTTCTAGGAGAATGCCACCCGTTGTGTTCAAAAAGTTGTGACCGGAATCTACCCAGCCAAAACCATCCATATGTGCTTGTTGAATGCTTCTTGCCAGCTCACGCGCCGAGGCGAGATTACCGCGTGATAAATCATTGGGAGGATTGGGAGTCGCCGTATGGTGAATGATTATGTACTGGGGAATCGTTTCTGATTGCCACTGCTTCGGGGGTCTTGCTCCCCACTCTTGGGTAGAAATAACGCTGGCAGTAAAAGACATCGATAGATGGTTCCTTGTAAATCACAACATTGATGGCATTGGTGACACGATTCAGTCGGTTGACGCTTCGTTTCTAACTAATCAAACAAGGCAGCGGCAAGACATGACGATAAGGTGACACACTTCTTAAGAAGATTAAGCGCGGCTCTGCTTGATCAACTCAGCGGGTCAACAACTGCCGCCATCTCTAAAATTGGGGACTGAGAGCGCTTTTTGTTGGAATCTAGTACAACAGCTATAAGGTGGGCAATCCCCCTGACGGATGGATTACAGCCGCACTGCTTCCTTGCCTTCAGTTTTCCCGGTGTTACAATCAGCACGTTTGTCGCTGGCTAGAGCAAGTTATGTATGGTTGCTTCTTCCAATCGCTTTTCTGATAGTCAAAACCATTGGGCACGTTTATTTATTGAAGGATTAGCCCAGGGTGGCTTTGTTAGTGGGTTCCCCAATGGAACGTTTCAACCCAATCGGGGCATGAGCCGAGCTGAATTTGCCGCCTTGATCAGTAAAGCATTTCCTCAGCCGGGAAAGCGTAAGTATGTCCCATTTGTGGATGTTCCGGCTATTCACTGGGCATCAGCGGCAATTCAAAAGGCTTACGAAACGGAATTTTTATCGGGATATCCTAGAAATTTCTTCCGTTTAGATGCGAATATTACCCGATTAGAGGTGTTGCTGTCTTTGGTGAGTGGGTTGGAGTTGGCAGCAAACGTGACCGGAAGTGTCAAAGCCGCCCTACCGGAGATTTATCGCGATGCCAATCAGATTCCGGATTGGGCGCTCAATAGTGTGGCAGCAGCGACCAGTGCAGGCATTGTGGTGAATTATCCCGATGTGAAGTTACTCAAGCCCAATCAAGTCGCTAGTCGGGCTGAGGTAGCCGCGTTTATCTATCAAGCGTTGCTTTATCTGGGGCGGGTGCCGAAAATTGACTCAAGTTACATTGTGGTGCGCTTTGAGACGGTGAATGTTAGTCATCGGCGAGAGTTGCGGGGGGTGTGGATGACAACAAGCTGGAATATTGACTGGCCTTCCCAACGCGGATTATCGGTGGAGCAGCAGCAGCAGGAGTTGCTGCAAATCATTGAGCGCATTCAAGCGCTCTCATTGAATACATTAATTATGCAGGTGCGACCTGGGGGCGATGCGCTGTATGCTTCGCAACTGGAACCTTGGAGCGAGTGGCTCAGTGGTACGCAAGGGAAAGCACCTGAGCCATTTTATGACCCTTTGGAGTTTGCGATCGCCCAATGCCATCAACGCAACATTGAATTGCATGCCTGGTTCAACCCCTACCGCGCCCGCACCTCCACAGAAAGATCTCCCAACGTCCGCCCTCACATTGCCGTCACTCATCCAGAATACGTCTACCAGCACGGCAACGAACTGTGGATGGACCCAGGCGCGAAAGCGGTTCAAGACTTAACCTATAACGTAATTTTGGATGTTGTCCGACGCTACGACATTGATGGCGTTCACCTCGATGACTATTTCTATCCTTACCCCGTCGTCGGTCAAACTTTTGCGGATCAGAAGACCTACAGCGCCTATCAAGCCACTGGCGGCAAACTCAGCCTGGGTGACTGGCGTCGGGACAATGTCAATCAAATGATACAGCGCCTCTTTACTGGAATTCATGCCACGAAACGGCATGTGAAGTTTGGCATCAGTCCATTTGGCATTTACCGTCCGGGCTATCCGGCTCAGATTCAGGGACTCGATCAGTATGAAGTGCTCTATGCTGACCCGAAAAAGTGGCTGGAAGAAGGCTGGGTAGATTATCTAGCGCCTCAACTTTACTGGCGCATCGATCCTCCCGCCCAAAGTTATCCCATTTTGCTGAAGTGGTGGACAGAGAATAATCCCAAAAACCGCCACATCTATGCCGGGAATCGCTTAAGTATGCTCGATAGTAAGAACTGGCCAATTTCTGAGTATGAACGGCAAGTTGAGATAACTCGCAACAATACCCCGCAATTACCGTCAGGCAATATTTTTTACAACATGAAGGTCTTTACCGAAAATCGCCTGAGCGTTGTTGATGCCTTTAAAACCACAATCTACCCCAACCCAGCACTGGTACCGACGATGCCGTGGTTGGATGATGTCCCCCCTGCTTTGCCTACAGGTGTCGCCGCAAAAGTCGGTAAGCTCACTTGGAATACGGCGATTGGCGATATTCGGTCTTGGACGCTCTATCAGCAACAAGGCGATCGCTGGAAGCTAATACGTATTTTAGGGGCAGCGACAACCAGCGTTACCGTAGAACCCGGAACTTATGCCCTGTGCTCGGTAGACCGGATGAATAATGAAAGTGCAGGAGTAATCGCGGTTTTAAGATAAGCCCAGTTGCTAGAGAAAAAGGTTTTAACCACTACTGCTGCAAAATATAGAGCAATCTGATGTGGCTGAGTTAACGCTGCAAATTGTTTGTGGCGATATTTTGGGTACTTATAAGGAATAATTGGCACCTCTGGCTCAGTATATGGTTAAAGCTGGGAAAGGATGAAGTATGAAAGAGTTAGAACAGAAATAACCAGACTGGCAGGGTTAACAAAAGTCCCGTTGAGCCGATAGCAAGAGCGGTAACGGTTAAGTCACGGTCGAGATCGTAGGCTTCGGCAATGATTAGGGTGGCAAAAGCTGGAGGCATTGCCATTTGCAAGACAATGACAAGCTGCGGCGGCCCCGTGACTCCAAGTTGTGCTAAAACAAGCCCTAAGATCAGGGGCACGAATAGCATTTTAATGGCAAGACTAACTGAAGCTCGTTTGAGTCCGCCCCACGAATGAAGCTGACTTAAGCGCATACCAATCAGTACCACAGCCAGCGCGATCGCACTCCAGGCAAATGCGTGTAACCCTTCCTCTACCAGCTCTGGTAAAGGGATCTGACGAAACCCCAGCCCTAAGCCTAAACTCCATAATGCTGGGTTGTACAAGAGCGCTTGTATCAACTGGCGGTAGCTTTGCGCCTCCTTGCCAAAGCGAGCCGCTAAAATCACTCCTAAGCCATAAGCCCCAATAGTTGTTCCCAGCATGTCATAAAAAAGCGCCCAGCCAAAGTATTTTTCTCCGACTAAGGTCAGCGTGATGGGAAAACCTAAGTAGCCCGTATTGCCCACCATTGTTGACAACAGAAAACTGCCCTGGGAGGGTTTACTCCAGGAATTGTCAGACACCTGAAAGTTTTCATTGCTGATATTGGCAGACTTCCTCAGAGTTTGTCCTTTAATCCAACTCCAGGCAAGCCCTGCTCCTAGCAAAATTGCCATCCATGCCGCTACAGGGGCAATCCAGACTCCTCCTGACAAGTCAGCACGGCGCAGAAAGGCAATAATTCCTAGGGGAACGCCGATCCAAAAGAGAAATTGACCAATGAAAACTGGAATTTTTTGGGGTACAAAGCGTCCCAAGAACCACCCGAAAAGGGCACCGCCGCCTAGCTGAATGTAGAGTTTAATTAGCGGTTGTAAAAGTTCGGGCTCTAGACTGGGCATAGTTGAGTCAGAAAACTGAGAACTTTTTGATGCTAAGACAGTTTTTAAATGGAAGCTGTCTAGGCAGATAGAACGTCAGCGAGTACTGACCCCGGTTAAAATTTGGGAAAGTTTAAGTAATGACTACAAGCGTGGAGGAGGGCTTTCTTGAATAATGCAGGCAGCGAGGGACAACCAGCAAATCTTCCAGAGCCTATAATCGACGATATTCCCGAAGCTGTGCGGGACAAGCCCGTAACAGAGTCTCGGTCTCTGCTGAAACCGCAGATGCTGCTGATTGGAGGATTGGGAGGATTTGTAGCGATCGCTGTTGTTACTGGGCTGTTTCTCTCCCGTCCCCAGGCTGAGGCTCCTGTGGTATCCTCTCCAGACTCAAGCGCAACGAGTAGCCCAATCGCCGGGACTCTAACCCCTGGAGCCGAGAACATCCTCGGACATCTTGTTTATGAGGAAGCCCCTGCTTCGGAACTAGAACCGATTACTAATGATGGAAGCCTCCAACTCCGCAAGGCGGCGGCGCAACAATATAAACAGATGTCTGCCGATGCCCGTAGAGCTGGTGTGATCTTAGTGCCGATTTCTGGTTTTCGTACTGTTGCCCAACAACAACATCTGTTTTTTGATATCAAAGCTCAACGGGGACAGGACACCAGCAAACGAGCCGAAGTCAGTGCGCCCCCTGGCTACAGTGAACATCACACAGGATACGCGATTGATATTGGTGATGGTAGATCCCCCGCAACCAACTTAAGCCCTCGTTTTGAACAGACGGCTGCTTTTAATTGGCTAGAAAAAAATGCGGCACGCTACAGCTTTGAGCTGTCCTTCCCAGAAGGAAATCCCCAAGGGATCAGCTATGAACCTTGGCACTGGCGCTTCGTTGGCGATCGCCACAGCTTGGAAACCTTCTACAAAGCTAAAAACCTCACTCCCGAAGCAGAGTTAGAGAATTCCTCAACGCCTTGAGTAGGGAGTGGGGAAGATAAGGATGGAGTGCGTTAGCGCCGCTCTCTCGAAGCCCAGGATGGAGGATGAAGAAGAACAAATGCCGCAAACTACTCTGAATGTAATTGCAATTAGCGTCTTTGGGATGACGCTTTCAGTTTTGCTGGGCCCATTACTGAATATTCCTCCCGCGATTCCTGCGGTGGCTACGCTGAGTGTTTTGAGTCTTGCCACCTTAGATACGATTAGCTTTCAGGGAAAAGGTATCACGCTCTTATTAGATTGGTTGGCGGGGACTTCGGGACAGCATCGCGATCGCGTCTTGCATCATGAAGCTGGACATTTTCTTGTCGCTTACTTCCTCGGCATCCCCATTACTGCCTATACCTTGACTGCCTGGGAAACCTTCAAGCAAGGTTATCCTGGCTCAGGGGGTGTCCTCTTTGATTCTGACAGCCTGAAAGACTCTCTTAACCAGGGTCAAATGCGCTTAACCCTAGATCGATTCTGTACGGTGTGGATGGCTGGAATTGCTGCCGAAAACATCGTTTATGACAGCACCGAAGGGGGTGCAGAAGACCGAGCCAAGCTCCAAACTGCCCTAATATCCTTTGGGCGGACGCCTAACGAAGTTCCGATCAAAGAGCGCTGGGCAGAACTCCAAGCTCATAACATGATTGAAAAACACCGAGCGGCTTATGATGCTCTAGTCAGCGCCATGGAACAACGTGCTTCAGTGGCGGAATGCTATCAAGTCATTCAGGAAAATTGTCATTAGTGTGTACTTAGGAGTCTAGTTGTTCGTACTGCTCAACGGCATTAATGGCGATCGCTTTCACCAAAAAATTGTTAATTAAATTGGCAGCGGAGGCTTTTAAGCTTGATTCCTGTTCTTAAAGGCTTCTGCTGCAAACAACGCAGCGGCTCCCAAGACAGGAAGTGCGATCGCACTCCACTTCAATGCTGGATTCTTGACTACCCAATCCGAGATACTAGGTATTGTTAGCTCGTTAAAATCGCCCTCGACTTGGCAATATCCCTCCATAGGTTCGTAGAGATTGTCCGGCGCATTCTCAGACTTTGGCTGATCGGTTCGCTGTCCAGGGAAGCCAACGAGCGTCAACACAACATCCAGCAGTTCTGGCGAAAGCCGTTGTGCCAAATCTAATATTCGCCCCACGTCCCCGACAATAAAGTCGCGGGTTGGGTTTTCAGCCACGTAGAGAATGGCATCTACAACCAGACTGGGTGAGTAGTAAGGCGGTATCCCCGTCGGCTTGACTCCTAGCTTGGTACGAACATGGTTGTAGTAGGGCGTGTTGATTACGGCGGGTAAGATGCTCGTGACGCTGATGGGTAATCCCTCATGTTTCAGCTCCACGCGCAAAGATTCTAGGAAACCTTCAACACCGTGCTTGGCAGAAGAGTAAGGGCTTTGCAGGGGTAGCGATCGCCGTCCTTCCATGGAAGATATATGAATCAATGCTCCTCGTCCTTCCTGCTTAAGGTAGGGAAGTGCTGCCATTGCCCCATACACCTGTCCCATTAAGTTGACGTCGATGACGCGCTTAAACTCTTCTGGGGTAATCTCGTCGAACTGAGCGAGGATACCTATAGCAGCGGCATGAACCCAGGTGTCCAGTCGCCCGTAAACCTCAACAGTACGATCCGCGATCGCCTTTACCTGCTGGAAATCGGCCACGTCGGCGATAACTGCCGTGGCGTCACCACCGAAGCGCTGAATTTCGTCTACCAAAGACTGTAATCCTGCCTCATTTCGAGCTGAAACAACTACCTTGGCTCCGCGTTTGGCAAACTGTAGTGCTGTCTCCCGCCCAATGCCACTGGAAGCCCCGACGACAGTGACTACCTGTTCAGCGATTGGTTTTAATTGCATTCCAAATACTCCTTCTTTTTAGTGAACGATTAGTTCACAAAACTTATTACTTCTAAGCTAGCTCTGCCAACTTATTGACTCGTCTGTCTAGAGGAACGAGTTGAAGTACCAAAATTCGAGTTCTTGTATTCCTGAATACATACTGACTGAGCAACCGAAAAGTCTCTACTGGTCTTGTGCTGCGGCGAAGACAGCGCCGACTATAAGCGACGGAATTTAATCGAGGGTGAGAAATTCCTCGCCTATGGTTGGATGTATAGCAATCGTGGCGTCGAGGTCTTGCTTGGTTACTCCCTGACGAATAGCAACCGCAAGGCTTTGAATAATATCGGCAGCGCGATCACCTACCATGTGAGCGCCTAATACCCGCTCTTCGTCTCCCTCTACCACTAGCTTGATCATTGTTTTGGTTGATTTATCCTCTGCCCCTAGGCTATACAGCAGTGGTTGAAATTCGCTGTAGTGGCATTGTACCGAGTCGCCAAATTTTTCTCGCGCCTTCGCCTCACTCATGCCTACTGTCGCCGCTTCGGGATGGGCAAAGACGGCAGAAGAAACGTTGTCATAATTCACCGTTTGCGGTTGCTTGCCAAAAGCAGTATGAGCAACAGCGTTACCTTCGGCTTTGGCAACGGGTGTCAGCGGTACGCGGTTGGTGCAATCGCCAACGGCAAAGATGTTGTTTTGGGTGGTGCGGCTGTACTCATCCACCTGAATTTCACCTTTTTCACCCACTTCAACGCCAGCCTTTTCTAAATTAAGACTCTTGGTATTGGGAGCGCGACCTGTGGCAATCAGGACTGTATCTGCTGTAATTGTTTCTTGGCAGTCGCCGGATAAGTTTACCTGTAGCCCTTCGGAACTGTGTTGGATTTCTTTAGCGGTGGTGTTGCAGAGGATGCGAATTCCGCGATCGCCCAAACCTTTTTGCACGCTAGACCGGATATCCCGATCAAATCCAGACAAAATCATCTTATCGGTTTCCACTACGGTGACTTCACAACCGAAGGCGTTCATCATGCTGGAAAATTCCACGCCAATGTAGCCGCCACCGACGATCGCCAGTCGCTTCGGTATAGCTTCTAGGTGAAACATCTCGCGGGAGGTGATGGCATGTTCCTTACCGGGGATGTCGGGTTTAAGGGGATGTCCGCCTACCGCAATCAGGATTTTGTCGGCGGTGATTTGGCGACCATTCACCTCCACCGTATGAGCATCAATGAAAGTAGCTCGACCCCGAATCAGTTCTATCCCCGCTTGCTGAAACGTCTGAAGATAGGATTGGTGCAGTTTATCAATATGCCGATCTACTGCTTGGAGAAATTGCGACCAGTCAAGGTGTCTTTGGCACTCACTCCAGCCGTAGTTCTTTGCCATTCGCTCTTGTAGGGCAAAATCAGCGGCATAGACCATAAGTTTTTTAGGAATGCAGCCGCGATTGATACAAGTGCCACCGATCGCATCCTGTTCGGCAACAGCGACGCGGACGCCATAGGCGGCGGCTCGTTTAGAGGCGGCAAGACCTCCTGGTCCGGCACCAATTACAAAAAAGTCGTAATTATAAGACATAGATAAAATACTGCGATCGCTTACCGAATCACAGCCTACAACAAACCAACTTGGGCTTGACTCTAGATTTAAGGGTATTTTCAAACGAGCCAATTAACCCTAAAGCTGAAAAGCAGGAGAAAAGCGCCCGTCAAAAGCAAGCAAACTAAACCTGCAATGCCTGCTAAAGGATTTTTTCCGATGCCCGTCACCCAAACTGCACCTTTGCCTGTGTAGCTAATTAATGCGGCTGAGTCCAGACAAGTTAGCGCCCAAATCCAACCCGCGTGCAGTCCCCATGCCAATCCTAAGCTGCCGCGATCGCAAATTCGAGCTAGCACTAAAACCATTCCCATTAGCCACAGTCCGGGTAGCTGCGGTAATGTATTTTCCTGCTCCCAAACCAGATGCAAAAGGGCAAAAATTACGCTAGAAATTACCGCCGCTAAGAGAATTGAATAGTCGCGCTCTAGCTGATTAATTAAAAAACCACGAAAAACTAATTCTTCAATAACGCCAACCCCCAGCCCCAGTAAAAGGATGGGTAGCCAAACTCCTGCTAAGTTCTGAAAATTGTCTGAATTCCATTGAATCCAGCCCCATCTCCACTGCCCAGCAAACACTACGGCAATTCCCAATACTCCTAAACCAAAACCGATTACTAAGGAAATTAGAACATTGGGTTGCCAGTCTAAGCCGTAACTAGAAAAAGCTGTTTGTGACCGCCAAGAAGCCCCCCATAAAATTAGGGGGGCTACCAAGTAAAGGGCGACCATTAGGGGCAGTTTTTGCTGAGTTGTCATAACTTGAGGAGGACGCCATTTCACCACTATTGCTATTGGTATGGCTAAGGGCAACCACAGCACTGCCCAAATTATGAAAAAAAATGTCACTTTTTCCAGGGCGGTTGATGCTGCCAGTGGCAGCAGCCACTGACTAGCTGCCTGATCAAAAATCGCCATTGATGAAATTATCACACTGCCGGGAGTAACACTCATCAAAAAAGTTCAAGAACAGACATATGATAACCCGCCCTGAAGCAGAATCTATTCAATCTCAGATTCTTCGTCTTCAGGTGGCTTGTTAGGATCGCTATCTACCTGTTTGAGGTGGATATGCTTGTAGCCTAGTTTAATTTCAAATTCATCTCCGGGATTTAATCCCATAGCAGAGGTATAGGTTGCACCAATTACAATTTGTCCATTTTTATGAACACTCACGCGATAGGTCGGTTCGCGACCGCGACCATCTTTTGTTCCCTCTGGATCGAGGGGAACACCTTTAGCTGCTAGCACCGCATCATAGAAATCTGTTAGATTGACGCGGGTCTGGTCATTTTTAGTGACGGTATAATAGCCACAACGTTTTGCTGTTTCTCGTCGCGGCAAGTGTGATAGCTCTTTTACTTTTTGAAGCAGGGCTTTCCCCGTTAATGGAGCAGTTGCAGTTTCAGCCATAATCTCGCAAGATATCCTTCAATTTTCAGGATGTGATGGTTCATTTGATGCCAAGGTTTGGCTCTATAAAAAATATATCGTTAAACTCTCTTTGTTGCTAAAGAATTTTTTAAAATTATTCTGAATTTCACCATTTAGAAATTTCCCGATTAGACAATCATAGATAACACTTATATCAGTAACGTTGCCCTAGCGGCAGTTTTCACATTTTGCCATTAAAGCAGAAACATTTTAATATAAAAAGCCCAATTAGTGTCTTAAAATGTAAGCAGTAGGAAAAAAATCATCGCTTTCTCTCTCAAGCAAGCGATAACAGTGGCAAATAACATAGATTGCTGTTGGCGGTGAATCGATACCGATCGCTTATACAAAAGCTTGAATAAATAAGAGTATTAGAGTATGCAAGTTTGCTTCAAAGTCATTCGACAGACGCAAAATACTCCCCCTCAGATTCAGAGTTATACCCTGGATGTCAGCGAAGGAAACACGATTCTCGAATGCCTAAATCGCATTAAGTGGGAGCAGGATGGAAGCCTTGCTTTTCGCAAGAATTGTCGCAATACAATCTGCGGTAGCTGTGGAATGCGCGTTAATGGTCGCTCGGTGTTGGCTTGTAAAGAAAGTATTGGTGCTGAGTTGGCAAAATTGCCTGACCGCTCAGGTCTAGAAATGCCAGAGATTACTATAGCGCCAATGGGAAATATGCCCATCATTAAGGACTTAGTGGTGGATATGCAAAACTTCTGGGATCACCTAGAAGCAGTCGATCCCTACGTTAGTACCGAGTCACGAGCCATTCCTGAGCGGGAGTTTTTGCAGACCCCACAAGAGCGATCGCGCTTAGATCAAATGGGTAACTGTATTCTGTGCGGTGCTTGCTACTCGGAGTGTAATGCTCGTGAAGTTAACCCCGAATTTGTCGGGCCTCACGCCCTCGCGAAAGCTCAAAGGATGGTAGCCGACTCTCGCGATGACCAGAAAGAAAGCCGCTTAGAAGCCTACAACCAAGGGACTCAAGGGGTTTGGGGTTGCACTCGCTGCTATATGTGTAATGCGGTTTGCCCGATGGACGTTGCGCCGATGGATCAAATCGGTAAAATCAAACAAGAAATTCTCGACCGCAAAGATGCCCAAGCTAGCCGCCAAATTCGCCACCGGAAAGTACTAATCGATTTAGTTAAAGACGGAGGCTGGATTGATGAGCGCCAGTTTGGGTTGCAGGTTGTGGGCAATTCTTTCCGGGATATAGGAGGTTTAATCAGCCTTGGTCCCTTAGGATTAAGAATGCTGGTTCATGGCAAGTTTCCCTTTGTATTTGAACCGTCTGAGGGGACTGAAGAAGTGCGATCGCTCATTGAGTCGGTGCAAAACCTAGAATCTCACTCATCAACCGAGTCTTAATCTTTATCTACTCTGGAAGCCAAGTAAAACCTATGAATTCTGAACTACCTACTGCTCCTCAACCCTCCTCAGAAGGGTACAACCAACCCGCACCCGCTTTTGGATGGACGTCCTACGCTGAACAAATCAACGGACGGTTTGCCATGATTGGGTTTGTTGGTTTATTAATCCTGGAAATTCTGACTGGTCAAGGCTTATTAACCTGGACGGGAGTGCTTTAGGACTGAGGGCGTGTTTTCACTCCTTCCCTGTCGTCAAATTCAGATCCCCCAGTTTCACCCCCATCCGGGAGAGCTGGTTCATTTTCCTATAATGCTGTAGACGTTGGCTCGGAACGTCTGGAGGAAATTCATCCATCTCAAGAGCTTGTCTGACTGTTGCTATAGCAGGAGTAGCTTGTTCAAATACTGAAGCAACGCCTCCAACTGAAGCTTCCTGACCCAGAAGCGACTGCGCGAGTGGTTATTGGCAGCCTCGTTTATTTCGTGATTTTACAGGAGGTGATGTATGGCAAGAAGATTCTGCCTATGGAAAGCGATCGCCTAATCGATAGCTTAGTTGACAGGATTGTCCCTAATCAGGGTTAACCAAATTCCTTCCCGTTAGTGTTAAAAAAATTAAGTAAGGGGACGAGAATACCCCGTCCCCCTGAAAAATTAAGTTAATTAACTAGGTTTAGTCTCCCCAGGTTACAGCACCTTACTTAAAAAAGCCGCTTGCTGTTCGGCATCTAAAGACTTAAGGGAGGTAGCTAAAGATTGCACCTCTGAAGAAGGCTGGTTGTCAGCGAGAATTGAACTGATATTCCCACCAGTCGCTTGAGCGAGTTGATACCAAAAAGCCAGCTTGGCTTCAGTCTTCAAAGAAGAGTACTCCTTGGTTGGGAAAGTGTCTCCCCCAGTCACCAAGTCACCCAGCGCCGCACTAGGATTCGGGTCAAGCTGCACTTGGTCTGTCTTTTCGCTTTCATCTAAGAAAAACGCCCGGATCATCTGCAATTGCTTTTGCTCCGACTGTTCTTTAACTTGATTGATAAGCTTAGTCACCTCAGGTGAGGATAGGTTTTGAATATCATCGGGTTTGACAGAATTGCTCACTGAAGAATAGAGCATCCCCAGTACTGCTAGCCGATCTTTGACATCCAGACTGTTAAAAGTCTGCACAGTTTCTTTAACTTCAGTTGATGGCATAATATTGCTCCAAAAATTTATAACTACTTGCTTTGGTGCTTCCGTAGAAGCAAATAACGCTCTTTTGAAAGAGAGTAAGAAAGTTTTACAAACGAAGATGTGCGCTCGTCGATTTGGGAGCGATCGCGTTTAACGATTGAGGATTAACTTTCACCTCAAGGCTAAACGTTCAATCCCAAGCTATTGACTATAAAAAGGCAGAAGCTCAGGCAAAAAGTTAAGAAAAATAAACACCTCCCAAGAAAGAGGTTTATTCGGTTGCCAATTCGCAGGTTTGATGGCTGGAAAGGGATAACGGTAGGGGCTGATCCTCAACGAATCGCTAAAAGGTAACGACCTCTACCCCGGCGTTCGTAAGCATTCACAACAACACTGTAGGTGCCTGTACGGGGCAGATTGATCGTCAAGAGGGAATTAGAATCGCTAGGGCTAATATCGTCATGTTCGCCAATCAGTTGACCATCGGGGTCGAGCAGTGCTAGGTAGGTATCAAAATCAGGGCTAGCCAGAGAAATCGTTACTGATTGACCAGCACGACCTTGAAAGGTGTGGGTGCGGTACAAGCTACCATCCCTCGGCAAGATAGAAGCGCCCCGATCCAAAACGCCCTGGTGTTGCAAGATAAAGTTGCCTGGCGTTGTAGAACGGTTTGCTGTCGTTCCACTGGCTACCGCTTTGAGGCTATAGTTTCCCGCTTGTCCTGCCTCATAGGAGTTTGCCATCAACAGATAAGCCCCATCCGCAGGTAAGGTTGTGGCAATTCTGGCATTAGCACCGCCACCACTATCATCATCTTGAGCCACTTCTGTGCCATCGGGAGCAATGAGAATCAAGAAGGAGTCAACTTCCTGACTGCTCATGTCAATCTGGATGCGCTGACCTCCTTTGCCTTCTAAGGTGTAGAGGTCAAAGAAGCTGTTATCGACGGGGAGAATGTTGCTACCTGGACTGAGCCTTCCTGCGATCGCCGTGCCATTGAGAGCAAGTGGTTTAGGTGAGAGGTTGCCAGGGATGGGACTTTGGCGTTGAGCGGTGCGAGGAGCACGTCCGCTGCGGACAGCCGTTAGGAAGGATTGGGTTCGTTCTAAGTCAATGGCAAAGCCAATGCCGATATTTCCCTGACTGGGGTTATTGGTGAAAATTGCTGTATTAACGCCGAGCAGTTCGCCCTGGCTATTGAGGAGAGGCCCGCCGGAATTACCAGGATTGATGGCGGCATCCGTTTGTAGTAAACCGCGATCGCGATCGATGCGACTGACAATTCCTGTGGTAAAGGTTCCCTGAAAGCGACCAAAGGGATTGCCAATAGCAAATGCCCGTTGACCGACTTGTACAGGGCTTTGAGATAAGGATAGGGTAGGGAGATTTTGTCCTGAGATCTTCACAACGGCGAGGTCAAGTCCGTTTTCACCAAAGCCAACAACCTCGCCCGAAAACTGGCGACCATCAGCGAGAGTCACCTGCACGGTACGAGACTCGGCAACCACATGGGCATTCGTTAATATCAGCCCATCAGAGCTGATAATACTGCCGCTACCAGTGCCATCCCCAGCGTCAATTGAAACGACGGCGGGGCTAGCTTTTTGATACACCCGAATGTTGATTTGCTCATCGATATCTTGAGCAAAAGCAACATTGGGCTGAAGCGATAGATTCAGCAGGTCAATAGGCGCGATCGCATTTATCCCAGTCGCACCAATGGCAGCCGCAATGGCGATCGCTCCCGATCTGGCAATTCCTAGGCTTCTGGTACTCATCTTTTGAGGGTTTTGAGGCGATTTAGTCTGTTTTAGCATAGGGATGGACAGGGGCAGGGGCTTCCCTTGGCGATCGCGAATTTCTTTCATATGCCTATGATTCGGAACCTGTAGAATCAATGTCTTGCTCAACCACTTCAATGTTCCACTGACCTAGGCGTGGGGTGTTGTGGCTGTGTAACGAACCACAACAAGCACAGAGTACACAGAGGAGAGTTACTGAGGAGCCATGGGAATATCCAGGAGTTGCCCGGAGCGGCTATAAATGAGAATGTCCCATTGACCATTGGCGCTGGATTCAAAGGCAATGGTGCTGCCATCAGCGCTGATGATGGGGTTTTTCACTTCAGCGCGGAGGTTCTCTGTGAGGTTCCGCAGTTGGCGGGTTTCGCGGTCGTAGAGGTAGATATGGGATTCGCCCTGACGGCTAGCCGCAAAAACAATGCTGCGCCCATCTTCTGAGATGGTAGGGTGAGAGGCGATCGCATCGAGTTGATTAAGTCCGGGTAAGTTAATCAGCCGTCGCTCTGTGGCATCAAATAAGTAAATGTCTTGACTCCCGTCACGATCGGAGACAAAGACGACGTAGCGGCTTGCCAGGTGGGGCATCAGTTCTGAGGCGGGACTGTTAAGGCTACGTCCGGCGGGATCGAAGGGAAAATTGAGCAGGCGCTCTGGGCTGCTACAACTACTCAAACTAATAACCAGGACAACAACGGCGACGAGAATAAGGAAACGCTTCACGGTCGAGAAGTTTTTCTGCCATCAAAGACATCTAATTCAATGTTAGAACCCCGGTCTAGCACTTCGATATCCCATTGACCACGGCGCGAGGTTTCAAAGACAATGTAGCGACCATCGGCACTGATGCGGGGATTTCTAACCCAGCCCCGATAGTTTCTAGTTAGGGGTTCAGAGCGATTGCTAGCACGGTCGTACAGTTCAATCTCTGGGCGTCCCCCATCACTAGCCATATAGACAAGATAGCGACCTGTGCGGCTGAGGCTAGGATTTTCAGAAATGCTCCCTTGCTGATTTAAGCGTGGCAAATCTACAAACTGCCGACGTTGTAAGTCATAAACTACAACTTCATGGCGTCCGTCGCGGCTAGACACAAACGCCATAAAACGACCATTACCACTTAACGCTGGTTGCTGGTCAGTGTAGCGGCTATTGAGGGTAACTGATCCCTGGATTTGGTTAGTGGGGTTACAAGCCACCAGAAAAGCCACAAGGCTAAAGTGGAGCATCCCCTTTAGCCCGCGCACAATTAGCCGTTTCAACTTAGCTAGTTTCACTTTCACCTAGACTGTGTCATCAGTCATTAGCGAAACACCAGGGACTAATGACAACCTGCGAGCAATTAGAGCATTGCTATCTGAGCGCTACCCTGTTTAATATTCAAAATCCCTCGAACTGTCTCTATCGTCTTCGGGAGTGTCTATCGGTTGATAGTCCACATACTCGCTTGAGGCTGCCTCTGTATCCATTTCCGTCACTGATTGCCTGCCTTGATCTTGAGAAGGACGGCGTCGTCTCCTACCCGTTGATGATTCAGCCGGAGAATTGCCAGGACGGTTACTGCTACGACTGCTACGGGAAGGCTTTTCCTCCCGCTCATCTAATGTCGCTTCCCAGCCATCCACAGGACGTTCTGTTGGGCGACTAGGGGCTGGACGAGGGCGACGCTTGCGGGGACGTTCTCCCGGCCCCAATCGTTCAGCATTCCCACGACTCGATGAGCGACGGGTGCGAGGCTCTCCTTCGTAGGTAGCTGTGCGGCTGCTGCGAGGGTCTTCAGTTCCCCGCAGGCGACGATTGCTGGGTCGCTCATCTACAGGCTCAAGTTCATCCAACTCAGCGCGATACACCCGACTCACAGGTCGATCATCATCAACGATGGGTGTACTCCGCTTTGCCTGTTCGGTCGCAATGCCACGCATACGAACTGTTTCAAAGGCAAAAAAGATTGTTGAACCCGTTAGGAGGAACTGACCAAATTGTAAAATTGGGTCGAGTCGCCATCCTTGAAATATCAAAATAAAGCCGCACAACAGACCGACGGCAGCGAAGAAAATATCGTGGTCTCGCGCTAATTCTGGACGTACTGAGCGCAGGAAGTATAGTGATGCTCCTGCAACTGCCAGAAATATACCTAAAATACTGGCTGAGTTCAGCCCAACATTTACCATTGCTGCTCTCCTAAGTCAGTCCTATGGTAGCGAGTTATCCTGCTTATGTTTCTACTTTGACTAAACATAATGGGAGCTACAATTGCCCGTTATGCCTCTCAATAAAACCATTCTATGATATGCGATCGCTGCTACTTTCTAGGGATTACCTTGATCGAATCTTAAGCTCTTGAGCTAAAACAGGGCAGCGGAGGTCATTGCTGCCCTGTTTGTATCTAAAGCTAAAGATTTGATCTAATAAGTGACGGTTTTCGTCTAGGAACGTTCGATTTTGTCCCTCTGGCTAACGAAGATTAGCCCAGCAACGATAGGAACAACCACAATCAATCCGCCCCAAAGGAGACTGTACAAAAAGTTTGCTAACGAGGGAGTCATAGAACCTTAATCCTTTTTGATAGTTCTTCATACTAATTCTAATGGTCTGGTTCCTGCTTGAGAAGCCACTTGGGGTGCAAGTTTTGTTGTGATGGATGCTTTAGTGGTGTTTAAACTCTGGTATAAAGGCAGCAAAACCCTTGATAAACCAACTGTTTTGACATCTGAGGGAGGAGTGGTACTTGTTTTAGAGGGTGCAGTTTCCCAGAGGCGATCGCCTGTAGAACTACGCTTTAATAGAGCGTTAAGATTAATATCACTACAAAGCTTATAACTTTCTGTAAAAGATTAATGACCGCTGCTACCCTCGGAACCTGGACTCTTGGTATTTTTCTGGGACTGATGACATTTCTGTTCATCTTCAGAATCATTTTGACCTGGTATCCCCAAGTTGATCTGAATCATTTGCCCTTCAACTTAATTGCTTGGCCCACAGAACCGTTTTTGGTACCACTACGGAAAATTATTCCGCCCATTGGAGGCGTTGATATCACTCCCATCGTCTGGGTAGGGATTTTTAGCCTGCTACGGGAAATCCTTCTAGGTCAGCAGGGAATTCTGACAATGCTGACGCAAACTCACTAAGCTGTCACGATTAAGAGTGCTTGCTATTGAGGGGATGGGGGGATGGGGGGTAGGGGAGCAGAGGTGCGGGGGAGCAGGGGAGCGGGGGAGCGGGGGAGCAGGGGGGATGAGGAGAAGCAAAGCCTAACCTCTAATCCCTAACCTATAACCTCTAGTCCTTCTTCATACTTCATACTTCATACTTCACCCTTCACCCTTCATACTTCACCCCTCACCCCTTGTTCTGCAATAGCTGCTCCACAAAATTGGTGTAAACCTCTCCTTCCAGGAAGGCTGGCGTTTCGAGGATTCTTTGGTGAAAGCCAATAGTTGTGGGCACTCCTGTAATTGCACACTCCCGCAAGGCTCGCTGCATCCGCTTGATGGCAGCATTGCGGTTGGGTGCCCAGACGATTAACTTGCCAATCAAGGAATCGTAGTAAGCAGGAATTTCGTAGTCGGTGTAGACGTGGGAGTCCATGCGGACGCCGGGGCCACCGGGGGGGAGGTAGCCGCTGATCCGTCCCGGTTGCGGGCGGAAATTATGATCGGGGTCTTCAGCGTTAATTCGGCACTCAATTGCATGACCATCTAGGACAACTTGCTCTTGAGTCAGGGGCAGCTTTCCGCCTTGAGCGATGCGAATTTGTTCGGCAATTAAGTCTAAGCCTGTAATCATCTCAGTGACGGGATGTTCTACCTGGATGCGGGTATTCATTTCCATGAAGTAGAACTCACCGGACTGATCGAGAAGAAATTCTACCGTTCCTGCCCCAACGTAGTTGATAGATTTTGCGGCCTGGACAGCGGCTTCTCCCATTTTGGTTCGGAGTGTAGGGCTAAGAATAGGGCTAGGGGCTTCTTCCAGGAGCTTTTGATGACGGCGTTGGATGGAGCAGTCGCGTTCGCCTAGATGAATGACATTGCCGTGGCTATCTGCAAGGATTTGAAACTCGATGTGGCGGGGACGATTGATAAATTTTTCCATGTAGACGCCGGGATTGCCAAAAGCGGCTTCGGCTTCTCCTTGGGCGGCTAAAAAGAGCTTGGTGAGTTCACTTTCTTCTTGGACAAAGCGCATCCCCCTTCCGCCACCACCAGCCGTGGCTTTGATCATTACAGGATAGCCAATGTGGCGGGCGATCGCTTGGGCTTCTTGTTCAGATAGCAGCAGTCCGTCGCTACCTGGTACGGTGGGAACTCCCGCATTTAGCATCGTCTCTTTGGCGGTGGACTTATCTCCCATTGCCCGCATCGCCTCCGGAGAGGGGCCGATAAAGGAAATTTGATGATCGGCGCAGATTTCGGCAAAACGGGCATTTTCTGCCAGAAACCCATAGCCCGGATGAATAGCCGTAGCGTTGCGCGTCAGGGCAGCAGCAATGATATTGGGAATATTTAAGTAACTTTTGCTACTAATGGGTTCGCCAATACAAACGGCTTCATCAGCCAACTGCACATGGAGGGCGTGCCGATCGATTGTGGAGTGAACGGCGACGGTGGCTATCCCCATTTCTTCGCAAGTTCGGAGAATCCGCAGGGCAATTTCCCCGCGATTGGCAATCAAGATTTTTGAAAATTGCATATATATAACAGTGCTGCTATATCCGGATCACTAGGATAAGGATGCGCGATATCTCTAACGCGATACTTTAATACTTGTGCAAAGGAATTGTGCCACATTCCGCTATGTGCGATCGCGTTTGTCCCTGAGAATCCAATTTTTACGCCAACAGCTCAGCACTTTGGGAACCGGATACTCAGGAGAGAATAGCCTAGGCGATCGAACCCTATTTTTGTGCTGCCAGAACAGGAACATAAAATAGTTGCGATAAGTGGCAGATTTTTTGCTAAACTCAATAATTACGCGGATGTGGTGGAATTGGTAGACACGCACGCTTGAGGGGCGTGTGGCGAAAGCCTTGCGAGTTCGAGTCTCGCCATCCGCATATAGCAACAGCGCTTAAATACTACAAGCGAGCAACTACGGCGGTTAATCGTTGTTGCTGGTTAGTTTTAGTTGTGAAAAAAACAAGTCTTCACGGCTCGGTGATATCGGAACTCCAGATATCAGAATCTGTTGCTGGTTGTTTTTGGTAGACAAAACTGCTTAAACATCCGTACCGGAAGGGCGCGAGAAAGAAAAACCCCCCTTTTAACTCCCTGAAATTAACAATTAAAAACTCAAATTACCTTTCTAGTGGCGCTAGAGACTATCATGGTCTATGAGAGAAGTGAAGTTTTGTAACGAAATTGACTTGGATTTTGTCGCCTAAAACTAGCGTTACACTGCCAACCGCCTGGTACGCCCTCAGCCCAATCTGGCAAGGGGGAGAAGAAATTATTCAGAAAGGATTACCTCACACTCAGTTAGCACCTGCTTGGCAGATGCTGATGCTGGGGGATGGCTCTCCGACGCGCCATCTCCAGCTCTTGACGGGTGAACCAACTGAAGTCGATGTCATTGATATGTCGCCAATTGGCACGAATACCGATGGCGCACCGGATTTAATTCAAGCTGTACCTGGGCCTCGATTGCGGCGTCAGGTATGGCTGCGGACGGCGTCTGGACAACGTCTGGCGTATGCAACCTCTTGGTGGGAAGCTAGCCACGTTGATGAATATTTACAAAATCGCTCATTGCCTATTTGGGCAAGTCTTGCCCGATTGCGAACCGAGTTGTATCGGGATGTACAAGGCATTTACTATGGTCATTGCGCTGGATTAGAGGCGGAATTTAAGCAGTCTGGGCCATTTTGGGGACGCCATTACTTGTTTTGGCACCATGGGCGACCGTTGACCCTGATTTATGAGGTCTTTTCGCCGTATTTAACCAAATATTTGGGAGCAACTAGCACTAGCGAAGGGTGAAAAGCGATCGCCTTTTTGCAGACAAATTTGACAGCCCTGCGCCCCCACAAACAGAGATTGTCTGTTCCTAAAACTAATTAGCGAACAAACTTCAGACTTTCAGTTTTGTTTGTAAATAAATCGGTAAAGATGCTCATCACCGTGCGCTCGCGAACCTTTAGATTGACGCTGACTGACATCCCAGATTGCAGTGGGATATCTTTACCATTAACGAGCAGTGACTGTTGGTTTAGGCGAACTTTGGCAGGAAAGCTGTAGAAGGGGCGAATGGGATCGGGGGGAAGTGCATCAGAACCAATCCAGATGACTTCACCTTTGACGTCACCAAATTCACTAAAGGGAAAAGAGTCAATTCTGACATCGGCTTTCATGCCTTCTTTGACAAATCCGATGTCTTTGTTGGTAAGGAATACTTTCGCCGTCAGGGTGTCATTGGGAACAATTTTTAAAATGGGTTCGTTGGAGTTCGCAACAAATCCTGGCGTATTCGCTTTGAGATCAAAAACAGTACCATCAGCCGGAGCTTTCAGGTCTTGGTACTGTAAGGTTAATCGCGATTGACTGAGTTGGCTATCGATTTCTGCCAGCCGTTTTTCGTTTTCAACGATCGCCTTAGTGAGTTGACTATCAATCTGAGCGATTTCTTTTTCGTTCTGAGTAATTTTGGCGAACAAGTCTTGTTTTGTTAGGGCAATGGTGTTTTGCTGATTTTCTTTGGCTTGAGCGATCGCTAACTGCAAACGCTTCTGCTCAATCGTCAGTTGATCGACCTCGGATCTACCACTGCGGACATCCTGCTGTTGCTTAAGATATTGCACACGAGCGAGGGCACCCTCTTTCACAATCGGCTCAATATCATTCAAAATGCCTTGATTCACGTCCAGGCGGTCTTTAGCACCAGCATGCTGCACCTGAGTTTGACTCGCTTGTCGCTCTAGTTGCTGCACTTCTAATTCTGCGGCGGCGACGCGGGAATTTAACTCGGCACGGCTCGATAGCAGACGCTGCTGTTGCTCGGCGGTAAAGTTTGTACCTTCGTTAGAGCCTCGAAGTTGAGCGCGATACAGTTGATTTTCTGAGCCTAAAGCGGCGCGGCTTTTTGTGAGAGAGACTAATTCTAAGGGGAGTTTGAGTTGACCATTTTCGGCACTCACCCTGTCAGGAAATACGACTTCAGCCATTTGCTGGCGATAAAACTGATTTTCCTGAACTAACGCCGTGCGAATTTTTTCCAAAGATTGAAGTTGTGCTTGTGCCGTGGTTGAATCGAGGCGGAGGAGAGTATCACCTTTTTTGACGCGTTGCCCGTCTTCAACGTAAATGTCTTTAACTACGCCACTGATAGGTGCTTGTACTTCCTTAACCGTTCCTTGTGGTTCTAGTTTGCCTGTAGCAGGAATCGCTTCTTCAATTTTGGCTACCGATGCCCAAACGACGCCAAAGGTGGTCACGCCGACAATTGCCCAAACGATCGCCCGCGACCAAGTTGGCGATTGTTGCAGAATAACGGACTGGTCAAACTTCTTAGCCGGAGGCGTGCGGGGTGAGGTGTTCTGAGTCGGTGTCGGGGTCGGAACTGCAAGCGGCGCTGAATTGGGTGGTGCGGGGACTTTATGATTCCGATCGATCATCGTCATAGTTTCACCAGGATGGGAGTGATCTATATCTTTAGGTAGTGGCGCTTCCTATTGTCACTCAAAGTAGCAAGAAAGATTGTTAAGGAGATTAATTCTTTATGGGTTTGCTGCACGATCCGACACGGGGAAGTGTTGTCACCTGGCTGAATTTTTATCTAAAGCGGCGTATGTCATCAATGACTACCTACAAATGTTGGGGATTCAGACAAACCCTGTAGTCAGCGATAGTTGGAACCCAGTGGTACGTTTGGGGGCTAATATTGCCGATCTAGAAATTACTGGTATTGGGCGTTTGGAATGTCGCCCGATTAAAGCGTCTGAGCAAATTTGTCAGATTCCGCCGGAAGTGTGGGAAGAACGCATAGGCTATGTGGTGGTGCAGATTGATGAAGCATTTCAAGAGGCAACATTTCTGGGATTTGTGGAGTCTGTTCAACAAGAGACACTGCGGATTGATGAATTGCGATCGCCTGAAGCCCTAATCGATCGTTTACATGCCCAAAGTCAACCCATGATCACATCCTCTGCGACACCTGAACAGCTAAGAGTGAATTTAAGCCAGTGGTTGCACAATACGGTAGATGCTGGCTGGCAAACCCTTGAGAGTTTATTTAGTACAACCGAACCGGATTTGGCATTTAGTTTTAGAGGTGCCAATACATTATTACTTGCCCCAAGTTTGGAGAAATCAGAAAATCGTGTGATTCGTGCAAAGTTAATTGACCTGAGAGTGCAGCTTGTGGGTTATCCAATTGCTTTGGTAGTGGAACTACACGCTGAGTCTAATGAAAGTCGAACTATTGTTCTCCAAGTCCATCCGGCGGGAAATCAAAGATATTTGCCCCCTTCATTGAAATTTAACGTTCTGGATGAAACGGGATTAATCTTCCTAGAAGCGGAAGCCAGAAGTACCGATGATTATATCCAGTTGGAGTTTAGCGGTTTTTTGGGAGAACTTTTCAGTGCCGAAATCACTTTGGGGGAAGCAAGATTTTTAGAGGATTTCGTCATTTAAACTGAGCAAATTACCTAATGTAGAGCAGTAAAGCACTAATTTTAAAAGTAGCCACAGATAATGAATAAAATAGTTATCTAAATAAGGATTTTTTGGATAATCTATAATTCTCGATATCCCGAAAACCCACGCCTACAAGCAGACTGGACTGAGTTGTTGCCGTCGGTTGATTTAGAAGCGATCGCCAAAAAGCCAATTACACCCGGCGGCACTTTATCAGAGCCTCAAGAGTAAAACCCACCCACTCCTCCTAGGGAACTGCTATTAGTTCACTCCCTGTGGCTGAGGGAGGGGAAAACCACTGTAAGGACTGTAAGGTTGAGTCATTGTCCCCGGTGTGGTGGAATTGCTTCCAGGAGTTATTAATGTGTTGGAGAAATTGGGAGTCCCCGCTAAAGGCGGTGTCGCACCAGTCAGGCTCGGATAGCCGATAACAGGATACGTTGTACCCGGCGTAATTCCGCCACTGGGCAAAGTTAGGGTGTTCTGAGGCGTTGTGTTTTTTAGGGAAAATGTGCTGGGGGAATTTTTGGTATTTTCAGGAATGGTTAACTCTTCAAATGTGATTTGATTGGGTGCAGAAAGCTTAACTTTTTTCGATTGATAGATAGACTCATCGTCATTATTTGCGCCTTTCTCAGCCTGTGAAACTACGAAAGTTAGCAAGTAACAAAGACCCAAAAATGCCGCAATACCAATCACACCTTTAAGTAAAGCCGTGGCGACTAGAGACTGATTTGATACGGTCTGTTGTATACGCATTGGTTTAATTACAGTGGGAAAGGACGGTTCTCGATTAATAAAACTTAAAATTTATATCGTAGATTTACAGAGTAATTCCTATATATATTAATAAACACCTCAGTAAAAACCCTTAAGTCCGCAGGTATTTTTACTAGGACTTTAAAAAAGCGGTGAGGTTTCCGCCATAGTATAAAGTTTCAGTAAAGTAAGGCGGATCTAGACCTGGACAGCCCTACTGAGGTAAAGACGTTGAGGAGCGATCGCGCTATGTATCAAGAGACATCAGCAAGGCTTAATTTGAGCAGCGATCGCCCTACACAAGCCATTTGCTCCCCCAACCGAACCACCGTCTGCAAAAACACGGGTTAAGGTGAAGAGAACACTTACGTAGCCGCTAATTTGTTTCAAGATTAGACGCCGTGAGCCAAGGCTTAGAAGGAAAGACGAAAATTTCTCGTCCTCCCAATTCCCAGAGATTAGGTACAAAGAAGCAGTTATCAATCTCGTCTGGGAACAATCAGCCTAAGCCTATCCTTGATCCCCGGTACTCGAAAGTCGCTTATGCCAAAGCTCAAAATTATTCGAGCCGCCTTTCGTGAGATCCAAAAACTTCCCCATGATGCTCTCCAGAACGTCTCGGAGATCCTGCGCCGATTAAGCCAAGGAGACAACGCCAACACGAAAAAGTTGCAGGGATATGATCGCCTGCGACGCACCAGACAGGGTAATGTGCGCGTGATTTGGCAAGAAGAGAGCAGCGACAACTTCGTAGTGATTAAAGCCGGGTGGCGGGATGGTATTTATGATGATGCATTTGATCAGCGCGATCGCACTGATCCCAAACCCTTAGAAGAACTAGCCCAAGAACTGCTCCAGCCTTCAGGAATACCACTAGCAGAAACTCCCACCTATCAGTGGAATCAAGAAGTCGGTGAAGCTTGGTACAAATTTGTCTACGGAGGTTATCGCTATTCACCAATCCTCACTCAACACCAAAGAGAAACCCTCAGCGAACTGATTGCTCCCCTATCAGCACCCTACCAAGGGAAAAATACCAAAACGGCTTGGATCGTTCAAAGCGCTCCAGGAACCGGAAAAACCGTCTGTGCAACGTTGCTGGCTTGCGAAATTCACTCCCACAATGGAGGGAACGCCATGCTGATTGTGCCAGAGACTCTGCGGGAAGATATCGCTGAATACACAGAAGTCAAGCAGACACTACTATCAAAAAACTTTGGCACATTTCGAGACTGGCTGTCTCAAGTCGCCCCTAAACTGCATAGTCAATTAGCGTCACCCGCCGCAGAATTAGCCGCCCTCCAGCACGCAGCCCAACGCGCGAGGATGAGTTCCAGGTTTCCCCTCAAACCCGAAGACATTAGCCCCCGTGATGTTTTGCTTTATCAGGCTTTTGTATTGGATAAAGCTAATCAAAACCAAAAGAAGAATGGGATTTTTCTTCTATACGAAAAAACGGGACGTGTTGATATTCTTCGACAGATTAATTCAACATTTTGGCAGCAAGCATTGGCAGATAATCTCTGTCGCCTTGATGCGGCAAATGAGTTAAGTGCTAATCCGCCTCCACCCCCAGCACTTAGCGATTACACAATTTTGATAGTTGATGAAGCCCAAGACTTTCTACTCGCTGAGTTGCAGGCATTGATTGCTGTGCGGAATGCTTGGGAAAATCGGGGACATCCTACCTATCTGTGGTTGCTAGGAGACTTAAATCAGCGCATTCAGCCAACAGATTTTGATTGGGGACAGCTACAATTGGGCAGCCCCATCCAAATCGAACGAAACTACCGCAACTCTAGGCAAATATTGCAGTTTGCCAATCAATTCTGGAACATGGCGCAAGAGATCAATGCCCGTCTCAAAGGTAGAAAACTACCAGAACCCGCTAAGCCAGAATATGCCTCAGAAATTGGGGAAGCCGTGCGCTTATTAAAATACTCCTCGATTGAGGAAGCAACAGATTTTCTCAAGCAACTTGCTCAGGAATCGGGACAACAAGAAAATCAGCGTTACCTACTGCGAGACTTAGCAAATGCGGTTAAAGTACTCTCTCCGATAAAGCTTGAGCCATACAACAATTTGGTTGTGCTTAATCCTGAACAAGCTAAGGGAAGAGAGTTTGAAGCTTGTGTTGCTTTTCGCTTATTTGAGGGCGAGGGTAGTCCTTCTTTGGAGGAAAGTTTCCAGTGGTACACGATGCTAACTCGCTCCCGTTCCCGCTTGTTGATTGTGGCAACGACAGAAGAGTTAAATCGTATTGGTAATGAATATTTTAGACAATGCGATCGCATGGATTCCCAAAAAGCGATCGCCTGGATTACCGAAGTTGCCAGCGATATCGATCTTAGTCAAATTACTGGTGATGTCAAACGACGTTTACTCTCTAGGTGTCAAACGGGCTGTCTTTACTGGGATACTTACCCCGCCTTGAAACTAGCAGGCGTTGAGGGTGAGGAGATTTATCAATGGGAACAAGAGGCGATCGCTCTTTTGCAGCAAAACTCCCTTACCCATCTACAAGCTGAGTTACAGAAGACGGATAGTATTTCCCTGCAATGTTTACTACTAAGGGCAATGAATTGTTCTTGGCAAGCGGTAGAGGAAGCCTCTAATTTGCAAACTATAGATGGGGAAGAATCAGCTCGTCTCCTGGAAAGCATTGCTAGAGATTTAGAAGGAAAAAATCTTCCCTACGAAGCGGCAAGAGTACGCTTGCGGCTTGGCAAAACCGAGTTGGGTGTCGATCTTCCTTTTTGGGAAGAAGTAAGCCAGACTAATCAATCCTCGCCCCTAGTTCCTTTACTCTGCCAAGCCTTCATCTCTCACCTTGAAAATGTTCTTCAGCCTCAGGAGATAAATGAGTGAAAGTACCCACAGACACAGAAATTGCTGAACAGCTTCAGGCGCTTTTGCGAACTATTGAACAAGGAATGAATCAGGCGGGAAAACTTCTAGAGAAATCACAAGAAATTGAAAAACATATTCTACAACATCGCGCGACAATTGAGAAAAAATCTTCTCAGGTGACAACTGATAAAACAGACGTTTCTCAGTTAGTTAAGCAAACACAGTCAGAATTGCAAGCATTCCGAGAGTTTCACGATAATGTATTTTCAACCTTACGAGAAATTGAGAAGCGAGTCAAAGAGAAATATAGTGTTTTTGAGGAACAATGGGAAAAACAGAAAGCTGCTTCTGAAGTAGCTGAGGTGATTGAGGAGAACGCTAATAGTTTTCGGCAGCAGGTGCAAGCAGAGTTAAAACAGTTTCAGCAGAATATTTTGCCGAGTTTGCAACAAAATCAACAGCAAGTTGAACAGCAGCGTAGAGAGTTTGAAGAGCAAATACAGGAACAGACTGTTGAACTCAAGCAATTAGTCTCTCAAGTTGAGAGCGAGCAAAGGATAGTCTCTCAAACCAAGCAGCAGATCCTGGTACAAACCAGTGAAGTTCTGGCAGTAAAATTAGAAGTAGAAAAACTTCATTCTGCTGTTTTGTCTGCTGTCCAGAAACTGGGGGGTAAGGAAGGATTGGACTCGCTGCGCCAAGAGTACCAAACTCTCCGTAATGCCTTGAGTGAAGCTGAAAGAGGCAATCAGCAACTTCGGATACAAGCAGAAGAAAAACTGCGGGAATTTGAGCAAGAAGCATTACTAGCCCAAGACAGACTAGCTCTTACTCAGCAGCGATTGCAGGAAATTAACGACAAACTGAGCATGGTAGATTCAGCAATCGTCAAGCAAGCAATGGCACAAGTTGCAGCTGTCAAAGAACGAGTGCGATCGCACGAACAACAGCTTTTAAACGAGCTTCGCCCTGCTGTCGAAACAATCTTAACGGAACTCGGCGGACAAGCAGGTTTAGAAACACTGCGCCACGAACTACAAGTAGGGCGTCAGGTATCAAGGGAAATTCAGCAGCTCCACCAGCAGTTGCAATCAGGAGTCGCCGCCGCAGCACGAACAATGCAAGAATTGTTAGAAGTGCATTCAACGATTCAGGAGACGGCATCAAGAGCGCAAGAGAGCCACTCGGCAGTTTCTCATCTAGCTCAACAGGTGAGAGCCGATCGAGAAGCGATCGCTACAATCCGGGTAAAGGCAGAAACTTCACTCGCTCAAGACAGCGCTCAAATCAATGATTTGGATATTTCTTTACCAAATCGCCTAGAAAAACTGGAGAATTTCTCCAATCAATTAGAGAACTCTCAAGAGGATTTAAGGCAGAAGCTACAAGCCTTAGAACGCAGCAATCGCTATCTACGTAAATGGTTATGGGGAGCAACATTTGGCGTGAGTTTAATGATTGCCTTAGCCGCGTCAGTGATTCGATTTGGCAATATTTAGTCAACTGAAGGCTGAAGTAGTCAGGGATTGAACCCTACTTTGAGTGCTAAAGTCCTCACTTACTTATTTACATGTCTTACTTACTGATGGACTTTCACTTTTCATCCTTGATCCTTTTTGGTAAATTAGACCTCTTGCAAAAATGTACCAGACCCCTCCTCAACCCTCCCCTTACTAAGGGGAGGGGGCAAGATTTCAAGTCTCCCCCCTTACTAAGGGGGGTCTATTCGACTTATGCAAGAGGTCTATTCTGTTGAAATGAAATTTGACCTTAAAATCCAACACGGCTGAGGAATAATTAGTGAGCGCCATAGGTTTTGAGAACGTGTTTCTAAAGTTTCCAGGTGCGCCTCATCCGGCAGTGAATGGCTGCACTTGCGAAATTGAATCAGGTCAGTTGATTGTGATTTTAGGGCCATCAGGTTGCGGTAAAACCACCCTCCTGAAGATGGTAAACCGCCTGTACGAGCCAACCTCCGGGACAATCTACCTCAATGGCAAAGACATCCGAAAGATCAAAGCAACGGATTTGCGGCGGCAGATTGGTTACGTTATTCAGCAGTCGGGATTGTTTCCCCACATGACGGTGGCGGAAAATATTGCCGTTGTCCCCAAGTTACTAAATTGGTCGCGAATAAAGTATCAATCCCGCACTGATGAGTTGCTATCGTTGGTACAGCTACCGCCTCAAGAGTATCGCGATCGCTATCCTTCCCAACTCTCCGGTGGTCAGCAGCAGCGGGTGGGAATTGCTCGCGCGTTGGCAGGTGATCCAGCCGTGATGTTGATGGATGAACCATTTGGTGCCATTGACGCCATTACCCGCGAGGCACTCCAAGACGAGATTTTGCAACTGCAACGGCAACTGAAGAAGACAATTTTATTTGTTTCCCATGATGTAGAGGAAGCGCTGCGTCTGGCTGACAAAATTATGATTTTGCAAAAGGGTCAGATCGTGCAGTTCGACACGCCCTTTAATATCCTCACCAAACCTGCTAATGCTTTTGTGCATAACCTAGTGGGGGCAGATGATATGGTGCGTCAGCTTAGTTTGTTGCGCGTAGAAACGGCAATGACGGCGGTTCTCGCCAACAATATCCCTACAAGTGCACATACGATCGCCCGTCATGACAGTTTGCGTCAAGCTTTATCAATTTTGCTACGGACGGGTGCCCAAAAGCTGACTGTTCTAGATGCCGAGAAGGTTGTCGGTGTCCTGACACTGGAACATATTCGGGATGCTGCCAAAATGGGCGCAAGTGTTTAAGTCAGGATTAGTCACAAGTAAATGAACTACATCATTGAAAATCCTGGGGCTGTTTTTGGTCTGTTGTGGGAACACCTGCAAATGACCGGGTTAGCTGTGGCAATTGCCGTTGCGATCGCCCTCCCGGTTTCTTTGGCGACCGCGTCCTATCCCTGGCTGAGTATCCCGGTGATGGGGTTTTTGGGAACCCTGTACACCTTGCCAAGCTTGGCATTAATCATTCTGTTGGTGCCGATTTTTGGACTAAATCGTCAGTCTGTCGTTATAGCGATGATTATCTATACCCAGGTGATTTTGGTGCGGAATTTTTCCGTGGGGTTGCAATCTGTTGAACCCGCAATCATGGAAGCTGCACGGGGGATGGGAATGAATTCCTGGCAACGTTGGTGGCGGGTACAAGTCCCGCTAATTTTGCCGATTTGTTTAGCTGGGGTGCGTCTAGCCACGATTGTAGCAGTCGCGATCGCGGCAATTGGTGCCAAATTTGGGGCGGGAGGATTAGGTACACTGCTCTTTGACGGTGTCGCCCAAGGGCAAAACGATAAGATCTGGGCAGGCGCGATCGCTGTCACCCTACTAGCCTTAGCCATTAACGGCATCCTTTTAGGATTGGAATGGTTCGCCAGCCCGAAGCGCAAAATTCAACAAGCCGCCAAAAGCAGGTGATCGCCCAATCGAGTCATCTTGGGTTTCATGTTACCTACTGATTCCCAAGTAAGGACGTGACAGACTCAACCCAACTTACAGCGAGAGGCGATCGCACTCCTTCCTGCTCCGCAAAGGCTCCGCCTCCAGCAATCGGCAAAGCCGTATCAGAGCGGTAAGTTGCAATATAGGTTAATGCTGGATAAGACCGATATAGGAGGTATTATCCAGCACATCTGACGTTAAATACACAGTTAGATGGCTAGCCGTAACTGTTTGGCTTCACTTTCCATTAAAGGAGGAACTGTAATCAGCTTGGGCTGCCCGAGAACATCTCGAACGACTGCTGCAACCACTTGTGCCAAGTCACATGGAACAGCGTTGCCTATTTGTCTATAGATCGAGCTTTGTCCCCCAACAAACTGATAGTCATGTGGAAAGGTTTGAATTCTAAGCGCTTCGTCAATTGTTAAGCGTCTAAGTCTTTTAGGTGCTGCATCTAAAGGTAGCGGTTCTCCCCCTTTCATCAGGTAAGAGTGATACCATTCAACCCAGCTATCTTGACCAAAATAGCAGTGTTCTTCATCAATAATTGGGGTCTTATTTCCACCCATAGAAGCATGGAGGGCGCATGAGCATCGATCGGGATTCAGTGGTCTGCCCTGACCATTGAACATCATGCCTGCATACGGAGATCGTCTCATTACAGGTTTGGCAGCGATCGTAACTTTTGCATTGCATATTCTTTGATTTTTCTCCGAACCTGCTATACCCAAAGGTAAAATGATGTCTCTAACTGTTGGAGAAGGCTTTTTGTATCGATTAAACAATGCTTCTAAGTTGCTTACATCTTTAAAGTCTCGAAACCCGATCAAAAACATTCGCTCTCTGGATTGGGGTACGCCGAAATCAGATGAATTAAGCAATACCAGCTTACACTTATACCCCAATTGACTACTCACAAAGAAAAGTTTTTGACGAACCTCTGCCCATTTATCTAAAACCGCCAATGCCTTAACATTTTCGCAGACAAAAGCTCGAGGTCGAGTAAGGTTCACAACTTCCATAAAAACCCATAGCATTTGACTACGGGGATCATCAGGATTCATCTTTCCTGCCACAGAAAATCCTTGACAAGGTGGACCACCAAAAACAAGGTCAACCCCCTCAAATTGCTGCATATCAGTCAATATATTATTTATATCTCCACATTTGATAATTCCTCCCGGATGATTGGCCTCATACGTGAGACAAGCATCTCTGTCTATGTCATTGGCACTCACAACCTCAACTCCTGCTCGGATAAACCCGACATCCATACCGCCTGCGCCGGAGAAAAGTGAGAGTCCCGATAAAAGTGTTTCGTTCTTCATGTATGCGATTTTGGCATATTCACCTTTCCAAATCAAGATCTTGATTATGGAAGGTCAAAAGCAGTCTATCTCGAGCATTCACGATCCTGAATACCACAGGATCATAGATGCACTTATTTCTCTGCGAGAAAGAGCAAAGCTCTCCCAGAAGGCGATTGCACATGAGATTGGCTTAACTCAGCCTGACATTTCTAAAATAGAGCGTCGGGAACGCCGGATCGACATTTTAGAAACATTACGTTGGGTGCGGGCTACAGATGCTGACCCTGCTGAGTTTTTCGCACAGTTTACTAGTTCAGAGGGTTGAGCATGAGTCGTGCCAAACCAACCGTCGATCAAAGGGAAGGGGAACAAATTCTGCGAGAGTCTATCAGGATAGCACAGGATAATTCCAGAGAGATTCCATCAACCAAATGGGATGCCGAGATCAGAACTATTATTCAAGGAAAACATCTGACTTTCAGATACATTCTTGTAACTGCTCTTTTAGGCAAAGCAACTAATTCAAGTATCAATGCCCTTTCACTTCAAGCAGGAGCTGATATTGAAGGAGCTTATGATGCCCGAAGCTTATGTCATGGGGTTGTTGTGCCGCTTGAGCGTCAATTGCTAAATAGCTCACTAGGAGGCTCAAATGAGCCTTTTCTCAATAAGCCTGCACGCTTCCCAATGGTATCTCCTTCAAATGCAGTGAGAGCTGGTAAAGACAGAGAGCTTTTACTGATCTTGCATAAGGTGTTGTCTGAGATTGAAACGTCTGAGCAGGCTTTTAATAGTCTCTGTATTGCCATACGGTATGCTATTCAAAGACAAACTGTCCGAAGTGGGCTTCTTACTCAACTTCCAGAATCAGTAGGCTCTCACTTAAAAACTATTGAATTCATTGATGCATTTACCATCAGATCAATTGAGGGGCAAACTGCTGCAATCGCAGTCGGTACTATCTTATCTATCTATTTTGATCAGTTTGAAGGCTTTGAAGTTATTGTTCATCCTGTGAATCAGAGTGGTGCTTCCTCCAAGGAGGTAGCCGATATAGACATTAAGAAGAACGGTAAGATTTTTGTAGCAATCGAGGTTAAAGATAAGCAGTTCAGTGAGCAGGATGTCGATCATGCTGCTGTCAAAGCGAGTCGGGACGGCTTAAATTCAATTACGTTTGTTATTGGAGTAAATGGAACGTGCATTGGCTCATCTCTTGAGCAAGTTGCAAAAACTATTTTGCTTGCGAGAAACGTCAATGTTGTTTTTATTGATCTTCTCACCTTCGTGAGATCGGTAATTGCATTATGTCCAGAGCTTTCATCTGCTACTTTTTTCCAAAAGCTCCAGTACATTGCGATCGGTGTTCGGGCCAAGGATGAAGTTTTTGAGCATATTGAGCGTGTTTTTCAATCAATCCATACAAGCCCCGTAGACCCCTCCATCTAACACTACGTTGGTGCAGACGGAACAAAGGTCGTCGGTGGGTGTTCAAGGTTGCCTACCGCCGCATAACTTCACCGTTAGACCACTACGTATGTGACAAAAGCTACAGGTTGTAATCAAATGAAGACTAATTATTGCAGGTTCTAATTGGAACTTCTAAAGAGTGCAGGTACCACTAATGCTCGGAGAGTGAAGTGCGATCGCTAGATTTACAGTTTGAAATCAAATTTCGCGATCGCATTCTATCCTTAAACTTAATGCGATCGCCCGATCTTGTAGGTTGGGTTGCAGGATGAAACCCGACACTCATCACTGATCCTCCACCTCAACCCTGGTGCGATCGTCGGTGAGGCAATCGTACAGACCACAATTACGACATAAAATCAAGGTATGGTTTCATACAATGGATATGTTAAAAACGCTTTGGGTCACGGTTCGACAGGGCAAAATTGAGCTATTGGAATCAGCACAGCTACCAGAAGGGGTGAGGGTGTTGGTAACACTTTTACCTGAGGACGAGACTGAGTTCTGGTTACAAGCCAGTCAAACATCGCTCGATGCAGTTTGGGACAATCCTGAGGATGATGTATATGCCCAGCTACTCCAAGCATGACGTTATTTTGGTGCACTATCCCTTCTCAGATTTGTCGAGTTTAAAGGTAAGACCTGCTGTTAATCTCCAAGGCAGATCAACCCCAGCTACGGATTGACTTTGGCTATTGCTCAGAGCATGTTACGGCACTCGCGGCAAAAGCGATCGCTACCGCCAGCCCTACTTAGCCGCTTGACCTTCAAACGGCGTACACTTACCGCCTAAACCATCAACGATCGCACAAGTGTTGTGGGAAATCATCCCCGCATAGGTTCCCGCCTCGCTTCCTTTGGCACCCAATCCGTCAACGTATAACTCCCGCTCGGAAACTTTGACATTCGCTTCTCTAGCCACTGTTCCGATTACTCTGTCGTTAGTTGTTACTTCGGCAAATATTGTCGGAACATTCGCTTTCTCAATCTCTTGTACCAGTTCTCTCACCCGTGACGCCGTGGGTTGTTCGTCGGCAACCACACCCTGTAGCGCTCCAACCAGCTCTAAACCGTAAGCTTGGGCATAGTAGGAGAGAGCATCGTGGGTTGTCACTAGTTTGCGCCGTCCTTCAGGAATTGTGCCAACTTGCGCTTTCACCCAGCTATCTAGCTGTTGCAACTCTCCCTTGAGCTGTTCGGCGTTGCGAGCATATAAGTCAGCAGAATCCGGTTGAATCTCTGCCAAATGATTTTCAATTGTCTCGATCATCGCTACTGCATTTTTCACATCATGCCAGACATGGGGATCGGGATGAGTTCCCTCATCGCCCTTAGCGGCGGCTTCACCTGCTTGACCTGATGCCGTTTCTTCACCCTCATGCTCATCGTGACCATCTTCTTCATGATCATGATGCCCTTGGGCCACGATGGGGTTGGAGACCGCCTCCTCATGTACCGCAACTTTTGGCGCATTTGTCTGTACCGCCTCGACCAAATTAATGATCGCTGGTTCGTGGTCGTAGCCACCGTAGAGAACTAGTTGAGCTGTCTCAACCGCCTTGCGGTCTCCTGGTGTCGCATTATAAGCGTGGGGGTCTTCATCAGCGCCAACCAAACAAGTCAGGTCAACGGTATCCTGAGCAATTTGCTCGGTAAAGTCACAAAGAACACTATAAGAGGCAACTACAGCAGGCTTCTCGCCTGATGCTGTTTGGCGCGTTGCGCTTTGATTTCCTGCCGTCTCACCGCCTGAACCGCATCCCGTTAGTCCTACGGCAAGCGCTAAAACAGTGCTACCCCAAAGACTGTAATTCCTGACCTGTAAGCACTTGAGCATCAATAAGCTCCTTAGATTGAACTTAATATCTGGATAAAGAACGCCAAGAGTATTTTATGTTAATGATAATCATTCTATCCGACAAGGGTTTTTCAGCAATTAAATTTTTCTGATCATAAGTGCGCGCGATCGCCAATCTTGTCCGTTATGTATAGAGGTCAAACATCCTGATTGGGGCGCTTACCGGGGGGAGTGTTGCCCGTATCTTTCAAGTTGAGAGAAAACTAAAACTTTGTGCCAAACCCTAACCCGTCCTTGAGAGTAGTAACAATCAACGGCAGCTTATTAATGCCGAACCGGAACAGTTGCCGAATAATCTCCAATCCTACTATGCTAATGGTAGTCATTCTCAAAAAAAGTTTAAGTAATGCTTGAGGTTCAAGACCTAGCGGTCAGTTACCGAGATAACTGGGCGCTTAGGGGTGTCTCGTTCTCTCTCCAGCCAGGACAAGTCACTAGTCTGCTGGGGCCTAATGGTGCTGGCAAAAGTACTTTGGTTAAAGCGATGCTGGGGTTGATTCCCCTCGCTCAGGGGGCTGTAAAATTTCGCTCCCAATCCTTAAAAAGACAGTTGCGACGAGTCGCTTATGTACCGCAGCGATCGCACATTGACTGGGATTATCCGATCACAGTCCATCGTGTTGTCATGATGGGTCGCACTGTACATACAAAGTGGTTCCGAGAACCCAGTCGTCAATCACAAGAACTCGTCAAAGATGCCCTAGAACGGGTAGGGATGAGCAAGTATCGCGATCGTCAAATTGGCGAATTGTCTGGTGGGCAGCAGCAGCGGGTATTTCTGGCAAGAGCGCTGGCTCAACAAGCTGATTTGTTGTTTTTTGATGAGCCATTTGCTGGCGTTGACAAAAAGACAGAAGAAGTTGTTTTTGATATTTTTTCTGAACTGAAATCGCAGAATAAAGTCATATTAGTCATTAGCCATGACCTAGGAGAAACCTTAGAAAATTACGACCAATTTTTATTGCTTAATCAACAACTGATTGCGGCGGGTTCAAAAGCTGACGTTTTGACGGCGGAGAATCTCACAAAAGCTTACGGCAAAAAACTAAACTTAGTCATTGCCTAAGGGGATGTGATATTGGAACTACTTGTTGAACCACTAACCTTTGAGTTTATGCGAAATGCCCTAGCAATTGGGGTGTTGATGGGGGTATTGGGTGCCGTTGTGGGCAGCTACTTGATTGTGCAACAGATAGGAATGATTGGTGATGTGATTGCCCATGCTGTTATTCCAGGATTATCTATTGCATTTTATTTAGGAATCAATCTCTCAGTTGGTGCATTTATTGCCGGAATTCTCAGTGCTTTAGTTGTGGCAGGAATTCGGACGCGATCGCGGGTAAAAGTTGATGCAGCAATGGCGTTAACCCTAACCAGTTTTTTGGGATTAGGAGTGATTTTAATCACTGTATTAAAGACAAACCGCCTCGATCTTACTCACATTCTTTTTGGCGATATTTTAGGAGTAAGACCTACAGATGTCTGGCAAACTCTGGTCGTCACCCTGTTCATCTTAGTACTAACTAAGCTTTTTTATAAAGAACTATTGTTTTATACTTTTGATCCCCTAGGCGCACAAGCCAGTGGCTTACCTGTAACGGCGATGTATTTCGGTCTAATCTGTGCGATTACTCTAACCATTGTTGCTAGTATGCAAACCGTGGGAGTATTACTAGTCATTTCCCTGTTAGTTGGCCCAGCAATTACTGCTTATCTATTAGTCAAAGAATTACACCAGATGATGTTTGTTGGTGCAATAATTGGGGTGATTTCTAGTATTACTGGAATGTATATCAGTTATTACCTAAATGTGCCATCAGGGCCAGCGATCGTTATGGTTGTATTCGGTTTCTTCTTACTAGCATTCTTGTTTAGTCCAACCCAAGGAATTTTGACAGAACCCGGAACAGTTAGTCGTACCGCTCGGATGTTAGAAAAACTGAAGAATCTAAATTGATAATTTGTAGGGTGGACGATGCCTACCCTACCTCGCTTGAACTGTCAGCTTCCAACTTAGAGCCACAGTATTTTCCCAGGCTTTAACTCTTTAGCCTGACGTTACGCAACTTGACTGCCCCAATCAACGTAGGGTAATTTGGCAGCCGTAGCCCGAATTTGCTCAGTTTGGGCAACTAGTTGTCCACAACTATCCCAAGTACCTGTGGTCAGCATTTGCCTTGACCCCTTACCCATAGATGTAGGAGCTTGGAAGTCACCGCAACAGACTTGCATGGCTTCTAAATCCACACTTACCGAAGCTTGGGGATTCTCTTGCAATAGCGCCTGTAACTGCTTCACCATCTCTGGTTCCATCGTCACGCAAGGAATTCCGATCGCCACGCAGTTACCAAAGAATATTTCGGCAAAACTCTCTCCAACAATGGCTTGAATACCCCATTTCGATAACGCTTGGGGAGCGTGTTCTCGCGAGGAACCACAGCCAAAGTTGCCATTAACGACTAGGACGAGCGCGCCTTGATACTGGGGTTGGTCAAAGGGATGTTCTCCTTGAGATTGGGCGCGATCATCGGCAAACGCTTGTTCTCCTAATCCATCAAACGTGACGCAACGCAAAAAGCGAGCGGGGATAATTCTATCGGTATCAATATCATTACCAACGAGAGGAATACCCCGTCCTCTAACTGTTTTGACTTGATTCATTAATTCAATCCTAATTGTTTATTTGTAGCCTATTACACAGAGCATTCTAATATCATGCCAGACTCTCTGGTCTGTTGCTGATGTCTCAAGGTCTGCATGTCGCAACTTGCAATTTCTCTACAAAGAGAGCCGTTACTAGTGCTATATGTCTCAGTTGGTAAAACTAAACATCTTTCCTGAGTTACTTCTTAAGTTGAGTGGGATCTACTCCTCAAGCTGGAGAGTTTCTCAGGCTAATTCGCTAATGTTGTAAGTGTACATATAAGATGAACCCATTAGGCATTATGAATAACAATAACCAACCCTTTAACCAACCTGACGCAGATCTTAACTTGCCAGAGAAGAAAACTGACAAGGTTGAAAATCAGGTAACTCAGGCTCAGACTGACGAGAATTCTGAATCTGATCAACATAAATCATCAGGCTCAGGCTCAGGTATCGGTGCAAGAGTCGCGGGAGCAGCAATTGGCGGTGTTCTCGGTGCTCGCTCAGGAATTGTTGGCGCTGTAGTCGGTTCCGTTGCTGGCGCTATGGTCGGCAAAGGTACTGCTGATACGGTTAACCGCGCTGTAGATAACTTAGGCGATGCAGCCCACTCTGTAGCAGACGGTGTTAAGCACACTGTAGAAGAGATAGGAACAGCCGCAAAGGAAACGGTTGAGGAAGTCAAGCCATCTATCAAAGGTACAGCAGAGGCAGTCAAAGGGACAGTTGAGGATGCTAGACCTTCGATTAAAGGTATAGCTGAATCTGTCGATCAGACAGTTAAAGAAACCAAGCCTTCTGTTGTAGATGCAGTCAAAGGGGCATCTGAGGAAGTCAGACCTGCGATTAGAGATGTCAAAGATTCAGTCACTCACACTATTGAAGGTGTTCAGCCTTCCGTAGAAAGTGCAGCAAACTCAATTAAACATACTGCTGATGAAGTAACACCTTCTGTTAAAGCTGTAGCTCAAGAAGTTGAGGGTGCTACCAAAGATGCGAGAACAAGTATAAAAAGTACAGCAAAGGCAGTTGAGCCATCTATAAAAAGTGCGGCTAACTCGTTGAAGTCTTCTGGTAAGAGTGCCGCTGACTCGTTGAAGTCTTCTGGTAAGAGTGCAGCCGAATCTGCTAAAAGTGCAGCACAGGATGTGAAGTCTTCTGCCCAAAGTACCGCCGACTCTGCTAAAGGCGCAGCTAAAAGTGCAGCACAGGATGTGAAGTCTTCTGCTCAAAGTACCGCTGACTCTGCTAAAGGTGCAGCACAGGATGTGAAGTCTTCTGCCAAGAATGCAGCCGACTCTGCCAAAGAGCAAAATAAGGATAATGACATCCAAGTCTCCGGTACTGCAGAAGTTAGAGAAAGAGTTGTCATCAGAGACACAAGAATCGATACAGACAAGACCAAGTAAGGACTTGATCTAGATAGATAAATGGGATACAAGCCTCGCCCTTCTAGGGGGGCTTGCAGCCAATAATCTAAAGAGGGTGAACTTATAAAAAAGTCCACCCTCTTTGTTTGTGCAGCAGGATCGCGATCGCATTTAACGAGGGATGTCTCTAAATCAACTCCCGCACGTCTGACACTTCACCCTTAACTGCTGCTGCAACCACCATTGCTGGACTCATCAGCAGGGTTCGTCCTGTTGAGGAACCCTGACGACCTTTGAAGTTGCGGTTAGAGGAAGATGCGCTAATTTGGTTTCCTTGCAGTTTGTCGGGATTCATCGCTAGACACATAGAGCATCCCGGTTCGCGCCACTCAAATCCAGCTTCAGTGAAGATTTTGTGCAATCCTTCCGCTTCCGCTTCCTTTTTTACCCGTTCTGAACCGGGGACGACAAAGGCTTTAATTCCCTCTGCTACATGCCTACCTTTAGCGAATTTAGCGGCTTCTCGCAAGTCGCTCAAGCGTCCGTTGGTGCAGCTACCAATAAAACAGACATCGATTTTTGTACCTTGAATCGGCACACCTGGAGTCAGCTCCATGTAGCGGTAGGCTTCCGAGGCGATCGCTCTTTCGCTTTCTGGCAAGGTATCGGCAAGGGGGACAACTTGATTAACGGCAATTCCTTGACCTGGCGTAATTCCCCAGGTGACTGTCGGCGCTATCTCCGCAGCATCAAAGGTGACAACATCATCAAAAAGGGCATCTGGATCGCTGCGGAGGCTTGTCCACCATTCCACAGCTTCCTGCCATTTTTCACCTTTGGGGGCACAATCTTTGTCCTTGAGGTATTCAAAGGTCACTTGATCGGGATTAATATAGCCGCAACGAGCGCCACCTTCAATGGACATATTACAGACAGTCATCCGCTCTTCCATGTTCATCTGCTCAAAAGTGGTGCCAGCAAACTCGTAGGCGTAGCCGACGCCACCTTTTACGCCGAGGGTATGGATGATATGGAGGATGACATCTTTGGCATAAACTCCTGGCGGTAATTCGCCGTTGACTTCAATTTTGCGGACTTTGAGCTTAGACAGAGCAAGAGTTTGGGAGGCTAAGACATCGCGGACTTGAGAGGTGCCAATGCCAAAAGCGATCGCGCCAAACGCACCATGGGTTGAGGTATGAGAATCTCCGCAGGCTACGGTCATTCCGGGTTGAGTCAAGCCTTGTTCGGGGGCAATGACGTGGACGATGCCTTGATTGCCAGAACCTACGTTGTAAAAGCGAATGCCGTAATCTTTGCAGTTTTTCTCCAACGCCTGCATCATCTCTTCTGCCAGTACATCGACAAAAGGACGTGCTTGATTTTCTGTGGGAACGATATGATCGACCGTGGCAACGGTGCGATCGGGAAACAGTACCTTCAGTCCTCGCTCCCGCAGCATTGCAAAAGCTTGCGGACTGGTGACTTCGTGAATTAAGTGTAAACCGATAAATAGCTGAGTCTGACCAGAAGGCAACGTGCCTACGGTATGTAAGTCCCAAACTTTGTCAAACAGTGTTCTAGCGCTCATCAGCCCAGGCAGTCATCGTGAGGTGATTAGTCGGATACTTGAATTTTCTATTGTAGAGCGATCGCCTCGGCAATTTCCGCCAAATTTCTTAAGTGCGATCGCCCTCAGTAATTTATAGGTCTGCTATAAACAGGGGTATGGCATTGCCATTCCCGACAGAGGTAGTACCTCCAGCCAGAAAATATGTAACTGTCATGAACCCCATGCCTAAAGGCAGGGGCTTGTAGACTGCCCGACTCTTCGAGCGGGATACAAGCCAGAACATGACCAGCCGTATACCTTCGAGGTCTACGTTTTTAAGGTCACGATACCTACAAATGCGTCGCTAGTTTGTAGCCCTATCGTTGGTTGTTAAACATCTGTAATGGGTTAAGGAAGTGCAGCCAACATGACAAGCCTTGAAAACATTGGCGAAGCGAACATTACGAGAAATCAGAGGAGACGCAACAATGTCTAACTTTGTCTTTGTAATTGATACCGATCGCCAACCGCTATCACCCTGTAAACCAGGAATGGCAAGGTCATTGCTGAAAGCAGGCAAGGCAGCGGTATTTCGTCGCTATCCGTTTACGATTGTTTTGAACAAAGCAGTGGTCACTGAGCGTTCGACTGCCCTTCGGCAGGCTCAGGAACCGCGCTCAGACGTTCGGCGAAGCTCAGTCGAGCCGCGAAGTCAGAGCCGAAGTGTTGAGACGAATCCTGAACCGCTAGAACTCAAATTAGATCCCGGATCGAAAGTCACGGGGATTGCAATCAAACAGGGCAACGAGATTATCTTCGGAGCCGAACTGCAACACCGGGGACAACAAATTAAAGAAGCACTTCTCTCTCGCCGTCAACTTAGGCGAGGAAGACGCAATCGCAAAACTCGCTATCGGCAGGCACGATTCCTCAATCGCACTCGTCCCGATGGTTGGCTAGCTCCATCCTTGCAGCATCGGGTCGAAACAACACTTACATGGGTTCACAAGTTGATTCGATTTGCTCCCATTGCTCGCATTGTTCAAGAGCTAGTGCGGTTCGATACCCAACTAATGCAAAACCCTGAAATCTCAGGCGTCTTGTATCAGCAAGGAGAATTACAGGGTTACGAAGTCCGGCAGTATCTCTTGGAAAAATGGAATCGGCAGTGCGCTTATTGCTCGGTTGAAAATGTAGCGTTCGAGATTGAACACATTCAACCCAAATCAAGAGGTGGCTCGGACAGGGTTTCTAACTTAACGATTGCCTGTCACGATTGTAATCAAAAGAAAGGCAATCAGGATGTTCGAGAATTCCTGGCGACTAAACCCGACCTGTTAAACCGCATTCTCAAACAGGCAAAACTGCCGCTTAAAGATGCAGCAGCGGTCAACTCAACCCGATGGGCATTATTTAATGCACTTAAAGAGACGGGATTGCCCGTCACTACTGGTACGGGAGGGCAAACTAAGTTCAATCGCAATCGATTAGGATTGGCTAAATCGCACTGGCTTGATGCTGCGTGTGTGGGTAAGTTTGAGACACTCACAGTCTTGACTTCAAAGCCGTTGCTGATTGCGGCAAAAGGTCACGGGACACGACAGATGTGCGGCACAAACCAGTACGGATTTCCCATTCGGCATAAGTCTAGAGTGCAAATCCATAAAGGTTTTCAAACTGGCGATATTGTTAGCGCAACCGTTACCGCAGGGAAGAAAATAGGCTGCTACGCAGGGCGGGTTCTGTGCCGTGCTTCAGGCAGTTTTGATATCGTAACTAAGTCTGCGAGAGTGGCAGGCGTTAGCTACAAGTATTGCAAAGCAATCCACAAAAAAGATGGTTATAGCTACGCATTTTGAAGGAAGAAATTTCCAGGCGACTGAAGTCGCTGCCGCTTTCCTCCCCATGTCTAAAGCCAGGGGCTTCTCGCTCGTTTTTCTGGTGAAAAGCGAGCGCGCTAGTCGTCATCTCACTGTTGAGCGCTCTGCCTGACTTCCTCCACCGTCAAGTTTAGTGCTTCTGCCACCTGTTCCACACTTAACCCCATTCCTAACAATCGGGGTATTGAATCTCTTCGCGCCTGCTCTGCGCTTTGAGCGCGTTGTCGCTGCTGTTCTGCTCTTTCCTCTGCCGTCAGATAGCGATTTCCTTGTTGGTCGTACCAATACAGCGCTTCAATCTCTACCTCTCCATCCCAGTACGGCGCGCGTCCAATCCCTAAATTAATCTCACTCATCCAGTACGGTTCGCCAATTTGCAGTTTATACTCCCCATCAACTAAGCGATAAACCTCGAAGGGTTGATGTCTATCCCGTTGCCAATATTCAGGGTTATAAATCACATAATATAAAACTCCCAGGTTGGCATAAATTGCCATTTTTTTGTCATATTCTCCCCCAGGTGTCAGCGACACAATCTCTAGAGTAAAAATAGGAACAACCCCATTTTCCTCCCAAACCACATAGCTTTTCCGCTGCTTCCCGCTGCTGTGACGCTCAACCCCTAAACTCAAAAATCCGTCTGGAACAACAGGCACCAACGGGCTTACTCCTGTTGTGTGATAAATCCCCATATCTACTCCAAAAAACCAATCGGAGCGATTTCCCCAGATGAATTTCAGCAAAAATAATAGTAAGTTAGGAATAAAATTTTGATTTTCGTTATCCACAGGTGTATCGTCTGAGCAAGGTAATTCAGCGCTAGTTGGTAGGCGTAGCTTCGGGTCAGATTGCACCATCGCTCACATCCCTAATAAATCTGTGTCTTTTTAATCTTAAACCCTGAAATTTTTATCGCGATCGCTGCTGCCATTTCAGCTAAATCTCTGAGGTACCAAGACGATCAAAGGCTTGTCGTCAACCATCCTCTCAGCGAGCCGTAAAGTTATTGTGAAAAGCGATCGCGCTACTAGCCTACCTACAAAAATGCCCGCCTATATCGGCAGGCATTTCTGATTTAGTCACCACTTTAGCTGCGACCTTACCACTTGAGGAGATTAAATTGCTCCATATCGATGGTGTCGCGGTTGCGGTAAATGGACAAAACAATTGCCAAACCCACCGCTGCTTCTGCGGCAGCTACAGTAATTACAAAGACCGCAAAAACCTGACCTTTAATTTCTTGAGGGTCTAAATAATTAGAAAAGCCCATCAAATTCAGGTTGACTGCATTCAACAATAATTCAATGGACATCAGCACGCGCACAGCATTGCGACTAGTAATTACGCCGTAAATGCCGATGCAGAACAATGCCGCGCCTAGAATTAAGAAATACTCAAGTTGTAGGTGCATAAATCTTCTGTTGTATCAACGAAAGGGAAACGATTTGCCACCAACGGCTTGAGGTTGTTAGTGGCATCAGGGAAAGCAAGACGCTTTAGCGATTGGTCTTTTGACCCTCGCCCAGGGATGCCAGCTCGCGGGGTCGTTCAGGCAACATAGACGCGGTGCTGATATCGCCTTGGGGACGGCTCAGTTCTTCGGGCAGAAAATCGCGACGCGCCAAGATAATCGCCCCTACCATTGACATCAACAACAGCACTGACGCTAGCTCAAACGGTAGCAGAAAGTCGCTGAAGAAATGCTCCCCGATTTGCACTACCGTGCTTTCACCCCCGATTACAGGCTCGACAGAAATCGCCCAAGGTGTCGCGACAACCATCGTTCCCAGCAGGAGAAATAGACCGACACAAACTACTCCGGTAGCGGCTTTACGAATCCAGCCCCTAGGAAGGACGGCAAAGTCTTCTCGCTTGTTTACCAGCATGATGGCAAACAAAATCAAGACGTTAACTGCCCCAACATAAACCAGCACTTGGGCGGCGGCGACAAAGTCAGCATTGAGCAAAATGTACAAGCCAGCAATGCTGATAAAGACGCCAGCCAACAAAAATGCTGAATAAACAATGTTGGTCAGTAGAACGACTCCTAAAGCTGCTGTAATCATCATCACAGCCAGCAAGCCAAACGAAACGAGCTGAACTCCTTCTGCTAGATTCACCGTTTTTGTCCTTTATCAGTTGTCAATTGTCTGTTTTCCGCTGTCGCTTTTCCGTAGTTTTTTGTCATTAATGACTAACTATTGAGTAGCGATCGCGTTATTTCTTGGCTGCTGATTTTTCCTCTTGCCCGTCGGTTCCTTGAGCTTCCATCTGCTCCAGAATTTGTTCTGGACGCAACCCAGGACGCGGGGAACCAGGAGGTAGACCGTGGGGTTCGAGGACTCCTTTGGGCAGGTAAACCAGCTCACGTAGTGGAGTGACCATTGGGTCTTGGGTCACTTTGTACGGCAAACGACCCATCGCGACGTTATCAAAGTTGAGTTCGTGACGGTCATAGGTAGAGAGTTCGTACTCTTCCGTTGCCGACAAGCAGTTGGTAGGGCAGTACTCAATACAGTTGGCGCAGAAAATACACACGCCAAAGTCGATACTGTAGTGCTTGAGCTTTTTCTTCTTGCTGACTTTATCAAATTCCCAATCTACGACGGGTAGGTTAATGGGGCAAACCCGAACGCAGACTTCGCAGGAAATACACTTATCGAATTCAAAGTGAATCCGACCCCGATAACGTTCAGAAGGAATGAGTTTTTCGTAAGGATACTGAACTGTAACAGGACGCCGCTGCATATGGTCAAAGGTAACAGAGAGACCCTGACCGATATACTTAGCCGCTTGAACAGTTTCTTTAGCGTAATCGCTAACTTGTTTGAGGAACTTTAACATTGTGGTGTCTCTCTCATTAAAGTTGTTAGTTACTTCGTGGTTAGTCGAAAGATTAAGTTACTAATTTTTAAACCAAAGGCTATTAGGTACAAGTCTTTATGCCTAAAAGCTAACAACTAAAAACTAACAACTGAGTTAACCCCCAAAAGCGACAGGAAAGGCAAGTTTGAGGGCGGCAGTAAGTAACAAATTCGCCAGGGAAACGGGCAGGAGAAATTTCCATCCCAAGTTCAGCAGTTGGTCAATCCGCACACGGGGAACTGTCCAACGCAGCAATATGGCAATAAACACCAATAAGTAAGCCTTCACGAGGGTCATGAAAATTCCCAGGGCGGCGGTAATCACCTGCAACCAGGGACTGACTTCACTCACACCCAGCCAGTTGGCTAATTGGTCAAGAGGAATGAAAAACCCCCAACCTCCTAGGTACAAGACAGAAACTAGCAAAGCAGACAGTACCAGGTTGACGTAGGAACCAATGTAGAACAAGCCAAATTTCATTCCGGCATATTCGGTTTGGTATCCCGCAACCAACTCTTCTTCTGCTTCTGGGAGGTCAAAGGGCAATCGTTCGCACTCTGCTAAGGCGGCAATCCAGAAGACTATAAACCCAACGGGCTGACGCCAGATGTTCCAACTGAGAATGCCATAGCCAGATTGCTGCTCAACGATATCAATGGTGCTGAGGCTATTGGAGAGCATCACGATCGCCAGCACTGATAAGGCTAAGGGAATTTCGTAGCTAATCGACTGGGCTGCGGCTCGCAAACCACCGAGGAGGGAGTATTTGTTGTTGGAGGCATAGCCAGACATCAATAGACCAATCGGCTGAATGCTGGATAATGCAATCCACAAGAAAATTCCCGTCCCGATATCCGTGATTACTAAGTTCTGCCCGAAGGGCACGATTAGGTAGGACAAAAACACCGGGATAACGACTAGGATAGGCCCTAGTGTAAACAACAGTGAGTCAGCCTTGGCGGGAATGATGTCTTCTTTAAAGACTAATTTCAGACCGTCTGCCACGGGCTGCAAAACTCCTAAGGGGCCAGCATATTCCGGCCCAATGCGCTGCTGGGCAGCGGCAGAAATTTTTCGCTCTAGCCACACGAGCACCAGCACTCCCAGGGTGGCACCAATGATCATCAAAAACATCGGCAGCGGCATCCAAATGGCTTTGGCGGCACCCGATGGGATGCCTAGATCCCTTAAAGTTTGGATAAAGCTTCCTTGTAAGTCGATTCCTGGATTCATGTTTACCGATACAAGTAATTACTGAGAAAGGTTCGATACAGCTAGTATCAAAAACTCTTTCAGGGCTTTTGTGAAGATTTTTTTACAACCTCATTGCCTAGTATATCGTTGGAGTGCAAGCCACTTCGCACCCAAAAATGATAATTTATCCTGATCGTGATGGTTCGTTTGGCTTAAGGTTGCAGCGAGTGGCGATCGCTTCGGGCAAAACCCCCACTAGAGCCAGTGTTGCCGAGCATTCTCCCCCCAGCGGCTCTCCCTCCCTGCTGTTTTTAGCGTATTCCCTCAGACCTTAATCCCTACAAATAGCCCCGCCGTTCTACTCGTACAATTTGGCGATCGCTAGTTAGTCTGCCAAAGATTTTCATAACGTAAAGCTATCTTTAACTAGTAACGAATAAGTTTATCTTCCTAGACTCAGCCCGTTCTCGGCTCAGACATTGAACGTCTGTCTGAAGAAAGATTGCATTGCTATGATTGCCTAGTTATTATTTATAAATAATTGTTAATATCAACAAAACACCTCAAAATTATTCATGAAAAAGTTTCCTGGCTTCACAAAAATTGCTTTGGTTGGACTGTTAAGTATTGGTAGTGCTGTTGCACTATCAGCTTGCGATCAACCTCAAGAAACAGGAGTGATAGATCAACAGCCTGGAACTGAAGCTCCGATCGCTGGAGAAGCGCCTGTTGAGACCACCTCACCCACAGCAACTGCTGGCAACGAAAACATCGTTGAGTTGACATCGACTAACGATTCTTTTAGTACTTTAAATCAGGCAATTGAGGCAGCCGGATTAACTGAAACCCTATCAGGCGAAGGGCCATACACCGTATTTGCTCCCACCGATGCCGCCTTTGCCGCACTACCTGCTGGCACAGTTGAAGAACTGTTGAAACCAGAAAATCGCGAACAATTGGTTCAGCTTCTTAGTTACCACGTAATACCTGGTGAGGTGACTTCTAACCAAATTACTGCCGGCGAAGTGAATACCGTAGAAGGAACCCCAGTTACTGTTGAAGTCGATCAAGCCAGTAATGAAGTGAGAATCAACGACGCCACCGTAACTCAACCAGACATCGACGCCAGCAACGGTGTCATCCACGCGGTTGACCAAGTCATCCTCCCCCCCGAAACCGCTGGTAGCTAAGGAATGTGCATTAAATAACTTACATACATTCTAAATGTGTAGGGGCATGGCAATGCCCTTGCTAGGGCTGCTGCTAGCGCCTCAGATCCCCGACTTCCCTAAGAAGCCGGGGATTTCGCCTGTAGATAAAAACCTGTTTGCTTGTCATTGATAGTGATTATCATTATAAAAGAAACTTCTTTAGATTATGATTACAACCCAATCTTCTAGTACAGTGCCAGTTACTGTTCTCACTGGCTATCTCGGCTCTGGGAAAACGACTCTGCTTAACCGCATCCTCACTCACGAACATGGGCTAAAGGTTGCCGTGATTGTTAATGAGTTTGGGGAAGTTGGTATCGACAACCAACTCGTCATCGATGCCAATGAAGAAATCTTTGAAATGAACAACGGCTGCATCTGCTGCACTGTTCGGGGTGATTTGATGCGGATTATCGGCAACTTGATGCGGCGGCGAGATAAATTTGACCATCTTGTGATTGAAACTACGGGACTGGCTGACCCCGCTCCTGTGATTCAAACCTTTTTTGTTGATGAGGACATGCGCGAGCAGTTGCAACTCGACGCAGTGGTGACGCTAGTAGATGCCAAGCACATCTGGGAGCATTGGGATAGCAGCGAAGCACAAGAGCAAATTGCCTTTGCTGATGTAATTTTGATTAATAAAATTGACTTGGTAACGCCAGAACAGTTAGATGAGTTAGAGCGACGCATAGGCGGGATGAACGCCATGGCGAAGGTCTACCGCACCCGCAATAGCGAGTTAGGAATGGAGGCGCTTTTGGGTGTTAAAGCCTTCGATTTGCAACGCGCTTTAGAAATTGATCCCCAATTTTTGAGTGAAGATGCCCACGAGCATGACGAATCGGTGTACTCCGTTGCGTTAGTAGAATCTGGGGAAGTGGATGGAACAAAACTGGAAAATTGGATGAGCCGACTATTGCAGACGCAAGGGACGGATATCTTTCGCATGAAGGGCATTCTCAACTTTGCCGGGGAAGACCATCGCTTTGTGTTTCAGGGTGTGCATATGATTTTTGATGGCACGCGCGATCGCCTCTGGAAACCTGAGGAAACTCGCAAGAATGAACTGGTATTCATCGGTCGTAACTTAGATGCAGAGAAGCTTAGAGAGGGTTTTAGAGCCTGTATGGCTTAGATACAACAAGCAAAAAACTCTCTAACCCGCTTGTGAGCAGGTAACCGCCCTGAGTTGATCGCCGGAGGGGAAGACGGTAGCAACAAGTTCAGCCGTGGGGGAAGTGATGCAGCTTATTGCTTTACCCACTGACTAAATGGGTTTTTGGCTAAATTGACGTTGTAGTACCTAGAGTCATCAGTAACTTCTTCGCCAATCCATTCAGGTAGTTCAACACTATGCTCTTCGTCCGTGAGTTCGACTTCCGCCATAATTAAACCTTGATTTTCTCCGGCAAACTCATCGACTTCCCAAATCAAACCAGCCACGTCAATTTTGTAGCGGGTTTTTTCAATTAAGGGGCGATCGCATAATTTATCCAGCATTTCTTGAGCATCTTCTGCTGGGATGGGGTACTCGTACTCTGCCCTAGAAAAACCCACGCTTAACCCTTTAATCGTTAGATATCCTTGATTTCCTACCAAGCGCACTCTGACAGTGGTGCCGTTTTTTGTGGGAATGTAACCTTGGCGATATAAAGTACCTGTGGCATTTTCGCGCCAGCGGTTGTCTTTGATTAAAAATTTACGCTCGATCTCAGTTGCCATATGCAGGATAAATTTAGTTTCAACAGAACTTAAGCAAGAGTGATTAAAACGGGCGGATGCTTTTGCTCAATCAACTAGTCTGACTTCCCCTGCTGAATCTGAGCCATGGTTTTGAGGCGGCTCCAACAAGTAAGGCGCAGAGGAGAGGATGGCGTTGATTGACAGGCTTCGGCTTTGCCTAACTACTCCAACTTAAACGCAGATTGGAGATTTATTTATTAGTGCTATTTAACATTCCTTCTTGGGTTAGATATTCCCTTGCCACATCAGCGGGTTCCCGTTGTTTGCTACTTACTTCATAGTTGAGGCGTTGCATCGTTTCGTTCGTCAACTTGGCAGATAGGGCGTTGAGGGCATCACGAATGCCGGGATTGTTTTCCAACACCTCCGCCCGGACAACTGGAGCCACTTGATAGGGGGGAAAGATATTTTTATCGTCTTCTAATGTCACTAGGTTAAACGCACTAATTTCGCCATCTGTTCCAAAGGCAACGGCAACATCCGCTTGACCATCATTTAGGGACTGATAGCGCAAACCCGGATCGACCGGAATGTAACGCTTGAGGGTGAAATTGCCATAGGCTTTTTTTAACCCCAGCAAACCATCTTCCCTCCCTTCAAATTCTGGCGGCCCCACCATTGTCAATTGGTTGGCTTTCGCTGCCATATCGGAGATAGTTTTGATGCCGAATTTCTCTGCGCCTGCTTTTGTCATCACCAGAGCCTGAGTGTTATTCATCGGGGCAGGCTCTAGCCAGACTAAGTTAAATTTTTCCTTATAGCTATCAGCAACAGTTTGGTAAACCTGCTTTTCGTTACTACTAGCAGGCTGCTTGAGAATTGTTAGTAACGCCGTGCCTGTGTACTCTGGGTATAAATCAATCCGACCACTCTCTATGCCAGCTTGGGCAACAGGTGTACCGCCAAGATTCAGCTTGCGCTCTACTTCAATGCCGTTATTTTCCAAAACCAGCGCATACATTTCTCCCAAAATGAACTGCTCTGTAAAATCTTTTGACCCCACTACAACTTTTCCGCCAGTACCGCTAGTAGTACCTCCTCCGTTACAGGCGATCGCAACACACATCGTCAGGAACGCCAGCAAAAGTGGCAGGAATCGGCGGCGAAATAGCTTCATAACCCAAGGTTTGGCTCAAGATAGTCCTTTCATATAGAGTAAAGCCTGCCAGATGAAGTAGGAAGTATAAAGGATGAAATATGAAGTATGTTCTCCTCATCTATTGTCTCCTTCTCTTACCTCCGTGCCCTCTGCGCCTCTGCGGTTATTAAAATCTCCATCCCCTGCTCTAGGTGCTGCTCATCTCCCCATCTCCAAATTCAGTGCGCCATCCCTCAGTAGCCGCTTGCAATCTTGGTGTCAACCAAAAGTCATGCTGAGGATATACAGGCAAACGGGGCACCAGTTGCCAGCCAGCGGGTTCAAGAACTTCTCTCAAGTCCAAAGCATGAGGATGAGGATAATCGGGATTAACTTCATCTTTAGGGCCAATCCCCCCTAGATCTCTTGCTCCAGCCTCTAAGCAAGCTAGTAACCATTGAGAATCTGGGACTAGGTTGGGAGGAATTTGTATAGCGATACTGGCTGGGAGAATCTGACGGGCTTTGGCAATCACCTCTGGTAGCTGATGAGGATCAAAGGCAGGTGCGTCCCAAGACTGCTGATTTCCGGGGCTATGGGGTTGGAGGATAACTTCTTGGATGTGATTGTAACGAGCATGGAGATTCGCGATCGCCTCTAATGTCTCCCACCAATCTGCCTGGGTTTCCCCAATTCCCAATAGCAACCCTGTTGTAAAGGGAATTTTCAGTTTCCCCGCCCATTCCAACTGTTGCAGTCGCCGTGAAGGGACTTTGCTGGGAGCTTGCCGATGCACCGTTTGCAAGAGCTGAGGCGTTAACTGTTCCAGCATCAAACCCATTGACACATTGACCGCTTTTAGTTGTGCCATCTCCTCATAGCTGAGGGGGCCAACATTGGTATGTGGCAAAAACCCCAACGACAGTGCTAACTCACACAGGTCATAAATCCGTCCAAACCAAGCCCCACGGCGTGACGAACTGGGATGCACCTCCCCACTGAGTACAAGAAGTTCGCAAATCTTCTCATTTTCATTTTGGAGCCGTTTTAATATCTCTTCTGCCTCAACCAAGGTGAGCCAGGGGCTTTTACCCGGATTAGTCCGAAAATTGCAGTAGGTACAGCGATTGAAGCACTCATAAGTAGGAACCAAGGTATAAGCCGGGCTGTAGGTAACAGTCTGAGACATAGGACAGCAAGTTTTGCCAAAAAAAATGAAAACCCTTTACAAAAAGAAACAAATCAATTAATCTCGAAAGTGAGATAGAAAAAATCACCTATCTCCTTAAAACTGTATCCAATCAGTCGTAACGAAATCATAAAACCATGACAACCACACTACAAAGACGCGAAAGCGCCAACCTGTGGGAACGGTTTTGCAACTGGGTCACATCAACCGACAACCGCCTGTATATCGGCTGGTTCGGCGTCTTGATGATCCCCACCCTGCTCACCGCCACAACGTGCTTCATCATCGCCTTCATCGCTGCTCCCCCCGTGGACATCGACGGCATCCGCGAACCCGTAGCCGGTAGCCTCCTCTACGGCAACAACATCATCTCCGGAGCCGTAGTTCCCAGCAGCAACGCCATCGGACTGCACTTTTACCCGATCTGGGAAGCCGCCTCATTAGACGAGTGGCTATACAACGGCGGGC